>NZ_JAYWIX010000003.1:127981-295893 GCF_035916755.1 Rothia nasimurium | reverse complement strand
GCGCCCCCGCCTTCCGCGCTACCGGCGGGGCCGCGTCCTTATGCTTACATCCGAGAGGCTAGAACCAGCCGAGCTCAGTGACCTTGTAGTAGACCATCTGCGACAGGGCAATGTAACCCCAGCCGTTCAAGTGCAGGCCGTCGGAGGAGTACAGGGACGGGGGAATCTGCCCGGCCTCGTAGGCCTTACGGTCTTTATCTGAAGACCAGACTCCTGAACCTGAAAGCGCCCCGTAGCGCAGCCAGGACTCCTGGGTTGTATCCCTCAGGTAGGTTTCGGGGTTCATAAATCGGTTACCGTAGGTTTCAGCCGCCCAGGCATTATAGGCGCGGGCCTGCTTAATACGTTCAGAGTCGGCACCGTCGTCCCGGGAGGCAAAGTGGCCCATAACAAGGGTATGCTCCGGAGCCAGGGCATAGCAGTTCTCGGTATCCTTTTGGATCTGGGCCAGGTCGTTCATGTTGTTCCGGCCGATCTGGAGCACATGGTAGGAAGAACGGCTGATCATCTCTTGGTAGGAGTGGAACCAGGCAGCCGGGCTCTGGGCCGGGGCGTAGATTTCCTCACCCGGGGTGATCCTGGTGAAGATGTAGCTACCCTCTGTGCCCCCTGCCCGTAGGACGCCCGCTACCGCACCCACATAGCCAGGAAGGTAGGCTGAAGAGCCCCAGGCAAGACTGGGCTCTGACAGGGTGACCTCTACAGACCCGCTGGCAGGAATACGGTCGTGAGGGAAGGAAAGCTTATAGATATTCTTGGCCACCCCTCGGCGGGCCGCAATCATAGAAGAGGTCTCGCCGCCACGCCCAAATTTGAGGACGGGAACTGAAAGGTAGCCCGATAGCAGGGCATCAAGGGTCGCATTGAAGCCCGCAGGCACACCCTGGTTGGCCTGGGCACCCTCAAAGGAAGAGCTACCCCACAGGGCTAGGGAGGGGCCGGTTACTGCGGGGTAGGTGAGGTCAGCTGGGAAGGCTGGGGCGGTGGCATCGGTAGCGTGTGCTGAGCTGCTGAGGACGGCTCCGCCGGCGGCGGTGGCAACACCGGCCACACCTGTGATCGCTGCAAAGCGCATGAGGCCACGGCGGCTGGTCTGAAGTCCTTGCTGGTCAAGGGAGGTCATGGCGTTTGTAGTCTGCTTTCTGTGACGAGGTCGTCGTGGATTCATTCGATGATTGTGGTGATGCTGCTTCTTCATAGTAGTTAGAATTGAGGCTGATTATCTAGGGAGGACGCCGTGTCATTACTTACGAACCGCTGTGTAAAAGGGCTCGCTGTGCTTGGTTGTTTCACAGCTTTAGGGCTGGCCGGGTGTTCTTCGCAGCCTCAGAACTTTGATGAGCTGACTGCTGAGACCGCTAAGACCGAGCATCTTGATGCCCTGCAGTCCTGGATTTTCCCGCCTGCTGAAGCTGAGTCTGCCCGCCGGGCTTTTGTGGAGCGCTGTGTGGCTGAGGCCGGCGGCAGCTACAAGGAGCCTGAGGTCGGGGTGACCCTGGGTTCAGCCGTCTACACGGGCCGCACCACCGAGGAGCTGAAGACCTCCGGTTACGGCCAGCTGCCTGCCGCTGAGGGCCGGGCGACCGCTAGCTTTGACGAGGCGGGGCTGGATGCCTACCTGGGTAAGGACGGCGAAACCTTCACCGTGACCTTCATGGAGTACTCCAGCGGCGAGCTGAACTCGGCTGGCTGTATGGCCCAGAGCTACGAGTACATCTACGGCTCTGTAGAAAGCGGTGTGAAGGCGGCCCTGCTGGCCCCCGAGTTCGCCCAGGCTATTGAGACCAGCCTGCGGGCCGATGAGAACTACCTGGCCTTGCAGGAGTCGTGGGCTACCTGCATGAAGGACGCGGGGTTTGGCCAGGCCTCGAGCACCGACCAGGCAGCCTATAGCGCTAGCCTGCTGGGTGCCGATAGCGCTGAGAAGATGCTACAGGCCGATATTTCCTGCCGTGAGAGCATTTCGTTTGACTCGTCGATCACCGACCTGAAGAACTCTTACTATGAGGCTGTCTACCAGCGTCTTGAGCAGTTCTCTGAAGAGCTTGAGGCTACCCACGCCACAGCTGGGGAGCGGGTCGCTGCTGATAAGACCGACCCCAAGAACACCTCACCAGTGACGGTACCTACCCCCACCGCTAGCCCCTCTGCCAGCTAAGGGTAGGGGTAGGCGTCCTTTTTCTGAAGGGGACAGATGCCCGCCCCCGCCCTGCTAGTTCACCTCCTGCAGGGCGGCAACCGGCGGTATGCGGGAGGCTGACCTGGCCGGGAAAAAGACCGTGGCCCAGGCCAGGGCAAGGCCGCCTACGATAACCGCTAGGTAGTGCCAGGCCTGCACGCTGTAGACCAGGTTGAAATTGTTGACAGCAAAAACCTGGAGCATGAGCAGAGCGGTGATAAGGCCGGCTCCTGCACCCCAGATGAGGGCGAAGACAGCTAGTAGCAGGGTTTCGTAGCTGACGGCAGCCTGCAATCGACGGCTGGAGAGGCCATTGATGCGAAGTAGGGCGTAGGACCTGCGCCGCTGCTGGGTGCTCAGTAACTGGGTGTTGGCAAGTCCCACGAGCGAGACCAACAGTGAGGCCGATAGAAGACCCAGAACAGCCCAGAGAACTAAGCGCATATTATCCTGCACGCTGGCTTTTTCGGTGGCTACGCCCGAAAGTTCACCCGCATCGAGGCCGGTGATTTCGGCGATGGGGTTGAGCACCGAGAAGCGGTCGCTCCAGCTGATGCCGGGGGCAAAATCGACTAGGAGCAGGCCTGCCTCGGTGTTCTCTCCGGTGGGGTCTACCAGGCCTGTGCCGCTGATGAGGTTGCCGTTCTGCGTGGTGATGAGGAAGCCGCGCAGCGTATCGGGGGTGATGCTGACGGTGAGTTCTATAGCGTCACGGGTTCCTTCGATGTAGAGCTGCTGGCCCTCCTGTACCCCGAAGGAGTCTGCATAGGCCTGGCTCAGCAGCACCGTCTGCTCTGTCAGCTTCTGGCCGGTTTGTTCACCGTGTAGGCGGGTGAGGGTTTCGGGGTCTACGGAGTAGACCGTTGTGCTGAACCAGCTATCGGACGAGGTCACCACACTACCCTGGGGCAGGGCCACAAGGGCGGCGTCCACACCGTCGAGTTGGGAAACCTGGCGCTCTATCTCCTGTAGCCGGGCAACATCCGGTTCTGCAAGTACCGCTTCAACGTCGTAGGGGTAGTTGCGGTCTAGTTCTGCCATGAAGCTCTGCTGCATGGTGGAATAACCGGTGAGGGCTGCACTGATGAAGGCCGCGCAGATGAAGACCATACGGACGGTCACGGAGGCGGACGCCCGTGACTGAGCGATATTGCTGTGGGCCAGGGCCGCGGTGGAGTAGGGCCGAGCAAAGCCCCGGAGTAGGGCGATGCCCGGCGCGACGAGCAGGGGAGCTGCCACCACAAAGGTAAGGGCGGCCAAAACCGTAGCCAGCATAATTAGTCCCGCATGGCTCTCCTGAAGCCCGGCTAGGGCGCAGGCTACCGTAGTCAGGGTGAGAATAAGGCAGAAGCCGATATAAGCCCAGGTGTGCCTGGTGCGGGGAGAGTTCGAAAAATCCTGGTAGCCGTTGAGCGCCGCTACCGGTGGTATAGCTCGGGTTGCCCAGACCGGCTTGAGCACGGCGGCGAGGGTAACGAACGTGCAGACCAGCATAGCGAGAGCACCCGCTAGCGGGTTAAAGGTGATGCGGCCACTTTCGTTGAACACTAGAGCGGCAAGGTAGGCGGTGATGATACCGGCGAGAGAGGAGAGCGCACCGAGGGCAGCTGCCTCAACCAGGAGCATACGCACCACCGCTAGGCGGGTAGCGCCCAGGGTGCGGAGCAGGGCTAGCTCACGGGAGCGGGCTGCTGCATGCACCTTGTAGGTGCTGGCGATGATGAAGGAACTCATGAGAAGCGAGAGGGCCCCAAAGCCGAAGAGAATAGAGAGCAGGGCGGTGTAGCTGCCCACTTCCTTGCCGACATCGTTTCTGATTTGTTCCTCAACTGATGAGACTGTAAGGCCGGGGGAGTTGGCAAGAGCCTGCTTGAGCTCTGCTAAGGACGTAGAGGCAGGGTCTTTGAGCTTCAGAAGAACCTGTTCGTAGATGCCGTCGCTACTGTCCCAATAGGTCCGACTGCGTTCGACGTAGGTTTTTACTCCGGTACCCGGTGTAAAGACCATATCTGGTCCTGCTCTGTAGCCTGCGGGGTGTTCGTAGATACCGGTGACGGTGTAGACCGCCTGGGGAAGAGACTCCATCAGGTCGGTCTGCTCGGTTATGGTAGAAAGATCATCGAGGACGACCGTCCCGCCCACCCCTATAGAGAGAGCTTCGGCTGCCCGGTCGGTAATCACTATCTGATGGTCGGACGTCGGCAGGCTGCCCTCTGTCAGGGAGTAGGGGAAGAAGGTCTCGGCTGGCATATCGGCTTGGATGATGCTGTAGGTGCCACCTTCACTTTCACCCTGAGCCGGCAGGTAAATAACGGAGTAGGTAGCGACCAGCGTCCAGGTCGACTCGATCATGGGTAGGTTTGCTATTCGGTCGGCTTGCTCTTGGCTGAGATGGTAGTTAGTGATGTCCCCTTCGGAGAACCTATCGGTAGTTTCGACAACGGCATCGGCGGTGGAGTACTTCTGGCCTGCTTCCTGCCGCACCTCGTCATAGAAGGAGGTATTAATCAGCAGTACGGACGTGAGAAAGAAGGCTGAAATCGCGATGCCGATGGAGGTCAGAGCAAAACGTAGGCGGTGCTTGCCCAGGTTAGAAAAGGCAACGGTGCTTAGGGTGGTTGCCATGCTAGTCACCCAACCTTGCGAGAGCTGAGAGCACGCTGGTCTGGGTGGGGGCTTCGAGCCCACCGGCTAGCTGGCCGTCCTTGAGCAAGAGCACCCGGTCAGCATAGGAGGCCGCGAGCGGATCATGGGTCACCATCAGAATGGTCTGCCCCTGTTCCCGGCTGGCCTGCTGGAGAAGCCCCAGCACCTCGGTACTGGTCGCCGAGTCGAGGGCGCCGGTGGGTTCGTCCGCAAAAATGACGGCCGGGCGCGGGAGCAGGGCCCGGGCGATTGCCACCCGTTGCTGCTGCCCACCGGAGAGCTGGGAGGGCAGGTGCTTGAGGCGGTCCTCAAGGCCCAGGGTGCGTATTAGCTCGTCGCGCCAGATGGTATCAACCGCCATCTTAGCCAGCCCCAGGGGCAGCTCCATATTCTGGGCCGCTGTGAGCGTGGGTATCAGGTTGAAGGTCTGAAAAATAAAGCCGATATTACGGGCCCGGAACTCAGCTAGGGCGGCGTCCTTGAGCCCCGTCAGCTCTACGCCCTTGACCTGTACGGACGTCTGCTCCCCGGGGTCGGGGGCATCAAGGGTTGCCAGGGTGTGCAGCAGGGTCGACTTGCCGGAGCCAGAGGGGCCCATGATGGCCGTGAACTTGCCCCGCTCAAAATCAATGGAAATGTTGCGCAGGGCGTGCACGGGGGACTCACCCGTGTAGGTTTTAGAAAGATTCCGGGCAGAAACAGCGATAGGAATAGTGTGTGAGGTGCTCATATGCCCAGTATGACAAGGCAGTGGGGCAGGGCACATCGCACTAGGGAGTGAAGCGAAAGGGGCGGGCCTCATACCTAGGTATGAAAATAGGTTCCGCAGACTCACGCTCGGTGCCGACCCTAGAACATATAAGTGTCGAAGGTTAGACCAGCCCCGCCTCGTAGGCAATAATCACTGCCTGCACACGGTCGCGGGCCTCAAGCTTAGCCAGAATATGCGAGACGTGGGTTTTAACGGTCGCCTCAGACACAAAGAGCTGCTGGGCCATCTCACCGTTCGACAGGCCCTGGGCAATGAGCAAGAAGAGCTCGCGCTCGCGGTTGGTCAGGCTGGCAATTTTGTCGGCGTGCTTTTGGGGCGGCTGCTGGGGCGCGCCACCTGCCAGATGGGGAATCATCTGTTCGAGCAGCCGCTTGGTGGCGCTGGGGGCGATGACGGCGTCCCCGCGCTGCACCGTCCGAATCGCCCCGAGAAGCTGCTCGGGTGGGGCGTCCTTGAGCAGGAAGCCGCTGGCCCCGCGTTGCACCGCGGCGTACACATAGTCGTCGATATCGAAGGTGGTCAGCATGACTACCTTGACCTCCGGGTGGGCGGCGATGATAGCGCCGGTGGCTTCGATACCATCGAGCACCGGCATGCGCACGTCCATGAGCACTACATCAGGCCCCAGCCCCGCAGCTTGCAGCTCGGTGACCAGCTCGATTGCCTGCTGGCCGTCCCCGGCCTGGGCCACCACCTGCATATCGACCTGCGACCCAATCAGCATAGCCAGGCCAGAACGCACCAACTGCTGGTCATCTACAAGAAGAACTCTAATCACGGTTTTACTCTATCGCTCCTGATTATTATTAGGTGGCTGGTTCTTATTCAAACGGGTTTAGGGCACGAAGGGAATCTGGGCAAAAACCCTAAAAGAACCATCGGCTAGGCGGCCGTAGTGCAGGGTGCCGTTGTACATATCAACTCGCTCGCGCATGCCCAGCAGCCCCCGGCGGGCACCAGGCAGGGGCTCGGTGGGCTCGGCCTGGGGCTGGTTGGTGATGCCGATATCCAGGGTCTGCTTACCCTCGCTAATAGCGACGGTCACCAGGGGAGTGCCCGGGCAGTGCTTGGCCACGTTGGTCAGAGCTTCTTGCACAATACGGTAGATGGTCAGGTCGGCACCCTGCGGTAGTTTCTCTTCAACCCCCGATACCGCGCTAAAGCGCACCGGTATGCCCAGTTTCTGGGTTTGCTCAATGAGCTGGGGGACGTTGTGCAGGGCCGGGAGGGGCTCAACGGTAGTGCCCTCATCGGTGCGCAGGACCCCCAGCAGGGTGCGCATCTGTTGTAGGGACGACCGGGCCGCCTCAGAAATTGTACCCAGGGCGGCGAGCTCCACGGGCTCATTCTGCGCGGACGCCCCCGCCCCGCTCCCAGCCTGCTGGGCGGCGGCAGCGTAGCGGGCGCCGTCCGCCTGGGCAATGATGACAGACAGCGAATGAGCCACGATGTCGTGCATTTCTCGGGCAATGCGGGCCCGCTCATCGAGGGCGGCAAGGGCCCGCTCCTGCTCGCGCTCGTGTTCTAGCTGGCGGTTGCGCTCAATCAGGGCCCGGTGGCGGTTCTCGCGCAGGCGCCGGGAGTCGCCAAAGAACCAGGCGATAGTCACGATAGCCGCGCAGATAAAAGCGGCAGTCAACGCCGTAATGTTGAACTCGAGAGCGGTGGGGTTATAGACCAAAAAAGCGCGGGCGAAAACAAAGCCACCAATGGCTGAGGCCAACAGAGCCGCAATAAAGGTGCCAATACGAACAGGTCTCGAAAAATAACGCACCAGGTGGTAGACCATCACCGGGGCAGCCCACCAGGAACCTACCGCCGGGTACTGGGCGGGTATGGTGATGAGAAGCGATACCACGACCAGAACCACGACCAGAATCGGCCGGGAATACCTGAAATAGAGACTCGACGTAGCAACCAGCCAGGCCACTATGTAAATCAGCGCCCAGGTGCCCTCCACCATGGCAAGACCAAAGGCAAGTGTTAACACCAGGGTCAGTATTTGCCCCAGGGCAACAGCAAGCGCATTGACCAGCTTCTTCCGGCGCTGGGTAGTAGCCAGTTCTATCTGTAGGGTATCCACCCTCCTAAGTCTAAAAGCCGCCGCAGCCCCGGGAAGGCGGTGGCGGGCGTCCGCACCCCAAATTCATACCGCAGTATGAGCGCCTAGCACCACCGGCGGGGCAGTTTCGGTAGGCTTATACCCATGCAGTACATCTCAACCCGCGACACCACCAGCACCTCCGCCAAGTTCACCGATATTCTGCTCGGCGGTCTTGCCCCCGATGGCGGCCTCTACCTGCCCGAAACCTACCCCACCCTCGACGACGCCACTCTGACCCGCTGGCGTGCTGTGCTTACTGAGGAAGGCTATGCGGCGCTCGCAGCTGAGGTACTGCAGCTTTTCATCGACGATATTCCTGCTGAAGACATCAAGGCTATGACCGCCCGGGCTTACTCCTACCCCAAGTTCGCCTCAGAAGAGATTGTTCCTGTAACTGAACTGGAACCCGGTATCCTGATCGGCCACCTGTCTGAGGGCCCCACCGCCGCCTTTAAGGACATGGCCATGCAGCTGCTGGGTGAGTTCTTCGAATACGAGCTGGGCCGCCGCGGCGAAACCCTCAACATTGTGGGGGCAACCTCGGGTGATACCGGTTCATCTGCCGAATACGCCATGCGCGGCCGCCCCGGCATCAAGGTCTTCATGCTCACCCCCGCCGGGCGCATGACCCCCTTCCAACAGGCCCAGATGTTCGGCCTGGACGACGAAAACATCTTCAACGTCGCCCTCGACGGCGTCTTCGATGACTGTCAGGACGTCGTCAAAGCCATCTCAGCTGACGCCGCCTTTAAGGCTGACAAGCGCATCGGTGCGGTGAACTCCATTAACTGGGCCCGCCTGATGGCTCAGATCGTCTACTACGTTTCTTCCTGGATTCGCGCCACCGAAAGCAACGACCAGAAGGTTTCCTTCTGCGTGCCCACCGGTAACTTTGGTGATATCTGCGCCGGCCATATCGCCCGCCAGATGGGCCTACCTATCGACCGTTTGATTGTTGCCACCAACGAGAACGACGTGCTCGACGAATTCTTCCGCACCGGCGACTACCGGGTGCGTTCTTCGGCTGATACTTACGAGACGTCCAGCCCCTCCATGGATATCTCCCGTGCGTCTAACTTTGAGCGCTTCATCTACGACCTGCTAGGCCGTGACGCTGAGCGTACCGCCGACCTCTTCGGTCTTAAAGTGCGCCAGGGCGGCTTCTCCCTGACCGATGACCCTGCCTTTGCTCAGGCTGCTGAGCGCTACGGCTTTGCCTCGGGCCGCTCAACCCACGCCGACCGCGTCGCCACCATCCGCGATGCCAACGAGCGCCTGGGCGTGCTACTTGACCCCCATACTGCGGACGGTGTCAAGGTCGCTCGCGACTGGGCAGAGAAGGTTGATACCCCCATCATCTGCCTGGAAACCGCCCTGCCCGTCAAGTTCGCCGAAACTATTCTTGAAGCTACCGGCGCCGAGCCCGCTATTCCTGAGCGTTTTGCCGGCATCATGGACGCCGACCGCCACGTCATCGACCTGCCCAACGAGGTAGAGGCGGTCAAGGAGCTGATTGAGAAGAACGTCTAACCGTTCACTCACCTCTTAGTGAACCACATGTCGTGTTGAGCCCCGATTAAAGTCTGGGGCTGGTGACAAGGCATGTGGTTTCTTGTTGCCGGGATGCTCGAACGCGTGAGTTTCTCGGCATAAGTCTTGAAAAGATAGACTCACGCGAGTATGGTGCAACTGTAATGACACTGTAATAACAGGAGCACTCATGACTGATGCAACAATTTCCTTCCGCACCGATAGCGCTACCAAAGAAGAAGTGCGAAAACTCTACAGCGACCTCGGCCTCGACCTTAGCACTGCACTGAATATGTTCCTTAAGCAGTCGCTCGTTGATAACGGTCTGCCTTTTACTCCCCACCGCGAGAACCCTCTCAATGTACGAGCCCGTCAGGAAGCTGAGCAGCGGCACGGGAAAACCTTCACATCGGTTGAGGCTCTCATGGCTGATTTGACCGATGCTGACTAGAATTCACCGAACCAGCCAGTTCAAAAGAGATGCCAAAGCACTCTTTCGAAAGCACTACAAGCCCGAAAAGCTTGCCACGGCTGTTGAAGCGCTTTTAGCTGAAGACCGTGACGTGCTCTCCACTAAATACAAGGATCATGCACTCAAGGGGAACTGGAAGGGCTATCGAGAACTACACATTGAAGGGGACTGGCTGCTGATTTACAAGGTGGAACGAGAAGAGCTTCTTCTCGTTCTAACCCGCACAGGTAGTCATGACACGCTCTTCTAACGTTTTGTTTTATAGTGTGGCTATGGAACAAGAAAAAGAGTTCTTTGCAACGGTATTGCGCCTGGCCAAGCCCCACACCCCAAGCGATCGTGAACCGAATACAGCAGAACGTGAGGCAGCAATTGCTGCCCTTGAAGAAGCTCAGATTGAACAGACCTGCGACTGCGGCACCTGCCTCACCTACAACCTGCTTTACCCGGGCGAGCCCATCAACCAGGACCTGCCCCGCACCTACCTATCCGTAGGCACCCAGGACGGGGACGCGCTCGTCCTCGCCCATCTAACAGGCAGCAGGCTCACCACTCTAGAAGTAGCCCCCACAGGCAATAAGCCGGTAGCGGCCCTACCAGCTACCGACCACCTCACACCCTAGATCAATATATGAAACCACCAGTCAAAATATGGGCAAAGCTGCGCTCGCAGGACTAGCCTTAAACCATGACTGAAAACAGCTCCATCAACCTGGCAGTAATCCCCGGCGACGGCATCGGCCCCGAAGTAGTAGCCCAAGCCCACCGCGTCCTCACCCGCGCCGCCGAACTCGACAACATCACTGTCACCTCCACCGAATACCCCCTCGGTGCAGAACACTGGCTCGCCACCGGTCAGACCCTCACCGAAGAGACCAAGACCGCACTCGCCCAGCACGACGCCATCCTCTTCGGCGCCGTCGGTGCCGACCCGCGCTCGTCCGCCGTGCCCAGCGGCCTGATCGAACGAGAAATCCTGCTCAACCTGCGTTTCTCCTTTGATCACTACATCAACCTACGCCCCTCCCGTCTCTTCCCCGGCGCTGTATCACCCCTGAGCAACCCCGGCGATATTGACTTTGTGGTCGTACGTGAAGGTACCGAAGGCCCCTACGCTGGTAACGGCGGTGTGCTCCGCGCCGGAACCGACGCCGAAATCGCCACCGAAGTCTCGGTCAACACCGCCTACGGCATCGAGCGCCTAGTGCGCTACGCCTTCGAACTGGCAGCTAGCCGCGAGAAGAAAAAACTGACCCTGATTCACAAGACCAACGTGCTGGTCAACGCCGGTGCCCTCTACACCCGTATCTTCAACAAGGTCGCCGAAGAATACCCCCAGGTCACCACCGACTACCTGCACATCGACGCAGCCACCATCTTCTTCACCACCGACCCCGCCCGCTTCGACGTGATCGTCACCGATAACCTCTTCGGCGACATCCTCACCGACCAGGCAGGGGCCATCACCGGCGGCATCGGCTACGCAGCCTGCGGCAACATCAACGCCGACGGCACCTACCCCTCCATGTTCGAACCCGTGCACGGCTCAGCCCCAGACATCGCCGGGCAGAACAAGGCCAACCCGACCGCCACCGTCCTGGCCGCTGCCATGCTCCTGCGCCACCTGGGGCACGAGACCAGTGCCGCCCGCATCGAACAGGCAGTAGAAGCAGACCTCGCAGCCAACCCCGGCGCAACCCGCGCCACCGACGAAATAGGCGATGCAATCCTCGCCCAGCTCCACTAAAACGCCAGCACCCCACCGAAAACCGGTGGGGTCTTGCGTAAGCTAGCTAACAGAGCACAAGCCCCTGGGCTACCCTAGAATACAGACCCCACGACACCGTTTGAAGGATGAGCATGTCACTCGAATTCACCATCAACCGTAACCCTAACCCCGCCAGCGACGAACGCCGCGCCGAAATTCTCGCCAACCCCGGCTTCGGCAACTTCTTCACCGACCACATGGTGCGCATCGACTGGCGCGGCACCCACACCGACGGCGGCGAATGGACCAACGCCCAGGTTCTGCCCTACGGCCCCCTGAGCCTGGACCCAGCGGCGTCCGTCTTCCACTACGGCCAGGAAATCTTTGAGGGCATCAAGGCCTACCGCCAGGCGGACGGGTCCATCACCACCTTCCGCCCCGAAGAGAACGCTTCTCGTCTGAACAAGTCAGCTGACCGCCTGGTGCTGCCTAACCTGCCCGAAGAGCTCTTCGTTGAGGCAATCCGCCAGCTGGTGACTATCGACGCTGACTGGGTTCCCTCCGGTGAGGGCGAATCCCTCTACCTGCGCCCCTTCATGATTGCTACCGAGGCTTTCTTGGGTATTCGCCCGGCGCACGAGGTTTCCTTCTTTATCATTGCGTCCCCCGCCGGTAACTACTTCGGCACCCCCAAGCCCGTCGATATCTGGCTTTCAACCACCTACGCCCGCGCTGGCGTGGGCGGCACCGGCGAGGCCAAGTGCGGCGGCAACTACGCGGCCTCTCTGGCCGCCCAGCTGGAGGGTGAGGCCCAGGGCTGCAAGCAGGTCATCTTCAAGGACCCCAACCGCGATGACGCCATTGAAGAGCTGGGCGGCATGAACGTTTTCTTCGTCTACAAGGACGGACGCATCGTCACCCCCGAGCTGACCGGCACGATCCTGCGCGGTGTGACCCGCAAGTCCATCATCAAGCTGGCTCAGGACCGCGGCCACACCGTTGAGGAACGCAAGATTACCCTGAGCGAGTGGCGCGAGGGCGTAGCTTCTGGTGAGATTACCGAGATTTTTGCCTGCGGTACCGCTGCCGTCATTACCCCCGTGGGTAAGCTCAAGGCCGCTGACTTTGAAATCCCCTCAGCTTCTGGCGCGGACGGCGGTGAGGTCACCATGGCCCTGCGCGAAGAGCTGGTAGGTATTCAGACCGGTAAGGTCGAGGACCGCCTGGGCTGGAACGTGAAGCTGGTCTAGCCTGCCCCTTGCCGGTTAGTGCAGGGCGGGCAGTGTCAGGACGCCCGTCAGACCCAGTTGCACGCAGAAGGCTTCGTCGTGGCTGACCACCAGCAGGGCACCCTCATAAGAGGCTAGCGCCTGGATTAGCCAGTCCACCGAGGCCATATCGAGGTTGTTGGTGGGCTCGTCCAGAATCAGCAGCTGGGGCGCCGGGCTGGCCAAAAGGACGGTTGCCAGGGCCACTCGGAAGCGCTCGCCACCGGAGAGAACCCCCACGGGCAGGTGCACCCGTTCCCGGCGGAAGAGCAGCCGGGCTAAATCATCGCGGACCTGCTGTTCGGTCAGCGTCGGGTTGGCTGCCATGACCAGCTGCAGCATGCTCTGGTCCTGGGGGAGTGCCAGCCGTTGGGGCAGGTAGCCGGTGTTCTCTACCCGGTAGTCGCAGGAGTAGCGGGCGGTGTCGCCTGCCTGCCCATCACCCATAATGGCCTTCAGCAGAGTGCTCTTACCCGACCCGTTAGCCCCAGCTAGCCGCAGACGCTCAGGGCCCCGGACAATCAGCCGCTCAGGCAGGGGAGTAGTAACAGCCGCCCCGTCGTCTGCCTGCTCCTGCTCACCCTGGTGGGGGTGGGCGTCCGCACCGGTACCCTGCCGCAGGGTGAGTTCCAGCACCCGTTTACCTGCTGGTACCCGGGTGCCGGGTAGGTCAAGGTAGATGGCCTGGTCCTCGCGGATATCCCGCTCCCGGGCCTGCCGGGTGGCAGTAGCAGAATCCAGTCTGCCCTGGTGGGTCTGCCGAATCTTGGCCGCTGACCGCTGGGCCGAGGAGGCTGCCAGCCCCATCGACATACGCGAGCCCCGACGGTTAGCCTTGGCGCTCGCCCCAGCCCGGGCCGCGCGGGCGAGCTTGGTTTCTGCCTCGATACGCTCCCGCTTTTCCTGCCGCTCAACCTGCTTGGCCTCGCGCAGGTGGCGGGCGGCGGCGTCCTGCTCGCTGTCGATGGCCTGCCGGTAGGCGCTGTAGTTACCGGTGAAAGATCGCAAGGTTCCCTGCCTGAGCTCCAGCACTTCATCAACCCGCTCGAGCAGGTCGCGGTCGTGGCTGACCACGAGCACGGGGCAAGACAGACTGTCTAGGATCCGGTAGAGGGTGGCGCGGGCGTCGGCGTCGAGGTTGTTGGTGGGCTCATCGAGTAGCAGGACGCCGGGGCGCGAGGCAACCAGTGCCGTGAGGGCAGCGGTGACGGCCTCGCCACCTGAGAGCGTACCGACGGTGCGCCGCATGAGGGCGCGGGCGTCGGTAGCGGCTAGGGCGGGGGAGAAACCGGACGCGGCCAGGGTAGCCTGGGCTTGCTCGGCGGCATCCCAGTTATCACCGATCCGGTCGTAGAGCTCTTCAGAGTAGTCGCCGGCTTCTAACGCGGTGAGGGCGTCGAGAATGTCTGTGATAGCGAAGAGGTCGGCGATGGTAGTCTGCGGGGTGAGCCCTAAATCCTGGGGCAGGTAGGCGACGGTACCGGGCTGGCTGATGCTACCGCTCGTTGGTTCTAGGGTGCCAGCTAGAAGCTTAAGCAGGGTTGATTTGCCGGAGCCGTTATCGCCGATGAGTGCTGTCACCGGGGCACTGACAGCGCCGGTGAGGTTTTCAAAGCAGGGGGTGCCGTCGGGCCAGATGAGGCTGAGGCTGTTAAAAGAAAGGTGGGGTTCAGATACGGAAATAGGCATGAGGGTGCGATCCATTCAGCGTCAAAGAGATGAGGTGCTGAAAACCGCGGTGAGAGGTTTCAGCATGGTCTAGAGAGCCGCTGAAAAATCCACTGGGGAGCCTTCCGTAGGGAACAAGAACTGGTGATTACTGTAGGGGAGCGGGGTGGACGTTGTCAACGACTTCTGAAATTCAGCCAGTACTGCCACTTTTTGCGAATGGACCAGAAAAGCGACGGTTGTATGTATTGAGATGAAGGAATTTGAGAGAAATCTGGTCCCTACTGAAAAGCGAGTAACCTGGTGCTCAAGTCCGGTAGTCTAGAACCATGCGCATTGCCCGATTTACCGTAGACGATACCCTGCACTTTGGCCTGGTTGAAGGTGAGCCCGGCGAAGAGACCATCACCGTCCTCTCCGGCGACCCCTTCTACACCGGCATTAACCCCACCGACAAGCGATACCCCATCGCCGACGTCCGCCTGCTTGCCCCCATTATTCCCCGCTCCAAGGTCATTGGTGTGGCCCGCAACTGGCGCGACCACGCGTCCGAACTGGGCAACGAAACCCCCACCACCCCCCAGTTCTTCTTCAAGCCCAATACCAGCGTCATCGGCCCCGGCGACCCCATCGCCCTGCCCGAATGGTCAGATAACGTCTCCTTCGAAGGTGAGCTCGCCGTCGTCATCGGCCGCATCGCCAAGTCCGTACCCCTGGACCGCGTGCCCGAAGTCATCTACGGCTTCACCGTCGCCAACGACCTGACCGCCCGCGACGCCCAAAAAACCGACATCCAGTGGGCCCGTGCCAAGGGCTTCGACGGCGCCTGCCCCCTCGGCCCCTGGATCGAAACCGACCTGGACACCGACGACCTCACCATCCAAACCTGGGTTGACGGCGACCTCAAACAGGACGGCACCACCGCCGACATGGTCTTCTCCGTTGCCGAACTCGTCGCCGCCGCCAGCGAATACTTCACCCTGCTGCCCGGCGACGTGATTCTCACCGGCACCCCCGCAGGGGTAGGACGCCTGAGCGCAGGTAACGAGGTCGAGATTGAGGTTGAGGGTATCGGCTCCCTCATCAACACCGTCCGCGCCGAGTAAACTAGAACCTACGAACAGCTTTCAACTAGAAAGGGATGTGCCCGCATCCATGAGTGATTACGCTCTGAAACTCAACGACCCCAGCGAGACCCGCGTCCGCTTCTGCCCCTCACCCACCGGAACCCCGCACGTGGGTATGGTGCGAACCGCCCTCTTCAACTGGGCCTACGCCAAGCACACCGGCGGCACCATGGTCTTCCGCATCGAAGACACCGACGCCGCCCGCGACTCCGAAGAATCCTTCAACCAGGTGCTCGAATCCCTGCAGTGGCTGGGCATCAACTGGGACGAGGGCGTCGGCATCGGCGGCCCCCACGCCCCCTACCGCCAGTCAGAGCGTATGGACATCTACGCTGACGTGGTAGAAAAGCTCAAGGCCGGCGGCTTCATCTACGAAGACTTCTCAACCCCCGAAGAGGTTGAAGAGCGCCACAAGGCTAAGGGCGAAGACCCCAAGCTGGGCTACGACAACTTCGACCGCGACCTGACCGAAGAACAGAAGGCCGCCTACCGCGCCGAGGGCCGTACCCCCGTGCTGCGCCTGCGCATGCCCGATGAGGACATCACCTTCCACGACCTGGTGCGCGGTGACATCACCTTCAAGGCCGGTTCCGTACCCGACTTCGTGGTCGTCCGCGCCAACGGCAAGCCCCTCTACACCCTGGTCAACCCCGTTGACGACGCCCTCATGGGCATCACCCACGTGCTGCGTGGCGAGGACCTGCTGTCATCAACCCCCCGCCAGATTGCCCTCTACCGGGCCCTGGTTGAGGTTGGCGTCACCAGCTTCATCCCCGAATTCGGCCACCTGCCCTACGTCATGGGCCAGGGCAACAAGAAGCTTTCCAAGCGCGACCCCGAGTCCAGCCTCTACAACCTGCTGGATGCCGGTTTCATCAAGGAAGGCCTGCTCAACTACCTCTCCCTGCTAGGCTGGTCCCTCTCCCACGACGAAGACATCTTCACCATGGATCAGATGGTTGCCGCCTTCGACATCAAGGACGTACTGGCTAACCCCGCCCGCTTCGACCTGAAGAAGGCAGAGGCCATCAACGGCACCCACATTCGTCTGCTGGAGGCAGAGGACTTCCGCAACCGCCTGGTTCCCTTCCTGCACAAGGCGCAGCTGGTTTCTGCTGAGAGCTTCGAGAACCTGACTGAGCGCGAGCAGGCTATTCTGACCGAGGCGGCCCCCCTGGTGCAGGAGCGCATGCAGCTTCTGGGCGAGGCCCCCGGCCTGCTGGGCTTCCTCTTCACCGCCGACGAGAACATCGAGGTTGCTGAGGACGCCGCCAAGCAGCTCAAGGAGTCAGCACCGGCAGTTCTCGATGCGGCTATCACCGCCGTTGAGGGCCTGACCGATTTCACCGCTGCCACCATCGAAGCTGCCCTGCGCGAAGCTATCGTTGATGGTCTTGAGATCAAGCCCCGCCTGGCCTTTGGCCCGGTGCGCACCGCCATGAGCGGCCAGCGCATCTCACCGCCGCTCTTCGAGTCTATGGAGATTCTGGGCAAGGATTCCTCTCTTGCTCGCTTGAAGAAGCTCCGCGCTTCGCTGGCCTAAAAAAAATTTCAAGGTTTAGCTCACGCACCGCCCCGTGACCCCACCTAGTGGGGGAGCGGGGCGGTGTTTTTTATAAGACCTGGGAGGGGAGAAAAATGGGGAAGTAGGACGCCCGCAGCGGCTTTTTCAGGAATTTTTACAAAAATTTTGGGACCAAAAACCGCTAGAAATAAGGGTAAACGCGGGGTGAACTACTTGAATGTGAGCCAGCTCTACAGATTTCAAGTTGCACGCTCTCAAAAGCTCGTATAGAGTTATTACTCGTTGCGGCGATGAGTTCCGAAAGGAAAACAAGCCGGAGCAAATAATAATGGGATATGGTGTAATTGGCAACACTACGGTTTCTGGTACCGTCATTCTAGGTTCGAGTCCTGGTATCCCAGCGAACATCTTGTTTCAAGATGTTGCGGCCCCATCGTATAGCGGCCTAGTACTCCGCCCTCTCACGGCGGCAACACCGGTTCAAATCCGGTTGGGGTCACAGGCTAAAATCCCTCGCTTCATTCGAAGCGGGGGATTTTTTCGTGTGTCTGAATGCAACATGTTGCGATGGTCGCCAAATGTGGCAGCGCCATTGCCACATATGGCGGTAGGCGCCACATTTGCCCCGTGCGCCTGTGTTCTTAGAAATGGCGCAGATTACACCCTTCCAGCTTGTGCGCAGGTAAACGGTGTGTGTATAGTTTTATCTGTTGCCGGAAACGGCAGCAGCTCGAAAGAGTTTCGGCCCCATCGTATAGCGGCCTAGTACTCCGCCCTCTCACGGCGGCAACACCGGTTCAAATCCGGTTGGGGTCACAGGCTAAAAGCTCCACATCCAGTAGGATGTGGAGCTTTTCTTTTGCCCACAGAGTCATTGGCTGCCAAGCCCCGCGTCTTTCGCTAAACATGCGAGAATAGGGTACGTGCACAACGAATCAATCACTCCCGCTCTCACCGCAGTTCGCGATGCCCGCAATACCCTCGCTGCGGCGTCCTTCCCCCTGGTCACCGGCTCAGCCGACGCAGCGCGCAAGGAGGCGCGTACCGCCGTCACCCAGCTCGATGACTACATCCTGCCTAAGCTGGCTACCCTCGACGCCCCGCTGACCGTCGTGGTGGGTGGCTCCACCGGTGCTGGTAAGTCCACCCTGGTCAACACCCTAATGGGGGAGCCCGTCACCCGCTCCGGCGCGATCCGACCCACCACCCGCCAGCCCGTCCTTCTGCACCGCCCCGAAGACGCTGATGCCTTCACCCCCGAGCGCATGCTGCCCCACCTGGTGCGAGTTCCGGTAGCCCCCGGCGAAACCCTACCCGGTGCTAACCCCCACAAGGGCCAGGATGAACTGGTCACCGTACCCGTCGACTCCTTGCCTGCCGGAATCGCCCTGATCGACGCCCCCGACTTTGACTCGGTCTCAGACGAGAACCGCCGCCTGGCCCAGCAGCTCTTGCGTGCTGCCGACCTCTGGCTTTTTGTGACCACCGCCAACCGCTACGCCGACGCCGTGCCCTGGGAGATTCTGCGCCAGGCAGCTGCCCGCGATATCACCATCGCCGTGGTGCTCAACCGCGTGCCCGAGGGCGCCGAGGACGAAATTGAAGCCGACCTCACCCGCATGCTGACCGAAGCTGGCATCACTCCCGCCCTGATTCACTCTGTGACCGAACAGGAACGCGACGAACGCGGGCTGCTGCCCTCCGTCGCCCTCACCCCCCTGATTTTCTGGCTGCGCTCCCTGGGCGCTGACGTGGACGCCCGCTCCGATATCGCCCGCCGCACCCTAGAAGGTGCGGTGCGGGCGGTAGGGCAGCAGGCAGCTATTCTCGCCCAGGCTGCCGGAGAACAGCAGGACGCCGAAGCCCGCCTGCGCGCGGACGTCACCTTGGCTTTTGAGCGAGCCCTGGCCAACCTGAACGAGGCCACCCAGGACGGGCAGATGCTCCGCGGCGAGGTGCTGACCCGCTGGCAGGACTTTGTGGGTACCGGCGAATTCTTCCGCCAGGTAGAAACCACTATCGGTAAGGTACGCGATCGCGTCGCCGGGTTCTTCAGGGGCACTCCGCCCACCCGTGCCGTAGAGGTAGAACAGGCCCTTGAAGTGGGTCTGCACTCGGTCATCATGGAAGAAGCCGCAGCTGCCGCTGAGACCGCCCAGCGCCATTGGCTCGAAGACCGAGCCGGGCGTGCCCTGTTGGCTGGGGATGACCTGGCAGCCCTGGGCGAGAACTTCTCCGAAGAGGTCGCCGAGTCAATTCGAGCCTGGCAGCAGGACGTCATGGATATCATCGCCGCCGAAGGCGCCGGTAAGCGCCAGCGGGCCCGTTTCATGTCGCTGGGCGTGAACGTCACCGCCGTGATTCTGATGGTTGCGGTCTTCTCCATGACCGGCGGCCTCACCGGCCTAGAAGTGGGCATCGCCGGCGGCTCAGGTGTGGTGGGCCAGAAACTGCTCGAAGCAATTTTCGGTGAGGACGCCGTACGCCGCATGGCAGCCGGAGCTCGCACCCGCCTCGAAGAGCGTATGCGAGAGCTCCTTGCCAGCCAGCAGGAACGCTTTACCCAGCGCCTGGACGAGGCAAGCGGCAGCACCGATCCCGAAACCCCCTCAGCTGCCGACCTGACCGAAGCGGCCCAGATCCTGGCCCGCGCGGGGGAGCAGCTGGCGTCCGCCTCCATCGCAGCCAAACCCGCACCCACTGACGAGACCAAGTAAGCGAGAGTACCACCGTGACCACCACAGATACAGCTTTCGCCACCACCGCTCTGGCCACCCGCCTGGATGCCCTCACCGAGGCACTTGACCTGGGCGAGGGGCGAGTAACCCCCGAAACCCTCGAAACTGCCCGAGCAACCCTGGGCCGGGCAGCAGCCCGCCGGGAACTGTCTGCCGAGCACACCGTCATCGGCTTTTTCGGTGCCACCGGCTCGGGCAAGTCCACCCTCTTCAACGCGGTAGTCGGTAAAGACATCGCCAAGAGCGCGGCCCGCCGCCCCACCACCTCCACCGCCCAGGCCGCCATCTGGGGTAAGGAAGGGGAAGAACCCCTGTTGGACTGGCTGGGCGTCACCAACCGTACCTACATGGACGAAGACCCCGCCCAGGCCGCAGAAGCCCTCAACCGAGCCGACGTACCGGTGACCGTGGGCATGTGGAACAAGATTCGCCGCTCGGTAGGAGCCGGCAAGACCGAACAGGCCAGTGGCGGGCTCATCCTACTCGACCTACCCGACTTCGACTCGGTAGAAGCCTCTAACCGGGCTATCGTTGAAAAAATGGCCGAGTGTGTGGATGTGCTGGTCTGGGTCATGGACCCGCAAAAGTACGCCGACGCTGTCATTCACCAGGACTTCATCCAGCCCCTGGCGGCCCACGGAGCAGTAACCCTGGCCGTGCTCAACCAGGTAGATAGGCTCGATGAGGCCGAGGTCCCGGCTGTACTTGACTCCCTCAAGCTCCTGCTGGCTCAGGACGGGCTGAGCCCCACCCTGCTTGCGGACCCTCTGGGCGTCTCAGCCCGCACCGGCTACCAGATACCCCGCCTCCGCGAGATTCTCGGTCAGGTCACCGTCGCCAAGAGCGCCGCGGTTGCCCGTCTCGAAGCCGATTTGGCGGGTGTCCGCTCAGACCTTGCTGCCCAGGACGGCGGGGGAGAACCCGCCGGCATCACCGCCGCCGCAACCACCCGGCTCGAGGACGACTTCTATACCGCCTCGGGTGCAGAAGCCCTGGTCAAGGCCGCAGCGGATTCCTACAAGCTGCACGCGGCCTCGTCCACCGGCTGGATTGCAACCCGCTGGCTACTCAAAATCAAACGCGACCCCCTCAAGCGCCTGGGCCTGCACAAGGACCACGACGGGGCACCTCTCTCTAAGTCCTCCCTGCCGCCGCTGGGAGTCCCCCAGAAAGCGGCCCTCTCAACCTCCCTGCGCACCTTTGCCACGAGCGTCTCAGACGGCGTTGAAGAGCCCTGGAGCCACTCCATCAGGGCAGCAGCCCGAACCTTCGAGGGTCAGCTCCCCGGTGAAATCGAGCGGGCCGCAGCCACCGTGCACTACGACGCCCAGAAGAAGCGCTGGTGGTGGCACCTGCTCAACATTCTGCAATGGGTCGGGCTAGCAACGGCTCTTGTGGGCCTGCTCTGGCTCACCGGTCTGGCAGTGGCAGGCTACTTCCAGATTATGCTGCCCGACCCGCCCACCATCGAGGGTTTCCCCCTGCCCGTGCCCACCCTGCTCGTGGCCACCGGCATGTTGTTGGGCATTCTGACAGCTGCCCTGGGCCGAGGGCTAGCAGCAGTGGGGCACCGCATCTACGCCAAGAACATCCGCCGCCAGCTCGAAACAAACCTGGCAGATGTGGCAGCCCGCTGCGTCACCGCCCCCGTGCAGGACGAACTAGCCCGCCTCCAGGGCTACCGTCAGGCTCTGCACGAGGCGCGATAAAACAAAAACTCCCCGCCCACCGAAACCGGTGAGCGGGGAGTTTCTGCGTTTCAGCATCTTAGTAAGAGGCCTGTGAAACCCCTGCTGAAGAAGGTTTTAGCTACGCAGCGCCTCAGTCAGTGCAGCAGCAGCCTCGCACACTACTTCGGCGTGCAGGCGGCCGGGCTGACGGGTCAGACGTTCGATGGGGCCCGAGATAGAAACCGCCGCAATGACCTTGCCAGAGGGGGAGCGCACCGGTGCTGAAACGGATGCGGTACCGCGTTCGCGCTCACCGACGGACTGGGCCCAGCCGCGGCGGCGGACAGCTGCCAGCATGGTGGCTGAGAAACGGGCGTTGTGCAGGCCTTCGACCAGGCGGGCGTGGTCTTCCCAAGCAGTAAGAATCTGGGCGGCTGAGCCTGCCTTCATGGAAAGCTGGGTGCCGACCGGGATGGTGTCGCGCAGGCCGATAGGACGCTCGGCGGAGGCCACGCAGACTCGCCAGTCACCCTGGCGACGGAAGACCTGGGAGGATTCACCTGTGACATTACGCAGGTTGTTGAGCACGGGGCCTGCGGCTGCAATCAGGCGGTCTTCACCGGCGGCGCTGGATAGCTCGCCCAGGCGGGGGCCGAGCATGAAGCGGCCCTGAACGTCGCGGGCTACCAGGCGGTGGTGGGTGAGGGCAACAGCTAGTCGATGGGCCGTGGGGCGGGCAAGCCCGGTGGCTTCAACGAGCTGGGACAGGGTGGCGGGGCCTGCTTCGAGACAGTCAAGAATATGGGCGGCTTTGTCGAGGACGCCGACGCCTGAGCTGCGGTTATCTTGCATGGTGGTAACTTTCGCCTGTGGTCGTGGGCCGCTCTGCGGCCCAGGTGAATGGTGAGGTGGGGCCTTCCGAGTGTGAAAGATTGAGAACTAAAAGGATTGTGTCCGTATAACCTATGATGACTTCTCATATGCTGATATGCAAGTTCATTTATTGGAAAGATTTTCTTTAGCGCGTCACACTTGTTAAAGCATCACGAGAAAATTTTTTTGGAGGACGACATGGCTGGTATTACCGACCATACCCCGCGAACCTTGGCAGAGAAGGTTTGGGACGCGCACACCGTAGTGCCCGGCGAAGATGGCAAGCCCGACCTGCTCTACATCGACCTGCACCTGGTCCACGAAGTGACCTCACCTCAGGCATTCGAGGGCCTGCGCCTTGAAGGGCGCTCCCTGCGTCGCCTAGACCTCACCATCGCAACCGAGGACCACAACACTCCCACCGAGAACATCTTCTCCACCATCGCTGACTTGACTTCCCGCACCCAGATCGAAACCCTGCGTCGCAATGCTGAAGAATTCGGCGTGCGTATTCACTCCCTGGGCGATAAAGAGCAGGGCATCGTGCACGTGGTGGGCCCCCAGCTGGGTCTGACCATGCCCGGCATGACCGTGGTCTGCGGTGACTCCCACACCTCAACCCACGGTGCCTTTGGTGCTCTTGCCTTCGGCATCGGTACCTCTGAGGTGGAGCACGTGATGGCTACCCAGACCCTGCCCCTGGCCCCCTTCAAGACCATGGCCATCAATGTTGAGGGCACCCTCAAGCCCGGTGTCACCGCCAAGGACATCATCCTGGCTGTTATCGCCGAAATCGGTACCGGCGGTGGCCAGGGCTACGTGCTGGAATACCGCGGCTCGGCTATTCGTGCTCTCTCGATGGAGGGGCGCATGACCATCTGCAACATGTCCATTGAAGCCGGTGCTCGCGCAGGCATGGTCGCTCCCGACGAGACCACCTTTGAATACGTCAAGGGCCGCCCTCACGCACCGACCGGTGAGAATTGGGATGCTGCCGTTGAATACTGGAAGACCCTGCCCACCGACGAGGGGGCTACCTTTGACCGAGAGGTCTTCATCAATGCCGACGAGCTGGAACCCTTCGTTACCTGGGGCACCAACCCGGGCCAGGGCGTCCCTCTCTCCCAGGCTGTGCCCTTCCCCGAGGACTTCGAGGACGAAAACGAGCAGAAGGCAGCCGCTCGTGCCCTGGAATACATGGACCTGACCGCAGGTACCCCCATGAAGGACATCCCCGTGGACGTAGTCTTCCTGGGCTCCTGCACTAACTCCCGTATCGAAGACCTGCGCGCTGCCGCCGAGATCGTCAAGGGCCAGAAGCTGGCTGAGGGTGTGCGCATGATGGTCGTCCCCGGCTCCCAGAAGGTGCGAGCCCAGGCTGAAGAAGAGGGCCTGGATCAGATTTTCAAGGACTTCGGCGCCGACTGGCGTTTTGCCGGCTGCTCCATGTGCCTGGGTATGAACCCCGACCAGCTGGCCCCCGGCGAACGCTGCGCTTCGACCTCCAACCGCAACTTTGAAGGACGCCAGGGTAAGGGCGGACGCACCCACCTGGTTTCCCCTCTGGTCGCCGCCGCTACCGCCATCCGCGGCACTCTCTCATCACCGGCAGACCTGTAGGCCCTCTTTGAATGAACCCGGTAAGCCCGGGTGGAACGGATTTTTCATGGAACCCATTAAGAAGCACACCGGCATTGGCGTGCCCCTGCGTGCCTCCAACGTCGATACCGACCAGATTATCCCCGCCGTTTACCTCAAGCGCGTGACCAAGACCGGCTTCGACGACGCCCTGTTCGCTGGTTGGCGTAAGGACGAGAACTTCATCCTCAATCAGGAGCCCTACAAGCATGGCACAGTGCTGGTTGCTGGCCCCGATTTCGGTACCGGTTCTTCCCGCGAGCACGCGGTCTGGGCTCTCAAGGACTACGGTTTCCGCGTGGTTATCTCAGCCCGTTTTGCTGACATCTTCCGCGGTAACTCAGGCAAGCAGGGCCTGGTTGCTGCCCAGGTGGACCAGGACAACATCGAACTGATCTGGAAGCAGCTAGAGGCAGAACCCGGCACCGAAGTCACCGTTGACCTAGAAGACAAGACCGTCACTGTCGGCGCTTTGACCGTGCCCTTCCAGATTGACGACTATGTGCGCTGGCGCCTGATGGAGGGCCTGGACGACATCGGCCTTACCCTGCAGCACGAGGACGCCATCACCGCCTATGAGGCCAAGCGCCCGGCCTGGCTGCCCCGCACCCAGCAGCTGTAGAACCAGCCCACAGCTTTAACCGCAAGGACGCCGTGCCCCGCGTACCGGCGTCCTTGTGGCGTTCTGCCTAGCCCGTCTAGATAAGTAAAAGCTGTGGTATGGCTAAGAACACCGCCTGTACAACAACTAGTGCACCTAAGTGGGGTAAAGTTGGTAAACGAGAATTGACGCGTAAAGTAACGCGAATCAACACCCTAATAGTTTTGACGATTGGACATACATGGTCAGCGCACTGCGTATTGAAGGTGGCACCCCTCTGAAGGGCGAGGTAAACGTCCGCGGTGCTAAGAACCTGGTCCCCAAGGCCATGGTTGCCGCCCTGCTGGGTTCCACCCCCTCGGTGCTCCGCAACGTTCCCGAAATCAAGGACGTACAGGTCGTTACTGACCTGGTTGAGCTGCACGGCGTATCGGTGGACTACAACATGCAGGCCGGTGAGCTGCGCATGGACCCCTCAAAGGTCTCTGTAGCCAACCACACTGACATTGAGGTGCACGCAGGCGACTCCCGCATCCCGATTCTGCTCTGTGGCCCCTTGCTGCACACCATCGGTGAGGCCTTCATTCCCGACCTGGGCGGCTGCAAGATTGGTGACCGCCCCATCAACTGGCACCTGCGCGTACTCGAAAAGTTTGGCGCCAAGATTGAGAAGCTGCCCACCGGTATCTCTATGAAGGCCCCCGCAGGCGGTCTCAAGGGCGCCCAGATCAACCTGGAGTACCCCTCAGTGGGCGCCACCGAGCAGGTTCTGCTGGCCGCTTCTCGTGCCAAGGGCAAGACCGAGCTGACCGGCGCTGCCATTGAGCCCGAGATTATGGATCTCATCGCTATCCTGCAGAAGATGGGCGCCATCATCACCGTCGAAACCGACCGTCAGATCATCATTGAGGGCGTCGACGAGCTGACCGGCTTCAACCACGTGGCCATGCCCGACCGTAACGAATCAGCCTCCTGGGCGTCAGCAGCCCTGGCCACCGGTGGCGACATTTTCGTGCGCAACGCCAACCAGAAGGACCTCTCTACCTTCATCAACGTCTACCGCAAGCTGGGCGGCGGCCTGGACATCACCGACGAGGGCATCCGCTTCTTCCACCAGGGCGGCGATCTGAACCCCCTCTTCGTTGAAACCAACGTGCACCCCGGCTTCATGACCGACTGGCAGCAGCCCCTGGTCGTCGCCATGACCCAGGCTAAGGGCGTCTCCGTTGTTCACGAGACCGTCTACGAGAACCGCTTCGGCTTCACCGACGCCCTAGTTCGTATGGGCGCTACCGTGCAGCTGCACAAGGACTGCCTGGGCCCCACCCCCTGCCGCTTCGGCCACCAGAACTTCAAGCACTCAGCCATCATCACCGGTAAGACCCCCCTGCGCGGCGCCGACATCAACGTGCCCGACCTGCGCGGTGGCTTCTCCCACGTGATTGCTGCCCTGACCGCTGAAGGCACCTCAAACGTCACCGGCGTTTCCGTGATCTCCCGTGGCTATGAGCACTTCGTTGATAAGCTCACCGCCCTAGGCGCTAACTTCGAGGTCACTGCCTAAGATGAGCAAGAACAGCGCTTCTTTGAGTGATATCAAGCCCACCAAAATGGGGGATGCGGTCTACACCGTAGCCGGTACGCTCTTGCGCCCCCTCTACAACCTGCCCATGAAGGCGCAGATTGAGGGGCGGGAGAAGCTACCCAAGACCGGCGGGTTTATCGTGGTCTCAAACCACCTGACCGTGGTAGACCCGATTACCGCAGCCTACCCCCTCTTCCTTGAGGGCGTGCTGCCCCGGTTCTTGGCCAAAGAAACGCTGTTCAGGGTGCCGGTGCTGGGCTGGCTCATGCGCCAGTGCGCCCACATCCCGGTTGCCCGCGGCTCAGCCCGGGCAGGCCAGTCCCTTGAGGTAGCCCAGAATGTTCTGGGTGCCGGGGGAGCGGTCATTATTTTCCCCGAGGGCACCCTGACTAAGGACCCCGACATGTGGCCCATGACAGGTAAGTCGGGGGCAGCCCGCCTGGCCCTGGCCACCGGCGCCCCGGTCTACCCGGTAGCTCACTGGGGCGACCAGGACTTCTGGCCCCGCCGCGGCAAGCCCCGCTTCAGCTGGCCCCGTAAGAAGGTCAAGATTGTGGTGGGCGACCCGGTTGATTTTAGCGACCTGGTCCAGCGCCGCGAAGACGGTGCCCGCTACACCCATGACGAGCTGGCCGCCGTCACCAACCGCATGCTCGACGACGTCACCGCCCTGCTTGAGGGCCTGCGCGGCGAGAAAGCCCCTGCCGGGCGCTGGAACGCCGTTTTGGACGTCCGCCAGTCACCTGACCAGTAACCGCTAGGGGAGGCACGCACCCATGACCGATGTGAAGCACCAGAAAATTGCTGTTCTTGGAGCAGGTAGCTGGGGCACCGCTTTTGCCAAGGTTCTTGCGGACGCCGCCACCGGCTCAGGCGCCAATCGGCAGGTCGTGCTGTGGGGGCGTAACCCCAACACGATGGAAGCCATGCAGCAGAGTCGCACCAACGAGGGCTACTTCCCCGGGGTTAAGCTCCCCGACACGCTGGTCATGACGGCCGATGCCGCTGAAGCCCTGACCGGGGCCAGCATCGTGGTGCTGGCTATTCCCGCCCAGGTACTGCGCTCCCAGCTTGAGGTCTTTGCCCCCCTGATGGAAGAGGACGCCCTGCTGGTCTCCCTGGCCAAGGGGCTGGAAATGGGTACAGGCCTGCGCATGAGCGAGGTCATGGTTGAGGTGCTGCAAAGCCACCTGATCGCCAGCGGTGCAGCCCCCGAAGCCGTAGAGGCTGTCCCCGGGCGGGTCACCGTGCTCTCTGGCCCTAACCTGGCCAAGGAAATCATCGCGGAGCAGCCCACGACCAGCGTGGTTGCCGCTCAAAGTGAGGAAACCGCCCGGCAGATTGCCGCTATCTGTGCTGCCGACTATTTCCGCCCCTACACCAACACCGATATTGTGGGCGTAGAAATTGGCGGTCTGGTCAAGAACGTCATTGCCCTCTGCGTGGGTATGTGCGAGGGAAAGCAGTACGGCGATAACTCCAAGGCCTCGGTCATGACCCGGGGCCTTGCCGAGACCACCCGCCTGGCCCTGGCTCTTGGCGGTAAGAGTGAGACCATGAGCGGCCTGGCCGGTATGGGCGACCTCATCGCCACCTGCGCCTCACCGCTTTCCCGTAATCACACCGCCGGGCGTCTGCTGGCCGAAGGCATTGCCCCTGACCAGCTGCACACCGTGATGACCCAGACCGCCGAGTCCATCAAGTCTGCCCCCGTTGTGGCAGAACTCGCGCGAAAAGTAGGGGTAGAAATGCCCATCACCGAAGCGGTCACCGCCGTGCTCGACCGTAGAATATCAGTTGAAGAATTAGCCCCCGTCCTGCTGGGCCGCTCCCTCAAATCTGAGGGAAGCACCCCGGCAGTCAGCTAGGGCAGACGGGGCTGAGCCCCGCACGAAACCAAAGGACGTTATGACCGAAACCAGCACCAAACCTACCGTCGCTCTGCTGTGCGGTGGGCGCTCATCCGAGCACTCCATCTCACTGATTACCGCCCGAGGCGTACTCGGGGCTATCGACCACGACAAGTACGACGTGGTCACCATCGGTATCACTAAGGACGGCCGCTGGTACCTGACCGACGAAGCAACCCTGATCGAGCTGACTGAGGCTACCGCCTTGGCAGAGTTCCCCGCTGAGGGCAAGCAGGTCTTCCTGCCCCTGGGCGGCGGCGATAACCGCCTACGACTGATTGACTCCGCCGATGCCACCAGCGTTGAGGTGGGCCCGGCTATCGACGTGGTATTCCCCCTGCTCCACGGCCCCTTCGGCGAGGACGGCACCGTGCAGGGCCTGCTGGAAATGGCAGATTTGAAGTACGTAGGCTGCGGCGTAGCCTCATCTGCTATCGGCATGGATAAGCACTTCATGAAGGTGGCCTTTGAGGCTGCTGGCCTAGAGGTTGGGCCCTATGAGGTTGTGACCCACCGGCAGTGGGTGCTTGACCAGGCTGGTGCCCGCGAGCGCATCGAAAAGCTGGGTTACCCGGTCTTTGTGAAGCCTGCCCGCGCGGGCTCGTCCTTCGGTATCACCAAGGTTGATTCGGCGGACCAGCTCGATGCGGCGATTGCCGAGGCCCAGGCCCACGACCCCAAGCTGGTGATTGAGGCCGGTATTGTGGGCCGTGAGATTGAGTGTGCTGTGCTCGATGGGCACCGCTCTGAGCTGCCTCGGGCTTCTTACCCCGGTGAGATTGTGGTGGTTGATGAGCAGCACGGTTTCTATGATTTTGAGGCCAAGTACGTTTCGAAGACTTCGGCTGAGACCCGCTGCCCGGCTGACCTACCCGCTGAGGTTTCTGAGCGGATGCGCCAGCTAGCTGTTGAGGCCTTCCTAGCCGTTGACGGTGAGGGCCTGTGCCGCGCTGACTTCTTCTACACCGAGGATGGCCGCCTGGTGATTAACGAAGTGAACACCATGCCCGGCTTTACCCCGATTTCCATGTATAAGACCATGTGGGAGAACACTGGCCTGCCCTACGGCGAGCTGATTGATGAGCTGATTTCTCTGGCTCTAGAGCGCCCCCTGGGCCTGCGCTAGGAGACCTCACAGGCACTGGGGTAAGCCCCTGCTTCTAGATGTCAACGAAACCCCCGCTACCTGAGACGGTATCGGGGGTTTTCGCTTACACGGTTTCTCGTTTAGCTGCCGGTGCCGCTGTCGATGTCGGTAAGGGTGTCATCGACATTGGTGCACTGCATCTGCTGGGGTATCTGGGCGACGGCCGACGATACTTCTGCAAGGACGGTGGAGGAGGAGACCCGGTCAGCGTCGAAAGTGACCTGCACGGCGGGGTCACGGCCGAAGGTTTCGGCGACCCAGGTGCCGGTGGCAGTTTGCTCGGCGGCAGCGGCGATTTCTTCGTCGGCGGGTTTGACGATCCAGTCAACGCCGTTGACCGATACACAGGTATCTGAGACGGGGGCTGTGTCGAGCTCGACCCCGCACTTGAGAATGACGGCGCTGGGGTCGCCCC
This sequence comes from Rothia nasimurium, assembly GCF_035916755.1. Classification (GTDB taxonomy): domain Bacteria; phylum Actinomycetota; class Actinomycetes; order Actinomycetales; family Micrococcaceae; genus Rothia. The sequence goes on along the minus strand of NZ_JAYWIX010000003.1, from coordinate 266,317 downwards.
AGGCGGTGGTGGCCTGGGCGGTGGTTTCGCGCTGGGCCAGGCCGCTCACGGTATCGGGCATAGCAACCAGTGCGTAGGCGCAGGTGGGGTTAGCGGCGTCTGGGGCCGGTTCAAGGTTGACGGCACCTGCCCCGCAGCCGCTCAGGCCTAGGGCGGTTAGTAAAAGGATAAGGGGTTTGTGCGGTGTTCTCACCTGGCTATTGTATAACTTTCGCTGTGGCAGGACGCCGGTGGTGAGGGGCGCTAGCCGGGGGAGAGCAGATTCGGTAGGGTAGGGGTAGAGTTAGCCGGGACGGGTAACCGAACAAGACTACCTGGATATGAGCGATGGAAGGAGGGGCTATGAAGCAGAAGACCTATTATGCGGCGGGGACGGCTCTTGCCGTGACGGTAGCCCCCCTTGCCCTGCTCGCCGGGCAGGTTCTGACCGGCCCCCAGAGCGCTTTTGCCGCTGACCCAATAGAAAGCCCCGCCCAGACAAGTTTCACACCCACCAGCACACCGTCGGTGGGTGAGAGCCCGAGCGAGAGCCCCCGCCTGGAGGTCACAGTCGCCCCTAGCGCTACTGAATCACCCAGCCCCGGAACACCAACACCGGAGACTCCTAGCCCTGAGCCTACGAGTGCGGAGCCGACAAGCCCAGCGCCTGAACCTAGCTCGCCTGCGCCATCTAGCCCGGCACCAGAACCCACCAGCGACCCGGTGCCTTCTGCTGATTCTGAGCCGGTTCCTGCGCCCAGCGAGTCGGTTATCGTGGTTCCGGTGCCGCCGGGGGAGACGTCCGCCCCGGACGTGACCGGAGGAGCTGCCGGGCTGCCCAGCCTGCCCGCCGCCGACCCCTCGGCCCAGTCATCCACCGGTACGGGCCAAAGCGAGGGCAGCGGAGCTGCGCTACCGGGCCAGGAGGCCTTCGTGCCCTCAACCCTGGGCAACAGCGTCGCTGGGGCCCAGGACCCGGCCCGCATGGATGCCGATACTAGCCAGCTGGAAACCTCACCGGTAGATGGAACAGTGCTGGGTATTTTCTCAAGTAGCCAGCAGAGCCCCGGGTACGCGGGGGCACCTGAGTGGGTGGAGGGCTTCTTGAACGTGTCGGGGGCCCAGGGGAACAGATCCTCATCTGCCGACCCCAACCAGGCCGCCGGTGTTGCCGGGGCAGAAGCCCAGGGGCACCAGGCCGGGGCGGTGACCGGGGGGAGTATCTTCCAGCGCGGCAACACCATTATGAACGGTGCCCGCCCCCTGCTGATTTTTACGGGTATTGCCACAGCAGGCCTGGCCCTGGTGGTCTTTAACTTTGTCTGGCGTAACCGCGCGCCCAGGAATTAGGAGCCCTATGCAGACCGTTGCCCAGGTGAGTGAGGGCCAGCTTCTTGCCCTGTTTCTGCCCGTTCTGACTGAGCACAATGAGCGGGCGGCGGACGTCCGCGCCGAGCTGGGTGCCCCCGGCGCCCTGGTACTGGGGCCGGGGGACGACTCTGCTGCCCTCGATATGCGGGGCGGGCTGACCGTCATGAGCACCGACACCCAAACCGAAAACCAGGACTTCCGCCGCAGCTGGCCCTCGGGCTACACCACCGGTGGGTTCGAGGTGGGCTGGAAGGCCGCCACCCAGAACCTTGCCGATATTGCAGCTATGGGGGCTACCCCGGTCACCCTGCTGGTATCCCTGACCCTAACCCCTGACATCCCCGTGAGCTGGGTGCAAGACTTTGCCCGGGGCCTCACCGAATCTTGCACTGCCCAGGGGGCTACCACCTGCACGATTGCCGGGGGCGATATGGGTTCCGGCAGCGAAATCTCGGTAACGGTCACCGCCGTGGGCCTGACCGACCGGCCCATCACCCGAAGTGGTGCCCGCCCCGGGGACGCCGTAGTCTTCGCCGGTGCCCTGGGCACCGCAGCTGCTGGTCTTGCCCTGCTCGACTCAGACCCCTTCACCGCCACCGAAGAGCTGACCGCCTGCGTCCGCGCCCAGCAGCGCCCCCGCTCGCCCCTTCACCTGGGGCCGGAGGGCGCTCCCTATCTGACCTCCCTCATGGATGTCTCCGACGGGCTGGTGCGCGATGGCGGCCGTATCGCAGCGGCCTCCGGTGTGGCCCTCGACCTCGATTCATCGGCCCTGGCTCCCTGGGTCAGCAGGGTAGGTTCTGCAGCCCTGCTTGCCGCAGGCACCCCCGAACAGGCGGACGCCCAAGCCCTGCGCTGGGTGCTGACCGGCGGGGAAGACCACGGCCTCCTAGGCACCTGCCCGCCTGCACAGATACCGCCCGGATTTACTAGAATTGGTACGGTACAGGCAGGCGACGGAATCACCGTCGACGGCCGCACCTACACCGCGAAAGGATGGGATCACTTTGAGGCAGGTTCCCGCTAACTGGTGGCTGAACTGGCTACTGCGCGCTCGCACCCAGCTGGTGGAGCACCGATCCCTTCTCAACCGCATTAACGTCTTCCCCGTAGCCGACGCCGATACCGGGGCCAACATGGTCGCTACCCTCGGGCGGGCCGCTGACACCGCTGGCATGGCGGACGAGCCCACCCTGGCTCTAGCTGCCCGAGCGGCCCTACGAGGGGCCAGGGGTAATTCAGGAACCCTGCTGGCTGTCTGGCTCCTGGGCCTGGCTGAGGAACTGGGGGAGGCAGGTCAGCTGCCGCCGTCCCCGGTACAGCCCCTGACCCCGCAGGTACTCGCCGCAGCCTGGGAACGAGGAGCTCAACAGGCCTTCGCCGCTCTGAGCCAGCCCATCGACGGCACCATGCTCACCCTCATTCAGGCTCTTACCACCTGCCCGCTACCAGATCCTACCGATGAAGAGGACCCCTGGCAGGTCTACCTCACGACCCTACTTGCCGCTTCAGAGACTGCCCTGCGAGCTACCGCCGAAGCAGACCACGCCCGTAACGGCTGGGTAGATTCCGGTGCCCTGGGCCTGCACCTGGTCTTAGGAGCCCTGGCAACAGAGCTACTGGGGGCCGCCCCGCAGGTCACCTACCGCGACCTGCTCCAGGTGGGGGCGGCGTCCTTACCACCCCGAAGTGCTCAGCAGCGCTCGGCGGCAGAAGCCCGCATCGAGGTTATGTGCGAGATTTTTCTGCCCGTGCTCGAAGTAACCCAGCTGCGCAGCGCCCTGGAGACAGTCGGGGACTCGGTTTCTATCGCCCAGGTCGAAGCCGGGAACGAGGCCCTGTGGGCTATCCACGTGCACGTCCCTGAGGCCGAGGACGCCCTGGCCCTCCTCCGCGCTGCGGGTGACCCCCTCAACGTGCGAACCACCTCCCTGGATGACCCCGCCCACCAGGAAGCTCACCGGGAGCCCACCCCCTAATGGCAGCCCGCAAACGCAAGACCCCGGAACTGAGCGAGCAGGCAAAGGACGCCCTGGCCCGCTACGCCGCAGAAGACCGCCTCGATAACGCCCCCCTAGCTGACTACCTGGGAGCAACCCTGGCCAAGTCCTTCAAGACTCACCTGGGGCTAGAAACCGTGGGGCAGGCCCTGGACTACTACCCCCGCAAGTACCTGCCGCGCGGGGAACTCACTCCCTTCTCCTCCCTGGTTGAAGGTACCGAAGCTACCATCGTCGCCAGGGTGGTGCGGGTGACGACCCGCCAGATGGCATCGCGCCGCGGATCCATCACAGAAATCACCATCACCGACCAGCTAGATCAGGTTGGCCAGCCCGAGCCCACCTGGCAACCTCCCAACCCCAACGCCTACCGGGGAGCGGCCCCACCGGCGTCCTACACCCGGGGCTACACCAACCCCCGCCTGCACAGTAGCGCAGGGGGCTCCACCGACACCCAGCTACCGGGCACCCAGCCCAACTACCAGCTGGGAGATGTCTTTGGCGGCTACGCCCCCGGCCCCTACTCGCTGACAGCCAGCGGCACCATGACCTTGAGCTTCTTCAACGCCTGGACAGCAGCCCGAGACATCCACGAGGGCGACCAGGTTATGTTCTCGGGCAAGGTGGGCTCCTACCGGGGCGAAATCACCCTGACCAACCCCCACTACGCCGTCATCGCCGGTAAAGAACTGGCCACCGCCCCCGGTGCTAGCGCCGAAGCGATTGAGCGGGCCGCCGCGCGGGCGTCCGCCCCCATACCGGTCTATAAGGCCAGCCCCAAGTTCCCCACCGATAAGGTGGCCGCAGCCATCGAGACCCTAATTGAGCGCATCAACCTCAAGGAACTCGAAGACCCAGTCCCCTTTACCGTGCGCAAGAGCCGTAAGATCCCTTCCCTGGAGTGGACCTACCGGGCCGTGCACACTCCCGATACCGAAGAAACCTGGCGGGCAGCCCACCACTCCCTGCGCTACCGCGAGGCCTTCGTGCTACAGGCCGCTCTTGCCCGTATTCGTGCTGCCCGCGCCGCCCACCAGACGGTTGCCCGCCCCTATGTAGAGGGCGGTTTCGCGGACGCCCTGTTGGAAGCCCTGCCCTATCAGCTGACCGAAGGCCAGCAAGTTGTTGGTGCAGAAATTCGCTCTGACCTGGCCAGCTCTTCCCCCATGAACCGCCTGCTCCAGGGGGACGTGGGCTCGGGTAAAACCGTAGTGGCCCTGCGCGCCATGCTGCAGGTGGCAGATAACGGTGCCCAGTCAGCCATGTTGGCCCCCACCGAGGTGCTGGCCGAACAACACTACCGGTCGGTCTGCGAGATTCTGGGGGATATGCTGGCCCCGCAGGACAGTTCCGGGAGCGTCGGTGCGGGCGTCCGTGTCGTTCTGCTCACCGCCTCCCTCAAAACCAAGGCCAAGCGAGAAGCCCTGCTGGCTATCGCCTCGGGTGAGGCAGACATCGTCATTGGCACCCACGCCCTGCTCGGAGACGCGGTAACCTTCGCCGACCTCGGGCTAGTCGTGGTCGATGAGCAGCACCGCTTCGGCGTTGAACAGCGCGATGCCCTGCGCGGGCCCGGCGGGGAGCTGCCCCACCGACTAGTCATGACCGCCACCCCCATACCCCGTACCGTCGCCATGACCGTCTTTGGCGATCTCGACACCTCGGTGCTTGACCAGCTACCGGCCGGCCGCCAAAAAATTACCACCCACGTGGTGCCGCTGGCCGAACACCCCCGCTGGGCCGACCGTATCTGGGCCCGCGCCCGCGAAGAAATCGACGCCGGGCACCAGGTCTATGTGGTGGTGCCCAAAATCGGTGGGACCGATACCCCCAGTGACGCCGAGGCCGGCCAGACCCTCTTCGGGGCAGGGAGCATAACCGATCAGGGGCTGGGCTCCCAGGTAGCAGCGGGGGAGAGTGCCCGCGGTTCGCTGGCCTCGGTCGAGAGCACCCTGGAGGAGCTCGAGGACGTACCCGCCCTGGCCGGGGTTCGCATCGAGGGCCTGCACGGGCGTATGGATACCGCCGAGAAGAACCTGGTCATGACCGAATTCTCCGCCGGTCGCATCGACTTGTTGGTCTCTACCACCGTGATTGAGGTGGGCGTCAACGTGCCCAACGCAACCCTCATGATTATCATGGACGCCGACCGCTTCGGTATTTCTGGCCTCCACCAGCTGCGCGGACGCATCGGCCGCGGCTCCCTGCCCGGCACCTGCCTGTTGGTCACCAAGCAGCCGGCGGACGGCGTCAGTCGGGAGCGTCTGAACGCGGTTGCAGCCACTACCGACGGTTTCGAGCTGTCCCGGATTGACCTGGAACAGCGGCGCGAGGGTGATATTCTCGGCGCTGCCCAATCAGGTAAGAAGTCAACTCTCAAGCTGCTGCGGGCCCTGACCGATGCCAAACTCATTGAGCGGGCCCGGCAGGACGCCTTCGGAATTATTGAGGCTGACCCCACCCTGGCCAAACACCCCGACCTGGCCCGCACCATCGACCGGGCCCTTGATGCCGACCGCGAGGCCTTCCTGGGGCGCGGGTAGACTCGGCCAAGGACGTAGGCCCCGCATTTATTCTGGTTTACCCGCAACTAGTTGCGGGTAAACCAGAATAAATGCGGTCAACTCAAGTACCCGGCGGGCCCTCCGTCACCAGTCACCAAAACCTAGCCCTCTCTTTGTTCTCACCAGCCCTACCGGTACCCTTATAACAGTCCCACCCCCTACCACTACGAGCGGAGCGCAGCCGAATGAGCCGCATCATTGCAGGAGCCGCAGGTGGCCTGCGCCTAGCCAATGTCCCCGGTGATAACACCCGCCCCACCACCGATCGGGTCAAAGAAGCCCTTTTTTCCCGCCTGGATACCTACAACATGCTGGACGGTGTGCGCGCCCTCGACCTCTTCGGCGGCTCGGGTGCTCTGGGCTGCGAGGCCCTCTCACGCGGGGCCGCCCACGTGGACTTCGTGGACCACTACCTCAAGGCCGTTACAGTCATCGAAAAAAACATCGCCGCTGTGGGTAAGACCGCTAGCGGAACTGCCCGCGTGCATAAGATGACGGCCCGCACCTACCTTTCGGCGGGGGCGTCCGCCTGGGACCTGGTCTTTATTGACCCGCCCTACGCTGTGACCAACAGTGAGCTCGAAGAGCTGCTGGCTCTGCTGGCACCCCGCCTGACCGAGGGGGCGGTGGTGGTGGTTGAACGGGCCTCCCGCAGCGACGAGCCCACCTGGCCCGAAGGCCTCGAAAAGTTTGCCGAGAAAAAATACGGTGAGACCGTGCTCTACTATGTGGAGCCCGCAGCCTAGTTAGGGTGGAACTATGAGCGAGAACACGAACGAAACCGGTAACCAGCCCCAGCTGACCCCAGAAACGAGCCAGGGAGTGTCCGCGCCCCTGCTGACCGAAAACACCCTGGTGGTGCAGCAAACCCGCAGCTTAATGAGCAATGACTTTGAGATGCAGAGCCAGGACGGGCGCGTGCTCGGCCGGGTGCTCACCACCGGCTCAACCGCGGGGCGCCTGCTCAAGGGCAACCGCACCTTTGACCTGGTCGACGGTAACGGGAACCTTCTTCTCAAGATTGTTGACCCCTTTGACTTTGGCCTGGACCGCTACGAACTGCTGAACCCCGATGGCTCCCTCTTCGCCCACGTGCAAAAGCAGTTCTCTTTCATGCGCAAGCGCCTCACAATCGAGCTACCGGGCCTCACCCTGGAGCTCGAAGGTAGTCTCTTCGAATACGACTTCAATATCACGGTTAACGGCCATGTAGCTGCCCGTGTTGCCCGCGAGTGGGGCGGCCTGGTGGCAGGGCTGCGCGGTAAGAGCCGCTACGGGGTTAATTTCGACCCCGGTGCCCCCGAACCTGTGCGCCTGGCTATTCTGGGTGGTCTGGTGGCCCTCGATTTGATTCGAGCTAAGGACGCCCGCAACTAGCAGAACCTAGCCGCTGTAGGCGCGCAGGTGGGTGGCGGCGTCCTGCAATACTTCCGGGCGCTTACAGAAGGCAAAGCGCACGTAGGTCTCTACCTGCTGCCGGTAGCGCTCGGTGGTAAAGGCAGTGAGGGGAATCAGGGCTACCCCGGCCTGCTCGGGAAGGCGCTGGCAGAGCTCTTCTGCAGAGGTAAGGTCCTGTTCAGCTAAGACCCGTGATACATCGGCCACCGCGAAGAAGGTGCCTTCCGGGGGAATCACAGCCCAGGGGGAGCCTGCTAGGTTTTCCACCAAAACTTGCCGCTGCTGGGCGTAGCGCTCTTTGACCCCTGAGTAAAAATCGTCACCCAGTCCCACACCGACAGCTGCAGCTGCCTGTAGGGGAGCGGCCGCAGAGTGAGTGAAGTAGCCCTTGACCAGGCGAATGGGGAGAATGAGGTCTGCCGGGCCGGTCATCCAGCCCACCCTCCAACCGGTAGCCGAGTGGGTTTTCGAAATCGCTGAAACCGCCACCGTCCGCTCAGCTGCTCCCGGGAGGGTCTGAATGGGTCGGTAGGGGCCGTCAAAAACCAGGTGCTCGTAGACCTGATCAGCCAGAATGACCGCATTGAATTTGGTCGCCAGCTCTACAATCTTGCTCTTGGCTTCGGCTGAAAAGACTGCGCCGGTGGGGTTGTGCGGGTCATTGACCACCACCAGGGCGGTGCGGTCAGAGAAAGCCGACTCGAGGGCGTCCAGGTCGGGCTCAAAAGTGGGCGGGAGCAGTGGAACGGTGCGGACGCGCGCCCCGGCCAGGGCGGCAGCGGCAGGGTAGAGGTCGTAGTAAGGCTCAAAGATAATCACCTCATCCCCGGGCTCTACCAGAGCTGCAATGGTGGCGGCGAGAGCTTCTGAGGCACCTGCTGTTACCGTCATCTGGGTATCGGGGTCGAGAGTAAGCCCGTAGAAACGCTGCTGGTGTTCGGCTATTGCCTGACGCAGGGCCGGGTTGCCCGCGATAGTGGCATACTGGTTGACTCCGCCAGCCAGAGCGTCCGCTGCGGCGTCAAGCATTTCGGCGGGGCCGTCCGTGTCTGGAAAACCCTGCCCCAGATTGATAGCACCGTAGCGTGATGCCAGTGCCGACATTTCCTCAAAGATGGTGGAGCGCCAGTGGCCGTCCGCCCCCATGAGCCCTGCCGCTAAACCTACCCGCTCAAAGGCCCGCTGCTTTTGTGTACCGGTCACAGGTAATCTCTTCCATTCTCTTGACCCGCAGCATAGCTTCACAACGGGTATTCGTTACTTCTGAACCCAGACTACCGGTCAAGTGAGGGCGCCACGGTGTGAGTGATTTGGTGTGTCATACCTAACCAACCTGCTGTAGCCTAGAGACATGCAATTGGTTGTCTGCCCCGGATCCTTTGACCCCATCCACAACGGTCACGTCGAAATCATCACCCGCGCCGCAAAAATCTACGGTAACGTCATCGTCGCGGTCTCCCACAACTCCAAGAAAAAGTACCGCTTCACCCTCGAAGAGCGCGTCGCCATGGTTGAGGAAACCTTCGCCCTCTTCGACGGGGTGAGCGCCAAGGTTCTGCCCGAGGGGGAGCTGCTGGCTAACTTCGTGCGCGACCAGGGGTCCGTGCTCATCGTGAAGGGGCTGCGCAATACCGCCGACTATGAATACGAAGCCCCCATGGCTTCGATGAACCGGCACATCGCCGGGGTTGAAACCAGCTTTATCGCCGGGGACCCTAAGTACAACCACATCTCATCGACCATCGTTAAAGAGGTTGCAGGCTACGGTGGGGACGTGCGGGCTTTCGTCCCGCGCGCGGTGCAGCGGGCCCTCTACCCCGAGCATTAATGTGGTCAGCCAAACAAGAGGTTAAACCTAGAGCGCTTGATTCGGCCGGTCTTAAGCCCCTAAAATAGGTACTTGGTTTAAAACATTCGATAGGGAGTTCGTCATTTCACGAAAAGATTCATCGCCCCTTAAGATCTCGGTTCGAGATCTAGCTCATCGCCCGGGCGCAATGGAGACCCTTGATGAAGTTCTGCCAGCGCCAAGCGACTTTGGCAACGCTCTGATTGAGGCGGAAGAAGGCAGCGACATTGACCTCAATGTTCGCCTGGAATCCGTTTCAGATGGTATCTTGGTAACTGGTACTGCAACTGTCACCGTGTCCGGTGAATGCAGCCTCTGCCTAGACCCGGTTGACTTTGATGTTACAGCCGATGTTCAAGAGCTTTTTGTTTTCGAGAAGGCCCCCGAAGGCGGCCCCGAAGATGAAGTAGATGAGCAGTACGCCGTAGAGAACGATGAAATTGATCTCGAACCGGCGCTGCGGGACGCAGTGATTCTTCAACTGCCGTTCCAACCTGTTTGCAGTGACTCCTGCCAGGGCTTGTGCTCCGAATGCGGCGCACGCCTAGAGGACGACCCTGAGCATCACCATGAGGTCATCGACCCCCGGTGGAACGCGCTATCAGCGCTGCTCGATGCGAACGACAAATAAAACTTATAAAGCAACAAGAGAAAAGAGATAGCTGTGGCTGTTCCCAAGCGGAAAATGTCCCGTGCTAACACCCGCGCCCGCCGTTCCCAGTGGAAGGCTTCCGTTCCTCAGCTGGTCAAGACCGTAGAAAACGGTCGCGTCACCTACTCCCTGCCCCATCAGGCAAAGCTCGTGACTGACTCAGCCGGCAACGAACTCTTCTACGAGTACAAGGGCCGCAAGGTAGCTGACGCCTAATTCGCGCCTTATGACTAACTCTGCATCACAAGAGTTTCTGAAACGTCTCGGTATCGACCTCGATACCGAGACGTTTCAGCTTGCAATGACTCACCGCTCCTACTCCTTTGAAAACGGCGGCATACCCCACAACGAGCGCCTAGAATTTCTGGGCGACTCCGTGCTGTCTTTGGCCGTCGCCTCAGAACTCTACAAGAAGTTCCCTGACCTGCCCGAGGGCGAGCTGGTCAAGCGCCACCACGTGATTGTTTCTACCCGTACCCTGGCCAACCTGGCCCGCAGCCTCAAGCTGGGGCCCTGCGTCCGCCTGGGTAAGGGGGAGAAGAAAACCGGTGGTGCCGATAAGGACTCTATCCTGGCTGACACCATGGAGGCCGTCTTCGGTGCCGTGTATATGAAGCACGGGGCTGAGGCCGCCCACCAGCTCGTGCTGGCTCACACCTCCCACCTGCTGGATGATAATAAGACCCTGAACATTGGGCGCGACTGGAAGACAGAAATCCAGGAATACGCTGCCGCCCAGGGCACCGGCGAGCCCGTCTACGAGGTTGAGGGAACCGGCCCCGACCACGCCCGCCGCTACACCGCCAAGGTCCTTCTGGCCGGTAAGGTCATGGGGCAGGGCAAGGGCACCAGCAAAAAAGAAGCTGAGCGCATGGCTGCCGAACAGGCCTACTCTAGGGTCTATGGCTAAGCTACCTGCCGCGTGCCGGTTCTCACCCTAGACCGCATATAAGGGGCGGGCCCACCGTATCAAACGGTGGGCCCGCCCCTTCTTTTTCTCTGCTTCTTGCTGTGGCGAGGCTAGGGCAGACCGATCTCGTCGTCCCTGCCGACAATGTTGATTGAGGTGGTCTGGGTGGGCGCAGCTTCCGCGCGCTCAGCCGCCAAGGCGCGAACCCGCTTGCAGACGGCCAGCCAGCCGATGACCAGAATCGGAACCACCAGGGCCATGGCCGCCAGGGCGTAGGTGCCGATGGGGTAGTCGAAGGCAATCAGAACCAATACACCTACCAGGAAGGCCATGGTGAGCCAGTTGGTGACGGGCGCTAGGGGAGCCCGATACTCGGGGCGGACGCGCTCGCCCCGGCGGGCCATAAGCACAAAGCGCTGGTGGGGTAGGGTGATGGCCATCCAGCCAATCACGATACAGACGGCAGAGATGTTCAGGACGATCTCGAAGGCCTCGGAGGGCTTCCAGTAGTTAATCGCCACACCGAGCAGGGCTACCGCGCCGGTGAGCAGGATACCGCCGATTGGCACGCCCGACTTGCTCATAGCCCCGGTGAAGCGGGGAGCTGAGCCGTTCATAGCCATGGAGTGGGTGATACGGCCGGTGGAGTAGAGACCCGCGTTCAGCGATGAGGCCGCTGCGGTAATGACCACCAGCTGCATGATGGGGGCAGCGTAATCGACCCCGATGGAACCGAAGAAGGTGACGAAGGGGGACTCATCAGCCGAGTAGGCGTCGTAGGGCAGCAGCAGGGAGAGCAGCAGCACGGAACCCACATAGAAGAGGGCTATACGCCAGACCACGGTGTTAATGGCCTTGGGGATGGCCTTTCGGGGGTCTTTGATTTCACCCGAAGCGGTACCAACCAGTTCGATACCGGAATAGGCGAAGATAACGCCCTGGGAGACCACCAGGGCAGCCAGCAGGCCGTTGGGGAGGAAGCCAGACTCAGCGATATGGGTAAAACCCACGGGGGAGCCGGTGGGGGTGCCGAAGATGACGAAGAAGATGCCGATGATCATGAAGAGCACCAGGGAACCGACCTTAATCAGGGCAAACCAGAACTCGAGCTCACCAAAAATCTTGACCGAAATCAGGTTCATCGAGACCACCACGACAATGACGATGAGCGCCACCACCCACTGGTCAATCTGCTCGATAGCAGGGATGTACTGGCCAAACCAGTTGAAGTAGATAGCGATAGCGGTCGCATCAACAATGGCGGTAGCGGCCCAGGAGAACCAGTACATCCAGCCAACGAAGAAGGCCCATTTTTCGCCGTAGAATTCGCGGGTGTAGCTCACGAAGGAGCCGGACGAGGGGCGGTAGCTGACCAGCTCACCCAGCTGCCGCAGAATCAGGTAACCGAAGAAACCGGCGATAGCGTAGAGGAAGATGAGGGAGGGGCCGGCATCGTGTAGACGTCCGCCCGCGCCGAGAAAGAGGCCGGTTCCGATGGACCCGCCCATGGCAATCATCTGAATCTGACGGGGCTTGAGCCCCTGCTGGAAGCCCTCTTGCTCGTGGGCGAAGGACGGCACGTCAGCGTGCTGCCCTGTGGGGGTTGGGGATATCGACAAAAGTCTCTCCTTAAACAGAAGGGTTGGTTCTGCACCCGCAACCAGCTGATCAGCAGTAGGCTGGTTGCAGGTGAGAATGCACAGGGTCTATTCTGCACCTGATATGTTCAAGGTGTGGGCACCACGCGGTGCATATTTTTTCATTTTTTGAAAGGCGGAGTGAATATGCCGGAATTACCCGAGGCTGAGGTGGTGCGCCGGGGCCTAGCCGGGCACATCCTCGGTGCGGTGCTGGAGCGGGTGCAGGTAGTGGACGGACGCTCGGTGCGGCGCCACGAGGCCGGGCCGGTGAACTTCGAGCGGCTACTGACGGGCTTGCGTGTGGCGGATGTGGCCAGACGCGGCAAGTACCTCTGGCTGCTCTTTGAGGGCAACGAAGAGTTCGCCCTGGTTATTCACCTGGGCATGAGCGGGCAGGTACTGCTCAAAGCCCCTGACCTACCGGCAGAAAAACACCTCAAGGTGCTCGTAGATCTGGCCGGTGCAACCGATGAGAGCGGGCGCGAAGCCCCGCTCACCCTGCGCTTTGTGGACCAGCGTATCTTCGGCGGCATGTTTGTAAGCCCCCTGCTACCTGTGCACAACGCCGCCGGTGAGCTGGTGCCGGGGGCGTCCGCGTCCGCCCTGGGCCTGCCCCTCATCCCGCAGGCCGTTGCCCACATCGCCCGCGACCCGCTCGACCCCCACTTCGACTTCGGACAGTTCAGGCGCACCATGCTGGGCACCTCCACCGGCATCAAGAAGCTCCTGCTCGACCAAAGCGCCATTTCAGGGGTAGGCAACATCTACGCCGACGAAGCCCTATGGCGGGCCAGACTGCACTACGCTAAACCAGCCAAGAGCATCCCCGCCTCAACCGCCCGTGAACTGGTGGACGCCGCGCGCACCGTCATGCGTGCTGCCCTAGCCCAGGGCGGCACCAGCTTCGATGCCCTCTACGTCAACGTCAACGGGGAATCGGGCTACTTCGACCGGTCCCTCAATGCCTACGGGCAGGCAGGGCAGCCCTGCCCCCGCTGCCTAGAGGCGGGGCGCACCTCGCTGATGGTGCGGGAGCCCTTCGGAGGGAGGAGCTCCTACCGGTGCCCGCATTGTCAGAGAAGGCCCAGAGGAATGTGACTGCATCAGACGGCAGGCAGAGCGCCTAGGCCAGCAACCCTCTTGGTCTCGCGCGGGGCGCTCGCCCAATTCACCGCCAGCCCCGGTCCAGCTGGCTGTCGGCGCTCTGCCTGCCTATTTGAGATGAGCTAGTTAGTAGTTCCTACGAATCTCCGTCCGTAGAAGTCGCCCAGCCGTTCATACCCATCCTCCAGGGAGACGGTAGGGGACCAGTCCAGGAGTTCCCGGGTGGTGCGCTGATCAAACCAGTGGGCGGTGGACAGCTGCTCGGCTAAGAAAGAGGTCAGGGGGGGAATCTGCCCGGGGGCGAAACGGGCCCAGGCCTTTTCCATCACCAGACCCAGCCCATAGGCCACGGACGCCGGCAGCGAGTAGGCCGGGGGTTTGACGCCGCAGGCGGTACACATACCGGCGATAATCTCACCGACAGGGCGGGGCTGGCCGTTGGTGACTACCAGGGGCACCCCGCGAATCGCTTCCAGGCGCTGGTAGCCGCGCACGAAAGCGTCCGCCCCGTTATCGATGTAAAGGGTGTCAATCATGGCGGTTCCCTGGTTGAGCAGGGGCAGGCGGCCTGCGGCGGCGCGGTCTAGGACGCGCTCCACCAGCTGGGTATCGCCGGGGCCCCAGACAATGTGGGGGCGCAGCACACCCACCCAGAAATCGTCCGCATCGTAGCTCAGGGCCAGCAGCTCAGACTCGGCCTTAGACCGGGCATAGTTACCGCGGGCCTGGTCGGGGCTAGCGGGCGGGTTACCTTCACCCACGATGGAGGCTCCGGTGTGGGCAACTGAGGGCGAAGAGGTGTGCAGGAACTTGCCGATACCGACTGCGCGGGCAGCCTCAAGCAGGGTGCGGGTGCCCTCGACGTTGACCTGCCGGTAATCCTCCCATTCCCCGACCACAGACACCTTAGCGGCCAGATGGATAATCCCCTGAACACCGGTAACAGCCCGGCGCACCGCCAGCTGGTCGGTGAGGGAACCCTGCACCTGGTCAAAGCGGTCGGCCAGGTGGGTGGGGAGCATCTGGGCGATACCGGAGTCCCCGCGCTGGAAAGCTCGTACCGCATAGCCTGCCCGCAGCAGGGCAAAGACAACCTCACGGCCCAGAAGCCCAGAGGCTCCGGTGACCAGCACCCGCTCAGACCGGGCGGGCTGGCAGACTTCGGGGGTGAGCGGACGCAGCGAACCTACCACGCGATAACCCCCTTGCCCAGACGGGCCTTTTTCCCCTGGAGGAGCTGCTGGGCCCAGGCGGCAAGCACCGGGCGGTCAATCTTCGAGTTGTGCCTCACATCGGTGGGGTGTTCAGCAACCACCAGCACAGCCGATACCTCTACACCGGTCTCAGCCAGTACCTGCTCCCGCACCCGCTGGGCTAGGTCAGCCGGAGCCAAACCCTTGCGGGTCTTCTTGCCGCGGAAGGTGGGGCCAACCTCGGCCACGATCAGGACGGACGCCGCCCCGGCCGGGCCGGTAGCAACAGCGGCTGCCCGGCGCACCTCGGCATCGAGTTCGGCAGCCTGTTCCAGGGCAACCGGGGTGAGCACGCCCTGGGCGGTCACCAGCACATGGGCAAGACGGCCCTCGACCCACAGGCGTCCACTGGCATCGAAATGCCCCACATCGCCGGTACGGTGCCAGCCGGGGGTGGCGCTGGACGCGCGTTCGGTGATCCAGAGGGTGTCGTAGCGGTCCTTGATGTGCGGGGCTGCTACCAGAATCTCACCGGTGATACCGGGGTCGGTAGTAACCTCGGTTGAGGCGGTTCCATCCGACAGCAGGGGAGCGATCTGCAGGGCAGCCCCGTGCACGGGGGTGCCAACGCAGACACCGCCGCCAGCACCGAGGAGCCCGGTTGCCGCGTCCTGCTCAGCCTGCTGAATCTGGGCATAGGAGACGTCGGTGGTGGGCAGGGCCTCGGTCATGCCGTAGGGGGTGTGCAGGGAGGCTGCCGGGAGCAGTGTCTGCAGGCGGGCCAGCAGGGGAGAGGTAATGGGAGCCCCAGCGGAGAGCAGGGTGGTGACCTGCCCCAGGGCTGCCTGCTGCTGGCTGCTCAGCCCATCGACGGTCTCGAGTACGTTCATCAGGGCTGCCGGGGAAGCAAAGACCGTGGTTGCCCCGATTGCACCGGCAGCGGACGCCAGCGCGGAAGCGGTCAGGGTTTTGGGCTTGGTGACGTCCATGGCCGGGGTAACTGAGGTGGCTCCCAGAGCCGGGCCCAGTAGGGCGAAGGGGGCGAAGCCCGCCACCAGACCGCTGCCGGCGGCCAAGTCGTAGGTGGCAGCGATGGTATCCCGCATAGCTGCTAGCTGGCGGTGGGTGTAGACCACGCCCTTGGCCGGGCCAGTGGAGCCTGACGTGTAGAGGATGGCGGCGTCCGCATCGGGGTCAGGGGCGGCTACCGCAAAAATCTCAGGGGCTGTAAAATCATCGACCGCACCCACTACACCCAGGGCCCGGGCGGCGGCAGCGGGGAGGGAGCCGGCTGCAATGCGCTGGCCGGGCCAGCCCAGGGTACGGGCCAGGGTGAGGGCAGCAGGTATACCGATGAGCCAGGACGGGCGTGCCCCCTTGAGCGCGCGCGTCAGGCCCGCAGCGCCCAGGCCGGTATCGGCCACAACAATCACGGCCCCAATCTTGAGGCAGGCGTAGATAAGGGTGGTGAGCTTAATACCGGGTGGTACCAGCAGATTGACCCTGTCGCCGGGCTTCACCCCGATCCTGTGCAGGCCAGAGGCAACCCGGTCTACCTCGGCAGCCAGTTCAGCCCATGAGAGCTGGGCGGCTACCTCGGTGCCGTCTCCCTTGCTGCTCATATCAACGATAGCCAGGGTGGTGTCGTCCGCCCGGTCTGCCAGCTCGGCTCCCATGGGGCGGTAATGAGCGGACGCCGGCACCCGGTCAGCGCGCGCAGTGAGGTGGAGGTCCCGCTGGGTTGTGCCGGTGACGAAGTGCTCGGTTAGCCAAGCCAGAATGGGGCTGGCGATGTCTTCATCTTCGGCAACCAGGTGGCTGGCGGTTTCAAAACGGTGAATGTCGGCCTGGGGCAGGCGGGTAGCCAGGTCGGCCATGTAGCGGCGCTGGAAGACCGGGTCTTTAGTGCCCCAGAGCATGAGGGCAGGTACATCGAGCTCGGTAATGCCCTCGGCAATAGAGACCATGGGGCGGTAGCTGGCAGCCGCTTCGGTTGCCGGTATATCGGCCACGAAATTTCGTACGCCCATCCGGTGCTCGGCGGTGGTGTAGGGCAGCTTGTAGGCCTTCTTGACCGCAGCATCAAGCCCGCCCTGGGCCAGGCCCAGAGTCACGTCGATAAAGGCGGTCGATTTTTCGGTCGCCCAGGAATGTAGAGCGGGGTTGAGGGCCGCCTGCAGGGCTACCGGGATCTTCTCACCGGCGTCATGAAAAACAGCGGTATTGGTCAGCATGACACCCGAGACGATCTCCCGGTGGCGCAGGGCCCACCCCAGCGATATTAGCCCGCCCCAGTCATGGGCCAGCGTGACAAGGGGCAGCTCGGTAGTATCAAGTCCAAGTGTGGCTGTAAAATCACCGAGGTCAGCGATCCGGTCTGAGAGCGAGCGGGTCAGACCGGTGCGCTCCGAATAGCCCATATCGAGCTGGTCTACCGCTACCACGCGCCAGGGCTGCTTGGCATCAGTGGCGGCAGCGATGACCGACCGCCAGAGATAGGACCAGGTAGGGTTACCGTGCACCGCCAGTACGGTACCGACCGGGGCGCGCCCGGCGGCCTCGAGCGCCGGGCCGTTATCGAGGTAGTGCCAGCGGCGACCGACCCCGATTTCTTCTACCGGGGCGGACGAGGGCACCTGCAGCTGGTGGGACCAGGCAGGGTCAACGCCGGGCCAGAGGTCAGGAACAGGAGTGAGCTGAGAAACGGTCATAGTGGCTCCTACCAGGTGATTTCCATGAGAGCGGTGTTCAGGCCGGAGCCAACACCCATGCAGAGAATACGGTCACCGGCTACGAAGTGGTCGCTTTCCTCAGCCAGGGTCATGGGAAGGGCGGCTGCTGCCACGTTACCCCAGACCGGGAAGGTCAAGGGGATGCGCTCGCGGTCGATACCGACGGCCTCAATAATGGCGTTGGTGTGGGCGTTAGAAATTTGGTGGGTTACATAGGAGCGCATATTGCCCCAGTCCCAGCCATTCTGGTGGGCTTCCTCCCAGGCCTCAGCTACCAGCTGCAGGCCGTGCTTGAGCAGACCGGCTGCGTCCGTACTCATCCCCTGGTCGGCTTCACCACCAATGCAGAGATTGCGGTGCTCGGTTCCCGCGCGGGAGACCGAACCGATAATCTTGTGGCCCGTCGGGTGCAGGTCGGAGCGGCCAATGACGGCGGCCGCGGCTCCCGAGCCCAGGGTCAGGGTGGCGAACTGGGCCAGCACGTCGTCTCGGGTTGAATCGGGGCGGTTGAGATGGCGCAGGGCGGTGGCGTGCCAGGGGGAGGGGTCTTCACCGTCGACGATGAGGGCGTAGTCGATGGCCCCGGCATCAATCATGGTGGCTGCCACCGTAATACCGTTGACGAAGCCCAGGCAGGCGTTGGTGATATCAAAGTTCAGGGCGTGGCGGGGCAGGCCAAGACGGTCGTGAATACCCACAGCCACGGCCGGTTCAAAATTATCGCGGGTAACCGAGGTGTTAATAATCAGCCCGATCTGTTCCTTGCTGATGCCGGCCTGGGCGATAGCCTGCTCAGCAGCCTGCACCGCGCCGTCCTCAAAATGCATGGAGGGGCCCCAGGAGCGGCGCTCGCTAATGCCTGCCAGACGTTCCAGCAGGCCCTTGGGCATCTTAAGTCGTTTGTAGGTGGCCGCTAGCTGCTCGTCAAAGTAGGAGCTGGTGACGACCTCCGGCGGTAGTACCTTGGTTACCGATAGCAGGGAGGCGTTCTTGTGGCGAATATCTGAATTAGCGGTCAATCTACTCTTCTAGCCTTAGTGCGGACTGGGGAAAGCCCTTATTTGAAGAAACAGGGCACTTTTTCAATAATATGCCCCGGCGGGGCAGGTGCGGTGATTGATGGCGCGGGTTCATCTCACACCGAACAGGGGCGCGGGGCTGCGGTAAAGTGGTAAGCCGACCCAAACCCGTTTTTACTCAATCGATGGGGCCCACCACTATGTACCTAAAATCTTTGACCGTGCGCGGCTTCAAGTCTTTTGCATCGGCTACAGTGTTTGAGTTTGAGCCGGGCTTGAATGTGCTGGTGGGGCCGAACGGGTCGGGTAAGTCGAACGTGGTGGATGCCCTTGCCTGGGTGATGGGTGCCCAGGGGGCTAAGCAGCTGCGCGGTGGCGCCATGAGGGACGTCATTTTTGCTGGTGGTGGTTCCCGCGGTGCGCTGGGGCGCGCCAAGGTTGAGCTGGTGATTGATAACGAGGACGGTGCCCTGCCGTTGCCTTATGCTGAGATTCGGCTTTCGCGCACCATGTTTTCTGCTGGTGGTTCTGAGTACGAGATTAACGGGGAGCCTGCCCGTCTGGTTGATGTGCAGGACCTACTGGCGGACGCCGGTGTGGGCCGGGAGCTCTACACCCTGGTGGGGCAGGGGCAGGTCGATAAGATTTTGCACGGTACCGCTGATGACCGCCGTGAGCTGATTGAGCAGGCTGCTGGCTTGCTTAAGCACCGTAAGCGTCAGGCGAAGACCGCGAGCAAGCTTGAAGATTTGAAGACCAATCTTGACCGGCTGGAGGATCTAGCCGGTGAGCTGGCTGAGCAGCTGGAAGGACGCCGGGAGCAGGCTGACGCGGCCCGGGCAGCGAGCGAGGTGGCGGGCCGTGTTCGTAGCTTGACCGCTGATCTTCTGACTCACGATGCACGCGCCATGATGCAGGAGCGGCAGGCTGAGCAAGCCGCTGGCCAACAGGCTGAGGCTGCCCGCCTTCGGGCGCAGGAGCGTAGCCGCACCCTCGAGGGGCAGTTGGGGGAGCTGGCCGAGGCCCGGCAGGTAGCCCAGCAGGCTCTAGATGAGACCACCCAGCGCCGTACCTCCCTGAAAGAGGTTGCCCACCTGGTGGAGACGGTTCAGCTGGTGGCTGCTGAACGTTTGTCTGCTTCCCACCAGCAGGAAGAAGACCAGGACGCCGCCACCCGCCTGGATTCGGCCCAGCAGGCCTGTGCCCGGGAGGAAGGAAATCTTGAACGGGCCCGGGAGGCGGGGAAAGCAGCTGAAGAAGAACGTACTGCTGCTCACTCTGCCCTGGAAAAGGCCCAGGCGGAGCAGAGCATAGCCCAGCAGGCGCTGGCTACGGCCGAGCAGCAGGTGCGGGACTATAAGGAGAACCTGTCGCAGCTCACCGCCCAGCTGGCTACCGCCCGCGTAGCTTTTGAGCGAGCCGGTGAAGAGGCCGCCCGTCGAGCAGCTGAGTATGCAGAGGCTAAAGAGCAGGGGGCCTCAGCCGGTGCTGATACCGAGCGGGCCCAGGCAGCCGTGAACGGTTACCGGGAGCAGCTAGAGCGGGCCGAAGCCGAAGAAGAAAACCTGCGTCTGGCGCGGCAGCAGGCGAGTGAAACGGTGGAATCCAGCCGCAAAGAGCTACATCAAGCTCAGGTAAAGCTTCATGCTGCTCAGGCCCGATACGAGGCCCTTGAGGCAGCCTGGCAGCATGATGACGCCGAAAGTGGCGATAGTGAAGGCCTCCGCCAGCAGGCCCTGGAACGGGGAGCGCAAGAACTTATTTCTCTACTTAAGATTGAAGATACCTGGCAGGCTGCTGTGGCTGCTGCTCTGGGCCCCTATCTGAGGGCCCTAACCCTGACGAGCGGTGAGTCCCTACCTGCTGGAGTAACCCAGGTTTATTCCCTTGAGGGTAACATTGAGCAAGTTGACCTGCTCGAACTATCTTCATCTCAAGCTAAGGTTTACCAAGCTCGCCCGCTAGCGGACGTCCTGACCGCACCGCAGGCCCTCAGCCGCGCCCTCACCGTGCTCACCGCCGATACCTACCTGACTCCCGATCAAGAAGCCGCCCGCGCCCTGGTTATTGCCCACCCGGGCGTCCGCGCCGTGACCACCGACGGTACCGTGCTGACCGCAGGCTCAACCCTCTACCCCTCCCAAGAGCGGCCCCTGACTGAACGCTACGCTGAACTTACCCGAGCTCAACAGACCCACCGGGAGCTTGCCCAGCAACTGGAGCAGGTAGAGAGCGCCCACCGGCAGGCTGAAGAAGCACTAAAGACTGCTCAGGAAGCTGAAAAAGCCCAGGCCCGTACCACCGGTTCACTCACGGCCCAGCTAGCTGCCGCCCGGGCAGACCTTGCCACTCTCACTGGCAGGGCAGAAAGCTCACAGGCAGCCCTCGAACGTCTGCAAGAAGCTGCCACCCGCGCCGAAGAAGCCCAGAAGGAGACTCAAAGGCACGTGGAGGCCGCCCAAGAGGCCCTAGCTCGGGTGCGCAGCACCGAACCCCAGGCAGACAGCGCTACCCTGCGCGAGGCCGTCCGCACTGCAGAAAAAACCCTGGTCGAAGCCCAGGAGACTAAAACCCTCGCCGAAGCCACAGCAACCTACGCCCGCGAAAAAGAGGAGGCAGCCCAGGCCCGCCTCACCCAGGCCCAAGAAGCCCTTGCCGCCCTCGAAAAGGCTGAGGAGGCTCGTCAGCTGCGCCAACAAGAGGCCGCTGACGCCGGGCATCGTGCCCGCAGGGTAGCTGCCTGTGCCCGGGCACTGGCGCTGGCCCTCGAACAGGTGGAGAGCCAGGAGAACGAGGAACACCGCATGGCCCTGGCCCGAGCCGAGCAGGCCCAGCAGGCCCTCACTGCCACCCGCGAAGAACTGACCGGTGCCCAGACCTCCCTGGCTGCCGCCCTGACCCTGCAGGCTGAATCGTCGGCCCAGGGCGCCCGCGTTGAAGCCCGCTGGGAAGCCCTGACCCAGCGGGTAGATAGCGAATTGGGGCTCAGTCTTGAGGCCCTGCTAGAGAGCCACAAGGCCAGCGACCTGCCCAGGGAGGACATCGAGACTGACCTGGCGGTAGCCGAGGCAGAGCTGGCCCGCCTGGGGGCTATCAACCCCCTAGCCCTTGAAGAGTACGAGGCTCTCGAACAGCGCCATAGCTACCTGCGCCAGCAGATTAAAGACATCAAGACCTCGCGGGCAGACCTGCGGGCTGTGATGAAGGATGTGACCGGCCAGATTGAAACCTCTTTCAGCCGGGCATTAGCCGATGTTCAGGTGGAGTTCAGCCGGATTTTCGCCCTCCTCTTTCCCGGCGGCCAGGCCGAACTGGTGCTGGCCGACCCCAATGACCTTGAACACAGCGGGCTTGATATCCGAGTGACACCGGCCGGTAAGAAGGTCACCCGTCTTTCCCTGCTTTCTGGTGGCGAGCGCACCCTGGCTTCTCTGGCCCTGCTCCTGGCGGTTTTTATGGCCCGCCCTGCCCCCTTCTACGTGCTGGATGAGGTAGAAGCAGCGCTTGATGACCGTAACCTGGGCCGTCTGCTGGAGGTGCTGGAGCAGCTGCGGGAGAAGTCCCAGCTGCTGATGATTACCCACCACCAGCGCACCATGGCCCAGGCCGATACCCTCTACGGCATCACCATGCGGCAGGGTGTTTCAAGCGTGCTCTCGCACCGCCTGGCGGACTAGGGTAGCTACTTGCCGGTGTAGCCTTCGTCGGCTATGTCTGCCGGGAACTTGGGGCGGTAGCCGGGGAACCAGCCAACAGCCGCAAGAAGAAGCAGAGCACCGGCCACGATGAAAGCGGGGAAGAAGCCCCAGGCGTCGATGATAAAGCCAGCTACGAGCGGGCCGACGATCAGTCCGATGTCTGAGACCATCTGGTAGTAGGCCAGGGGCTGGCCGCCTGAGCGCTTGTTGCCCACAATATCTGAGACAGCAGCCTGCAGGGAGGGTCCGAGCAGGGCCGAGGCAATGCCCAGGAGCACAGCAGCCCCCACAAAGACAACGGGGTTAGTGATTAGGCCAAAGACGATGGTGACGATACCTGCCAGAATCAGCCCGGAAAAGACCATGGGGCGGCGGCCAATCTTATCGCCCATCTTGCCCGAGTAAATCTGGACCAGGGCGTTACCGGCTGCGTAGGTGGCCAGAGTGAAACCTGCCAGCTTGGCTCCGGCAACGGCGGCGTCGTAGCCGGCTTCACCGGCGTGCAGATTAGCCAGGAGGGCTACGGCGGCGAGGGGAACCACCGTGGACTGTAGGCCGAAGACACTCCACCCCACCGCCAGGTTGGTCACGAGGGCTGCCTTAAAGTTGGTGAACTTGAGGGCATCAGCAAGTTTGAGTTCGGGCTTAGGTACGGCAATACCTTGGGTGTTGAGGTTGACCTCTTGCGGCTCGTCCTTGAGCTGGGTGAGCACCACAAGGGCCGCGCACAGGAGCATTGCCGCATAGACAAAGAAGGGCGCCCGCATACCCAGGGACGAGGCAGCTGCCCCCAGAACAGGCCCCAAAATATTGCCCAGCAGGAAGGATGTAGCAAAGTAGCCCGAGACCTTACCCCGAATTGTCGGGGGTGAGTTGCGCACTAAGATACCCATGGCGGCCACGGTGAACATAACCGAGCCGGTGCCACCGATAATGCGGGAGGCAATGAGCATGGGGTAGTTAACCGAGAGTCCGGCTCCGATGGAGCCCAGCCCCACAATAATGAGGCCCGCTGAGTAGATGCGGCGCTCGCCGAAGCGGGAGATGAGGCGCCCGGACGCCGGTGCGAAGGCCAGGCGCGAGAGGGCAAAGGCTGAGACGACGAAGGTTGCTGCCATGGCTCCCACATCGAAGCTGCGGGCAAAGCCGGGGAGCACGGGGGCGACCAGGCCGTAGCCGAGGGCAATGAGGAATGAGGCGGCAATCAGGACCTTAATTTGGGTTGGCACCTTGACGGTTTCGGCGGTGCGGGGCTTTTGGCTGCGGCTTTCCTGCCGTACCGATTCGGGGATGACGGGAATGGCCCCGGTGTCCATGGAGGGGGTTGGAATGTGGTTGCTCATGCGCTTGTGTTCTGCTGCTTCTATGCTGCGTGTATCTGTCTGAAAAGTATCTTAGCTCACAATGCCTGCCGGTGCGGGGTAGCAGTGTGTAGAAGTGCATTCTACTCCCATTGCTGGGGCTGTATGGGGCGGGGAGAATATGGCAAGCTAGAAGGGTGAATGATTCTCTAACTCTCATTGTGTACATACTTCTCGGTGTGCTGATTCTGGGTGGTGTGCTCGCGGTTCTGCTGCGCGGCCCTAAAGCCCCTAAGGAAGGCTACGAGGCCACCCGCGATGCCGATGACCTCCCCGCAGATAGCGCTGACGGTCCGGTCACCGCTATCGAGCGTCCGGCGTCCGCCCAGGGGCGCCTGGTGCGCCTGCGTGCCCGCCTCTCACGCTCCAACAACCTGCTGGGCAAGGGCCTGCTAGCCCTGCTGTCCCGCGACAGGATTGACCAGGACGTCTGGGATGAGGTCGAAGAGACCCTGCTCCTGGCAGACCTGGGTGCCGAGCCCTCAGCCCGCCTGGTGGAGGCCCTGCAGCAGCGTGTGCGCGTGGAGGGTACTGAGAATCCCGCCCACGTCAAGCAGATGCTACGTGAGGAGCTTCTTTCAATCGTGGGTGAAGATACCGACCGCTCCCTGGCCCTGGACGGTACCGACGGCAACCCCGGCGTGGTTCTGGTCGTTGGCGTCAACGGCGTAGGTAAGACCACCACCGTGGGCAAGCTGGCCCGCGTGATGGTCGCTGAAGATAAAAACCTTTTGCTGGGTGCAGCCGATACCTTCCGCGCGGCGGCCGCCGACCAGCTTCAGACCTGGGGCGACCGCGTAGGGGTCGACACCGTCCGCTCCGATAAGGACGGCGCCGACCCGGCTTCAGTTGCCTTCGAAGCTATCCGCAAGGGCAAGGCCCGCGGCGTCGATACCGTCATGATTGACACCGCCGGACGCCTGCAGAACAAGGCCGGCCTGATGGACCAGCTGGGCAAAATCAAGCGCGTGGTCGAGAAAGAAGCCCCGGTCACCGAGGTGCTCCTGGTCATTGACGCCACCACCGGCCAGAACGGCATGATCCAGGCCAAGGTCTTCTCCGAGGTCGTTCAGATTACCGGTATCGTGCTGACTAAACTGGACGGCTCAGCCAAGGGCGGCATCGTGGTCGCTATCCAGGAAGAGCTGGGCGTACCCGTTAAGCTCATCGGCCTGGGCGAAGGCCCTGACGACCTGGCACCCTTCGAGCCCGGTGCCTTCGTTGACGCCCTCCTCGACTAAAGCGCAACCTGAGTTTATCTAGAAACCGGGGGAACCCTCGAAAACTTTGGGGTCGACGGGATGACGGTCTCAGAAGCCCAGGGCTACGGACGCCAGCACGGGCACGTATTCGTACCGGAGAACACGGCGTATCCGCCATCTCAGCACAAGCGACCTACAAATCTAGGGCAGACCCATGGTTTCGTGGGTCTGCCCTAACTTTTTGCGGGCTAGGCAGGAAATCTAGTAGGCAAGGGGCGGACGTGGATCAGGACGGCGGCGGGGGAAGGCCGGGTAGACTAGGGGGCATGAAACTTGTCTCCTGGAATGTTGATTCACTCAATGCTGCACTCACCAGTGAGTCGGCCCGTGCCCTGCTCTCCCGCGATGTCTTTGCCTCCATCGCCCTGCTGAACCCCGACGTCCTTGCCCTGCAAGAAACCAAGCTCTCAGCCAAGGGCCCCACCAAGAAGCATCTCGAAGCCCTGCACGCCTACTTCCCCGACTACAAGATCGCCTGGGTATCTTCCGACGAACCCGCCCGTAAGGGGTACGCGGGCACTATGTTCCTCTACAAGCAGGAGCTAGAGCCCACCGTCACCTACCCCCGCCTCTCTGCCCCCACCACCATGGATTCCGAAGGGCGCATGATTACCCTGGAATTTGAGGACTTCTACGTCACCCAGGTCTACACCCCCAACGCTTCAGACGGCCTGCGCCGCCTGCCTGACCGCCAGGTCTGGGACCGCCTCTACGCCGACTACCTTGCCGGCCTGGACGCCACCAAACCTGTGCTTGCAACCGGCGACTTCAACGTTGCCCACACCGAAATCGACCTGGCCAACCCCAAGGCTAACCGCCGCTCACCCGGCTTCACCGACGAAGAGCGCGAGGGCTTCACTCAGATCCTCTCCCGGGGTTTTACCGACACCTTCCGCCACCTGCACGGGGATGTCACCGGAGCCTACACCTGGTGGGCCCAGCGCTCCCGCACCTCCAAGATCAACAACACCGGCTGGCGCATTGACTACTGGCTGGTATCAGACCGGGTCGCTGAGAAGGTGCGAGCCTCAGAGATGATTGATTCAGGCCCGCGCCAGGACCACACCCCGATTCTCCTCGATATCGACCTGGGCTAGGTAAAAGCAGGTCTATCAGTTAGAAGCCCGAGGGCCCCTGTAACGCCAGGGACCCTCGGGTTTTGCTGTGTCCAGGTGATGGGGGCAGGACGGTCCTTTAACAAGGGTGAACTGATATGTGAGAAAAACCGGGGTAAATGTTTAATGTTTTTAAAGTTTTAGAGCGGTAGAAACTGCAGAATCAGGCATCAGCAGGGGAGCGGCGGAGGCTGCACCCGTGTATTCTCGGGCTTTTTAATGCGTGGATTATTTCGGCTACGTTTCGCCGACTCTTTGCTGCGGACGAGCGGTGTGTTGCCCAACTTGATGTGACGGGTGCGACTAAATATACTCAACTCAACACGTCAGTATATGTTGGGCATCACAAGCCTGGCAGTATCTGTAAAGGCTCACACACAATGTTCGTTACCCAGAAAGAGTTCGCCTCATGATTAAGTATCTGCTGAGGCGAGCAGCTATCTACGCCGTTATGATCTTCTTAACGACGACAGGTGGCTACTTCCTCGCCGTTACCTCACTGAACCCCGCCCTGCTTGAACAAGAGCGCATACCCCGCCCCACTCCTGAGCAGATTCAGCGTAACTTCGCCGCCCTGAACCTTGACCCCACCATGAGCGCCTGGGACCGCTATGTTCAGTGGCTGACCAACGTTGTTCTGCACTGGGACTGGGGCCGCAGCCCCAACGGCGCCTACATCAACGCTGAATTCGGTCAGCGAGTGTGGGTATCAACCCGCCTCTACCTGGTGGCTGTGATTCTCTCCCTTATCATCGGTGTAGCCCTGGGTGTTTATTCAGCAGCTCGTCAGTACAAGTTCTCTGACCGTGTGATTACCGGTTACTCCTACCTGGTTTACATTCTGCCGGCCCCTATCGCCTACTTCCTCGTGCAGCTAGGTGCCATTGGAATCAACAGCACCGCAGGGGAGCGGGTCTTCTTCGTGACCGGTATTTCCTCGCCAGGCCTCACCCCGGGTAGCGTCGAATACTGGGTAGACTTGGCAGCCCACTACATTGTGCCCACCTTCTGTATCACGATTATGAGCTGGGGCAGCTACCAGATTTCCCAGCGCCAGTACCTGCTCGACAGCGTCAACGCCGACTTTGTGCGCACAGCTCGCGCTAAGGGCCTTACCCGGAACCAGGCCATTCGCCGCCACGCCCTGCGGGTCTCCTTCATTCCTGTAGCCCAGTCTATTGCCTTCACTGTTCCGGCGATTTTTACCGGAGGCTTCTTTGCAGAGATGATCTTTGCCTGGCCCGGTATTGGCCTCTGGTCAATTCAGTCGATCAGCGCCCAGGACGTCAATGCAGCGGTGGCAACCCTGGCATACGGCTCCTTCATCTTCGCAGTTGGCGCTATCATCGCTGATATTGCCACCACCATCGTCGATCCCCGAGTGAGGATCTCATGAGTAATTCACCCTCCATCAATAGCGACAATCTCACCGGCATCATCACCAGGGTTGACCAGGCTAATGCTGATTTCGAGATCATTAGTAAGAACAAGATTATCTTCCGCCGCTTTATGCGCAATAGGGCCGCTGTCTTCGGGTTGGCCGTCTTCCTGCTCGTTGTAGCCTTCGGCCTTTTCGGTGGTATCTTCGCCAAGTGGGACACCACCACCATCGACCCCTTCTATATCTCTACTGGCCCCAGCGCCGAACACTGGTTTGGCACTACTAGCGCAGGCACTGACCTCTACGCCCAGATGGTAGAAGCCGTTCGCACCTCGGTCTTTATCGGCCTGATCGTTGGCGGCGTATCGGTTATCTTCGCAGCGGTCTATGGTTGCTTGATGGCTTACTTCGGTAGCAAGATCGATAAGACTTTGCTGTTCGTCCTTGAAACCCTCATCATGGCCCCCAGCCTCCTGGTTGTAGCTATCGTTATCAACGGTGCAAGTGGCCAGGGTATTCGAGATAACCTGCCCGGTTGGCTGATCCTCACTATCGTGCTCCTGATTTTTGGCTGGATGTACACCGCCCGTGTTATTCGAGCTATGGCTATGTCACTTATCTCCCGTGACTACGTTAAGGCCGCCCGCTACATGGGTGTGCATCCCATGAAAATTATCTGGCGCCACCTGGTTCCCAATCTGGGCTCACTCATGGTGCTTGAATTTACCCGCGGTATCACCGCAGCAATTCTGGCTGAGGTATCCTACACCTTCATCGGTATTGGCGTGAAGTACCCTAACTTCTCCCTAGGTTCTCTCATCGCTCAGGCATCAAGCCAAATTAACACCCTGCCCTGGATGTTCTGGATTCCCCTGCTGTTCTTCTTCCTCCTAGTTGGCCCTCTGGCCCTGATGAATGACGGCTTGCGCGATGCCTTTGACCCCACCTCTCTGTCCGTTGGCAAAGTTAAGAAAAAGAAGAAGTAAATGAGCACTACACCAGTACTGAGCGTTAGAGACCTCAACGTCAAGTTCAATACCGAGAACGGTATTGTGCACGCGGTGCGCGGCATTGACTTCGACCTTTACGAAGGCAAGACGCTGGGCATCGTGGGCGAATCTGGCTCGGGTAAGTCAGTTGCCTCTATGGCGATTATGGGCCTGCACCCCACCACCGCAGATATTACCGGCTCCATTAAGTACAAGGGCGCTGAACTACTGGGCCTCACCGATAAGCAGATGTGCGACTACCGTGGCAAAGAGATTTCCATGGTCTTCCAGGATCCGCTGTCATCGCTCACCCCGGTCTTCAACATCGGCCACCAGCTAGCTGAGGTGCTTAAGGCCCACAACAAGGGTATGAGCGATAAGGCTATGCAGGCCCGCTCCGTAGAGCTCTTGCGTCTGGTCGGTATTCCCTCACCCGAGAGCCGTCTCAAGTCCTTCCCCCACGAGTTCTCCGGCGGTATGCGTCAGCGCGTCATGATTGCTATGGCCATTGCCAATGAGCCTCGCGTGCTCATTGCCGATGAGCCGACTACCGCGCTGGATGTCACCATTCAGGCCCAGGTTCTTGAGGTCATGCAGAAGGCTCAGGAAGAGACCGGGGCTGCAACTATTATGATTACCCACGATTTGGGCATCGTGGCCGGAATGGCCGATGAAATTATGGTCATGTACGCCGGTAAGGCTGTAGAACATGCAGCTGCTACTGACCTCTACAAGAAGCCCTCTATGCCCTATACCATCGGCTTGTTGGGGGCGGTCCCGCGTGTGGATCGAAAAGAAAAAGTATCCCTGGTCCCCATCGAGGGTACCCCGCCCAACCTGCTCAAGCCCGTGGTGGGCTGCTCCTTCGCGGCCCGCTGCCCGGTGGCTACGGACGCCTGCCTCACCCAGGAGCCGGAGCTCAAGTTGATTGCCGGTACCGGCGAGAACCACCGCTCAGCCTGCTTGTACGCAGAGAAGTTCGTCAACGAACGTCCTGAGCAGATGTTCCCTGTGCCCCCCATCCCCGTCTCTGCCCTCGATAGCGTACCCCGCGAGGAGCGCGCCAGCGTGCTTGAGGTGAAGAACGTCAAGAAGTTCTTCCCCCTCACCAAGGGCGCCCTTGTCAAACGTCGTGTGGGCACCGTCAAGGCCGTTAACGGGGTTAGCTTCGATATCCGCGAGGGTGAGTGCTTCTCGATCGTGGGTGAATCGGGCTGCGGTAAGACCACCACCCTGCTTGAAATTATGGAGTTTTCCAAGGACATCGACGGTGAAATCGTCATTGCAGGTGTCTCCAACAAGCAGGGCCTACGCGGCTCCGAACTCAACGCCCTGCGTAAGAACCAGCAGATGGTTTTCCAGGATCCAACCGGTGCCATTGACCCCCGCTTTACTGTCTACGAGATTCTAGCTGAACCCCTTGAAAACCAGGGCTGGGCCGTTAAAGATATCAAGCGGCGAGTATTGGAGCTGATGAAGACGGTTGGCCTGCAACCTGATCATGTCAACCGCTTCCCCAATCAGTTCTCAGGTGGCCAGCGTCAGCGCATTGGTATTGCCCGCGCTCTTGCGGTTAACCCCAAACTAGTGGCCCTCGATGAGCCGGTCTCTGCTCTAGACGTTTCAGTGCAGGCGGGTGTCATTAACCTGCTGGAGCAGCTACGGGTGGAGTTGGGCCTGAGCTATCTGATGGTTGCCCACGACCTGGCTGTGGTCCGCCACGCTTCTGACCGGGTAGCTGTTATGTACCTGGGCCGCGTGGTTGAGATAGGTGATGTGGATGAGGTCTTTGATAACCCCGTCCACCCCTACACCAGGGCCCTGCTCTCTGCTATTCCTGTGCCTGATCCTGAGGTCGAGGCAAAGCGCGAGCGTATTGTGCTGGAAGGCGATCTGCCCACCCCCGTGAATGCACCGGAGGGCTGCGCCTTTGCAACCCGCTGCCCTGTCTTCAAGCTACTGCCAGAAGATAAGCAGAAGAACTGCACCGCAAATGTGCCTGTTCTAAGCCGGGCGAGTGAGGACCACCAGTACGCCTGTCATTATCCTGAACACGAAGTTGCTATGAGCTAAATTACATGTATAGTATGTAATTGAAATCACTTCAAACCCACTTTTGCCCATCCTCTTTACAAAGGAGAAGAGAGAATGAACAAGAACGTAGTTCTGAACCGCCGTACCCTGCTCTGGGGTACTGGCATTCTGGGAACCACCGGCCTACTGACCGCTTGCGGTGGCTCAGGCTCCAACACCACCAGCGCTGCAACCGCCAGCATGGCAGCGGCCGGTGATGAAATTAAGGTCGAAATCAACGAGCAGGACGTCGCTAACTTGCAGACCGGTGGCGTCGTCAACCTGCCCGTTAGCTCCCTGGGCCCTGATTTCAACATCTCCTCCCAGAACGGTAACTCAGCAAATAACAGCTTCGTTCTCTCCACCTTCCACACTTCGATGACCAGCGGTATCTGGCAGTCAGACTTTGAAGGTAGCCCCAGCATCAACCCTGACTTCTGCGAGTCTTATGAGTCCGAAACCGTTGATGGTGTGCAGACCATTCGTGTGAAGCTCAACCCCAAGGCTAAGTTCAATGATGGAACCCCCATCGATATCGAGTCTCTGCGTACCTCATGGAACGTCTTCAAGTCCACCGAGGGTGACTACAATATTGTTACCTCTGGTATGTATGAGTTTGTAGAGTCCATTGAGGAAGACGGTGATGCTTTCTCCGCAGTTGTGACCATGTCACAGCCCTACTACCCGGCAGAAAACCTCTTTGGTACCCTGCTGCACCCTGCCATGGCAGATGCCGAGGTCTTCAATAACGGTTGGACAGATAACCCCAACCCCGACTACGGCGTAGGCCCCTTCAAGTTGGAAGAATGGAACTCAGCAGAAAAGCGCCTTTCCGTTGTTCCCAATGAAAACTGGTGGGGTACTAAGCCTATTCTGGACCGCATCACTTTCCGCCAGATGGAAGCTACCGCAGCCCGTGCAGCCTTCCGCAATGGCGAAATTGATGCAGTGGGTGCCCGTACCCTGGCGGCCTACAAGGACGTTGAGGGAACTCCCGATGCTGAGCCCCGTCGCGCTCTGCGTCTCTTCTCCGGCGGTTTGAACCTCAACCCTGCTCGTATCCAGGACGTCGCCCTGCGCCGCGCTATCTTTGCAGGTACCGACCGCAAGGCACTCTCAGATATCCGCTTCCAGGGTCTGAACTGGACTGAAGAGACTCCGGGCTCCATGCTCTTGCTACCTGTTTCCGAGTACTATCAGGACAACTTCCCCGAAGAGCGCGGTGTTGAGGCGGCTCAAAAGATTCTGGAAGATGCCGGTTACACCAAGAACGGCAACTACTACGCTAAGGACGGCGCCAATGCCAGCTTCCGCGTAACCAACTTTGGTGACGACCCCGGCTCAGCTGCCCTGGCTCAGACCATGGTTGAACAGATGAAGGCCATCGGCATTGAGTGCTCTATCGACCAGCAGCCCGACGCTAACTTCACCTCGGTGGTCGGTAACAAGGAATACGACATGACCTTCTCAGGCTTCACTGTTGGCCCCGATGCAACCTCAGTAACCCGTCAGTTCTACCACTCATCTAACCTCGACGGTGCTGCAGGCTCTGAGGAAATCGACACCATGATTGCCGATATGGAAAAGATTGAGGACGACGCTGAGCGTAACGCAAAGTGCAACGAGATTGAAAAGAAGTTCATGGCCGAGTTCGCAACCCTCGGTACTGTCTTCAACGGCCCCGATATCTACTACTGCAAGACCAAGCTGGCTAACTACGGTGCAGCTATGTTCGGTGGTCCCTCCGCGAACCCGCACCTCTGGGCTCGTGTGGGCTGGATGAAGGACTAAATTCATCTAGTCTAGAAAACTCCCAGGGCAACCCCTAACTTGCCCCATCACCTAATGCAGGTGGTGGGGCAAGTTGTTTGTTTAATCTGGGGTGTTATCTCGGTGCACTGTTACTCCTGTGGGTTGGTGACCAGGGGAGGGGCTCTGAAGATGCTGAAACATCAGAAAAATTTAGAGAAGCTAATCTATTTCTGACAAAAATACTCAGTTCTTACGGGGCCATTATGTGAAATACGGGTTGAAAAAGAGTTACAGTGGCATGAATTGCCCACTAGGGTAGCCCCAATCACATAAAAGGTGTGGTGAACATTAAGTTCTGCTTATCTAAGGGTGGCATCATGAATGCTCGAATGAACCTCAACCGCAGGTACTTTTCCTCGTTTCAGGTGTAGCCGGTATGACCGGTCTCCTAGCTGCTTGCGGCGGCAATAGCAATACCTCAAGCACCGAAACCGGTTCGGCACTCACAAGCGGTGACGATATCTCAAAGCTCGTTGCCATCAACGAACGTGACCGCGCAAACCTGCAGGAGGGCGGCGTCCTCAATCTTGCCGTGGCCACTGAGATTGAGAAGAAGCACATGGCAGAGGATGCCACCATGATTCCCATCATCAACGGCCCTGAAATCTGGTTCTGCAAGACCAACCTGGCTAACTACGGTGCCTTCCTTTTTGCCCGCCCTTACGCCAACCCGTCCGCCTACATCAACACCGGCTGGGTCAAGGAATAGGCCCAACGCCTAAGTTTCCATCTTTTCGCCGGTTTTCGACGGTTTAGCCGTTGAAAACCGGCGAAAGTGTCGAAACAGGGATTCTGACTCTCAACCGCGCAAACCCGGCGGCTCCTGGCCTATATACGTTATTCTTAATAGCTGATTCTTAAATTTGTTAGCGGGCCCCTCTAAGCCCGCGACGCCCATCCAGCCACGAAAGTAGTGCACAGCCCGTGTTTAATTCACTCTCAGACCGGTTGACAGCAACCTTCAAAAACCTGCGCGGCAAAGGCAAGCTGACTGAAGCAGACATTGACGCTACAGTTCGCGAAATCCGTCGTGCCCTGCTGGATGCCGACGTGGCCGTCCCCGTCGTCCGTGAATTTACCTCTCACATCAAGGAACGCGCCCTGGGTGCCGAGGTGTCAGAAGCCCTCAACCCCTCCCAGCAGATCGTTAAAATCGTCAACGAAGAGCTGGTCAACATTCTGGGTGGCCAGACCCGCCGTATCAACATGGCCAAGACCGGCCCCACCATCATTATGCTGGCCGGTCTGCAGGGTGCCGGTAAGACCACCCTGGCCGGTAAGCTTTCCCACTGGCTCAAGAAGCAGGGCCACACCCCCATGCTGGTGGCCTCTGACCTTCAGCGCCCCAACGCCGTCAACCAGCTCAAGGTGGTGGGTGAGCGCGCTGGCGTACCCGTCTACGCCCCGCACCCCGGCGTCACCAGTGAATTTGACGTGCCCACCGGTGACCCCGTCCAGGTCGCCCGCGACGGTGTAGCTGAAGCCCGCGCCAAGCTGCACGACGTGGTCATTGTCGATACCGCAGGCCGCCTGGGTGTCGATGCCGAGCTCATGCAGCAGGCCCGCAACATCCGTGACGCTATTGAACCTAACGAAGTTCTCTTTGTCATCGATGCCATGATTGGTCAGGATGCCGTCAACACCGCTAACGCCTTCAACGAGGGCGTCGACTTCACTGGCGTTGTGCTCTCTAAGCTGGACGGTGACGCCCGCGGTGGTGCCGCCCTGTCAGTTGCTTCGGTAACCGGCAAGCCCATCATGTTTGCCTCAACTGGTGAAAACGTCACCGACTTTGAGCAGTTCCACCCTGACCGCATGGCCAGCCGTATTCTCGACATGGGTGACGTGCTCACTCTGATTGAGCAGGCCGAGCAGACCTGGGATAAGGCCGAAGCTGACCGCATGGCCAAGAAGTTCGTTGACCAGGAAGATTTCACCTTTGAAGACTTCCTGGCCCAGATGCAGCAGATTCGTAAGATGGGGTCCATGAAGAAGCTGCTCATGATGATGCCGGGTGCAGCCCAGATTCGTCAGCAGCTGGAGAACTTTGACGAGAAGGAAATTGACCGCGTCGAGGCTATTGTTCGCTCCATGACCCCGCACGAGCGCGTGGCTCCCAAGATTATTAACGGCTCCCGCCGTGCCCGTATCGCTAAGGGTGCCGGTGTGACCGTTTCTGAGGTCAACATGCTCATGGAGCGTTTTGCCCAGGCCCAGAAGATGATGAAGAAGCTGGCTAGCGGCAATATGGCCGGTATGCCCGGTGGTATGCAGATGCCCGGTATGGCCGCTGCCGGTGGTGCTGCCCGTAAGAACAAGGGTAAGGGTAAGGGCAAGCAGAAGGCTCGTTCTGGCAACCCGGCAAAGCGTGCCCAGCAGGAGCAGGCAGCTGCAGCTAAGCAGCAGGCTGCTCTGGGTTCGGCCTTTGGGCAGCAGACCCAGGACGTTAAGCCTGAGGATCTGAACCTGCCCAAGGGTTTTGAGAAGTTCCTCAAGTAAAACCTGCTGATAGGGCGGGGGTAAGCAGGTGGCTTACCCCCGCCCTGTGGCTTTTAAGGACGCTTGGGGGCAGGGGCCAGTTCTGCTGAGAGAGTGCAAGGG
This sequence comes from Rothia nasimurium, assembly GCF_035916755.1. Classification (GTDB taxonomy): domain Bacteria; phylum Actinomycetota; class Actinomycetes; order Actinomycetales; family Micrococcaceae; genus Rothia. Next base: position 231,614 of record NZ_JAYWIX010000003.1, on the reverse strand, counting down.
CCCCTCTGCCTTTTACGCTGTGGTCTGGCGCGGTACATTGGGTGTAGTAACCGCCCGTTGAGAAGGAGCAGTACCGTGGTTGATTCTTATCTGCCTGAAGAAGAACTGAAGGCTTTTATTGAAAGTCTGCCCACCCGTCGTCTGGCGGCCGGTGCTGTGATTCGGAATGAAGCGGGGCAGATGTTGCTGGTCAAGCCCAACTATAAGGACGGCTGGACTATCCCGGGCGGTACCGTTGAGGCGGGTGAAGCTCCGCAGCCAGCCTGCTTCCGTGAGGTGGCTGAGGAAGTTGGTCTTACCCTTGAGCCGGGCCGTCTTCTGGTGATTTTCCACGGCCTGCAGATGGGTATCTGGGGTGACTCCACTTACTACATCTATGACGCCGGTGTGCTTCCTTCCCATGCGGTCATTACCCTGCAGGAAGAAGAGCTGACCGCCTATGAATGGGTAGCACCTGAAGATTTGGGTAACTACTTTGATCAGGGGCAGGCCTACCGTTTGCAGCAGGCTTTCCGTGCCCTGCAGACCGGGGCCGTGTACGAGTTTTCTAGCGATTCATCTGCACGCTAGTTACCCTTGCCTTATGTGGCCCGAGGCAGAGCTCTGCCCGTTTGATGAAGCGTTGATAAGGATTGTAAGCATATGACTGAATCACACTGTGACCCCGCCCAGCAGGGTGCCTCCTACGGGGAGGTTGTGGGTTCTGATGTGCTGTGGGTGCGTCTGCGCATTGATTGTGCCCAGCCCTGGGGGAGCTGGCGGGAGCTGGTTCCTACTCTCTACAGCGGTTCGCCTGATACTCAGCAGGGGGCGGACGCCGGTGAGCAGCTTGCCCTGCCTGCTGACGTTGAGCAGCAGGTTCGGGATCAGCTAGAGAGCATTATCGGCATGATTCGGGAGCAGGCTCAGGGAGCTGGCCAGAGCTACGAGTATACCGAGGACGACATCAAGAGTGTTGAAGAGCTCGCTGCCGACCCCGATAAGTTCGATGATCTGATTCAGCAGATTATGCAGGCAGAGCAGGGAAGCGGAGAGTTCCTGGCAGAGCCTGAAGAGGTTTCTACTGAGGTTACCGCAGAGGAGCTTCAGACAATGACCGGTGACCTCACCCCAGAGGATCTGGCCGCGGTGGAAGAGCTGAACTGGGAGATTACCCCTCAGCTAGCTGGTTATTTAGAGTCAGTGGCGACGGTGACGGCCCTTGAAACGGACGGACGCCGCGCCCAGCTCTTCGTGCTGTGCGAGCGAGTGCCGGGGCAGGCGTCCTTGCGTACTGTGCAGACCGACAGCACCGGGGTGCTGTTGCCCGGTGTGCCCCTGAGCGAGTTTCTGAATCAGCTGGACGACCTCTTCCCGGGTGCCGCTGACCTTATACCCCAAAAGCCGGGGGAGGACTACCACCTGGCGTCCTTCTCCCAGGGCACCGATTCCCTGAGTCTTGACCCGCACGGGGTGAGTGCTGCGCTGGTGGAGCTGTCGATGGCTGACCTTGCCACCTACATGCAGCCTGAGCTCATGGCCGGTGAGGTTGAGGCGGCACCTGCCGATAAGGGTTGGTCGCTGCTTACTGCCGACCCCCGCACCCTGGCCAATCTGCTTGAAGCCATGAACGTGCCCTCGATTGTGGCTGAGCAGACCCTCTTTGGTCAGAACCTGACCTTCGTGCTCCCTGCCGATTCCACCGGCCCCGAAACCGGTAGCGTCACCGACTGGGTCAACCAGGTCATGGGCACTCCCGACTCGGGTCTGGTAGGCACCGTGCTGACTTTTAGCTGGTCACCCCTAACAAAAATCGGCTCTGCCCTTGAACGGGTCTCCAGCGAAGTGGGTAACCTGGTCTGGAGTCTGCCGGGCTTACTCCCGGCACCGTTCAGGGAACTAGCCGCCCGTGAGCAGCTCGAACAGCTCATCTGGCTCTACGGGCTCGATGAGCAAACCGCTAATCGCCTGACCAACTACGTGCTGGACTGCGAAAGCTCCGACGGACTGGAATCCACAATCCATGCCCTCGAACTACCCGAAGAATTACTGAAGGTGCTCACCGGGGCTGTGCACCTTGATGAGTTCGCGGGCTACCGAAAATTCGCCCCCGATATGAATGGGCTGGAGCGCTTCAAGGAGAGCGTCACCGCCTACCCCAACGGCACCGATACACTCAGCACCGTGAGCCGGGAAATTAGGGAACGCCCTTGGCTTCTCACAGCGGATGCCACTGCCCAGCTCGGTGCCTCCGGCGCCCTGGCCCTGTGGGCAGCCCGACGCGTAGCGCAGGGTCGTTCACCCCGCGCGGCCCTCATCGCAGCAGCCACCCTCGGGGCTACCGGCGCAGCCGAACTAGTCATCGCACGTGTCTACCGCCGCCTGCAGGCAGCCGAGAAACTGTCCACGGTCGAACACCACCAGGTGAGACCCCTCTCGCTGACCGAAGAGCTCCGCGCCCAGGCCCAGCAACAGGCGGAAGAGACCTCCGAGCCGCAGGCCCCCAAGGTCGTCCGCAACGCCCAGAAGCTCGGCCGCCAGGCAGGGCAGCTTGTCCGGCAACAGCTGGGGGCATTTCTTCGGCGCTCGTGACTAGGAGCCTGGCTCCCTCCGCCTCGCGGGGGAGCCGCCAGCGCCCTGGTCTTGATACAGTGGGCAGGTGAACACAGCCACACGTTTTTCCTTCTCACATATAGACCCGGACTGGGAGCGCCCCACCCCGCCAGCGGCGTCCTTGCGCCGGGATGTGCTGGTCTGGCTCGTGGTGCTTGCCGCAACCCTGCTACTGAACACCGCCTACCACTCCGCGGGTTTTCTGGGGGATGACGCCCAGCAGATTCACCATTCCTACTGGGCCGCAGCTGCGATGACGCTGCCGCTTATTTTCCGCCGAGTCTACCCGCTGAGCATGATGCTCCTGGCCACCGCGCTCTTCTTTGCTCTGAGCTATGTGTCTGAAATAGCGTCCGCTACCCTGAGTTACCAACTCTGCTACTTTACGGTGCTCTTTGCCGGCATCGCCTGGGGTAAAAACCGCACGATGACCTGGATTGTCTATGCCCTGGTCTGCACTGCCGCCCTCATCTGGATTGTGCTTGCCTGGGTCGTGACCGACTCGGCCTACAGTATGGCGGGCGTTGAAGAGTACTCCGGGGGCCCTTTCAGCCAGGCAACGGCCGGCTACGTGATGTCTTTCGTAACAAATTTTTTCTACTACGGGTGCGCCGCCCTGATGGGGCGCACAGCCTGGAACCAGGCCTACCAGCGGACCGTCCTTGCGGCCCAGGCCCAGCAGCTAGAGCGGCAGGCTGAGCAGATGGCCCAGGACGCCGTGACCCGCGACCGCCTGCGTATCGCCAGGGAACTCCACGACTCGGTAGGCCACCACGTCTCGTCCATGGGGATCCAGGCGGCAGCAGCCCGCCGGGCCCTGAACAAGAAACCTGAACTGGCAGCAGAGCCCCTGGCCAACATCGAAAAGCTGGCCCGCTCGTCGGTCTCTGAAATGAAGAACCTGATTCGAGTCATGCGGGCAGCAGGGGAGGCTGAGCACGGTGGTGGCTCGGCGAAAGAACCCCAGGTCGCTGAAATTTTTGACTTGGTTGAGCACATGAGCTCGGTTGGCGTCCAGACCCGACTGCAGGTAGGGGAACAAGACCTTGCCCGGCTGACCCACCTTCACCAGGGAAGCCAGCTGTCCATCTACCGTATGGCCCAAGAAGCCCTGACCAACGTGCGCAAACATTCAGCTGCCCAGAATGCGGTGCTGGCCCTGCGTACCGGCGGCAGCCCCGGTGCCCACTGGGCTGAATTAGAGGTCACCGATGACGGCCCTGCCACCGGCCCAGAGCGGGGAGAAGGCCAAGAATACATACCCGATTCCAGCCGCCACGGCTACGGTCTGCAGGGCATCCGGGAACGAGCTGCAGCCCTGGGCGGTACCTGCTGGGCCGGACGTCGCCGCGGCGCCCCCGGCTGGAAGGTACAGGTACGTTTCCCCATAGATATTGACGAAACCCACGACACCCACGCCTCTAGGAGCACCTCATGACCCTCAAAGTACTGTTAGCTGACGACCAAGACATGGTGCGTTCCGGCTTCGCCCTCATTCTCTCGATGGCGGACGACATCGAGGTGGTCGGCCAGGCCCGCAACGGGGCCGAGGCCCTTGACCTTGCCGTAGCCACCCGCCCCGATGTGGTGCTCATGGACGTTCAAATGCCCGTGATGGACGGAATCACCGCCACCGCCGCCTTGACCGAGCAGCTGCCGGGCACGTCCGTCCTAATCCTCACCACCTTCGACCGCGAGGACTACCTCTTCTCATCCCTGCAGGCCGGGGCCAGCGGCTTTCTGCTTAAAACCTCGGATGCCGATGAGCTGGTTGAAGCTATCCGTAAGGTCGCCGGCGGCCTAGCCCTGCTCTCACCCGAGATGACCCTGCCGCTCATTGCCCGTTTTGTGGAGCAGACCAAGGGGCAGGATGCCGCAGCGCAGGCAGGTAGCTTAGGGGCAGGCAAGAGCGGGGGAATATGCTCCGCCCAGGACCTGAGTCCTGAGGACGCCTTCGCCCTGAGCACACTTACCCCCAGAGAGAAAGAAACCCTAGAGCTCCTTGCCCAGGGCCTTACCAACGCAGAAATCGCAGAAAAACTCTTCCTCGGGGCGGCAACCATCAAGACCCACGTCTCTAATATCCTGGCCAAGACCCACAGCCGTGACCGGGTCGGTGCCGTTATCTTCGCCCACCGGGTAGGGCTAGCCTAGATTCTCAACCTAGCTTCTCAGCGCCCGCCCACAATCTCCCCCGCCCGGCTCCACCCGGTGGGGGAGTCGTTATGTTCACAGCCTTCCTAGACTTGAAGTACAAGCTACCCGAAGGAAGTGCCCCATGACTGACCGAACCATAGAAGTGCATGACCTCACCAAGGTCTACGGCAGCGGCCCTGGTGCCACTACCGCCGTAGAAAATGTGAGTTTTACCGTTGAGCCGGGCTCCATGACCGGCTTCCTCGGCGCTAACGGCGCGGGTAAAACCACCACCATGCGCATGATCATGGGCCTGCTCGAACCCACCGAAGGGCAGGTACTCTACGGCGGCCGTCCCATCACCGCCGCAGACCGTGCGGGTTTTGGCTACATGCCCGAAGAACGCGGCCTCTACCCCAAGCAGGCTATCCTTGCCCAGCTCATCTACCTGGGCCAGCTACGCGGTATGAGCGCCAGCACCGCCCGCACTATCGCTACCGACCATCTCACCGAACTGGGTCTGGGGGAGCGCCTGAACGACAAGCTCGAATCCCTCTCCCTCGGCAACCAGCAACGGGTGCAAATCGTAGCCTCTATCCTGCACCAGCCCACCGCCCTGATTCTTGACGAACCCTTCTCCGGCCTTGACCCTAAAGCCGTAGACACCATGGTCTCCATGATGCGCGAGCTCATGCGTAACAGGGTCCCCATCCTTTTTTCATCTCATCAGCTCGACCTGGTTGACCGTCTCTGCGACCGCGTCGTTATTCTGCACGGCGGAACCGTCCGCGCCAGCGGTAGCGCCACCGAACTGCGCGAATCAGGCGCCCCCCGCTACCTCTACCGGGGCGGGGCTGACGCCGCCTGGCTCCGCGACCTGGCCGGGGTCAACGTCCTCGATGTCTCCGGTACCGACGCGGTCCTCGAAATCGCAGACGGGGCCGACCTGGCCAGCGTCCGCCACCAGATCCTGAGCGCAGGACTTCACCATGACATGCACGAGTTCTCCCGCCAGCTCCCCACCCTCGGCGACATCTACCGAAAGGTCACCGGCCAATGAACACCGCACCCACCCGCCCCAGCACCGCCCCCAAAAACACCTGGCAAATCGTTGCCACCCGCGAAATCATAGTCAAGCTGCGCGACAAATCCTTCATCGGCGGAACCATCTTCTCCCTCGTCATCATCCTGGCCGCAATCCTCATCCCTTACTTTATGAGCTCGGGGTCAACCGACTACACCGTAGCCACCAGCGACGACCGAGCGACCTCCCTGGTCGCTTCCGCTGAAGCCAGCAGCGACGAGAACACCAGCTATACCGCCACCCAGGTCGACAGCACGGACGCTGCCCGCACCCTCGTTGCCGACGGGGACGCGGACGCCTACCTCGCCCCCACAGACCAGGGCTGGGAACTTGTCTTTGACTCTTCCCCCGACAACAGCCTGGTCACTGAACTGGGCGCCGTTATCACCTCCACCGTTACAGCCGAAAACGCAGCTGCCGCAGGTGTTGATCTCGAAGCCCTGGCCGCGGGCACCCAGGTGAGCACCAGCGTCCTCTCCGGTAACAGCAATGCAGGGCTGGCCTTCCTTATCGCCATGGTCTTCGCCATGATTTTCTACATGACCACCTTGCTCTTCGGCATAGCCATCGCCAACTCCGTGGTCGAAGAAAAACAAAACCGCATTGTCGAAATCATCGCCACCGCCATACCGCTTAGCCAGCTGCTGGCGGGCAAAATCGTGGGCAACATCGTGCTCGCCATCCTGCAGGTAGCCATCTACGCAGTCGCCGGCCTCATAGGCATGCAAATCACCGGAAGCGCCTCAGAATTCGGCTGGATTCTACCCTCGGCCGGCTGGTTCGCCCTCTTCTACATCGTCGGTTTTGCAGCCATCGCCACCATCTGGGCCGCCGTCGGCGCCATGGCAGCCCGCACCGAAGACATCGCCAACCTCTCCAACCCCATCACCATGGTGCTCATCGCCGCCCTCTTCGCCGGTATCTACGTCTCAGGAACCTGGCTCAAGATTGTCTCCTTTGTGCCTGTCCTATCTTCAATCGCCATGCCCCGCCGCCTGCTCGCCGAAGACGTAGCCCTCTGGGAACCCCTACTCGCCCTCGCCCTCACCCTGGCAGTAGCAGCCCTCCTCACCCGGCTCGGCGCCCGCATCTACCGCAACAACATCATGCGCGGCGGAACCTCGGTGAGCTGGAAGCAGGCGCTGAGGAGATAGGTTTGATGTGGGAGGGGCGGTAGGCTTCTCCAGCGCCTGAGCTCGCGCACGCTGCCGACCCTCTCACCCGGTTCGCTTGCGCTCACTAGGTGATTCACGCCAGCCCCGAGCCAGCAGCTTCGCCGCGAGCTCTATGCGCTGGAGTAGCCTGGGTCAGCTTGCTCACAACACGCTCACTCCATAGAGCGTAACCCTAGATTAAGCGGGGCCAAGCTGGCATACTTGACGGGTACTCGATTTTTACCGGCCCCTCTCATCCGGGAGAAATTGTGTCCGCAGAGGTCTTGACGAAGCCCGCCCCACGAGCTGATGCCTGACCTCGAACAGTTATAGAAAACAGGAGAAACCACTACAGTGGCTGTTAAAATTCGTCTGAAGCGTTTCGGTAAAATCCGCGATCCCCGCTACCGTGTTGTAGTAGCTGACTCACGCACCAAGCGTGACGGTAAGGCTATCGAGGAAATCGGCATTTACCACCCGACCGAGAACCCCTCACGCATCGAGATCAACTCAGAGCGTGCCCAGTACTGGCTGTCAGTTGGCGCCCAGCCCACCGAGCAGGTAGCTGCTCTGCTGAAGCTGACCGGTGACTTGGCTGCTGCCAAGGGCGAAAAGGCTGAGTCAACCGTAAAGCCCGTTGACACTAAGCCCGAGTTCGTTGTTCCCGAAAAGGGTTCCGTCATCCTTCCCGAGGCAATCACCCCCAAGGGCGAGGACAAGGCTGAAGAAGCTCCCGCAGAAGAGGCTGCTGAAGAAGCAGCTTCTGAGGAAGCAGCTGAGTAATCATGTTGGCTGACGCTCTCGAACACCTCGTTCGGGGTATCGTCGACAACCCAGACGACGTCCAGGTCCGCGCCAAAACTGGCCGCCGGGGCGAAACCCTGGAGGTTCGCGTGAACCCTGATGACCTTGGCCGTGTTATTGGCCGCTCCGGCCGCACTGCCAAGAGCATCCGCACCGTGGTCAATGCCATCAACGATGGCGACCACGTGCGCGTAGACGTCATCGACACCGACCGACGACGCTAACTGAATACTTCTCAAGAAGCCCCTACCGCTTATCAGCTGTAGGGGCTTTCTTGTGCCTACCCACCGGCGTCCGCAAAACCCGGTAAAGTTAGAACCCAAACCCCACACCACCTTTACCCCCAAGGAGATACGCGTGCAGGTACAGGTCGCCCGCATCGGCAAACCCCACGGCATCCGCGGCGAAGTCACCGTCCAACTCTTCACCGACGCCCCCGAAGAACGCTTCGCCCCAGGGGCCGTACTCGATATCGAAAACTTCAACCCCGCAAGCCCCGCAGGCGCCATCGCCCCCGCAGGTACCCTCACCGTCAAAAAATCCCGCTGGAACAAAAAAATCCTGGTCGTAGCTTTCGAAGAAGTCACCAACCGCAACCAGGCCGAAGAACTCCGCGACACCCGCCTCACCTTCGATTCCTCCGCAGAAACCGACACCGATGGTGACGATGAAGGCTACTACGAGCACGAACTGCTCGACCTGCCCGTCTACCTGGCCGCCGACATCAAGGACGGCTACCTTCCCGAAGAACCCGTCGCCATCGTCACCGGCCTGCAGACCATGCCCACCCAGGACCTACTGATTCTCGAAAACACCGCAGATGGCCAAGAGATCATGATCCCCTTCGTCGAAGAACTCATCCCCGCTATCGACACCGAAGAAGGCTACATCATCATCAACCCGCCCGCCGGCCTGCTCGAACTCAACAGCGACGGTGAAGAAGCAGAAGCTGAGACCGAGAGTGAGCACAACTAACGCTCATGCGCTTTGATGTCATCACCATCTTCCCCGAATACCTGGCCCCGCTAGAGCTCTCCCTCATGGGCAAAGCCCGCGAATCGGGCAAGGTTGATTTGCACCTGACCAACCTGCGTGACTTCGCCTTCGACCGGCACAAAACCGTTGACGATACCCCCTACGGCGGGGGAGCAGGCATGGTCATGAAACCCGAGCCCTGGGGCCTTGCCCTGGACCAGGCACTTGCCGCCTCACCTGCGTCCGCACGGGCGGACGGGGGCAAACCCCTGCTGATCGTGCCCTCACCAGCGGGCACCGTCTTCAACCAGCAGCTGGCCTACGATTTGGCAGAAGAAGAGCACATCGTGTTCGCTCCGGCCCGCTACGAAGGCATTGACGAGCGTGTGCTGGACTGGGCTGAGCAGGAGTTTCGGGTGCTGCCGGTATCAATTGGCGACTATGTGCTCTACGGGGGAGAGATTGCTGTGATGGTCATGATTGAGGCCATTACCCGCCTGATTCCCGGTGCTATGGGCAACCCCGAGTCCCTGGCCGAAGAGTCCCACACCGGCGGGCTGCTGGAGTACCCGGTCTACACCAAGCCCGCTACCTGGCGTGATCAGCAGGTGCCGCCCGTCCTGCTCTCTGGCAATCACGGGGCTATTGCCCGCTGGCGCCGCGATGAGCAGATCAAGCGCACCTTTGCCCGCCGCCCCGATATGGTCAAGGCCTACCCCGCAGAGAACTGGGATAAGAAGGACCGCAAGCTCCTGCAGGAGCTGCACACCGAGCAGAAAGCTGCCAAAAAAAGCTGAGCGCGAGGCCGAGCTTTCAAGCGAAGGCTAGTAAAGTAGGTAAGCTCACATTTAACTTCAGGACGCCCGCCGCCGCACCTCTGGTGCAGGCGGGTTTTCTGTGGGATAATTTTTCTTTGTGTTCATGCTGGGCACGCCCCTGCCGCAGGGGGAAGAGCGACCTATAACAGCGTGAACCACCGGCCCTGACCGTTCAGGGTACGGTGAGAAAAGAATTTATCGTAGACAGCATCGGTCTAGCATCGCCTGGTAGCCCTAGACACTGCCTGCGACATACACCGAATATGTTTGACCTGCGGCAGAGATATTCACGGAGAAACTCAATGCAGACTCTTGACTTCATTGATAACAAGTCACTTCGCACCGACATCCCCGAGTTCGGCCCCGGCGACACCCTGAACGTACACGTCAACATTGTTGAAGGTAACCGCAGCCGTGTCCAGGTCTTCAAGGGCTTCGTTGTTGGCCGTCAGGGCGCTGGCGTCCGCGAAACATTCACCGTCCGCAAGGTTTCCTTCGGTGTTGGTGTAGAGCGTACCTTCCCCGTACACTCTCCCGTCATCGAAAAGATCGAGGTTGTCACCCGCGGTGATGTCCGCCGTGCAAAGCTCTACTACATGCGCGACCGCCACGGTAAGGCTGCTCGCATCCGCGAGAAGCGCGAAGCCTAAGCCATTTAGGTTTCATCAGATTTATGGAGACTGGCGTAAACGCCGACTCTTCTGAGGCAAGGCGCCAACCCTTTCTACAGGGCTGGCGCCTTGTTGCTGTTGCCGCAGCCCTGGCCTTCACCCTGCTCCTGGTGGTTCGTTCCTTCTTCATTGATGTGTTCTACATACCTTCAAGTTCCATGGAACCCACCTACGAACCGGGCGACCGTATTCTAGTCTCAAAACTAACTACCGAGCCGAAGCGCGGCGATGTGGTCGTTTTTGACGGTACCGGCTCCTTTGCCCCCTATGTGCCCGGCAGCTCCTGGGTGCGTGAGCCCATCACCACCGCAGGCCAGTGGCTGGGGCTGGTGGGGTCAGAGACGGTCTACATCAAGCGCGTTATTGGGGTGGCAGGCGATAGCGTGGAGTGCTGCGATGCCCAGGGCTATCTTCTGGTGAACGGGCAGCGCTCTGAAGAGCCCTATCTTTACCCCGGCGACAGCGCTAGCGAGGTGCACTTTAGCGTGCAGGTGCCTGAGGGACGTATCTGGGTCATGGGCGATTACCGGTCGGCTTCTGTTGATTCCAGGTCCCTGCTGGGGGCACCTGGCGGGGGTATGATTCGCACCGATAAGATAATTGGCACCCCGGTTTTTATTGCCTGGCCAGCCCACCGCTTTGGCCAAGCTCCCAGCTAAAACCACTAAACTATCCTCTAAACACGTTCATAGCAGAAGGGTGCGGGCTCATGGAGCAGCAGAAGAACTCAGACAGCATCGAGGCAGCGGCACAGGAGGCCACCACAGCCTCGACTGACAAGCCCCGCGGCGGTAAGCGCCGCCGCGAAAACAGCGCGGTCAAAGAGTACGCCCTGATTATCCTCTATGCGGTGCTCATCGCCTTCCTGCTGAAAACTTTTGTGGTTCGCGGGTTTTACATTCCTTCTAGCTCCATGGAAGATACCCTGCAGATTAACGATCGCGTTTTTGTGAACGTGGCAGGTGGACTCTTCACCGAAGCCGAGCGCGGCGACATCGTGGTCTTCAAAGACACCCAGGGCTGGATGCCGGTCTCTACCAACTCTAACCCCGTACGCGATGCCCTAGCCTTTGTGGGAGTGATGCCCGATAGCTCATCAAACTACCTGGTCAAGCGTGTGATTGGGGTGGGTGGTGACCACATCGTGGGGACCGCTGATGGTCGTATCACCGTCAACGGCGTAGAAATTGACGAGACCTACCTCAAGCCCGGTGTAAGCCCCACCGAGCTTCCCTTCGATGTGATTGTTCCCCAGAACTCCTACTTCGTCATGGGCGATAACCGCTCTAACTCTGCTGACTCCCGTTACCATATTCAGACCGGCACCGAGTTCATCAACGACGCCGATGTCGTGGGGGAAGTCTTCGTGGTTGCCTGGCCCCTGTCTAACTTCACATTCGTCGGTGGGGCCAGCGATGTCTTTGCCGACCTAACCGATACCGAGTAAGACCGTGCCCGCTAAAGAACCAGCGTCCGCTGACTTGAGCGTCGAAACTCAGCTTTTTGCAGCGGGCAAGACCCTGGTGGCTGGTATGGATGAGGTGGGGCGCGGTCCGCTGGCTGGGCCGGTTACCGTTGGGGTTGCCGTGATTGATGCGAGCGCCCAGCTCAGCATTGAGGGGCTCATCGATTCAAAGGCTCTGACCGAGAAAAAGCGGGTGGCCATGGTTCCGCAGGTGAAGCAGTGGGCCGTGACCGCAGTGGGGCACGCCAGCCCGGCTGAAATCGATGCTCTGGGTATCACCATGTCCCTGCGTTTAGCGGGCCAGCGGGCTCTTGCCCAGGTGGCTCGGGCTGGGGCCTACCCTGACGCCGTCCTCTTGGATGGCAAGCATAACTGGCTTTCTGCTCCCGAGGCTGACCTTTTTGCAGACCTTGATCCGGCAACCGCCCTCTACTGTGGGCTGGTGGCTGAAGCCTGGGCAGGTCTAGCGGGTGAGTCAGGTGGCTGGTTCGGGCCGGTGCAGATGGAGATTAAGGGGGACTACCGCTGTGCCTCTATCGCGGCAGCTTCGGTGGTGGCTAAGGTGGAGCGCGATACCCTCATGGACGAGTTGGACGCCTGCTACCCTGGCTACGGCTGGGCGAAAAATAAGGGTTACGGGTCGGCTGCCCACCGCACCGCGATAGAAACGATGGGGCCCACCCCCTTACATCGGTTGAGCTGGTCGTTGCCGGCTACCGAGGCACAAATCCAGCAGGCTATGGTGGAACGAGAGAAGGAAGAAGTATGAGCCAAGAGGATCTTGAGAGCTACGAGTCAGGTGCCCAGCTAGCCCTGTATGAAGAGTACAAGAATGTAGCTGAGCTCTTTACCTATATCGTTGAGACCGACCGCCGTTTTTACCTGGCCAACCAGGTACAGGTGACCCCGCGAACTGCTGACGGGTCTCTGTATTTTGAGGTTGAGATGCAGGACGTGTGGGTGTGGGATATTTTCCGCCAGTCTCGGTTTGTCAAAAACGTGAAGGTGTATTCGGTGCATGATGTAAACGTTGAAGAACGCGCTGCCGCTGAAGACCTGGTCGTGCCGACCATGAGTGATTTCGACCCCGGTTCGGCTTAAAAACTACTTTGCGTGTGAGCCCGCCTTCTTCCCGCGAGGGAAGGGGCGGGTTTTTCGTCTATAGGAGGTAGAGGGGCGTGGACGCCCGGTGCAGCTGGCTGGGGATAAGGACGCGCGGGACGTCATAGTTGGGTCATGGCTGTACCGTTTATGGGCGTGCAGATGCGAGCTATCTGGTGCTGACCTGGTGGTATAGGGAAAAGGCGAAATCCACAGCCAGCACAGAGCTAGGTAGAACCAGATCCGGCAGGTCATGATGGGGCTAACCCAGATACATAAAGGAGGCCCCATGAACCCCGCATTACAACTATCCTCGCCTCATGCGTCCTTGCGGCCCAAAGAGGTGGGGCGCTGGGGTGAAGATATTGCCCTGGCCGTCTTAGAACGGCAAGGCTATACCCTCTTGGCTCGTAACTGGCGGCCCGCACGAACTGAAGAGCGGCCGCGGTGGAGCGGTGAACTTGATTTGATTATGCGCGATAGCGACCAGACCCTGGTCTTTATCGAGGTTAAAACCCGTTCTGGTGCAGGCTATGGGCACCCGCTTGAATCTATTACTGCCCGGAAGTGCCAGATGCTACGACACCTGGCCTACGCCTGGTTGGCAGAAAACCGGGCTCCCTATACCACTATGAGAGTAGACGCTATTGCCCTGTGCGGGAGTCCCACGGATTTCACTTTTGAGCATCGGCAGGCGGTGGTGTAGCCGTGGCCTTCGCACGAACCTATTCGGTTGCCCTGGTGGGCGTTACCGGTTATCTCGTTGAAGTAGAAGCCGATATCTCATCTGCCCTACCCGGCTTCGTGCTGCTCGGGCTGCCCGATAGCTCTTTGAACGAGGCCAAAGACCGGGTTCGGTCTGCCGCGAAGAATTCCGGGCTGCCCCTGCCACCCCAGAAACTCACCATCAACCTCACCCCGCCTACCCTTCCCAAACGCGGCTCGGCATTTGATGTGGCCATGTTGGTTGCAGCCCAGCAGGCGGCGGGGCAGCTAGGTTCATCAGGTCGCACGGTCTTTCTGGGCGAAGTCGGTCTTGACGGGAGCGTTCGACAGGTTCCCGGAGTGCTACCTGCTGTCAAAGCGGCCCGCGATGCCGGGTATGAGCGGGTAGTTGTACCCGGGGGTAATGCCCAAGAAGCAGCCCTGATAGAGGGGGTTGAAGTGACCGGGGTCAGCTGTCTCGCTGAAGTGTTTGAACTCCTGGGTTGCCCCGAACCAGAAAAACTCAAACGACCAGCTCTGGTGGGGAGCCAGAAGACCGTTACGGAGCCCAGCAGCCCGCAGCAGAGCGCTGATATGGCAGATGTTGCCGGGCAGACCGAGGGGCGCTTAGCCCTTGAAATAGCAGCTGCAGGGGGCCATCACCTGTTGCTGACCGGTCCGCCCGGTTCTGGCAAGACCATGCTGGCAGAACGCCTCCCCGGTATTCTTCCTCCGCTCACGCCACAAGAAGCGCTGGATGTCACCGCGGTGCACTCGCTCTGTCGTTCGGGTGAACCTCTCACCGAACTGATGACCAGGCCGCCCTTCGAAGCGCCCCACCATACTGCCAGCGCACCTGCGATTATGGGAGGCGGTGCCGGACTGCCCAAGCCAGGGTGCATCTCAAAGGCGCACCGGGGCGTCCTTTTTCTCGATGAAGCTCCGGAATTTAAGCGCAGCGTTTTAGATTCTCTGCGCCAGCCCCTCGAAAGCGGCGAAGTCATTATTAGCCGCTCAGCTGCTTCAGCCCGGTACCCGGCTAGATTCCAACTCGTACTAGCTGCCAACCCCTGCCCCTGCGGTTATAACGTGGGTCGGGGCCTAGACTGCACCTGTACTAGCCGTGAGCGAAGGTCCTACTTCAATCGGCTATCGGGGCCCCTGCTCGACCGTATTGATCTTCATATCAGCGTCCCTAAAGTAACGGCCGCCGACCTCGCTACCAGCGGCACCAACGAAAGTTCAGACGAGATTCGTTATCGGGTCAGCCAAGCCCGCAAAGCCCAGGCGGAAAGACTGAGCCCGCTGGGCGTGACCACAAACGCTGAGACCAACGGCAAGATTCTGCGAGGCCCTCTCAAGCTCTCAGCCCAACTGACCTCGTCCCTCTCCACCGCCCTGGATCACGGTACCCTCACAGCCCGCGGCTATGACCGAGTGCTACGGACTGCCTGGACCTTAGCCGATTTAGATGGAGTCACCAGCCCCAGTCGAGATCACCTTGACCTCGCTCTCTACTTCCGCAACCACGCCACTGAAAGCTACCAGACATGACACATCACGACCCCCACCACGATATTCGTAGAGCCCGTACCGAGATCCTGCGCATTACCGACCCCGAGGACGTCGCCACCTACACCTTGCTTCGGCTAGTGGGGCCGGTTCGTGCCGCAGACTACCTCACCGGCCGCCAGGAGCTCACTCCGCATCTTCTAGCCCGACACCTTGAGGAAGCAGGAGCACAGGATGTCTCTGCGGCACCTGCCCTCGCTAGTGCAATCGGTGAACGGACGCAGCGGTGGAAGAGCAGGCGGGCAGGTATCAGCGTCCAACAGGACATGGCTTTAGCCCGGGCCAGCGGTAGCTGGCTGTGTATACCCGAAGACCCAGACTGGCCACAGGCATTGAATGACCTCGCAGAAAAAACTCCGGTCGGCCTCTGGGGCAGGGGAGACCGCCAGCTACTGGCCCAGCTCACCACCGAAAAGAGTTATGCGGTAGTGGGGTCCCGCGATGTCAGCTCCTACGGCAACTCAGCAACCAGCCACCTTGCCGGTGAACTGGCAAACCGGGGCTATACGGTGGTCTCAGGCGGAGCCTTTGGTGTAGATACCACTGCCCATCGAGCTGCCCTCGCTACCGCGACCTTTTCCCTGCCCACGGTAGCGTTGATGGCAGGAGGTCTTGACCGTCTTTACCCCAAGCCCAATGAACGCCTGCTGCACGAGATTATTGAACGGGGCCTGCTGCTGAGCGAGGTTCCCCTGGGGCAGAACCCCACCCGCTACAGGTTCCTCCAACGTAACCGGCTCATCGCCGCTCTTACCGGGGCCAGCATAGTTGTTGAAGCCCGCTGGCGCAGTGGCGCGCTCAATACCGCCCATCATGCCCTAGAACTGGGACGCCCCGTCTATGCTGTACCCGGCCCTATCTTTTCACCGACCTCAGAAGGCTGCCACCGTCTGATTCGAGACGGTTTAGCCCAGCTTGTGACCGATGCCCGCCAGATTCTTGACGACAGAACCTCGGAGATAGATGCAGAACAAACCAGCCTATTTGCAGCTCCCTCTGCCCACCAGCAGCTCCTGGATTCGCTCACCGAAACTCAAAGACGGGTGTGGGATGTACTGCCCCTCCACACTCCTGCTACCGTTGAACAGCTCAGTGCTGACCATGCGCTACCTGCCCGAACCGCCATGATTGCCCTATCCCAACTCAACCGACTCAACCTCGCAGAGCAGGAAGGCACTGGATGGCGAAAAACTAAACCACCGGCGGAAAGCTCCGGGGGATAGAATGAAGACCTGAGCTCAGCCACCGGTAGAAAGGAACGGTACGGTGCACCCTGCAGACCAGCTACCCACCACCCTCAAAATCGGGGCCTCCACGGTCGATGAAGACCGAGAGTTCGTACGAGCCCTTGAAGCCTTTGAACGCTACCTCACCTACGAGCTCCACCGCTCACCCCAAACAATTCGGGCCTATGTTTCCGATCTCACTGATTTCTTTGCCCACGCTCGCCGGCACGGCACCACCCACCTCTCTCACATCACCCTTGACGTCATTCGAGACTGGCTAGCCTACCATCACCGCAAACAGGCTGCCCGGAGCTCTATGGCCCGGCGGACCTCGTCCTTGCGGACTTTCTTCACTTGGGCGGAGGAAGAAGAACTCATCCAAGCCAACCCGGCACTCAAACTCACTACCCCCAAGAAGAGCAACCACCTGCCCTCGGTACTCAGCGAAGCCCAGATGCAGGCGCTCACCACAACCCTGACAGCAGCTCTGGAGCAGGCCCCGCGAGATGCCCGGCTCCTGCGTCTTCAAGCGGTGGTGGAGCTACTCTACGCCAGCGGGTTGCGCATCTCAGAACTCACCGGTCTAGACCTAGCAAGCATTGACCGTAAACAGCGAACCCTGCGCGTGTTGGGTAAGGGCAATAAAGAGCGGGTCGTGCCCTTCGGGGCCCAGGCTATGCAGGCCCTCAACCGGTGGGTTGTGGCAGGACGCCCGCAGTGGCTTCCCGAGACAGAGACAGCTAAAAGCGCCCCGGCTCAACACGCCCTCTTCATCGGCCCCCAGGGGAAACGCGCCAATCCCCGGCAGATTCGCCAAGACCTCACCACCCTCCTGGGTACCTTGGACGACACCGAAGCCACAGGCGCCCACGTCTTCCGCCATACAGCAGCAACCCACATGGTCGATGGGGGAGCAGACATCAGAGCCGTCCAAGAGTTTCTCGGGCACAGTTCTTTAGCAACCACCCAGGTCTACACCCACGTCTCGGTAGATCGTCTTGCCCAGGCCTATAGCAGGGCTCACCCTCGGGCCTAAGGTAAGGCAGAAGGTATAGGATGGGAAGACCATGTTTTCACCAGCAGAAAAGACCGGCCAGCCCGTCCCCCTTCCACCAGAGACTATCGGCAACCCTACCGGTGGTTTTATCTTTCTGCTGGCTATCCCCTCAGCCCTCACAAGCCACGTTACCTGGGCTCTTGAAAATCTCACTGCCTACCGGCTGACCCCCACCTGGCAAGCCCAGCCCCAGAAACCGGGCTACCACCGTGCAGATATCAGCTGGCAGGGCAACAGCGGGGGAGCAGCCCTCATCGCCTCCACCCTGCGGCACTTCAAGGGCAGCTATTTTGAGGTCACCGAGCGCCGCACCGCAACCTCCGACGCCTTACGCATCATGCACACCCCAGAACTCGGCATCTGTACCCTACCGATAGACCTACAGGGCAACTTCACCGTGACCGAAGACCGCATCCGCTATGCCTTCGAAAAGGCAGCCGGCAATTTCGATGAACTCTACCGGCAGTTCTCTGCCGCTGTTGGCCAGCCCTGGGACGACGAACTTGAGCCCCTGCGTCCTAACGCCTCATCGACCAGCGCTACCGTCAGGCTCCGGGCCTAAGGCAAGAGCACCAGCCCCAGAGCACAGCAAAGGGCCCTTCTGCCCGAACCAGAGTTCGCACAGAAAGGCCCTTTCTCACAGGCTAGACCAGCACGGTGCTAGTTGCTGACGCTACGGAAAGCCGCTACAGCGTTGTGGCCACCAAAGCCAAAGGAGTTCGAGACAGCAACAATCTCACCGGCAGGAAGGTCCCGAGCCTCCGTAACAACGTCGAGGTCAATCTCGGGGTCCTTATTCTCCAGGTTAATGGTGCAGGGAGCTTTACGGTGGTAAATCGCAAGAACAGTCAGCACAGCCTCAAGAGCACCGGCACCGCCGAGCAGGTGACCGGTCATTGACTTGGTTGCAGATACAGCTACCTTGCCGGTGTGCTCCCCGAAGACCTCACGCAGAGCCAGGGACTCGGGGATATCACCCACGGGAGTAGAGGTTGCGTGCGCATTGACGTGCACTACCTGCTCGGGAGAAATACCGCCATCGGTCAGAGCCTCCTGCAGGGCGCGGGTAGCACCCAGAGCAGCCGGGTCGGGAGCGGTGATATGGTGGGCGTCCGCTGAGACACCGGTGCCAGCCAGCTCCGCGTAGATACGGGCACCACGGGCCAGCGCGTGCTCCTCAGATTCGAGAATCAGCGCAGCACCGCCCTCACCCATCACAAAACCGTCGCGGCCGGTGTCGTAGGGGCGGGAAGCACCAGCAGGGTCATCGTTGCGGGTCGACAGGGCCTGCATCTTCGCAAAAGCGCCAATCGTCATGGGGTGAATCGCGGCCTCAGAACCACCGGCAATCACCACATCGGCCTTACCCGAGCGAATCAGCATCAGGCCCAGCTCCAAAGCCTCGGTCGACGAAGCACAGGCGGACACCACGGTCTGCGCAGCGCCACGGGCCTTCAGGTTCATAGAAACCGCAGCAGCATTTGAGTTGGGCATCAGCATGGGAACCGTCATGGGCAGCATACGGCGCGGGCCCTTCTCACGCAGAGTATCCCAGGCATCAAGCAGAGTCCACACACCACCGATACCGGTACCAAAAGCAACAGCGGTCCGCCGCGAATCACACTCTTCGGCAGTCTCAGCATCAGGGCCGCTAAAACCGGCGTCCTCCCAGGCCTCGCGCGCAGCAACCAAAGCCAGCTGGCCCGAGGGGTCCAGGCGCTTAGCCTCAACCTTGGTCAGACGGCCCGACTCAACAGCGTCTACAGCCACACGGCCAGCAATCGAAACCGGCAGGTCGAATTCCTCAACCCAGGGCTCTTCAATAGTGGTGATGCCTGAGACACCTGCAAGCGCATTTTCCCAGGTCGTCGGAACATCCCCACCGATGGGGGTGGTGGCGCCGAGGCCGGTGACCACAACTTTACGAGTCATGCTTGATTCCTTCGAATACAGTCTTGGGTTGGGGGTAAAGAATAAAAAGCAGGTTGGGCACGATAAGACCGTGCCCAACCTGGTCAACGCGACTTAGGCGTTAGCGATGAAGTTAACAGCGTCGCCGACGGTCTTCAGGTTCTTGACCTCTTCGTCGGGAATGGTAACGCCGAACTTTTCCTCAGCGTTCACAACGATGGTCATCATTGAGATGGAGTCGATGTCCAGGTCTTCGGTGAAGGACTTCTCGAGCTGGACGTCCTCAACCTCTACACCGGTCTCTTCGTTCACGATTTCTGCAAGACCTGCGAGGATTTCGTTCTGATCTGCCATGATGGCTCCTTCGTCTTAGTATGAGTGGCGTGGGGCCACAGTTGTAACTCACCGCGCAGGGGCGCGCAGCGGTTGAGGGTTAAGCGGGCAGAACCCGCTTTAGCTTCCAAAATTGAGTGTAGCCCCTAGCCTGCACAAAGCTAAGCTGTGACGCCACCTAATTTTTGAAATAAATCTAACATTTTGTCAAAATACGGTGCGGACGCCCGCTCCGCCGACGCTGCTCAGAGCAGGTTAGGGGAACACAACAACCTGAGCCGCGTAGGCCAGACCCGCACCGAAACCAATCTGCAGGGCAAACTTGCCAGAGAGGTCGGGGTTGTCCTGGAGCAGCTGGTGGGCAGCAAGCGGAACCGAAGCAGCAGAGGTGTTACCTGCACACTCGATATCGCGGGCCACCACAACGCTCTCGGGCAGCTTCAGGGTTTTCACCATCTGGTCGATAATGCGCATGTTGGCCTGGTGAGTCACCAGCGCCCCCAGGTCATCTGCGGTAATACCGGCAGCATCGAGAGCCTTCTGCGCGACCTTAGCCATCTCCCACACAGCCCAACGGAAGACCGCCTGACCGTCCTGACGCAGGGTCGGCCACAGCTTCTCGCCCTCCTGTACCGGGTTAGCCACAAAATCACGGTTGCGGATATCAAGCATGGAATGGGTCATGCCCACAGCGTCCCAGCGCTCGCCGTCCGAACCCCAGATAGTGGGGCCAATTCCGGGCTCATCGGAAGCACCTACGACTGCCGCACCAGCACCGTCACCGAGCAGGAAGGAAATAGTACGTTCGGTGCTATCGATGAAGTCTGAGAGCTTTTCAACGCCGATGACCAGAACCTTCTGGGCGGTGCCGGAGCGCACCAGGGCGTCCGCCTGGGCAATGCCGTAGCAGAAGCCTGCACAGGCTGCCGAAATATCGTAAGCGGGCGCCTTGGACCCCACAGCTTCAGCTACCAGGGTTGCGAGGGCGGGGGTTGCGTAGGGGTGGGAGATGGTGGCGACGATGACGGCGTCCAGCTCTTCACCCTGCACACCTGAGGCGGCCAGGGCGTCCTGTGCAGCTCCTACTGCAAGGTCTGTTACAGAAATCTTTTCTGAAGCACGGTGGCGGGTCTTAATACCGGTGCGCTGAACAATCCATTCATCTGAGGAATCAATCGGGCCGGCAATATCATCGTTAGTGACGATCAGGTCGGGGCGGGCAGCACCGTAGCCCAGAATACGGGAGTAGCGGTTGGGCTCAACCTGCTTGAGAGTAGGCATCGTGAAGTCCTTTCGGGAAAACTTTAGGCCTGGAGAGCCTGGGCTAGGGCGGCAAGGTCATCGGGGGTGTTGATGGCGGACGCTGGTGTGCCGCGCATACCGCGCTTGGCCAGACCCACGAGGGTACCGGCGGGAGCAACCTCAACCAAGCGGGTAACTTCCCGCTCCGCGAGGGTTGCCATGCACAAATCCCAGCGGACGGGGCGGGTCACCTGGGCAACCAGCGATTCAAGGGCCGCTGTCCCCGAGGCAACAGGCTGGCCGTCGAAGTTTGAGAGCAGCTCAGCAGTCGGTTCTGCGGGGGAGAGGCCTGCCGCAAAGTCTGCCAGGGGCCCCTGGGCTGCTGCCATGTAGTCGGTATGGAAGGCACCAGCTACCTTCAGCGGAATCACGCGGCTTCTGGCGGGCGGGTTTTCGGCGAAAGCTGCAAGAGCATCGAGGGAACCAGCGGCTACAATCTGCCCGCCGCCGTTCGAGTTAGCGGCAGTGAGGTTGGCTTCGGCGATAGCGGCGCGGACGGCGTCCTCAACTCCACCGAGAACGGCGGCCATGCCGGTGGGAGTAGCGGCAGCTGCCTGAGCCATGCCGTCGGCTCGCACCTTGATAAAACGCATAGCGTCCTCTTCGGTGAGCACACCGGCTAGGGCTGCAGCGGTAATTTCACCTACCGAGTGACCGGCAAAAACCAGCTTCTGACCCTCCAGCGCCTTCTGGGCTAGGCGACCGGTAACAAGACCAGCTGCCACAATCAGAGGCTGGGCAATAGTGGTGTCCTTGATGGTTTCCTCATCGGCCTCGGTGCCGTAATGAACCAGGTCAAGCTCTGCAGCCTCAGAGAGACGCTCGAGGTGGGGGCGTACCCCGTCGATGTCTAACCAGTTTGAGAGGAACCCGGGCTTCTGCGACCCCTGGCCGGGGCACACCAGTGCTATCACGCGTAACCGCCTTGAAAATAGAGTGTGAGACCTAGAACTTGAAAGTTTCTAGCGCTTTGTTCAAATAACTATCCTACTCCTGTTAGCAGGCCAGCTGGGACGGCACAGCTGTGCAATCTCAAAAGCCAAGAAAACTCACAGCTAAGGGCCTCGGCCCAAGAAAGCTAGAGGGTAAGACAGGCTAGACCAAAGACTGCCCAGAACAAAAGCGGCCCCCACGATGCTCGTGGGGACCGCCCTTACACTCAGCGCGAATCTAGGACTCGCCGTGAGCTAGGAACTGATCAGCACAGGGGCTTAGGCGTCGCCACCGGCGGTACCTGAGGTGCCTGCATTGATGTTGTTCAGGTCGTACTTCTCGAAGGCCTTAGCAGGTGCGTCAGCGGGGACTTCGCCTCGCTTAGCCAGCATCTGCAGGGTACGGACAACGATGGACTCGGCGTCGATCTTGAAGAAGCGGCGGGCACCTGCGCGGGTGTCTGAGAAGCCGAAACCGTCTGCGCCCAGGGTTGCGAATTCGTTGGGAACGAACTGGCGGATGCCGTCCATCAGGTCGGTCTGATAGTCAGACACGGCGACGATGGGGCCGGTTGCACCTTCAAGCTGCTGGGCAACGAAGGGGGTGCGGGGGGTAGCGGACGGGTTAGTCAGCAGTTCGCGCTCGGCGGCAAGGCCGTCGCGGCGCAGGTTGGTCCATGAGGTAACTGACCAGACGTCTGCTGAGACGCCCCAGTCCTCGGCCAGGATCTGCTGTGCCTTTTCAGCCCAGGGAACTGCAACGCCTGAGGCCAGAAGCTGGGCGCGGGGGCCGTCATTCTTTGCCTCGTGCAGGCGGTAGATACCGCCGAGCAGGCCGTCAACGTCAAGGTTCTCGGGTTCAGCGGGATGCTGAATGGGCTCGTTGTAGACGGTGATGTAGTACATGACGTTGTGGTCTTCGTCCTTGTCACCGTACATGTGCTCGATACCGCGCTTGACGATGTGGCCGATTTCGTAACCGTAGGCAGGGTCGTAGTGGATCACTGCGGGGTTGGTGCCGGCCAGAATCGGTGAGTGTCCGTCTGCGTGCTGCAGGCCTTCACCGGTAAGGGTGGTGCGGCCGGCAGTTGCGCCCATAATGAAGCCGCGGGTCAGCTGGTCAGCTGCTGCCCAGAAGGCATCGCCGGTGCGCTGGAAGCCGAACATCGAGTAGAAGATGTAGACGGGAATCATGGGTTCGCCGTGGGTGTCGTAGGAGGAACCTACGGCGGTGAAGGCAGCGGTACCGCCAGCCTCGTTGATGCCTACGTGAATAATCTTGCCCTCGGGTGATTCCTTGTAGGCCAGCATGAGTTCACGGTCAACAGCCAGGTAGTTCTGGCCATTGGGGTTGTAAATCTTGGCGGTGGGGAAGTAGGAGTCCATACCGAAGGTGCGGGCCTCATCGGGGATGATGGGCACGATGCGGTGGCCGAAGTCCTTCTCACGCATGAGGTCCTTGAGCAGACGCACGAAGGTCATGGTGGTAGCAGCCATCTGCTTACCGGTGCCCTTGAATGCACCCTTGTAGGCCTTGTCTGAGGGCAGGGTAATCTTGGGCTGGACGTTCTTGCGGGAGGGGACGAAGCCGCCCAGTTCCTCACGGCGGGCCATGAGGTACTTGTACTCTTCGGAGTCCTTACCGGGGTGGTAGTAGGGCGGGTTGTAGAGGTCCTTCTCCAGCTCTTCGTCAGAGATAGGGATGCGCAGGTGGTCGCGGAACTGCTTCAGGTCTTCCATCGACAGCTTCTTCATCTGGTGGGTGGCGTTGCGGGCCTCGAAGGAGGCGCCCAGGCCATAACCCTTAACAGACTGAGCAAGAACGACGGTGGGCTGACCCTTATGCTCAACAGCTGCCTTAAAGGCTGAGTAAACCTTGTGGTAGTCGTGAGCGCCGCGCTTCATGGCCCAGATTTCGTCGTCGGTCATGTCCGCAACGAGTTCCTTGGTCTCAGGGGTCTGGCCGAAGAAGTGCTCGCGGATGAAGCCGCCGGACTCAGCCTTGTAGGTCTGGTAGTCACCGTCGCGGGTTTCGTTCATGATGCGGACGAGCTCGCCGGACTTATCCTTCTCGAGCAGGGAATCCCATTCACGGCCCCAGAGGACCTTGATGACGTTCCAGCCTGCGCCGCGGAAGAAGGCTTCAAGTTCCTGAACGATCTTGCCATTACCGCGAACGGGGCCGTCCAGGCGCTGCAGGTTGCAGTTGACCACGAAGGTCAGGTTATCGAGCTTGTCGTTGGCAGCCAGCTGCAGGGCACCGCGTGACTCGGGCTCGTCCATTTCACCGTCACCCAGGAAGGCCCAGACATGCTGGTCTGAAGTGTCCTTGATGCCGCGGTTGTGCAGGTACTTGTTGAACTGTGCCTGGTGGATGGCGTTCAGGGGACCAAGGCCCATTGAAACTGTGGGGAACTGCCAGAAGTCAGGCAGGTTACGGGGATGGGGGTAGGAGGGCAGGTGGGTGCCCTGCTTGGTCTTTTCCTGGCGGAAGCCGTCGAGCTGCTCTTCGGTGATGCGGCCTTCGAGGAAGGCACGGGCGTAGTTGCCGGGGGATGAGTGGCCCTGGAAGAAAATCTGGTCGCCGCCACCGGGGTGGTTGCGGCCGCGGAAGAAGTGGTTGAAACCTACTTCGTAGAGGGTAGCTACACCCGCGTAGGAGGAGATATGGCCGCCTACGCTAATGGTGGCCTTCTGGGCACGCTGAACCATCATGGCAGCGTTCCAGCGCAGCATCGCGCGGTAGCGGCGTTCAATCTGCTCGTCGCCGGGGTATTCGGGTTCCTGGTCGACAGGAATAGTGTTGACGTAGTCAGTGGTGGTCACCATGGGTACGGTGATCGACTTCTGGCCTGCGCGCTGCATGAGTGAGCGCACGATGAACTGTGCACGTTCGGTGCCGTGAGCTTCAACCAGGTCGTCGAAAGACTCAATCCACTCGCTGGTCTCTTCGGGATCAATGTCGGTGAAGCTGTTGGTCAGTGCACTCAAAACGTGATCGTTCGTTTCTGAGGGTCCCACTAGTCAACCTCTCTTTGTTGTAGGGGTATATGTTCACCTGTGGCAGCGTATGCGCCCGGTGAGCCTTGGGTGTATGTCTCGCGCTGCCGGTGGCCAGGCGCTAAGACAACTTCTCTTCTATGTTGTCACAAATTGCCGGTTTTAAGGTTGTGGTTTCAAGGGTTTGGGGGTGTGAATTAGCCGTCACTTGCCCCTTCTTCTTCTGAGGGTGAAATTAGCTGACCTGTTTTGGTCGTGTTCTGTTGATTTGGGGCCTTGAAGCGTGTTCAGTAGGAACTATGAGCATGCCTGAGTTCGCTCAGCAAAGAGGGCGGACACGGGTGTGCAGGGTCTGCGGTATGGCAGCCCGTCACTTTCTTATGATTCTTTGGAGGACATACGTGAGCGCCACCGGTGCTACTAAAGAGACTGTTGGTCAGAAGCTGGGCCTGCCCGCTGGCAGCCTGATGCAGGAGTTTGGCTACGATGAGGACGTCGACTTCGACCTGCGCGATGCCCTAGAGGATTTTCTGGGTACGGAGCTACTAGATGAAGACGATCAGGAAGTTGTCGACGGCATCTTGCTGTGGTGGCGTGCTGAGGACGGCGATCTGGTTGACGGACTCATGGATGTACTAGCAACTCTCGATGATGGGGGAGTTGTATGGCTTCTGACTCCAAAAAATGGTCGTGAAGGGCATATCCCACCGGTGGAGATTCAAGAAGCTGCCCCGCTGGCGGGTCTGCATGTGACTACATCTGAGTCTCTCGCTCAAGACTGGGCTGCTTTCCGCCTAGTGATGAAGCAGGGGAAATAGGCGTAAGGGTCTTCTGTCTGGTTAGACAGGGGGCCCTTTTTGGTAGGTTCTAGCCCGAAAGAAGGTGGTGCAGAAAAAAGTTAATAATTTTTTTGAGAAAAATATAACCCCATGTCAAAAAGGTATTTTCTGGTGTTTGTCTGCTTGAAATAGTCAGAAAATGAGCCCTTTTTGTGCTTCAAAGGGGGCTTTCGATTTGCGCGACTGTTTTGACCTGCGTAGAGTATTACATGTCGCCGCGAGAGATAACGCGGAAGAGACAAGGGTCTTTAGCTCAGCTGGTAGAGCGCCACGTTTACACCGTGGATGTCATCGGTTCGATCCCGGTAGGACCCACAAATAAGCCCCACACTTCGGTGTGGGGCTTTTTGTATTCCACCACTTTTGTGGTCAGGTTGGGGAGGGTTGTGGGCCTATGTGTGGGCGTCTAACAAGGGTAAATGTAGTGCTCGCAGGAAGCACTCATAGGTAAACTAAAAACTTCAGTTTGACTCACGCACATACTTTTAGAGGGGAAACCTATCTTGACTACCTCACGTCGTACCCTGCTCCAAGGGACCGCCTGGGCGGCCCCGGCCGTCCTAGCAACCGCTGCAATCCCTGCTTATGCGTCTTCAACTCCGTCCACGAGCGTCATTGCTCAAGGGTCAGCGGACTCCTTTGGCTTCCAGAGTGTGGACTCAACTGACCTGGTGAACTTCACAGGTCAGACCGCCCAGTCACCCATGACCGATGGCTCAACCGGCTTCCGTCTTTACCAGACCAGCGGTACCGATACCACCGCCGTCCTCACAGCCCTGACCTACTATGTGCTGATTCCTCGTAATGCTGCCTACGAAATCGATTCAGTCAACATTAATTATGGGCCTGCTGCGACCGTTTGGGACCCGATGGCTTCTTCAGCTCAAGGCACCGTTGCTCTCACCAACGGTAATGTGCTCTCCTCTGCAGATTATCTGATCTATGCGGCAACCTATAACGCAGGTGCAACCACCGTTACTGTAGGGTCTGAAACCACCTCCCAGGCCGTTTTGGGCACCGATATCGCAACCAATATTTCAGGCCGCTTCACCTCGCCTGACGGTGCCATGCTGGCAAACGAGATCGTAGGTTTATACACCGGTTATGTAGCTACCTACACCGTTGACGGAAGCTCGGTCACCGCAACTACTGTCCAGGCTGCAACGAAAGTATAAGCAAGTCAGGCACATGTCCGTAGCAGGTAAGTGAGAGGGGTGAGACTTTTGGGTCTTGCCCCTTTTGCTTGTTTCAGAAATGCTAGACTGGGGCTCTGCCTCCCCGCTTGAGAGATAGGCCAACGACAGTGAATAGAAACTTTAAACCACGAAACTTCACCGCGGTCTTTTTGTCGGTCATCTGGCTGCTCATATCAATCTTCTTTATCACTCAGGGGGCCATGGTGACCCTCTGGTCGATTTTCGCTTGTGTAGCCCTGGTCATCGGTGTCGCTGCTGTGTGGGTGCTCTTCACCGACACCTATGACTCCTAACAAAGACCAGCGCACACCACTGCAAGCCTCCCAGAATGTGAGAGTTTGCTTCATCTCACCCGGCCTTGAAGCATAAATAGAGCAGACCAGCGTAGGCTTAAGGCATGACTGAAAATAATACTGCTCGTAAGGCACAAATTGGTGTAACCGGCCTGGCCGTCATGGGTGCAAACCTGGCCCGCAACCTGGCCCGTAACGGCTACACCGTAGCCCTGCACAACCGTTCCGTTGAAAAAACCGACGCCCTGCTCGAAGCCCACGGCGATGAGGGCGACTTCATCCGCACCGAGACCCTGCAGGAACTGGTTGACTCTCTTGAAGCCCCCCGCCGCATCCTGATTATGGTGAAGGCCGGTGGCCCCGTTGACGCCGTCATTGAGCAGCTTGAACCCCTGCTCGATGAAGGTGACGTCATCATCGACGGCGGCAACTCCCACTTCCCCGACACCATCCGCCGCGAGCGTGCCCTGGCCGAAAAGGGCCTGCACTTCGTCGGTATCGGCGTCTCCGGTGGCGAAGAAGGCGCCCTCAACGGCCCCTCCATCATGCCTGGCGGCTCCGCTAAGTCCTACGAATCCCTCGGCCCCCTGCTCGAAAAAATCTCTGCTAAGGCCCCCAACGGCGACCCCTGCTGCGCCTGGATTTCAACCGATGGCGCTGGTCACTTCGTCAAGATGGTCCACAACGGCATCGAATACGCTGACATGCAGGTAATCGGTGAAGCCTACGATCTGCTGCGCACCGTTGCAGGTCTAGAACCCACTGCCCAGGCAGAAATCTTCAAGCAGTGGAACACCACCGAACTCAACTCCTACCTCATCGAAATCACCGCTGAGGTTCTGGCCCAGGTTGACGCCAAGACCGGCAAGCCCCTAGTCGACGTTATTGTTGATGAGGCAGGCCAGAAGGGCACCGGTCGCTGGACTGTACAGGCCGCCCTTGACCTGGGTGCCCCCGTATCCGGTATCGCAGAGTCAGTTTTCGCCCGTGCCCTCTCATCTAGCAACGCTGACGCTCGCAAGCAGGCCCAGGAAGAGCTACCCGCAGGCCTGATCGCAACCACCGCCGTTGCTAATGGTGACGAAGAGTTTATTGAGGACGTCCGCAAGGCCCTGTTTGCCTCCAAACTGGTTTCCTACGCCCAGGGTCTCGATATGCTGGCTAAAGCCGGAGATGAGTATGGCTGGGACCTCAAGCTTGACGTTATTGCAGGTCTTTGGCGCGCAGGCTGCATCATCCGTGCAGAACTGCTGGGCGAAATCATGAACGCCTACAAGGACGAAACCCCCGCCAACATGCTGCTGGCCCCCGGCTTCAAAAAGCTCATGGAAGAACTCGTTCCCTCCTGGCGTCGTGTGGTTGCTAAGGCAACCGCCGAGGGCGTACCCGTCCCCGTCTTTGCGTCCTCTTTGAGCTACTACGACGGTCTGCGCCGCAAGCGCCTGCCCGCTGCCCTGATTCAGGGTCAGCGTGACTTCTTCGGCGCCCACACCTATGGTCGTATCGACTCCGAGGGCATGTGGCATACCGAGTGGAGCGGCAACCGCAGCGAAATCAACGCTGAGGGCTCCCACACCCACTAGGCTCTATACCTATACCTACCATTAATAGACTCTGTGCCCTGACGCTTCATAGCTCAGGGCGCAGAGTCTACTACCTGGAAGAGAAAAAGGATTTGAATGTCGTTACGTTCAAAGTTAAAGACAGCGCTCATCAGCGACCAGGGGAATAAACTCACTACATTTAGTTATGGCCTGGTTGTAGGGGCTATCGTAAAATATTACAGCCTTACTGCCCGCTATGCTCTTCGTAAAGAGACTCCCATCAGTTCGGATTTTAACGAGAATGTGACCTTTGCGGTAAAGACTTTCTTACGCCCTAAAACCATGAACCGTTGCCTTTCCGGCATTCGACAGACAACGTTTACCGGGCGCGTAGTTGTAGCTGATGATTCTGAAAAGCACTGGTCAACTAGAGACCCTGCGGTTGAGGTCGTAAAGTTGCCCTTTAACGTGGGTATCTCACGAGGCCGAAATGCGGCCCTGGAGCAGGTCAACACCAAGTATGTTCTATTTACCGATGACGATACTGTCCATACTCGTGCGAGCAACTGGCAGAAAGCTTATGATTATTTAGAAGCCCACCCTGATGTGGATGCAGTCGCCTGCACCCTGATTGAGGTTCCCACCTTCCGTACCCATATTTACGGTTCAAAAGCGGATACCCTGTACGCTAAATCAGCTGACCCCGTATACGAACCCGGGCAGCTGGTTCATGGGCTTCCTTTCCGGCTAATGACCTCCAATGACTTCTTAGCACGCACTGAGTCAATTCGTTCTATTGGGGGCTGGGACGACGAGCTTAGGCTTAACGAACACAGAGATTTTTTCTCTCGTGCCAGCGGAAAGCTCGTATTTGTTCAAGACCCCGAAGTCTTAGCTTTCCACGCTCGTACCCCCTGGAATAAGAAATACCAGAAGTATCGTCACGACAACGTCGTATCTCGAAGTTTAATCACCCAAAAATGGGGAGAATAAAAAAATCCCAGCCTGCATGGCTGGGATCTTTTATTAGATCCACATGGTGGGGTCAACATACTCGACGGCGTCGACCAGGGGTTTTTTGTTCTCGGGGGTGCGCGGACGCGAGCGGGCGGGAATGCCGGTAATGATGGAGTCCTCGGGGTGGTCGTGTACGACCACCGAGTTACCGCCGATAGCTGAGTCAGCTCCAATCAGCACCGGGCCTAGAACCTTGGCACCGGCACCGATGGTCACACGGTCACCGATGGTGGGGTGGCGCTTACCCTTCTCAAGGGAACGTCCGCCCAGAGTCACCCCGTGGTAAATCATGACATCGTCACCGATTTCGGTGGTTTCACCGATCACCACGCCCATGCCATGGTCGATAAAGAAGCGACGGCCAATGGTGGCACCGGGGTGAATCTCAACCCCCGTCATGAAGCGGGCAAACTGGCTGAGGGTACGGGCCAGTGTTCGGGTAGACTCCCGCTGCCAGAGCTTATGGGCTAGCCTATGAGCCCAGATGGCGTGCATACCTGAGTAGTTAATCATGATTTCCGTATCACCGCGGGCGGCAGGATCATGTGCTTTGACGGTGTCTAAGTCTTCACGCAGGCGCGCTCGGAAACTCATGCTTCTCCTCAAGATCTAGGAAGGGGAGCGCGGTTGGCGCTCTTGCTGAACTCTACAACAGTCATGGCTAGAACGATATTCCGTCTCACCTCAAAACATTTATGACAAGTTGAGGGCGGGCGTCCGCGCAGGCTTCTGCCTGTAGAGACGCAAGCACCCCGCTGCCAACCAGCGGGGTGCCAGAGATTATCACAGGGCTGAATGCTTAGCCGCGGATATCTTCGTAGAGCAGGGTGGAGATGTAGCGCTCACCGAAGTCGGGAACGACAGCGACAATCAGCTTGCCGGCGTTCTCGCTCTTCTTAGCTTCTTCCAGGGCGGCCCAGACGGCTGCACCGGAGGAGATGCCGCCCAGGATGCCCTCTTCGGCGCCCAGCTTACGGGCGGTAGCAACGGCGTCGTCGATAGCAACGTCGGTGACGGCATCGTAGATGTCGCGGTTGAGGGTATCGGGTACGAAGTTAGCGCCCAGGCCCTGAATCTTGTGGGGGCCAGCCTTGCCCTCGGTCAGAAGGGGGGAGTCCTTGGGCTCGACCGCAACAACCTTGATATTAGGGTTCTGCTCCTTGAGGTACTTGCCGGTACCGGAGATGGTGCCGCCGGTGCCAATACCAGCAACGAAGATGTCTACCTTACCCTCGGTTGCTTCCCAGACCTCGGGGCCGGTGGTGTTGTAGTGAATCTCGGGGTTAGCTTCGTTGGAGAACTGGGAGGCCAGAATAGCGTTCTCGGTGGAAGCGACGATTTCCTTTGCCTTCTCAACGGCACCGCGCATGCCCTCAGAACCGGGGGTCAGCACAATCTCAGCACCGTAGGCGCGCAGCATGACGCGACGCTCGTTGCTCATGGTTTCGGGCATGGTCAGAATGACCTTGTAGCCGCGGGCAGCACCCACCATGGCCAGGGCGATACCGGTGTTGCCTGAGGTACCTTCGACGATGGTGCCACCGGGCTTGAGGGCGCCAGACTTCTCAGCGGCGTCGATGATAGCTACACCGATACGGTCCTTGACGGAGTTGGCGGGGTTGTAGAATTCCAGCTTGACTGCGACGTTGCCGGGCAGGTCAGCGTCCAGACGGTTGAGGCGGACGATGGGGGTGCGGCCGACAACTTCGGTGATATTGTTGTACATCTTTGACACGGGTGCACCTTTCAGGTGGAAGAGATGAATGGTTCGCCCTCTAGTTTACGAAACAAAGGGGGAGAGCTTAACTTCTAAGAAACCTGGCGTAATGTTGCCTAGTCTTAGCCAGCTTGGGGTTGATGACGGCCATGCAGTACCCCTGGTAGGGGTTAAGGGCGTAGTAGTTCTGGTGGTAGTCCTCCGCCTCATAGAAAGTGCCCAGGGGTTCTACCACCGTCACTATGGGCTGGTCCCACAGCTGTGAGGCCCGCTGAATGGCTGCCTCGAAGAGAGCCTTTTGCTCCTCGTTCTCGTAGTAGAGGGCCGAGCGGTACTGGGGGCCGACGTCCGCCCCCTGCCTATCCCAGCTGGTGGGGTCGTGCGAGGTAAAGAAAATATCGAGCACGGTTTCGGCGGGAATGACGGTCTCGTCAAACTCCACCTTGACTACCTCAACGTGGCCGGTGGTACCCGAACACACCTCGCGGTAGGTGGGGTTCTCAAGGTGCCCACCGGTGTAGCCGCTGATACTGGCGGTAATTCCTTCAAACTGACGATATACGGCGTCGATGCACCAGAAGCACCCGCCACCTACAACAAAACTTTGCATACTTCGGGTAACCGTAGGTTCCCCGGTCTTATTCCCGCCCCGGCGTTCATGACAGAATAGGGGCATGACTGAACTTTCAACCCCCACCCTGGACGATGTAACCCGGGCCTTCCACGAAATTTTCCCGCCCTCTCTTGCCGAGAAATGGGACGCTGCTGGTCTAGTGGTTGGGCGCGCTGACGCACCCGTCACCACCGTTGGTTTTGCGGTGGACATCACCGTGGCAACTGCCCGTGAGGCCGCAGAAAAAGGCGCGGGCCTGCTCATTACCCACCACCCTCTGCTGCTGCGCGGGGCGTCCTTCCTGCCCGATACCGACTATAAGGGCGAAATCGTGCACACCCTCATTGAGGCTAGTTGCGGCCTGCTTGGGGCTCACACCAACGTGGACTCGGCCCCGCACGGCACCAACGAGGTCTTCATGAGCAAGCTGGGCATCGCCGACACCGAGATCCTGGCCGAGGAAGAGGCCGTACAGATTGAGGGGGCGGACGTTCGCGTCGGCATCGGGCGCGTTGGCAGTCTGCCTGCTCCCGTCACCCTCAAGGAACTGGCCGAAAAAATTGCTGACTTCCTGCCGGCAACCGCCGGTGGCCTGCGTATCGCAGGCCGGCCCGATCAGAAGGTTCAAAAAATTGCCCTCTGCACCGGAGCGGGCGATTCCCTCTTTGGCGACGCTCGCGCATCGGGTGCGGACGTCTATATCACCGCTGACCTGCGCCACCACCCGGCCTCAGAAGCCCGCGAGCAGGCCCTCATCAGCGGCGGCACCCCGGCCCTAATCGACTGCTCCCACTACGCCAGCGAATGGCTCTGGATGGACGGGGCAGCCCGACT
The DNA here is from genome assembly GCF_035916755.1 of Rothia nasimurium. GTDB lineage: Bacteria > Actinomycetota > Actinomycetes > Actinomycetales > Micrococcaceae > Rothia. The sequence continues at coordinate 198,723 of NZ_JAYWIX010000003.1, read as the reverse complement.
GCTCGCCGATAAGCTAGAGGGCCAGGGCTTTACTATCGACACCTACGTCTCGACCCTCAACACCGACCCCTGGGACTTCACCGTCTCCACCGGGCAGGTAACGGGCTCAGCCTCCACCCGCTAGATGCTCTACTCCCTCACCAGAAGAGTCAGGGTACCCGGCTTCTTCCCGGTGGGGGAGAGCAGCTCCACCTCAAAACCAGGGGCAAGCGCCTCGGCCAGCTCACCGGCGTCCTCAATCTCAGTCAGATTTTGCTGCACCAGGTAGCGGCCCAACAGGCCGCGGTAGTGCTTAGCCATATGCGAGACCACCTTGCGGCTCCCATCAGCCGCCACCCTCTCCACCCGAACCAGCAGATGGTGCTGCGGGGCGGGCGTCCACGCCTTCGCGTAAGCAGCAGAGCGGACATCCACCACAAGCTCGTCCCCGGCTAACTCATCCAAGGGGCGCTTGAGCTCGCCCTTCCAAAACTTAGCCAGATCCCCGATCTCACCCAGCTTCGTGCCCATCGACAGCCGGTAGGCCGGAATCATATCGGTAAGACCCACCGCACCCCAGGCCGCAGATATCACCACAACAGCCCTATCAGCCCGCTTCCGCGCGTCCGCCCCCAAAGCGCCGTACCCAAAAGCCTCAAACAAAACCCCCGAATACACCTCGGACGCAGGCGCCGCAGGCTCCGACCACAACAGAGTATTCCGCTCCACCTCGGCCAGCAAGGACGGGCCAACTTTCAACAGCTGCCCCGCATCGGGCAAACCGCTCACCCGCACCAACTCATCCACCACAGTTTCACGCGCCCCCGTCAACTCAGGAGCCAACAAGTCACCCAACTCAACCCCGGAGCCAGATGTGGCAGGAGTCTTACCCTCAGACGGCGGAAACAAAATCAACATACCCACCAGTGTAGTAAAGTAGAACCCCAGAACGGGACGCCCAGGCAATCGCGCAGCGCACAATCGCTTCGAGGAAAGTCCGGGCTCCACAGCACAGGGTGGTCGATAACGTCGACTCAGGGTAACCTGCAGGCCAGTGCCACAGAAAACAAACCGCCCCACCACGGGGTAAGGGTGAAAAGGTGAGGTAAAAGCTCACCAGTACCGCAGGCGACTGCGGTAGCTCGGTAAACCCCACCCGGAGCAAGGCCAAACAGGGCGCGCTAGTAACCAGTGCGGTGAAGCGCCCGGGTAGGCTGCTTGAACCCGTCGGCAACGACGGGTCTAGATGGATGATTGCCGCCTGCCTTTGGGTAGGTACAGAACCCGGCTTATCGGGCGTCCCGTTCTCTCAACAGGCTTTGCTCTAGTTGGCGCTTTCGGCCTTCCAGACGCGCCTTGCCGACAGCCGCTCTTGCTGGCTCGCAGAGCTCGCTCAGCAATTCACCGCCAGCCCCGATCCACGTCGGCATTCGGCGCGTCTTTCCAGGCCTCAGCTCGATTCCGTCCCGTTCTTTACTCCCCATGACCAAAGGGGTCGGGGTCTACGCCCGGCATCCAGGTGTTACCTTCGGCAGTCCAGCCCTCAGCTTTCACAACCTTCTTGTACTTCTTGCTGTACTTGGCATTCAAGCGATTCACGTAGAGCTTGCCATCCAAGTGGTCAGTCTCGTGCTGCATGACGCGGGCAAACCAGCCGGTAGCCTCAAACTTCAGTGGATTACCGTCACCGTCGAACCCGTTCACAGTGACCCAGTCAGCGCGCTTGAGCGGGAAAGAATAGCCGGGGAAGGACAGGCAGCCCTCAACTTCATCGTAGGGGTCGGGATCAGCCGTTGAAATCTTGCCCAGAGTCAGAACCGGGTTGACCACTACACCCAACGGGGGCACACCGTCCTCATTCTCAAACTTGTAGGTGAACAGGCGCAGACCCACACCCACCTGGGGGGCAGCCAGGCCCACACCGTTCGAGACCTCCTGGGTCTCGTACATATCGTCGATCAGCTTGCGCAGCTCATCATCAAAGGACGTCACCGGAGCAGCCGGGTGGTGCAGAACCGGGTTACCGTGAATAACAATGGGCAAAACAGTCATGACATAACCTCTCACGCAGGGTAAATAAAAAGGGCCGCTACGATAAAAACCGTAGCGACCCTTCTACTCGGGGTGATCGACGGGGGTTGAACCCGCGACCTCCTGGACCACAACCAGGCGCTCTGCCAACTGAGCTACGACCACCATGTGTTCAAAACAGAACCGCTTTTCATTGGCTTGTTTTGGCAACGGATACTAGCTTACACGCAGTTTTGATTCCCCGCAAATCGAAAATGAGGTAATGCGGGGTGACTGTGCTCACGAACTTTCGGGGCTGGGAGCCCGGCGGGCGCTGCCCGGCAGCTGGCGGCGCCCGCACCGCCTGAACTCCTAAGCAGGATTAATCTGCTGGCGGGTTGCCGCAACCTCCTGGGCAACCTTCTGGGCGGCTGCGCTATCGGGCCCGGGGGAGGGTACAAAAACCGTGCCGCGGTAGTAGCGCAGCTCGTCGATAGAATCCTGGATATCGCCTAGTGCCCGGTGGTTGCCGGTCTTGGCAGGGGCGTTATAGGTGGCCTTCTCAAACCAGCGGCGGGAAAGCTCCTTGATGGTAGATACGTCAATTACGCGATAGTGAAGGTAATCCACGAGCTCGGGCATATCTCGCACCAAAAAAGTCTTATCGGTGCCCACAGAATTACCACCCAGCACAGCCTTGCGCGGCTCGGGAACCCACTGCTTCACATAATCCAGCACCAGCTGCTGGGCCTCAGCCATAGTGATACCCTGCTCCAGGTCATCCAGCAGACCAGAGACCGTGTGCATGTTGCGCACAAAATCATCCATCTGCTCAAGGGCCTCAGGCTCGGGTTTAATGACGACATCTACCCCGTCACCCAAAATGTTGAGATCCCCGTCAGTCACCAGTGCGGCGACCTCAATCAGGGCGTCCTTCTCAAGAGAGAGGCCGGTCATCTCACAATCAATCCATACGATACGTTCATTTGAAATAGACACAGAACCAATCTACCCCCTTTGGCCCCTAACCCACAGCAGATTTTCAGAGAGCAGAGCGCCGCACACGCCCAGTGGGCTAGGGGTAACCGGGTAAAATCAGGTGTACTCTTCCGCCCGGCCAGGAGGACCATGAGCCCCAGAACAGCGCAAACCCATACCGCCAGCATCCCGGTGCACCGGTATAACCCCAAGACAGCCCACTATGTCTCGGGTAGTCCCCTGCGAACCCTCATCTTTGGAACCATCGGTTCTCTACTGGTGATGTTCGCATCCTTCGGTGTGGGGTGGCTGGCGGACGCTTCGCCCTTCCGCCGGGTGGACTGGATTATCCCGCTACGCTACACGACACCAGGGCTAGTGACCTGCATCGCCCTACTCGTTGTGGGGTCGATGATGCTCTGCCGCGAATGGTTGCGCATGGTGCAGAAACTGCTCGTCTGGGACCAGCGTGCAAAACGCTGGGCAACCGCAGCCATTATTTGCTGGATGCTACCCCAGCTGTTTGCCTTCCCCCTCTACAGCCGTGACGTCTTCTCCTACTTTGCCCAGGGGCGCGTCATGACCTCAGGGCTTAACCCCTACGAGTACGGGGTATCTTCCGTCAATAACTTCTTCCAGTACGGTGCCGACCAGATGTGGTCCGAATCGGCTCCGCCCTACGGCCCCGTCTTCCTGCTCATCGAAAAATGGGTAGCCCAAATCGCCGGTGATTCCGTAGATACCGCCCTCTATCTCTTTAGACTGGTTGCCCTCATCGGAGTGGGTCTTATTGCCTACTACGTGCCTAAACTGGCGAGCCTCCACGGTATCAATGGCATACGAGCTAACTGGCTGGTGCTGGCCAACCCCCTCTTTATCGCCGCCTTCATCACTTCTTCCCATAATGATGCCTTGATGACCGGCCTGGTGTTGGCAGGCGTCTACCACTCGGCGGCCCGCCGCGATACCGTGGGTGGCCTACTGGGAATTACCCTGGTGACCGCGGCCGTAGCGGTCAAGCCTATTGCCCTAGTTGCCCTACCCTTCATCGGGCTTTTCTGGGCCGGTAGGGGAGCCAGCTGGCCCCGCCGCTTTATTTTCTGGGCCATGACCCTGGCTATCTCCATGGCAGAGCTCTGGGTACTTGGGGCCGTGACCGGCCTGGGCTTTGGCTGGATTGGGGCCCTGGCTACCACCGGTGGTCAGTACATCTGGTTCACTCCCATCGGCTTCCTGGGGCTGCAAATCAACCAGATTCTGGTATCTATCACCGGCGATAACGCCCTAGCGAACTCGGTGCGCGACACCTTCTTCTCCCTGGGCAAGCTAGCAGGCATGATTATGGCCGTGGTTGTCATGTTTGTTGGCAAGGACGAAAACCTCATCCGCCGCACAGGCCTGGCTCTAGCTATGGTTGTGGTTTTTTCACCCATGCTGCAGTCATGGTATCTGCTCTGGTTCATCCCGTTGTTTGTGGTGGCCGGTGTGCGCACCGACTGGCAGCTGGACTTCTACTTCCTGACCACCATGTTCTTTGTGATCTACGGGGTCTCAGACCAGCTTGCTGTCTCACCCTACCTCGATAACTTCGACCAGAACATGGGCCGCCTTATCGCAGCTGTACTCAGCCTTGCCTACGCCTTCTGGTTGGTCTTCTTCGACCCGGCAACCCGCCGAGTGCTCCGCCGTGGCCAACGATCCTCCCTCTACGAAGTCAGTATCTAGCCTGCAGATGAGAGCGGGAGCCTTGCTCATCTCTTGGTCGGGGGTTCGACTACCGCCGCCTGGGGTGCTGAGATGACTTTTAGCCGAGGAATCGATAGTATAAACAGCGGCTAGCCTCAGTAGCTCAGTGGATAGAGCAGGAGCCTTCTAATCTCTTGGTCGGGGGTTCGACTCCCTCCTGGGGCGCTCGCTAAAAAAACCCCGTTTATCCTAGTCAAACCAGGAATAAACGGGGTTTTTCACACCCCAAAAACACCCCATCAGCAACATTTCCGCAACATTTTGTAGGTAACACCCGGTAAACACCGGGAACAATCGCCACCCAAAAACCACCCCCAACACCCCAAAAAACCACCACCAAAAACACCCACCGCGCTCGCCTCTGAATGCCCAGCAGCAGAAAGGGGCAGCAGGGCCAGGGGAGCGGGCATGTAGGACGCCGCCGGGCCAGCAGCAGGGGATAGGCAGCAAAAACCCCGGTAGAGCATTGCTGCAACTACCGGGGCACCCTTTGAGCTACTACCTACCAGATTAGAGAGGCTACCCCGCCCGACGTCATGGGCATACGACGAGCGGGGCCACTGACCTAGCAGACCGGCCAACATGAGCACATGACCGGCGGCCGCTCCCACCTTAACACTCTCGCGCCGCCGGGTGTAGGTCAGCTCGCGCCTATACGCGCTAGGCTGGCCGCCTAAGCCCTGCCAGCACTCCCAGGTAGTAGATGTACTACGATAGCCAGCCCAGGGCGGCATAGAGCCAGCTAGAGGGCTGGTAAGTGCGCGAGCGCCTAGAAGAATCTCAAGCGCACCCCTGTTGAGGGTATGGGGCAGGGTGGCGGGGGAGACGGCAAAGGCCCCGGCTGCGCGTGTGGTGCGGTAGCCAGGGCCTTAGACCAGGTATGACCAATGATGTTCCCGTCGGTTTCAGTTCCAGCAGCGGGCAGCCCCCCAATGGGCAAATGAGGGCCGCCCGCGAAAGAAAACCCGGCTCGCGGGGGAGAGTAGAGCCCGCGAGCACGTCACCACCTTAACACTCTCGCGCCGCCGGGTGCGGGTCAGTATGTGCCCACACGCGCTAGGCTGGCCGCCTAAGCCCTGCCAGCGCTCCCGGGTAGTAGATGTACTGCGATAGCCAGCCCAGGGCGGCACAGGGCCAGCTAGGGCGGTGGCTGGTGTGGAGAGAGGTGGGGGTTTCGATGGGTGCGCGGGGCTTGGTCTTTAGCATGGCTGTGTGTATTTGTGGTTGCCCCGTGTTTGGTGCGTTTTTCCTCACCTGTAGAGTTGATGTTTCCGCATGTGAGGGCATGGTCTGTGCCTACCCCCCCCCGTGGGGGGTCCCCCGGGGGGTGTTTGGGCCCACTCCCGCTACGTTCTGGCTCTCTGGCTGTGTACGAGTCTGGGGGAAGTGAAAACAACCCCATAAGGTTGCTAAATTGGTACGTACCAGGGGTGGCCGCCGTCGATACCTCCGCCGGGTGCCCCTGAGTGAGTAAGAGGCCGGGCCGGTGGCGCGGGCAATGCCCCCACCGGCCCCGGTAGCCATTCCAACGGCCGCATGTAGGCAAGACGCCGCACCAAAAAGGCCGCAACCACCAACAGAGCCCGCGAACGCACCTAGAACCAAAGAGGGTAAGTGTTTCAATGACCCCCTTTGAGCCTTGGAGCACCCGGGCACGCCCAAAACCGACAAACCGTAGGTTTTCAAGGGCCACCAGCAGAGCCCGGCGGAACGAAAAACATACATCGGGGGCAGCCACGGCAAAGAGGACGCCCCCACCTCTCACCAGCAGCCAGCAAAGCCCGCGAGCGCACCCAAAACCGGCAAACCGCCGGTTCTCAAGGGCCAGCAGCAGAGACCAGCGTTAGGCAATATCCGGCACAACTACCAGACGCGCCCCGCTCTTCGATACCGATTCATCAAGAGCGCTCGCCACACCGTCTAAGTCCCCATCAAACAGGTCTGCATAGCGGTCTAGGGTCATGGCCGCGCTCTGGTGCCCCAACATGCGCTGCACCGCCTTGACGTGAGCACCAGAGGCCACCGCGAATGATGCAGCCGAATGCCTCAAATCGTGCGGGGTAATATGCTCTAGCTCTGCCTTTCTCACAGCGGTGATAAACCACCCATCACGCGAATGCGGCCGCTTCAAGGTGCCCCCATCTGGCTCAGTAAAGACAGAGGCGCTCGCTAGCTTCGATTTACACATAGCCCTTAGATGGGGCTCAAGAAAGGACGGGAACGGTACAGAGCGGGCCTTGCCGTTCTTAGGGGTGGTTATATCTACCTGGCCGCCCTGCACTACCACTAGGTTGCGCTCGATAGATAGACGCCGCCGCTCAAAGTTCACATGCTTGACCTGCAACCCGGCCGCCTCACCCCACCGAATACCCGTATAGGCCAAAGTCAGCACCAACTCAGGCCGCCCAGACAGCCCAGCCAGCTTGAACACATCATCGTGCGAGAGGTACACGTTAGGCTTGCGGCCCTTGCGCGGTAAGTCCACGCCCCTAGCAGGGTTCACCAAAATAAGCCGGTCAGTAACAGCATTCTCAAGAATGCCCGCTAGCACCTCATGGGCACGAATAACGGACGTCGCACCCAACGGCTTGCGCTGAGAGAGGCTAGAGCCGGTCAGCATCTCAGCTACCCATGCCTGAACATCAGATTTGCGAACGTCCTTGACGGCAACCTCACCCCACACCGGCCTAACATGGTTGCGCCACGCCGATTCAAGAGGCTGGTAAGCCGATACTTTCAGCAGCGCCTTTTTACGTCGTAACCACCCCTCAGAGAGCACGTGAACCGGAATGGCCCCATCTGAGGGGTTCACGTACTCACCCTTAGCCTTGCTCACCTCGACGGACGCGGCGAACAGTTCGGCCTCTCGCTTGGTCTTGAAACCTGACTTGCTGGTTTGCTTGCCGTCCGGGCGGCGGTACACGACACGGTAGCGGGTGCGCTCGCGAGCGCTTGAGCCGGTGTTTAGTTCGTAGGGTTTTATGGTTGCCATTGCCGTGTTGCCCTCCCGGTCATGGTCTTAGGGTGTGGGGTCTGAATTGTTTTTCTGCGTTGCATAGTCATGTGCCCTAATGACTCCGCTCAATAAATCACGTGTTTCCTTGATGTCGTGATACGTGGGGAATGCAGCAGATGTATCTACGTTTACGCCGGTCAGCTTGGCTATTTCCCGCGCTTTCGATTCTTCCCATTGTTCAGTTTGGCGCGGGGCATTGGGGGTGTATAAATCTGCGTCGCCGTAATCATTGTCAAAGGCGTTGAATACCACGGCTGCGATATTGCAGCTTGTGTACATATCAGCAAATGAAGTGAGTGTATCGTCTGAGACCTCTTGCGGCTGTGGGGTGGTGAGCCTTCTTGCTGCATCAAGGAAAACGGCGCCCCTCGTTTTGTTGAAGTCCTTCAGGGCCTGTATCGCGCTCTCGTATGACTTCCAAAGAATATCTATAGACCTCCTCAGCTCTCTTTCTGTTGTGAAAAGTGAAGATTCAGAAGCAACGGCCTCTAGGGGGGTGTCTAGCACTTCTGCAAGGTCTACAGCCTCAGTGAGCTTTAGCGAGCGCTCGCCGCTTTCGATGGCTGAGACGGTTGTTTGTAGCCAGCTATGCCCACGTTCTGACATGGCTTTCGCTAACTCTGTTTGTGAAAGTTCCCCTCGAAGTCGGGTGATGTTTGTGCCTATCGCTTTATTTCGGGCTTTGTTTCGGGTCTTGGTGTCCATGCGTTAAGGGTACGTGATTTTTGCTTACACAAACCCTACTGGAAGTCTATATTTGTTTATTGCATTGACACTCCAACCGATAAAAGGATATTCTATTTTTGGTTAGAAAACTCAACCAATAAACGGTTGGATATGGAGGTATTGGCGCAATGCCTGTTGTAGAGCGCTACTACAGCACCAACGAACTAGCAGCACAGCTAGACATCAAGCCCGCCACCCTCGCCCAATGGCGACACAGAGGCAAGGGCCCGGCCACCACCCGCATAAACGGCGCTGTTCGATACTCAGCAACCGCCGTGAACGAATGGATAGCCGCCCAAAACGAGCCAGCAGAGACCCCCGGCACCGCCCAGCAGCAGAACACCGGGCAGCTAGTGGGCTCCCGTGCATAAGCCCAGAACACCCGCGCTCGCGGGCAACAGATTTGAGCCAGCGCCGTTCAGTTTGCAGACAGGCGGCACCGGCTTGGATAAGGCCCCCACGTTGGGGGCACAGCAGAACCTAGAGAGAGGTATCTAGAAGCCATGCCTGTTCAACGACTGCCAGAAACCCGCCCGCGACTAGGTATCTACGGGTACGGGAAACAGCGCAAGGCCGACGCGGTAGAAGCTGCTGATATTCGGCTCTATACCCCCAAAGAGGTGCAAGACCTCACCGGCGTACCCGTGAACACCCTAGCCAACTGGCGAACCCTACAAAAAGGCATTCCCTACGTGAAAATGGGCTCGTCTGTGCGGTACGAACATTCAGCTATCGCCGCCTACATTGCAGGGCACCGCATCACACCAGAAGAAACGGCCGTGTATGAGGGCCGGAACTACGGGGGTCTACGCCTTGTCAGCTAGACCAGCACCCACCGGCCGGGGCAGACGTCGAAACTCAAAACCGCCCAATCGGAGGTTTTGGCCAGTACCCGGCGGCCGGGACATAAGCCTACGGGTATCCGCTTTGTGGAACCCCTTTTCACTAGCACCCACCAGCCGGGGCAGAGACCCGCCCCCCCGCGAGCGCACCCCCCAAGGGCAAAAGGGCCCACCATCAACGATTTACGACAACCGATAGAAAGGCAGTGGCACATGTCAGCCACCATTACACCGATTCATCAGGCCCGCGAGAGGGCTATGTCAGTTCACCCGTCTATGGGTACAAGCAAGCCCGCGCCGTTCAGTTTGCAGACAGGCGGCGCGGGCTTGGATAAGACCCCTGATTTGGGGGCACAGCACAGGCTAGAGAGGTTCAAGCCAGTTGCTTCACTTAAGCCTACCACCGGCACAGGTTCAAGTGTTGAGGGCTCGTTTTCGGCCCTTGAGGGTGAGCTTGCAGCGGTTGAGAAAGACCTGCGGGCAGCCCAGTTTGACCAGATAACGGCCGCCCCGGGCTCTGTAGATGATGTAGAGGCGGCGGCCTTGGTGGGCTATCTGCGCTCGCGTCGTGGTCAGCTGCTGGCTGAGGTCAAGGCAGGGCGTGAGGCTCACAGGCAGCCGGTGGCCGGGTCTGTGCCTGTACCTGCTGCACCGGCCGCCGGTTCGGTTGGTTCTCAGGTGGCAGCTCATTTAGGGTGTGCCGTGACCCTGGCAGGGCAGGGGGCGGCCGCGAGTGTCTTGCAGGTTGCCGGTGTGGTTGCTGAGGCTGTGCGGGTGCCCTCGCCGGTATCGGTGGCGCGTCTGTGGGTTGCAGCGGCCGGGGCTAGCGGTGCTCAGGGGCAGGGGGCAGCGGCTCCTAGTGTTGGTTCACGGCGTCGGGGGCCGCGTCCGGTGCATGTCTCGCGGCCGGGGGTGCCGGTGCCGCGTCCGGTGCCGCGCCGTCATTCTGTGCGGTCTGTGCTGGCCCCGGTCAGTGCCCTGGCACCGTTCAAGCCCGCGCCCGCTACTGTTTTCGCCGGGGGTGAGGCGGCATGAGCTTTGCCCCTCTAGGTCAGATTCCGCCGCGTATTTTCTACACAGTAGCAGGGGCCCCGATTCTCTGCCCGCCGGGCTATAAGACCGACCATGACGCGGCAATATCGGCCACTTTTACCAGCTTCCCTCTTCACTTCATCGGGGCAGCACCGCTAGGGGACGAACCGCTAGCAGATTGCGAAACCATCGTACAGGCAGACACCGGGGCTATCAGCTACAGCCTCAACGTGTGCCTAGAAGAGGTGAGCCTTGAAGAGATACAAGAGGCCGCCGCTCAAGTGGTACAGGCCGCCGCATGGTGCGCCGCCCAGACAAAGGACGAGCGCACCCGCCGCGCCGCCCTGCAAGAGAACCTAGCGGCCGCCGGTCTACTGAAACCCACCACACAAACCACCACCGCCGATAAGGACACTCACCAATGATTACCCCACCGGAACTAAACCCCACCCTCACCGAACAGGCACAGCAGCAGCGCTACAAGCTCGTTGGGCCCGCCAATATCGCCCACTACTACAGCCACAAAAACGCCACAGCAGCCAAAAAAGCGGGCTATGAGCTTGTGCCTATGCTCTGCGGGCTACAACTAGCACCCAACGACTTTGAGGCCCGCCCTGCCCCTGCTGAGGGCCGCGCTCGCCTTGTCTGCGCCCATTGCTACCAGCTGGCCCAGTGGGACGGCCACGGGCCACTAACTCAAATCTTCCCCCTACCACCTTTAGAAGAGGCAGCATGAAACCACCGCCGGAACTGAACACCACACTGACCCGCCTAGCCCGCGAGCGCCGTCTGACCCTTGTAGGTAGTGCCAATATGGCCCATTACTACAGTCGAACGGCCGCCCGGGCAGCTAAAAAGGCTGGGAGCGGGTACACGCCTATGTTGTGCGGGTTAGAGCTGGCACCGCACCAGATGGAAGAACGCCCGCTACCAGAAGAGGGGTACAGTCGCCTGACCTGCGCCGTGTGCTTTGAGCAAGCACAGTGGCCCAGCAATAAGCCCAGCACCCTAATTTTCCCTGAGCTATCCGACCTTGAGACCGAATAGCTCACCCTTGAGAACAACAGATAAGGAAACAACCACCATGAACCTCATTGAACTAGACGAGGACATCGCCAACTTCCGAGCCATCGTTATTTATGGGGCGTTCGATACCAACAAGCTCAACAAGAGTGAACGCACCGCCCTAGAGACTCTGCAAGTAGCAGCCTCTCAGCTCCAAGCACTACATAGCTACACGGTGCTGCGTGTGGGCATCACTTTTGACAGCTCTTTACCGTTCCCGTTCACTATGCTGGACGCTACAGAAGAGGGAAGACCCGAAATTACCGTCACAAAGGGCCCTTGCAGCCGCCTTACTATCCCGCCTTTTATCTCTAGCCGCCTTTTAGCAGGCAGAGACCAGTACAAACACTATAAAGAAGATAACCTGAGCGAAGCGGTTTTCGTTGCCCGCGACATCTGGAAGTTCGTAGACCTCTTCCAGAAAGGGCTAGACACGCACGAACAGGACGCATCTTATTGGGTAGGCGATGTGCCCCTTGAATTGCTCGACGTGGCTTGCAAGGTCATTTACAACGTCAAGGCGACCCTGAAAACGATTGAGCCGCCCGCCGCGTCCATCAAGCAAGACGCCGCCTAAACAAGAGGACGGCCGCCCCTGCTGCTCTTCTAGCTGCGCTCGCCGCCGGTGAGCCCATCTGACAGCAAACGACAGGGGGGAGCGGGGCATAAGAGAACCGGGGCCAGTCACAAGCCTAACTGGTGTGTGACTGGCCCCGGGTCTGTTTCCAAGTAAATGCCCAGACGTGGCGGGGGCTCCAACACAGCACCCTGCCCCGTGCATTGCGTACCGGCCGGGGTCTTGAGGGAATGGCTAACCCGATAGACCCGCCCACCGGCCTCACCAGCCACCTTATTAGCCGATACACCCACCCGGGGCGACCGCTCCCGCCGCGAGCGCCCCACTAGGAAAAACACCCCCCTTTGCTGGCTATTGTTCAGTGCCGTTGCAGACAGGGCACCGCAGTAGTAGCCAGCCCAGGGGTGGCGGGATAGTCACAGACTCTAGAGAGGAAAACACCCCATTATGAATACCGTTATGAGCGCTCCTGGCGGCCGTGTGGTTCGAGTTCTTGAACCTGCTGAGAGCTGGCAGGGGTATGCGACGAAAGCCATTGTGTACGAGATTCTTCTAGCGATAGCTACCAGCGGGGCAGCCCATTTTAGTATTGCGGGCCTTGCTGAGGCTGTGGGGGCGACGTACTCCACTGTTCAGGCCGGGTTGCGGCGTCTGTGTGCCCGTGGGCTTGTCTCGCGGCGGTGGCTACCTGGGCAGCAGGATAAGGACGGTAGAGAGGTCTTTGCCTTGAGCGTGGCCTATCAAGTGGTGCATCTGACCCCTCATGTGCTGGCCCCTGATAGGCGGCCGGTTAGTGTCTATTGGTTCGCTGGTGAGCTTGAAGAGCCCGGGGCGGTGTATTCGGTGCCGGTGGATAGGCTGCGGCCGCATGTGGTGAGGGTGCTGGGCTTTGTGCGGGGTGTGGCTGGTGCTTCGGGTGCCTTGGCTACCTCTGCGCGTATCGTGGCGCGGGCTTGTTCTCTTACTCCCGGTATTGCAGCTCAAGCGCTGCGTGAGCTTGAGGCCAGTGGGCATGTGCGCCGCTTGATGGCCGACGGGGTGCCGACTGCCCCGGGGCTGGTGCTGTATCAGCTGGTAGGTTCTAGCGCTCCCTCTGCTGGCAGTGGCCGGGACGTCCGTAGCGGTCTAGCTGGTCAGCAGCCCGGGCAGCCTTTAGCGCGACGTCTTGCGGTAGTGCCTGAACAGGTGCCGGTAGCACCTACGGGGCGGGGGAGCGGGCAGCCTAGCGGCTCTCGCGCTCTCTCGCGTTGGCAGCGCTCCCAGATGGGTGCGGGGGCTCCCGGTGAGCTGCTGCGCCCGTATTCGGTGGTTTATGAGGCTCACCCCCTGCCAGTAGAAGCCGCGCCTGTGCCAGCGGTGGGGGTAGCGGCATGATTCGGCAACAGTGGCTAGGGGCCCGGTGTGGGGCCTGTGAGGTTCGAGAAAGGCTAGGGGGTAGTAGTCGTGAGTAGATATGAGGTGTGGGCAGCTACACGGGCCGCTGGTGTGAACGCGAGCGCCCGTGTCTTGCTGGCTCACTATATTGAGCATTCTTGGTTCGAGCGTGAGCATAAGCCTGTGAAGAACGACGCCCCGCGCGGGGTCTCGTATTGGTCACGTATGGCTATCTCTAAGGCTCTAGGCATGGGTGAAAAGACCATACGCCGGGGGAATGAAGCGTTATCAGAGGCCGGTTACATCACCATCAGCAGCCGCTACCGTGAGGGCGACCAGAAAGGCAGTGGCGGGCGTACCTCAAACGCCGTCAAGGTTCACCTAGATGTAGTCCTTGCCAACCAGATAGACGCCCCCGCGCTCGCCTCTGAGCCGGTGGCAGCGGGGGACGATATAGAGGGCGCAAGTTATCCACAACCCCCGGCCAAAATGACCACTAACCCCATGGTCAAAATGACCACTAACCCTACCCCTTACAGGCCAAATCGACCAGGGCCCCATGGTCAAAATGACCACTATCCCATGGTCAAAATGACCACCCATAAAGGTAGTAATAAGAAGTTAGTAAATAAGAAGTTAGAGGCGGGCGACGGCAACGAGCACACCACCACCGCCCCGGCTGTGGAAAACACCCAACAGGCCGAACACGTCACCGCCGCCGCTCAAATCATCACCGGCCTAGCTGCTGAACCAACCGGCCACCGCAACGCCGGGGACTTCACCCGCCTACAGCAGTCCATTACCGCGCTCTACGGCCCTACCGTCGCCGCCACCCTGACCCCCGACGCTATCCCAGCCTCAGCCGTCACCATCGGCAAAGCCCTCGAATGGCTCAAGACCATCAGCAAGACCGCGAGCGCCACCCCTGCCAGCGCTGGCACCCGCTCCACTGACACCCCGGACGTCCAGGGCCCGGTACCGGCGACGCCGCAAGAGGCAGCAGAAGCCACGCCAACCCCTACCAATGCCACCGAACCGCGACGCTCAGAGGCAAACACCAGCACCAGCGCCCAGCATTTGCCCCCACAGTCCCTAGAACCACCCTCTAGGCACCATGGGGCACCCGGGATAATTCCAACCCCGCACAAAGGCGCACAGCCCCTCACCCCCGGCAGCGGACAAACCACAAGCCCAGAGCCCGAATACGCCCACATACCCGGCCAACTCGACGTCCTAGAAACCCTGGCCCAACTCCAACCCACCCCCAAAGCCGCATAACCACAACTCACACCGGCGCTCGCCGCCACCAAAGACCAGAAAGGACACCCACACCATGCCCAGCCCTACCAGCCCCGGCACATGCCGCACCTGCCAGCGCTCCACAACCCTCACCGGCGACCCGCTGGCAGTATTCCAAAGCGGCAAACATCAAGGCCAATGCCGCACCTGCAAATGGGAGAGCAACACCTTTAAGCCAGCCACCACCGCCCACCCCTGCGAGCGCTGCAACCGAACCCATGACCGTTCAGGGCACACTCTCAGACTGCACCGAACCGGCAAATACAAAAACCTGTGCCTGAACTGCAAGAAGCAACTACAGACCGGCCTTTCACCGGAATACCTAGACCCCGGCCTCAGACGCTACCTAGCAGCCCGCCGCGCCCGCAAAGCCGGGCACCCCACCACAGGCAACCACCGCCACCTACGCCCCACACACCCCGGCCGCCCGGGACTGCCACGACGCCGCCCCATCACGGCATAAACCACGCACAAGAGCACCGGGCCCACTGGTACATGCAGACAGGCCAGCACCCCAAAGCCCACAAACACCCTGCCCACCCCACCACAAAAGCAAAAACGGGCAACGGGTAAGCACAAATAAGAGAGGAAACACCACCAATGCCAATGAGCAACACCACCGCCGCAATACAAGCCAGCAACCTAGAAACCTTTTTCAGAATCAAACGCCCAGACCTGCAACTAACCCAAACCACCATCGCCCAGCAGCTCCAAGCAATCACCACACCAAACCCCACCAGCAAAACCCCGCCCCGGCAACAGACGCCCTCACCATCTCCGCCGCATGGCTACTAGCAGACCACCTAGCCCGCCACCGCACCCCCTGGCACAGCTTCGACCAACTCCCACAGACCCTAGAACACCTCACCACCCAGCCCATAGCGCCACCGGCTGCGCTCGCCACCGCTGGCACTACTCAAGGTGACTCTCTAGAGGCTCAAGGGGGCAGCGCTGGCCCTTGCCCTGCTCACCCCTGGCAGCCGCTTGCCCGCTGCATTGCCTGTTACTCAGAGATAAAGGCAGGGCACCGGCGACCCGACGCCTACGGGGTCAAAACCAGCAGCACAGCCACCTAAGCCAGCCCGCCGACCTATCCCTAGGGGTGGCTTTAAGTCACCCCGGGGCAACCCCTACCGGCCCCCATCTATCACCGCTTCGCGTATGGGCCCTCTGACTGCGCCCGGGTTTTAGGTTTTTCCCCATGTCACAGCCCACCCCGCGAGAACATGCCCCATACCGCCCCTTAGCCCTTGTACCCTGTTCTATGAGTCCCTAGATAAGCACGGCCGCCACACAAGGCGCTGGCCGTCACACCAGACATAGCCGCTGCAACTTCTCTAGGGTCTCGCTCATAGAACCAAGACAAGGCGAATCCGTAAAACTAGACCACTTGAGGCCCCACCGCTGCAACCAACCCCTGCGCGGTGGGCATACCCCTACCCAACGGCTCAAGAGTTCATCTGCGCCACTGCCTACCGGGCGAACCGCCCACATATCCACATAGAAAGGTTCTATGAAATGACCGCAACAACCGCCCCTGCAACCTGCACCAATCGCGCCGGACGCCGACGCCGGGCAAAACTCACCACCACACCCACCGGCCTACGCCTCACCACACACCCCACCCACAAGGCCGCGAGCGCCACCAAAGACCACCAGCCAGCAGAGCAGCCAGCAGCCCGCCCCGTATTCACGCTAGACCCCCAACCCACCTTTGACCCCCTCACCCTAGAACAATGGGAACAACTAGCCCGAATACACCACACCGCCAACCACCACCACACCGGCGGCCTTATCCCTGCCAACATCACCCACCTAGCAGCCAGCCTCTACAACGACCCCACAGCCCTAGAACACTCCACACTTACAGCTGCGCTCGCCGCCGGGTATCTCAGGTACGCTCACGGCCGCACCATCAGCAAGGGCCCTCTAGCCGGTCAAGACGCCGCCTATATCCTCACCAACCCCGGCGGGCTCTACGGCTCACCAGAGCTTGAACAGAAGTACCCCGAATACTGGCGACTAACCGGCGCGTTTTTCCGTGACGAGTCAATAGCAGCCCTACCGGAACAGGTATGTATCAACGCTTTCAACCTGCATAGCTACGTCTCAAGTCACCTGCGCCTTACAGATGGGTTTCTCAGCAACGCCCACGCCCTAGCCCAGACAGAGCCCGGGGCCGGGTCAATCTTCGACGACCTCAAGTTCAACCTACTGATAGAGCACAAGGTCATAACCCCCACAGACGGCGGGTTTACCCTCAACTACTGGCCCATTATTGAAACCGCCCGTGATGTCTGCTTAGGCAAGCTCACCCCGCCGCGCCCCGATAAAACTGCCCTGCCCTACCTCGTAGAAGAGACCGCCCCGCTGCGCTTCACTCCCGGGGTAAGCCATACGCTACCGCTTGAGGCATTCGGCTGGTCACTCTCTGACCTCACCGGCACCACCGCCTAACCGCACAAGCCCCCACCTCTGCGCGAGACTAAGGGCAGCACAGGCACCACAGGGCAACAGGCGGCCGCGAGCGCTAACACCAGCAGCTCGCGGCCGTCATTCTCTATATACAGAGCCCCGCCGAACCTCGCCTATCGAACCACCCAAAGGGTATGAGAAAGTTCGCACCCCCCCCTAAGCCAACTCCCCACCAATGAAAGGGGACGCATTCAACGCGTACCCTTTACCCCCGGGTGCCCCCCCCTCTACAGAGACCTGACCCCTTTCGGGTATAGTCATTTCCCCTCACGGCCTCTAGTAAGCATTCCCAATTACCAGCACCAGCCCATAGAGCCACCGGCTGCGCTCGCCACCAGCCAGCCGTCCAGATACATCAAGGCCCCGGCGTCGTATCACTACGGGCCGGGGCATCGACTGCCTGAATATCACTCACGCGGGCTCTGAGTACCCACGCCACCAGAATAAGCACACCAGCACCCGCACCGCACGCGAGCTAACGCTACAGAAAGAGCCCTTACGCACCCCCTTAAAACGGGCTCCCGCTACCGCTGCACCACCCCTCAGACGGGGCACCCCGAACAGCTCTCAAAGCCCACCAAACAGCCAGCAAAATTTCCGCAACATTTCCGCAACATCTTGCCGGTAAACAGGGGTATTTGTAGGGTAGCCTAACCATCAAAACACCTAGTCACAGATAAATAAGCCCAGGTAGAAAAATATGGGATAAGGTTTCGACTCCCTCCTGGGGCGCTAGTATAACACCCGCCCCACAAGCATAAACGCAGATGCTTGTGGGGCGGGTGATGCTTTTTAGCAAAGATTTGACCCCCAATCCGACCCCAATAAGTGAAAAACGCAACTTTAAAACATTATTAGTGATGGTTGTAAAAGCCACAGGCAGCGTATGTGGTTTACACACAGGAAAATCAAATACTTTCGGAATACACTAGAGGGCATGTCTACAGCCAACCTGCCTGAAACGCTCAGCGGCGCACCCGCGTCCGCCCCCGTCCTGCCCCGCCGAACCATACTGGCAGGGACCGGGCTCACCCTAGCCCTGAGCACTCTACTTGTTGCCTGTGGCCCCGCTGAAGAGCGAATCCAGCTCACCGCCACTGGTGATGAACACACCAACGAGGCCCATGACGTAGACATCAACCAGGCACTTGACCAGCTCGAAGCAGACTACGGCATTACCCTCAGCCTTGCCGTCTATAACCACACCACCGGTAAGCTCTTCCTGCATAAGGGAGATCAGTGGGCTTATGAAGCATCTATTGTCAAAGTCCCTATTTCTCTCACCCTGCTCAGGCTGGCTGCCTTCGAACAACGGGAACTGACCGACGACGAAAAAGCTCTTGTCGAAGCGTCCATTACCTACTCCGATAACAACGCAACCATTGAGATTTACCGTAGGTTTGGGGCTGATGACGGACAATCTGAGGCCAGCGCTGAATCCCTCAACAAGACCTATGAGTTGCTGGGTGTAACGGAGACCCAATCTGCGGGAACCTGGGGCGATAACCAAACCTGGGCCGAGGACCAGGTGCGCATCATGCGTGCCATCGTCGATACTGTTGAGTGGGTCAATGCTACCGACGCGCAGTTCCTTCTCGAAAAAATGGTTCCGCTCGACTGGTCACAAACCTGGGGCGTGGGCTCCCAATACGGGCAGACCGTACTGGGGGAACCTGTCACCGACGTATCGGTTAAAAATGGCTGGATCCAGGAAGACACTGGCGAATGGCATATCAGCTCTGTCGGCGTTGTTAGAACCGAAAGTACTACCTACTCCATTGCCCTGTTGAGCAAGGGGTTCGAGGACCAGCAGGTAGGGTACGAGGTAGCTAGTCAGGCAGTGCAAGCCTACTTTGACCACGCCGGCTAAGCGGGTGTGTTCCTAAACGGATATAGCCGGCAGCCTGAGCCACCGCGCATACAACCACCGGCCCTAAACGTTGAAACCCAAGAGCCCGTAACTCGCGAGCCAGGGTATCGGTTTCAGCGGTGGTTCGGGGGAGTGCTTCGGTGCACGGGCACAGTAATTCCTCTGGAAATGCCTCAGCAAAGAGATCTGCTAGATTTACCCGAGACTCTTTCAACACTCTCGCATTATTGATGCAGGCCCGAAGTTTTAGACTGGTTTCTAATGCCGATATCGCTTTCAAGGTAACCAGCGATATCGACTTCAGCCATGGCAGCCAAACGATCGGGTTGAAAATTGTGTAAGGCCCGGTTCAGCTCCTCCCGTTTTGCTAAAACTGTCGACCACCACAGGCCGCTTTGGAACACCAGTAGGCAGAGGTGCTCGAAAAGGGCCTCGCTTGTACGTGGCACATTCTGCCATTCCTGTTCAAAGTAGGTGCGGGTACGGTCATTCCGTACCCAGGCAGGCTCATCGGGAACACGTGTATCGGTCACTGTGCTGTCTCCTTTGTACTGGTAGATGCGGACGCCTGCCCCGGTGCCTTAGCGGGCAGGTGATATGAGCCTAGAGGGGGAGCGCAGTCGTGCAACAGGGGTGTGAACAAAATCTGTCATGAAAGCTCTTGCCCGCGTCACAGCTTCACCAATTTTCTGCCCTTTCCCGTGCAATAGCAGCACATACGTTATCCACAGCCACCATTTTTCTGGCTCATAGGCCTCTGCTGATGTAACCCTTGAGACACCCGGTCCACCCACAACTCAAGGAGGAGTCATGACCGACACCGTCACTATCCGAGGCTTTATCGCAACGGCACCCACCCAAAAATTTCTGCCCAACGGCAATATCCCGGTAACGAACTTCCGTATTGCCTCCACACCCCGCTGGTTTGATGCCACCAGCGGTACCTGGAAAGAAGGCACAACCAACTGGTACACCGTCAACTCCTTTAGAGCTCTGGCGTATAACAGCGCCCGGAGCCTACAGGTAGGGCACCCGGTGCTGGTTACCGGACGCCTGCGCGTCAAACAGTTTGAACGGTCGGACGGCTCACCCGGCACCAGTATCGAAGTAGACGCCACCAGCATTGGGCACGACCTCAACTACGGGCTAGCCAATTTTGCCCGTGTCACTGACCGAAAACCGGATGTCGATG
Source organism: Rothia nasimurium (assembly GCF_035916755.1). Classification (GTDB taxonomy): domain Bacteria; phylum Actinomycetota; class Actinomycetes; order Actinomycetales; family Micrococcaceae; genus Rothia. The sequence goes on along the minus strand of NZ_JAYWIX010000003.1, from coordinate 178,542 downwards.
AAACCGATCGCAAGTTCAACGAACAGGTAGCCGGAGAACAGAAACTCAACCACGGCTATAGCTCTCTACCAGCTGTTGAAGAAGACCCCCAAGGCAGCCATTCTCCCGAAAACGGCTATCAGGTTTCTGACCAGGGGCTCACTGAGAAGGCAGCAGACGACGAGGCTGTGGAGGCTCTGACCAGCTAAAGGGCGGGGCAGGGCAAACTCACACCAAGATTCTTGGCAGATGCCCTGCCCTAAACCCCCAACAGCTTGACATCAACCGGTAGGCTTAAACGCATGGCAGAATTTATCTACACCATGACCAAAGCCCGCAAAACTGTAGGCGACAAAGTCATCCTTAACGACGTATCAATGTCGTTCTTCCCCGGTGCAAAAATCGGTATGGTCGGCCCCAACGGTGCCGGTAAGTCAACCATCCTGAAAATCATGGCGGGTCTCGATACCCCCTCCAACGGTGAAGCACGACTTTCAGAAGGCTACACCGTGGGCATTCTCATGCAGGAGCCCCCGCTGAACGAAGAAAAGACCGTCCTGGGTAACGTCCAGGAAGGCGTCGGCGAAATCTACGAAAAGATTGTTCGCTACAACGAAATCTCAGAAGAGATGGCCAACCCCGATGCTGACTTCGACGCGCTCATGGAAGAAATGGGCAAGCTGCAGGAAGCCATCGACGCTGCCAACGCCTGGGACATCGACTCCCAGCTGGAACAGGCTATGGACGCCCTGCGCTGCCCTCCCGGAGACTCACCTGTTACCCACCTCTCCGGTGGTGAACGCCGCCGCGTAGCTCTCTGCAAGCTCCTGCTCCAGAAGCCCGACCTGCTACTGCTCGACGAGCCCACCAACCACCTGGATGCCGAATCCGTCCTTTGGCTGGAACAGCACCTGCAGTCCTACGAGGGCGCAGTAATCGCCATTACCCACGACCGTTACTTCCTCGATCACGTTGCAGAATGGATCGCAGAAGTAGACCGCGGTAACCTCTACCCCTACGAGGGCAACTACTCCACTTACCTGGACAAGAAGCGCGCTCGCCTTGAAGTTCAGGGTAAGAAGGACGCCAAGCTCGCTAAGCGCCTGGAAGAAGAACTTGAGTGGGTTCGCTCCAACACCAAGGGCCGTCAGGCTAAGTCGAAGGCCCGTCTGGCCCGCTACGAAGAGATGGCTGCAGAGGCTGAGAAGACCCGCAAGCTAGATTTCGAAGAAATCCAGATTCCCCCGGGACCCCGCCTGGGTAACGTCGTCATCGAAGCAGAAAACCTGCAGAAGGGCTTCGACGGCCGCTCCCTCATCAACGGTCTTTCCTTCTCCCTGCCCCGTAACGGCATCGTCGGCGTCATCGGCCCCAACGGTGTGGGTAAGTCAACCCTCTTCAAGACCATCGTTGGCCTTGAACCCCTCGACGGCGGCAACCTGAAGATCGGTGAAACCGTTAAGATTTCATACGTTGACCAGAACCGCGCCAACATCGACCCCGAAAAGTCGCTGTGGGAGGTTGTCTCAGACGGCCTGGATTACATCCAGGTAGGCCAGGTAGAAATGCCCTCACGCGCCTACGTCTCAGCTTTCGGCTTCAAGGGCCCCGACCAGCAGAAGAAGGCAGGTGTGCTCTCCGGTGGTGAGCGCAACCGCCTCAATCTAGCCCTGACCCTCAAGCAGGGCGGCAACCTGCTGCTGCTCGACGAACCCACCAACGACCTGGACGTCGAAACCCTCACCTCCCTCGAAAATGCCCTGCTGGAATTCCCCGGCTGTGCCGTCGTGGTCTCCCACGACCGCTGGTTCCTCGACAGAGTAGCAACCCACATCCTGGCTTGGGAAGGCACCGACGAACAGCCCGACAACTGGTACTGGTTCGAGGGTAACTTCGAGTCCTACGAGAAGAACAAGATTGAGCGTCTTGGCCCCGAGGCTGCGAAGCCGCACCGCGTCGTTCACCGCAAGTTGACGCGATGAGCTAGCCGGGTGCGAGCGCGCGAGCACGCACGAGGCGAGCGAATGTGAACATATGAGCGGAGCGAATTCGATGAGCTAGCAAAGATCCCTCCCACCTTCACCGGCGGGAGGGATTTTCTTTACCTGTTTACTGATCGCGGTACTCTGGCAACCTAATCATGGCTTCTTGGGTTACGGTGGCTACGTGCAGGCCGTCGCAGGTGAAGACCTTACCCACAGAGAGGCCGCGGGAGTCCTGGGCGCTGGGGGACTCCTGCACCAGGAGCAACCACTCATCGGCGCGGGCAGGGCGGTGGAACCATATCGCGTGATCCAGCGAGGCCACCTTCATACCGAGTTCAAGCCAGGTCTTGCCGTGCCGCCGTAGAACCGGTTCAAGCTGGGTATAGTCCGATGCATAGGCCAGGGCGGCCTGATGCAGGGCAGGATCATCGGGCAAAGCCTCGAAGGTTTTGAACCAGACCATATTTACCGGCTGCCTCTCTTCCCCGGGAGTGGTGTACAGCGGGGAAATCACATGCCGGACGTCGAAGGGGCGGGAGAAGGCAACTTTCTGGGCAATGGGGACCTGTAGATGCCCCAGCAGGTCCGCTGCGGTGGGCAGACCCTCGGGCGCGGGAACGTCCTGCGGCATACTGGCGCCGTGGTCTGGCCCTGGGGCAGGCACCTGGAAGGAAGCAATACATGAAAAGATTGGTTGCCCGCCCTGGTAGGCCTGTACCCTGCGGGTGGAAAACGACCTGGCGTCGTTGAGGGCTTCTGCCCCGTAGGAGAGATCGCCTTCTACGTCACCGGGGCGCAGAAAATAGCCGTGCAGGGAGTGCAGGGTTTTACCGTCGACCGTATGGGCAGCAGCCATAACAGCCTGGGCGAGCACCTGCCCGCCGAAAATGCGCGGGGATTCCTTGGTGAGGGTCAGGGCGCTAAAGACATGCTCGTGGGCGGACGCTCCACCGGGGGTGAGCTTGAGCATGGCCAGTAATTTTTGGGTAGGGGAGAGACTATCTAGGGTTTCGTGACTCATAGTTACACTCTCTCACAGGTAGCCCCATTTTTCTTATCCCCCTGGAGGCGCAACTGAGTTTCTGCGATAGGGTGGTGGATGACTAGACCGCATAAACTCGTTTGAAAGCTAGTGATATGACCGAGATAAAACTCTCTGACTACACCGACTACGTTTACCTGCCTGACGCTACAACTGCGCGTGACCTGGCGACCTATCTGACTCGTGCCCGTTCTGTTGACCCCCAGGCTGCCGTCCGCCTGCAGGCTAACGGTGAGGTGCTGGGGGTGTCGGTGTGTGTGCTTGCACCTGAAACTCTGCTCGATTCGACTCCCACGGTGATTGGTCTGCGCGCTATCAAACTGGCCCAGCCTGCTGAGGTTGATCTTACGGTTGAAGCGTCGGCTCTTCTTGATCGGCTTGCCCGTATTGAAGAGGCCGGTCTGGCCCTGGCCCTGCCGCCGGTTACCGTGACCGCCCCTTGGGCCGGGCGTACCGCTCCGCGCAGCGACTGGGAGAAGAAAGGGTTTTACCTCTCTGACCATGCCCGGGCAGCGGCCCAGGAAGGTATTGCTGCGGTAGACGGGGCCTTGCCCGCTAACCCGGGGCATGCGGTGGTGGCAACCGTCCGCTCCCGTATCTGGTCTTCACCCCTGCAGGCCCCCGATACGACAGTGAGCCTACCCACCGGGGCTGCTTTTGCCCTTGAGGTACTCGGGTTCCTGCCGCCGCGGGCTACTGAACCCATGCCCGTTTTCGCCAGCGGACGCTGGTCCCGCATCTCGGCCCGGGCTGGGCACGTACTGGTTTACTCGGCTGCCTCAGCCTAAAACTGAGCTACTGGGCCCGGTTCTGCATGGCGTGGGCTGCCCGGTCAAAGTAGGCCCACATTTCGGCGTCGTGCAGGGGAGCTAGTTCTAGGGTGTCCATGGCCTCCCGCATGTACTTCAGCCAGGTGTCCCGCTCCTTGGGGCCGATGTAGAAGGGGTTGTGGCGCATGCGCAGACGCGGGTGGCCGCGCTCTGCCTGGTAGGTCTTGGGCCCGCCCCAGTACTGCTCCAAGAACATAAAGAGCCGACGCTCTGCCGGCCCCAGGTCTTCCTCGGGGTACATGGCACGAAATTCCGGGTCAGCTGCCACACGGGAGTAGAACTCGCGGCAGAGCTTCTCAAAAACCGGTCGCCCGCCCACCTGGTAGTAGAAAGAGCGCTCATCGACCGCTTCGGTCGCGGGTGAGATCTGGACGCTGGCCTCGCCGGGCGCAGATAAGGGGCGGAAGGCTGGGTTGGGTAAATTCATACCCACCAGTCTACTCCCGCCCCCTTATCGTCAGCAGTTACCTCACGGCCCAGAACCTAGCGGTCTGCAGCCTGAACTTTCAGCGCGCGAGCCAGGGAGTCGCGTCCTTCTGCTACCTGACGCTTGAGGGCCGCGGCGTCCTCAGACAGGGTAGCGAGGTAGGCCTCAGCCTTGTCCAAGACCTCCTGAGTGTAGAAGAGGGGGAAGAGCCCACTGATAATCTGGCTTGAAATCTCGTGGGAGCGCTCGCGCCAGACCCCCTCAATAGCCTCGAAGTAGCGGTCGATGTAGGGCTCTGAGAACTCGGGGGCACCGCGATAGAAGCCGAGAATAGCGGAGCGCTGCACGATGTTGGAGAGCTCGCCGGTCTCCACCACGGCCCGCCAGGTCTCAGCCTTGGCCTCAGCGGTGGGGATAGCAGCTTTAGCGGTAGCAGCTGCCTGCTGGCCGTTAGAGGTGTTGTCCTTAGCCAGGGCAGCGTCAATCTCTGCTGCGCTGACGCGTCCGCCCGCGGCCAGAGATCCCAGCAGGGTCCAGCGCAGGTCGGTATCAATCTCCAGACCCTCCAGAACGGTAGTACCATCGAGCAGGGCAGCTACAGCATCGAGCTGGTCTGCCGTGTGGGCCAGACGGGCGAAGGTACCGACCAACTGGAACTGATTATCAGAACCGGCCTCAGCAGCCTGAGCCAGCTGCCAAATACGGTCAGCTGCCTCAGCCCGAACAGCCTCAGCGTGAGCGGGGTTAAGGTAAGCCCGCAGGGTATTCTCAAGGTTGAGAAGCTGGGTGCGGACGGCGGTGGAGTTAGTCTCTGACCCGATATTCCCCAGAACCAGCTCAACAAACTGACGGGCAGGCATTTCGGCATCACGTACGGTGTCCCAGAGGGAACCCCAGACCACACCGCGGGCAACGGAGGAGTCAATGGCACCCAGGTGGGTTACAGCGGTGGCGCGAGACCGCTCATCGAGGCGAATCTTGGCATAGGCCAAATCTTCGTCGTTCACCAGAATCAAATCGGGGCGCTTGGCACCAACAGCCAGGGGCACCTCGGTAACCTCGCCATCCACATCGATTTCTAGGCGGTCGGTGCGGGTGAGCACCTCACCGTCAAGGTTGTAGAAGCCAATGACCAGGCGGTGGGGGCGCAGGGTCTCAAAGCCCTCAGCGTAGGTCTGGCGCAGGGCCAGGCGGGTAATAGTGCCGTCCTCTGCCTCTTCGACCTCGGTAGCCAGGGTATTGACCCCTGCGGTCTCCAGCCAGAGCTTAGACCAGGCGCGCACGTCGCGTCCGCTGGTCGCCTCCAGCTCATCGAGCAGGTCATCGAGTACCGTGTTGCCGTAGGCATGCTTCTCGAAGTAGACCTTGAGGGCGGCCATAAAGTTATCCTGCCCCACCCAGGCCACCAGCTGACGCAGCACAGAGGCGCCCTTAGCGTAGGTGATGCCATCGAAGTTGACCTGCACGTCCTGCAGGTCACGAATCGGGGCAACAATGGGGTGGGTAGATGAGAGCTGATCCTGGTTGTAGGCCCAGGTCTTCTCTGAGGCCGAGAACGTAGCCCAGGCTTCAGGCGCAAAACGGGTGTTCTCAGCAGCGGCCAGAGTCGACATAAACTCAGCAAAAGACTCGTTGAGCCACAGATCGTTCCACCACTTCATGGTAACCAGGTCGCCAAACCACATGTGGGCCAGCTCGTGCAAAATGGTGATAGCGCGGCGCTCGACAATCGCCTCGGTCACCTTAGAGCGGAAAATGTAGTTCTCCAAGAAGGTCACAGCACCGGCATTCTCCATAGCACCGGCGTTAAACTCGGGCACAAACAGCTGGTCGTACTTCTCAAAGGGGTAGGGGGTTGAGAACTGCTCTTCAAAGAACTCAAAACCTTGGCGGGTGATGTGGAAGACCTCATCGGCATCCAGGTACTCCATCAAGGACTGGCGGGCGTAGCAGCCCAGCTTCACCTCGCGGCCCTCGCTGTTAGTGAGTGAGGAGTGCACGCTAGCGTAGGGGCCAGCAATAATCGCGGTGATGTAGGACGAGATACGCGGGGTAGGCGCAAAAGCCCACTTCTTGCCGTCCGCTACCTCTTCAACAGAAGTCTCAGGCTGATTAGACACCACTACCCAGTGGGCAGGGGCAGTCACAATAAATTCAAACTCAGCCTTCAAATCAGGCTGCTCAAAAACCGGGTAAACACGGCGGGAATCAGGCACCTCAAACTGCGAGTAGAGGTAAACTTCGCCGTCCACCGGGTCCACAAAGCGGTGCAAACCCTCACCGGTATTGGTGTAGAGCATATCGGCGTCAATTACCAGCTTATTGCTCTCAGCCAGCGCCGGCAGGGCAATACGCACACCGTCAGCAGCGGTCACCGGCACCGACTCACCATTGAGCTCAATACTGTGCACCGTATCGGTAATCGCATCGATAAAGGTTTCGCTCCCGGCAACCGCATCAAAACGCACCACCGTACGAGAACCAAAGACCCGCTCACCGCGCGTTAGATCAAGTTCAACCGTGTACGAATGCACACGCTGAACCACAGATGCTCTCTTCTCAGCTTCGGCACGGGTCAAATTCATTCCAGGCATGAGGAATCCTTGTCAATCAAATCTGAAGTTAGAGGCCTGCCCATCTGCAAACCACAGAAAACAAGCCACAGGGGAGCTGCACGTGACCTACAATCGTATATAGACACACCGCAGCACATACGCTTCCAATTCTATGCGCTTGGCAGTGATTCACATAACTAAATTTCAGTGCGGTCACCCGGCCCCCACCCACCACGACCAAAGGAGACACCGTGCGTGTACACATAGCAACCGACCACGCAGGCCTAGAACTTAGCCACTACCTCATCGAAGCACTCACCGAGGCCGGCTACGAGATGGTCGACCACGGCCCCGCTGAATACGATGCCCTCGACGACTACCCCAGCTTCTGCATCAACGCGGCGCTCGCCGTCCGCGCAGACCGAGCAGCGGGACTTGACTCCCTGGGCATTGTGCTGGGTGGCTCCGGCAATGGTGAGCAGATGGCCGCTAATAAGGTTGAAGGCATCCGTGCGGCTCTGGCCTGGAACCACGACACCGCAGCCCTGGCCCGCGAGCACAACAACGCCCAGGTCGTTGCAGTGGGCGGCCGCCAGCACACCAAGGAAGAAGCCCTCGAGATCATCAAGGTCTTCCTCACCACCGAGTGGACCAACGAAGAGCGCCACGCCCGCCGCATCGGTCAGATGGCCGAATACGAGCAGACCGGCGCCATCGCCGGCAAGCAGGTCGACAGCTACGAGAACTAATGCCAGAAGGCCATTCAATCCACCGCCTGGCCCGCCAGCTCACCGACGTTTTTGCCGGTTCCCAGCTGGCGGTCACCAGCCCCCAGGGAAGATTTGCGGACGGCGCCGCCCTGCTCGACGGCCATACCTTCGACTCGGCTTTCGCCCATGGCAAGCACCTCTTCGCCCGTTTCTCCAACGAGCTCTACCTCAACGTCCACTTGGGAATCTACGGGGCGTTTACCTTTGGGGGCGACGAGTACTTTACAGGAGCCTCCTCGATTGGTGCTCCCCGTAAAATTGGTGAACAAGAGGACCACCGCTCTGAACTCTCCGCCGAACCTCCTGCACCCCGGCCGACCACCCGCGTCCGCCTGGTTTCAGAGCACGGCTGGGCAGACCTGGTGGGACCCACCATCTGCCGAACCCTCACTCCCGAGGAAGTGGGGGAAGTGCGTGCCAAGCTGGGCCCCGACCCCCTGAACCAGGACGCCGACCCTGCCGCCTTTTACGCTACGGCGGCTAAGACCAGTCGGCCTATCGGTGTAGTTCTTATGGATCAGAAGGCCATCTCGGGGGTAGGAAACATCTTTCGCGCAGAATCCCTCTACCGTACCGGCATTGACCCCTTTACTCCGGCTAAAGAATGCAGCCGCCAGCAGCTTGAAGCCCTCTGGAACGATAACAAGCACCTACTGGAAATCGGTGTGCGCCTAGGTCGCATCATTACCACCGAGCCCGCCGACAGGCCCGGTATACCGGAAACCGAGGCCTGGCCAGATCACGCTAACTACGTGTACCACCGCCAGGGCCAGATCTGCTCCCGCTGCGGGGCAACTATCGCGCTGGAAGAAGTGGCTGGGCGCAAGCTCTACTGGTGCCCGGGCTGCCAGCACTAGGTAGCTAGCCTAGCTGTAGGCTCAAACGAGAAAAGTAGGGCCCCGGATGTATCGCCGGGGCCCTACTTGTTTCTAGGTTCTAGCGGTCTGCTAGGTCAGAGAGGTTAAAGCCGGTGGTGCCGTCGTTGCACTGTACACTCACCGGGCCGGTGGTCGTGCAGGTCATGCCCATCCAGCTGATGGACTGCCCCTCGGGCAGCACCGTGTTGGTCTTGAACCAGTCGTGGGTGGCAGCCCGGCCGCGGGCCTGAACCGTGCGGGGCTGGGTATCACCGGGCCCCATTGATACCGACTGTAGGACCCAGTTCTTTGAGTCATCGGTCATGCAAAATACCCCGTAGGTCTGCATCAGGCAGGCAACCTGGGGGTCAGGAGTCTGGAAGACGACAGAGGGCTGGTCTGCCGCCGCAAAGTTGTAGGCTGCAAGGTCAGCTACCGGGGTTCCCGTGACAAGATCGGTGGTTACCAGAGAAACCGGATCGATGGTAAAGCCATCGTTGACCGGGGGAGTCAGGGCCGTGGCGCTAGGGGACGGTGCTGCGGTCTCAACCGGGGCAGGTGCTGCGCTGGCTGTTTCTGTTCTGGGTTCAGCGGTGGGGCTGGGGGTAGCGCTAGCTGATGGGCTCGGGGCCGCACTGCTTGAGACGCGCACCTCTGTGTCTGCGGGCACACTGGTGTTTGAGGTGGCGGTCTGGCTGCTCCCGCAGCCTGTCAGTATCAGGACACCGGTAGCAAGCAGGGCGCGGGCTGGGGCGAAACGAGCGGGGGTGGGTGCTAAAGCCATGGGGGAGTCAATCTTGTGGTTAAAAGGTGCGGGTGTCTACTCCCTATCCTAGGGGAAAGATACCTGCTGGCCCACCTCGGTAGGCATACCCCGGGTGAAATCTGACTGAGCTGAGAAGGAGTCTTAGCCGCTGAAGTCCTTGATAGAGTTGCTCAGCGCAAACCAGTGCACACCGTTATCGCACCGGGCGGCGCCGTCCGCTGTTTGGAAGTAGACCTTGCCGTCGCCGACGGGGGTTGCCCCGTCGATGCTGGTCTGGTAGGGAGCGAGGTCGGTGATGAGGGTGGTCTCCCCGCTGTTAACCGGCGGGTTGATGACCTGTATCGGGGTTTCGGCGGGAGCAGGGGCCGCTGGCTGGGAGGTAGGTGTCTCAGTAGCTGAAGGTGCCGGTGCCGCGGTAGTCTGGGCAGCTGTTTCGGGCGAACTTGAAGGTACTGCGGCCGCTGTCTCTGAAGCCTCAGTGCTGGCAGAAGCCGCGGGGCTGGAAGCTGTGGGGGAGGGGGTAGAGCTGGCGGGGGCACATACTGTCTCCTTTGACGGTGGGGTGTCCCTCTAATGATAGGGGCCAACGTATATGCTGGTGAAGAGTTAAACGCCATCACGACATCGAAGGGCTACTATGCGCGATACCGGATACTTGCTAGGGCAGGCCAACCTGGTGCTCTTCGACCTAGATGGCACCCTGCTCGATAGCGATACAGCAACTGCGGTAGGTTTTAACCGGGCTGTTCGGGAGTTTGGTTTTGAGGGAGAGATCGACGACACCCAGAGCTACTTCCAGGCCTGGGCCGATATTCAGCGTGAGGATTTTCAGCGCTATTTGGCTGGTGAGCAGGTTTTTGACGAAAATCGCCTGTTTCGCACGTCCAGTCTCTTGCACCTGATGACGGGGGAACAACAGAGTGCTGACCGGGCTCAGAAGTTTTTGGCGACCCTACAGGAGGAAACCCGTAAGGCCTGGGCCCCTTTTGCTGAGGTTGATCGGTTTTTTGAGGAGCTTGGCCACCGGTTTGGGCATCTGCAGGTGGCGGTGCTTTCTAATGGGTCCCAGCTCACTGAGCAGAAGAAGCTCGATGCTATCGGCTTGCACGATATGCCCCTGTTTTCTTCGGAGAGGGTGGGGATGAGTAAGCCCGACCCCTATATTTTCCGGTTTGTTTGTGCCCAACTAGAGGTGGACCCGGCTTTTGCTGTGCATGTGGGCGATAACTATATTGCGGACGTTGCCGCTCCGGCTCGGGCGGGTTTGCAGGCTGCCTGGGTGAACCGCCACCGCCGAGGTCAGAAGGTGGCGAGGGGAAGCGTGAAGGTGCGCAACCTAGTGGAGCTGTTGGATGCGCCTGCCCCTGTTGCTCGCCGGTTTTTCTAAGGAAGCAAAAACGGCCACTCCGAAGAGTGACCGTGAAGCGAGCGGCTGACGGGATGGAAGCACCGGGTGCGAGTGAACGAGCACTCAAGAGGTGTTGGAATGACTTCCGCCAGTCCCGAGCGATAGCGAGCGGCTGACGGGAATCGAACCCGCGTATCAGGCTTGGGAAGCGTGCGCTCTACCATTGAGCTACAGCCGCGAGAGAGGGGATGACGGGAATCGAACCCGCGTAATCAGTTTGGAAGACTGAGGCTTTACCATTAAGCTACATCCCCGAATGGGGTGCCCAGTGTTGTGGACGTGTTCCAGTAAACCTGGTCGAACGGGGCCTTGTCAAATCAGGGGGACGCTGGCGTTTCTCAACACGCCCTGGGCGTAATCGGGGTGCGAGTTAGGTTTTGGGCGGTTGAACCGCTAAACTGGGTGGTGCCTTCCGTGCAAATCGGGGTGTGGCGTAGCTTGGCTAACGCGCCTGCTTTGGGAGCAGGAGATCGCAGGTTCGAATCCTGTCACCCCGACGTGAAATAGAACGACCCGCCGGAAACGGCGGGTTTTTCTATAGAGCGTTATATCTAGCCCCACTCTTTTCCGGGTGGCGGTTCCAATCAAGTTATCAGGAGATCAACGGACGTGAAGACTGCCGTCGAGAAGATCAACCCGACCCTCGCAAAGATTGAGGTCGAGGTTCCCTTCGCTGAGTTCAAGACCTACCTTGACCGTACCTACAAGTCACTGGCTAACCAGATTTCGGTTCCCGGTTTCCGTAAGGGTAAGACCCCTAAGGCTCTCATCGATCAGCGTGCAGGCTTTGACTTTGTTGTTGAGAACGCTCTGAACGATGCTCTGAACAACTTCTACCAGCAAGCCCTGGTTGAGAACGAGCTGACCCCCCTGGCTCAGCCCGAGCTCGACATCGTTTCAAAGCCTGAAGAGGGCAACCGCGAAGCTGATGTTAAGCTGACTATCGAGGTCACCGTCCGCCCCGAGATCGAACTGCCTGACTACTCAGGTATCAAGGTTGAGGTTGCAAGCGTAGAGGTTACCGAAGAAGACGAGCAGAAGGCTCTCGATGCCCTGCGCGGCCGCTTCGGCACCCTGAAGGCTGTTGATCGCCCCGCATCTGACGAGGACTTCCTGACCATCAATATCGCCGCTGAAATTGACGGCGAAGAGGTTGACGCCGCTAACGACCTGTCCTACCAGGTTGGCTCCGGCACCATGCTGGACGGTCTGGATGAGGCTGTTCTCGGTCTCTCCGCTGGTGAGGACGCCACTTTCGTCACCAAGCTTGCCGGTGGCGAGCACGCAGGTGAAGAAGCAACCGTTAAGGTTGAGGTCACCGCTGTGAAGGAGCGCGAGCTGCCCGAGGCTGACGACGACTTCGCTCAGCTGGCTTCAGAGTTCGACACCATCGCTGAACTGAAGGAAGACCTGAAGAAGCAGGCTGCTGATTCCAAGGTCGCCGAGCAGGGTGCAGAAGCACGCGACAAGGTTCTTGACGCTCTGGTTGAACTGGTTGAAATCCCTGTTCCCGAGAAGGTTATTGAAGACCAGCTGGCTCAGCACTTCAACACCCCCGGCCAGGACGATGACCACGACACCGAAGAGCACCGCGCAGAGGTTCGCGAGAACACCGAGCGTGCTTTCAAGAACGAAATCATCCTCGACGCTATTGCTGAGAAGGAAGAAGTTTCTGTCGAGCAGGCTGAACTCATTGATTACATCATCACCATGAGCCAGCAGTACGGTATGGACCCCAACCAGTTTGCTCAGATGCTCGACGGCTCAGGCCAGTCCGGCATGATTGTTGGCGAGGTTCGCCGTTCAAAGGCTCTGGCAGCTGTTCTGGCTCAGGCTGAGGTTAAGGACGCTGACGGCAAGGCTGTTGACCTCTCCTCCTTCCTGGGTGAGACCGCAGACGCCGAATAAGTTTTTGCCTCTTGAGAGGCTCTAAAACTTTTCTAGCTCAAGTCCCCGCAAGACCCCGATTGGGTGGTTCTTGCGGGGGCTTTGTGCTGCCTGCGGGGAAAACCCGTGGGAAAAGGCGGACGCGGGCGCTGGCGTCCGCTGCCTAAAAGAGGGTGACCTGGGTGATTAGAAATCAAATACAGCAAATAAGTTAAAAAATATTTCGTAATAGGGGGTTTTTTGAGTTGCATAAGTAAGGTGGGGCTAACTAATCTTAGGCAAGTCAAGCCTTACAAGATGTTGAGGCTTACCAAGTACACACCACTACCAGATATAGGAAAACCCGTGAAGGCCAACCGTATCTCCCTGCTTGCAGCCACTTCCGTTCTAGCACTGGCGCTTACCGCCTGTGGCGCAGGCAGCACTGACGCCTCCAACGAATCAAGCGCGTCTACCTCAGCTTCCGCTAGCCAGCCTGTTAGCACTGTCACCATCACTGATAACTACGGTGAGGTTACCGTGACTGTTCCCCCTCAGAAGGTAGCGGCCACCGATAACCGCACCTTTGAGGTTCTCGAAGCCTGGGGCATCGATTTGGTTGCAGCCCCCATCACCCTGATTCCTGCAACGGTTGAGACCTACAAGAACGACTCGTCTATCACCGACATTGGCACCCACCGCGAGCCCAACCTTGAACTGCTGGCTGCCGAAGAGCCTGATTTGATTGTCAACGGTCAGCGCTTCTCCCAGCACTATGACGCCCTCAAGGAGCTCAACCCCCAGGCTGCCATTCTCGAACTTGAACCCCGCGACGGCCAGCCCCTGGACGAAGAGCTCAAGCGCCAGGTCACCCTACTGGGCGAGGTCTTCGGCAAGCAGGCTGAGGCCGACCAGCTCATCGCAGACTTCGACGCCGCTCTAGCCCGCGCTAAGGCCGCCTACGACGGCGAATCCACCGTTATGGCCGTCAACGTCTCCGGCGGCGAAATCGGCTACATTGCCCCCTCCATCGGTCGCACCTACGGCCCCATCTTCGACATGCTGAGCCTCAAGCCCGCCCTCGAAGTTGAAGGCTCATCTGACAACCACCAGGGCGACGATATCTCGGTTGAGGCTATCGCAGAAGCCAACCCCGACTGGCTGCTGGTTCTTGACCGCGATGCTGGCACCAGCACCGGTGAAGGTTCACCCGCTGCCGCAGACGTCATCGCCGGTAGCTCAGCCCTGGCCAACGTCACCGCAATCACCAAGAACCAGATTGCCTACGCTCCGGCTGATACCTACACCAACGAATCCATCATCACCTACACCGAGATCCTCAACGATCTCGCCGATAAGTTCGAAGCCGCCAAGTAAGGCACCGGCTGAGACCCATTAACCTATGAAAAAGGAGTCATCCTGCCCTCGCGGCGGGGTGACTCCTTGAGAGCTTTTATGACGACCACCGAAACCACCCGAGTTAGTCGTACCAGGAACTCCCTGGTCAGCGGCAAATTCCTGCTAGCCAGCCTGGGCATTGTTGCCCTGCTCGTGCTCTCCTTGTTCACGGGGGAGTACGACATCTTCAACAAGGCTGACGGCGCTACCATGTTCGCCATTACCCGCATACCTCGAACTATTGCCCTGGTACTGGCCGGGGCAGCCATGGCCATGTGCGGGCTGGTGATGCAGATGCTGACCCAAAATAAGTTCGTGGAACCCACCACCACCGGCACCACCGAGTGGGCTAGCCTGGGCCTGCTCTTTATGCTCTATTTCTTCCCGGCAGCTAACCTCTTGCAACAGATGACGGCTGCCATCGTCTTTGCTTTTATCGGGTCGATGGTCTTCTTCCTCTTCCTGCGCAGGGTTTCACTCAGGTCATCCCTGATTGTCCCCATCGTGGGCATGATGCTGGGTGCCGTTGTTTCGGCCTTCACCACCTTCTTTGCCCTCCAGACCAATCTGCTGCAGAACCTGGGCGTGTGGTTCGCGGGTAGTTTTACGTCTGTGATTAAGGGCCAGTACGAGGTACTCTGGCTGGTGCTCCTGGTGGTCGCCGTCATTTTCTGGTACGCCGACCGCCTGACCGTCGCCGGTCTGGGCCAGGAATTCGCCACGAACGTAGGGCTCAACTACGCCCAGATTATGCTGGTGGGCACCGCCCTGATTGCTATCGCCACCGGTGTGGTGACCGTTGTGGTCGGTTCCCTGCCCTTCCTGGGGCTAATCGTTCCCAACATCGTCAGTATGTTCCGCGGTGATGATTTGCGCTCCAACCTGCCCTGGGTTGCCCTGACCGGTATCGGGGTTGTGACAATCTGCGACCTGATTGGGCGCACTATTATAGCCCCCTTCGAAATCCCGGTGTCGGTGATTCTGGGTATCGTGGGTGCTCTTGTTTTTATTGGTCTGATTGTGAAGGGGCGGCCCCGTGTATCAGCAGGCAAGTAAAGAAAGCCGGGTGGGTGCGTCCGCCCTGCCCGAGATGAGCACCGGTGCGGACGCCCGCCCTGCCTCCCGCAGGGCTGGCACCTCCCGTAGTGCTGGGGCTTTCAAAACCCCGGCTGCTGCCCGCACCTACTGGGTGCTCCTGGCAGCGCTTACCGCTGCAGCTGCGCTGGCAGCCTTCGGTCTCTTAGCTTACGCCAACCCCTTTGAGACCGGTAGCCCCAAATGGTGGCTCATTGCAGAGCGCCGCTCCAATGCCCTAATTGCGATGGCTGTAGCAGCTGTCTGCCAGGCTGTGGCAACGGTGGCTTTTCAGACGGTGACCAACAACCGCATTATCACCCCCGGCATTCTGGGCTTTCAGGCCCTCTACGCCGCGATTCACACCGCAACCATCTATTTCACCGGGGCAGCCGGGCTGATTGCTGCCCGCACCCTCGACACCTTTATTTTTCAGCTGGTCATGATGGTGGCTTTGAGCCTCTTGCTCTACTCCTGGCTGCTGACCGGCAAGCGGGCCAACATGCACGTCATGCTCCTGGTCGGTGTGGTGCTGGGTGTGGGACTGGGGTCAGTTTCAACCTTCATGCAGCGTATGCTAACCCCCAGTGAGTTCGATATTCTCACAGCCCGTCTCTTCGCCTCGGTTAACAACGCCGACCCGGCCTACTACCCGGTAGCTCTGCCCCTGGTCGTCCTCAGCGTTGCGGTGCTCTACGCAAAGTCCCGTACCCTCAATGCCCTCTCCCTGGGGGCACCCGCAGCCACCAACCTGGGCATCAACCACCGCCGTGAGTCCATCATTGTGCTGGTTGTTGTCGCCCTGATGATGGCTGTTTCAACCGCCCTGGTCGGCCCGCTGACCTTTCTCGGTTTTTTGGTCGCAACCCTTACCTATCAGTTCGCAGACACCTACGACCACCGCTACCTTTTCCCCATGGCAACCGTGCTCTCCTTTGCCATTCTGGCGGTCTCTTACTTCATCATGAACCACATCTTCTCGGCCCAGGGCGTGGTAGGCATTATCATCGAGCTCATCGGTGGCCTCACCTTCCTGATCGTGATTCTCCGAAAGGGCAAACTATGATTACCCTCCACCAGGTCGCAAAAAGCTACTCCGGTGAAACCAACATCGGCCCGGTCGACGTTCAACTGCCCGCGGGCGGAATCACCGCCCTGGTCGGCCCAAACGGGGCTGGCAAGTCCACCCTGCTCACCATGGTGGGCCGTCTACTCGATATTGACGCAGGCACCATCGAAATCGGTGGCCTGAACGTGGCTACCACCAAGTCCAAAGACCTGGCTAAAGTCGTCTCGATTCTGCGGCAGGAAAACCACTTCGTCACCAAACTCACCGTGCGCCAGCTCGTGGGCTTCGGGCGCTTCCCCTATACCGGGGGGCGACTCACCGCCGAAGACGAAGAGATTATTTCCCGTTACATCGACTTTCTTAATCTCACCACCCTCGAAAACCGCTACCTCGATGAACTCTCAGGCGGCCAGCGGCAGCGGGCCTACGTAGCCATGGTGCTCTGCCAAGAAACCGACTATGTACTTCTTGATGAGCCCCTCAATAACCTCGACATCTCTCACTCCGTGCAGATGATGCAGCACCTGCACAACGCCGCCCGCACCCTGGGCCGCACCATCATCGTGGTGCTGCACGACATCAATTTTGCCGCCCGCTACGCCGACTACATCTGCGCTATCAAGGACGGCAAACTCGCCCGCTTCGGAACCGTTGCAGAGATCATGCAAGATGACCTGCTCACCGAAATCTTCAACACCCCCATCCAAGTGATTCAGGGGCCCAGCGGCCCCATCGCCTGCTACCACTAAGCCCCGTGCCCGCTTGCTCTTGCTCAGAGCGTAGCGGGCACATGCCAACAGCGAACTGAGGGGCAAAAGGCAATTTTTAGAGCCCCAAAAGCGATAACCTAAGTGTCAAGCAAATCTTTGGCACCGGCGTCCGCGCGGGTGCTGCAACCGACACAAGGAGCGGAACACATGTCCTTCACCCCTGAAGCGCACCAGGCCCCCGCCATGGAAATCCCCATGGGCGGCCAGGACGACTACGTCTACAACCGCCTGCTCAAGGAACGCATCATCTGGCTGGGCTCCGAGGTGCGCGACTCCAACGCTAACCGTATCTGCTCCCAGCTCCTGCTGCTTTCAGCTGAAGACCCCGAGGCAGATATCTACCTCTACATCAACTCACCCGGCGGTTCCGTCACCGCGGGTATGGCAATCTACGACACCATGCAGTTGATCCCCAACGACGTCGTGACCGTCGTGACCGGTATGGCAGCTTCCATGGGCCAGTTCCTGCTCACCGCAGGCGCCCCCGGTAAGCGCTACGCCACCCCCAACGCCCGCATCCTCATGCATCAGCCCTCCGGTGGTATTGGCGGTACCGCCTCTGACATCCGCACCCAGGCCCAGCTGATTCTCGACATGAAGAAGCGCCTGAGCGAAATCACCGCAGAGCGTACCGGCCAGACCGTTGAGACCATCCTGCGCGATAACGACCGCGACAACTGGTTCACCGCCGAAGAGGGCCTGGCTTATGGCTTCTTCGATAAGATCCTCGACAAGATCGGCCCGGCCACCAGCGCCACCGACAAGTAAACCGGCATAAAACTTATACAGGAGAAACGAATGATTCACCTTCCTTCATCAACCGCACCTGCCGGTATGCCCACCGACCGCTACGTGCTCCCCAACTTCGAAGAGCGAACCCCCTACGGTTACAAGCGCCAGGACCCCTACGCCAAGCTCTTTGAAGACCGCATCATCTTCCTGGGTGTGCAGGTCGACGACGCCTCAGCCGACGACATCATGGCCCAGCTGCTGGTGCTTGAGTCCCAGGATCCCGACCGCGACATCACCCTCTACATCAACTCACCCGGTGGCTCCTTCACCGCGATGACTGCTATCTACGACACCATGCAGTACATCCGCCCCGAAATTCAGACCGTCTGCCTGGGCCAGGCTGCCTCAGCTGCCGCCGTCCTGCTGGCAGCCGGTACCCCCGGTAAGCGCCTCGCCCTGCCCAATGCCCGCGTGCTGATTCACCAGCCCGCCCTCTCGGGCCAGCAGGGTGGCCAGGCTTCTGATATCGAGATCCACGCCAACGAGGTGATGCGCATGCGTGAGTGGACCGCCCAGACCCTGGCCCTGCACTCCGGTAAGACCTTTGAAGAGGTCGATAAGTCCATCGAGCGCGATAACATTCTGACCGCTAAGGGTGCCCTCGAGTACGGCATCGTTGACCAGGTGCTTGAATCCCGCAAGGCCGTCAAGCCCTCTTTCAACACCGCTGAGAAGCACGACTAAACACTGCTCACGTTCAGACTCAGTGCGGACGCCGCCTCCCGCCCCACCTGCCAAAGGGCAGGGACGGGCGGGGGCGGCGTCCTGCTGTCTGCCGAGCGTAGTGAAGGAATAGCCCGCCCGGGGCAACTGTTAAGTCATAAAGACGTAACCTTGCTTGAACCGTCACATGTTGGGCTAGGCAGGTTTTCACGGTAGATTAGGTAGAGGAACCCAAGGAAAGGTAGGGTCTATGGCTCGCCTAGGCGATAGCACCACTCTTCCCAAATGCTCATTTTGTGGGAAGAACCAGCGACAGGTTCGTAAACTGATCGCCGGCCCCAACATTTACATCTGCGATGAATGCATTGAACTGTGCAACGAGATTCTCGAAGAAGAGCTCGCCGATGTGAAAGATTTGGGTGCTGTTGAAGAGCTCCCAACCCCGCGTGAAATCTTTGACCACATGCAGGAGTACGTGATTGGCCAGGAGGCCGCCAAGCGTGCCCTCTCTGTTGCCGTCTACAACCACTACAAGCGCATTCGGGCCCAGCAGAGCCCTGCCTTTGAGGCCAAGGAGCTTTTGGCTACCGAGGGCGAAGACGTAGAGATTGCCAAGTCTAATATTCTCTTGGTTGGCCCCACCGGCTCAGGTAAGACCTACCTGGCACAGACCCTGGCCAAGAAACTCAACGTACCTTTTGCCGTTGCCGATGCCACCAGCCTGACCGAAGCCGGCTACGTGGGTGAGGACGTCGAAAACATCCTGCTCAAGCTCATCCAGGCTGCTGACGGTGATATTGAAAAGGCCCAACGCGGCATTATCTATATCGATGAAATCGATAAGATTTCCCGTAAGGCCGATAACCCCTCCATCACCCGAGATGTCTCGGGTGAGGGTGTGCAGCAGGCCCTGCTCAAGATTCTTGAGGGCACCGAGGCAGCTGTTCCCCCGCAGGGCGGGCGGAAGCACCCCCAGCAGGACTTCCTCAAGATTAATACCGCCAATATCCTCTTCATCGTCGCCGGTGCTTTTGCCGGTATCGAAGAGATTGTGGGCGGGCGAGTGGGCCGCAAGGGCATTGGCTTTGGCGCATCTATTGACCAGGCCGCTCAAGAGAGCGATATTCTCACCAAACTCATGCCCGAGGATCTGCTCAAGTTCGGTCTGATTCCCGAGTTCATTGGCCGCCTGCCCGTGCTGGCAACCCTGGGTAAGCTCACTGAGTCTGATTTGAAGCGGATTCTGACCGAGCCTAAGAACGCCCTTGTCAAGCAGTACAAGCGCATGTTTGCCCTCGACGGGGTTGAGCTGATTTTTGAGGACGCCGCCGTGGCAGCTATTGCCCGCCAGGCTGTTGAGCGAGATACCGGGGCCCGCGGTTTGCGCTCCATTATGGAGTCGATTCTGCAGCCGGTCATGTTCGATGTACCCAGCCGTTCAGACATCACCTCGGTCATTATTGACGAGGCTGTTGTGTCGGGAGAGAAGGACCCGATTCTGGTGCTCGAAGCCCCCGAGAAAAAATCTGCCTAAAAGTCTTACCTGCTGTCGGTGCTTCTGCGCGCTGGCAGCCAGCTCTTGTACCCACCCCCCTGATTGAAAGGACAACCCGTGGCTGAAAATACCGTTGATTTTTGGTTTGACCCTACCTGCCCCTGGTGCTGGATAACCTCCCGATGGATTAAGGAAGTTGAGACCCAGCGCGATGTTGCCGTCACCTGGCACCCCTTCTCACTCGCCGTCCTGAATGAGGGCCGCGACCTTGACCCGGATTACCGCAAGCACATCGACAACACCTGGGGACCTGCCCGCGTGGCTACCGCCGTGGCCCAGCAGTACGGCCAGGAGAAACTCGATGAACTCTACACCGCCCTGGGCGAGCAAATTCACCACCAGAAGAACAAAGAGGGCACCTACTTTGAGAAGGCTATCGAAGTTGCCTTGGCTGAGGCGGGTCTTCCTGCCGAACTAGCCCAGGTTGCCTTTACCGAGGAATACGACGAGCAGATGCGGGCCTCAACCCGTGCAGGTCTAGACTCTGCCGGTGGCGATGACATCGGTGTGCCCCTGATGAGCATCAACGGTGTGACTTTCTTTGGCCCCGTGATGTCACCTGCCCCCACCGGCGAAGAAGCCGCTAAGGTCTTCGACGGCGCTGTGGCTCTGGCCTCTTACCCCGGTTTCTTCGAAATCAAGCGCCCCCGCAACGTCGGCCCGATTTTCACCACCGAAAAATAGTAACTAGCGGGCACTAAACGCCCCTATTGTCGACTACACAAAAAGGCCCGGTTCCAGACAAACTGGAACCGGGCCTTATGTAAAGGTTAGCAGCCTAGGGGGGTATGTAGGCCCAGTAACATTAGTTTTCTTCCTCAGTAATCAGCACAACGTCAGTGACGGCCAGCTCGCCCTCTGCTTCGGTGAGGGTGAGGTCACGGGCGTTACCTGCTGCCTTGAGGTCGCTGAGACCGCCACGAATGCGGGTGATGTCTTCAGCTGAACCGGTGATGGTTGCGGTTTCGACCTCGGTGCGCTGCTTGACCTGGGCCTCTGACTTGGCCTTGCGCAGGCCGCCCAGGGCAGCTGCTACGGTGGGCAGGACGGCGGGGTCGGCGTCCGCAACGGCGGCGGCAAAGCCGTCGGTGGTAGGCCAGGGGGCGCGGTGCACGGAGCCTACTCGCCACCAGGACCAGATTTCGTCGGTGACGAAGGGCAGGAAGGGGGCAAAGAGGCGCAGCATGGCGTCGAGGGTGGTGGCCAGGGCTGCCAGGACGGAGGCCTGCTCGGCTTCACCGACGTTGCCGTAGGCGCGGTCCTTGATGAGTTCGACGAAGTCGTCGGTGAAGTGCCAGAAGAAGGTCTCTGAGATCTGCAGAGCACGGGCATACTCGTAGTTCTCAAAGGCGGCGGTGGCTTCTTCAACCAGGGCGGCTAGGCGGGTTAGCAGGGAACGGTCAAGCTCGTTGGTCAGGACGCTTGCTGCAGCCTGGTCGGTGATGACCGAGTTAGCGGTGGCGCCCAGGCCGAGCACGAACTTGGAGGCGTTCAGCAGCTTGATGGCCAGGCGGCGGCCAATCTTCATCTGGGCTTCGTCATAGGCGGTATCGGCACCCAGCTTGGCGCTGGCTGCCCAGTAGCGCACGGCGTCCGAACCGTACTTTTCAAGGACCTCGTTGGGGACCACCACGTTGCCCTTGGACTTGGACATCTTCTTGCGGTCCGGGTCCAGGATCCAGCCGGAAAGGGCGGTGTCGGTCCAAGGCACGGAGTTCTCCAGGGAGTTGGAGCGTACCACGGTGGAGAAGAGCCAGGTTCGGATGATGTCGTGGCCCTGGGGGCGCAGGTCCATGGGGAAGGTGACCTTGTGCAGGTTCTCGTCCACGGCCCAGCCGGTGGCAATCTGCGGGGTCAGGGAGGAGGTGGCCCAGGTGTCGAGGACGTCGGGGTCGGCGATGAAGCCGCCGGGCACGCCGCGCTGGTCTTCGGTGTAGCCGGGGGCGGCGTCCGAAGCGGGGTCGACAGGGAGCATATCTTCACTGGGGATAATCGGCTCGTCGTAGTTGGGTTCGCCGTCAGCGTCGAGCTTGTACCAGATGGGGAAGGGCACGCCGAAGAAGCGCTGGCGGGAAATCAGCCAGTCACCGTTGAGACCCTCAACCCAGTTTTCGTAGCGGGAGCGCATGAAGGCCGGGTGCCAGGTGATTTCGCGGCCGCGCTCAACCAGAGCGTCGCGGCGGCCGGCGTCACGGCCACCGTTGCGGATATACCACTGGCGGGAGGCCACGATTTCAAGGGGCTTGTCGCCCTTTTCGTAGAACTTGACCGGGTGGGTGATGGGCTTGGGGGCGCCGTCCATTTCACCGGCTTCGACCAGCATTTCAACGACGGTCTTCTGGGCTGTGAAGACGGTTGCACCTGCCATGCGCTCGTAGCGTTCGCGGCCCTCGGCGGAGGTAATCCACTCGGGGGTGTCGGTGGCGAAGCGGCCGTCGCGGCCAATGAGGGCGCGGGTGGGCAGCTGCAGTTCACGCCACCAGGTGACGTCGGTGGTGTCGCCGAAGGTACAGATCATGGCGATGCCGGCACCCTTATCGGGCTGGGCCAGGGGGTGGGCCTTGATTTCGACCTCTACACCGAACAGGGGAGAGGTGACCTTGGTGCCGAAGAGGGGCTTGTATCGCTCGTCGTTGGGGTGGGCGACCAGGGCGACGCAGGAGGGCAGGAGTTCGGGACGGGTGGTCTCGATCCAGACTTTCTCGCCGTTCTCGCGGTGGAAGGAGATGCGGTGGTAGGCGCCGGGGCGTTCCTTGTCTTCAAGTTCTGCCTGGGCTACAGCGGTGCGGAAGGTGACGTCCCACATGGTGGGGGCCTCTGCCATGTAGGCGTCTCCGCTCTTAAGGTCGTTCAGGAAGGCCAGCTGGGAGACCTTGCGGGAGTGGGCGTCGATGGTGCGGTAGGTGTGGGACCAGTCGACGGACAGACCCAGGGTGGTGAAGAGCTCTTCGAAGACCTTTTCGTCTTCTACCGCCAGGATCTCGCACAGCTCGATGAAGTTCTGGCGGGAGATACGGGGCCAGTCGCGCTGGTTCTTGGCGGGCTTTTCGGGAGCCTTGAAATCGGGGTCGTAGGGGATAGCCGGGTCGCAGAGTACGCCGTAGTAGTTCTGCACGCGGCGTTCGGTAGGCAGTCCGTTGTCGTCCCAGCCCAGGGGGTAGAAGACGTTCTTGCCCTTCATGCGCTGGTAGCGGGCGATGACATCGGTCTGGGTGTAGGAGAACATGTGACCGACGTGCAGGGAGCCGGACGCGGTGGGCGGCGGGGTGTCGATGGAGTAGACCTGCTCGCGGGTGGTGTTGGGGTCGAAGGCGTAGGTCTTGTTGGTGGCCCAGTTCTCGGTGAACTTCTTTTCGAGGCCTTCAAGGCCGGGCTTCGCGGGGACGGTAATTTCTACGGTGTTTTCTGCGGGCGTGTCTGTGCCCTGGTTGATTTCAGCCATGTGGCCTATTCTCTCACGAATAAAACTATGTTGCAGGTTAGGCTAGTGCTATGACTACTACATCACTTCCCGCTAATCCCTTTGCTCCCGATGCCCAGGCCGGTAAGGTCGCTGTGGTGACCGGTGCCTCCTCTGGTATTGGCCGTGCCACCGCCGAGCTAATGGCCGCTACCGGCTGGACGGTCTACGCTGTAGCCCGCCGCGCCGACCGCCTCGAAGAACTTGCCTCGCGCACCCAGGTGCGCCCGGTCGTCCTCGATATTACGGACGCCAACGCGGTAGCTGCCCGCGCCCAGGAGATTCTGGGGGAAACCGGCGGCCGCCTCGATGCCCTGGTTAATATCTCCGGTGGTGCTATCGGGGCTGATTCTGTAGCTAACGCTGACCCTGCTGGCTGGTCGGCCATGTTTGAACTCAACGTGATTGGCACCCTCAATATGATCAAGGCCTTCCTGCCAGCCCTGCGCGAGAACGGTCAGGGTACCGTGCTCAACCTGACCTCAACCGCAGCCGAGGCCGGCTACGAAGGGGGAGCGGGATACAATGCCGCCAAGTTTGGTGAACGAGCCCTGACCGAAACCCTGCGCCTGGAAGAGGCCGAACACAACGTGCGCGTGATTGAGGTGCGCCCCGGCATGGTGCACACCGAAGAGTTCTCCCGTAACCGCCTGGGGTCGGACGAAGCTGCCGCTAAGGTCTACGCTGGCGTTGAGAAGCCCCTGCTGGCTGAGGACGTCGCCCAGACCGTCACCTTTGCTGTCAATGTCCCGCAGCACATCAACCTGGACCACATCACCATGCGCCCGGTAGCCCAGGCGGCCCAGTATAAGGTGATTCGCCGCCTTGCAGCCTCCTAGCCGGAACGGGGGTAGGGGGCGGGGTGAACCCGCGCCATCTTCTTGAAAGCAACTAGCCAGTTTGCTTAGTATGGGAAGAGGGAGCCAACTGCGGTAACCGACCATTAATCAAAGGAGATGATGACCGTGAAGCGCAACCCCCGCACCCGCCCCACCCTCACCGACCGCCCCGCCTGCTGGCGTCCTGCCCTTGGAATGCTGGCCCTCGTGCCCTTCCTGGCCGCCTGCGCCGGTAGCGGTGAAGCCCCGGTGGGAGAAACCCCAACGCAGACATCGGCTCAGAGCTCTACCGTTTCTACCTCTGCGACTGCACCGGCAAGCCCCCCTAGGCCTTCAAGCTCGTCAGTAACAGCCGCACCTCAGTATGTTGAGGACGACTGCCTAGACCGTTGCACCCACTACGAAACCATTGAAGTCACCCACCCCACCCTCGGGCCGGTGGAGATTCGCACCTATGGCTGGGATATGAACCCGGGGTCAGCCCCCTCCCAGATGCAACTGGCCTACGCCGTTTACCTAGACGGTCAGCCCATCAACTTCTACGAGGGCCTGGGCAATACCTACGCCTTTATCACTAGGCACACCGAAATGGGCAATATGACCTGGAATCTTGAAAGGGGCTCCAATATCGACCGCTTCGGCAACATCTACCTGGCAACGGATAGGTCCGTGGTCGTCCTGGCCCCCACCGAGACCGGCTACAGCCAGGAGGGTACTCTACCCTCCGCGCCGGTAGAGAAACCGCGGTTCGAGATTCAGCCCTTCTTCGATGATGCCGGTAAACCCGCCGCCGGCCTGCGTCTTGGAGCAGACGGGCAGGCCAACCTTGTTCTGGGCCGAGATGAGGAAGGCCAGGTACGGCAAGTTGCCATCCTGGGGCCTCTGGGTGGCCAAAATTCCCTAGCCTATACCAGCTGCCACTCTACTGAGTTAAACTGCGGCTTCACCTTCGAGAACTAAGGCGGACCTGCCCCTGCTCTTAGCGCTTAACCGCTACCGCCTCGAAGGTCTCAGCAGGTTCAACATAGGCCTGCTGGGACTCGATTAGCTGCAGTTCACGCTGGCCTGAGGCCAGGGTATTCTTCAGCAGTTCATAGACGCTGGCAGTG
Organism: Rothia nasimurium; assembly: GCF_035916755.1. GTDB lineage: Bacteria > Actinomycetota > Actinomycetes > Actinomycetales > Micrococcaceae > Rothia. The sequence goes on along the minus strand of NZ_JAYWIX010000003.1, from coordinate 153,328 downwards.
GTGAGTTCCAGGGCCTCCTTCAGGCTCTTACCCGACGCGAAGTGGGAGGCAAACAGGGCCTGGGTAACGTCGCCTGAGCCATTAGCCTTCATGGGCAGACGTGGGGTAGTAATTAGCCAGGCCTCATCGCCCGAAACAGCCAGCATCTGGATTGAATCCTCGGGAGTTTCAGGGGTGTTTACGCTGGTCACCAGCACGGTCTGGGGGCCAATCTTCTGGGCTGCAGCCACAGACTCAAGCACCTCGTCCAGGGTCTTAGGGTCGGTGCCGGTCACAAAACCCAGCTCAAACTGGTTGGGGGTGATGATATCGGCATGCTGAATCACGCGGTCACGAATCAGCTCCTGCACCTCGGGGGATACAAAGCAGCCACTGGTGGCATTGCCCAGCACCGGATCGCAGGAGTAAAGGACGCCCGGGCTAGCTGCCCGGGTCTTGGCAACGGCATCGAGGATGGCGTCGCCGATGGAAGAGCCGCCCTGGTAGCCAGAAATCACCAGGGCTGTGTCGGTTAGCCCCCCGCGCTCTTCAATGCCGGTGACGATGTCGCGGACATCGTCGCCCGAAATCAGCGGGCCGCGCCAGGCACCGTAGCCGGTGTGGTTTGAGAAGAGAACGGTATTGACGGGCATGACCTCGTGGCCAAGGCGCTGCAGGGGGAAGACGGCGGCTGAATTACCTACGTGACCGTAGGCAACAGCGGACTGAATAGACAAAATACGCATAAACACCATTGTGGCACGGCCCGCGGCCCCCACGGTAGGTGGGTTTCAATTGATGAAGCTTTAGGTTACATACAGTGGTTAGTTAAGACAGATCCAGGGTCATATCGTGCCAAATCGCCCCGCCGTGGGTTGATTCTGAGACCCCATCCAGTTCAAAGCCCAGGTTCTGGTAGAAGCCAATCAGCTCCTTCTTGCAGGTAAGGATTACCCCGCTTCGCCCCTGCTCCTTGGCCTGTTCTATGAGCTTCTCCATCAGGGTACGCGCATACCCCCGGCCCCGGTAGGCAGGGAGGGTATTAACACCAAACACACTCTGGTAGGCACCGTGCCTGGTGTGGGCCTGGGGGTTCTCGTAGAGATCATCAGAGATAAAGGGGGAGTCCGTCACCATCCCGTCGATAAAAGAAACAATTTGACCGTCAGCCTCAAGTACCCAGAAGTGCTCCCCAAAGACCTCAAACCTGGCGCGTAAATCGCTCTCACTTGCTGCCTCTGCCTGCGGGAAGCACTCTGCCTCAATGGCTGCCAGGGTGGGTAGGTCTTCCTGCTGTGCCTGGCGAACCTCAACAGGGGCGTCCTGGCCCTTAGCTGCCGCAGCATCAACCCCTGCCAGGGTCTGCCCACCCACGCCCCAGTCAGTGCGCGGCACCTCGTTGAGTACCACCCACACCGAGCTTTCCTTGGCGCCCATCACCCGGGCATAGGTGCGGGTGAGTTCGGCAATCAGCTCGGCTTTTTTATGCTCAGACTGGATAGAAGCGTACGAGACATTAATGAGGGGCATGGGGTTCTCCTGGGTAGTGCTTGAACCCAAGTCTAGCGGTGTATCAGGGGCGTGTTCATCTTGAGCGCCCACAAGACTCTCGTAGTGCTTAAGTCTCAAATGGGCGGTGCAAGATTCTTGTGGACATTTAGCTCAGCTGCGTCATACTGCTTCACGGCTGCACCGTTTTAAACGCGCGCACCGTGCACTGGTGCGTAAAGTGCTATCCACAGGAGGTGCCTATCTAGCGAAATGTGCCCGGATCAGCGCACAATCTGACCATGAAATCTCCAGAAGAAATTGCTTTGGCTGTGCAGACCACACAGGATCTATTCGCACGAGGTATGAACAAGGATGCCCTTGCCCGCGCAGTTGCTCGCGGCGAGTACCAGCGGCTTGGGTATGGAAGCTATATGGAAAGCGGTTTCCACTCTCAGCTTTACCCTAGTCAGCAGTACCTGTCCCGTGTCATCGGGTATGGCAGAAGCAGCCTCAAAACCTCGGTGCTATCCCACCATTCAGCGGCAGTGGTACACGGTATGTGGCTACTTCATATACCTACTGCTATCCATACAGTGGGGCAGGCACACGGTACCCCTTCACCACGGGTTGTGCGGCATAGAAACAGCCGGTATGAAATCGAGAAAAGTTTAGGTGTGGATGTAACCGCACCGCTCGATACGGTTCTTCACTGTATGAGGGTGATGAAATTTGAAGAGTCGCTTGTGCTTGCGGATAGTTCTTTGCGGAAGATTGAGCACCAAAAACTGACACAGGCCTTACGGGGGCTGTCTGGTCATGGTTCTGTGCAGGCTCGCATAATTGCAGATATTGTAAGCCCTCTCAGCGAGTCGCCGGGGGAAAGTTTGCTGCGGCTTTTCTTGATGAGGTGTGGTTTGCCTCGGCCTGTTGAGCAGCACGTGATTGGGGTATATGGGCAGCAGTTCAGGGTGGATTTCGCGTGGCCTGAGCTGGGTATCATCATGGAGTTTGATGGGCAGGTGAAGTACACCGAGTTTGGTGAACGTGAGGACGTCTTCGGGTTGCAGAACGAACGTGAGGCTCTATTACGCGGGCAGGGGTGGGATGTGGTTCGAGTAACGTGGGACGAGCTCACCCGGCGTCCGCACGACCTTAAAAGTAAGGTAGAGCGAGCTTTCAGTCGTGCCCGCCGGCTCTAAGGGGCCACCAGACTCTCGGAGCGTCCACCAGGGGAGTAAGCACTTTGAGAGTCTGGTGGACGGTCGCGAAATAGGGGAGTGCGCGGACGCCGCCCGCAGGTATGTGCGCCCCAAAGGTGAGAGCGGGGCAAGAATTGTAATTTAGGTTCCCCTGCTCACCCTGATGCGGCGAGGTGACCCGCTATCTTGGGGTGGGGCGTCCGCACCTGCACCATATCTTGTACTCACATCTCTGTAATTCACCAAAACCAGCGGTAGGTGCACGCTAGAAAACGCGAAAACCCGTTAGACAGCCACCGCCGCTACCCCTAAAATAGGTAACAGTTGCAATGACCCGGCCATCACCGGCGAGCAATCCGGAAGAACAGGTTATACCTGCACACCCCCGTAAATTCGTTGCGACGAGGGGAGTGCGCGGAATAGATATAGCCCCAGTAGACCCGGACGGGTAAGCCCGAAACAGCTGTCATGAAGCGACTGATAACCGGTTCGACCCTGCGCTGGGCGCAATCTACCTCATCTCACGAGACGGTAGGTTGCCCCAGCGCAGACCCATACCCGCCCGCACTTTTTCGGTGCGGCTCGGGGTGGGGTCGGGCCGGTTGACGTAAGCAAGGTGGTACCGCGCAGGTTCCTGGCCCCGTCGAGCGGACGGGGGAGGGCAGGCGTCCTTGCACCCCAAGTACTAGGCAGACAAGAACCTAAGGGCGCAACCATGACCAACAAGCCTGTTTATCCTAAGGCAAGCGCAAGCGGAGCCAGCTTTGTGGCCGCTTCCCCCTCTTTCCCCGCACTCGAAGAAGCAGTGCTTGATTACTGGAAGAATGACGGAACTTTCCAGGCATCCATTGATAACCGCGACGCCGGCGAGAATGGCGCCAACGAGTTCGTCTTCAACGATGGCCCTCCCTTTGCTAACGGCCTGCCCCACTACGGCCACCTGCTGACCGGCTACGTCAAGGACCTGGTCGCCCGCTACCAGACCCAGCGCGGCCACAAGGTCGAGCGCCGCTTCGGCTGGGACACCCACGGCCTGCCCGCAGAGCTCGAAGCCATGAAGCAGCTGGGGATGACCGATAAGCAGCAGATCATCGAGATGGGCATCGACAACTTCAACGACGCTGCCCGGGCCTCGGTACTCAAGTACACCAAGGAGTGGGAAGAGTACGTTACCCGCCAGGCCCGCTGGGTGGACTTTGAAAATGACTACAAGACTCTGAATGTGGAGTACATGGAGTCTGTTATCTGGGCTTTCAAGCAGCTGCACGATAAGGGCCTGACCTACGAGGGCTTCCGTGTGCTGCCCTACTGCTGGAAGGACGAAACCCCGCTCTCCAACCACGAGCTGCGCATGGACGATGACGTCTACAAGGAACGTCAGGACCCCTCCGTCACCGTGGCTTTCCGCATCACCGACGACGCCACCCTGGCCAAGCACCCCGAGGTCGCCGCCGAACTGGCCGGTGTTGAAGCCCTGGCCTGGACCACCACCCCCTGGACCCTGCCCACCAACCAGGCTCTGGCCGCTGGCCCCGAGATTAGCTACGCCGTCGTACCCGGCGCCGGTGAGCTGGAAGGACGCCGCTTCCTGCTGGCTGCCGACCTGCTGGGCGAATACGCCAAGGACCTGGGCTACGGGGAGGCTGAGAATCCCGCGGACGCCGCCCGCGAGGCCGTCCTTGCCACCTACACCGGCACCCAGCTCGAAGGCGTGCGCTACGCACCCCTGTGGGACTACTTCACCGACGCAGAAAAGTTCGGCACCGAGAAGGCCTGGCAGATTCTGGTCGCCGACTACGTGACCACCACCGACGGTACCGGTCTGGTCCACCAGGCACCCGCCTACGGTGAGGATGACCAGAAGGTCTGTGAGGGTTACGGTATCCCCGTGATTCTGTCCATCGACGAGGGCGCCAAGTTCCTGGACCTCTTCGCCGACTCTTCCCTGGCCGAGGGCGCCCCCCTGGCTGAGATTGCCGGCGTCCAGATTTTCGAGGCTAACCGCACTATCATCAACACCCTCAAGGCTGACGGCGTGCTGATTCGCGAAAAGTCCTACGTTCACTCCTACCCCCACTGCTGGCGCTGCCGCACCCCCCTGGTTTACCGTGCCATCACCTCCTGGTACGTGCGCGTGACCGACTTCAAGGGCCGCATGAGCGAGCTGAATGAGGACATCAACTGGATCCCCGAGAACGTCAAGCACGGTCAGTTCGGTAAGTGGGTTGAGAACGCCCGCGACTGGTCCATCTCCCGCAACCGCTTCTGGGGCTCACCCATCCCGGTCTGGGTATCGGACGACCCCAACTACCCCCGCACCGACGTCTACGGCTCCCTGGCTGAGCTGGAAGCCGACTTCGGCCGCCTGCCCCTGAATAAGGACGGCGAAGTCGACCTGCACCGCCCCTACATCGACGAGCTGACCCGCCCCAACCCGGATGACCCTACCGGCAAGTCCACCATGCGCCGCGTGGAGGACGTACTGGACGTCTGGTTCGACTCCGGTTCTATGCCCTTCGCCCAGTTCCACTACCCCTTCGAAAACAAAGAGTGGTTCGAGGCCCACTACCCGGCAGATTTCATCGTTGAGTACATCGGTCAGACCCGTGGCTGGTTCTACACCATGCACATTCTGGCCACCGCCCTCTTTGACCGCACCGCCTTTGAGAATGTCATTGCCCACGGCATTGTGCTGGGCTCGGACGGCCAGAAGATGTCTAAGTCCCTGCGTAACTACCCGGACGTCTCCGAGGTTCTGGACCGCGACGGTTCAGACGCCATGCGCTGGTTCCTGATGTCGTCCCCGATTCTGCGCGGCGGCAACCTGATTGTGACCGAGCAGGGCATCCGCGAGGGCGTCCGCCAGGTGATGCTGCCCCTATGGAACGTCTACCACTTCTTCGCCCTCTACACCAACGCCGCCAACGGCGGTGCAGGCTACGAGGCCAAGCTGGTCACCGAGGCCGAGCACGTGATGGACCGCTTCATCCTGGGTAAGACCCGCCAGCTGGTTGCCGAGGTCACCGAGGCCATGGACGCCTACGATGTATCTGCCGCCTGCGAGGCCCTGCGCACCTACACCGACGCCCTGACCAACTGGTATGTGCGCCGCTCCCGCGAGCGCTTCTTCAACGAAGACACCGCGGCCTTCGATGTGCTCTACACCGCCCTGGTGACTTTTGTGAAGATGGCGGCCCCCCTGCTGCCCCTGACCACCGAAGAAATCTACCGCGGTCTGACCGGGGAGCGTTCGGTTCACCTGACCGACCTGCCCTCACCTGCGGATTTCAAGGACGAGTCAGAGCTGCTGGCCCTGATGGAGACCACCCGCGCTGTCGCTTCTGCCGGTTCTGCCCTGCGCAAGGCCCACAAGTTGCGCGTGCGCCAGCCCCTGGCTGCCCTGACCGTGGCGGTTGCCGATGGCAAGGACCTGGCCGGTACCTTCGAGTCAATCATCGCTGATGAGCTCAACATCAAGGCGGTTGAGCTTCTGGACGCTGCCGAGGTGGCTCCCGCTGACTTCGGTATCTCCCAGCAGCTCAAGGTCAATGCCCGTGCTGCAGGCCCCCGTCTGGGCAAGCAGGTGCAGGTTGCCATCAAGGCTTCTAAGAGCGGGGACTGGAAGGTCACCGAGGACGGCACCGTTGTGGTTGGTGCCGACAACATGGCTCTGGAGCCGGGTGAGTACGAGCTTGAAACCGTGGTCGCAGAAACCGACGGCGCCGCAGAGCGCGCCGTCTCGGTTCTGCCCGGCGGCGGCTTCATGGTGCTCGACACCACCCTGACCGACGAGCTGCGCGCCGAGGGTACTGCCCGCGACGCCGTCCGCGCCATCCAGTCCGAGCGCAAGGACGCCGGCCTCAACGTCTCAGACCGTATCGAGCTGACCATCACCGCCCCCGCTGCCGATCTTGAGGCTATCAAGAAGCACGAGGAACTAGTGGCCGGTGAGACCCTGGCTGTTTCAGTAACCTACCTCGAGGGCGCTGAATTCTCAGCGACCGTGAAGAAGGCATAAATGACCAAGGACAACATGGAGCTTGACCCCGTGTTTGCCGAGATTGCTGCCGAGGGCGCTCGCGCTGACGACGCCCTCGGCGTAGCCTCGGTCTACGCCGACCTGCTGGCTCGTGCCCCCGAGCACAAGATGGCCCCCCGCCTCGACGCCATGACCCGCGCCGTGGAAATTCTGGGTGAACCCAACAAGGCAGCCCCGGTTATCCACATCACCGGTACCAACGGCAAAACTTCAACCGCCCGCATGATTGAGCGCCTGCTCATGGCGCACGACATTCGTGTGGGCCGCTACACCAGCCCCCATATTTCCAAGGTCACCGAGCGGATCTCGATTGATGGGGCGCCCGTGGCAGATTCCACCTTTGTGCGTATCTGGGGCGAGATTCAGCCCTATCTGCAGATTGTGGACGCTGAACTTGAGGCAGCCGGTGCCCCCCGCATCACCTACTTTGAAGCCCTTACCATCCTGGCTTTTGCGATTTTCGCTGACGAGCCGGTGGACGTGATGGTACTTGAGGTGGGCATTGGGGGCTCCTGGGACGCCACCAACGTCGCCGACGCTACCGTATCGGTGGTTACCCCCATCGGCCTAGACCATACCGACATGCTGGGGGAGACTCTCGCCGAGATTGCCGGTGAGAAGGCAGGGATTATTAAGGACGGTGGCTTCCTCATCTCTGCCGCCCAGGACCCGTCCGCCGCCCAGGTCTTGCTCGAAGCCGCCCGCGCCCACAAGGCCGACTACCGCTTTGAAGGCGTAGAGTTCGGCGCTGTCGACCGCACCGCCGGTGTGGGCGGTCAGTTACTCACCATCCAGGGACTAGCTGGCCGCTACGAAGACATAGCCCTTCCCCTCTTTGGTGCCCACCAGGCCCAGAACGCCGCCGTGGCCCTGGCAGCGGTTGAGGCCTTCTTGGGCGGGGGAGAGAAGGAACTGAGCCTCGACCTCATCAAGCTGGCCTTTGGTGAGGTACGCTCGCCGGGCCGCCTAGAGGTAGCCCGCACCGAGCCGCCCGTGGTACTCGATGCCGCCCACAACCCCCACGGGGTCGCTGCTTCGGCAGCGGCCTTCAAGGAGTCCTTCAGCTTTGAAGAACTGCACCTGGTGGTGGGTATCCTGGGTGAAAAGGACGCTGCGACCATGCTGAACCTGCTCTTTGACGAGTACGTTGACCGGGCAGATTGGCGCACCGTGCTACACCTGACCAAGTCAGACTCCCCGCGCGCCATTGCCCCGGAAGAGCTTGCTGAGCTGGCCCTCGACGCTGGTTTTGACGAAGACGCCATCGAGACCTACGAGAACATTCCCGATGCTCTGTCCGCAGCGGTGACGGCAGCAGCCGATGTGCCCAACCTGAACTCCGCGGTACTGGTCACCGGCTCTATTACCGTGGTGGGCGAAGCTAGCACCCTGCTCGGACTGTAAAGGAGAGATGATGGCGAGAATGACACGCGCCCAGCGCGAATGGCGCCCGGGCCAGCCGAAAAAGCAGCGCTCTATCAAGGTCATGTTCACCTCGATGGTGCTCTCGCTCGAAGCCCTAGTTGCCTTCTTTGCCACCCTGGCCATCTTTGGCCACCACTTCAACGACCCCACCTGGGTCAAGGTGGTCATTTGGGCGCTGGGTCTGGCTCTGGTGGCAGCCCTGCTGGCCACCCCGGCCTTCCTGAAGAAGCCCTGGGGCTACCACCTGGGCTACGGTCTGCAGGTTGCTCTGATTCTGGTGGGCTTTGCCCTGCCCTCCATGTTCTTTGTGGGAGCGGCTTTTGCTGTGGCCTACTGGTACGGGGTCACCCGCGGTGCCCGCCTGGATGCCGAGAACGCCGTCCGCGCCAAAGAGCAGGAGGAATGGGAGAAAGCTAACCCCGCCTAGCGGGGTCTCTGATAGGGTTAGGGTGAAAACTCACCCTGACCTATCAAAGGAGATTGTCATGACCGAGCGTACCCTGATTCTGGTCAAGCCCGACGGTGTGGAGCGTAACCTCACTGGCCAGGTACTGGCCCGTTTTGAGCGTAAGGGCTACCGCATCGCTGAGTTGAAGATGCTGGTTCCCTCCCGTGAGCTGCTCGAGCAGCACTATGCGGAACACGAGGGTAAGCCCTTCTACGAGCCCCTGGTCTCTTACATGGGCTCAGGCCCTGTAGTCGCTCTCGTGCTTGAAGGCAACGGCGTGCTTGAGGGGGCCCGTACTCTCATGGGTTCCTCAAACCCCACCACCGCTGCCCCCGGCACCATCCGCGGCGACTTTGGCCGTGACTGGGGCGAGAGCGTACAGAAGAACCTGGTACACGGCTCAGACTCACTCGAGTCGGCAGAACGAGAAATCGCGCTCTGGTTCGGCGCCTAAGTACCCCGCTGATTTATTCAGATTAAAAGGCCGGGGCCCTCAGTAGGAGGGCCCCGGCCTTATGCTGTGGGGAGGGGTTTAGAACATCCCCACGATCACATCGAAGAAGCGGATAAAGATAATACCGAAAATCAAGATGTAGACCAGAATGATGGAGAACCAGGTCCAGTTGGGGGCCGCCTGACGGATGCTCTCAGAAGCTGGGATAACCCCTGCATGGATATTGCGGGTGGTAACCTTCACGAAGATTGCGGTTTGCATAATCCACACCACCATGCAGAAGAGGCAGAGGGCGTTGATATCGAAGGTGGTGTTGTACCAGAGCCAGAGCACAAAGGCCATGGCCAGGGTATGGCCAACCTGCATGGCTATCCAGTACCAGCGGGCGAAGGACGCCCCGGCAATCAGGGCGGTAGCGATAGCCAGCACGATAGCGTAACCGGCGATACCGATAAAGGGGTTGGGGAAGCCGAAGGCTTCAGCCTGCCAGGTACGCATGACGGTACCACAGTTGAGCAGGGCATTGATATCGCAGACCGACCGGTGGGCGGCGTCCATGTAAATCTGCAGGCGCTCGTAGACCAGCATAGCGGTGGATCCGAAGGCCAGTAGGCCGGGAATGAGGGTGAACCAGCCGAGCCTGCGATCGAGCTGGGCCTGGCTGATACCGCTCTCAGTATCGGGGGTGTTCACGGGGGTAGGCACAGTGAATCCTTAGGCTGTATAAAACTTTCTTTCCCCATACTACGGGGCAGGCTCCAAGCCCGCCCGGTTTTGCGGGGTGGGGCAGGTTTTCTTTACTAAGTTCCCAGGTAAGGACGCCCGGGGCGGGCTGCTTTGGGCAGGGCGGCTCGGGGTGGGGTAAGTTCGGTTCTAGATGGGGTGAAAAGAGCCCGGGTGTGAGAGAATGGGGGTGGTAGTGTGCCGCCCGCACGCGGTAGCACTACCCAGCAGGCACCCCGAAACGGCCGGTGACGCACTGCCTACCCGCAGGCGTCCTTACCGTCAAGCCCCATCAAGTGCAGCCCTAGCGCTGCCTCGGGTTGTTGCCGCTGGCCCGGTTCCCCTCGGCATGGAGCACAGAAGCCTTGACCTGCCGAGTATGCCAAGGAGCCCACGGTTGAGCCGGGTAGTCAAGGATTTCGGCGGACCACCCTCAGGGTAGGGATCGTCGACTACAGGCAAGACCACTGGTGCGGCAGGGGCATATGAACACAAGGAGAGTGAACGCTGATGAGCAGCGAACAGTCCGAGGTTGTAGAAAACCTCGAAGAAACCCAGGCTGCAGAAGCTACCGCAGCCACTGAACAGGTTGCCGAAGTAAGCACCGAGGTCGAAAAGGCCCAGGCCAAGGGCCCCGAAGCGAAGGCCATTACACAGGCTGGAGAAACCACCGAAGAGGCAGCAGAAACTGAGACAGAGCTTGCAGACGCTGAAACCGAGGAAGCCCCTGCCGAAACCGTTGAAGAGCCTACCGCTCCTCAGAAGAGCCTGCGCGAGCTCAAAGAAGAAGAGCTAGCCCAGGTCAACGCGGCTGTGAGCTCAAACAACCTGCTCTTCTACTCGCCGAACATGGACGAAATCATGGAGCAGCTGCGGGCCGAAAAGGAAGCCCGCCGCGAGGCCGAAGAAGCTGAGCGCCGTGAGCGTCGCCTGGCTGACTTAGACCCCGAAATCACCTCCCACCGCCGCCGTCGCCGCCGCCGCGGGGACGCTGATTTCGAATTTGAGGGCGGTACCGAGGGCGATCCTGAGGACACCATTGTTAAGGTGCGTGCCCCCCGCCTGTCTGACTCCCACAGCACCAACCGGGTTACCGGCGTCCGCGGCTCAACCCGCCTGGAAGCCAAGCGCATTCGCCGCCGCGAAACCCGCGCCACTGGCCGCCGCCGCCAGATCATTACCGAAGCTGAGTTCCTGGCCCGCCGCGAGTCCGTCGACCGCCAGATGCTGGTTCGCCAGAAAGACGACCGCATCCAGATTGGCGTGCTCGAAGACGGCGTACTGGCTGAGCACTTTGTCTCCAAGACCCAGCAGGACTCCCTAATCGGCAACGTCTACCTGGGCAAGGTCCAGAACGTTCTGCCTTCCATGGAAGCTGCCTTCGTCGATATTGGCCGCGGCCGCAACGCCGTGCTCTACGCCGGCGAAGTGAACTGGGACGTCACCGGCCTCGACGGTGCCCCCCGCAAGATCGAAAACGCCCTCAAGGCAGGCGACTCAGTACTCGTGCAGGTCACCAAAGACCCCGTCGGCCACAAGGGCGCCCGCCTGACCAGCCAGGTCTCCCTGCCCGGCCGCTACCTGGTCTACGTACCCGGCGGCTCCATGACCGGCATCTCCCGCAAACTGCCCGACGTTGAGCGTCAGCGCCTGAAGAAGATCCTCAAGGATCGCCTGCCCGAGGACGCAGGCGTCATCGTCCGAACCGCCGCAGAAGGTGCCAGCGAAGAAGAGCTGAGCAACGACATCAACCGCCTGCGCGTGCAGTGGGAAGAAATCAAGGCCAAGAGCGAATCCCGCAAGGTGCTGGCCCCCGAACTGCTCTACCAGGAACCCGACCTGACCATCAAGACCGTGCGCGATGTCTTCAACGAAGACTTCACCTCCATGATGGTGCAGGGCACCGACGCCTGGGACTCCATCGAAGCCTACGTCACCTACGTTGCCCCCGACCTGCTGGACCGCCTGAAGAAGTGGGAAGAGGATGATGACCTCTTCGACCACTACCGCATCGAAGAACAGCTGGCCAAGGCCCTGGACCGCAAGGTCTACCTGCCCTCCGGCGGCTCCCTGGTCATCGACCGCACCGAAGCTATGACCGTGGTGGACGTGAACACCGGCAAGTTCACCGGCTCCGGTGGTAACCTCGAAGAAACCGTCACTAAGAACAACCTCGAAGCGGCCGAAGAAATCGTGCGCCAGCTGCGCCTGCGCGACATCGGCGGCATCGTGGTCATCGACTTCATCGACATGGTGCTCGAATCTAACCGCGACCTGGTACTCCGCCGCTTGGTAGAGTGCCTGGGCCGTGACCGCACCAAGCACCAGGTTGCCGAAGTAACCTCCTTGGGGCTGGTGCAGATGACCCGAAAGCGCATGGGTACCGGCCTGCTCGAAGTCTTCTCCGAACCCTGTGAAGCCTGCGCCGGCCGCGGTATCCTCGTGCACGACCAGCCCCTGAAAGGCCGCTCCGGTGGCGCTAGCGACTTCATCCACCGCGCCGAACGCGATGACCGCAAGCGCTATCGTAACCAGAAGACCCAGAACCGTCGCGACTTCACCGAGGTTGACGAAGAGACCGAGCAGAAGACCGAGGCCCGTAAGGCTGCCCTGGCCAACATCGTTGCCGCCAGTGCCCACCACGAGGACGAGCAGGAAGAAACCGAGTCAAAGTCAGCCCGCAAGCGCAAGCGCCGCAAGCGCAACCGCCGCGCCGAGGCCGGCCTGGAGCTGGAAAACCAGCAGAACCAGGACGTCCGCGGCGAGCAGGTGCTCACCATCGGCGACGAGGTCATTGAGCTGCCCACCGGGGCGGACGCCGAAACCGAAGAGAGCATGGGGGAGCAGGGCTCCTTCACCCTCGAATCTTTGGCTGCCGTCTTTGACACTGATGGCAACGCTGAGAAGGAGGCCGAAGGGCCTTCCGAGGAGCGATCAAAGGGCCGTCACCAGTCCAAGCGCCGGGGCGGTAAGAAGCGCGAAGAGATTTCAGCAGATGACTTCTCAGCCAACTCCGACGCGTCTATGGACGTAGACCCCGAAGTTGACTCCCGCTTCACCCAGAACTCATCCCGACTCGACGCCATCCGCGCAGGCGAAGCCCGTGCCCGAGCCTCCCAGAAGGCCGGACGCGACTACGAACCTCGTGACGGCGAAGAATCAGCTACCTCAGGTGAGCGCTCTGGCCGGAACGACCGAGCCGGCCGTGCAGACCGCACCGACCGCCGCGGCACCCGAAACCAGGACGAATCAGGTAAGGGCCGCACCCGCAAGCCCCGCCGCGCCTCAAGCTCCGACGTCAAGTACGTCGCCCCCATCGAGGTCGTAGCAGACCCGGCCGTCACTGGTGTCGCCACCCCTGGCAAGAAGGTCGAAGCACCCAGCGAAACCCCCGCCGAAGCGTCCGCCCCCTCAGCTGCCGCAAGCGAAGCGCCCCGCAAGAAGCGCCGCTCCCGCCGCGCCGTCAGCTCAGGTGCAGGCTCCACCGAGGTACGCACCGAAGAGGTCCAGGCCGCAACCGGTAGCTCCGTAGTCGCCAGCATCGACCAGGTTACTAAGCCCGCCGCATCCAGTGATGACGCCCCCGTCATGCTCGGCGTCGGCGTCTCAGCAGCAGATATCAAGCGGGCCGGTAAGTAAGAAGGTAATGATAGGTGAATCAGGCTCGCAGCGAAGCTGCTGGCTCGGCGGCTGGCGTGAATCGCTTGTGAGCGAAGCGAACCAGCGAGAGGGGCGGCAGCGAGCGCGAGCCTGATTCACCGTCGCCCATACCCCTTACTGCACCCTGAGGGGTTCACCACATATCTTGCTCAGCACCGACTCACCACGTAGACTGGTGAGTCGGTGCTGTTTCCACAAGCAAGCGTTAGCGTGGACTCAGCTAGGCATATTCCACCCGGGATAAGGCCACACCATCTCAAAACGACAGAACCTGAAACCGCCCGGTGCACACTGAGCAAACCGGGTCACCACCTTGCTGTTGAGCCCGAGTTCCTTTCAGGAAGATTCGTTTTGAACCATTAAAATGACGTCAAGAAGAAGTGAGTTCCCAAGTGGCATACGCAATTGTCCGCGCTGGCGGCCGCCAGGAAAAGGTCTCAGTTGGAGACCTGGTTACCCTTGACCGCGTCGCTGGCGAGCCCGGTAGCACCATTGAGCTGCCCGTGCTGATGCTGGTTGACGGCGACAAGGTCACCGTTGATGCAAAGTCCCTGGCTTCAGCCAAGGTCACCGCAGAAAAGATTGAAGACCTCCGCGGTCCCAAGATCGTTATTCAGAAGTACAAGAACAAGACCGGTTACAAGAAGCGTCAAGGCTTCCGCGCCGAACTGACCACCGTTAAGATCACCGCGATCAACGCTTAAGTTCAGCTTAGACTGGTTTTATCCCAACATTCTTTGACCTAAGGTAGGCATCAATGGCACATAAGAAGGGCGCAAGCTCCACCCGTAACGGCCGTGACTCAAACCCCCAGTACCTCGGTGTTAAGCGCTACGGCGGCGAGACCGTCAACGCAGGCGAAATCCTCGTTCGTCAGCGCGGCACCCACTTCCACCCCGGCAACAACGTAGGCCGCGGTGGCGACGACACCCTGTTCGCTCTGGCAGCAGGCAAGGTCGAATTCGGTACCCGCAAGGGCCGCAAGGTAGTCAACATCCTTGCAGCCGCTGAGTAAGGTCTAATCACCTCACCTCAGTAGAAGGGCGATTACGGGGTAACTCGTAATCGCCCTTTTGCGTACCTCGCCTCCGTAAAGCCGCCCCGCGGGCGTCCGCTCGTAAACCAGAGGGGGACCGGCACCGGGGCGACCCTGTAGACTAGATAACCAAACCAAACTTTTTTTGAAGGAGCTTGCACTCGTGGCAGAATTTGTAGATCGCGTGGTCCTACACGTAACCGGTGGGCACGGTGGGCACGGCTGTGTCTCGGTTCGCCGTGAGAAGTTTAAGCCCCTCGGCGGCCCTAACGGTGGTAACGGCGGTAAGGGCGGCGACGTTATCCTGCGCGTAGACGCCCAGACCACCACCCTGCTCGAATACCACCACAGCCCCCACCAGAGCGCTCCTAACGGCGACATCGGGCGTGGCGACATGTCCCACGGCTTCAACGGCCAAGATCTGATTCTGCCCGTACCTCAGGGCACCGTGGTCAAGGACCGCGACGGCAACGTGCTGGCCGACCTGGTGCGCATCGGTGACGAATTCGTTGCAGCTGAAGGCGGTATCGGCGGTAAGGGCAACGCTGCCCTTGCCTCCACCAAGCGCAAGGCCCCCGGCTTTGCCCTGCTCGGTATTCCCGGTTCAACCCGCGATATCGTGCTGGAACTCAAGTCCATCGCAGATATCGCCCTAGTGGGCTACCCCTCAGCCGGTAAGTCCTCCCTCATTGCAGCAATTTCAGCTGCCCGCCCCAAGATCGCTGACTACCCCTTCACCACACTGATTCCCAACCTGGGTGTGGTGCAGGCTGGCGATACCCGCTATACCGTAGCCGACGTTCCCGGCCTAATTGAAGGCGCCTCCGAAGGTAAGGGCCTGGGCCACCGCTTCCTGCGCCACGTGGAACGCTCCAGCGCCCTGGTGCACGTCATTGACTGCGCCACCCTAGAGCCCAACCGCGACCCCATCAGCGACTTCGACGTGATTCGTGGGGAACTTGAAAACTACGAGGTTGACCCCACCGCCGGCGTCACTGTGCCCCTCAACGAGCGCCCCCAGATTATCGTGCTCAACAAGATTGACGTGCCCGAAGCGCGCGAGCTGGCTGAGTTCGTCCGCCCCATGTTTGAAGAGCGCGGCTACCGGGTCTTTGAAATCTCAACGGCCTCCCACGAGGGCCTTAAGCAGCTGACCTTTGCCATGGCAGAGCTGGTTGAAGCTGACCGCAAGGCCCGCAAGAAGAGCAAGAGCGCCCCCGCAGAAGACGTTGCCGTGGTCAAGCCCAAGGGCTTCCGCTCCAAGAAGCGCCAGGAATTCATCATCCGCAAGGAAGAGCGCAACCTTGAGCCCCTCTTCCGCGTGATCGGTGAGAAGCCCGAGCGCTGGATCAAGCAGACCGACTTCAACAACGACGAAGCCGTGGGCTACCTGGCTGACCGCCTCAACCGCCTGGGCGTTGAAGATGAGCTCTTCAAGGCCGGTGCTGTTGCCGGTGACGCCGTAGTGATCGGTGAAGAAGTGGATGCCGTGGTCTTTGACTGGGAGCCCACCATGGTTGGCGGTGCCGAGCTGCTCTCATCCCCTCGCGGTACCGACGCCCGCCTTGAGGAAATCATTCGCCCCACCCGCGCCCAGCGCAAGGCTGAGTTCCACGAGCGCATGGACGCCAAGGCTGAGGCCCGTGCCGAGCTTGAGGCTGAGCGCGTGGCGGGTATCTGGACCGAGTCTGTCGACGAGGCCCGCGCCGCCAAGGCCAGGGCAGCTAAGGCTGAAAAGCGGGCTGCCAAGCGCGCGGCGGAGGAAGAATAAGTTGCGAGTTGGTTAGAGCACATTAGTTCGCTCTACTAGTGTTTCATTATGTGTCAGTAGTCGCCCCGGGTAGTGTTCCCGGGGCGACTCTGCTGTATATTCATAGAAGCTAAAGTTGACACTTTAAGGGAGCTAATCAATTGGATTTGAAGGACGCTTTCCAGGCCAGCGCCGAGTCACGCGGCAAGCACCGCCGCAGCCCCATCATCGAACGCTCCGACATGCCACGGGCTAAGCGGATCGTGGTGAAGGTTGGCTCTTCGTCCCTGACCTCCATCGAAAACTCCCTGGATGAGCTGGCCATTGCCACTATCTCCGATGTGCTGGCTAAGAAGAAAAAAGAGCACCCCTCAATCGAGCTGGTCTTTGTGTCCTCCGGTGCTATTGCAGCTGGCCTGGCTCCGCTGGGCCTATCGCGCCGTCCTAAAGATCTGGCAACCCAGCAGGCGGCGGCGTCCGTCGGCCAGTCCCTGCTGATGAGCCGCTACACCGATATCTTTACCCGCTATGGCGTTACCGTCTCCCAGGTACTGCTGACCGCCGAAGACCTCATGGCCCGGGACCGCTACCAGAACGCCCACCGCCAGCTAGAGCGCCTACTCGATTTGGGGGTCATGCCCATTATCAACGAGAACGATGCGGTAGCCACCCGTGAAATCCGTTTCGGCGATAACGACCGAATTGCGGCCCTCGTGGCCCACACCGTCAAGGCTGACGCCCTGTTGCTGCTCTCAGATGTTGATGCTCTTTATACTCGCCACCCGGACGAGGGTGGCGAGCGAGTAGGTAGTGTGCGTGATGCGTCTGAGCTAGCTGATATGTCCATCGGTTCGGTGGGTGCCGCCGGGGTTGGCTCCGGCGGCATGGTCACAAAGGTGAAGGCTGCTCAGGTGGCGGCGGCGTCCGGAATTCCTGCCCTGGTGACCAGCGCGGCAAATGCTCGCGCGGCTTTTGCCGGTGAGGACGTCGGCACCTGGTTCTACGCCACCGGCGAGCGCCGCCCGGTGCAGACCCTTTGGCTGGAGCACCTGGCCGATATTGAGGGCTCAATTACCGTGGATGCGGGTGCTGCTGCTGCCCTGCGCCGCCGCCGTTCTCTGCTGGCAGCCGGTGTGCTGGGCGTACAGGGCTCCTTTGAGGGCGGTAGCCCCGTGGCGATTGTTGATGAGGGCGGCGAGGTGCTGGCTCATGCCCTGAGTTCTTATACTGCCGGTGAGACCGCCCAGATGGTGGGTCTGCACACCGAGCAGATTCAGCGAACTATGGGGGAGACCTACGACGGTACGGTAGCGCACGCCGATAATATTGCGCTGGTGGCCCCCTCCCAGTAGTAATCACCGGCCCCCAGTAATACTGGGCCCTTGCGCGGGTGCGCCGGTAGGATAGTTTCAAGGTTGTTCAAACCCCTATACATAAGGAGATGCTCATGGGCGAGCAGGTACACGTGAGTGACGATGTGATGCGGCAGGTCACCGATATGGCGGTGGATGCCCGTATCGCCTCCCGCCGTCTGGCCAAGGCCGATACCCGGTGGAAGAACCGGGCCCTGCTGGCCGTGGCGGATTCCCTGGAAAAGCATTCGGCGGTGATTATCGAGCAGAACGCCCAGGATCTTGAACGGGAGCGGGAAGCCGGTATGAGCGAAGCCATGCTGGACCGCCTGCGCTTGACCGAGCACCGGGTAGTTGAGCTTGCGGACGCCCTGCGTGAGCTGGTTGCCCTGCCCGACCCGGTGGGGGAGCTGGTGCGTGGTTCAACCCTGCCGAACGGCCTGCGGATGCAGCAGGTGCGGGTGCCCCTGGGTGTGGTGGGCGCTATCTATGAGGCCCGCCCCAACGTAACGGTTGATATCGCTGGCCTAGCTATTAAGGCCGGTAATGCGGTGATGCTGCGCGGTGGTTCAGCTGCTGCCAAGAGCAACCAGGTGATTGTTCGTATTATCCGCGATGCCCTGCACGCTACCGGCCTGCCGATTGACTCGGTGCAGTCGGTGGACGAGTTTGGCCGTGAGGGCGCTGCTGCCCTGATGCTGGCCCGCGGTCACATAGATGTGCTGATTCCCCGCGGCGGGCACAGCCTGATTCAGTCAGTGGTGCAGAACGCTAAGGTGCCGGTGATTGAGACCGGCGAGGGCAACTGCCACATCTTCCTCGATGTTACCGCCGACCCGGAAAAATCTGCTGAGATTCTGGTCAACGCCAAGACCCAGCGGCCCGGTACCTGCAATACCGTAGAAACCCTGCTCCTGGCCGAGGGTGCGGAAGCCGCCCCGGGCGTCCTTGCAGCCCTGGTCAAGGCCGGGGTGACCCTGCATACGGACGCCACCACCCGCGCCATCCTGCCCGAGGGCGTAGATGCGGTAGAGGCAACCGAGGAGGACTGGGCAACCGAATACGGCTCTCTAGACCTGGCGGTGAAGACCGTGCCCGATGTGCGCGCCGCTATCGCCCATATTCGCGAATACTCCACCGGCCACTCCGAGGCGATTCTGACCAACGACATCGCCAATGCCGAGAAATTTATTCGCGACGTTGACTCCGCGGCAGTGTACGTGAACGCCTCAACCCGGTTTACGGACGGCGGCCAGTTCGGCCTGGGCGCTGAGGTCGGCATCTCGACCCAGAAACTGCACGCCCGCGGCCCCATGGGCCTAGAACAGCTCACCACCACCAAGTGGATTGTTCGCGGCGACTGGCACAGCCGCGACTAAAAGCAGAAAAATCGCACCTGCTACCGGGTAAAGTCCCGCTCATAGAGCGCGAAACCCGGTAGCATGGTAATAAACCCATACTTGACCGCACTGGCGCGGCCACACACCGCCCAGCCTCGAAAGGTACACACACATGTTCTCATCTGTACTTGCATCAGGCGCCACCGTACTTGCCTCAGAAGAAGGTAGCCACCAGCTCGAACTACTCGGCATGCCCACCTACTGGTTCGCCATCATCGGCTTCATTGTCTTCGGTATTCTCTTCCTCATTACCATCTCATTCTCAGGCCGCGGCGTTGTACGCCCCGACCACGCAGCAGACCACCTCTCCCACGAAGAGACCGAGGCCCTGCGCGACTACCAGAGCAAGCACAAGCGTTAAACTTTTCTCCACCACACTTCGGCGCGGTGCCCGCACCACCCCGGTAACCGGGGGAGCGGGCCCGCGCCGAAGCCGTACATACAAAAGCGAGCAGGAGACCCGTGATTCGTCCCGCCCATGAAATCCGACGTGAGCTCGGTATCCCCGAACCCGACCCCGCCACCACCCGCGTGGGGGTCATGGGTGGCACCTTCGACCCCATTCACCACGGGCACCTGGTTGCAGCCAGCGAAGTCGCTGCTGTGCTCAGCCTCGACGAAGTAATTTTCGTGCCCACAGGTAACCCCTGGCAGAAGGCCAACAAACAGGTCACCGCCCCCGAGCACCGCTACCTAATGACGGTGATTGCCACCGCTTCCAACCCCCGCTTCACCGTGAGCCGGGTCGACATTGACCGCCAGGGTCCCACCTTCACCATCGACACCCTCACCGACCTGCGAGCCGAGCGCCCCAACGACGAGCTCTTCTTCATCACCGGTGCCGACGCCATGAGCCAAATTACCACCTGGAAGGACGCCCACAAGATGTGGGACCTCGCCACCTTCGTGGCGGTCACCCGCCCCGGCCACGAACTGACCGTGCCCGAAGAAGCGCAGGGGCGCGTCCGTGTCATTGAGATTCCGGCTATGGCCATCTCATCGACCGACATCCGCGACCGGGCTCGCAATGACCTGCCTGTCTGGTACCTGGTACCCGACGGGGTAGTGCAGTACATCCACAAATACCACCTCTACATCGGCGACGACACAGGCACCCCGGGCGGCGGCTACGTAGCTGGCCTGCCCCGGTTGAAATAAAACCAAAGACCACCTCAGCTAAGAACCTTCACCACCTGTCTGGCTTGGTAGCATTAACCACAAGAACCAGGCATCCCACTCAAGGAAACACTGTGAGCACACGACCCGATCAGGCCGCGGACGGCCAGAACGATGAGACACCCGCCTACCTCACCGAAAGCTACGTCACAGAGGACGGGCTAGAAATCCCGCCCCCGACCCGTCCCATGGGCCCGCGCCGTCTGAGCCGCTACTACGAAGAGGTTGCTGAATACCTGCGCGCCATGCAGCGGGGGGACGAAGAGCTGCCCGAGGTGCCCATGTTTATGGGGGCCCTCGAGGGTGTAGAGGTAGAGCAGGACGCAGCCCGCTCCCTGGTTGACCTGTCGCAGATGGGCAGCATCAGCACCGGTGAGGGCGAGAAACTCGACGTTGATTTCGACAGCACCCGTGCCACTGTGGTCGAAGACCCCCTGGCCCACATTGACCGGCAGGTTCTCGGCGCTGACTACTCCGAGCAGGCTGAAGCTACCGAGCAGGTAGACTTCGCCGCTGCCGCTGGCGAAATCACCGGTGAAAGTGATTTCGTGAGCGTTGATGAGCTGCAGGTAGAAGAGCCTGAGGCTGAGGAACCCGTCGTCACCACAAATCCTGAGGCGATTGCCGCTATCATCGCCCGCGCCCAGGCCAAGGACGATAAATATAGGGCGACCCACCCCGAAGAAGAAGCCGAAGAGGATTTAGCCGAAGATAACCAGAGTGGGCCCGTTACCGAGCTCTTCACCGCCGGCCAGCACACCCCGGACCTGCCCGCCCCCGTCCGCGCGGTCGATGCTCAGGGCCTTGACCTCACTGAAATCGACAGCGCCGATGTGACTGACCCAGCCGCTAGCACCCTAGCCAGTGATAGCACCGGTGCGGTAGACTCTGATAGTTCTGAAGAAACTGCCGAGGCCCCCGAAGGGTACACCTACGAGCCGCAGGCAGAAGAGGACGAAGAGACCACCGAGTCTGCACCTGAACCCCCGGCGGTGGCCCCCGGCCCCGACCAGGAAGAAGGCGCTCAGCGCTTCAACTTCGCAGGCACTGTCAAACAGACGGACGAAGCCACCTCCGGCGACCTTGCCGAAGTGGAACAAGAAGCAGCGGCAACCTACAGCCCAGAAACATCAGAAGGGCGATTCAGCGGCGCAATCGTAGCCATCGTGGGCCTCCTGCTTCTCGTGCTTGTGCTGGCCACCGTGTGGTTCCTTTTCTTCAGTTAAAGATTTAGTTGAATGAGACCCCAAAAGGTTTGGGGAATGATTTGCTCGGAAAGGGCGAAATGACTGCAGCTGCAGAGTCTATTGAAGCGTTGAAGGTAGCCGCACGCGCGGCCGACGACATGCAGGGTACTAACCTGCTGGCTGTCGACGCTTCTGACATTATGGGTTTGATTGACGGCTTCTTGGTTGTCTCAGCCCACAACGAACGCCTGGTCAACGCCATTGTTGATGAGGTTGAAGATAAGCTCCGTGAAGAACTGGGCCTCAAGCCCCTGCGTCGCGAAGGCCGCGCAGAGGGCCGCTGGGTGCTCCTGGACTTTGGCGACATCGTGGTACACGTACAGCACGAAGAAGACCGCGCCTTCTACGCCCTTGACCGTCTCTGGGGCGACGCCCCCCGCATCGACCTGGGCCTAGACAGCGAAGCCGGTGCTGTCGATACCGAAGGCGCCGAAGCTGACTTCGAGATCATCACTCCCGAAGCGGATCTGATGAACCAGCGCGAAGACTAGATTCTTCTGTGAGGACGCCTCACCCGCCTTCCCGATATCGGGGGAGTAGGGTTGGGCGTCCTTTCGTTAACAGGGAATGAACAGCCCGTGAATATTATGTGATGCAGTTCATAGGTGCTGGTGGGTTCTCGATTTGCATGAGCCCTTGTGGGTGCCATAAGATAGAACAGTCGCCGCGAGAGCGGGGGATAAAAGAATAAGGGGCTATGGCGCAGTTGGTAGCGCGTCTGCATGGCATGCAGAAGGTCAGGGGTTCGAATCCCCTTAGCTCCACGGGGGTATGGCGCAGTTGGTAGCGCGTCTGCATGGCATGCAGAAGGTCAGGGGTTCGAATCCCCTTACCTCCACCACCAAGACCGCTTCTGTTCGATAGATTGACAGAGACGGTCTTTTTGTATGCACTTTTTCAGCAGTAGGGACCAGAAAAATCGCTATTGTATGTGTGAAGACCAAGGAATATGAGAGAGAACTGGTCCCTAGGAGTAGAGGCGCCTCTGATTCTCTAACAGAATGGGGGCAAAGTCCTCGCCGCGCTCAGCCGAAATGCGCTCGACCAGGCGGCGCAGGCGTCCGCCCACACCCTGCGCAAAAAGCTGGACGTCAAGCGCATCGGTAGGTTGCTCGGGTAGGTCCGTCTCCAAAAGCAGGCGGTCTGCGGGCACCTGACGGATGTACGCCCGTCCGCGCTTGCTCTCAACCATCTGCGGATGAACCGAAATGCACCCACCTGCCCTCACCAGCCGGGTCAGCTCGTCACACGTTCCCCCAAACCGGTGAACCACCGGAACGATAGGGGAGCTGGGCACATCAAGCTCCTCACAAAGATCAAGTAGCGCAGTTGTTGCGCGGACGGCGTGCACAGACAGCACATAGGGCTTCTCAGCCGGTAGCCCCTCGGCAGCCTGGAGAACCGCACGCACAATGCGGCGTAGGACCTCTACCTGCAGGTCAGCAGGGGAGGCCTCCAGACGGCGGGGCAGAAAATCTAAACCAATCTCACCAATCAGCCGGGTGCTCGTCACCTCAGCCTCAAAAATCTCAAGCTCATCCTCAACCTGGGCAGGCGAAGCTACCTGCCAGGGGTGAAAACCAAGAGATAGCAGGGGAGCAGCCGAGTCAGCCACCTGCCGGAGCTCCCGGTAGGCTGAGGGTTTAAGGGTCTGGGCAACCACCTGGACGCCTTGGGCCCGCAGCGCCTCGTCAAATGCTGGCCGAAGCGCCGGGGCCAGGAAGTCATAGTGAAAGTGGGTATCGAGCAGCATGCTAGCGGGGTTGCGTCAGGCGCTGATCTGCGGCGTCCTTCTCTTCCACCTGGCAACCCAGGTAGGGAGGTGCCGGGATCTCTTCCATGCCGGACAGCTGGCGAATCACCTTACCCGCCAACATCTGCCCCATAATCGGGGGCATATAGCTCATCGACCCCAGAGTCTCACCCTTAGCCTTTGCACCCGGGGCCTTCTCCACCTTGAAGGGCAACTCGGTGGAAAAGAGCACCTCAAGCCCGTAAATCTGGTGCTTGCGGCACTCAGCGCGAACCACCTTCGACATAGAACAGTTGTAGGTGCGGCGGATATTAGCGAACTGGAGCATGGTCGGGTCAAGGCGGTTCGCCGCGCCCATGGATGCTACCAGGTTCAGGCCCCGCTCGGCAGCCCACTGGTAGACGGCCAGCTTCTGGGTGATGGTGTCGATGCAGTCAATGACGTAGTCGGGGCGGGGGAACTTATCCAGGGTCTCAGCCAGGTTATCGGGGGTGAGAAAGACCCGCTCGGCGGTAACGGTGCAGTCGGGTTGAATCTCCTTAATCATGCCTTCCATGACCTCGGCCTTAACCTTACCCAGGGTGGAGGTAAAGGCCAGGGCCTGCCGGTTGATGTTGCTTTCTTCAACCACGTCGCGGTCCAGCACAATCAGGTTGCCCACACCGCCGCGGGCCAGTGCCTCAGCGCAGGCTGAACCAACGCCGCCAAGACCCAGCACCATGACGGTGGCGTCCTGGAGTTTCTGCAGGCCCTCGTTCTTAAAAAGTAGCCTCAACCGGGCAAAACGTTCGCTCTCAACACCCACGGGGTCTCCTCGAAAAGTCAGTGTGTCTAACCTGGTCATTATGCCATATGGGTGGGGTTAGAGCGTGTGCTTCAGTAATGCTTGTTCTGCTTTAGCTACAGTTTGAGTAAGCGTCCTGTGAGAACGGCCGTGCAAAAGATCAAAGGCTACTATCTGGAGCGGGTCGGAGGCACGCAAAATGCGTGGCGTTCTGCCAGCAGATGGGAAAAAGGCTCTACTGGGGTTGCTTGAATCTCGTCAAGAAGGGCCGCAAGCACTTTTGGGTCACCACTACCCGCCGGGTGAGGCTTACCTCGTAAGCGAATAGTAGGGACGGCTACGATACCGTCCTGTTCTATAGCAGGCCCTGCCGATCGGGGTAGGGCGAATGAAAACTCGGGTAGGGCGTCTACGAGTTGCTGTTTCTTGATGAGGGTGCGGGCGGTATCACTATCGCGCGCAATACGGATAGCCACGTGTTCTGTGAGCGCAACTATGGAGCTTGTACCTACCTGAAGAATTTCAAGGAGTCGCTCACCGGGAGCTGCACGCTCAGTGAGGGTCTGGATGATTTCATGGGTCAACTGGTGCTGCTGGGGCTGAGGTCTGTGCATAGTTGATATGGAGTGAGATGACGGGGGCTGGATCTACTGCTTGCTCCTTACAGTAGCATTGAGATATGTGAATCTGATTGTCTAGTACCATCTAGAGATGTTTCTTTGAAAGGCGAGAGCGCAATGAACACTGAACCCATTTCATTGGTGCGAATTGACCCTGTTATCAATAGAGAAGAGATGATAGCTTTTCTGACCGGGCACGAGTGGCCATACCACATGGCTCCCATTGTGTCCCGCCAGCAGGTTGAAGAAGCGCTCGATTCTGGAGCTTTTCAGAACGAGGAACGCGATTCTTACTGGATTGAATACTCTGAGCACGGTCGTATCGGCTACATTCGTTTCGAGGACCTGTGCGATGACACCCCGGTATTCGATCTACGACTAGCCTCCCAGTGGCAAGGACGAGGGTTCGGAGTAGACGTACTTAACGCAGCTACATCATGGATTTTTGAGCAAAAACCAAGGATTCATCGTTTTGAAGGGCAGACTCGGGACGATAACCTTGCTATGCGCCACACCTTTCTTAAAGCTGGTTGGGTTAAGGAAGCCTATTATCGCCAAGGCTGGCCGGTAGAAGGCGCCGAGCCGCGCGCGTCCGTCGCCTATGCAATTCTGCGCAGTGATTGGGAGACAAATACTACAACTCCTGTACCTTGGGAGGAACTTTAGCGACGCCCGATGCTTACTTGCCCCTGTACCTGTTCAAAGTTCTACATCGCAAGTAGGTAGTACAAGCACGTCCAAAGATTGGTGGTACGCGAAAGTGGGGGGGTAGACAGTTGGGGGGGGGGCGAAGAGAGAAGGGAGAGAGGAT
>NZ_JAYWIX010000003.1:0-127971 GCF_035916755.1 Rothia nasimurium | reverse complement strand
GTACGCGAAAGTGCGTCATATCGCTGAGCGTGCACCTGCCATGTGCACGCTCAGCGATATGACGCACTTTCGGTGGACCATCAGCTTTTCTCATCTTCCTTAACAGCTATGAAGACCATCAAGGGGCTGGTACTTCCCGGAATAAAAGGATCCTGCTGCCAGTTGCGGTAGCAGGCCTTAAGGCTCAGCCCAACAGCTTCTAGGTCAACTACTATGCGCTCAAAGGAGCGATATTTGAGGGTTAACTGACTTGTGATGGAATGTTGGCGGTCGAGGAACTCATGAGTTGACTCCATAACCACCCTGCCCTCTTGATCGGGGCCTTGAACACAAATGGTCTCTCTGAGCGCTCCTTCAGGAGTCTGCCTGAATGCCCCCTCGACAGGCCACTGCTCCCAGGCGCGGGCCAGCGGATTACGCACCTCAAAAGCAAGGGTTCCACCTGCGGTAAGTGCTTCAGCAATATCCCGCGAGGTGTGCTGCCAATCCTCGCCGATAATATGCATAGCAACGTTGCCCGTCATCAGCACGAGATCTGAGGCGCATACCTCCAGGGCAGAACTGGTGCCCTCAACCCAGGTGACCTGGCCAGAGCCTGGGCGAGCACGAGCGTAGGCAAGCATGGTAGCCGACGGGTCGATACCGGTAACCGCGTGCCCCTGACCCACCAGAGTGACGGTCAGGATACCTGTCCCACACCCGATATCGGCAATGCCCTGAGCCTCGGTGGTATGGGCAAGGTGCCGGTAGAAGTTGTGGTCGGCACCATCGGGATTATCATGGTCGTAGATAGCAACGAGTAATTCATTGTCGAAGGGCTGGTGCAAGAAAACCTCCTCGTGAAGTGCAGATTAGTTCTTGGGCACGGGCGGGCCTGCCAGCAGGAGCACCACAAAGAGTAGAACCACGAAGGCAAGGAGCAGGACGCTCGCGAGCGCAGGCTTGGCCAGCACCCAGGCCTGGGCTTTCTCGAACGGGCCGGACGGCGCCGCCCCGCCAGGTGCCAGACGCCAGCCCCCGCGCAAAAGGCCCTGCTTATCGAGGAAAAGCTCGAAGGGAACCGTCGCAAAGGGGATCACCGACAGGAGCAGACCAGCGACGCCCACGGGGGCCTTCCACTGCTGGTTCACCCAGGTAAAGACAGTCACCACGCAGTAGCTCAGAAAAACAAACCCGTGAATACCACCGGCAAACGGCACAATATTAGTCACGCCGGTACCCCGCAGAATCAGGGCCGTAATGAGCAGGGCCCAGGTGACCATTTCAGCGGTGGCAAAGATACGGAAGAGGAGGCGCGGGGTAGGGTTAGAGTCGATGTGCATAGGTATCCTGTGGGAAGTTCTTTCTTGGTATCCGGCCTCTACTATAGTCGCCTGCCCCTAGGGTTTTAGGGGCGCCAGAAGCTAGTAAGGCCCTCTTTTTCGGTGATGTTAAAGTCAATGACCTCACCTAAGAGCTGGTAGGGTAGGAGCTTACTCCAGGGCAGGCGGAAGAGCTGGGCGGTATAGCTGATCCCCTGCTGATCGAAGGCGCTGGCAAAGTGCTGAATGCCTGTAGCTTCGGGGGCTACAGCCATATGGGCCTTAGCGTAGGAAAAACCGATGATGTAGGTGCCCCGGTGAGTGAACATGGGCTGGTTCCAGCCGATACGGGCAGTGAGCTGGGGGTAGGTGGTGTGAACCCAGGTGAGGACTTCTTGGGCCCGGTCTCGCTGGCTAGGGTCGCTAATCTTGCCCAGGACGGGGGCAAAGAAGTCCAATAAATCTTGGCCTTCTTGAATGTCAGCTGCGGGCATTGTCTTTCTCTTCTCTAGTAGAGGCTGATAGGGCTGTCCTTGAATCTACCATCAGGGCAGGACCAAGGGCACCTTCAGGGGCTGGGTGAGTTTGAACCTCGAGTATCTACCTGAACGTTCACAGAGCTAGGAGGGGCTCATAAAATAGGGGGTGATACATCATGTACCTGGATGGGTGCGAGCACTAGCAAAGGAGCAGACAATGGCAGATCAGCCCACCCCGGCAGACCCCGGGCAGAAGAAAACTAGCAAGAGCCCTCAAACCAGTCAGGGCAAAAAGGTTGCTCAGGCCACCACCTCAGGTGAAGAAGCCAGTGCCCTAGGCATCTTGGTTGCTCTGCTGATTTTTGTTCTGATCATTGCCGGTGCCTGGGCTACCTGGACCCGCGGGCTGGGCCTACTGGCTGTGGCAGAAACCGCCTTGCGGGTGTACACCCCGCTCATTCTAGGCTGCCTCTTACCCCTTTTCCTGGCAGCCTACTGGGTGGGCACCCCGGCTAAGAAAACACAGAAGAAACCCGACGGGCTTCCGCCCGTTGGCAGTTCCAGTAACCCCCGTCAGAAGTCTCAAGGTGGCCGTCCGCCCCGTACCGGTGCAGCTGCGCTCGCTGCCCTGCTGGCCCTGACCGGGGCGGGGTACACGTTTACCGTTCACCCCTATGTGGTAGCTAAAGCCTACACGGCAGATACCGTCACCGACGATGCAGTAACCAGCTTTGCTGACCGGGCCCCCTGGATTGTGGCCAATAACTATGCCCAGCGCGATCAGGGCGATGTGATCGGTGACCGGGAAGATGTTCATTATGTTCCTGCTGCCCAGGACGCCCAGGCTAAGGCTGGGGACGGCACCGGGCAGGGAACCTCCCGTTACACGGTGCTAGTTAAGGAGCGCGGGGTGCTGGGCACCGGCGGCTATGAGGCTGTGCAGACCTTGACTATGCCCACTACCGGCACTATTCCGGCTTCTGCTTCTTCTTTCTGCCCGGTTCCTGAGCAGATGGGCCGCCGTCTTGAGACCACATGGCCCTGGTATTCTCTAGCCTGGTCTATTCATGCCCGAGCCCCCTTTGCCCACTGGAATAAGGGCGATGTCTATGGCTACTGTGAGGGGGATTCACCGGTGGTGGTTGTGCCCCTCTACCGCTATGAGGGCTTCTGGAAGGTGACTAGGGTCCCTAATGGGGCTGCTGTTTATACCCCTGAAGGCATGGAGGTGCTCTCTGCCGCTGAGCTGGTAGAAGCTGACTTAGCTGGCCCGACCTACCCCCGGTCACTTGCCAAGATTCAGCGGGAGGCTATCAACGCCGGTGGTTCGCTGACCCAGTGGTGGGGCTCTAAGTACGGTTATGATCTGACCGATACAGACGCTGAGGACGCTAATGCCCAGAACCCTTCGGAGTTCACCATGGTATCGGCTGGGGACGGGGCCATGAGCTATGTATCCCCCCTGACTCCGCGCGGTTCTTCACAGTCTATTACGGCCCTGTCGCTGGTGCCTGCGGTTCAGGACGGCCAGGGCCGGGCTGCCTTGACCCTCAACACGGCAACGGACCTACCCGCAACTTCCACCTTGGTGACCGCTATTAAGGAATCCAGTGTGCAAGGGGATAACGCCTGGACTACGCGCTGGTCTGCGGGTATGAGCGTCTATGAGATCTTGCCGGCCAAGGACGGGCACTGGGCAGCCTCCATTGGCCAGGGCCAGGCCGTCTCCTACCGGGCTGATATTTCCCCGCAAGGTCAGGTGACCGTGGTCAACGCCGAGACCGGCCAGTCCTCGGGCCGCGGGGCAGATTCTGCTGAGTCTGTCACCCTTGATGCTGGCAAGCCCCTGAGCCAGATGACCGAGGCTGAACTATTGGAGCTCATCCAGCAGGCTGCCGGTGAGCTAGAGCAACGCCAGCGCAGCGGAAACTAACCCGCTAAGGGGTGCAGGCAGGGGCTAGGGGTCCTCTGAACCAGGGCCAGCTAACCTCCTATGTAGGTCTGCTCCCAGGCTAAAGAGGTCACCTAGCCCCTGCTTTTTCAAGGGTGCAATTAGCTGCACCGAAACCGGCAGGCCATCTTCTGCGTAGCCAGCAGGTACAGCTAGGGCCGGGTGGCCAGAAACATTCCAGGGAAGAGTGTAAACAGCCGAGGGCACAGCCTGAACCATGGCGCGAACAAAACCAGCGGCCCCCCAACCTACCCCCTGGAGCTGATCAGCGGCAGGAGGCCGGTTAGCTGTGGTAGGGGTAAGCAGTAGGTCATAGCCCTCAAAGTAGGTGGCTTCCAGGCGGGCACCAAGCCGCCGGCCGGCGTCCTTAGCTGCCTGCAAGATTCGGCCACGCGCCCAAAAACCCAGGGCCAGGGTATGGCGGTGTAAACCCTCCAAGCTATCGGTGCTCTCCAGGGCGCGGATTTCATCGCCCAGCCCGGCAAAGAACTGCACCATAAAGGGCAAGGTAGGGTCTGGTAGCCGCCCCGGCAGGTAGGTGACCGTGTGACCTGCCTGCCGCAGGGCCTGAGCCGCCTGCCAGATAGCCCGGCAATGGGCCAGATCCAGCCTGGCCAGGGCAGAAGCCGGGGCCAGACTCACACCGACCCGTAAGGGCCGCCCAGCCTGGGGAACCTGCCGGGGGCCACCGGCAGCACCAGAAATAATGCGGTACATCAGCTCAGCATCGCGCACCGTCCTGGCAATCGGCCCGGCCGTACCCAAATCATGCCAGAGATGATCATAGGGGGCAGTGGGAACAGCCCCGCGGGCAGGCTTAAAACCAACCAGGCCACACCGGTCAGCAGGAATACGAATCGAACCACCACCGTCCCCACCCAAAGCCAGCGGGACCATGCCGGTAGCAAGAGCCACCGCAGACCCACCCGAAGAACCCCCAGCCGTAAAGGCCACATTGTGCGGGTTAGGGGTGATACCAAAAGCCTCAGAACTGGTAATAGGAAAGGCCCCAAAAGCTGGCATAGTGGTCTTACCTATGATGATGGCCCCGGCCTGCCGCAGGCGGCTAACAGTGAGCGAATCAGCGCTCTTGGGGGTGCTGTTACAGGCCGTACCGAAACTGGTGACCGTACCTGCCACATCGTTCTCGTCCTTGATAGCCACAGGCACTCCATGCAGGGGGCCGCGCTCGCTAGCTGGCAGGGCATCAAGAGCGCGTGCGGTGGCCACAGCCTGCTCTGCAAGTACCAGGTTAAAGGCCCGGTAGCGGGGGTTGAGCTGTTCAATGCGGGCTAAGGATGCACGGACGCCAGCCTCAGCCCCGTACTCGGCGGCGGCCTGCGCCCAGCTGCGGGCATCGAGTTCATGCCAGGTGACCATAGATAAGACCTTCCCTCTAGACTAGATCGAGCCAGTGAGAGCCCTCCGCCTCCTGTCCATACCGGTAGGCCCTTAGCTTCTGCACATTAATGAGCTGGTGGAGCTGCTCCTTATCTGAGTACTCTACCCGAACAGTTCAACCGTATTAGCGTCGTCCTTCTTCAAAATCTGCATTGCGCTGGCCGAACTCTTCTAAAGCACCGTAATTGAAAGACCTTTGATTCTCGGTAATGAAGGTTTCACGGCCGGCGGGGGTGAGGGCTTTAAGGGTGATAGATGGGAGGACGCGGGTGGTCACGGGGTTCCTTTCAGGCTAGGTCAGGTGCGGCCCCGGGGTGTTTTCCCACAAAAATGGGTGAGCTGCGGGGTCGCTTTTGAGCGACACCCGGGCTCACCCGGCACCTT
Organism: Rothia nasimurium; assembly: GCF_035916755.1. Lineage (GTDB taxonomy): Bacteria > Actinomycetota > Actinomycetes > Actinomycetales > Micrococcaceae > Rothia. Next base: position 122,455 of record NZ_JAYWIX010000003.1, on the reverse strand, counting down.
CATCTAACAGGCGGTATATTGGGCAGGCTAAGCCTGACCGATGATCCCCTAGGCTGCGGCCTACTGTCCTCCGGTGAATGTCTGCTAGCTATTCTACAGGGTAGATGAGGTGCTGCATTGAGGGTGGGTTGCTGAAATTATTATTTGAGGGTCAGAAGCTTACCGATTTCGCAGTCTAGAGCCTTGCAAATAGCGGTGAGTGTGGTGAAGCGGATTGCTTTAGCCTTGTTGTTATAGGACGGTCTACCCCAGTTTACGGCGCACAGGCCCGTTGAGGAGCAGTGGGCACCGTGTGGGCTACCATGGTGAGAAAGACCACCCAGGAAAGGCCCCCATGACCACCATCGTCCTCTTCCACCACGCGGCAGGCCTGACCGACGGTGTTCGTGCGCTCGCTGACCGTCTGGCTCAAGCTGGGCACCTTGTACTCACCCCGGACCTCTACAAGGGCCACCGCTTTACCACGTTTGAAGAAGGGATGGCCTTTTACCGGGAGCTCACCCACGAGCAGCTACTGGCCCGGGCACAGGCTGCCATAGCGGCACTCACCGGGCCCTTTGTGGTGGCCGGGGTGTCTCTCGGGGAAATGGTCGCTCAGAGTCTGGCTCAGACGGACGCCCGCACCCAGGGCCTGCTTGCCCTTGAAGGTTTCGTCGACCCCGCCTGCCTGCCAGGTGCCCTACCAGATTCCTTTCCGGTAGCAATTTACGGTGGGGATGCAGATACCTGGTTCGCTGAGGACGCCCCGGCTGCGCTCACCTACACCCGGGCATCGGCCACTGCCCATTATGACCTCTACAAGGGAGCTGACCATCTTTTTACTGATTCCAGCTGGCCTACCTATGCACCCGAGCAGACTGAACTGGTGATTGAACGCACCCTGGCCTGGCTGGCTGCCCTGCCCGAACACCTACGAGAGGGCTTTAGCCTGCCTGTGGCAGATGCGGTAGGGGAGTACGGTGAGCCCGGCTCACTCAGAGACCAGCTGGTAAGAGCGCTTATTAGCGGTCAGAAGACGGCAACCTCTTCCCTTCACCGGCACTATGTAGATGCGGGTGAGGCTCTGCCCACCCTTGGGCAGAGGGAACTGGTGGTTGATTCTGCAGGTAGGCCCGTCTGCCTGCTCGAAACAAGCCGGGTTGATGTGATGCAAGCCCAGGACGTTACCGATGACTTCATTCGGGCCGAAGGCGAAGGCTTTGCTACCTGGGACGAATGGTGGAGAGCCCACCGCAGTTTCTGGTCAGAGGGGGACGAGGGTATACCCGTCACTCCCGAAGACCTGGTGGTTTGCCAGTGGCTTAGCCTGGTTTCCTCCCCGGCCTAGGTTGAGTGTGTCCCTGACCTGCCTGATTAAAAGAAGGCAGATTCCGCCAGAGCCCCCTAGTGCCCTGCACAGACCATGAGAGCAGCGACCAGAATAAAGAGGGATCCAAAGACCCGGTTCAGTATCGTCTGGCCGCGCTCTGAATGCGAGAGCCTGGTCAGAGTCTTTGCCACCAGGGCAAACCCGCCCCACATAACCAGAATATCAATGGCAACCATGGTACCGGCCAGAATCAAATATTGGGGCAGCTGCGGGGCGTCCGGCTGCACGAACTGTGGCATAAAGGCCAAAATAAAAACAATGGCCTTAGGGTTCGACATATTCACCCAAAACCCCCGATTAAAGAGAGCTAAAGGGGTGCCCGGCTGCAGGCGCACACCTGCTCGGATGCGGCGTCCTTGCCCCTGCTGGGCGGACGCGCCCGACCCACTTTCTGCCTCGTCGCGGGCTCGCTGCGGGGTTTGAGGGCGGGCAAGAATCATGCGTAACCCGAGGTAAACCAGGTAGGCAGCCCCACCGTAGCGGATTACATCGAAGAGCACCGGCGAGTTAGCGACCACCACACCCAGACCAGCTGCCACAATAGCAATCTGCACCACCAGGGCCAGTTGCTGCCCCATGACCGTGAAAAAGGCCTTCTTCCAGCCGTGTAGCAGGGAGGTCGTCATGGTGTTCACCGCACCTGCCCCCGGGGTCAAAGAAATTACCAGGCAGGCAGCGACGAGGGAAAGCCAAAGGGTAAGGGGCATAGCTCCTCATAGTATCGAAAAACCTACAGCATAGAGAAGACTACTTCACACAGTGAATTCCGGGGCAAGGACTCTGAATCTTGCCGCACCTCAGTAAACTAAAACTCATGAACACCCACCTGCAGCGCCGCGTCCTCTGGGCTTTGGCCCTCACCCAGGTCTTTGGAACCATCGGCGTAGGAGCGGCCCCCTCTATCGGGGTGCTCCTTGCTAGCGAGGTCACCCAGAACGAGGCACTAGCTGGAATCGCCCGCACCGCCTCCACCTTCGGGGCCGCCATCTTCGGCATACCGCTAGCCAACCTCGCAGCCCGCACCAGCCGCCGTACCGCCCTCACCACCGGCTGGGCCACCGCAAGCCTCGGCGCCACCCTGCTTGCCTTCGCCGCCTCCACCACCAGCATCACCCTGGTAGCCCTCGGCCTGCTTCTGATGGGAGCAGGCTCCGCCGCCGCCCTCCAAGCCCGCTTCGCAGCAACCGACCACGCCACCGACGCCAACCGCGGCTCAGCCCTCAGCTTCATCGTTTGGGTCGGCACTATCGGCTCTGTGCTCGGCCCCAATATCGGCACCCCGGCTGCCGCGCTCGCGCCATCCCTGGGCACCAACCTTTACAGTGCAGCCTTTGCCCTGGCGGCTATCGCTATGGCCGCCGCGACCCTGCTGGTCTTCACCCTCTTGCCGGGCAATAAAAAGCGCGCCGCACCCGGCCTGTTTACTGCGGGGCAGGGGGAGCGGGCGTCCGCTCCGAAGAAATCCACATTTGGCGCTAAAATCGGGGCCTTTATCCGCGAAATTGCGGGCAACAGGCAGGCCCGCTTTGCGGCCATTAGCCTGCTGGGGGCGCACATGGTGATGGTTTCGGTGATGACCATGACCCCGGTGCACATGAACCACCAGGGCTCAGGCATCGAAATCATCGGCCTGACCATCAGCCTGCACGTGCTGGGCATGTACGGGCTGTCTCCCCTGATGGGGCTGGGCACCGACCGGCTAGGGGAGCGCACCATGATACTCATCGGCACCGCCTTGTTGATACTCTCTGTAGCGCTGGGCGCCCTTGCCCCTTACAGCACACCTGCCATGGTGGCAAGCCTGATTCTGCTGGGTGTGGGCTGGTCGGCAACCTTTGTTGCGGCATCCGCCCTCTTTGCGGCGTCCTTGCCGGCTGAAAGCCGCACCCGGGCAGCAGGTGGCCTGGATTCGCTCACCAACCTGGGTGCTGCAACCGCTGCCCTGGCTTCGGGTTTCATTATGGCTGCAACCTCTTTCCCGGCGCTCGCCTGTATCGCAGCCCTGGCGCTGCTGCCCACGCTGGTGCTAGCCCGGTCAGCTTCTGTGCGCGTGTAAAGACCTTAACGGGCCAAGAGCCGGTGCAGCCTGCCCGCCGCCGATGACGATGACGGTGGCCTGGTGGATCATGCTTTCCATGGGCCTCCTTAGGGAGTGGGAGCGGAGCGTGTAGCGGCAGCGCGAAGCTGCTCGGCAAGGGTACTGGCCTGGATGGTTGTGGTCCAGCGGGTTACGGGCCGCAGGGCGGCTCCGAGCGGACGGCGCAGCAACCGCAAAGATCGGGGTAGGTTTGCCTCGGGCGCGCGGAGCCAGCTACTAGTTACCTGAGCGAGGGTCCCTGAATCCTGGGGAAGTAGGGTAACCTCAATGAGCTGTGTGTTGAACCGCGGTTGGTGGGGAAAGCCCAGCTCATAGGCGACCCAGTGGATGCTTTGACTCTGGGACAGCTTGGTCTGCCGGATGCTGCGGGTTTGGGATTCCTGGTGAACCCGCCTAAACTTCTTCACCTGTTCAAGGTCTGCGGTGTAACCCAGCCAGACCCCGTCTGTGGGGTTGGGCTCCACCTGGTCTAGGGCTGGCACCCAGCTAGCAAGCTTCGTTTACACCGGTGGAATCCGCTTTTACCAGACGGTGCATATCGGGGAACTGGTGGAGTGACCGCCCGCCTGCGAGACCTGCACGCTGAATACGAGCCCATGCCCCTGGTGGCACCCCAGCAGGCAACCGTGAAAATGACCGACTAAAACAAAAAGGGGCCCCGCACCGTGAAGATGCGGGGCCCCTTGCTGTTGGGGGTAGGCGGGGTTTATTCGATGCCGCAGCTGACGGCGTCCAGGCCCAGGTCGAACACAACCTCGTTCAGTGCAGACTCAAAGGTAGCTGCATCAGAAGCGTTGACAGCATCGATAGCGGTAGTTAGTGAAGCCCGCATCTCTTCGGTAGGAGCGTTGTCACGAAGCTTGGTCAGCGAGGCCAGGTAACCATCTAAGGTGGTGGCATCCTGCTGGATGTTATCTGAGGCAATCAGGAACTCATCGAGAGCAACACAGTAGGGGGAAGCGGGGTCAAGGGCAGCAGTGGTTTCGGTATCTGATGCTACTGAAGAGGCATCGTCGGCGGCCTCTGAGGCTTCCTCACTGACCTCTTCGGTAGCCAAAGCGCTTGAAGAGGACGAGCTTGCTGCTGCAGCTGATGACTCGTAGGCAGCTGCGGACTTGGCAACCTCATTGAGCCCAGCAAGCATGAGAATCGCGAAGATGATACCACTGATCAGGCTGATGAAGCCCACGACAATGCCGGCAATGGCAAGGCCGCGGCCCTTCTCGCCGGTGCGCTTAATCTGGTTGAGGGCAACAAAGCCAAGCACGATACCGACGATGTTTACCAGGAACCCAAAAACGAGGCTGAGAATCGCCAGGGTGTTGGTCTTCTCAGTCTGGGGTGCCTGCTGCTGGTAGGGGCCGGTGTTGTAGTTGGGCGCGGGGTAGGAGGAAGGCGTCTGTTCGCTCATGTCAATTTACTCGTTTCAGGTGTGTGGTGTGGGCAGGGCCTGGGAGCCCTACACCCAGCATTTTATCAGCGGGCTGATAGCGAAGCTGGGTGCGAGACGCCTGAACCAGGGGAATCAGGCAGGAATCTCACCCAGCGGATACCTACCCCTGCCCAGCCCGGTAGCTCCCGTGCGATACTAGAGAACCACCCCACCTGATTAGCTCACCGGTCCGTGAGACAATAGGGGAGTGACCCAACCTCATCCCCCAACAGCACAAGAGGCACCTTCTGCCCTCGACAGACTCATCATCTCCGACGCCACTGATTACGCCACCCTAGCCCCCGGCAGTGACATACTGGTTCTCGATGATCCCACAGGAGCCCTGACCGACTGGGCCCTCAACCAGGTAAGTCAAAGCGGCCGGGTACTGAGCCGCCAACGCACCTACACCGACGCCCGCAACCACCACACCACATACACAACCCCACACCATCTGATTGCTGGCCTCACCCAAGACCAGCAGGTCAACCAAAGCACCCTGGGCCTAGGTGACTTCCTCGCAAGCCAGGCCTTTGACGGAACCCTAGTTGTAGGCCGCCTGCCCAAGAGCCACGCTGCGCTCGCCGACCTTGCCTATGACCTGGCCTGCTATCAGACTGGACGGGGCAACGATGTCACCCTAATTCTGGGCGGTAACACCAAGCATATGACCACCACCTTTAATGAGACCCTGGGCCGAAGCTTTGAACAGGTCCACGGGCTACGGGGTAAGGGCAAACACCGCTGCCTGCTCGCTACAGTGCCGGCCTCAGTACCTGAGGCCCCTCGCCCTGCCGGGCCCCTACAGGCTGCCGGCGGTGTCTTCTCGGGTGGCAAGCCTGACCGGGGTGGGCATCTGCTGGCCGCGAGCGTCCTCACCGACCTGGCCAACCAGGTGCCCGACCGTCCGCTCACACTGGTTGACCTGGGTTGCGGTAACGGATCAGTGACTCTCGATGTCTTAGAGCACCTGCCTGACGGGGTAGAGGTTGCCCGGGTTTGGGCCACCGATGTTGATGCGGACGCCGTGCGGTCGGCTTCTCTCAACCTGGGTCAGGACGCCCGGGTTCAGGTGAGCTGGGACGATGCTGGTTCCCGCCTACCCCAGGGCGTAGCTGACATCGTCATGCTCAATCCGCCCTTCCACACCGGAACAGCGGTTGACCTTAGCCTGGTGGGCCCCCTGCTGGATGCGGCCTTGCGTCTGCTAGCTCCCGGTGGTCAGCTCTACCTGGTGCATAACTCCCACGCCCGCTACCGGGCCCAGGTTGAAGACCGCTTCACACAGGTGCGGCAGCTAGAACGAACCCCCACCTTCACCGTCCTGGCAGCCCGCGCACCACTGAGTAAGGAGAACTCATGACCATCAAGATCATCGCCATCGGTAAGAAACACGAAAAATGGGTTAAGGACGGTATCGACCGTTACGAAACCCGCCTGCGCAAGCCCTGGGATGTTATCTGGCAGTACCTGCCCCACTCGTCCCTGGCAGAAGAAGCAGCCCGGGCTGAGGAGTCCCGCCGCATTCTTGAAAAGGTCGATCGTGATGACTACCTGGTGCTGCTCGATGAGCGCGGTAAGATGCTGAGCTCTCCTGCCCTGGCAGGTCTGCTGGAAGCCCAGCTGGGCTTTAAGAAGGTAGTGCTGGTGATTGGCGGGGCCTACGGGGTGGACGATTCGGTGCGTGCCCGCGCCAATACCATCTGGAGTCTCTCGGACCTGGTCTTCCCCCACCAGCTGGTACGCCTCATTATTACTGAGCAGATTTACCGGGCCGGTGAAATCGCCGCTGGCCGTCCCTACCACCACGTGTAAAAACCCCTTTCTGGCAGAGCTTCTGAAGGGATTTTCAGGCCCCGTTCGCCGAGTGCGAGCGGGGCCTTTTTGCCTTCTCTGGGGGAACCTTGGTGATACGCATGGATGGGTAGAGAAATGATAGAAGGGAATCAATCTAGTTCGACTGTATTTATTTACAGGGGAAGTAAAGATTCTGCAGCGAGGGATTGCAATACAGTTGGGTGTCTATAAAAAATAGATAAATGCCCTACCTCATCCTATCTAATTTATTTCACCATGTCCTAATTTATGAGGGGTAATGCTTAATTTTCTTTGATGTTTAGGTTATTTTTTATACCCTACCTATGCAGGTTTACCTGTGATTTATGCCAATAATTAGTACAAACGCTCATATTAAGTGGCACAGTTGTGGTGTTCTGTTTTAGTATTGCTTGTACCCACTGTTCAAATAGTTGTGTACTACTTGAGCGGAGGTAGCACGTTTTGTGTGTTGCAATCACACTCAATAAGGAAAACAATGACTCACAACATTTAGCGTCGTACCATCGCTAAGGGTGCAGCCTGGGCTGCCCCTGCAGTTGTTGCGACCGCTGCAATCCCCGCTTACGCAGCTTCAGCAGAAACCTGCTCCGCTGCTTCTATGGCTGCCATCGACGCAGCTTTTGCTGACTTCCAGACCAAGAACCTGGACATGGAATTCAACATCTACCAGCCTCTTGCTGCTGTAAACGGCACTGCCACCGATGTTTACACCAACTTCAAGAACAATGGCGATGTTGCCGTAACCTATACCGCCCTGAACCCCCTGGTTATCCGCATTGACCTGGTTCAGACCACCACCCAGGATCGCCAGCGATCCCTGACTCGTGCAGTTACCTCAAACGGCGAGCTGGTTAACCTGGGTTATGACGCTGCCACTCGCACTCGCTCCTTCCAGTGGGTCTTTGTTGGCACTGTTGAGCCCGGCCAGGAGCTGGATGCTGTCTTTGGTATCGGTGATGGTCTGGTTGCTTTCCAGGGTCGCATCAACACCAAGATTGTTGCCACTGCTGAACAGCTCAACGCTCCTGTTCCTGCTCTCTCTGGCATCCTGGCTGATACCAGTGAGCAGCAGCTCTGCCTGAGCTACTACAACACCAAGGTTGCAGATTCCCAGTCCACCGTGCCTGTAACCTACACCTACGCAGGTCCGCTGGCATCTGGTGCTTTTGCTGTCAATAGCCCCATTGATTCCACCACCTTCGGTAACTACTCACCGTGGGGCACTGCCAGCAAGGATGGCATCTGGTAAAAAATAAATGTACAGGTAGTCGTGTGCGGTTATGACCGTGAGCTCTGAAAATGAAAAAAGACGGGAGCTGGTTGCCGCTACACGGTTAATCTGTCCTCATATAAGGGGGGCTGGGAGTCTTTGGGAGTAGTGCCCCGAAGAATCCCAGCTTTCTTCATATGGACTTCCCCTTATGCCGGGTAGGAGGTGGGGCTAGGATAGGGGTAAGACCTAGTAGCTACGTGAAAGGACGCCGCCGGTGAGTTTTCCTGAAGGATTTTTGTGGGGTGGTGCAACGGCCGCCAACCAGATAGAGGGTGCCTATGCTGAAGATGGTAAGGGGCTGAGCGTACAGGACGTGCTGGCGCGGGGGCTGGCGTCCGCCCCCACAGCCCAGCCGACACCCGATAACCTCAAACTTGAGGGTATCGACTTCTACCACCGCTATGCAGACGATATCGCCCTCTTTGCTGAACTTGGCTTTAAGGTCTTCCGCCTTTCCTTTGCCTGGTCACGGATTTTCCCGCGCGGGGACGAGACTGAGCCCAACCCCGAGGGGCTGGCCTTTTACGACCGCGTCATTGATGAACTGTTGAAACACGGTATCGAACCGCTGGTGACCCTCAGCCACTATGAGACCCCTCTGCACCTGGCCCGGGAATACGGCGGGTGGGCTAACCGGCAGCTGATTGATTTCTTTGAGCGGTACGCCCGCACCGTGATGACCCATTTTGCAGGCCGAGTACGTTACTGGATTACCTTCAACGAGATTAACTCCGTGCTGCACTTTCCCTTCTTCTCGGGTCTTGAAGGAACACCTGATGAGATTGGGCCGCAGCGCCTCTATCAGGCGGTACACCACGAACTGGTTGCCTCAGCCCGAGTCACCCGCCTGGCCCACGAGATTGACGGGCAAAACCGGGTGGGTTGCATGATTCTGGCTGTTCCCCGCTACCCCCTGACCCCCGACCCGGCAGATGTGCTAGCTGCCCAGGTGGCCTCGCGTGATGACTATGTTTTTGGCGACGTGCACTGCCGCGGCAGCTACCCCGGTTACTTTCTCCGTAAGCTCCGGGAACTGGGGGTGGAGCTTGAGATTACCGAGCAGGACCGCCAGGATTTGCTCAATACCGTCGATTTTGTCTCCTTCTCGTACTACATGTCGGTGTGCGAGACTGTGGGGGCGGCAAAGACCGGTGAGGGCAATATCATCGGGGGAGTGCCCAACCCCACCCTGCAAGCTTCTGAGTGGGGCTGGCAGATTGACCCGGTGGGCCTGCGCCTGGTACTCAATGACTTCTGGGACCGCTGGGGCAAGCCCCTCTTTATCGTCGAGAACGGCCTGGGCGCCAAGGACCAGCTGGTGGAAGGTGGGCCGGATAGGCTCACGGTTGAGGACGACTACCGGATCAGCTACCTGCGCGAGCACCTACTTCAAGCCGAAGAAGCAATCGCCGACGGGACCGACCTGCTAGGCTACACCATGTGGGGGTGCATTGACCTGGTATCAATGTCGACCGCCCAGATGTCTAAGCGCTACGGGGTGATTTATGTAGACCGGAATGACGACGGCTCAGGCACCCTGGCACGCTACCGCAAGAAGTCCTTTGATTGGTACCGGCAGGTCATTGAATCTAACGGCCGCTCCCTGCATAACCAGCTCCCCTCTGAGCACCTTATTTCTTAACACAGCCTTGCCTCATCTGCTCAGCAGGTGAGGCAAAGCTTTCTTCTGAAACTTTCACAGGTTGCTCATAGGTTGGATAAAACTCCCGCACATACCTGCTCCTTAGGCTAAGACTCAAGAGAAAAACCTAAGGAGCCCAACTCCATGCAAACACGTACCCGCGACAAGCTCGTAGCCTACCTGGCAGGTGGCAGACGCTGCCACCCGCACCCCATCTCCGGTGAAACTGCCCCCGTGACCATGGGCCATGAATTCTCCGGTGTTATAGAAGCCCTCTTCGCACCCACCCCCGACCTCTGAGCTAGACATTTAGCCACAAACTGTCGCCTAACGGCGCGTAGCATTACCCTAAGAGTCTGTGAAGACGCTATATTTTTATGTATGGCAAAGAAAAAAGTTACCGTAGTATCCGCGCTTGCGGCGACCGCCCTGCTCGCAGGCTGCGCGCAAACCATCGTACCCGGCATGGGCATCGAAGCAACTGACGGCTGGGGCGGCCGCGACGATATCACCATCGAGGTAACTGCCGAACACAACGGCGCAGAGGTTCCCGCAACCATCACCGTCTACCAGGACCAGATGAGCTTCGACGGCAACCAGGCTGAATTCGAAGGCGAAGCCTTCTATAAGCTCACCTACGACAACCTCGCAGACCTCTCAGACTCACAGATCCGCGTCTCCGTCACCGCCAAAGACCCCGGAGCTGAAGTCTTCTGCGCCATCAAGGGCACTGGCTACTCCCTCGAAGAAGGCGACCACGTCAACCACGCCAACGAAGCAGACGGCACCGGCAGCGCCACCTGCGTCCTCAACGTCGACTAACACCACCACACACTACACACAGGTGGGCACCAAAGGCGGTGCCCACCTCATTTCTTTAAGAACCACTAATCACGAATAAACCTCCACTGGTGTCACACCATGCACCAACTGCGCAAATATGAAAAACTAAGGCTATGACCACAGGGGCACACGAAATCCGCACCATCGTTGCAGAAGCAGCCGACGAAGCCGTCAACATCGGCTACCGCATCGGCGACAGCATCCACTCCTACCGCGAACGCCAAGCACAAAAACACGGCCTAGAACCCGTCATCGTACCCAGCGTCGGCTACGGCACCCAAGAATGGGTACGCATCCTCGGCCGCGCACTCTACAAAACCGACCTCTTCGAAGAATTCTTCGACTCCGTCGAAAAAGGCGACCCCACCATCGAACCCGTGCGCGGTTGGCGCTCCTTCACCTCCGTCGCCATATCCCACGCCCCCATCGACATCCACATCAACGGCCAACACCACCGCGTTCATGCCGACCGCGGGGGAGTGGTAGACGTCAAACTCAACATCGCCCTCGAACCGGGCACACACCAAGTCACCATCACCACCCCCGGCAGCCAACCCGCCATCACCAGCGTCTACATCGTCCCCGAAGACCAAACCATCGGAATCATCTGCGACGTCGACGACACCGTCATGAACACAGCCCTACCCCGGCCCTTCGTCGCAGCCTGGAACAGCTTCGTCCTCAACGAACACGCCCGCTCCGCCACCCCCGGCATGGCCGTCATGATGGACCGCCTCCACCGCACCCACCCCACAGCCCCCATCATGTACCTCTCCACTGGCGCCTGGAACGTCACCCCCACCCTCCGCCGCTTCCTCCACCGCAACGGCTACCCCAAAGGCACCTTCCTCCTCACAGACTGGGGCCCCACCCCCGACCGCTGGTTCCGCTCCGGCTCCCAACACAAAGTCAACACCCTCAAACGCCTCGCCGCCGAATTCCCCCACATCCGCTGGATCCTCATCGGCGACGACGGCCAACGCGACCCAGAAATCTACAACGGATTTGCCGTCCGCTACCCCCACAACGTCGAAGCCATCCTCATCCGCAACCTCACCTTCGGCGAATCCGTGCTCTCTTCCGGCCGCGTCTGGGGCGACAACCGCGCTCGCGATATCACTAAGGGCGACCTGTGGCTTGAAGGCAACGACGGCACCGCCCTCTACGAGCAGCTCAAAGACCGCGGGCTCGTCTAAACAACCGCGCTTAAACACCTTAAGGGGCGCCCTTGTCAAGCCTGGCAGAGTGCCCCCTTTTGCGCGACACACCCCGGTAAAAAACCTTAAAAAATCGCCCCACACGGCCCCCAAGACTCAAGGCTCAATTTAGGGTTGAAAGCCCCAGCCCTGATATCTCGCGGGACGTTCAGTCTTAAGCCCCAGGGGCACTGGCAGGCCCTCGGGCTTAAGGTCACACCCCCACCCCCAACCCCGCCTCAAGAAGCCCTTAATGTGGATAACTCCCTTAAAGCCCGCAAACGCGCGGAAGGACTGTGGATAGATACCGGTTTTAAAAAAATTTCGTAACAGACCACACTATGTAGGGTTAGGTGCGCTCCCCAAACACTAGATGTAGTATTAAATCTCGGTTCGGGCGACAAGAGAAAAACCGCCGCCCAACCCCACACCGGCTCGAAAAGAGCCCCCCTATGCCAGAAACCTCCCGCTTCGCGCGGGACACCAAGGAGATACCCCAATGACCGTTACGGTGTACACCAAGCCTGCCTGCGTCCAGTGCAACATGACCTACCGTGCTCTCGACAAGCTCGGCGTCCAGTACAACACCGTTGACATCACCGAGGACCCCGCAGCTCTCGAACTCATCAAGGGCATGGGCTACCTGCAGGCCCCCGTCGTCATCGCCGGCGAAGACCACTGGTCAGGCTTCCAGCCCGACAAGATCAACGCCCTGGCCAGCGCCGCAGCCTAACCGCTGACCACCTGCCCGGGGAGCACCCGCCGCCCACAGGCGTCCGCACCCGGGCCTTTTCTTACCCGCGCCACACGCGCACACCCACCACGACCAGATCCAGGCACCAGCTCCCATGGACACCACAGACACCACCGGACAGCCCACCATCGTCTACTTTTCATCGGTCTCAGAGAACACCCACAAGTTCGTGCAGAAGACCGGAATAAAAAACATACGGCTACCGCTGAAGACCAGTGAAGACCCCCCACAGGTCACCGGGCCCTACGTGCTGTGTGTCCCCAGCTACGGGCGACCCGGGGGAGCGGGCTCCATACCGCCCCAGGCCGTGAAGTTCCTCAACAACCCCCACAACCGGGAACTCCTGCAAGGAGTCATCGGCGCGGGAAACACCAACTTCGGTGAACTGTTCTGCGTAGCAGCAGACAAAGTCGCCGCCAAATGCCACGTGCCTGTGCTCTACAAATTTGAGCTCATGGGCACCGAAGAAGATGTAGAAACCGTTCAAGAAGGATTGGAAAAATTTTGGATTCAAAACTCCCTGTACCCGGCCTCAGCGTAGAACCCGGTCACGAGGATCCGAGCACCCCCGAGAAATACCGTGGCATGGGGTACCACGAACTGAACGCCCTTCTGAACCTCTACGATGAGAACGGCCAAATCCAGTTCGAAGCAGACCGTCAGGCAGCCCGCCAGTACTTCCTGCAGCACGTTAACAACAACACCGTATTCTTCCACGACCTGGAAGAAAAGATTGACTACCTGGTCAAGCACCAGTACTACGAGCCCGAGGTTTTCGAGAAGTACTCCTTTGACTTCGTCAAGTCCCTCTCCAAGCTGGCCTACTCTAAGAAGTTCCGCTTCCCCACCTTCCTGGGCGCCTTCAAGTTCTATACCTCCTACGCCCTGAAGACCTTCGACGGCCAGCGCTACCTGGAGCGCTTTGAGGACCGCGTGGTCATGGTTGCCCTGCTGCTGGCAGAAGGCGACGAGGCTCTGGCAACCAAGATTGTTGAAGAGGTCATCTCCGGCCGCTTCCAGCCCGCTACCCCCACCTTCCTGAACGCCGGTAAGAAGCAGCGCGGTGAGCTGGTCTCCTGCTTCCTGCTGCGCATCGAAGACAACATGGAGTCCATTGGCCGCTCCATCAACTCAGCCCTTCAGCTGTCTAAGCGCGGCGGCGGCGTAGCCTTCGCCCTGACCAACCTGCGTGAAGCCGGTGCCCCCATCAAGAAGATTGAAAACCAGTCCTCAGGCGTCATCCCCGTGATGAAGCTGCTGGAAGACTCCTTCTCCTACGCCAACCAGCTCGGTGCCCGCCAGGGTGCAGGCGCAGTTTACCTGCACGCTCACCACCCCGATATCTACTCCTTCCTCGACACCAAGCGCGAAAACGCCGACGAGAAGATTCGCATTAAGACCCTCTCACTGGGCGTTGTGATTCCCGATATCACCTTCGAACTGGCCAAGAAGAACGAGGACATGTACCTCTTCTCGCCCTACGATGTTGAGCGTATCTACGGCGTACCCTTCTCAGACATCAACGTCACCGAGAAGTACTACGAGATGGTCGATGATGCCCGTATCAAGAAGACCAAGATCAACGCCCGCGAGTTCTTCCAGACCCTGGCTGAGATTCAGTTCGAGTCGGGCTACCCCTACGTCATGTTCGAAGACACCGTCAACAAGGCCAACCCCATTGACGGCAAGATCATCATGTCTAACCTCTGCTCCGAGATTCTGCAGGTATCTGAGCCCTCTGTCTACAACGCTGACCTGGGCTACGAGACCATCGGTAAGGACATCTCGTGCAACCTGGGCTCCCTGAACATCGCCCTGGCGATGGACGGCGGCGACCTGGGCCAGACTGTCAGTACCGCGATTCGCGCTCTGACCGCTGTGTCTGACCAGTCAGATATCGCCTCTGTTCCCTCCATCGAGCGCGGTAACTCCATGAGCCACGCCGTTGGCCTGGGTCAGATGAACCTGCACGGCTACCTGGCCCGCGAGCACGTCTACTACGGTTCTGAAGAAGCGCTGGACTTCACCAACATGTACTTCTACACCGTCACCTACCACGCGATTCGCGCCTCCATGGAGATTGCTCGCGAACGTAAAAAGACCTTCGTAGGCTTTGAGAAGTCCAAGTACGCTTCGGGGGAGTACTTCGAGAAGTACATTAACGGCACCTGGGACTTTGAGACCGAGCGCGCCCGCGAGATGTTCGGCGATCACTTCGTGCCCACCGCTGAGGACTGGAAGCAGCTGGCTGCCGATGTTGCTGAGCACGGTATGTACAACCAGAACCTGCAGGCTGTTCCGCCCACCGGTTCTATCTCCTACATCAACGGCTCCACCTCGTCGATCCACCCCATTGCCTCGAAGATTGAGATCCGTAAGGAAGGCAAGCTGGGTCGTGTCTACTACCCGGCTCCCTACATGGACAACGAGAACCTGGACTACTACCAGGACTCCTACGAGATCGGCTACGAGAAGATCATCGACACCTACGCCGTTGCTACCCAGCACGTCGATCAGGGTCTGTCGCTGACCCTCTTCTTCAAGGACACTGCCACCACCCGCGACGTCAACAAGGCCCAGATTTACGCCTGGCGTAAGGGCATCAAGACCATCTACTACTCACGTATTCGTCAGATGGCTCTTGAGGGCACCGAGGTTGAGGGCTGCGTCAGCTGCATGCTCTAAAGCCTGAGGCGGGGTAGGGTGTTGCGCTGGTAGGGCGCGGACGCCCCGGCCGGGCGGGGCCCGTCATCTTGTGTGGGTGGCGGGCTTTCTTTATCGCGGTATATAATCTATATAACTGATAAGTTAAACTGATTATTTTAGGTTGGCGCCTTTGGAAAATTTTTCGTATGAGCAGGCGGGTACCTTACGTTACTCGGTGTTTAGAATGCATCGACGGCTGAGGAACGAGACTGACTCGCACTCACCCCTCTCGTTTGCTGAAGAAACCGTGCTCGCCCAGCTCCAAGCTGCCCCGCGGCAAACCGGCGCTGAACTGGCCCGTTTTCAGCGCATGACCCCGCAGTCCATGAACAAGATCGTGGCCTCCCTCCTGCGCCGCGGCTACATTGCCTCGGGTAAAAACCTGCACGATAAGCGCCGCAAGGAGCTCTACCTGACAGAGCAGGGGAGCACCACCATTGACTCCATTATCAGCCGCCGTGACCGCTGGATCGTAGAACGCGCCGATGAAATATTGAATGAGGACGAGGCCGCGCAGCTTGCTGCGGCCCTGCCGCTGCTGCGCCGCCTCGTCGACAGAGAAACCAAAGCCGAACGTCTAGCCGCCCTACAAGAAGAAGCGGGCGACGGCGTCCGCCCCTGAGATATTAAGCAAACCGAGCCGCTGGTGCGAAAACCGCCCAACGGTGAAAGAATAGAACCAAGCCTATTTCAGGCACTCCACCACCCCGACATGAGGAGAACCCATCACCATGAGTGAGAAGGTCGAACTGGTCAACCACGTTGAAGCCATCAACTGGAACCGCATCGAAGACGAAAAAGACCTTGAGGTCTGGGACCGTCTGACCGCTAACTTCTGGCTGCCCGAAAAGGTGCCGCTCTCAAACGATGTGCAGTCCTGGAAGACCCTGACCGAAGAAGAAAAGCAGCTGACCATGCGCGTCTTCACCGGCCTGACCCTGCTCGACACCATCCAGGGTACCGTCGGCGCTGTCTCCCTGCTGCCCGACGCCGTCACCGCCCACGAAGAGGCTGTGTACACCAACATCGCCTTCATGGAGTCGGTACACGCTAAGTCTTACTCATCGATCTTCTCCACCCTCTGCTCCACCAAGGAGATTGACGAGGTCTTCCGCTGGTCGACCGAAAACGAGCACCTGCAGAAGAAGGCCCGAATCGTCATGGACTATTACCAGGGCGATGACCCCCTCAAGAAAAAGGTCGCCTCAACCCTGCTTGAGAGCTTCCTCTTCTACTCAGGTTTCTACCTGCCCATGTACTGGTCTTCGCGCGCCAAGCTCACCAACACCGCAGACCTGATCCGCCTGATCATTCGCGATGAGGCTGTACACGGCTACTACATTGGCTACAAGTACCAGCGCGGTCTCGAAAAGGAGACTGCGGAACGCCAGGCAGAGCTCAAGGACTACACCTTCGACCTGCTCTATGAACTGTACGAGAACGAAGTAGCTTACACCCACTCCCTCTACGACGGCGTGGGCCTGAGCGAGGACGTTAAGAAGTTCCTGCACTACAACGCTAACAAGGCGCTCATGAACCTGGGCTACGAGGCAATGTTCCCCGCCTCGGTCACTAACGTGTCGCCCGCGATTCTTTCGGCCCTCTCACCCAACGCCGACGAGAACCACGACTTCTTCTCCGGCTCCGGCTCCTCCTACGTGATTGGCAAGGCCGTAAACACGGAAGATGAGGATTGGGATTTCTAAATGCCCTAGTCAGATCTAGAAAATGACCCCTTGCTGAACCCCATTCTGGGTGAACGGCGAGGGGCCATTTTCATAAAAGAAGTAGTAGCGGTTTAGCCCCACCACCTTCTCCACACCGTTTTCTCGGGGTAGGTGCGGCGGACGTCCGCCAGGGCCTTTATGCGGGCGCGGCTGGGGCCGTCCCACAGAATCCACTTCACAAATTCAAGGTCGAGCTTCTCGGAGCAGCCCTCGGTCATATCCGGCCGGTTGGTCCCGCGGTAGGTGAGCCAGCGGCGTCCTACCCTCCCCAGACGCGCCAGTCGGGGCGCTAACAGAATATAGATACGGTCAGCTTCGGCCAGTCGCCGTTCAAAATGCACATCGGAATAGCCGCCCTCAATCACCCAAGACCCATTCTCATCCAGAAACTCGCCCACCAGAGCACGTTCGTCCGCTAGGTTCCGCTCGACCCACCCCGGCAACCAGTGAACGGTATCAAGGTGCAACAGCGGCACCCCGTACCCGGCGGCTAACCGTCGCGCCCAGGTGGACTTACCGGCGCCGCTCAAACCCAGAACAAGAATCTTCATACAACCAGCATAGACAACACCACCCCGCATTTATTCTGAAAAAGCCGCAACTAGTTGCGGGTAAAACAGAATAAATGCGGGACACAACCCGCGCACCCCACCAGCCTGTCCCGAAAGGCAAAGCGGCCGCCGGCGCACGCACCCCCGCTAAAGCGAGTACCCTAGATACAGACCTCACCGAGCAGAAAGAGAGCCATGCCCGCGCCTATCACCAGCTACCAGCAGGCCGAGAAGATTCTGGCTGCGCAGCTGTCCATCGACCTGTGCCTGCCCGAGCAGGCCATTGATATAGCGCAGCAGCACGGCTCAACCCACCTTTCGGCGCGGCGAATTCCCCTCGACGAGATGCACCCGGCCCGCCGCCGCTACCGCGACCACTGGGAGTTACGCCTGATTAACTACCGGGGGCTTACCGTCATTTGTGCCCAGCACCCGCGCGTGCGCGAGGCCGCCGACAACCTGCTGGCTGGCGACAACGGGAACTGGGTGGGGGACTACTCTGAGCTGCGCAAACTCAACGACTACCTCACCCCCTACGCCCTACAGATGAGCGGCACCTCCCTCTTCTTCACCCCCGGCAGGGATTTCTTTACTGATAGTGTGGACGCCCGCCCCGGCTTGCCCGCCGAGGGCTACACGGTGCGGTGGCTGGAACCTTCAGAGCTAGAGGAGTATCGCGGCAACCCCGACTTTGAGAACGCACTCGGTTTCAAAGAGCTGCGCCCCGACGTGCAGGTGCTCGGTGCCTACGCAGAGGCGGAGCTAGTAGCCCTAGCCGGTGCTAGTGAAGACTCCGACTGGTGCCGTCAGATTGGTATTGATGTGCTGCCGGCGCACCGGGGTAGGGGGCTGGCGTCTTGCCTTGTCAGGGAACTGTCGCAGGCTATTCTTACCGAGGGCTTTGTGCCCTTCTACGGTACTAGCCCCTCGCACATCATTAGCCAGCAGGTTGCGCTGAATGCGGGCCTGCGCCCGGCCTGGTGGGAGTTCGTCTCTACCAGCTTGAACGAAATTTCGGTGGACTAATGCTGCACCTTGACCGTGTTGACCCCGCAGCCAGCGGAACTATGGCAGAGATGGTTGATTCAGCCATGGCGACCGTCCGCGCCGTTGGTAGGGGAGAGGCCCCCAGTACCCTGCGTCTTTATCGGCCCAAACCAACGGTAGCTTTTGGGCGCAGGGACGAGCTTAACCCCCGCTTCGCTCAGGCGCGTGCGGCTGCGGTGGGCCACGGGTTTGAACCCCTGGTGCGCACCGTGGGTGGGCACGCTGCCGCCTATCACTCGGGCTGCTTGGTGGTGGATCATTTTCAGAAAGCATCGGACGCGGTCAGCGGCAACCACGAGCGCTACGGCATCTTCGGGGCCATGTTTGCAGAGGCTCTCACCAGTCTGGGCATTCCTGCCGGGGTGGGGGCGTTGCCCGGCGAGTATTGCCCCGGCGAGTATTCGGTCTGGGGCCAGCTGCCCGGCGGTCAGAGGATCAAGCTCATAGGCACCGCCCAGCGGGTTGTTGCCGGAGCCTGGTGGTTCTCATCGGGCATCGTGGTGACAGGGGCCGATAGTCTGCGCGAGGTAACAACGGACGTTTACCAGGCCCTCGGCCTACCCCTCGACCCTGCAACAGTGGGCGCGGCAGCCGACATCGAATCCCTCATCACCGTCGACGACCTTGAAGACGCCGTCATCGAAGCCTACGAAAGCGAGGGGTTCTGGTGTGCGGACGCTACGCCCTTGAACTAGCCCAAGAATACCCCCAGTATATGGCTGGGGTTGAACTCACCGACCCCATCACCAACTACAACGTGGCGCCCACCAGCACGGTCCCTATCCTGGTTGACCGGCTCGTGGCACCTACTGAGCAGGTTTCCGGGGCGGACGCACTCGCGCGCGCGGGTGCGTCCGCCCCCTCTGATGGTGGGCGGGGGAACTCCCCGGCCTTCACCCGAGAACTGCACTCGGCCCGCTGGGGGCTGCTACCGGTCTGGGCGAAGGACCCCGCCTTCTCATCGCGGGCCTTCAACGCCCGCAGTGAAACTATCTTTGAAAAGCCCACCTTCCGCGAAGCCGCTGTTTCGGGGCACTGTGCTGTGCCCGTGAGCGGCTACTACGAATGGAAAACCGAAACCACCGCCGCGGGTAAACAGGTCAAAACCCCCTACTTCGTACACCGTACCGACGGTCGCCCCATCTACTTCGCCGGCTTGTACGAGTGGTGGAAGATTCCAGCAGAATCCGCCGGGCCCGAGGGGCCTTTTGCGGACAAGCAGGGGGAGTGGCTGCTCTCCTGCTCGATTGTGACCATGGATTCGCCCGGCAACGGCGAATTCGACCCCGGAATCATGGCTGACCTGGGCGGCGACCCCGGCTACACAAACGAGATTGAACGGGAACTGGGCCAACTGCACAACCGCCTGCCCATACCCCTTCACGTAGCCGACGACTCTGATATCAACGAATCGGATAGCCTCACCACCTGGCTGCGGTCAGGCCGGCCAGCCGGTTCCCCTAAGTCCAGCACCGAGCAGAAACGGGCCTACCGCACCCGGGCGCAGGCGTCCTTGCAACTCATCCGCGAGCAGGCCTTCGCCGAAACCGCAGGCTGGGCGCTACGCGAGGTAAGTAGGGATGTTGGCAATGTGCGCAACAACGCCCCCTACCTGTTGGAGCCGGTCGAAGATTTGCTCAGTGGGTTGTGAGGTTTTGCTGACTCACGCTCGCTGTCCAATTAAAACAGCCGAGCCCCACCTCCGCTGCTGGTGAGGGGTGGGGCTCAACTATTACCTAGCGTACCGCTTGTCTAGAGAATATCGTCGTCTTCGGGGAACCAGCGGTTGAAATCCAGGGTCAGGTAGAGGGCTAGCGCGGCGGCGTTGTTCTCGCTGATGCGTACCGAAACCTGCTCGTAGCCGTCCTCGAACATCTGGTCGATGCTGCGGCGAATCAGCTGTTCTGCCAGGCCTTCGCGGCGGCGGGAGGCTGCGGTGAAGAGCTCGTAGATGGTGGGGATGTCCTTGGGGTCGGTGACCACGCGGTGTTTGAGACAGAGGGATGCAGCAATAATGCGGTCGTGCTCATCAACTACCACGGGGGATGCCTCGGCGTAGAACTCGCCGTGCTCACCCTTGAGAATGCGCTCCATCTCGGCGGTGGCATCGGCCTGGGATGCGAAGCGTTCGTCGTCGTAGGAGGCGAAGTAGAGCCGTGCCAGCGCTTCGGCGTCGTCGAGCTGGGCGGGGCGGGTGCTGACAGTCACGGGCTTACGCGCCTTTGAGGTGTGCGAAATCAGAGTAATCAAGCCGCTCATGGTTGGCCTCCTTGTGGGTCGGGTATTGATTTACACTGTGATGTATAGAATACTCTGTTGGCTGATGATTGCCTACGGTTTTTACCGATTATTCACCTTGTCAACGGAATATTGCGTCATAGAAAGTCTAGTTGATCGCCCCTGCGGGGCGAAACTAGGTGCTGTAACAGAAAGGACGGCCGGGGTGAAGTTTGGTCAGGTGAGGCGGGCTGATGGGGTCTGTGCGGTGGTTGAGGCGGGTGGACGCTGGTATGAGCTTGATCGGCCCCTGCAGGAGGCCCTGGATGCCGGTGCTTTTTGGGGAAGTGAAGCTGATCTGAGTGGCCTGGGCAGGGTTCTTGAGTCTGCTCCGCAGAGCTTTGTGGCCCCTTTGAGTCGGGTTCAGCGGGTGCTGTGTGTGGGTTTGAATTTTGCGGATCACGCTGTAGAAGTCGGAGCTGAACTGCCCACCTATCCCACTATTTTCACTAAGTTTGGCAATGCCTTGATTGGGCCGGGCGAGCCCATTGAGTTGCCTGCTGAGAGTAGCAAGATTGACTGGGAAGTCGAGCTGTGTGCGGTGGTAGGACGCCGTGGCCGCCACCTTGCCCAAGAGCAGGTGGATGATTACCTGCTGGGGTATACCGTGCTGAATGATGTGTCGGTGCGGGACTGGCAGGGGCGGACTTCTGAGTGGTTCCAGGGTAAGAACTGGGACCGTATGACTCCTTTTGGGCCGGTGATTGTTAGCCCTGATGAACTTGATATAGCGGCTGGCCTTGCCATGACCTGTAGCGTTGATGGGCAGGTACGGCAGCAGGGGACTACTGCCAATATGGTCTTTAGCCCGGCCCAGGTGGTTAGCTATATTTCTACTTTTATGACCTTGGAGCCGGGGGATTTGGTTGCCCTGGGCACTCCTGCCGGGGTGGGTCTTTCCCTTCGCCCCCGGCAGTGGCTGGCTGATGGGCAGGTGATGGTGACCGCTATTGAGGGTATTGGTAGTCTGACCAATGTCTGCCGACTGGCTGCTTCTCTTGAGCGGGCTGACCTGTGAGGACGGGGTGAAAAAGGTTCCCTAGGTTCACAGGGAGTGTGAGTCTAGGGAACCTCTTGCTGGCTGACCTATTTATTTAGGCGGCGTGCTGGCAGGTGGCGCAGCTGCAGTTGGTGCAGGCGCAGTTGGCGCAGGAGTCGGAACAATCAGCGCAGGCGCAGACGTCGTGGTTGCAGGTTGCGCAGGTGCAGTCGGCGCAGGTGCAGGTTGCGCAGATGTCTGAGCAGTCCTGGCACTGGCAGGTGTTGCATTCGTCGTAGTGGCCGTTGTGTTCGCGGTGGGCGTGGCCGTCGTGTAGGTAGTCTACATGGTCCAGGTGGATGATGGCCTGGTGGCCGCAGTCGGGGCCGTGGGTGTGGGAGTGGGCTTCTGATTCGCGGTGTAGGGTTGCGGTGGTCATGGTTTTTACTCCTTGGTGTGTTGGTAGACGTCCTTGACGATGTGGCTGATGTGGTCATCTGCTAGGGCGTAGTAGGTTTTTCGTCCTTCTTGCCTGCTGGTGATGACGCTGGCCTCTCGTAGGATTTTGAGGTGGTGGGAGGCTAGGGGTTGTGAGACTCCCATGCAGGTGTGAATCTCGCTGACGGTGTGGGGTTCGTCCATGATGTGGCGGACGATGGCCAGCCGTAGCGGGTGGGCTAGGGCTGAGAAGAGGGCTACTGAGGGCTCTAGGTCTTCTGCCCAGGGGATCTCACCGTTATTCATAAGAAGAATCTTATATAAGTTTTTATTTATGAGTCAAGTGCTTGGGGTATTCTGTACCTTGTGTCAAAACGTTCTTTGTGGTCAGCAGATAGCACGAGCATGGTGATTCACGGCGATAACCTCGCCGTGCTCAAGAACCTGCCCGCAGAGAGTTTTCAACTCATCTACATCGACCCGCCCTTTAACACCGGTAAGGTGCAGAAGCGACAAAGCCTCAAGACCGTGCGCACAGAAGGCGGTAGTCGAGTTGGCTATAAGGGCCAAACCTACGAGACCATCAAGGGCGATATCTACGGCTACTCCGACTCCTTTGAGAACTACTGGGAGTTCCTCGAGCCCCGCCTCATGCAGGCCTGGCGGCTGCTCAAGCCCAGCGGCACCCTCTACCTACATCTAGACTACCGCGAGGTCCACTATGCCAAGGTTGTGCTTGATGCCCTCTTTGGCCGCCAGTCCTTCTTGAACGAGATTATCTGGGCCTATGACTATGGGGCTAAGTCTAAGAAGAAGTGGCCAGCTAAGCACGATAACATTCTGGTCTATGTGAAAGACCCCGAGAACTATTACTTCAATTCTGAGGCGGTTGACCGCGAGCCCTACATGGCGCCCGGGTTAGTTACCCCCGAGAAAGCTGAGATTGGTAAGTTGCCGACGGACGTCTGGTGGCACACCATTGTCTCGCCCAGCGGCAAGGAGAAAACCGGCTACGCCACCCAGAAACCCCTGGGTATTTTGCGCCGTATTGTGCAGGCCTCCAGTGAGCCGGGGGACTGGGTGCTGGACTTCTTCGGCGGCTCTGGGACTACCGGCCACGCCTGCGCCCAGCTTGACCGCAACTTCCTTTTGATTGACCAGAACCCCGAGGCCATTAAGGTCATGCGCAGGCGCCTGCGGGCCCTGGAGGGGCTGGAGGTGACCTTCAAGAAGTCCCGGGCCAAGGCTTCCTTGGCCGGGGCCCAGGCTGCATCAAAGACGACAGCTGGCAGGAAAAAGTAGAAGCAGGTAGCTCATGACAGCCCCTTACCCACCCATCAAACCTAACCCTATCTGGTTTATTTTTGCCCTGGGGCTGGTGGTGGCTGAGCTGGTGTATCTGGCCCTTCTTTACCCTTCTTTGCCCCAGCAGCTTCCGGTGCGCTTTGACCTTTTGGGCCAGGCCACCGGCTGGGCTGAAAAGAGGGCCTGGCTGGTCTTTGGACCTACCCTTCTTTTGCCTGCCCTGCTGGCCCTGGTGTGGTTTTCTGGGGTGGCTATGGGGCGTATGGCAAGTAAGGACGCCCTCACCCAGGTTCACGACGCCTTTTCGGCTCATGCGGGCAAGCAGAAGCCGCGCCAGCTGGCAGCGGCCCAGGCCCTGGGGGCTAGATGCCCCGGTCTACTCTGCCCGCCGCCTCTATGCCCAGACCCAGGCAGTGGTGCCCTTCTTTGGTGGGCTGGCCCTGGCCCTGATGGCAACTATCAAGCTTATTAACCTGACTATGACCGGGGTGCTGGGGGAGGCGTCCGTCCTTTTCTCAGCCCTGCCCCTGGCGGGCTTCTGCCTCTTTCTGACCGCCCGCTCCTACCTGGCGGGCAGAAAATGTGATGCGCGCGCCCTGGCCAGGGACACGAATAAGCACACGGAGCGGTAAAATGGGCTTTGTTCTGCACCCTTGTACCGTGCAGATGTAACGCTAGCTCACCCGGAGTAGGGGTGGGCACACCTAAGGAGACATTTTGTCCGCTCTTTCAATTACCGTTTCTGGTGCCGCACAGCAGGTTGAGGCCGGCGCTACCGCCGCTGATTTGTTCGCTGAGAATCCCCAGATTGTTGTTGCCCGTATCAACGGCTCCCTGGTTGATCTATCCACCGAACTTGCTGAGGGCGATACTGTAGAGCCTGTTTCTGTGCACGAGCAGGAAGGCCTGGAGGTGCTGCGCCACTCGGTTGCGCACGTGATGGCTCAGGCTGTGCAGAACTACCGCAAGGACGCCAAGCTCGGCATTGGCCCCTACATCACCGACGGTTTCTACTTTGACTTTGATGTTGAAGAGCCCTTCACCCCCGAAGATCTGAAGAAGATTGAGAAGGACATGGTGAAGATTATTAAGAGTGGGCAGACCTTCCGCCGCCGCGTGGTCACCCAGGCTGAAGCTGAAGCTGAGATGGCTAACGAGCCCTACAAGCTGGAACTGCTCACCCTCTCACAGGGCCCAGGTTCTGGTGCGGACGCCGCTGAGGGTGCGGCCGTTGAGGTGGGCGCTGGCGAAATCACCATCTACGATAACGTGAACAAGAAGGGCGAGACCGTCTGGAAGGATCTCTGCCGCGGCCCCCACGTACCCAACACCAAGATTCTGGCTAACGGCTATGCGCTGATGCGTTCCGGTGGCGCCTACTGGCGCGGGTCTGAGAAGAACCCCATGTTGCAGCGTATCTACGGCACCGCCTGGCCCTCTAAGGAAGAGCTGGTTGCTTACAAGGAGCGCATTGCTGAGGCTGAGCGCCGCGACCACCGCCGCCTGGGTGAAGAACTTGATCTGTTCTCCTTCCCCAAGACCATTGGCCCCGGCCTGCCCGTGATTCACCCCAAGGGCGGCGTCATTCTGCGCGCCATGGAAGACTACGTGCGTGCCCGCCACATTGAAGAGGGCTTCGAGTACGTTAAGACCCCCCATATCTCTAAGGAAGATCTCTTCTACACCTCCGGCCACCTGCCCTACTATGCGGACGGTATGTTCCCGGCTATGGAGGACGAGGGCCAGGCCTACCGCCTCAAGGCCATGAACTGCCCCATGCACAACGAGATTTTCCGCTCCCGCGGCCGTTCCTACCGCGAGCTGCCCCTGCGTCTGTTCGAGTTCGGTTCGGTCTATCGTGATGAAAAGTCGGGTGTGCTCTCCGGCTTGACCCGCGTGCGCATGATTACCCAGGACGACTCCCACTCTTACGTGACCAAGGAACAGGCACCTGCTGAGGTTGCCCACCTGCTCAAGTTCATGCTCTCTTTGCTTGAAGACTTCGGCATGACGGACTTCTATCTGGAGCTTTCAACCCGCGACACTGAGGGCGATAAGAAGGATAAGTTCATCGGTACGGACGAGCAGTGGGAGGAGGCAACTGCGGTTCTACAGCAGGTTGCTGCTGAGACCGGTTTGGAACTGGTGGCTGACCCGGGTGGCGCTGCCTTCTACGGTCCCAAGATTTCTGTTCAGGCTAAGGACGCGATTGGCCGCACCTGGCAGATGTCTACCGTGCAGTATGACTTCAACCAGCCTGCCCGTTTCGGGCTGGAGTACCAGGCGTCTGACGGCACCCGCCAGGAGCCGGTCATGATTCACTCAGCCAAGTTTGGTTCCTTTGAGCGTTTCATGGGTGTGCTGATTGAGCACTATGCGGGTGCTTTCCCGGCGTGGCTGGCGCCGGTGCAGGTGATTGGTGTGCCTGTTGCTGAGGCCTTCAATGACTACATGGCGGAGGTTGCGGAGAAGCTGAAGGCGCGCGGTGTGCGCGTTGAGGTGGATTACGGCACGGACCGCTTCCCCAAGAAGATCCGCACTGCTTCTAAGGAGAAGGTGCCCTTCATCCTGATTGCCGGTGGCGAGGACGCCGAGAACGGCGCGGTGAGCTTCCGCTTCCGCGACGGCTCCCAGGAAAACGGCGTGCCCGTTGATGAGGCTGTGGAGCGGATCGTAAAGCATATTGAAGAGCGGGTGAATGAGGACCCGAAGGGTGTTGCTGCCGAGTAGGGGAGTGGCACTCTAACCTGGCGCTGACCAGCAACAAGCACGTAATAGTAAGCTAGACCACAGTGGGGCCCTTATCTTGGATCCGGCCCCCACTGTGGTCTTAGTTTGCAAATTTAATATTTTTTGGTGAAGCGCGGAAATATTTCTCTCTAGGAAATACCACCAGGAAGAGCACGAGGGGATTGAAAGGCAATTGAATTGAGGGTTACTAAATTTGAAAATGATAGCCTGCTTGTCGGGCCAGCGGATATTGATTTAATACTAGATATTAATTCAGATAGGCTGCATTCAATTGAAATAGATTCTACTTTTCATGAGGTTAATATGTGTAATGAAAATTTAACTCCAGAAGATTTTCATCGAAAGTCTGAAAAATCAGGATTATCTGATTTGAGCGGTGGATCAAATAAGTCTATCTACAATGCATTGTCTTTTTGGGCATCCTTTATTTCAATTATAGTTGCAATTTTTGGGATCGGTGTTCCATTGCATTCAAATAATATTTTGCTTGAGAGGTCACAGGCAGATAAGATATTCCACTATATAGTTAAAAGCAACGAATCTTGTGGCTCAGGCGATACGGCAAATACATCTGACCCTGAAGCTGCAAATAGATGGAAAATCTGCATCAGGAATCCATCGGAGGCTCCGATTTATGAGGTTAAGACAATGGGGAAAATGATCGATAATTATACATTCCTTTATAGTCAACAGGAAAAAAATTTAGGGTATGGCATTGGTGGTACGGTTACTGTGTGGCAGATTATGCCAGGTGAGAGCAAGGGTGTTTGGGAGCTTGATCAAGATTTATCAATAGACGGGAAGTCTGTTTCCGGTGAAACACATCGAATTGATGTTGAATATCAGTTTAAAGATAACAAGGGAATCATCTGGAATGGAAAATATTCTTTTAAAAATCTAGACGATAAAAATAATGGTGCGGAATTTGTCAGAGACACTCCTCTCGAGAAAGGGGGTTCTCCAAATTTTTAAATTAGTTAATTATTTCATGGTGCGAGTTTCTTTATAAGGAAGGTTATTCAAAATCCCTCCCGACCGCATAAAACACCAACCCACGCATCACCGAAAATATCCACTCAACGGTCGCCTGAAACTCCGTATTCAACACCTGGCAAGTTTTGGTCTGAGTAATAATCCGACCATCCACCGACTGTAGCCTGTTAATCACCCGGTTATTCTTCTTATTCACCTCCACGGCCATACGCTGGCCAGGTTTAGGTTTCGTTGGAGTGATCAGCTCCAGACCCACATAACCCTTTTCCGCCAAAGTTGAAGAATTCAGGAACCGCTCAAGCCCCTGTGCATGGAAGGTATGAGAGTATCATCTTTAACTCCAGGGGGAGGGTCAGCGATAGCCAGGAGTCTACCGTCAGGGGTGCAGATGACCTGGTAATTGAAACCAGCTTTCTTGTGTTTACCCGAGAAGTATGTTTTGCCTGATGAACGCCAATTCCAAGTAGGTATCAGTGTTCCATCAATAACCAGTGAGCCGGGTACTGTGGGGGCTTTTTCAATGAGATTGATGGTTCTGGAAATAGTAGGTTGTGAAACCCCGAAAATATTTGCTAGTAGTTCCTCAGTGAGGTTGTGGCGGTGGTAGAGCAGGGTGGCTTTGAGGGCTTGGTGCAAGGTGAGTGCGCTTGGTCTGCCTTGTGGTTTGTTCCAGGTGTGGTTTTGGGTGAGGGCAGCTAGTAGTGTGGCGAATTGCTGGTGGGGCCGTTGTTTCTTGGTGGGGTGTGCTTCTACTTTGAATAACCCTCACTGTTCTATGCAAAGACAGAAGCTATCTGACGGTCTTCCTCATTCTTAGTTCCCTCAGCTGCGCACCTTGTAGCTTCTCAACTTTCGTCTCACCCGTTAATCTGAAACCAGCCTTCTCATAGAAACGAATTGCTCTATCGTTACCCTCAAACACCCACAAAAATACTTCACCAAAACCAAACTCAGAAAGCCGCGCCACGGCGTCCTGCATTAAAAATCTACCCAACCCACTGCCAATCACGGTGGGGGGACATACAGTGCATATACCTCACTAATAGAGCCGTCTGTTCTATCAGGGCCAAAAGAACAGACACCCAGAATCTCATCGGACTTATCTGCCGAAAGTGCAACGCGGGTGTCTTGTAAATCTGAAGCAGCATTGGACTCAAGCACCCGGCGCAAAGAATCGGCCCGTTCCTGCACCGAAAGATTCATCAGAAAATCAGCCGGCATCAGACCTTCATAAGCAAACTGCCAGCTCTCTACCATAAGCTCTGCAAGAGCCTCAATGTCACCTATAACCGTCGAACGAGCAACATAGCCAGAATCATTCATTGATAAATCTCTCTATCAGTAACATTAAGAACCCTGCCTCAATCTTTCCATAAAGCTCACATCTCCCTCAGCCTACGCTCCAAGCAATTCACAAACTTAAAGGACAGACCAATGATTGAACACTACACCTACCGTGTCACCTGGTCGCCAGAAGACCACGAATACGTCGCGACCGTCCTCGAAATGCCCTCCCTATCCTGGCTCGAACCCAACGAACTAGACGCCCTCAGTGGCATCAAAAAACTCGTCGCCCAAGTAGCCCAAGACATGGAAGCTAATGGCGAGGAAATACCCCAGGCATTCGCAGATCGCACCTACTCCGGCAAGCTCAGCTTGCGAATCCCGCCAGAACTTCACCGGCGCATAGCCATAGAGGCCCAAGAACAAGGCATAAGCATCAACCGCCTACTCAGTGTTAAGATCGCGGCATAATCTGGGAGCGGTCATCGTGAAACAAGGTAAGGGTATCCTTGCACATGTGTGAGTGCCCTTTTGTCTTTGGCAGCATCTGCTAGCTACTTGAGATCGAATCTTGGCTATGTAACCGGTGGGTGAAACTATCGAGTAAGCTCAGCTGTCGACCTTGATGTAAGTAAGTCTACTTGGTAAAATTTTGGGTGCAAGTAGCTCTCAATGAGGAGGAACCATGAAGGATATTTACGCCAAGAAAAGTCCAGCCAAGGTTAGCCTGAATGTGGTGCTCTGCCTAGTCTTTGCGCTTCTTTCTGCTTCATCTGCCATGGAGCGCTCGGGGTTCTTTGGGGTGCTACTTTGGGTAGGCGCTCTATTCTTTGCCACCGCTGCGATTGGACTAGCAATCTACCTAGCCACCGGTCGTAAGGCCCTTGCCATCACAGCAGAAGGAATCCTGAACAGAACGACTATCTCAGCAAGGTCATCAGCTCTCATCCCCTGGGAAGCTGTTGGTGGAGTCTCCAACGAGCTAGGCGGAATCAAGATTCACCCCAGCTCCCATGCAGACGCAGAACGTTACATAACCCCGCGGAACCAGGCCATTATGACCCAGAACCTCACGCTACCTTCTGGAATGAACAAGCGGGACCTCATTCAAGCTATCGAGGACTATCGGGATTCCGCGCATAGTGAAGGCAAAGTTGCTGCCATAGATACCAGCCGATAGGTCTGCAATAAAACCTCTAAACCGAAATGTCCAAAAACGTCCATATGCCAAGCCCGGAAGAAACCCTCCGCATCCCAAAAGCCGAGGCAAGAGCGTCCTTATCGCCCTGGGTCTAGCAGCTGCCGGCACCTGGTTCATTCTCTACCCCGTGGACTGGAGAGTAGGCCAAAGCTACGGCTATGGCACCCTGCTCATCCTGGGTGGTCTGGGCACCGCCATCAACATCTACCGGCACCGCTACGCCCTCATCCTCACCCCAGAAGGATTCTACGACCACAGCAGCATCGCCTCCCATGGAAACCACCTCATCCCCTGGAAAGTCATCGGTGACATCCGCGCAGATAAGCAAGCCCAAAAATCTACGTAGACATCGCAAATACCCACACCTACAACTGGACGCTCACCGGCTGGCGCGCCCTCACCAAAGTCACCCACGACGGCGCTGAAAACTCCGCCATCGGCATCTCAACCACACCCATGAAACTCCCACTCGGTATGACCCGTGAAGGACTGGCAGAAATAATGAGGAACTACCGCAATGGAGCGAAGAACCTTCCCTGGTAGTCGTTCGAGGTAAAAACTTGCACTTTTGGGTCTTAAAATCGCCTTTTAAGACCCAAAAGTGCAAGTTCTTTACTTTACCCTCGTAAATTTAGCCGTTGTTCGGCGGTGTAGCGGGCGCCCCGTTTGGCGCTTGACCGGGTGCGCTGCTGGGGCCTGCTGGGGGTTCGCCCATGCCGCCGCTCATACCTCCGCCCATAGAGCCGCTGGTTGGCTCAGTGGTCACATCGATAGGAACATCAAGCACCTCACTCTGGTAACCGGTGTCCAAGGAACCGCTCAGGGTAATGAGCTGCTGGTCGTAGCCGTCCGAGAAAATATTGTCAGTCTCTAGGGTCAGCTGAGCCATGTTCTGTGCCGAACCCGCATAATCATCCAGCACATACACCACATCACATACAGCCTGCGGAATCGCAATCTGCGAGGTCAAAATAGCATTCGTCGAATCAGTAGTATCATCAATCGACGAGAACACCTCAAAGTACAGGTGCGGCCAGCGGCCAGTGTAGTAGCCGGGAACAATGGTCTTGAATGTCACCTTACCCTCGGCGTCCGTCACCTGAACACCGTGCAGCCAGGTCTCCTCGGTGTAGCCGTCAGATCACCCTGATTGTTGCAACCATTGAATTGTGTAGAAACTGCGTGAGCGCTATGCCTGGCTTTCAGTACAATAGCACTGTGGACACCCCAGAAAACTCAACGATGAGAATCCCCAAGAAGCTCGGCATGAGCTTCCTGATTGGCGTGGGCTGGATAGCGGTGGGCGTGTGGTTTATCCATAACCCACCGGACTGGAGGTACCACCGCGTCCTGGCATCTGGAGTGGGGTGCATTGTCGCCGGCATTTTCACCTTTATATACTACTTCCGGCGCAGATACGCCCTGATTCTCACGCCCGAGGGTTTCTACAACCATTCAACGGTTCTCGACCACGGCAACCACCTGATTCTGTGGAGCGTTATCGGAGACATCACCGCCGATAGGCAGGGCAAGGAAATTAGGGCTGTTATCGCCGATACCCACACCTATAACTGGACCTTAACCGGTATCCGCGCTCTGACCCGAGTGACCCACGAAGGAGCAGCAAACTCAACCATCACTATCTCAGCGATGGCCATGAAGCTACCCGAGGGTATGAGCATAGAAGACCTGGCAGAAGTCATGAGAGGCTACCGCGATAGAGCTTTGAACCAACCCACAATAGAAGGGCCTGAAAACCAAGAGGCTGATACTGAGCGCTAAGTTTGGGAAAACTACCATTCTGGCCGCATCCGTTCGGCCTCGACGACCTGCCCATTGCGAATTTTTTGCTCAGCGACATAAGGACGTCGGCTGTCAGCCCCTTGCCTGCCAGCTGGCAACGAGCCTTGGCTGGTAATCCTTTCTAATCTCTCCACTACGTAGTAGGAAACCCCTTGACTTCGTTCAGCACCAAGACAAAAATGTAGGTAAGTACCTACATGAAAGGCGGGTGTTATGACTGTTAGTGCAACCCCAGCTGTTCTTACCTCGAGGCAACTGAATCAAGATGTCAGCGCGGCAAAACGCGCAGCTTCAGTAGGCCCTGTCATTATCACCGATAGGGGTACTCCCTCATTTGTGCTGATGACCTATGAGGATTACAGAAAGCTTGGAAAACAAGACCAGCCAGATGGGGCTCAATTTCTGCAAAAGATGTCCATGCAAGAAGATATCGATTACGAATTCGAGCGCCTCAACTTCGAGCCTCGCCCTGTTGAGTTCTGATGTATGTACTAGACACCAACCTTGTCAGTGAGATTCGCAAGGTACCAGCCAAGAAAAACCCTGCAGTGCAGCGATGGCTTGAGAAACAGTACTCCGACCAGCTTTTTGTCACGAGTATCACAGTTTATGAGTTAGAGGTGGGCGTTCAAAGGCTGGCGCGTAAGGACTCTGCTCAAGCCGCCCTTATTAGTGACTGGTTGCATGGAACCTTACTTCCGGGGTTTGAGGGGAGGGTTCTTGACCTTGATCTCGAATCGTCCCTCATTGCCGCTACTTATCAAGTGCCCGACCTCAGGCCATCGGCAGACTGTTTCATCGCGGCAATTACCCAGCGCCATCACATGAAACTCGTCACTAGGAACACCAAAGACTTCCTAGCTATGAATATTCCCCTTATTAACCCGTGGGGTGATTAGTCTGCTTGGTTTTACGTTTTACTAGATCAAAGTTAGCTAACTGGCCGAGTAAAAACCTCCACCGTTGAAACCACATCACCCTGAGAAAAGTCCTTAACCGCACCACTGGGGGTGTAGCCTAGGGCCCGCCAGAAAGGTCCGGCGACCTCGGCGTTAGTTGCCACAATTCCCAAACGTAAGGTACTGATATGTGGGTGCTGCCGAACCGCACCCAAGTAGGCGTCGTGCAAGGCACGGCCCACCCCGCGTCCTCGCGCCTGACGATCAACCAGGGCCAGAGCCACATGCGCAAACTGCTTATCAGGGAACCCCAACACAGCAATCAAAACCCCAACCAGGCGTCCGTCCTCAAAGGCCCCCAACAGCACAGGGGAGTGGGATAAACCGGCTGGGAAAACCGTTAGGTTTTCCAGCGCAGAGCCGGGCTCGGCGGGACAGCCTGAAATTCGTAGGAAGTAATCGGGGTTTTGGTCATAGAGTGCCTGGACCACATCAGCCTGGGTGGGTGCGAGCGACTCAATCTGAATCATGCGGCCCCCTCCATCAGCCGCTCAATAAACCTGACCGCATTATCGCGGGTGCGAGCTATGCGTTCTTCGAGGGATAGGGTCTCGTCCATCTGGCGAATACCCACCGGCTTTTTCTTGCCCCGCACATAGTCGGTGCAGGCCAGGTTGGAGCATAGGTAGGTGCCGATGGTGTTGCCGCGTCGCCCCGACTCACCCGGCCGGGCCGCCGTATACAGCGAAATCCCAGACCCCGGGTGCAGAGTCAGGCAGAACTGGCACATCTGAGCGGCCTTACTCTGCGCCTTAGACTTTTGCAGCAACACGCCCTGCACCTGCCCCTCGTGTTCCACGACCAGGCAACCCTTGAGCGGGCTTTTCGGGTCGAGCCAGGAGAGAAAAATCAGGTCGTCCCAGTTCTGCTCCATAAGGCTGGGCAGGTTGAGGTGTTTAGCCTCGCCCTTAGAGCAGTTAATAAAAGATGAGCGGACGGCGGATTCGGTCAGTTCTTGCATACCTGCAAGTTTACCCCGTCGTGATAACTACAGCGCCGGTGCAAGGCCGTGTAGAATCTCTGCGGCGGGCCCTCCTCGCAGTCCCGCATAGGGCTCACCTGCCCAGGCATGAATCCACTCAGTATTACCGCCTAGCGCAGCCGTCCGCCTCAGAGGGGCGGTGACCTCGTGCACACCCGGGTAAAGGGCGGGAGCTGTATCGTGATAGCGCTCAACCCAGCTATTCTGGATGGTACGGGCATAGCGACCAGTAAAAGCCCTTGTCATGACAGTTTCCCGGATTGGTGCCTGGAGTAGATTTCGGTGGGCCTCTGATGTCCCAGCTTCATCTGCCAGTAAGAGCGGGGTGCCCACCTGAACAGCTACAGCACCAGAGGTAAGCAGGTCGCGCACCTGCTCAGCAGTACGGACGCCGCCCGCCGCCACCAGGGGCACGGTGCAGATGCGGCGCGCCTCCGTGAGTAACCGCGGTAGCGGTAACATATTTAGCTCGTCAGCTACGGCAAAGGTGGACTGGTGCCCGCCTGCGGCAGGGCCCTGCACACAGAGGAAATCAGCGCCAGCCTGTTCGGCGGCCAGGGCATCTTCTGGGCGGGTGACGGTTACGCCTACCAATGAGCCGTGCTCTTGCAGCCGCTGAATCAGCTCAGTGCTGGGGCAGCCGAAGGTAAAAGTCACCACAGCAATACGCTGGGCGATAACAACGTCTACGAGCTCGGCGAAACCCCGGGCCTCGCTCTCAGTTGTAGCCTGTGGCTTACCCGGCTCACTTTTCAGGTCGTCCGCCACCGGCTGCAGCGCGGAAGTAAACCGCGCTAGCTGCCCACCGGCGTCCGCGGGTATTTGTACATCGGTGATAGGCATAAAGAGGTTGACCCCGAAGGCGCGGCTGGTCAGCGCTCGGGTCTGCTGGATCTGACGGGTAAGAGCTTCAGC
Source organism: Rothia nasimurium (assembly GCF_035916755.1). Lineage (GTDB taxonomy): Bacteria > Actinomycetota > Actinomycetes > Actinomycetales > Micrococcaceae > Rothia. The sequence continues at coordinate 88,091 of NZ_JAYWIX010000003.1, read as the reverse complement.
AGAGAGGTAGCCGCCGGCTAAGAAACCAAGTCCACCGGCTTCTGAGGTGGCCGCTGCGAGCTCAGGTGTGGACGGCCCACCCGCCATGGGCGCGGCAACCAGGGGCATGTCGAGGTCGGAGAAAGAAAACATGGGCCTCCTCACATCAGCGCTTGCTGCCTGTAAGTCTACCCTTCATTGCTCCGGCACCTCGGGAATATCTCGGCCCCGCACCCGGTTGAAGTAGGTGCACAACCCCATATGAAAGGCAGATTTAACATGGCATCGCCCCTCTTTGAGCCCCTGACCCTACGTTCTATGACTACCCGTAACCGCATCTGGATTCCGCCCATGTGCCAGTACTCGGTTGAGCAGCAGGACGGCAAACCCACCGCCTACCACATTTCCCACTACGGCGCTCTTGCTAGGGGCGGCGCAGGTGCCGTCATCGTCGAAATGACCGGTGTTGAACCCGCCGCCCGCATCAGCCCCTACTGCCTGGGCCTTTGGAGCGATGAACACACCGAGGCTTTCAAGCCGGTCGTTGAAGCAATTCACGCCGGGGGAGCCAAGGCAGGTATCCAGATTGCTCACGCAGGACGAAAGGCCTCGACCCCCGGCGAGCTGGTGCCGCACGATGGCGGTTCCCTGGGGGAGGACGAGGGCGGCTGGGTCACGCTGGCTCCGTCTGCTCTTGCCTACCCTGGCTTGAAAGAACCTGAGGAACTGACCGAAGAGAAAATTGACGATCTGGTTCAGGCTTTCGCCGCGGCTGCCGCCCGCGCGGTTGCTGCGGGCTTTGACTTCATTGAGATTCATGGGGCTCACGGCTACCTGATTACCCAGTTCCTCTCGCCTCTCTCTAACCAGCGAGATGATTCCTACGGTGGTTCCTTAGAAAACCGGGCCCGCTTCGCGCGCAGGATTGCCCGTGCCATGCGGGATGTCATGCCTGCCGAGATGCCCCTGATGGTGCGCCTGTCGGCTACCGAGTTCCTTGACGGCGGTATTACTGTCGAGGAAACCTCACAGGTGGTGCGCTGGCTCGCCGAGGACGGCGTGGACTTCGCCGATATTTCCACCAGCGGTAACTACCCTGCAAAGATTAATGTTTATGCGGGTTACCAGGTTCCTATGGCTGCTCAGGTCAAGCGCGAGAGTGGTCTGCCGGTTGGGGCTGTTGGCATGATCAACTCACCGCGTCTGGCTGAGTTTATCGTGGGGTCGGGTCAGTCTGATGTGGTTTTGGTGGGCCGGGAGGCTCTGCGTAACCCCGCCTTCGCCCTGCACTGGGCTGACGAACTCAAGGTCGATATCGACTATGTGCCTGCACAGTACCACCGGGCCTGGCGCACCCGCCGCTAGGCGGCGTCCTACCTGCCCCTCGGGATAAACTGAGGGGTATGGTAGAAATTCCCCAGTACACCACCGACGATTTTGAGCTGCCGGGGGTTCCGGACGCCTTCCAGCGGCTCTGGACGCCCCACCGCCGCGCCTACGTAAAAGGCGGGCAAAGGGACTACACCGAAAACACCTGCCCCTTCTGCGATGCTCCCACCCACGATGATGCCGAGTCGCTCATTGTGCACCGCGGCGAGCACGCCTACGTCATTCTCAACCTCTACCCCTACAACCCCGGGCACCTGCTGGTCTGCCCCTACCGGCATATCCCTAACTATGATGACGCTACTGTAGAGGAGACCGCTGAGATTGCTGCCCTCACCCAGAAAGCCATGGGAATTCTGCGGGAGGTTAGCCGAGCAGATGGCTTCAACATCGGCATGAATCAGGGCAAGGTTGGCGGGGCAGGAGTTGCTGCCCACCTGCACCAGCACATCGTGCCCCGTTGGAGCGGCGACACCAACTTCCTGCCCATCGTCGCCGGGACCAAGACGGTCACGCAGACCCTGGATGAGATCCGGGACCTGCTCAGTACTGCCTGGGGTAGTCAAGGGCAGTAGGTAAGCCAACCGCTCGCCCCTAGAACAGCGATTCTTGCACGGACGCCGGGGGAGTGAGCTCCCCGTGCTGGCGGCAGGCCCTGTTGGAGAGTTCAGCGGTGTTGATGAGGAAGGTCTGGTCGGGGTTGCCGAAGTGGGCGGTGAGGAACTTGCCGGTTCCACCGGTGATGTAGAAGCCGTGAGTGCCTTCGGTGAGGGTGGGGTAGGCGGTGAGCGGTTCGGGGTTTTCTGCCCGTAAGGACGCGTAGGCCCGGCTCATTGCGACGGACGGCACCCAGCGGTCTGCGGTGATGTCAAAACCGTCGATGGTGTCGTGGGCGTCTTCGAGCGCCCAGGTGGCGTTTTCTACGGCCATGTAGTGTTCAGATTTGAGGCGTTCGGTGCTGGCGGGGTCGACCCATGCCTTGTATTTGGTGGAGGCTCGTTTGAACTGGGTGAGGTTGGCTTCTTGCGAGACCAGGTCTTCGAGCTGGCGCACGATGATGCCGGTGTCTGCTCGGGCAACGAAAGTAGCTGCGGCGACGGCTTGGTCGTCGAGACGGCGGGGGTTGGAGTGCAGGGAAGCGGTGCCAACCTTGGAAGTGCCGTCGGGGAAGGTCGCGATGTAGAGGTAGTGTTCGAGATTAACGTAGGTCAGGGCTGCCTCGTTCATTCGAGAACCCAGGTGGATACGGTGAATAGGCGCGAATTCGTCGCGGGCGAAACAGGAGTCGCACTGCTTGCCCTTGGTGATGATGGTGTTGGTGGGGCAGGGTTCTAGATGAAAGCCAACGCTATCGAGGTTGGCTCGTGAGTAACCGCTGCAGTAAGTGCCGGCGCCACGGACGTCCGCAGGGAGGGCAGTAAGGCCGAGGAAGCTGCCTGGGGTGATGGCAATAGTTTCAATCTCACCGCTAGGTTGACCATCAAGAAGAGGCTCAACTTTAAGGTAGGGGGCCCTATCGCGCCAGGTGATGTCACGCCAGATAAATTCGGGGAAGGGTACAAGTTGGTTCATGGAAGTGGTCATTACAGGTTCGAAGCATACACAAACCCGGTAAGATAGTCACCATGTCACGACCTGTTGTTCGCCTTGTTGGCCAAGGCATTCGTTATGCGACCAAGTTGCGCGGGGGCGGCTCTGCCTTTCCTGGCTTGGTCATGGAGAAACTGCACCCTAATTTTGTGGCGGAGGAGCTGGCTAAGCTGCCGCGCGGTGTTGTCGTTGTTTCGGGTACGAACGGTAAGACGACCACCACCAAGATGGTGGTGCAGCTGCTGGAATCCCAGGGCCTGAAGGTCTTTACCAACCGCACCGGATCGAACTTCGTGCGGGGCGTAGCTGCTGCTCTGCTGGGTGAGATGAACCTGGCAGGTAAGCTGGACGCTGACATCGCGGTACTTGAGCTGGACGAGGCTCACGCGGTGCACTTTGTACGCAAGGTCAAGCCCAACTACGCGCTGCTGCTCAACGTCCTGCGTGATCAGCTAGACCGCTTCGGTGAGATTGACACAACCCGCCGTATGCTGGCTACGGTTGCCGACGCGACGACGGGCACCGTGGTGCTCAACCGCGAGGACCCGCGTATTCGTTCTCTGGCTGAGAATATTCAGCCCGGCACTCGGGTGAGCTACTTCGGTCTGTCTGAGAAGCTCCGTGCCCTCTTCCCGTCTGATGACGATCTGCGCACCAGCCCCGAAGGTGCTGAGCGTGCGGACGCCGGTCTTCTGGCGCCGGAGCTGCCGGCGGCGTCCGTCCTGCTCAAGGACTTCAAGGGAACCGCCGCCACCTTCGATGTTGCCGGTAAGGAATTAGCGGGCACCATTAACCTCTACGGTGTCTACAACATCTTTAACGCCGCTGCGGCAATGGCCCTGACCCGTGAAGTCATGGGAGATTCCCTCAACGAGACTAAACTTCTGGCTGAACTTGAGCATATTGCCCCGGCTTTTGGCCGCGGTGAAACCCTCAACGTTAACGGCCAGACCCTGCAGTTACTTTTGGTGAAGAACCCCAGCGGGTTCCGCCTGTCGCTGGCGTCCGCCGACGCCAAGGACTACGCCACCATGATTACCATCAACGACGCCTACGCTGACGGCCGCGACGTTTCCTGGCTCTGGGACGTTGACTTCCACTCCCTGACCCAGGGCGGCGTCACCATGGTGTCGGGCGTGCGCGCCTACGACATGGCTCTACGCCTGCAGCACGACGATGTTTATGTTGAGAACATCAACGAGGACCTCGAAGAAGCCCTCGCTACCTTTATTGCCAAGTCAGAGGGGCGCCCCATGCGAATCTTCTGCACCTACACCGCTATGCTGGCCATCCGTAAGGAACTGGCAAAAATCACCGATGTGGAGGAAATCTAATGAGCGATTTTGAGAACGCACCGGTCGAAGCGGGCGAGCAGATTATCACCCAAACCGGCAACAACAAGAGCCTCAAAATTGTGCAGCTCTACCCCAAAGATATGAACATCTACGGGGACTGGGGCAACACTCTGTCGCTCTCCAGACGGGCCCAGGCCCATGGTTTCACCACCGAAATCGTTGACTATAACCCCGGTGATGAGTTCCCCCTCGACGGCGATATCTTCGTGGGCGGAGGTGGCCAGGATTCAGGCCAGTCCGTGATTCAGGACGACCTGCTCGCCAATGCTGAAACCCTGCGCATGCTGGCAGAAGACGGCACCCCCATACTGGTGATCTGCGGCCTCTACCAGCTCTTTGGTAAAGAGTTCAAAACCGTAGGTGGCGTCACCCTCAACGGTATTCGCGTCTTTGACGCTAAGACCATAGGCGGTGAAGAACGCCTCATTGGCAACATCGTTGAGGAATCAGAAGAGTTCGGCACCATCATCGGTTTCGAAAACCACTCGGGGCTCACCTATCTCTCCGGCGACACCAAGCCCCTGGCCACCGTCACCAAGGGCGAGGGCAACAACAAGGAAGATTCCAGCGAAGGCGCCCGCGTCCACAACGTCATTGGAACCTACCTGCACGGTTCCCTCCTGCCCAAGAACCCCGCTATCTCTGACTTCCTCATTAAGCAGGCAGCTATCAAGAAGTACGGCGAGTTCACCCCCGTAGTCATTGACGATAGCCTCGTGGACAAGGCGCGGGCTTCGGCTTCTGCCCGTCCACGCTAGAATAGTACGAGGTACATCGCGCCTGCTTGTGGGTGGGCGCACCAGATAACTAAGGAGAATCATGGCTGGTCACTCCAAATGGGCCACAACCAAGCACAAGAAGGCTGCCATCGACGCCAAGCGCGCCAAGGCCTTCGCTAAGTACATTAAGGCAATTGAAGTAGCAGCCCGCATGGGTGGCCCCGACACCGCCAGCAATCCGGCCCTGGATCTGGCTGTTTCTAAGGCCAAGAAGAACTCGGTGCCCAATGACAACATTGACCGCGCTATCAAGCGCGGTGCGGGCCTGACTGGTGAGACCATTGACTACACCGAGATTATGTACGAGGCCCGTGGTCCCCAGGGCACTGCCCTTTACATCGAGTGTCTGACCGACAATCGTAACCGTGCAGCTGCTGAGGTGCGCACCGCTGTGACCCGTAACGGCGGTACCATGGCAGACTCCGGTTCTGTGGCCTTCCTCTTTGAGCGCAAGGGTGTTGCTGAGGTTACTAAGGCTGAGGGCCTGACTGAGGACGATGTCCTCATGGCCGTACTGGATGCTGGTGCTGAGGAAGTCATTGACGAGGGCGAGATCTTCACCGTTGTCTCTGAGGCAACCGACCTGCCCGCTATCCGCAAGGCTCTGGAAGAGGCTGAGCTCGAGTACAACAACGACGACCCGGTCTTCCGCCCCACCATGCAGGTAGACCTCGACGCCGAAGGTGCTAAGAAGTTCCTCAAGCTCGCGGACGCCATCGAAGAACTGGACGACGTACAGAACGTCTACTCCAACGCAGACATCAGCGAAGCCGTCATGGCCGAGCTCGAAGCTGAGTAACCAGCAGGGAAAGGAGGAGTGCGTGGCCCCGGCTCACGGCACCTCACACCAGCGCCCGGAACCCGCCCCGCGAGTTCCGGGCGCTGCCCGCATTCTGGGGGTCGACCCGGGCCTCACCAGGTGCGGTTTCGGCTTGGTCGACATGACGGCCAACCGCAAGGCCCATTTCGTCAACGTGGGGGTGGCGGGTACCGCCGCATCGGAGAGCCTGGACGCCCGCATCCTCAAAATTCTGCGCGCTGCAGAGGCCTGGCTCGATACCTACCAGCCCGACGCCCTGGCTATTGAACGGGTCTTTGCCCAAGAGCAGGTTAATACTGTGATTGGCACTGCCCATGCCTCCGGCGTGGTGATTGCGGCTGCCGCTGCGCGCGGAGTGCCGGTACACTTCCACACGCCCTCAGAGGTGAAGGCGGCGGTGACTGGTTCTGGTCGGGCTGATAAGGCCTCGGTGGGGCGTATGGTAACCCGCATTTTGGGGCTTGATGCCATGCCCAAACCGGCGGACGCAGCGGACGCCCTCGCCCTGGCTATCTGTCACGGCTGGCGCGGTGGTGGCATCGGATCCGGCATCAACATGGCAGCCACCACCCAGACCCACCAGGGGTCAAACCCTGCGGCAGCGCGCCGCAGCGCCCAGCTCACCCCCGCCCAGCGGGCCTGGATGGAGGCGGAGGCTAGAGCGCGAAGGTAAGCTCTTGTATTAGTACATATATTCGAATAGAATTGGTTTCATGATTAGCTCACTGACCGGTACCGTGACCCATCTGGGGTTGGAGACCGCTGTTATCGACGTTAACGGTTTTGGCATGCTGGTGCATCTCAATGCCCGTACAGCTTCGCAGTTGCGCCTGGGAGAGAAGGCTACGGTTCTAACCACCATGATTGTGCGTGAGGACTCCATGACCCTCTACGGCTTTGCTGAGCCTGCCGAGCGTGAGGTCTTTGACATGATGCTGTCGGTGTCGGGTATTGGCCCGCGCATTGCCCTGGCTGTGTTGGGTGTGCATACCCCGGCTGAGGTTGAGCGTGCTGTGGCAAACGGTGACGATAAGGCTTTCACCAAGGTTCCTGGCATTGGCCCCAAGGGGGCGCGTCGTATCGTCCTTGAGCTTGCTGGCAAGCTGATTTTGGCGGACGGCGCAACCGACCAGCTGCCAATCGACCAGGGCGTGAGCTGGAAGCCCCAAGTGCAGGACGCCCTGACCAGCCTGGGCTGGAACGAGCGAGATGCCGTCAGCGCTATTGAGTCCTTCATTGAGCACAACCCGAAGGCCGAAACCATGGGCGTTGCCGAAGCGCTGCGGGCCGTACTGGCTTCGCTGGGCAACCAGAATACGGTAGGTCGATAGGTAGAGTATGAGCCAGTTCCCTCACGCCGATGTCCAGATTCCCGGCCAGCGCCTGGTTTCCATGGATGAAGAACCAGAAGAAAAAATGATTGAGGCGGCCCTGCGCCCCAAGTCCCTTGATGACTTTGTGGGGCAGCAGCGCGTGCGTCAGCAGCTGTCTCTGGTGCTTGAGGCATCGAAAATGCGCGGACGCTCGGCCGACCATGTGCTCCTGTCGGGCCCTCCCGGCTTGGGCAAGACTACCCTGGCGATGATTATTGCTGCTGAGATGGATGCTCCCCTGCGTATTACCTCCGGGCCAGCTATTCAGCATTCGGGTGACCTGGCTGCGATTCTTTCCTCTCTCACCCCCGGCGAAGTGCTCTTTCTCGATGAAATTCACCGCATGAGCCGCCCGGCTGAAGAGATGCTCTACATGGCCATGGAAGATTTCCGTGTAGATATCGTGGTGGGCAAGGGAGCGGGGGCAACCTCTATTCCCCTTGAGCTGCCGCCCTTCACCCTGGTGGGGGCAACCACCCGCGCGGGTCTACTACCGGGGCCCCTGCGTGACCGCTTCGGCTTTACCGGCCACCTGGAGTTCTACTCTGTTACCGAGCTAGAGAGCGTAATCCGCCGGTCTGCTGGCCTAATGGAACTCAACATTAGCCCCGAGGGTTTTGCAGAAATTGCGGGCCGGTCTCGGGGAACGCCCCGTATCGCCAACCGCCTGCTGCGTCGTGTGCGCGACTGGGCCCTGGTTAACGGCATCGACCGTATCGAGGCCTCGGCGGCAGCAACAGCCCTCAACATGTACGAGGTCGATGAGCGCGGCTTGGACCGCCTAGACCGTGCTGTGCTCGAAGCTCTGATTACTAAGTTCGGCGGGGGACCGGTGGGTCTCTCAACCCTAGCTATTGCAGTGGGCGAAGAGACCGAAACCGTCGAGACTGTTGCCGAACCCTACCTAGTGCGTGAGGGCCTAATCGGGCGAACCCCCCGCGGGCGAGTCGCCCTGCCCGCTGCCTGGGAGCACCTGGGGCTAGAGGCACCCGAGCTGCCCTAGTCGTCTGCCCCTGTAATATCAGGGGGCAACCAGCCAACTGCAAGGAACTTGGCATAGAATGGGGACTTAGTTTGTTCACCCCCATCAACTACGTTAAGAGGGATTCTCGTGCAGTCAGGCTCACCCCTGTTTATGCTCCTACTTCTGGGCATCATGATGCTAGTGCTCATCGTGCTACCGGCACGCCGTGCCAAGAAGGCCCAGCAGCAGATTAAGGAACGTCAGGACGCCATGGTGCCCGGCACCCAGGTTATGACTAACTTTGGTCTTTACGGCTCTGTTGTCTCTATCGACAAGGAAGCCAACACCGCCCACCTGGAAATTGCTCCGGGCACCGTGGCTAAGGTTCACCTCATGACCGTCACCAGCATCGAGGAAGATACCACTGCCATACCGGTAGCCGAAGCCGAGCGTCCTGTCATCCAGGGTGAAGTCGCAGACGACCCCAAAAACTAAACTACAACTTAGGGTGCGCTACCTCTAGATTCAGAGGTGGCGCGCTTTTTCACGTTTCACGAACCCACTCACCTGAAGGGGCACCGATGGCTCAACCATCCAACGTCACCAAAGCCAGAGGGGCACTTGCCTCGATGGCTCTGGTGCTGCTCTTACTTGCCGGAGGAATCTTCGGCACCACCTTTTCCGGGGGCAGCTGGCTGCCCAAGCTGGCCCTAGACCTTTCTGGCGGTACCCAGCTCATCCTGTCACCCGAGGTCAACGACTCCTCGGGCGAGGCCATTACCGATGAACAGCTTGAGCAGGCTGTTGAGATTATCCGCCAGCGCGTTGACGGAGCGGGTGTAGCGGAAGCAGAAGTAACCACCCAGTCCGGTCAGAACGTCGTGGTTTCAGTGCCCGGCACTTTGAGCTCAGAGACCCGCGATTTGATTCAGACCTCGGCGCAGATGAGCTTCCGTGCGGTCATTAACGCGGGCACTCCGCAGGCGGTAGCAGCGGACGCTGCAGCGGCCGAGGATGCCCTACCCTCACCGACCGCCGAACCTACCGACGGTTCGGACTACAACTGGGTGACCGGCGACCTCTGGCGCCAGTACGAGCAGCTGGACTGTACCGTACCCGCCAACGTCGATACCTCTAACCAGGACCCCAACTCCGCCATTGTCGCCTGTGCCTCAGACGGAAGTGAAAAGTACATCCTGGGCCCCATCGAAATTGAGGGTACCGATATTGAGACAGCCTCCTACTCCCAGGTGGCTAGCTCAACCGGTTACGCGACCGGCCAGTGGGGTGTGAACATCGTCTTCAACGAGGCTGCTACCCAGACCTTTAAGGACGTCACCACCCGCCTGAACGCTATCCGCGGTACCAACGCGTCCGACCCCCGCGCCCGTTTCGCCATCATGCTGGACGGCCAGGTGCTCTCTTCCCCCGTCACCCAGGCAGTGATTACCAACGGCCAGCCCCAGATTACCGGTAACTTTACCGAAGAAGAGGCAGCTAACCTGGCTGAGCAGCTCAAATACGGTGCCCTGCCTATTAGCTTCACTATTCAGTCAGAGCAGCAGATTTCTGCAACCCTGGGTGCTGATCAGCTGAAGATGGGTCTGATTGCCGGTCTGATTGGTCTGCTGCTGGTGTTTATCTACTCCCTCTTCCAGTACCGCCTGGTGGGTCTGGTCAATATCACCTCGATTATTGTGGCTGGCCTGCTCTCTTACGGTGTGATTGTGCTGCTGGGTCACCTGATGAACTACCGCCTGTCTCTGGCAGGTGTAGCCGGTCTGATTGTTTCAATCGGCCTGATGGCAGACTCTTTCATTGTCTACTTTGAACGTATTCGCGATGAGATTCGTGCCGGGCGTACCATCCCTGCCGCTATCGACCACGGCTGGCTGCGGGCCAAGCGCACCATCATGGCCTCCAAGGCCGTGAACCTGCTGGCCGCTGTAGTGCTCTACTTCGCTTCTGTAGGCAACGTGCGCGGCTTTGCCTTCACCCTGGGTCTCACCGCTGTTTCAGATCTGATTATCACTTTCCTCTTCATCCATCCGCTTATGGTTCTGCTGGGCCGCAAGGACTACTTCCGTAACGGTGGACGCTTCTCTGGCATGGACCCGGTAGCCCTCGGCTCAACCCCGCTCTACCGGGGTGCGGGGCGCGTCCGCACTCCTGAAGAAGCCGAAGGTTCCCTCTCCCTGGCTGAGCGTAAGCGCCGCGAGCGCCTTGCAGCTGAGGCGGCTGAAGCCGAAGCGGCGCAGGGGAATGCTGATGCGGAGACCCTGCCTGCCGCAGATTCCACCACTACCGAGGAGGCCCGCCATGGCTAATAAACTCGCTCAGTTCGGTAATGAACTGCATTCTGGTCAGCGGTCGTTTGGGTTTGTGCCTAAGCGTCGTTTGTGGCTGACGATTGCCCTGGCTCTGGTTGTGCTGGCGGCCCTGGTGCCGGTGGTGCGCGGTGGCTTCAATCTGGGTATTGAGTTCCGCGGTGGTTCTGAGTTCACTGTGTCGCAGGTGGCTGATACCGATATTTTTATCGGCCAGCAGGCGATTGCGGATGCCGCCCCCGAGGCTTCCGACGTGCGCGTCACTAATATCGCTGCGGGTACTGTACGCGCTCAGATGAGTGAGCTGACGGACGATGAGACTCTGGCAGTGGGCCAGGCCCTGCAGTCGGCCTACGGTGTGAGTGCTGACCAGGTGACCTCGTCCTTCGTAGGCCCCACCTGGGGCGCTGGGGTGACCCAGCAGGCTCTGGTGGGTCTGGTCTGGTTTATTCTGCTGGTGATGATCGGTATGGCCCTGTACTTCCGTACCTGGAAGATGTCGGTCTCGGCAATTGCTGGCCTGATCTTTACCATCGTGACCACCGTGGGCCTGTATGCTCTCATCGGTTTTGAGATTACTCCCAGTGCGATTATCGGCTTCCTGACCGTGTTGAGCTACTCTCTCTACGACACCGTGGTGGTTTTCGATAAGATTCGTGAGAACACCGAGGGGCTAGAGAAGCGCCGCGACACCACTTTCGCTGAGCAAGTGAATTTGGCGGTCAACCAGACCCTGGTGCGTTCTATTAACACCTCGATTGTGGGTATTTTGCCGGTGGGCTCGATTCTCTTCATCGGTGCCCTGCTTTTGGGGGCGGGTACCCTCAAGGACCTTTCCCTGGCCCTCTTCGTCGGTATCATTATCGGTACCCTGGGCACCCTCTTTGTGGCAGCTCCTGCCTACGCTGCCCTGCGCCTGGGCGAGAAGGGCGTGCGTGAGCATACCGAGCTCGTCCGCCGTGCCCGCCAGGGGCAGGCAGAAGAGGGTGAGGAGTGTGAGGACGCTGGTGCGCAGCCGGCTGCCCCGGTGATGGTCACCGTGCATTCGGTTAACCTCGATAGTAAGTAGGGCCAAGAGCTACTAGGCCTTTTAACCTAGAAATGGGAGCGGAATACAGTCCGCTCCCGTTTTTGTTACGCGCAGTGTGGAATTAATCTAAGATAGTCCCACACGAGTATTTCAGTTTGAGGGGGAATTGGGCATGAGCCGGTCAGAAGAGAGTAGCCAGAAGGATTCTCGCGCGGAGGGTAAGCGGCCGGTTCGCGGGTCGCACCGGGTCATGTCTGCTTCGGGGCGCGTGCCTACCCGCCTGGTATTTGGGCGGGAACAGCAGCAGGGCCCTGCCCCCCGTTTTTCTCCTGTGCTGGCGCCGGTGATTCGCACCGTCAAGAAGTACCACCCTGACGAAGACCTTGAGGTACTACAGCGGGCATTCCAGGTCGCTAACCACTACCACCGGGGGCAGAAGCGTAAGAGCGGGGACCCCTACATCACACACCCGGTAGCCGTGACGACCATTCTGGCTGAGATAGGTGCTACCGGCCCCGTGCTGGTTGCTGGTCTGCTGCACGATACGGTCGAAGATACCGAGTACACCCAGGAGCAGCTCACCGCTGATTTCGGCACTGAGGTTGCCTACCTGGTAGACGGCGTGACCAAGCTCGATAAGGTCAGCTACGGCGATAACGCCCCTATTGAGACAATTCGCAAGCTGGTTATCTCTATGTCGCAGGACGTGCGCGTGCTGCTCATCAAGCTGGCTGACCGTCTACACAACGCCCGCACCTGGCGGTTTGTCTCCGGTGCGTCTGCAGCGCGTAAGGCCGAAGAGACCCTGCAGATTTATGCCCCGCTGGCTCACCGCCTGGGTTTGAACACCATCAAGTGGGAGCTGGAAGACCTCTCCTTTGCCGCGATGAGCCCCGATATTTACGCCGAGATTGTGCGGATGGTGGGCGAGCGTACCCCTAAGCTCGAAAAGTACCTGGCCGAGGCCCGTGTGACGATTGAGGATCGCCTGGCCCAGGTAGGTATTGAGGCCACCGTAACGGGCCGCCCCAAGCACTACTACTCGATTCATCAGAAGATGAAGACCAAGGGTAAGAGCTTCGACGATATCAACGATATTCTGGCCGTGCGCATCATGGTCGAGGATGAGAACGATTGCTATACCGCCCTGGGGCATGTGATGTCGCTGTGGATGGCGGTTCCTGGGCGCTTCAAGGACTACATCAAGCAGCCTAAGCACAACCACTACCAGTCGCTGCACATGACGGTGCACGGGCCCGGCGGCCTACCCCTGGAAATCCAGATTCGCACTTACAAGATGCACGAAGAGGCTGAGTACGGTGTGGCTGCCCACTGGCGCTATAAGGCTGCTTCCCGCGGTGAAAAGGTAGACCTTTCACCCAAGGAACCTAGCGCCCATACCGCTGCTTTCAACATCGGCATTTTGCAGTCGATTTCTGAGATTTCGAACTCCAATCCCGAGTCTGAGCAGTTCTACCAGCAGCTGTCTGAGCGCCTTGAGACTGATGAGATTGTGGTGCTGACCCCGCAGGGTAAGCCCATTAGCCTGCCGGTGGGCTCTACCCCCGTTGACTTTGCTTACGCTATCCACACTGAGGTGGGGGACCGCACTATCGGCGCTAAGGTTAACGGCAAGCTGGTTCCCCTGCACACCGAGCTCGAAACCGCTTCAACGGTTGAGATTCAGACAACCAAGGACGAGAACCACGCCCCGAGCGAGGACTGGCTCAAGTTTGTGCGCACCAGCAAGGCCCGCACCAAGATTCGCCAGCACTACGCTAAGGGCCGCCGTATCGAGGCGATGAACCGGGGCAAGGAACGCGTGGTCAAGGCTATGCGCCAGCACGAGCTGCCCTTGACCAAGATGATGACGCCTGAGCTCATGCTGCAGGTGGCCCAGGACCTGCACAAGCACGATGTGGCTACCCTCTACCACGCTGTGGGCGAGAACGAGGTGGAGACCCAGGCCGTCATTACCTCCCTGGTCAACCTCTACTACGGAGAGGACGAGGTCGACCAGACCGTTGAACTCGATAGCTTCGATGCCTCCCTGGTATCTAACCGCCGCTTGGTAGGCGATGACAACGGTGTGGTGATACCCGGGGCCGAGGGTATTCTGACTAAGATTGCCCGCTGCTGCACCCCCGTACCGCCCGACGATATCGTTGGTATCGTCACCCGCTTGCAGGGCATCTCGGTGCACCGTACCGACTGCCTCAACGTGCTGAGCCAGGTTGACGACCCCCGCCAGACCGCGGTGGAATGGGCTGCCCACGGTAACTCCGTCTACCGGGTTTCAATCCAGGTAGAGGGCATCGACCGTAAGGCCCTGCTTTCAGATACCATCCGAGTTATTTCTGAGGCCGGCTGCAATATTGTGGATGCCAAGGTGCATACCAGCGACGAACGTTTTGTGGTCAACCGCTACACCGTAGAGCTCTCTGACCGCTTCATGATGGAGCACCTGCTCAACCAGATCCGCAACGTCCCCGGCATCTACAATGCCTACCGCCTGACCGGCTCGCGTCCGCTCATGAACCAGCAGGGCTAGACCCCGGCTACCGCAGCCGCCTCAAGCTGGTGGGCCAGGTGCTGGGCTCTGAGCAGAGCCGTAGCTTTAAGGCTCGCCTGCTCCCGGGCGCTTTGGAGTAGAAGCTCAGGAGTAACACTGTTTTGGCTATCTCGCAGGATTGCTTTGACGATAGTCAGGTCGCTCTCATCGACCGAGTGGGTAATGATATCTAGGGCGGTTTTTAGCGGCGTGGTGAGGCGGATTGGCCCGATGGTCATGGTGTCGTAGGGGCGAAGCTGGGCTTGATGGGTGGCAAAGTCTGCCCGGTAGGAGCGGGGGAGATTACACCGGTTATCTCGGTCGTAGTCTACATGCAGGCGCCCTTCGGGTAGCTCGGGCAGGTAGCCTAGCACCCAGGCTGCGGTGGTTCGGCTATAGCGAATCCGGTGGTGGTAGCCTGCGGGGGTGAGCAAGCCCAGGCTGGCTGCCCGCATGAGCGGGGTGGGCTCGTCCTCCGGCTCCCGGTAGATGCCGTGATGAAAGTGCACCAACCCGCGCTCCTTGAGGAAGGCCCGCCACTGAGCTGCGGGGAGCCCCGTGGTTTGCTGGCTGTACAGGTGGACGAGCACCGGCAGCTCCCGCGGCTCGGGCTGCTTGTGCCCTGCCCGGGTGGGCTGAAAAGAACTGCTGTCGTGGGCGATAACCTGCAGGGAGTTATAGGAGCTGGGCCTCCCCGGGGCCAGGGGGAAGGGGAGCTCAGAGAGGGCAGCGAGTGAGTTGAGATGTTCCATGCCTACGTTTTAGCACATCAACGCAGGATGCACGATAAAAAGTTGTCAGGCTGTGGATAACTTTCCCGCCTAAAATTACTTATCCACAAAAATCCCCCGTCTACCGACCGGTAGACGGGGGATTCTGCGTCACAAAGACGTCACAGACAAACCTAGAATTTAGGCACCGAACTCAGCTGAAGAAGCCTTGAGGGTCTCAAGCCACTGCTTGCGGGCGTCCAGGGCTTCCTGGGCCTTCTTGATCTTCTGAGTGTTGCCACTGGCCTCAGCCTTGGCCAGGTCTGCTTCAAGGCCGGCGATGGCGTCCTCCAGCTGGGTCAGCATGGAGTTAGCGCGAGCCTGCTTAGCGGGGTCGGTCTTCTGCCACTTGGCGTTCTCGGCGCGGTGGATTTCGTCCTGAACCTTGCGCAGCTCCTGCTCAACGCGGCGCACCGAGTTGCGGGGCACACGTCCGATAGCTTCCCAGCGGTCCAGAATACCATCAAGGGCCTTCTTAGCCGCAGCGATGTCGGTGACGGGCAGGATGCCGCGGGCCTCTTCCAGCAGGGCTTCCTTAGCCTGGAGGTTAGCCTCGAATTCCTTATCCAGCTCAGCGTTCACCGCGGTGCGGGCGTCGAAGAAGACGTCCTGGGCTGCGCGGAAACGGGCCCACAGGGCATCATCTTCCTTGCGGGTGCCGCGGGGGGCTGCCTTCCACTGGTCCATCAGATCGCGGTACTTAGCGGCGGTTGCTGCCCAGTCGGTGGAGTTCTGCAGGGCCTCGGCCTCAGCGATGAGAGCTTCCTTAACACGCTTAGCCTTGGCATTAGCCTCATCGAGCTGGGAGAAGTGGGCACGGCGGCGGCGGTCAAAGCTGGTGCGGGCAGCGCGGAAACGCTTCCACAGCTCGTCCTCGATGCTCTTGGCCAGGTGGTGTTCCTTCTGGGTCTTCTTCCACTCTTCGAATAGCTCGTTCATGCGGGCGTGGGAGTTCTTCCAGTGAATAGCGGAGTCGTCCTTAGCCACGATAGCTTCAGCCTCAGACACAATGGCCTCGCGGGCTTCAAGAGCTGCCTGACGAGCCTCGGCGCTCTCAGTCTTCTCTGCTTCCTCACGCTCATTGATCTTGCCAACCAGGGCAACTAGGCGTTCCTGCAGGGCGGCGTAGTCGCCTACCATGTTGCGTACAGCAACCTGCTGGCCCAGGTGGGCAGCTGCCTTCTGCAGGTCAGCGGCCTTGGCCTTGCGCTCTACGCGCTCTTCGAGCAGAGCAACCTGGGCTTCAAAGTTCTCAAACTTGCGGGCAAAGTAGGCGAGGGCTTCGTCGGCAGATGCGCCGGGTACCTGGCCTACTGCGTATTCTTCACCGTCAACGATAACGAAAACGTGGCCGTCCTCGTCCACGCGGCCAAACTTACGGGCCTTGTCGAGGTCTACGTTGAGGGTGGTGTCGTCGGATTGGGTAGTCACCGCTATAACTCTTTTCGCATCAGTAGTGGGGGAGCAGCCCCCGTTTAAGTAATGAAAAGTGCACCAGACCGGGCCGTATCGATAGGGCTGGTTGCTGCTTCGCGAAGAGGCAGCAATAATCTATCGGGCGCAGGTGGCGCAGTTACCAGCATAGCGTGTTTAGGGCGAAAGAGGGTGCAATTACCCGGCAGGTGCGCCTTCGGTCTAGTATTAAAGGGATTGTGCTCTGCTGTGAGACCGCTTGTTTCGCGAGGGCACGTTACCTACTTCGACCGTTTTCAACCGATAAAAGGGGAGCACATGGCTCGCAAACAATCGCTTTCTGGTTTTCCGGAGCACCTGCCCGAGGAACGCCTGGTAGAGAATTTTGTTCTCGATACTTTGCGAGAGACCTTTGAGCTTCACGGTTTTTCGTCGATTGAGACCCGTTCGGTAGAGACCATTGAGCAGCTGCTGCGCAAGGGCGATATCGATAAAGAGGTCTACGCGGTCTCCCGTCTGCTTGACGATGCGGACGAGGCCCGGGGCGGTAAGAAGGAAAAGCTGGCCCTGCACTTTGACCTGACCGTGCCCTTTGCCCGCTATGTTGTAGAGAATGCCGGCTACCTCTCCTTCCCCTTCATGCGCTACCAGATTCAGAAGGTCTGGCGCGGTGAGCGCCCCCAGGAGGGTCGCGCCCGCGAGTTCACCCAGGCCGACGTGGACGTTGTTGGCGACGGTGCCCTGCCCTTCCGCTACGACGTGGAACTGGCCCTGGTTATCGTCGATGCGCTCTCTAAGCTACCGATCCCCGACTTCAAGCTGCGCGTCAACAACCGCAAGCTCTCCGAGGGCTTCTACCTGGGGCTAGGACTCACTGATACCGCGGGTGTACTGCGCAATATCGATAAGCTTGAAAAAATCGGTGCGGACGCCGTCGCCCAGCTTCTTAAGGACGAGGTTGGCGCTGCCGACGAGCAGGCCGCTGCCGCCCTGAAGCTTGCCAGCATCCGCGCTGAAGACACCTCTTTTGCTGACCAGGTTCGTGCCTTGGGCGTCACCCATGACCTGCTTGAAGAGGGCCTAGCTGAACTGACCGAGGTTATCGGCGAGGCAGCTAAGCGCGCCCCCGGCAAGGTAGTAGCGGACCTTTCCATCGCCCGCGGTCTGGACTACTACACCGGCACCGTCTACGAAACCGTGCTGGTAGGCCACGAACAGCTGGGTTCTATCTGCTCCGGTGGACGCTACGAGTCCCTGGCCTCAAACGGCAAGAAGACCTACCCCGGCGTGGGCTTGTCTATCGGCGTGACCCGCCTGGTGGCCCGCATCCTGTCCCAGGGCTTTGCCGAAGCAACCCGCAAAGTGCCCACCGCCGTCCTCATCGCCCTCACCAACGACGATATGTGGTCAGGTGCCCAGGACGTCGCCGACGCCCTGCGCGCCCGCGGTATCGCCTGTGAGGTCTCAGCCACCGCCGCTAAGTTCGGTAAGCAGATTAAGTACGCCGAGAAGCGGGGCATCCCCTTCGTCTGGTTCACCTCAGCAGGGGAGAACGGCGAGCTCACCCACGAAGTAAAAGACATCCGCACCGGCCAGCAGGTAGCTGCAGATCCCGGCACCTGGGCCCCGCCCACCGACGACCTGCACGTGCGCGTGCTCCCTACCGCCTAATTCACACCCGTCCAACCGGTGCCAGGTGCACCACAACACGGTAAAATCGGGTGCAAACTGAACTTTAGACAGTGCCACCCGGTACCGTGCCCCATCGAAAGGAACTCAGTGCTACGCACTCACACCCTCGGCGAGCTAACCGCCGAGAACATCGGAGAAACCGTTACCCTATCTGGCTGGGTAGCCCGCCGCCGCGACCACGGTGGCGTGGCCTTCGTTGACCTGCGTGACCGCGAAGGCGTCACCCAGGTTGTCTTCCACAACGAAGCCGACTTCGAGCACCTGCGCAACGAGTACGTCCTCAAGGTTGTGGGCGAAGTAACCCGCCGCCCCGAGGGCAACGAAAACCCCAACCTCACCACCGGTGAAATCGAGGTTATGGTCAAGGAGACCGAGGTTCTTAACACCTCAACCCCCCTGCCCTTCCAGATTGATGAGCACGTTGAAGTGGGCGAAGAAGCCCGCCTCAAGTACCGCTACCTCGACCTGCGCCGCCCCGAGCCTGCCCGCCTGATGCGCCTGCGCTCAGAGGCCAACCGCGCCGCCCGCGAGGTGCTGCACAGCCAAAACTTCACCGAGGTCGAGACCCCCACCCTGACCCGCTCCACCCCCGAAGGCGCCCGCGACTTCCTGGTGCCCGCACGCCTGGCACCCGGCTCCTGGTACGCCCTTCCCCAGTCACCCCAGCTCTTCAAGCAGCTGCTGCAGGTGGGCGGTATCGAGAAGTACTACCAGATTGCCCGCTGCTACCGCGACGAGGACTTCCGCGCCGACCGTCAACCCGAATTCACCCAGCTGGATATCGAGGCTTCCTTCGTCGACCAGGAAGACATCATCGACCTGGGTGAGCGTATCGTTGAGGCCGTCTGGAACCTGATCGACGTTAAGGTACCCCGCCCCATCGAGCGTATTACCTACAAGGACGCCATGGAGAAGTACGGTTCGGACAAGCCCGACCTGCGCTTCGGCCTGGAGCTCACCGAGCTGACCGACTACTTCAAGGACACCACCTTCCGTGTCTTCAAGGCCCCCTACGTCGGTGCCGTTGTCATGCCCGGTGGTGCTTCCCAGGCCCGCCGCACTCTGGATGCCTGGCAGGAATGGGCCAAGCAGCGCGGTGCTAAGGGTCTTGCCTATGTGCTGATTCAGGAGGACGGCGAGCTGACCGGCCCCGTTGCCAAGAACATCACTGACGCTGAGCGTGAGGGCCTGGCTGAGGCTACCGGCGCCAAGCCTGGCGACTGCATCTTCTTTGCAGCCGGTGAGGCCAAGGCCTCCCGCGCCCTGCTGGGTGCAGCCCGCGTTGAGATTGGCCACCGAACCGGCCTGATTAAGGACGGCGACTGGTCCTTCGTTTGGGTAGTGGATGCCCCCATGTTCGAGTCAGCTGCTGATGCAACCGCGTCCGGCGACGTTGCCCTGGGCCACTCAGCCTGGACCGCTGTGCACCACGCCTTCACCTCACCCAAGCCCGAGTACCTGGACTCTTTCGACGAGAACCCCGGCGAGGCCCTGGCCTACGCCTACGACATTGTCTGCAACGGTAACGAAATTGGTGGCGGTTCAATCCGTATTCACCAGCGTGATGTGCAGGAGCGTGTCTTCAAGGTCATGGGTATTACCGAGGAAGAAGCTGCCGAGAAGTTCGGCTTCCTACTGGAGGCTTTCAGCTTCGGTGCGCCCCCCATGGGCGGTATCGCTTTCGGCTGGGACCGCGTACTGCAGCTGATTGGTGGCACTGATTCTATCCGCGACGTCATTGCCTTCCCGAAGACCGGTGGTGGCTACGACCCGCTGACCGCAGCACCTGCACCTATCACTGCCCAGCAGCGTAAGGAAGCCGGCGTTGACTTCAAGCCCAAGAAGGACGGCGAGAAGTAACCCCCCTTCCCGGTAGGTACCATTTAAACCAGAAATACCCACGAACTAGGTGGGTATTTCTGGTTTTTCTGGTCTTTTCTAGCCGTGAGTGTAAAAGTACTGGCATTCCTCATACCATGGAAGTATGAGCAGAAAAGTGGTTGCAATAATCTGCGCATTGTGTGTATGTGGGATGGTTTGCTGGTTTCTAACGTGGAGTCTGGTTCCGGACTTCTCTATTTCTGAGTACGAGTTCTCGGTTTTAGGAGATTCATTACGGAACTTGGGTGGGGTAGCCGCGGTCTTTGTTGCAGGTACTGCTGCATGGATTGCCTATCGGACTAATGAGAATCGGCGCAAGGAAGCAAATAGGTCAAACTTCAAAGATAGGATGCAGTGGACGGTTGAGCACCTTTCGAGCACAAGCCATGTGGAGCAGGTCTACGCCCTAAGGCTGCTTGAAGAGCTTTCCCGTGATCCTGAACTGGACCCTGCTGATAGTAGGCTGGCTCAGTCTATAGTTAAGACCTATAAGGAAGAGCTCGAACAGGAAACAAGACAAGAATCGTCTAGAAAGTCTTGGAGATTCAGTCGCAACAGACGATAATTGAGTTAACTGAGAAAGGGGTAAACCTGATGACTTCAATAGTAGTTACCCGTTCACCAAAGTCGGCTGATAGGGTTGGCCGCAAGAACCACCGTGTGTCTCAAAGCCGCCGCCAGCAAGAAGTTGCAGAACAACTGAAAATTATTGCAGAAATTGAGGCTAATTTAGCAAAGCCTCGTTCATACTTTAAGAATCTCCGCCGGAAGGAACAGGCACAGTAGCCTACAGGCCAATGTAGGGGATTACCTCATCCGATGAGTCTGACCTACCCGGTAGGTACCATTTAAACCAGAAATACCCACGAACTAGGTGGGTATTTCTGGTTTTTCTGGTCTTTTCTATGGCAGTTGGTAGGCTAGAACAGTCAGTCACCCTCCACACATAGGAGCACCCATGCGCGCAGTTCTTCAACGGGTTACCTCAGCGGCCGTCACTGTTGACGGCGAAACGGTGGGGGCAATCGACCGGCCAGGTCTGCTGGTTCTGGTGGGTATTACGCATACGGACGGCCCCGCCCAGGTTGCCAAGCTCGCAGAAAAGACTGCCAACCTGCGGCTTTTAGCGGGGGAGCGGTCTGTGCTTGATGAGGGTGCCCCGGTGCTGGCGGTGAGCCAGTTTACCCTCTATGGGGATGCGAAGAAGGGGCGGCGTCCGTCCTGGTCTGCGGCAGCTCCCGGCCCCGTGAGCGAGCCCCTCTTTAATGACTACGTTCAGGCTCTGCACGACCTGGGGGTAATCGTTGAAACCGGAAGATTCGGCGCCGATATGCAGGTGAGCCTGACCAACGACGGCCCCGTTACCCTGATTCTCGACACCGATTCTCTCTAAGGTAAGTTCACCGTGGAACCCTCCCTCTTCTTTTTTGATGACTCTCAGCCCGATACTGATGGCAGCCAGGTATCTCGTCGACGGGAGCGGGCGCCTTTGGCGGTACGCATGCGCCCCCGCTCCCTGGATGAGGTGGTGGGGCAGAAGCACCTGCTGGGCCCGGGTTCTCCCTTGCGAGTGTTGGCGGGGGAGGCCGGTGGACCTGCTGGGCCAAGTTCGGTGATTCTGTGGGGTCCTCCTGGGACGGGTAAGACCACCCTGGCGAATGTGATTGCTGGGGGAGCTGGGCACAAGTTTGTGGAGCTCTCTGCCATTACCGCCGGTGTGAAGGACGTGCGCGCGGTGATGGAGCAGGCGCTGGAAGACCGAGATTTTCGGGGACTAACCACCGTACTGTTTCTCGATGAGATTCACCGTTTCACGAAGGCCCAGCAGGACGCCCTGCTCCCGGGGGTCGAGAATCGTTGGGTGGTGCTGGTTGCGGCAACCACCGAGAATCCTTCTTTTTCGGTGATTTCGCCCTTGCTATCGCGCTCTATTCTGCTGACTCTCCAGGGGCTTACCGATGCTGATATCGCAGAGCTGGTCCATAGGGCCATTGCGGACCCCCGTGGTTTTGCCGGTGTAATCGCTGTGCAGGAAGACGCGGCTGAGTATCTGGTGAAACTGGCGAATGGGGACGCTCGTAAGGCCTTGACATCTTTAGAGGCTGCGGCTGCGGTTGCTTTCGGTGAGGCTACGGATGCCGGGGTTGAGTATTCGGTCAGGCAGCCTCTTCCTGTGACGGCTGAGCATGCCAGCCTGGCTCTGAATCAGTCTGTGGTGCGCTATGACAAGAAGGGTGATCAGCATTACGATGTCACTAGCGCTTTTATCAAGTCGATACGGGGGTCAGATGTTGACGCGGCTCTGCACTATTTGGCTCGAATGATTGATGCGGGGGAGGATCCCCGGTTTATTGCCCGTCGCCTGATTGTTCATGCCAGTGAAGATATTGGTATGGCCGACCCTACAGCTCTTACTGCAGCGGTGAATGCTGCCCAGGCTGTTCAACTGGTGGGGTTGCCCGAGGCCCGTTTGAATCTGGCGCAGGCGACGATTCATTTGGCGTCTGCCCCTAAGTCGAACGCCGTGTACCGGGCTATTGATGGGGCATTGGCGGACGTCCGCGCCGGCCTGGCAGGGCCGGTTCCGCTGCACCTGCGCGATGGGCACTACCCGGGGGCTGCTGCGCTCGGGCACGGCAAGGGCTATATCTACCCCCATGATCAGAAAAACGGGGTAGCCCGCCAGCAGTACGCCCCTGATGCTCTTGTAGGGAAGGTCTATTACACTCCTACGGTCTTTGGGGCTGAAAAGGAGCTAGGGGAGAGGCTCAGAAGAGTGGGCAAGCTGAGAGAATTTAACGGTTAGCTGGTTGGCGACGCCTGCGGCTCATTCCATTACGGTAGAAACTGCTAGCGTGTTTTGGTGAAATTTCACACACAGGTTGGGCTTAGTTGGGCAGGGGGTGGAAGTTGAATTTGCAGCGGAGGAATGTGTAAGTTCCACCTATGTGACTAGTAGATGCATGCTCCCTGCGCGGATTTAAGCTAGATTATATGACGAAATCAGATAGAAAGCGGTTGATGGCTGGGGCTACCACAACCTACCTGAGGCGAGCTGTTGCCGTGCGTACTGCTTTCTTCTTCCTTATAATAGATTTAGTTTTCATTGCGTAGGGCGGTTTGCACTAGGCTGCCGCAATGGTAACAATGTCTTTTTAGCACCTAGTTGAGGAAAACATACATGACTCACAATGTTTCTCGCCGTACCCTTGCTAAGGGTGCCGCTTGGGCAGCCCCTGCTGTTGTGGCAACTGCTGCCATCCCCGCATATGCAGCTTCACCAACCTGCCCTGACGATATTGATGCTCAGGTCGATGCAGTATTCCAGGTTCGCCTGGCCTCTCTGCCTAGCCTAACCAATACCACCATCCGCCTTTGGTATACCGGTAATTCTGGCACTAATGGTGCCCTACAAACCTCCAATCTGCGAGTGCAGGTAACCAACGGCGGTGCGCTGGGCGTCTCCGGCCTGCCTTTTGGCTTTGAATTCGCTCAGCGTAATGTTGATACCTCCGGAGCTATTAACAAGCTCTTTGGTGGCGGAACCATTCGCACCGCTCAGATGCCCGAGAAGTGGCCGGCAAACTCTGGCTGGAATACCCGTACCGGTGTAGCCGACGTGTCTCCCGCAGCGGTTAACGTCGATGACCCAAACGCTGCTAACCAGCGCGATGTTTCTCATGCGTCCTCCTATATCAATCTTTACTCTGCTGATGGTCGCTACAACGACCTGGGCGCAGGTGAATTTGGTGAGGAAACTGGCGTTCCTCAGGGTAACCACCTAACCTGGGTTTTTGCCATCAAGAGCGGTAATGCAACCGGCGGTAGCGCTGTAAACCTTATTAACTCCCACTGGCGTGATGCCACTGTTGCTGGCTCAGGCGCTATCTACACCTCTGTTGGTGTTCGACCCATCGGCTTCCTACCCCCCAGCTTCAATGAGGTTCGTGCCGCTGTAGGTTCCTCCGTTGATGAGGCCTGCCTGCTGGAGGCTTACACCAAGCGTGCGGACATCTGGAACAACAGCAACGAGCGTTTTGCGGGTGCCAACATTCAGTTCTCAGGCTGGGCCCACGACACTAGTGGCGACGTTAAGGCTGTCACCTATTCAGGTAGCGACTTTGTCTATTCTCACGATATCGGCGCTTTCCAAGGTCTGCCAACTGCTGGCCTCAATGGCGATCGTTTCACAGCTCGCTACAACAACGCCTTTGACTACTTTGGCAGTCGACTTGTCGGTCTTACCCGTGGTCAAGACACTAATCTTGGCAATGAGCTCATGTACCATGACGGTATCTGGTAAACCCTAAAAACCTAGCTTTCAATCTCAATCAAAAGCTAGGCTTTTAGACTCGGGGCGGTGAAGAGATATCTCTCTTCACCGCCTTCCTCATTTTAAAGCCGGAGCTTGTCCACCTTAATGCGGGGAATGTCCATATATGTAGGGGCTAAACTGCCTAGTCTTGTCCCAGGCTAGCTCGCTAAACTAGAGGAGGTTAGAGATTACAAGTCGCTTTTATTGTTTACAGTCTCAGACCTACTCACACCCCTTTAGAGATTTAGGATTTTTTGCTTATGATGAAGAAAGCCCTATCCACCGCAGCTCTCGGTGCCCTGACAGCTACCGGTCTGGCGGTAGCCCCCGCTGAGGCCGCCACCGTACCCACCTCCGTTGACGTCTACACCAATGCCACCTCCTTTGCCCCGGTTCCCGGTCTGGCAACTATCGGCCAGCTCTATATCGGTAACTCCGGATCTGCCTCTGGCAACCTGCCTAGTGGAACCCGCTTCTACGTTACCGTTGAAGACATGAGCGGTGCCCCCGTCAAGCACACCTCCCTGACCCTGACCACCCCCGCCTCAACAAAGATGAGGATTGCCCGCGTTAACTCCCACACCTTTATGGTGACCCTGCGCGGTGAGCTTGGCCCCGGTGAGCAGGTTCGTCTTGACTGGGCCCACGGACACTATCTCAACCACTCCAAGCGCAACAAGATTGTTGTCACCACCGACTACATCCCCAACAGCGCTCAGGACACCAACCCGGCTAACAACAGCAGCGTCTACGACAACTACGGCTTCGGCATCTAACGCCGATAGTCCCCCCCTGGTGGGTTCACTGGGCTCCGGGTGCTGAAAGCACCCGGAGCCCACTTTTGTCTAAAATCACAACTTCTTGCTCCCGCGGGGTTAGCCAGGACACCTAACGGGTCTATATACTTGATTGTGGCTGGCAGACTACCCAAAACGCAACGTCCGCCCCGGCAAGGGAGCAGAAACTGATCACCGGGTAGCTCGTAGTACCGAGAGTGCGGCTGCTCTCTACTCTCCACCGCCCAAACCGTGGGCGGCCCACCGGAGGCCAGACCACCAGAACAATGGCACACCCACACCCGTGGGAAACGCTCAGCACACCACCGTATATGCGTTACGAGTCGTGCCAACCGCTAAAGAAAAGGAATACGAACTGTGGCAAACCACAACCGTACCCGCCGTACCGTGCGTCAGTCACGTGCCCTCGGCATCGCACTGACCCCCAAGGCAGAAAAGTACCTCGAGCGTCGTCCTTACGGCCCCGGCCAGCACGGCCGCAGCCGCAAGAAGGCTGACTCGAACTACGCCGTACAGCTGCGCGAGAAGCAGCGTCTGCGCGCACAGTACAACATTCGTGAAGCTCAGATGCGCCGCGCCTACCTCGAAGCTAAGCGCATCGAAGGCCAGACCGGTAAGAACCTGGTCGAGATCCTCGAAACCCGCCTGGACGCCCTCGTCCTGCGCTCAGGTTTCGCTCGCACCATCGCACAGGCACGTCAGCTCGTCGTACACCGCCACATCATGGTAGACG
This sequence comes from Rothia nasimurium, assembly GCF_035916755.1. Classification (GTDB taxonomy): domain Bacteria; phylum Actinomycetota; class Actinomycetes; order Actinomycetales; family Micrococcaceae; genus Rothia. Next base: position 62,336 of record NZ_JAYWIX010000003.1, on the reverse strand, counting down.
GCATCCGCGTTGACCGCCCCTCCTTCCGTGTCAAGCCCGGCCAGCTGATTCACGTTCACCCCAAGTCAGAGAAGATGGCACCCTTCCAGGTTGCAGCCACCGGCGCACACCAGGACGTCCTGCCTGACACCCCTGCCTACCTGAACGTAGAGATCGAGAAGCTCCACGCCAAGCTCGAGCGCGCACCCAAGCGTGAAGAAATCCCCGTGACCTGCGAAGAGCAGCTCGTGGTTGAATACTACTCACGCCTGGCCTAATCCCGCCAAGCTCACACCAGCCCGCCCACCTGCGCCCTCACGGGCCAGGGGAGCGGGCTGGCTCCTTAATGCCGTGTAAAGTAAGATTGTTATCAAATCGTGTCCTTTAAAAGCCGGGTGACTCGGCAGAAAGCAGGAAAGCCATGAGCGGAGCAGATATCGCGGGCCTTATAGCCGCAGGCGTATTCGCGATTCTCGTAGCCCTGCTAGCCCTGCCCATCATCAAACTCGGTCAGGTCTTCGACGAACTCACCGCAACCATCCGGTCTCTCAACAACGAGACCACACCGCTCATCGGTGAAGTCACTAAAACTGTGGCCAGCACCAACGCCCAGATTGAGAAGGTCGACAACATCACCAGCAACGTTTCTGATGCCTCAGCAAACGTTTCTGCTCTCTCATCACTGGTCACCTCGACCGTAGGTCAGCCCCTCATCAAGGTTGCAGCTTTCTCCCACGGCATCCGCAAGGCAGTCAAGGGGGACGGCGCAGCTGCGACCGGTTCACGCCCGGCAGCCTCAACCACCGCAGGGCAGGAGCGCCCCGGAACCTCACCCGAAGGCCACTAAATGGGACTCCTTAAAAACATACTCCTCATAGCGGGCGGAGCCGCCGCAGGCTACCTGGCCACGCGCAACCGTACCTCAGCACCGGCGTCCACCGACATTGAAGTCTCAGCGGATCACCCCCTGCAGCGCTTCACAGCAGAAGGTAGCACCATGGCTCAATTCTTTGACTCAAAATACGGCGCCCCCTTCAAGGGTGCAGCACTCAAGGCGATGAGCTTCGCCGCGACCGTCAAAGCGGGCATGGAGGAAAAAGAAGCAGAACTTAAAGATCGCTTCGACGCTCAGACCAAGGACGCCCGCCCAGGCTCCCTCGACACCTGGCAGCGGGGGAGCGAGCCCCAGCAACTAGCGGACGACCAGCTCATCGAATCTGTTGCCCTGCCCCCGGCCGGAAGTCTGGCAGAACGAGAAGCCGACATCAGGCACCGCCTAGAGCGCGATGCCGAACTCGGCAAAGACTTCTTCGCATAAGCGAACCACCCCAAGATTTACTATCAACCGAAGGAAGAAAGCCTCGATGCTCTCACAGGAAATCTCAAAGCGCTGGATCGAATTCTTCGAAAAGCGCGGGCACACCGTAGTACCCTCAGCTTCACTCGTATCACACGAGCCCGGCGCCATGTTCACCATCGCGGGTATGGTCCCCTTCATCCCTTACTTCCTGGGCCGTGAGACCCCCAAGTTCTCTCGCGCAGTGAGCGTACAGAAGTGCATCCGCACCCTGGATATCGACGAGGTTGGCAAGACCGCCCGCCACGGCACCTTCTTCCAGATGGCCGGTAACTTCTCCTTCGGCGACTACTTCAAGAAGGAAGTCATTCCCTGGGCCTACGAGCTGCTGACCTCATCCATTGAAGAGGGCGGCTACGGTCTCGACCCCGAACGTCTCTGGGTTACCGTCTACGAGGGCGACGACGAAGCCTATAACATCTGGGTCAACGACGTGAAGTTCCCCGCCGAGCGCATCCAGAAGATGGGCATGGCCGAGAACTACTGGTCCACCGGCCAGCCCGGCCCCGCAGGCCCCGACTCAGAAATCTTCTACGACCGTGGCCCCGAATACGGTAAGGAAGGCGGCCCCGCAGCCGACGACGACCGCTACATCGAAATCTGGAACCTGGTCTTCATGCAGTACCAGCGCGGTGAAGGTACTGGAAAGGACAGCTTCGAGATTCTGGGTGATCTGCCCAAGAAGAACATCGACACCGGTCTGGGCGTAGAGCGCCTGGCCATGCTGCTACAGGGTGTAGAGAACTTCTACGAAACCGACCAGGTACGCCCCGTCCTCGATGCCGCAGCCAAGCTCTCCGGTAAGAAGTACCACGGCTCCGAAAACGTTAACGACGAAGGCTACGAGGACGACGTGCGCATGCGCGTAGTTGCCGACCACATCCGCTCCTCCCTCATGCTCATTGCCGACGGTGTAACCCCCTCCAACGAGGGCCGCGGCTATATCCTGCGCCGCCTCATGCGCCGCGCTATCCGCGCCATGCGCCTACTGGGCGTCACCGAGCCCTGCCTGCCCGTCCTTTTCCCGGCTTCTAAGGACGCCATGGCCGGCGCCTACCCCTATGTAGCCGAAGACTTCGAGCGCATCTCCCGCATCGCCTACGCCGAAGAGAAGGCCTTCCTCAAGACCATCGAGTCAGGCACCACCCGCCTGGAAGAGGCCGTTGCTTCAGCTAAGGCCGCCGGTAAGGGCGAAGTCTCAGGTGCAGACGCCTTCGCCCTGCACGACACTTACGGTTTCCCCATCGACCTGACCCTCGAAATGGCCGAAGAAGCCGGCGTGAAGGTCGACGAAGCCCAGTTCCGTGCCCTCATGGAAGAACAGCGCCACCGCGCCCAGGCCGACGCTAAGGCCAAGAAGGGCGGCATGGCCGACCTCTCCGTCTTCCGCGAACTGGCCGACGAACGCGGCTCCATCTTCACCGGTTACGACGAGCTACGCACCGAAACCACCCTGCGCGCCATCCTGGTCGACGGTGTTTCTGTACCCGCGGCGTCCGCAGGTCAGAAGGTTGAAATCGTACTTGACGAAACCCCCTTCTACGCTGAGGCTGGCGGCCAAGCCGCTGACACCGGCATCATCACCGGTAACGGCTTCACCATTGACGTTTCAGACGTCCAGCAGCCCGTCAAGGGTCTTTCAGTTCACCGCGCAGTTGTGCGCGAGGGAGAGGTTGTATCCGGCACTCCCGTTATTGCCCAGGTGGATGTTCAGCGCCGTCAGGACGGCGAAAAGGCCCACTCCGGCACCCACATCATCCACGCAGCCCTGCACCAGGTACTCGGCAACGAAGCAACCCAGCGAGGTTCCTTCAACAAGGAAGGCTACCTGCGCTTCGACTTCGCCTGGAGCGAGGGTCTCTCCGACGCTGCCAAGCAGGAAGTTGAAGAGGTAGCTAACACCGCTATCCGCGACAACTTCCAGACCATTACCCGCGAAATGCCGCTGGACGAGGCCAAGAAGCTCGGCGCCATGAGCCTCTTCGGCGAAAAGTACGGCGATACTGTGCGCGTGGTCGAAATGGGCGGCGACTTCTCCCGCGAACTCTGCGGCGGTACCCACGTTGGTTCAACCGCTCAGATTGGTTCTCTGACCCTGCTGACTGAGCAGTCCGTCGGCTCGGGCAACCGCCGCGTTGAAGCCCTGGTCGGCCTGGACTCCTTCAACCACCTGGCTGCCGAGCGTACCCTGGTCAACCAGCTGACTGGTCTGATGAAGGTGCAGTCCTCCACCGAACTGCCCGAAAAGATTAACCAGACCCTGGCCAAGCTCAAGGAAGCTGAGAAGGAACTGGCTAAGCTGCGCAAGGAAAAGCTGCAGGCCGAGGCCGGTAAGCTGACCGAAACCGCCCAGATGGTGGGCTCCGTCCGCACCCTCCTGCACAATGCAGGGGAACTGGACGCCAACGCCGTGCGCGAACTTGCCCTTGACCTGCGCTCACGCCTGGGTGAGGACGCTGCCACCGTAGCTGTTGCCGGTGTTAACAACGGCCGCCCGGTTATTCTGGTTGCCACCAACCAGGCCGCCCGTGACGCCGGTGTTAAGGCAGGTGCCCTCGTCCGCGTCGCTGCCGGTGTGCTCGGTGGCGGTGGCGGTGGTAAGGACGACGTCGCCCAGGGCGGCGGTCAGGACGCCACCAAGATTGACGAAGCCTTCACCGCTATCCGATCCACGATTTCAGAGCTGGGGGCCTAACCCAGTGACCTTCACCAGAGGCCGCCGCATGGGAGTCGACGTGGGTAACGCCCGCGTCGGCCTTGCCCTGTGCGACCCCGACGGCATACTCGCAACGCCCCTCAAGACCCTCCGCCGCGACCTGAAAAAGAACTCAGACCGGCGGGTACTTCGCAAGCTCATCGAGGTTAACGAAGTCACCGAAGTCTTCGTGGGGCTACCCAAGACCATGCGCGGGGGAGAGAGCCCCTCGACCCTCATGGCCCGCGAGTATGCCGAGGCCCTGGTGCAGGAACTTGCTGCTGACGATGCCTCCGTACCCGTGTGGCTGGTCGACGAGCGACTCACCACGGTGAGCGCCCACCGCTCGCTTCACGAGGCCGGAGTATCGAGCAGAGAATTCAAAACCATGGTCGACCAGGTTGCTGCCGTCAACATCTTGCAGCATGCTGTCGACACCCTCAAGGCTGGCCAGCATCTGGCCGGTTACCGCGTTGAGCTCACGATCCCTCACGATGAGCTTGATTCCAGCACCTCCAACGACGAAACGGAGAACCCGAATGTCTGAGAACTCGAGTTCTAGCCGCCCGCCGCGCCGCCGCACCAAGAACCAGCAGACCGATCTTGACGGCCTGCTGGGCTCAACCGAAGACGGAGCTAACGGTGGGTTCTTCACCGCCGTCGACGAAGAGGAATACACCGCAGCAGACCGTGACCGCACCCGCCGTCGCTCCCGCAACTTTGTGATTTCTGCAGGCCTTGTGTTTGCGGTAGCCCTGGTGCTGATCGTATCGATTCTGGCCCCCCGATACGGCTGGTTCGAACGTAAGGATTACGCGGGCGAGGGCAACGGCACCGAAGTCACCTTCACTATTCCCGAAGGCGCATCGGCTATTAGCATCGCTAACTCCCTGGAAGAGCAGGGCATTATTGCAAACGCCGACCGTTTCTTGGAGGAATACTCCAATAACGGCCAGGGCCAGTACTTCCAGCCCGGTGAGTATAAGATGCAGGAAGAAATGAGCAGTTCATCTGCCCTCAGCGAGCTCCTGCGTTTTGACGAGGCTAACACCAACTATGTGGCTGTTGCCCGTACCTGGCGTATGGACAAGACCTTCGAAGCTCTGGCCACCGGTACAGGTATCAGCGCCCAGGAATTCAAAGCCCTGTCCACCGACCCCACCCGCTTTGGCATTCCGTCTAAGTTCCCCACCATCGAGGGCTTCCTCTTCCCCGGCGAATACCGCTTCCCCAAGGACGCCGGTGCTGAAGAGATTCTGCAGATGATGGTAGATAACACCTTCGAGGCTCTGGAAGAGGCTGGGGTATCTGGCGATGACCAGATCTTCCACGTCATCACCGTCGGCTCAATTCTTGAGTTTGAGGGTCGCGAAGCTGACTACTACCCGATTGCCGGTGCTATTGAGAACCGGCTGAACAACCCCGATGGTGAGACCAGCGGCTTCCTGCAGTCCGATGCAACCGTTGCTTACGGCCTGGGTATTCAGAGCTACCACATCTCTAACGAGCAGAAGCAGGACGCCAGCAACAAGTACAACACCTTCTACTACCAGGGCCTGCCCGTAGGCCCTATCGGTTCACCGGGCCTGGCTGCCATTAAGGCTGCGGCGAACCCCGAGAAGAACGACTACTACTTCTGGGTCACCGTTGATCTTTTCACCGGTGAAACTCTCTTCGCCAAAACCTACGAGGAGCACCTGAAGAACGTGGAAGTCTACAACGAGTTCTGTGAAGCTCACGAGGGTGTTTGCTCCTAATGAGTCAGCAGGTTACCGAGTGCCCCAAGGCTTTTGTCTTGGGGCACCCCATTAAGCACAGCAAGTCACCCCTACTCCACCGGGGCGCCTACCTGGCTCTTGGCATCGAGATGGACTACGAGCGGCTGGACACCCGCGAGGACCAGCTAGCCGACGTCTTTGCCCGCTACACCCCCAAGCAGGGTACCCGCGGCTTTTCTGTCACCATGCCGCTGAAATCAGCGGTCAGAGAGCACCTGGATCACCTGACCCCCTTTGCCCAAGCAGTGGGCGTTGTTAACACCGTCTACTGGCGGCACGATGCTGATGGTCTGTTGACCTCCTGGGGCGATAACACCGACGTGTCGGGTATCATCAATGCCCTGCGCCAGGCCGGCTTCGTCGGCAAGCCCGCGCGGGCTGCGATTATTGGTGGCGGCGGTACCGCCACCGCCGCCCTTGCCGCCTTGCGCGCTATGGGGGCGGACGGCGTCCGCGTCTTTGTGCGCGACGCTAGCCGTGCTCAGGGGGTTGCGGACGCTGCCACCCGCCTGGGTCTGCACCTTGACTTCCTGCCAATTGACAGATTCGCAAAAAGCTACGCGGAATTTGATGTGACCATCTGTACCCTGCCTGCGGGAGCAGCCGACGGGCTGCTGGCTACCGCTGAACAGGGTGAATCTGCCGGCTACCTGTTGGATGTCTCCTATGACCCCTGGCCCTCGGTTCTAGCGGGGGAGTGGGAGGCCCGTGGAGGGTCCGTGACCAGCGGCCTTGAGATGCTGATGTACCAGGCAGTAGACCAGGTTAAGCTCTTTACCGGCCATTCAAGGTCCCTGCCCTTACCCCGGCAAGAAGAGGTGCTAGCTGCTATGCGGCAGGCGGTCGGTCTTCCTATCACGAGCTTTGAACCTGAGTCGGTCAGCCAGCTGGTGGGCCTCACCCCTTGAGATATGGCGTACCGAATCGTGGAGCGGTGGTTTGCCATCGACCGCTATTTTTGGAAATCTTAGAACACAAGACCCACAGGCAAACGTAAAGAAGGTTAGAGATGCTACGTTGGCTCACAGCCGGTGAATCCCACGGCGAAGCCCTGGTAGGAATTATTGAAGGCGTACCGGCAGGTGTCGAACTCACCAGCGAGATGGTGCGCGATGCTCTAGCCCGCCGCCGCCTCGGCTACGGCCGTGGTGCCCGCATGAAGTTCGAAGAGGACCGCGTGCGCATCCTGGGCGGGGTGCGCCACGGTAAAACCCAGGGTGGGCCCGTGGCTATCGAAATTGCCAACACCGAATGGCCCAAGTGGGTTGATGTCATGTCATCAGACCCCGTTGACCCCGCCCTGATTGAGGGGCGCGCCCGCAACGCAGCCCTTACCCGACCCCGCCCCGGCCACGCAGACTTCGCCGGTATGCAGAAGTACGGCTTCGACGAATCCCGCCCCGTCCTCGAACGTGCCAGCGCCCGAGAAACCGCAACCCGCGTAGCCCTGGGAGTCGTTGCAGCCCAGATTCTTAAGGCTCTTGGCGTAGAACTGGTCAGCCACACCACCGCTATCGCTGAGGTAGCAGCCCCCGCCGACGCCCCGTGTCCTACCCCTCGCGATGTTGCTGCCCTCGACGCCGACCCCCTGCGCTGCTTCGACGCTGCAACCTCCGAAGCAATGGTCGCCACCGTCGATAAGGCCCACAAGGACGGCGAAACCTTAGGCGGTGTAGTAGAAGTTCTGGCCTACGGCCTCCCCCCGGGACTCGGCTCCTACGTGCACTGGGACCGCCGCCTCGATGCCCGCCTGGCCGCTGCCCTCATGGGTATTCAGGCTATCAAGGGTGTAGAAGTAGGCGACGGCTTTGAAACCGCCAAGCGCCCCGGCACCCGCGCCCACGACGAAATCGTACCCGGTGAGCACGGCGTCCAGCGCGTCTCAAACCGCGCAGGCGGTATTGAAGGCGGTATGACTATCGGTGATCTGCTGCGTGTACGCGCTGCCATGAAACCCATTGCCACCGTGCCCAAGGCCTTGGCCACCATCGACACCTCCACAGGTGAAGTTGCCCGCGCCCACCACCAGCGCTCAGACGTCTGTGCCGTGCCCGCAGCCGGCGTCGTCGCAGAAGCCATGGTCGCCCTAGTGCTGGCAGAAGCAGCCCTCGAAAAGTTCGGCGGCGACTCCATCACCGAAACCCGCCGCAACATGGACTCCTACCTGGCAGCCATCCCCGAATCCCTGGCCTGGGAATCCAACGTAGCAGGGTGGGACGCCTAACCATGACCCCCCGATCACGTGACCACGCGATCGACATGACCGAGGTGCTCGCACCCAACCAGGTGCGCGAGGTGCAAGAAACCTATATCGAAAAATCCCGCCCGGTCGTGATCATCGGCCCCATGGCGGCGGGTAAGTCCTATATAGGCACGCACCTCGCGCGCTTCTACGGCTACGAGTTCCTCGACTCTGACCACCTCATCGTCGAAAAATACGGTGAGGTGTCACAAATCTTTGCCGACTATGGTGAAGCTGAGTTCCGCCGTATCGAGGCCGATGTTATCCGGGAGGTGCTGACCTCACCTGCCCGGCGTAACACCATCTTCTCCCTGGGCGGGGGAGCCCCCATGACCCCCGAGGTGGCACGGGTGCTCAAAGACGAGACAGTTATCTACATCAAGGTTGATGCTGAAACCGTAGCTCCCCGCATCCAGAACAGCAAAACCCGGCCCCTGCTCCAGCCCAACCCGGTACAAAAATGGACCGAAATATTTGAGGCCCGGCGGGACCGTTACGAAGAGCTCGCCAGCTACACCCTGGATGCCTGCGGAGGCCGGGGAATAGCTGACATGGCAGCCGAAATTCAGAACTTCATCATCAAGAACCGAAAGGCTCAAGCGTGAGCGACCAGCCCACCACCGTCATACCCGTCACCGGCACCCAGCCTTCAGAAAACTACGACGTTTACGTAGGCCACAACCTGCTCGGTGCTATCCCCGAGATCCTGGGCAACCGAACCCAGCGCATCCTCGTCATCCACCCCCGCGCCCTGCGCTCCACCGGTGAGCTGGTGATGGAGCAGATGCGCACAGCAGGTTTTGAGGCCTACTCGGCTGAAATTCCGGACGCCGAAGAAGGCAAGCACATTCAGGTCGCGGCCTTCTGTTGGCAGGTACTGGGCCAAAATGACTTCACCCGCACCGACGCGATTATTTCCGTAGGTGGCGGTGCCGTCACCGACCTTGCCGGCTTTGTGGCAGCTACCTGGCTACGCGGCGTCCGCGTCATCCACATCCCCACCACCCTGCTGGGCATGGTGGACGCCGCAGTCGGCGGCAAGACCGGCATCAACACCGCAGAGGGCAAGAACCTAGTGGGGGCCTTCCACCCGCCCACAGCCGTCCTCTGCGAACTGGGTGTGCTGCGTACCCTACCGCAGCACGAGCTGCTCACCGGTATGGCCGAAGTCATTAAGTGCGGCTTCATCGCAGACCCGGTGATTCTCGACCTGGTTGAAGCGAACCCCGGTAAGATTCGGGACTCCCAGTCTGAGGTAGTACGAGAGCTCATCGAGCGCTCCATTCGGGTTAAGGCTGAAGTGGTGTCTGAAGACCTGAAGGAGTCGGGCCGCCGCGAATTCCTGAACTACGGTCATACCCTGGGCCACGCCATCGAGCACGCAGAACGCTACCAGTGGCGCCACGGGGCTGCCGTAGCTGTAGGCATGGTTTTCGCCGCAGAACTGTCCCTCGCCGCTGGCTACCTTGATGAGGCCACAGTTGAGCGAACCCGCGCTATCTGTACCGCCCTCGACCTGCCCACCACCTACCCGGCAGACCGCTGGCCCAAACTGCTCGAAACCATGCGCCGCGACAAGAAGGCCCGCGGCAACATGCTGCGCTTCGTGGTGCTGGAGAGCCTGGGCAAGCCCCGTATTTACGAGGTACCCGACGATTCGATCCTGTTTATGACCTACCAGGAAATTGCCGCCTAATCAGTAGGGACCAGATTACTCCCAAAGTACTTCACGCCTTGACATACCACTGAGAGTAATCTGGTCCCTAATATCTCGTGTGAGTCTCACCAAGAAACTCCTCAAACCCGCAAAGCACACGGTAGACTGGTCTACGGTTTACCCCGCAACGCTTATTGAAAATTTCAGTTTAGAGGAGAGTCTGTTGGCTACTACCGCAGATATCAAGAACGGTGTCGTTCTCAAGATTGACGGCAACCTCTGGTCCGTTATCGAATTCCAGCACGTCAAGCCCGGCAAGGGCGGCGCTTTCGTCCGCACCAAGCTGCGCAACGTCACCTCAGGCAAGGTAGTTGATAAGACCTTCAACGCCGGCGCCAAGGTCGAGATTGCAACCGTCGACCGCTCCGACTATCAGTACCTCTACCAGGACGGCACCGACTACGTCTTCATGGACCTGAAGACCTACGACCAGATTAACGTATCAGAGGTCACCGTTGGCGACGCCGCCAAGTACATGCTCGAAAACCAGACCGCAACCATCGCCATGCACGAAGGTTCCCCCCTCTACGTCGAGCTCCCTGCCTCAGTCGTCCTCGAAATCACCTACACCGAGCCCGGCCTGCAGGGTGACCGCTCTACCGGCGGCACCAAGCCCGCAACCGTCGAGACCGGCGCCGAAATTCAGGTTCCCCTCTTCCTCGAAACCGGCACCAAGGTCAAGGTCGACACCCGCACCGGCGACTACCTCGGCCGCGTCAACGACTAAATACCGTGAATTCAAGAACCAAAGCTAGACTTCGCGCCCTTGAAGTCCTGTTTGAGGCCGATCAGCGCGGCGATGACGTCATTGACGTCCTGATTCGCCGCCGCACCTACACCTCAGCGCAGATTTCGCTCTACTCCGAGCAGATTGTTCGTGGCGTACGCGACCACGACGAAGAGATCCGCGAGTACATCGAAACCTACGCCCAGGACTGGACTATGGACCGCATGCCCAGCGTAGACCGTGTGGCTCTGCGACTCGGCGCTTGGGAGCTCCTCTTCAACGATGAGATTCCCGATGCCGTAGCTATCTCAGAGGCTACCGGCCTGGTTCGCCTGCTGTCGACCGACGATTCACCCAAGTTTGTGAATGGCCTGCTCGACCGCCTGCGCCAGGTGAAGCCCACCCTGCTGGCCTAGGCCTATAGGTACCATTTAAATCAGAAAAACCCACCAACGAGGTGGGTTTTTCTGATTTAAATGGTACCTACTGAAATGTATCTCAAATTCAGCCGAGGTGAGGGTTGACGTGATACATTGAGGTGTGACAGCAACCTTTAAGTCCGTCCTGTGAGGCGGGGAAGGAGGCCGGCACATGACCGATAGCACCGGTATATCTACCGACCTATCTACAGGAGCCCACCGGGTGATCCTGGAGTCAGCCGACATCGAACGAGCCCTTACTCGTATTGCCCACGAAATTCTAGAAGCCAATAAGGGGAGCCAGAACCTGGTTCTTCTGGGTATTCCACGCCGGGGCTTCCCCCTGGCCCAGCGTCTGGCGGAAAAAATTGCCCAGACCGATGCAGACTTCGACCCGGCCTTTTCCCTGGGGCAGCTCGACATCACCATGTACCGCGACGACCTGCTCTCCAAGCCGGGGCGGACGCCTGAGCCCACCCGCCTGCCCGCATCAGGGATAGAGGGTCGCACCGTCGTCCTCGTTGACGATGTACTTTTCTCTGGGCGCACTATCCGCGCCGCTCTCGACGCTCTCAAGGACTACGGCCGCCCCGAAACCGTCCGCCTAGCTGTGCTGGTTGACCGCGGCCACCGCCAACTCCCTATCCGCGCAGATCACGTGGGAAAGAACCTGCCCACAAGCACCCATGAATCGGTTAAGGTACTGCTCTTGTCCATCGACGGTGAAGACGACAAGGTAATCATCTCCCAGCCCGCCCACTCCACCACCTCAGCCCAGGAAGGAGGGGAGTAGCCGTGCGTCACCTGCTCGATACCAAGGATCTCTCCCTTGACGACGCCCTCAACATTCTCGATACTGCCGACTACATGGGCGAGGTCGGCCAGCGCGAGGTTAAGAAACTCCCCGTGCTCCAGGGGCGCACCGTGGTCAACCTCTTCTTTGAAGACTCGACCCGCACCCGCCTGTCCTTCGAAGCCGCCGAAAAGCGCCTGTCGGCCGACATCATCAACTTCTCAGCCAAGGGCTCATCTGTCTCTAAGGGGGAGTCACTCAAAGACACCGCTCAGACCCTGGCAGCTATCAACGCCGACGCCGTGGTAATTCGTCACAGCGCATCGGGTGCCCCCCAGCGTCTAGCTGAAGCCGGCTGGATTGACGTACCCGTGCTCAACGCCGGTGACGGCACCCACGCCCATCCCACCCAGGCCCTACTGGACGCCATGACCCTGCGCCAGTTCAAGGCCCAGGTTGAGGGCATCACCATAACCCGCGGTCTCACCCTAGAGGGTCTGCGAGTAGCGATTGTGGGCGATATCCTGCACTCCCGCGTGGCCCGCTCCAACCTCTGGTTGCTCCACACCCTGGGAGCAACCGTCAAGTTCGTTGCCCCGCCCACCCTGCTCCCGGTAGATATCGAAAACTGGCCGGCAGAGATTTACTACAACCTCGACGACGCCATCGAGTCGGGAGTTGACGCGGTAATGATGCTGCGTATCCAGAAAGAACGCATGAACGCGGCCTTCTTCCCCTCATCCGAGGAATACTCCCGCCTGTGGGGGCTGACTCCCGAGCGCTTTGCCCGCCTCGACGCGTCCGCCCACGAAACCGCCATCCTGCACCCCGGCCCCATGAACCGCGGCCTCGAAATCTGCGCCGAAGCAGCAGACTCACCCCGCTCCTGGGTCCTGCGCCAGGTGACTAACGGCGTGTCGGTACGCATGGCGGTGCTCTACCTGCTCATGACCGGTGGCTCCGCCAACGACTTCTACCCCGGCTCCTAAGCCCTGGACGAAAGAGAAACAATGACTGAATCTGTTTACCTCATCAAGGGCGCCTCGCTGCTAGGTGAGAAGACCGCCGATATTCTGATCAAAGACGGCCTCATCGCTGAAATTGGCGAGAACCTTGAGGACGCTTCCGCCCAGGTTGTTGAGGCCCAGGGGCTTATCGCTCTGCCCGGCCTGGTCGACCTACACACCCACCTGCGTGAACCCGGCCAGGAAGACGCCGAAACCGTAGAGACCGGCACCCGTGCGGCAGCCCTGGGTGGCTACACTGCCGTCTTCGCCATGGCTAACTCCAACCCCGTTGCCGATACTGCCGGCGTGGTGGAGCAGGTCTACGAGCTGGGTAAGAACTCCGACTGGGTTAAGGTTCAGCCCATCGGTGCTGTTACCGTGGGCCTGGCAGGGGAGCGCCTCTCAGATATTGGTGCGATGGCTGAATCCCGCGCCCAGGTGCGCGTCTTCTCAGACGACGGCATGTGCGTCTGGGACCCGGCCCTGATGCGTCGAGCCCTGGAATACGTCAAGACTTTCAACGGCGTCATCGCCCAGCACGCCCAGGAACCCCGCCTGACCGAAGGCGCCCAGATGAACGAGGGCAAGGTGTCAGCAGAACTGGGTCTGGCTGGCTGGCCTGCTGTTGCTGAAGAATCCATTATTGCCCGCGACGTGCTGCTGGCTGAACACGTTGGTTCCCGCCTGCATATCTGCCACCTGTCAACCAAGGGTTCCGTCGAAATCGTGCGCTGGGCCAAGGAACGCGGCATCAAGGTAACCGCCGAAGTCACCCCCCACCACCTGCTGCTGACCGATGAGCTGGTGCGCACCTACGACCCCGTCTACAAGGTCAACCCGCCCCTGCGCACCGAAGAGGACGTGCTGGCCCTGCGTCAGGCAGTTGCCGACGGCATCATCGACATCATCGGCACCGACCACGCACCCCACCCCGCTGAATCCAAGGATTGCGAGTGGGCCTGCGCCGCCAACGGTATGACCGGCCTTGAACAGGCACTGTCTATCATCCAGAAGACCCTGGTTGATACCGGCTACATCACCTGGGCCGACGTTGCCCGCATCATGAGCACCAAGCCCGCCGAAATCGGCCTCGCAGCCGACCAGGGACGTCCGCTCGAAGCGGGAGAGCCAGCCCACCTGGTGTTAGTCGACCCTGCCGCAACCCGTGTCATCGACCCCGCTGCCCAGGCCACCAAGGGCAAGAACAACCCCTACCGGGGCTTGGAAGTGCCCGGCTCGGTCGTAGCCACCTTCTTCGGCGGTCACCCCACCGTTCTCGACGGTGCGCTGAACACCCCGTCCGCTAAGTAACTCGCTAGGAGAGTGCCCGTGTCTGACAAGCTAATTCCCACCCTGATTCTGGCCCTTGTTGCCGCCCTCATCTTCTGGGCAATGTGGAAGGGCTGGAAGAGTAGGAAGCAGCGTCAGGTTCACACCGGCACCCTGCTCGATGTGCCTGAGCGCTACGACGACGCTGAATCCCTGCTCGCGGTACCCGGCACCTACGTTGCCACTACCGTCATGGGGGACTGGCTCGACCGTATCGCCACCAACACCCTGGGTGTGAAATCAACCGGTGTCTTCTTCGTCTACGAGGACGCTGTCATCATCATGCGCAACGGCTCCCAAGATATCTGGATTCCCGCCAGCGACATTATCGGTGTGCGCACCGAAGCCGGTATGAACGGTAAATTCGTCGAGAAGGATGGCCTGGCCGTCCTCTCCTGGTCACTCAACGGCAACCCCGTCGATACCGGCTTCCGCACCCGCTATGCGGCTGACAAAAAATCAATCCTCGATGCCGTTGCGACTATCGCGCCCCAGGCAACCGTCGGCCACGACACCCTGGCCCGACCCTAAGTTTCCACCTGCTGATTGCAGGTGACTACACCAACCAACAGGAAGTGTGTGAATGTCCCACCCAGCACCCACCCTACGTGCAGCAATACTCGTCCTTGAAGACGGTACCTTCTACCGCGGCGAAAGCTACGGCGCCCCCGGCAAGACCCTTGGCGAAGCAGTCTTCTCAACCGGCATGACCGGCTACCAGGAAACCCTGACCGACCCCTCCTACGCGGGGCAGATCGTGGTTCAGACCGCACCCCATATCGGCAACACCGGCGTCAACACCGAGGACGCCGAATCCCGCAAAATCTGGGTAGCAGGCTACGCCGTGCGCGACGCCGCCCGCCGCCCCTCCAACTGGCGCTCAGAGCGTTCCCTCGACGAGGAACTGGTAGAGCAGGGGATCGTCGGCATCCAGGGCATCGACACCCGCGCCCTGACCCGCCACCTGCGCAGCGCCGGTTCCATGCGCGCCGGTATCTTCACCGGTGCAGACGCCGAGCTTCCCCTGGCAGACCTGGTTGCCCAGGTACAGGCAGCAGCCGAAATGAAGGGCCAGAAACTGGCGGACTCCGTTTCTATTGAAGAGGCCTACATCGTAGAGCCCGCTGACCAGGGCTGGGACGGCGATGTCAAGGCCACCCTGGTTGCCCTCGACCTGGGTATCAAGGCCATGACCCCGAAGCGCTTTGCCGAGCGCGGCGTCCGCGTGCATGTGCTGCCCGCCACCGCCACCCTCGAAGACATCACCGCCCTGAACCCCGACGGTGTCTTCTTCTCCAACGGCCCCGGTGACCCCGCAACCGCGGACGACCAGGTTCAGCTCCTGCAGTCCGTCCTGCGTACCGGCACCCCCTTCTTCGGTATCTGCTTCGGCAACCAGCTGCTAGGCCGTGCCCTGGGCTTCGGTACCTACAAGCTTCCCTTCGGCCACCGCGGCATCAACCAGCCCGTCATGGACCGCACCACCGGCAAGGTAGAAATCACCGCCCAGAACCACGGCTTCGCCGTAGACGCCCCGCTGGACGGCGCCGTTACTGCCCCCAACGAAGAGTTCGGCCGCGTCGAAGTCTCCCACGTGGGTCTCAACGACCAGGTGGTTGAAGGCCTCCGCTGCCTCGATATTCCCGCCTTCTCGGTGCAGTACCACCCCGAAGCAGCCGCAGGCCCCCACGACGCTGCCTACCTCTTTGACCGTTTCATCGATCTCATGCTCGAGAAGAAGAACTAAGGACACCGAACCATGCCGAAGCGTAACGATCTCAACTCAATCCTCGTCATCGGTTCTGGCCCGATCGTCATTGGTCAGGCCGCCGAATTCGACTACTCGGGCACCCAGGCCCTGCGCGTTCTCAAAGAAGAAGGCGTGCGCGTCATTCTGGTCAACTCCAACCCCGCCACCATCATGACCGACCCCGAGTTCGCCGACGCCACCTACATCGAACCGATTACCCCCGAGGTCATCGAAAAGATTATTGCCAAGGAAAAGCCCGACGCCATTCTGCCCACCCTCGGTGGCCAGACCGCCCTCAACGCGGCTATCTCCCTCGATGAGCAGGGCATTCTCGAAAAGTACGGCGTAGAGCTCATCGGCGCCAACATCGAAGCCATCAACCTGGGCGAAGACCGCGAGGCCTTCAAGGGCGTCGTTGAGCGCGCCGGTGGCGAATCTGCCCGCTCTGTCATCGTGCACACCATGGAAGAAGCCCTCGAAGCTGCCAAGGAACTGGGCTACCCGATGGTAGTGCGCCCCTCCTTCACCATGGGAGGCCTGGGCTCGGGTATGGCCTACAACGAAGAAGACCTGCATCGTATCGCCGGTGCCGGTATCCAGTACAGCCCCACCAGCGAAGTCCTGCTCGAAGAGTCCATCCTGGGCTGGAAGGAATACGAGCTGGAAATGATGCGAGATAAGAACGATAACGTGGTTGTCGTCTGCTCCATCGAAAACTTCGATCCCGTGGGCGTGCACACCGGTGACTCCATCACCGTAGCACCCGCCCTCACCCTCACTGACCGCGAGTACCAGAAGCTTCGCGACATCGCCATCAACGTGATTCGCGAGGTCGGCGTTGACACCGGCGGCTGCAATATCCAGTTCGCCATCGACCCGGCAACCGGCCGTGTGATCGTCATCGAGATGAACCCCCGCGTGTCCCGCTCGTCCGCCCTGGCGTCTAAGGCAACCGGCTTCCCGATTGCCAAGATCGCCACCAAGCTCTCCCTGGGCTACACCCTAGACGAGATCCCCAACGACATCACCCAGAAGACCCCGGCCTCCTTCGAGCCCACCCTCGACTACGTCGTGGTCAAGGTTCCCCGCTTTGCCTTCGAGAAGTTCCCGGCAGCAGACCCCACCCTGACCACCACCATGAAGTCGGTCGGTGAGGCTATGGCCCTCGGCCGCAATTTCACCGAAGCCCTGCAGAAGGCCATGCGCTCCATGGAGCAGAAGGGCTCAACCTTCCGCTTCGATAACCCTGAACTCGGTGCGGACGAGCTGGCCACCCTGATTGAGCAGAGCAAGACCGCTACCACCGACCGTATCTTCCAGGTCCAGCGGGCCCTGCTGGCTGGTGCTACCGTCGAGCAGATGTACGAGGCAACCGCCATTGACCCCTGGTTCCTCGACCAGCTGGTGCTCCTCAACGAGGTTGCCGGAGAAATCGCCGCCTCTAAGACCCTGGATGAGCCCACCCTGCGCCTGGCCAAGCGTCACGGCTTCTCCGACGCGCAGATCGGTGAGATTCTCGGCATGAGCGAGGCAGTGGTGCGCGGTATCCGCCACGCCCTGAATATTCGCCCCGTCTTCAAGACCGTTGATACCTGCGCCGCCGAGTTTGAGGCCTTCACCCCCTACCACTACTCTTCCTACGACCAGGAGGACGAGGTAGCCCACCACGAGAAGCCCTCAATCATGATTCTGGGCTCCGGACCTAACCGTATCGGCCAGGGTATCGAGTTCGACTACTCCTGCGTCCACGCCTCCATGGTGCTGCGCGAGGCCGGCTACGAGACTGTCATGGTCAACTGCAACCCCGAAACCGTATCAACCGACTACGACATCTCTACCCGCCTCTACTTCGAGCCCCTCACCCTGGAAGACGTGCTCGAAATCGTTGAAGCTGAGCGTCGTACCGGTGGCCTGCTGGGCGTCTTCGTGCAGCTCGGTGGCCAGACCCCGCTCAAGCTGGCCCAGGAACTCAAGGCCGCTGGCATCCCGATTCTGGGCACCTCACCCGAGGCTATCGACCTTGCTGAAGACCGCGGCGAATTCTCCCGCGTGCTGGAAGAAGCCGGCCTGATTTCCCCCAAGAACGGCACCGCCTACACCTTCGAAAACGCCAAGAAAATTGCGGACGAAATCGGCTACCCCGTGCTGGTGCGCCCCTCCTACGTTCTGGGCGGACGCGGCATGGAGATCGTCTACTCCGAAGCCCAGCTGGCCCGCTACCTGGAGAACGCTACCGAGGTTTCGCCCTCCCAGCCCGCTCTGATCGATAAGTTCCTTGAGGACGCCGTCGAAATCGACGTCGACGCCCTCTTTGACGGTGAAGAGCTTTACCTGGGCGGCGTCATGGAGCACATCGAAGAGGCCGGTATTCACTCGGGCGACTCCGCCTGCACCCTGCCCCCCATCACCCTGGGCCCGGACGTCATCGAGCAGGTCAAGGAGGCAACCTACAAGATTGCCGCCGGCGTGGGCGTGCGTGGTCTGATTAACATTCAGTTCGCTGTAGCGTCTGAAATTCTCTACGTGATTGAAGCTAACCCCCGTGCTTCCCGTACCGTCCCCTTTGTTTCAAAGGCAACCGGTGTGCAGATGGCTAAAGCAGCGGCTCTGATTGGTACTGGCAAGACCATTGCCGACCTCAAGGCCGAAGGCTACCTGCCCGCTACCATGGACGGCGCCACCCTGCCTGCCGAAACCGCCATCGCGGTCAAGGAAGCTGTGCTGCCCTTCAGCCGCTTCCGCACCCCCGAGGGCATCGTGGTTGATTCCCTGCTCGGCCCCGAAATGCGCTCAACCGGTGAGGTCATGGGTCTGGACCGCCACTTCGATACAGCCTTCGCTAAGGCTGAAGCATCTGCAGGTTCTAAGCTGCCGACCGAGGGTAAGGTCTTCGTCTCTGTAGCTAACCGCGACAAGCGCAACTCCATCATCTACGTGAAGATGCTGCAGCAGCTGGGCTTCGAGATTGTCTCGACCGGCGGCACCGCAGACGTTCTGCGCCGCAACGGGGTGGAGTCCCTGGTCGTTCCCAAGATTGCAGAAACCAAGGGCGGGGAGCGCTCCATCGTTGATATGGTGCGCGATGGCGACATCGACCTGATTTTCAACACCCCCTCCGGCGGTCAGGCCCGCGGCGATGGCTACGAGATCCGCGCTGCGGCCACCTCGGTAGGCTGCCCCGTGATGACCACCGTCTCTGAATTCGGTGCAACGGTTCAGGGTATTAACGCCCTACGCGAATACAGCTGGGATGTGATGAGTCTGCAGGAACACGGCGCCTCCATCGAGGCTGCCCTGAAAGCCCGGGAGGCCTAATGTTGCGCGGTTTTGGTGATCGCCTGGCTGCGGCCATGGGGGAGAAGGGCTCCCTCTGCGTGGGTATTGACCCCCACCCCGCCCTGCTCGATGCCTGGGGGTTGCCCGACACTGTGGCGTCCTTAAGCACCTTTGCCTCGACCGTGCTTGAGGCTTGTGGCCAGGTAGCCACAGCCCTCAAGCCCCAGGTAGCGCTCTTTGAGCGCCACGGTTCGGCGGGCCTGGCTGCCCTCGAGCAGTTGCAGCGGGATGCTGCGGACGCCGGTGTTCTGGTTGTTGCCGACGCCAAGCGCGGCGATATCGGCTCGACCATGGCAGCCTATGCGGACGCCTGGCTGGGGGAGACCTCACCGCTGGGTACCGATTCAGTGACCCTGAGCCCCTACCTGGGGTTTGAGTCTCTGCGCCCGGCCCTTGACCTGGCCGATCGCAATGACCGGGGCACCTTCGTGCTGGCGCTGACCTCGAACCCCGAGGGGCAGACCGTGCAGCATGTGGGCGGCACTTCCTCTGTCGCTGCATCGATCATCGCCGCGGCCCGGGCTGAGAACGACCAGCGCCAGTGGGAGGCCATGGGCCCCTGCGGTCTGGTGGTAGGTGCCACTGTTGCTGATGCCCTGCAGAAGCTAGAGATTGACCTCTCAACCTTCAACGGGCCCATTCTGGCGCCGGGTTTTGGCGCCCAGGGGGCTACTGCCCATGACCTCTATACCGTTTTTGCCGGGATTGAGAACCAGGTTCTGGTGAACTCGAGCCGAGGTGTGCTGGCTGCCGGGCCATCGGTTCAGGGTCTGCGTCAGGCCGCTGAAAAGGCTCGTGACGAGCTTGTAAACGCCCGGTAGAGTCTTTACCAACAAACAATGGTGGGAATTTGTTTCAAATTCCCACCATTTTTCTTTAAAAGAGGTTACCAACGGGTAACTATCTTCCATAACCGTTTCTGACATGCTATTTTGTAATTGTTGGTTCGCAAATAGATAAGCAACACCCCCCAAGAATGAGCAAAGCTGCTTGGTTGCATGTTTATTCCAACACACCCCACCCCTTTTGCCTGACACGGCATCTCGCACAGAAGGACAAGGATTATGCCTCTTCAGCCCCTCACCGAAGAACAGCGCGCAGCCGCCCGCGAAAAGGCCAAGAAGGCCCGTGTTACCCGCGCCGAAATCAAGGACGCCGTTAAGAACAAGCAGATTACTATTGCAGAAGTTCTCAAGCGCGCCGAAACTGACGAAGCAGTCGCTAGACTGAAGGTAACCGACCTGCTCACCTCCCTGCCGGGTGTGGGCGAGGTTCGTACCGAGAACATTTTGAACGAACTGAACATTGCTGCGTCCCGCCGTCTGCGTGGTCTTGGTATCCACCAGCGTAAGGCACTCATCAATCTTCTCGACCGATAAGGGAAACCATGGCTGAACAGACCGCCGCACCTAAACTAACCGTGCTAGCTGGCCCCACCGCCGTTGGCAAGGGAACCGTTTCTGCTTACATTCGTGAGCACTACCCCGAGGTGTGGTTCTCTGTCTCCGCCACCACCCGCGACCCTCGCCCGGGCGAAGAGGACGGCGTGCACTACTACTTCGTCTCAGATGAAGAATTTGAGTCGATGGTAGAGAACCGTCAGATGTTGGAATGGGCAACCGTGCACAACTCCTACAAGTACGGCACGATTCGCTCCATGGTTCAGAAGCAGCTGGACGCCGGCAAGCACGTCCTGCTTGAAATCGACTTGCAGGGTGCCCGCCAGGTGCGCAACGCCATGCCCGAAGCGCAGCTCATTTTCTTGGCTCCTCCCAGCTGGGACGAACTGGTATCCCGCCTCATCGGCCGCGGTACCGAATCTCCCCAGGAGCAGGAGGCCCGCCTCGATACCGCCAAAATTGAGCTGGCTGCCGAGCCCGAGTTTGATTACACCGTCATTAACGAAACCGTGGCAGAAGCGGCAGAAGAAATCGTGCGCCTCATGGGTGCTCACCGCAGGTAAGCCAGGGGGGTCGCTAGGGCGGCGGTTTAGGGGAATATCACCTCTGCACCGCCGCCCTTTTGCGTGACAAAAAAACGGTTGACCGATAGTATAGGTAGAGTTTTATGCCACCGGTAGAGCCGGTGGTGAGCAAGCATAGTCAAGATGGAGTCTTACGTGGCAAACGCACACAACGATGAAGGTATCATCAATCCCAGCGCAGACGCTCTGATCCAAAAAGCTGAGTCGAAGTACGGTCTGGTGATTTTTGGTGCTCGCCGTGCTCGCCAGATTAACGCCTACTACTCACAGCTTCACGAGAACCTGTACGATCACGTAGGCCCCCTGGTAGATTCTGAGCCCAACGAGAAGTCGCTCTCTGTGGCTATGCGTGAAATCAACGAAGGCCTGATTGAGGCCCGCCATATCGCCGATGGCCAGTTCGATGAAAACGGCACCCTGCTGCACGAGGATGAGCCCAGCGCCTTCCTGGCCGGTGGCGACTTCTACATCGACGAGCCCTTCGTTGAATACGTCGACGCTGAAGATGCAGATCAGGCCTAATCTGCAGTAGCTCATGCGAGTTGTTATTGGCATTGGAGGGGGCATTGCTGCCTATAAGGCGGCAATGCTCCTTCGTCTTTTTGGTAAGGCCGGGCACGAGGTTATTGCGGTGCCCACCGAGGCTGCCCTCAAGTTTGTGGGGCAGCCTACTCTTGAAGCCCTGAGCGGCAACCCGGTGTCGGTGGACGTCTTTGAGCGGGTTCCCGAGGTCAATCACGTGCGGCAGGCTGAGCAGGCTGACGCTGTGATTATTGCCCCGGCGACAGCTGACCTCATGGCCCGTTTAGCGACTGGGCGGGCTAACGACCTGCTGACTGCAACCGTGCTGACCACTCACGCTCCGGTAATTCTGGCACCGGCGATGCACACCCAGATGTGGGAGCACCCGGCTACCCAGGCCAACGTAGCGACCCTGAAATCCTACGGCTACCACGTGATCGAGCCTGCCGTAGGCCGTCTGACCGGCCCCGACTCCGGCGTGGGGCGCCTGCCCGAACCTGAAGATATCTTTACTCAGGCTCTTGCTCTTTTGGGCTGGGACCTGGACGCCGCGGGGGAGGGCCAGTCGGTTGAGGCAGGTGAGCTGCCCCTGGCTGGGCAGCGCCTGCTCATTACAGCCGGCGGTACCCGTGAAGCCCTTGATCCGGTGCGCTTCTTGGGCAACCGTTCCTCGGGTAAGCAGGGCATCGCACTTGCTACTGCCGCTACTGAACTCGGCGCACAGGTACACCTCATTGCAGCTCATGTGGAGGTTGAGATACCTGGTAACCTGCACCGGGTCACCCGGGTATCAAGTGCCCTGCAGCTGCATGAAGCCGTGTTTGAGCACCTGGTAGCCACCGACGTCCTGATTATGACCGCGGCGGTGGCCGACTTCAGGCCGGCAGAGTACGCGGACACCAAGATTAAAAAGACGGACGACCCCGGCCAAGATCCTGTGATTAAGCTGGTGCGCAACCCCGACGTCCTCAAAGAAGCCGTGCTTTACCGCGAGAAAAACCAGCAGCGAGCACCCCACACCATCGTTGGTTTTGCCGCCGAGACCGGGGATGCCACTACCAGCCCGCTAGACTACGGCCGCGCCAAGCTAGACCGTAAGGGCTGCGACTACCTGGCGGTAAACACCGTGAGCGAAACCCAGGGGTTTGGAGCAGATAGCAACACTATTACCCTGCTCTCGGGGCAGAATGACCGCGAGGTAACCCTCCAGGGCAGCAAGCTCGACGTCTCCCGCGCAATACTTCGTCATATAGCGCAAGAATTCAACAATCATTCACCAAGTAGCCTCACCGGGCCGAGAGAAGTACAGTAAACACCGTGACTGAAAATAATCATCTTCGTTTATTCACCAGTGAGTCCGTGACCGAGGGCCACCCCGACAAGATTTGTGACCAGATCTCTGACTCAATCCTGGACGCCCTGCTGACCGTTGACCCGCTCTCTAACGTAGCGGTTGAAACCCTGGTCACCACCGGCCAGGTACACGTAGCGGGTGAGGTGACCACCAACGGTTACGTCGACATCCCCAGTATCGTGCGTAAGACTATCCTCAATATCGGCTACAACTCATCCACCCACGGCTTCGACGGCGAATTCTGTGGCGTGTCTGTATCGATTGGCGAGCAGTCACCCGACATTAATTCGGGTGTTTACAACTCTCTCGAAGCTCGCCAGGGCACCGCAGCGGACGATCTGGATCGCCAGGGTGCAGGCGACCAGGGCATCATGTTCGGGTATGCCACCAACGAGACCGAAGTGCTCATGCCCGCTCCCATTTACGTTGCCCACCGCCTGGCTGAGCAGCTGACCAGGGTACGTAAGGACGGCACCCTTCCTAACCTGCGCCCCGACGGTAAGACCCAGGTGACCCTGGGTTATGACGAGAACTTCAAACCCGTCATGATTGATACCGTTGTGGTCTCAACCCAGCACACCGCAGACTACGACCTCGACCAACTTGCCGCTGATATTCAGCAGTACGTGATTGAGCCGGTTCTGGCCAGCTTCGACTTTGACTCGTCTCAGGCCAAGTTCATCATCAACCCCGCAGGTCGCTTCGTTCAGGGCGGTCCCGTGGGCGATGCAGGTCTGACCGGCCGCAAGATTATTGTGGATACCTACGGCGGCATGGCCCGCCACGGTGGCGGTGCCTTCTCAGGTAAGGACCCCTCTAAGGTTGACCGTTCTGCCGCCTACGCCATGCGCTGGGTTGCCAAGAATATCGTTGCTGCTGGCCTTGCCGACCGCGCCGAGGTTCAGGTCGCCTACGCTATTGGCCAGGCTGCCCCTGTCGGCATCTACGTTGAAACCTTCGGGACCGAAAAGATCGAAATCTTCAAGATTGAACAGGCTATCCGCGAGGTCTTCGACTTGCGCCCGCTGGCCATCATTCGCGACCTGGAGCTGCGCCGTCCCATCTACGCCAAGACCGCAGCCAACGGCCACTTCGGCCGAGAAGAGCGCGAATTCACCTGGGAACGAACCAACCGCGTGAGCGAACTCAAGGCGGCAGTAGGCCTCTAAGCTAAAATGTCTGTATGACAACGGCACCCACCTCCGAATCCCTGCAACCAGATTTGTTGCAGGGATTCGACATACCCGATGCGCACCTGGTCGGCTCCACGGCAGCCGAGGATGCCGCGGTGCAGCTGCCGATTGCTCGCGTGCACATCGACACCCATGTGCCCCACCTCGATAGGCTCTTTGACTACCGGGTGCCAGCGGCCCTTGATGAAGAGGCCCAGCCCGGGGTACGGGTGCGGGTTAAGTTCGGGGGGAGAGAGGTCACCGGCTGGTTGCGGGAGAGGGTAGAACATTCGGACGCCCCCGCCCGCCTGGTACCCCTGCACAAGGTGATTTCTCCCCTGCCCGTTGTTACACCCGAGGTCTTTGAGTTAGCTGATGCCCTAGCGGAGCGCTACGCGGGGCTGGTGTCCGATGTGCTCCGCCTAGCTGTACCCCCGCGGGTCGCTAGCGTTGAAAAAGCTTTTTTAGAGGCCGAAGTCCCGGCTGAAGCGCCCACACCAGATTGCCCCGACCTCAACGGCTTCACTGATTACGCCCAGGGGGCAGAGTTCTGTGAGGACCTGCTTGCCGGCCATCAGGCCCGGGCGGTGATGGCCGTGCTGCCCTCCCACCCTGAACGGAGCTGGGAGCAGCTGCTGGCGTCCGCCCTGGTAGCTACCGCCTCCACCGGCAGGGGAGCCCTAGCTGTTGTGCCAGACCATAAGAGTCTTGACCGGCTCACAACCGCCCTCGAAGAGCTTGTAGACGAGAGTGTTTTTGTGCGGTTGACCGCCAACGACAAGCCCACTCCCCGCTACCGCAGTTATCTGAAAGCCCAAAGCGGGCAGGTGCGTATCGTGATCGGTACTCGCTCAGCCGCCTACGCTCCCGTAGCGAACCTGGGTCTGGTTGCCTGCTGGGACGACGGGGACTCTTCCCTGGTTGAGCAGCGGGCCCCCTACTGCCAGGCCCGTGACGTTCTTTTGTTGCGTGCCACCCTAGAAAAGACGGCGGCCCTCTTTTTGGGTTATGCGGTCTCTAGTGAGGCTGCCCGCCTGGTCCGCACCCGCTGGGCCAGTTTCCTGGGGGCGGATAGGGCCCTGGTCAGGTCTTTTACTCCCCGGGTCATGCCCACTGGCGATGACTACCAGCTGGCCCGCGACCCCCTGGCGGCAATTGCCCGCATACCCCACCAGGCTTTCGCCGTAGCCAAGGACGCCCTGGCTACGGGGCCCGTACTGATTCAGGTGGCCCGTGCCGGCTACATCCCCGCCCTGGCCTGCCAGCGCTGCCGCATGCCCGCCCGCTGCGATAACTGTCGCGGCCCCCTGACCCAGCCCGCCGGAGGAAGTGCCCCCCAGTGCGGCTGGTGCGGCCACCTGGCCCACCACTGGCACTGTCTTGACTGCGGGTATAACCGCTGGCGTAGTGGTATCGCCGGTGCCCTGCGAACCGCAGAAGAACTTGGTCGGGCCTTTCCCGGGGTTCCGGTGATAACCTCCAGCGGCGAGAACATCAAATCCCGTATCGGCCCAGAACCAGCCCTGGTCATTGCCACTCCCGGCGGCGAACCGGTAGCTGAGGGCGGTTATGCGGCAGCCCTGCTGCTTGATGCTGACCGGATGCTCCAGTTCGATTCCCTGCGTGCCCCTGAAACCGCCCTTCGGCGCTGGTTGAACGCGGCAGCCCTGGTGCGCTCCTTTGCCGTGGGCGGCCGCGTCGTCACCACGGCCAGCCCCTCGGCAGCTCTTGAAGCCCTGGTGCGCTGGGACCCCATGGGCTTTGCCCTCTGGGAAATGGACGAGCGTGCCGAGATTGGCCTGCCCCCGGCCGTCCGCACCGCTGCCATTACCGGTAGTGAGCGTGCCGTGCAGGTCTTTTTGGAGGCTATTACCCTGCCCGATGAGGCCCGCGTCAACGGCCCCATGCCCTTGGCCGATTCGACCGGCTACTACGAGGGGGAGGCCGACAGCGACCTCTACCGAGCCATTATCTTCTTCCCCTATGCTGTGGGAGCCAAGCTCACCCACCACCTGCGCTCCATCAAGGCCTCGCTAGCTGCCCTGAAAAAGAGTGAGCCCGTACAGATACGCTGCGACGGGCTCGATATTCTCTAGGTCTGCTCGGTGACTGGGTAGCTGAGCAAGCCCCTGGGGCGGCTCAGCTTCTACTGCCGATGTAGGGAAGAAACTAAATCCAGCAGGGTGAGGGCGCTCTGTTGCCAGGTGTAGCGGGCGGCGTCCGCAAGACCATTCACAATGCTGGTCTGCTGGACTTGCCGGTCTTCTAGATTGCGTACCTCCTGGGCAAAGGCGAAGGGGGAGCTGGTCTCAGCAAAGCGGGCTGAGGGGGCAATTTCCCGGAAAATCGGGATATCCGACAGCACCACGGGGCAGCCCGCCGACTGGGCCTCTACCACTGGTAGCCCGTAGCCTTCTTCCTGCGAGGCGGTCAGCAGGGCAGCGGCGGTGCCTAGCAGCTGGCGGTAGTCTTCATCGCTGATTCCCCCGTGGAACACCACGTTTTCACCCGCTAGAGGTGCCAGTTCCTCCAGGCGCGCCGAGGCTGCCTTAGAGAGCAGGTGCAGGCGATAGTCCGGCAGGAACTTCATGGCCTGCAGCAGGGTTTCAACGTTCTTGTAGGGCATGAAGGAGCCCATGTAAATCAGGTCTTTAGTACGGGCCGGGGCCAATTCGAGCGCCTGCTCCTGGGTCACAAAATCCTTGGCTTGGGGAGCATTGGGTATCACCGTGATGGGGTTGGTGGTTAGCTCGTGCTCCCGCATCAAAGCCGCCGTGGTCTGCGAAACCGTAGCGACAGCGTCCGCCCGGTTCAGCAGGTAGCGCTGGGGCGCGTAGGTAGTGTGGAAGGCCCGCCAGCCCAGCCGAACCGGCAGGGGGAGGAAGCCCGGCGGCGTGGGGTGGGAGTAGTAAATCAAATCGTGCAGGGTCAGAATCAGCTTGAACTGTCTGCCCAGCCCACCCAGCCCGATGGTTTGCATGGGCGAGAAGACCACGTCGGGGGAGTAGCGGTTGAGCTGCAGGGCGGCGGTGGGTTCCAGGGCGGACGTCGGCACACAGATCTGCACGGACGGCAGGTCGGGGAGCATCTCAAGCTGACGCGGATCGCTAATGACCATGGTGAGCTCCAGGCCTTCGGGCAGGCGCCGGTCACCGGCGTCCGCTAGCTCCTTGAGAGCTAAGAGTAAGGACGCAGTGTAGCGGCTAATCCCGTCGTGAAAACCGATGCGGGTATAACGGGCATCAACAAAGAGTTTCATGCTACTTGCCCTCCTCTAGGCCTTGGGAATGAAAGTCGGCAATCAGGAAAGCAGCCCGTAGGGGAGTTTCGTAGTGAATCAGGTGGCCAACCTCGGGAATGATATCGAGCCGCCCCCGCTGGAGTTTACGGGCCATGGCCTGCTGAAGTTCTAGGGTACCCAGGTCGTCTTTCTCCGCCACAATGAGTTGGACCGGCATCGGCAGAGCTGGGGTGAAATCAGCTGCGGTGGTACTGATAGAGGCCCGGTAAGCCTGTAGAACCGCCTCACGGGAGGCAAAGGCACCGAAGTAGGCATCGTGCTGGCCGTTGATGAAACGGCGCAGGGCGGGGTCGTGATTCTTCATCATGAACTCACTGCTCAATCTGGTGACCAGGCGGGAGCGCAGCAGGGCAAAACCCAGGGGAGCAGGTAGGACAGCTCCAGCACCGTAATAG
The DNA here is from genome assembly GCF_035916755.1 of Rothia nasimurium. Lineage (GTDB taxonomy): Bacteria > Actinomycetota > Actinomycetes > Actinomycetales > Micrococcaceae > Rothia. Next base: position 34,479 of record NZ_JAYWIX010000003.1, on the reverse strand, counting down.
AGCTCTGCCAGGCGGCTCATCACCTTTTGGTCACCCTCAAGGGCAGGTTGGCAGATGGGGTTAATCAGGCTCAAACGCTCTACCAGATGGGGGCGCACCAGGGCAGTATAAGAGCTTACGATCGACCCGAAAGAGTGGCCCACCAGGTGCACCGGGCTACCCACAGCAGTCTCAATGAAATCGACCAACCAGGCAGCATAGGTGCTCACCGCATGCTCAGCCCCCTCAATCGGGGCAGTCTTACCAAAGCCCGGAAGATCAGGGATATAAACACAAAAATCCTTCAGGCCGGTGGCAATGATTTCAAGGCCGTGGTGATCGCCCCTAAAGCCGTGCACCAAAACCAGGGGAGCCGCGTCCGCCTTTCCATACATCCACCAGCGGCTATAAGTGCCGCCCACCCAGCCCTCGTAGCGCGTCCCGGCAGGAACCTGCTGAGGTACCGGCTCAAAAACATGGGCCAAGTGGGGGCTTGCAGACATAGTGACTCCTTTTCTCTACCCCACCACTGTACCGCCTCACTACCCACTTCTCAGTGGGCAAACGGCCACCGGGCAAAGCAAGCCCAAGCGCGGTACACTAGGAATCAAACCATTGACAGCTTTGACTTGTGCGCGCCCAAAAAGCGCAAGCACCACTCGACAGACAGGAAACACGGTGACTGCTGAGGTAGAACCTACCGAACAGAACGAAACCACATGGGACTTCCGCTCCATGGAAGCCAAGTGGCAGCCCTACTGGGAAGAAACCAAGGTTTTTGAACCCACCAACGAAGAAGGTAAGGAAACCCGCTACGTAGCGGATATGTTCCCCTACCCCTCCGGCGACCTCCACATGGGCCACGCCGAAGCCTTCGCCATTGGCGACGTCACCGCCCGCTTCTGGAAGCAAAAGGGCTACGATGTGCTGCACCCCATCGGCTGGGACTCCTTCGGCCTGCCCGCAGAAAACGCAGCCATCAAGAACAACACCCACCCCAAAGAGTGGACCTACAAGAACATCGAGACCCAGGCCGGCTCTTTCAAGCGCTACGGCATCATGACCGACTGGTCCCGCCGCCTGCACACCTCTGACCCCGAATACTACAAGTGGACCCAGTGGCTCTTCCAGCAGTTCTACAAGAAGGGCCTGGCCTACCGTAAGTATTCCCAGGTTAACTGGTGCCCCAAGGACCAGACCGTGCTGGCCAACGAGCAAGTTGTCAACGGCGAGTGCGAACGCTGCCACACCCCCGTGACCAAAAAGTCTCTGAACCAGTGGTACTTCAAGATCACCGACTACGCCCAGGAACTGCTGGACGACATGAAGGAGCTAGAGGGCCACTGGCCCGACCGCGTGCTGGCTATGCAGCGCAACTGGATCGGCCGCTCCGAAGGTGCCGAGGTTACTTTTAAGATTGAGGCTGCCGGTAACAAGCCCGCCACCACCGTAGACGTGTTCACCACCCGCCCTGATACCCTCTACGGCGCAACCTTCTTCATCGTGGCAGCCGACGCCGACCTGGCCCTCGACCTGGTAACCGATGACCAACGGGAAGCCCTGGAAGCCTACCGCGAAGAGATCAAGGTTCTGTCGGATATCGACCGCCAGTCCACCGACCGCGAGAAGACCGGTGTCTTCCTGGGCCGTTACGCCATCAACCCCCTGACCGGCGATAAGCTGCCCCTGTGGGCCTCAGATTACGCCCTGGCCGACTACGGCACCGGCGCGCTGATGGCGGTTCCCGCCCACGACCAGCGCGACCTGGACTTCGCCCGCAAGTTCGATATTCCCGTCATCACCGTTCTCGACACCGGTGAGGACGACCCGGCAGAAACCGGCGTCGCTACCACCGGCGATGGTGTGCACATCAACTCCGGCCCGCTAGATGGTCTGAACAAGGTTGACGGCATCTCAAAGGCTATTGAGACTCTTGAGGAGAAGGGAGTGGGCACCGGCAAGGTCAACTTCCGCCTGCGTGACTGGCTGCTCTCCCGCCAGCGCTTCTGGGGCTGCCCCATTCCCGTCATCCACTGTGAAGAGCACGGTGAACAGCTGGTTCCGGAAGAGCAGCTGCCCGTCCTGCTCCCCGATAACCTGGCCGGTGAAGACCTGGCGCCCAAGGGTCAGTCGCCCCTGGCAGCTGCCACCGACTGGAACACCGTTCCGTGCCCCGTCTGCGGTAAGGACGCCAAGCGCGACTCAGACACCATGGACACCTTCGTGGATTCCTCCTGGTACTTCTTGCGCTACGTCTCGCCCAATTTTGATGAGGCGGTCTTCGACCCCGAGCAGATGAAGAAGTGGAACCAGGTAGACATGTACGTCGGCGGTGTTGAGCACGCGATTCTGCACCTGCTCTACGCCCGCTTCTTCACCAAGGTCATCCGCGACCTGGGTCTGATTGAACACTCTGAGCCCTTCAAGGCCCTGATGAACCAGGGCCAGGTGCTCAACCAGGGTAAGGCTATGTCCAAGTCCCTGGGCAATGGTGTTGACCTGGGCCAGCAGCTCGATAAGTTCGGCGTCGACGCCGTCCGCACCGTCATGGTCTTCGCCTCCCCGCCCGAGGACGATGTCGACTGGGCCGACGTTTCCCCCGCAGGTATGCAGAAGTTCCTGGCTCGCGCCTGGCGCATTGCCCAGGACGTCACCAGCGAGGTTGGGGCGGAGGGCTCAACCGGTGACGCTGCCCTGCACAAGCTGGTGCACCGCACCGTCCACGACGTCGATGCCCTGGTAGAGAACGGCAAGTTCAACGTTGCCGTGGCCAAGACTATGGAGCTGGTCAACGCTACCCGCAAGGTTATCGACTCCGGTGCAGGTGCTGCTGACCCGGCCGTCCGCGAGGCTGCTGAGACCATCGCCATCCTGCTCTCCCTCTACGCCCCCTACACCGCAGAGGACGCCTGGCACCTACTCGGCCACGATACCCCGGTACTGACCGCGGGTTGGCCCGAAGTTGACCCGGCCCAGCTGGTAGACGATACCGTCACCGCAATCGTGCAGGTCAAGGGCAAGGTCAAAGACCGTCTGGAGGTCGCCAAGGATATTTCTGAAGCCGACCTTGAAGCCCTGGCTCTGAGGTCAGAGGCCGTTCAGCGAGCCCTAGGCGACGCTGAGGTGCGCAAGGTCATTGTGCGTGCCCCCAAGCTGGTCAATATCGTGATCTAGTGAGATCTAGATAGGTATCATCGGGTGCTCCTTCCGTAGCGAGGGGTACCCGATTTTTCTATCTTTTGAGTGATTGCTATGGACTGAGTCACTCCAAGGGCTTGGCTAGGCGGTAGAGTAGTGAGGTGCGTTCTATAGCCCTGGTCACCGATTCATCTGCTGCCCTGCCCGCCACTACCCTTGAACAGCTCAAGACCGAAGGCGGGTTTAGTCTGGTTGAGCTACCGGTCACCGTGGGCGACAACACTTTGAATGACCTACCTGCCGATCAGATAGATGCCGCTATCGCTTTAGCTCATGTTCAGGGGGAGCAGGTGCTGACCTCCGGCGTTGCGCCGGGTACCCTGGTGGACGCCTACGAGCAGCTGGCAGCCCAGGGATACTCTGCGATTATTTCAGTTCATTTATCGGGGGAACTGTCGGGTACCTGCGATGCGGCCCGTTTAGCGGCGCAGCTGGTCGATATGCCGGTGGTGGTGGTTGACTCGCTCAACCTCGCGATGGGGCTGGGCGAGCCCGTGCTCCGCTTGCACCGCATCCTTGCCCGAGAGCAGGACTTAGAGCAGGCCACCGCTTTGGCCGAGGAGCTTTGTGCTTCTACCGAGCTCTTTTTCTTTATTCCTACCCTGGAGGCCCTTAAGCGGGGCGGACGCGTCAGCCCCGCTCTAGCTATGGTGGGCCAGATGTTTCAGATTCGGCCCGTAGCTACCGTGCTCGATGGCAAACTGCACTACGTTGAGCGCCCCCGCACTACAGCTAAGGCGATTGAACGGCTTGCGGCTTTGACCGAACAGGCTAGCGCCGAGCGGGCCGGTGAATTACCACTAGATGTGCCGCTGAAGGATAGGGAGTCAGCCGACCTGCTGCGCCGCCAGGGGCAGGTGGTTGCTATCCATTACAGCGGTAATGAGGAGCAGGCGTGGGAGTTTAAACAGGCCCTGGGATCTATCGCCTCTGGGGCTGTGGTAACGCCCTTGCCCCCGGTGCTCTCTGCCCATGCGGGCTTAGGGGCCCTGTCCGCCGTTATTTTCTAGAGTTATTTTCAAGATGGTGCAGAGACCCTGTGGATAGGGGCCTGGGTCGCGTCATCTTGTGACTCAGCTGCACCGCCTGTGAGGTTTCTGGGGCTATTTTCCGCAGGACGGTGGGAGAGGCTTTATCCACAGGCGCCGTCGGCCTTGGCCTAGACGATCGGAAGCTCTTAGCCTGGGGCCATGTCTCAGAACTCTAGGTACCCCGCTGATACCCTACCGTCTGTTTCGGTTGAACCTGCCGATACCTATGCAGATCAACCGAGTCAGACCGATTATCTCTTGCGCAGCAGGCGCCACGGCCCTGCTCCTGCGAGCGCCTCCCGGAGTCCCCGACATCGGGCGCTTCTTGAGCGTGCTTTGGCGTCTTCCGATTCAGAGGCTCCCGGTCTTGGTCCGCAGGCTTCGGTGACCCGGTGGCGAGTACCTACGGGTGCTCTGGTGATTCTTGCTCTTGTCTTGGGTCTGGTTGCTCTGTGGCCTGTGGTTTTTTCTGGTGGCGGCTCGTCTGTGTCGGCGGTTCCTGTGGCTCCTTCTGGGGGTGACGTGGTGCCGGCTGATGGGGGCAGCCCGGTGCCGGGCGTTGAGGCAGGGCAGGGGTTGAGCACCGGGGCGGACGCTGCTTCAGTTGCCGCTCATGGGGGAAGTGCGCCTGTGGTGGTTCATGTTGCCGGTGCGGTGCAGACTCCGGGAGTCTACGAGCTGGATTCTGGGAGCCGGGTAAATGATGCGGTCACAGCTGCCGGCGGGCTCAGGGATGATGCGGATACGTCGGCGATTAACCTGGCAGCCCCTGCTAGTGACGGGAGCCAGATCTATATTCCGGTACAGGGCGAGGCACCGCCTAACTCGGCGAGTGCCGCAGAGGCCGCTCATGGTTCGGCGGAGACGGGCCACGGAACAGGCCGGGGTGCGGACGCCGCCGGGCTAGTGAATATCAATACGGCAAGCGCCGAAGAGCTTCAGACCCTGCCGAAGGTCGGCCCGGTGCTGGCTGCATCGATTATTAGCTGGCGGGAGCAGTACGGGGGTTTCAGCTCGGTGGATGAGCTGGATCAGGTGTCGGGCATTGGGCCAGCCACTCTGGAAGCTCTCCGCCCGCTGGTGACGGTATGAAAAGGGTTCTGGTTGTTGGACGGAGCTGGCAACAGGCTCAAGCTGAACGGGCCGAACATCGGCGGGTGCAACCGCGTCTGACCGATGCCCGTCTTGTGGTACCTGCTGTGGGTCTCTGGTGTTTTACCGCCCTGTGGATTCTTGCCGGCTCTTGGTGGGTAATGTGGGCCGGAGCCTTGCTCGCTTGCCTTGCCCTGGGCTCCTGGTGCGGCGCCCAGCTTATAGTTCGGAAAAGTATTGCGAAGGTAAAAGGTTCATGGGCCCAGGTACCGGTCTCTGTGTCATATACTCTGGCGCTAACCTGCCTGCTCGCTGCCTTACAGACTGTTGTCCTTCAGGCCCAGGGCTACCCTCAACAGTGGGAGCTGATGCAGGCCCTGAACGGGCAGGGAATCCGTGTGATGGCCGAAGTAACTGAGGCCCGGCCTGCTCCGACGGGTGGGTATAGGTTGCAGGTAGAAACTGTGGAAATAAGGCAGGCTACTAGGGCCTGGGCCCAGCGGGTACCTCTCACCGTCTATATAGATAAACTTTTTATTCCGGGAAGCACTGTCAGCGCGGTAGGGGAGTTGAAGGTCAGCGGAACCTACTACCGGTTGCAGGGAGCTGTGAGCCTACTGGAGCAACCGGCTTCTGTAGCCCCTCTCTTCGAACTCAAGAGCGGGTTGCGCGATAGGGCAGTGGACCAGCTGGGTGCCGAACGGGCTGGCCTGCTCCTGGGTATGGCCTACGGCGATGATTCTTCCCTGCCTGCACCGGCTCTTTCATCTTTGCGGGTGGCCGGTCTAACGCACCTGACAGCTGTTTCAGGGGCCAACATTACCCTGATTTTTATCGTCGCCTACCGTCTGCTCTACCCGCTGTGGCCCCGGCGCCCTGCCCTCATAGCAGTCGGAGTAGCCGCGTCATCTGCCTACGTTGTGCTGGTAGGGCTTGACGGTTCTGTACTCAGAGCCTGGACGATGGGCCTGCTGGGAGCTCTAGGTCTAATTCTCGGCCACGGAGCCTACCGTCTGGCTTTCCTCTCAACCTGCGTGATGGCTCTTCTTCTGACAGCGCCACCCCTTGCCACCCACTACGGCTTTATTCTCTCGGTCGTGGCTACAGCTTCCCTCCTGATACTGGCGCCTGCTCTCTCGCGCCTCCTCAGCAGGAGGCTGCCCCTTCTGCTCGCTGATCTGGTAGCTCTACCCTGTGCAGCTAGCCTCTGGTGCGCACCGGTTATCCTGATACTTTCCGAGTCCATCTACCCCTATACGGTTCTAGCTAATCTTCTGGCCACCCCTTTGGTAGCACCTATTACCGTGCTGGGGTTGCTGGCCCTCATTGGCTACGCCCTGGGGCTAGCCCACCCCCTGCTCGATGTCCTCATGAATATCGGTGGCTTTCTTACCCAGGGGCTGCTAGCGGTTGCTGCCTGGTGCCACAAGCTACCGGCAAGTCAGCTACCCCTAGTGCTTTCACCGCTTACTCTAGGGTTGACCCTACTGGGGGTTGTGGGTATTAGCTGGCTAGTTCTCTCAGCGGACAGGTCTCTCAACTCCCTGCCCGCAGCTCGCTTGCCTCGACTGCTAGGGGGCAGACCGTGAACCGCAGGAGAAACAAAAGCCTGGTCGACCTTGCCCTCCTAGCGCTCGTGATAGGTCTAGCGGTTTTCCTGCTGCACGACCGTTGGCCGGCTTCTCACCGGGCCCCTGAGCACTGGCAATGGATTACCTGCGATGTAGGCCAGGGGGACGCCCACCTAATCCGCACCGGCCAGCGGTCGGCCTACCTTCTCGATACCGGCGACGATTACTCGGCGCTCAAGTCCTGCCTAGACTGGGCCGGGGTAGACCAGCTGGAAGCTGTGCTCATTACCCATGCCCATAGCGACCACGATGGGGCGCTACAACAGGTTCAAAGTGACTTCGCCCAGCCGACGCTGGTGACGTCGCCCCATTACAGCAGACAGGGGGAGCAAACCCCGGTCACTCAAGGAACAGCTACCTATCGGCTTGCTGCGGGCTCGGCCTTCCCCGCAGAGTCTGTTACCGCAGAGCGGCACGAGGTAACCCGTCAGCCCCTGGGCCGGGTGCTCTGGCCCCCGGAGCAGGCCCAGCGGATTCCCGGCGCAACCGGCTCCTCTAGCTGGATCAACAATTCCTCCCTCGTCATCCACTGGTCATTGCCTGCCAGGGAGACCGGCCAGAGACCGCTGACCGTGCTTACCACGGGGGATCTTGAAGCGGACGCCGCCCACCGGCTTCTTGCCGAATCAGCGGGTCAGCTGCCTGCTGACGTCCTTAAAATTGCCCACCACGGCTCGGCGGGCAGTGGCACCGACCTGATCATCGCAGCCAGCCCCTCCCTAGCGATCATCCCTGTGGGAGCCGGTAACAGCTACGGGCATCCGCATGAGAGTATTCTCAGCTTCCTGAACCGAAGTTCTATCCCCGCTGCCCGCACAGACCTTTCGGGGCATCTGGCACTGACCACCAGTGACCGGGGGATTGAAGTGACTGCCTCGGGCTAAACCTGCACAAAAGCGCTTTATCTGACAAGATAGAAAGGCACCCAAGGAGGATACATGGCACGCACACCCCGCAACCGCTCAACTGGGCCAGATAACGGCTGGCGATCGGTTCCGCTTGCTCCGCTCGTTTTGCTCTACGGCCCCGAAGAATACTTTGCCTCCCGGGCTACCCAGCGGCTCCGCCAGCTCTTTGAAGAGGCCCACGGCAGCTACGAACTCACCAGCCTCTCAGCCAAAGATTACCGGGCCGGACAGCTAGACGTCCTTGCCAGCCCCTCCCTTTTCGACGAACCCAAAATCATTGAGGTCACCCAGGTGGCATCCATGAGCGACGCCTTTCTGCAAGACGCTCTTGCCTATGCCGCTGCGCCCCACGACTCCACCCTGGTGGTGCTGCACCATGCAGGCGGCAACAGGGGTAAAAAGCTTATTGATACCATCAAGGCTAATAAGTCCTACCCGGTAGTCGAGTGTAAGGCACTGAAAAATGAACGCGACCGGCTGGACTTCGTCATTTACGAGTTCCGCTCGGCCCAGCGTTCGATTGACCCACCCGCAGCGACAGCTCTCGCGGCGGCAACCAGTGATATCTCAGAACTAGCCTCGGCTGCCCGCCAGCTCATTGCAGATGAACCGGGTACCATCACTGTAGACACCATCGACCGCTACTTCGGCGGCCGTACCGAGGTCACCGCCTTTAAGGTGGGCGATGCTGCGGTAGCGGGCAACAGCAGGGAAGCCATTAAACTGCTCCGCCAGGCGATCGATACCGGAAGCGACCCTATCCCTATCCTGGGTGCTCTGGCTGCCCGCATGCGGAACATTGCCAAAGTGCACGGAGTGCGCGGTAACTCCAACCAGCTGGCGGGCGACCTCAAGATGGCGCCCTGGCAGGTAGAAGCTGCTCAGCGCGATTCCCGCAGGTATGCACCTGCCGACCTGGCCCGCGTCCTAGCCCTGCTGGCCGATACCGATGCCCAGCTCAAGGGCGAGAATCTTGACTCTTTCTACCCCCTAGAAAAAGCCGTGTTGGCTATTTCCCAGGCCTCCAGAACCCACTAGCAACAGGGCAAGAAAGCACAAGGCCCCGCTCCCATGAAAGGGAGCGGGGCCTTGCGTCACTTCGCTCTTAGACGCCGGCTAGAGGGGCCGGAATATAGAACTTAGGAAAGCTTGTTGACGAGAACGGTCAGACCGGACTTCTTGTTAGCTGCGTTCTTCTTGTGCAGAACACCCTTAGAAACAGCCTTATCCAGCTTGCGGTTCGCAACACGAAGAGCTTCAGTTGCTGCTTCAACGTTCTGAGCTTCAACTGCCTCGTTGACCTTACGGATGGAGGTCTTGAGATCTGACTTGATTGCGTTGTTGCGCAGACGAGCCTTCTCGTTGGTGAGGATGCGCTTCTTCTGGGACTTGATGTTAGCCACGATTAAAAACTTTCTGTTTTTGTCTAATTGGTCGGTGAGGGCTGCGCTGACCGGTCATCGACTGAGCGGCGTGGGGATGCCTATGGCAACCAGTCAGCAGTGCCCGATGACCATCGGACACACAAGGGTTAACTTTATCAGCTCCGCCCCAGCTTAGGGCAGAGATATAAGCAACAATTTCTTAGACTCTGCCAGATTGGGTAGAGCAGGCTCGCAGCGAGCGCGAGCCTGTATAAACCCTTTGAGTAAGTCTCTTAGCGGCGGCGGTAGGCTTCGGCGATGAAGTCGAAGGTTGCCCGGTCCATGATGGCTCCCTCACGGCGGATGCCGGTCGGGTTGAGCTGGATGACCCGGTTGAGTTTGACCTCGGAGTCGCGTCCTTCCTTGTCCCATACACCTGCGCCGATATCCAGGTAGTTGGGGTCGGTGGTGCGGGAGTTGGAGTGATCCTTGCTGGTGAGCATGAGCCCCAGCAGGTAAGAACCGGAGCGTCCGATGACTAGGACAGGGCGGTCCTTGCCCCGGCTGTAGTCCTCTTCGAAGGGGACCCAGGCCCAGACGACTTCGCCGGGGTCAGCGTCGCCGTCGAGAGCGGGGGAGTAGTCAAAGGCTACCGAGCCGAAGTAGTCGCCGGGGTAGCCGCCCTGTTCCCAGCTTCCGGTGGAGGGGGCGGACGCTGCTGCCCCGTTTCCTGCCGGGTAGCCGGTGGCGTAGGGGTTGGAGGGGGCCGACGGGCGGGGTGACCCGGTGGACTGACTGGCAGGTGCCTGCTGGCTACTGCCGGGGCCGAACGTACCAAAATTGCCGTTGCCGGCGTCCGGACGCTGCTGGGTGCGTGTGCCTGCCTGGTTCCCACCGCTTGAGGGGCGGGTGCCGGTGCCCTGCTGCTTATTCTTCTGGTTCTGGTACTTGTTCCATTCTCGGTAGATGCGCTGGCCGATGTTCAGTGCCTGCTGGATGGTTCGCATGTTGATCTTCATGGTCACTACAATAATCGCTGCTCCTCGGCGCGCGAGCAGACACGCACCGGCTAAATGTGAGAAACTGGTTAACTGATTTCTACCGTCAGAGACCCGGTAGGCTCCCATGAGCTTTCTGAGAGTCGTGAAAGGACCCAACACACGTGTCACCCTTGGCGACCAACCCGCCCAAACCGGCGGCCACTGACCCTTCCGTTATCCGTAATTTCTGCATCATTGCGCATATTGACCACGGTAAATCCACCCTGGCTGACCGCATGTTGCAGGCCACCGGCGTGGTCACTCCGCGCGAGATGAAGGCCCAGTACCTTGACCGCATGGATATCGAGCGTGAGCGCGGTATCACTATTAAGTCCCAGGCTGTTCGTATGCCTTGGGAGGTGGACGGCGTCAACTATGCCCTAAACATGATTGATACCCCCGGTCACGTGGACTTCACCTACGAGGTCTCCCGTTCTCTGGCTGCGTGTGAGGGCGCCCTGCTGCTGGTTGATGCTGCTCAGGGTATTGAGGCTCAGACCCTAGCTAATCTCTACCTGGCTATGGAAAATGACCTGACCATTATTCCGGTGCTCAACAAGATTGACCTTCCGGCAGCCCAGCCCGATAAGTATGCTGAGGAGTTGGCTAACCTGATTGGTGTTGAGCCTGAGGATGTGCTGCGAGTTTCGGGTAAAACCGGTGAGGGTGTACCCGAGCTACTGGACCGCATCGTTGAGCTGCTGCCCGCGCCCGAGGGGCAGGCTGATGCCCCCGCTCGCGCTATGATTTTTGACTCTGTCTACGACTCCTACCGCGGTGTGGTCACCTACGTTCGTGTGGTGGACGGCAAGCTGGAACCCCGCCAGAAGATCAAGATGATGTCTACCGGCGCCGAGCATGATTTGCTGGAAATCGGTGTGATTTCTCCCGAGCCCAAGCCGACCGACGGACTGGGCGTGGGCGAGGTGGGCTACTTGATTACCGGTGTGAAGGACGTCCGCCTGTCCCGCGTGGGTGATACCGTCACCAGTGCCCACAAGCCTGCCGCAGAAGAGCTGGGTGGCTACGAGGACCCCAAGCCCATGGTCTTCTCGGGTCTCTTCCCGATTGACGGCTCTGACTACCCGGCCCTGCGTGACGCCCTCGATAAGCTACAGCTCAACGACGCCGCCCTGATTTACGAGCCTGAGACCTCTGCGGCTCTGGGCTTTGGTTTCCGCTGTGGCTTCCTGGGCCTGCTCCACCTTGAAATTGTGCGTGAGCGCCTGGAACGCGAGTTCAACCTCGACCTGATTTCTACTGCCCCCAACGTTATCTACGATGTGGTGGCTGAGGACGGCACCGCCCAGCGCGTAACCAACCCCTCCGAGTTCCCCGAGGGTAAGGTAGCTACCATCCGCGAACCGATGGTGGCCTGCACCATCATTGCCCCGAACGAGTTTGTGGGCGCGATTATGGAACTGTGCCAGTCCCGCCGCGGCACCATGGGCGGCATGGACTACCTTTCCCAGGATCGCGTGGAGCTGCGCTACCGCCTGCCCCTGGCCGAAATTGTCTTTGACTTCTTCGACCAGCTCAAGTCCAAGACCCGCGGCTATGCCTCCCTGGACTGGAAGTTTGACGGTGAGGAAGAAGCCGATCTGGTCAAGGTTGATATTCTGCTGCAGGGCGAGAAAGTTGATGCTTTCTCGGCCATTACCCACCGCGATAAGGCCTACTCCTATGGTGTGATGATGACCGGCAAGCTGCGCGAGCTGATCCCTCGTCAGCAGTTCGAGGTGCCGATTCAGGCTGCTATTGGCTCTCGTATTATTGCCCGTGAGAATATCCGCGCTATGCGCAAGGACGTTCTGTCTAAGTGCTACGGTGGCGATATTTCGCGTAAGCGTAAGCTGCTGGAGAAGCAGAAGGAAGGTAAGAAGCGTATGAAGATGGTGGGCCGTGTTGAGGTCCCCCAGGAAGCCTTCATCGCAGCCCTGTCTTCCGGTGAAGAAGGCAAGGACAAGGGCAAGAAGTAATGCCAGCCCAGCCTCTGGGCGCTCCGGCCCCTTTGGACGGCAGAATCCCCGCTGATTCTGCCGTCCACGGCGTTGAGCGCGATTTTTCTCTCTACGTGCACGTTCCGTTTTGCTCGGTACGGTGTGGCTACTGCGACTTCAATACTTATGCCACCGAGGATTTCGGCAACGGGGTGGGTTTGGGTACCTATGCCAAGGACGCCATCGCTGAGTTGCGCTTTGCCCGGCAGGTTTTGCGCGAGTCGGGTGTCGCTGACCGTCCGCTCTACTCTGTCTTTTTTGGCGGGGGCACCCCCACCAAGCTGCCCACCACTGACCTTGTGAAGATTCTGCACGAAGCGGTTGAGCTGTTTGGTCTAGAAGAGGGCGCTGAGGTAACAACCGAGGCTAATCCCGACTCGGTGACCCGCGAGGACCTTAAGACGCTGAAGGCCGGTGGCTTTACCCGGGTGTCCTTCGGTATGCAGTCGGTGGTACCTGAAGTGCTTCAGGTGCTCGACCGTACCCATACTCCGGCGAATGTTCCCAAGGTGGTTTCTTGGGCTAAAGAGGTTGGGCTTCAGGTGTCGGTTGACCTAATTTACGGGTCGCCGGGGGAGAGCCTGGCCCAGTGGGAGCAGTCGGTGCGAGCTGCGGTGTCGTATGCCCCCGACCATATCTCTGCCTATTCGCTCATCGTTGAAGAGGGTACCAAACTGGCTGCCCAGATTCGGCGGGGCGACTACACCATGCCCGACGAGGACCTCATGGCGGATATGTACCTGCTGGCTGAGCGGATCTTCAATGAGGCCGGCTACCACTGGTATGAGGTGTCGAACTACGCCAAGTCACCGGAGTATCGTTCCCGCCATAACTATGCCTACTGGCGTAACCAGGACTGGTGGGGAATTGGCCCTGGCGCCCACTCACATGTGAACGGCACCCGCTGGTGGAACCTCAAGCACCCGGTACCCTATGCCAACCGAGTCCGGGCTGGTCAAAGCCCGGCTGCTGCCCGTGAGGTTTTGGGGGAGCAGACCCGCAGGTTTGAGGACATCATGCTGCAGGTCAGGGTCATTGACGGCCTAGAGATGTCCCGCCTGCTGAAGGGTGGCGATGCTGCCCGAATCGAGGCGTCCCTGAACTGGCTTCAGAGGCAGGGCTTGATTGACTCCGAGGCGAGAGCGGGCGGACGCGTGCAGCTCACCCTCCAGGGGCGCCTGCTGGGCGATGCGGTGACCAGGGAGCTCCTCCCCGACATTGGCAGCTAACTAGTCTTGCCCTGCCAGGGGGAAACGAAGGGGGCGGTCTGGCTCAGCTGAGTCAGACCGCCCCCCTTCATGTTCTAGCAGCCCGGGTGCCTACTTACCGCGGCGAGTGAGCTTGCTGAAAAGACGGGTATTGCCCTTGTACTGGTAGGGGTTGCCGCGGGTTACCTTTACACCGGCGATCAGAGCTGAGATAGCCAGGTAAGTCCAGGCCAGGGCAGCAATCAGGCCAAAGAGCCAGCCAATAGCCGGAATGTTGCTGAGCATGATAGATACAGCCAGAACCAGGGTGGGCAGCAGGGTGAAGTCGAGAGCTTCACGAGATTCCTGTTCGGTGAAGGGGCCGCGGCCTCGGTAGAGGTAGTAGATGACGGCCGAGGGAATACAACCTAGCACGCCCCCAAAGTGTGCAGCGGTTGCGATATTTCGGTCTGCGCTAACAGACAGGTGTGCAGCGGTTGCAGGTGACCCCTTGTAGGCGGTCGAGGAAGGTGCTGATGCGGTCTTCAAGAATTCTTCTCTTTTGAGGTTGAAGGGCGAATGAGTGATGCGCAGGCTTTTAATCCTACCAGTCACAATTTTAGTCAAAGCCGGGGCAGGGCGGTATATGTGAAGCCTACGAATTTATGGGGGAGCAGGACGATATTTGTCACACCGGCTGTACCCGCTCTAGCCTGCTGGCCCATCCAGGGTGACGAAGTCAATGAGGTGTTCTACCGGCCCTAAGAGTCTTGGTTCAAGGTCGGTGTAGGAGTTGACCCTCTTGAGGATGGAATCCCAGCCGGCGCGGACGTCCTCGGGGGTCTCTGCCGCCCGGCCGAAACGCCGCAGTATGCCGGTCTTCCAGTCTTCCCCGCGGGGGACCTCGGGCCAGGCCTGTAGGCCTAATACCTGGGGTTTGACAGCCTGCCAGATATCCACAAAGGGGTGGCCCACAATTAGCACATTATCACGGGCATCTGCCACCGCCATGGCCTCTTTCGCTATGCGCTCTTCCTTACTTCCCGCCACCAGGTGGTCTACCAGAATTCCAAGTTTACGGTGGGGGGCCGGGCCAAAACCTGCAACGGCTGCGGCAAGGTCATCAACCCCGTGTAGGGGCTCCACCACGATACCCTCAACCCGTAGGTCGTGGCCCCAGACCTTTTCAATGAGCTCAGCGTCATGCACGCCCTCAACCCAGATACGGCTGGCCCTGGCCGTCCGTGCGGGAGCGTTTTCCACCGCAACCGACCCCGACCGCGAAACCTGCCGTGTAGCGGTCTTAGGCTTCTGCTGTGGCTTGGTTAGGTCAATGCTGCGACCCTCAAGCAAAAAACCCGGCCCCAGGGGGAAGAACTTGATCCGGCCCCGCCGGTCTTCGAGACCCACCTGGGGGCCGGACGCCGTAACCCGCAGGGTTACTGCCTCCCCCACAAAGCCGGTGGCGGCGTCCTCTAACACCATGCCGGGGGTAAGAGGCACCTTGGGCAGGGCAGGGCGGTGTGAGGTGAGGTCAGCCTGACCCCAGGTATCGCGGTAGTCCATCGGTGTGTCTCTCACTCTCTCATCCAGGGGCATTAGCCATCAGCGTACCGAGTTCTGATTCTAGTTCAGTGGTATTAGAGTTAACGGGTAACTTAGCACTCAAGGTCATCAAGTGCTAACATAGCCCCGCAGACTTCTTCGCCCGCCTAGCGAAGACCTATGAGCCCAGGAGGTGCCGTGAACCACCCGAGACGCTTGCAAGTTCTGCAAGCCATCGTCGAAGAATACGTGCACACCCGTGAGCCCGTGGGGTCCAAAACCCTGCTCGAGCGGCACCAGCTGGGGGTTTCCAGCGCCACCGTCCGCAACGATATGGCGGCTCTCGAAGAGCAGGGTTTCATCCAAGCCCCCCACGCCAGTGCCGGGCGGGTCCCCACCGACCGAGGCTACCGCCTTTTCGTTGACCAGATATCGTCCCTACAACCCCTCTCTGACGCTGAAAAACGGGCGATTCACACCCTGCTCGATAGCGCCGAAAGCGTTGATGAGATGATGAAGACCAGTGTGCGTCTACTCTCATCGCTCACCCACCAGGTAGCTATGGTGCAGTACCCCACCGGCCCGGCTACCAGCGTGCGCCATATCGAGCTGGTCTCCCTCTCAAGCGCCACGGTGCTGCTGATCCTTATCACCGACTCCGGCCAGGTTAACCAACGTACCCTCACCCTTGCCCACAGCCCCGAAGAGCTTGCAGTAGCCCGCCAGCAACTCCTTGACCTCTACGCCAACCGTACGCTCGACAGCATAGCCGCAGCACCGGCGTCCACCCCCGGCAATAACCTGCTCGGCCCCCTCACCGAGGCCCTGCGCATACTCGCAGCCCAGGGGGCCTCATCGCAGGTGCTGATTGCGGGCACCTCCTACCTTGCCGCCTCGACCGTAGATTTCAGAGGCAGCATCGCCCCGGTGCTCGATGCCTTAGAAGAGCAGGTTGTGCTCCTCAAGCTACTCACAGACCTAGACCACGATGAACGCGGATTTGCCGTGAGTATCGGCTCTGAGAACCGCAGCGAATCCCTGGCCGAGACCTCTGTCGTCGCCAGTAGCTACGGGCCCGGGGGAGCTGCCCACGTGGGAGTCGTTGGCCCCACCCGCATGGACTACACCAGCACCGTCTCCAAGGTCAACGCCGTAGCCCGCTACCTATCCAAGATTTTGGGCCAGGCCTAGCCCTGCGCCTACCCCCTTTAAACCAGCCCATCGAAAGAGAGAACCAGTGAGCAGTCACTACGAAACCCTCGGCGTCTCACGCGATGCCAGCCCCGAAGAAATCAAGAAGGCCTACCGCAAGAAGGCCCGCCAGTTGCACCCCGACATCAACCCTTCGGAAGAAGCTGCCGAGGAGTTCAAGCGCGTCTCCCTCGCCCACGATGTGCTCTCTGACCCCGAAAAGCGCCGCATCTACGACCAGACCGGCAACGAAAACGGTACCGCCGGTGGCTTCGGTGCAGGAGCAGGCGGCTTCGGCGGGGGCTTTGGTGGCTTCCAAGACATCTTCGATACCTTCTTCAACTCTACCCCGCGTGGCCCCCAGAGCCGCGTCCGCCAGGGCCAGGACGCCCTCATCAACGTCAAGATTGACCTCAAAGATACCGTCTTCGGCACCAACAAGCCCATCACCGTTGATACCGCCGTTACCTGTGACCTCTGCAAGGGTGAAGGAACCGCTGAGGGCACCCACCCCGAAACCTGCGACACCTGCCACGGCCAGGGCTATATGCAGCGCCAGGTCCAGTCAATTCTGGGCACCGTCGTGCAGCCCGTTGAGTGCCCCACCTGCCGCGGGTTCGGCACCGTCATTAAGCACCCCTGCGCTGAATGCTACGGCGAAGGCCGCGTGCGGGAACGCAAGCCCCTCACCATCAAAATTCCCGCAGGCGTCACCAACGGCGCCCGCATCCGCCTGGCAGGCCAGGGCGAAGCCGGCACCGCAGGCGGTCCCAACGGTGACCTCTACGTTGAGCTGCGCGTCAACCCCGACCCCACCTTCAGCCGGGACGGCGATGACCTGGTAGCCACCGTAGGTGTGCCCATGACCGCTGCGGCCCTGGGCACCACTATCACCCTCGACACCTTCGACGGCCCCCAGCAGGTACAGATTCCCACCGGAACCCAGTCAGGTGACGTGGTGACCCTCAAGGACCTGGGCGTTACCCATCTGCGCGGCGGCGGCCGCGGCGACATCCGTGTGCAGATTGAGGTGCGCACCCCCACCGACCTCACCGAGGAGCAGAAGAGCCTGCTCAAGCAGTTCTCCGAGCTTCGCGGCGAAGACCTGCAGGTCAGCGAAACCGTCACCCACAAGCAGGGCGGCTTCTTCTCCCGCCTCAAAGATCACCTCAAATAGGACGATTCCATGAGCAATGCTGTCTACTACATCGAACCTGACGAGCTGGCTGCCCTGACGCCAGGTGCCACCCTGCACCTGACTGGCGATGAGGGGCACCACGCCCTCGTCAAACGTCCGGAACTCGGGGAAGGGCTCGATGTGGTAGACGGTGAGGGCAACCGCGCTATCACCCGGGTTACTGAGCTGGGCCAGGACGGCCCCGTGCTTGAGGTCCTCGAGCTCACCGAAGATACGGTGGGGGTAGAGATATACCTGGTGCAGGCCTTGGCTAAGGGGGATAGGGATATCCAGGCCATTGAAATGGCCACCGAGCTGGGTGCCCACGGTATTGTGCCCTGGAGCGCCGACCGATCGATTGTGCGCTGGAAGATGGAGCGGGCCGTCAAAGCACGGGCTAAGTGGCAGAATACGGTGCGGGCAGCAGCGAAGCAGTCCCGCCGGGCCCTGTTGCCCCCGGTCTACGAGCAGCACTCGACCGCAGATTTAGCCGATCTTGCCCACGAGCTGGGGGAGGACGGTCTCTTCCTGGTTCTCCACGAGCAGGCAGACTACCGTCTCACCCAAGCTCTTGAAAAGTACCTGACCGATCGGGTGAAAGAGGTCTACTTTATCGTTGGCCCCGAAGGCGGTATCAGCCCCCGAGAACTCGACCTGCTCGCAGAAGCCGGGGCCCATACGGTGCTGCTTGGCCCAGAAATCCTCCGCAGTTCCACCGCCGGTGCAGCCGCTATTTCTGCCCTCAACGTTGCGCTAGGACGCTGGTAAATCCCGTTCTGCTACAGGTAAAGTAAGAACTACCGCGTACGCTTTGTATTTCAAGGAGCTCTGACAGCCCGCACGGGCATCTATGACTACCTCATCTACGGCTAGCAGCCGCCCCCTCTCTGTTGCCCGCACCTTTTCCTTCCGGTCAACCGAAGAGATGGTCGCGGTGCTTGGCCCCCACGACGGAAACATCACCCTGGTTGAGCAGGCCTTCCCTGGTCTTGCCATTCGCCCCAAGGGGCTAGACGTCATCGTTACCGGCCCCTCAGAAACTGTAGCCACCACCGTCCGTCTGCTGGCTGAACTCACCATTTTGGTAGAGAACGACACCCAGGTCACCGGCGAGGTGGTCAAGCGCATCATGGGCATGATGACCGCCAGCCTCTCACACCCAGCAACCGCGATCAGCCAGAATATTCTGAGCTCCCGGGGCAAGAATATTCGCCCCAAGACCATTAACCAGAAGTCCTATGTCGATGCTATCGATGCCAACACGGTGGTCTTTGGTATCGGCCCGGCAGGTACCGGTAAGACCTACCTGGCCATGGCCAAGGCGGTACAGGCCCTCCAGTCAAAGGAAGTCAACCGCATTATTCTGACCCGCCCCGCTGTTGAAGCTGGCGAGCGCCTAGGCTTCCTGCCCGGGTCGTTGAACGAGAAGATTGACCCCTATCTGCGCCCGCTTTACGATGCGCTGCACGACATGATGGACCCCGAGACCATTCCCCGCCTGATGGAGGCCGGGACAATTGAGGTGGCGCCCCTGGCCTATATGCGCGGTCGCACCCTGAACGACGCTTTCATTATTTTGGACGAAGCGCAGAACACTACGGTGGAGCAGATGAAGATGTTCCTGACCCGCTTGGGCTTTGGCTCCAAGATGGTGATTACCGGTGACGTCACCCAGGTGGACCTGCCCGGTGGTCAGGCCTCAGGTCTGAAGCAGATTCGCCAGATTCTTGAGGGTATTGACGATATCCATTTCGCGGTTCTGCAGGCCGAGGACGTGGTGCGCCACTCCCTGGTCTCGGATATTGTGAGTGCCTACGATAAGTGGGACGATGCCAAGACCTCGATGGAGCGCCGCCGCAATCGCAAGGTTAAGCGCCAGACCATTGAGGCTGCGGCCGAAAAGCTACTACAGCAGTCAGGTATCGATGTAACCCCCGAAGAGAAGGCCTAGCCCCGTGAATATTGAGTTTGATATTGAAGAGCCCGGCGCAGAGGCGAGCGACTTTGTGCGTGAGTCTTTTGAGGCTGTCGATACCGGTGTGCTGGAGAAGCTGGTAGCCCACGCCTTTACTCACATGAAGGTTTCACCCGATACCGAGCTGTCTATCGCTATTGTGGGCGAAAGCGAAATGGAGCGCATCCACATCGATTGGATGGACCTGCCCGGCCCCACCGACGTGATGAGCTTCCCCATGGACGAGCTGACCCCCGGTACCGACGAGGAGCCGGCCACCGGCGTCCTCGGCGATATTGTCTTGTGCCCGCCCGTTGCCGCCCGCCAAGGGGCAGACGCCGGCCACAGCACCCTCGATGAGCTCTGCCTGCTCACCACCCATGGCATCCTCCATTGCCTGGGCTATGACCACGCTACGGCGGAAGAAGAGGCTGAAATGTTCGGTATTCAGCGCACCATTCTTGAAGAGTTCCTGGGGCGCCCGGCACCTGTAGAAACGAGGCACTAACCGGTGCTTTCTTCTGCTCTGCTGGCCTGCGCCGTCCTACTCTTAGTCCTAGTGGGCTACCTGCTCACCGCCGTTGAGTCGTCCTACACCTACCTGCCCCGCTCTGAGGCCCAGCGCCTGGGGGAGGAGCCCGAGAACAAGAGTATTCGGGCTATTCTCGCTGACCCCGAGCCCTACTTCCGCTCCCTGCGTATCTGGCGGGTTCTGGCTGAGGTGTCTTCGGTCGTCTGTTTCTTCCTGCTGGTCCACGACCTGTTCAGCCGCACCTGGGTGAGCATCCTGGTCACCCTGCTGGTCATGACCGTTGTGGTCTTTGCCTTCTTCGGGGTCGCCCCCCGCCTGGTAGGCCGCACCAAGCACACCCAGGTCTTCTCGGCGATGGCCGGGGTGGTCTACGGGCTGGGCGTGCTGACCCGCCCCTTCTCGTCCGCTCTCACCGCCCTGTCCCGCAAGGTCAGCCCCAAGGACTCCGAGCAGGTTACCGGCATCTTCACTGAAGATGAGATTCTTGAGTTCGTTGACCGCGCCAGCTCTTCTGAGGCTATTGAGGACGACGAGGCCGAGATGGTGCAGTCCATCTTTGAACTCGATGAGACCCGCATCCGCTCAATTATGGTACCGCGTGCCGATATGGTGACGGTTGACGTGACCGAAAGCCTGGACGATGCTATCTCCCTCTTCTTGCGGTCGGGCTACTCCCGTGTGCCGGTGTTGGGGGAGTCCTTTGATGATGTGCGTGGCATGCTCTACCTCAAGGACGCCCTGGCCGCCTCACGCGAGGCAGGGGCAAACCTTGAGAGCCTGGGCATTACCTCTCTCATGCGCCCGGTCCGCTATGAGCCAGAATCCAAGCGCGTGATGGATCTGCTCAAGGAAATGCAACGTGAGTCTACCCACGTCGCAGTGGTCGTTGATGAGTACGGCGGAACCGCCGGTCTTGTAACCCTAGAAGATCTCATTGAAGAACTGGTCGGCGATATCTCTGACGAGTACGACAACGAGAAGCCCGAAATTACCCTGCAAGAGGACGGTACCTTCAAGATTAGTTCCCGCCTGAGCATCTGGGAGCTGGGCGAGCTCTTCGGCCTAGAACTTGATGATGAAGACGTTGATACGGTCGGCGGTCTGCTAGCTAAGCATCTGGGCCGGGTACCGATTATCGGCAGCGAAGTTGTTGTTGAGGGCATTCACATTAAGGCCATTGGTTCTCGTGGGCGCCGCAATAAGATTGGCACACTCTCTGTTTGGGCAGACCCCGCGCTGCAACACCCTGTAAAGTAAAGCCAAGACATTACTTAATCCCATCATTGGAGTATCTGCATGGAGTTTGCTTCCTTCCCCGACGACTATACTGCGGGCTTTGCCGTTCTGGTAGGCCGCCCCAACGCCGGTAAGTCAACCCTCACCAATGCGCTGGTCGGGCAGAAGGTCGCTATTACCTCCAACCGCCCGCAGACTACCCGCCACACCATCCGCGGTATTGTGCACCGTGAGGACTTCCAGCTGGTGCTGGTTGATACCCCCGGCCTGCACCGCCCCCGTACCCTGCTAGGTGAGCGTCTGAACGACATGGTGGCGCAGACGCTCTCTGAGGTCGACGTCATTGGTTTCTGCATTCCTGCCGACGAAAAAATCGGTCCCGGTGACCGCTACATTGCGCAGCAGCTAGCGGCCTCGGGCAACAAGCCCATCGTAGCTATCGTCACCAAGGCCGATAAGGTGGGCCATGAGCAGCTGACCGAGCAGCTTCTTGCCGTTTCGGCGCTGGGCGACGAGATTATGAGCGCTGAGCGGGCTGCCCGCCAGCAGCGCCGCGAACGTCAGGAACGCAAGAAGAAGGGGGAGGAGCTTCCCTTCCGTAAGGGCAGCGGCCCGGCCGCTACTCGCGAGAAGGGTAAGGCTGCGCCTGTTCCCGTTAATGACGGCCGTGGCGGCTGGGCAGATATCATCCCGGTTTCTGCGGTCAAGGACTACCAGGTAGAAGAGGTCGCGAAGCTCCTTTCCTCCTACCTGCCTGACTCACCCCCTCTGTACCCCACCGGCGAGCTGACCGACGAGCCTGAGGCCACCCTGGTAGCTGAACTGGTGCGAGAAGCGGCTCTGGAAGGCGTGCAGGACGAGCTGCCCCACTCGGTAGCCGTCACCGTTGAAGAGATGGAACTGCGCGAGGGCCGTAGCGAGGATAACCCCCTGCTCGATATTCACGTGAATCTCTTTGTGGAGCGAGACTCCCAAAAGGGGATTATCATTGGCAAGCGGGGAACTCGCCTGAAAGAAATCGGTCAAACTGCCCGTAAGAACATCGAGGCCCTGCTCGGTACCAAGGTCTTCCTCTCCATTCACGTGAAGGTTGCCAAGGACTGGCAGCGCGACCCCCGTGCGCTGGGCAAGCTGGGCTTCTAAGTTTTCCCCTCTTATCAGGAGTTTCCTCCCAGTTTTACCCCTAAGCTGGGCTGAAGAATCGGTCACCCCCGTACCGTAGACGAATCGGAGATACCTTTTATGGCGCCACAGGGTCAGCCCCCGCAGCGAGTTGTTACGCCCCTGGGGCGTCATATGAGCAACCAGCCCCTTAAGTCCCAGCGGGTCAAGTGGATAGCACTCTCGTGCGTTGCCCTTCTCGCTATGGTGGTTGCCTTTAGCGGTTTTGCCCTGGTGCGTTTGCGCAGCAACGTGCAGACCGCCGAGATGAACATTGGTGAGCTGTCGTCGAACCTTGCCAGTGGACCTCTCGATATTCTCGTGATTGGTTCCGATACCCGTGCCGGTAACAACGGGGCCTACGGTACTGCTGAGGACGCCGCATCCGGGGCCCGTTCCGATGTGATGATGCTGGTTCAGGTGAGCGAAGACCGTTCAAACGTCAACGTCATCTCCTTTCCCCGCGACCTCATGGTCGATATTCCCAAGTGCACCGACGCTGAGACGGGCGAAGTCTACCCGGCCACCGAAGAAACCCAGATTAACGAGTCTCTCGAACGCGGCGGTCCCGGCTGCACCGTGGCCACAATCAGCAATCTCACTGGCGTGGCTATCGACCACTTCATGCTGGTGGACTTTAACGCCGTCAAAGCCCTATCGAGCGTCGTGGGTGGCGTTGAGGTCTGTGTGACCGAGCCGATTGACGACACCTACAGCGGGCTCAAGCTCCCCGCCGGAACCTCAAGTGTTGAGGGTGAACAGGCCCTGGCCTTCCTACGTTCTCGTCACGGCTTCGGCGACGGTAGCGATACCGCCCGCATCCAGGCTCAGCAGAGCTTCCTGGCCTCCCTGCTGCGGAAGGTCCAGGCTGAAGGAACTCTCACTAACCCGGCCATGCTACTCAACATCGCTGAAGCTATTACCCAGAACGTCACAGTCGATAAGGAACTGACTAACCTGGGTAATCTGGTAAGCATCGGCTCTATCTTTGCCAACATCGACCTGAGCAAGGTCGTCTTTGCAACCGTCCCGAACGAGCCCTACGTCTACGACGAGAACAAGCTCCAGCTCTCTGCTGATGCAGAGGCTTTCTTCACCAAACTTCAGAGTGATGAATCCCTGGTCGAGCCTGCCCCCGCTGCCACTGCCAGCGCAAGTGAATCGTCCGCACCTGCCGTTGAACTGGCCTACTCCCTGGGGGTGAGTGTCACCGACGCCACCGGTGATGAAAACCGGGCCGAAGAGCTAGCTCCCAAGATTGAGCAGGCTGGCTTCACCTCAGTCACGATAGATACCACTGATGCGGTCTACACCGAGTCGGCAATTTACTACCCCTACGGCTACGACGCTGAGGCTCAGGCTATTGCTGACCTCTTCGGTATCACCTCGCTGATTCCCTCAGACCTTTATGTGGGTATAGCTGTCATTCTGGGCGAGGACCTGGCTGAGAGCGATACTATCGCCGCTCCTACCACTGAAATCGCGGCCGGGGCTACCGGTCAGACTGCCGACCAGGTAACCTGCCAGCAGTCCTTCAGCTACTAAGCACCCACCCAGCGGTTCCATATAGTGGACGGGGGGGGGGCCGGGGGGTCCGCCCCCCCCGCCGCGGGCTTAACGGGGACGTTGCGTGATTTACCCACCCCCCCCGGGGTTCATTCTCGTGGGGGGGCGGGGGCGGGTGCCGCCCCCCCCCGTCTCTGCGTGATACCGTGACAGTATGAGTGAGATGACACTGGTACTCCTTATCTGCCGTATCGAAGCGCCCCGGGTGTAGCTTCGATACGGGTCAGTGCTACCCGGGACGCCCCCCCTTCCTCACCGCTCTCAACATCTAAGGTCATCACGATGAAAAACTTTCAGAAGCCCTCACCCATGCCCGCACACAAGTATGTGCCCTTTGACCAGCAGATTCAGGTTTCCCTGCCCGACCGCACCTGGCCTGACAAGACCATGACAAAGGCCCCCCGCTGGTGCGCTGTCGATTTGCGTGACGGCAACCAGGCCCTGATTGACCCCATGGATACCGAGCGCAAGCTAGCCATGTTCAAGCTCTTGGTCAAGATGGGCTACAAGGAAATTGAGGTCGGCTTCCCCTCAGCTTCAGCCACCGACTTTAACTTCGTACGTACCCTCATCGAAGAGGGCCACATTCCCAACGACGTCACCATTCAGGTGCTGGTGCAGTGCCGTGAGCACCTGATCCAGAAGACTTTTGAGGCCATCGACGGGGCTCCCAAGGCTATCGTCCACTTCTACAACTCCACCTCTGTGCTGCAGCGCCGCGTGGTTTTCAACCAGGACCAGGACGGTATCTTGGACATCGCCCTCACCGGTGCCCGTCTCTGCAAGAAGTACGAAGAGCAGCTAGCTGGCGACACCAAGATCACCTACGAGTACTCACCTGAGTCCTTCACCGGCACCGAGCTGGAGTACGCGGTGCGGGTCTGCAACGCTGTCACCGATGAGCTGGGTATTGGAGAGGGCAACGAGGTTATCATCAATCTTCCGGCCACCGTTGAGATGGCTACCCCTAACGTGTATGCCGACTCCGTAGAGTGGGTCAGCCGCAACCTGACCAACCGGGAGCACGTCATTCTCTCCCTGCACCCCCACAATGACCGGGGTACCGGTGTAGCTGCGGCTGAGCTGGGCTATCTGGCCGGCGCAGACCGTATCGAGGGCTGCCTCTTTGGCAACGGTGAGCGCACCGGTAACGTTGACCTGATTACCCTGGGTCTGAACATGTACACCCAGGGTATCGACCCCGAAATTGATTTCTCCGATATCGACGAGATTCGTCGAACCGTTGAGTACTGTAACCAGCTGCCCGTTCACGAGCGTTCCCCCTACGGCGGCAACCTGGTCTTTACCGCCTTCTCAGGCTCGCACCAGGACGCCATCAAGAAGGGCTTCGAGCGCATGGAGAAGGACGCTGCTGAGCAGGGTAAGAGCGTCGATGATTTGGTTTGGGCTGTTCCCTACCTGCCCATTGACCCCAAGGATCTGGGCCGTACCTACGAGGCTGTGATTCGTGTGAACTCCCAGTCGGGCAAGGGCGGTGTGGCCTATCTGCTCAAGAAGGACTTTGGGCTCGATTTGCCCAAGCGCGCCCAGCAGGAGTTCTCTGCTATTGTGCAGGCTCAGACCGATGCCCAGGGCGGTGAGGTTGAGAGCAAGGCCCTGTGGGATATTTTTGCCGATGAGTACCTGCCGAGCAGGGAAGCGGACGCCCGCTGGGGCAAGTACCGCATTGAATCGCTCTCCATTGACTCTGAGGAGCACGGCGAGACCACCATGCGGGTTGGCCTGAATATTGCTGGCCATACCTACAACCGAGTGGGTCAGGGTAGCGGCCCCATCGAAGCCCTGCAGTCAATTTTGGCCAAGGAGGGCGTGGACGTCCGCGTGCTCGACTACTCGGAGCACACCCTGGCTTCTGCTGCGAGCGCCCAGGCAGCCTCGTACATTGAGGCAGCGGTGGGGAGCAGGGTGCTGTGGGGTGTCGGTATCGACAGTTCAACTACCCGTGCTTCACTCAAGGCGATGATTTCAGCGGTGAACCGCGCACTGCGCGACGCTGCTGAGTAGAGCATAAGTGTGGGCCGTGCCGGGACAACCGGCACGGCCCACCTTTTGACAGTGCCCCGTATAACAGACCAAGGTAGAGACCTGGCACACTGAATGTGGGAGAATAAAGACGTGACTTCAGCGCTATCTACGACTAAGACCATTCGTGATAGCGCTATTGTTTTACGCACCCAGGATTTGGGGGAGCACGACCGCATTATTATCCTGGCTACCCGGCAGCGGGGGATTCTGCACGCAGTAGCCAAGGGAGTTCGCAAGAGTAGCTCAAAGATTGGTGCCCGGCTTGAGCCCTTTATGCTGGTCGATATTTCGGCGGTCCCCGGCAAAAACCTCGCCACAATTTCGCAGGTTGTTACTCGCCGTGCCTATTTGGGGCCGATTATCAACGACTACACCCGCTACACGGTCGCGGCTGTCTTAGCAGAGGTGGCAGAGCAACTTCTCAACCACGAGCAAGAGCGCTTAGAGGAGCAGTTCACGCTGTTAGCCGGCGCCCTCTCAGCCCTAGCGCGGGGCACCTACCCGCCCCACCGCGTCCTTGATTCCTACCTGCTACGAGCCCTGCACAGGGCGGGCTGGAGCATGGCCATTGGTGCCTGTGCCGCCTGCGGTAGTCTGGATAACCTCACCTATATTTCCCCCTCCCTGGGGGTGCTGTGTACCGGGTGTGCGCGCACCGGGGACTTCCCCCAGCTCAGTCCCTTGGCTCCTGAAGAACCGGCCTATTTAGCAGCTCTAGCCACCGGCGACTGGCCCGGCGTTTTGAACGAGCACCCGCCCGCACTCCGGCAGAGGGCAGAACGGCATATCATGGACTATGTGCAGTGGCAGCTTGAACGGCCGCTCAAAACCCTGACTACCCTAGAGAAGGAAATCTAGTAGATGACACCGGTGAAGCCCTACAGCCACCCCAGCGGAGCCGTAGCCCCTGCGATTCCGCGCAAGTTCGTGCCCCAGCACGTGGCCGTGGTGATGGATGGCAACGGACGCTGGGCCAACGAACGCGGCCTACCCCGCAATGAGGGCCACCGAGCCGGTGAAGCAGCCCTGCTCGATGTAGTAGCTGGTGCTATCGAAATGGGTATTCCCTATGTTTCTGCCTACGCCTTTTCAACCGAGAACTGGCGCCGCAGCCCCGACGAGGTCGCCTTCCTTATGCGGTTCTCTTCTGAGGTTCTAGAACGTCAGCTAGAGACCCTCAAAAGCTGGGGGGTTCGCATCCGCTGGGCTGGCCGGCGGCCCAAGCTCTGGAAGTCGGTCATCAACCTGCTCGAAAAGTGCGAAGAAGAAACCAGGCACAACACCCTATGCACCCTGACCATGTGCGTCAACTACGGGGGTAGGGCAGAAATTGCGGACGCCGCAGCACTGATTGCCGAGGACGTAGCAGCCGGCCGCCTCAAGCCCAAGCACATCAACGAAAAAATCTTCCAGAAATACCTCGACGAGCCCGACCTGCCCGACGTTGATCTTTTCCTCCGCACCTCTGGTGAACAGCGTTTCTCTAACTTCCTTCTCTGGCAGAGTGCCTATGCCGAGATGGTCTTTATGAACGTGCTCTGGCCCGATGTTGACCGTACGGTGCTGTGGCAGGCGGTAGAAGAATACGCCCGCCGTGACCGCCGCTACGGTGGGGCTGTTGATAAGGTGACCCAACCCTAAGTTTCCTCCCACACTAGGCGAAAGCCGCGGCTGAAAGGGGTCCGATATGCGGATCTACCCAACCCTGTTCAAACTCTTCTTCAAACCCATGGACGCTGAGAAGGCGCACCATGTGGGCATGTGGGGGGTGCAGACCCTTCGCCGCACCGGTATTTCTCGTCTGGGGGGTCGCTACTTTGCGCCTCACCCGTCACTGGCTACCGAGGTCATGGGCCTTACTTTCCCTTCCCCCTTCGGTGTTGCCGCTGGTTTTGATAAGGGCGGTAAAGCAATTCCGGCGCTTGGCAACCTGGGCTTTGGGCATATTGAAATCGGTACGATTACCGGTCAGGCTCAGCCGGGCAACCCCCAGCCCCGTCTTTTCCGCCTGGTAGATGATAAGGCCATTATTAATCGAATGGGCTTCAATAACGACGGTGCGGCAGCAGCTGGGCCTCGTGTTGCAGCTGCCCGCGCTGATCTTGAAGCCGAATATCGGGGTAAGGTACGCCCCGTCATTGGTGTCAATATCGGTAAAAGCAAGGTGGTAGCCCTTGAGGACGCCATCGAGGACTACCTGGTGAGCACTCGGGTTCTTGCACCCCAGGCTGACTATCTCGCTGTGAATGTCAGCTCGCCGAATACCCCGGGGCTGCGTGACCTTCAGGCGATTGAGACTCTTGAACCTCTACTTGAGGCTATACGTGCTGAAGCCGACCGCGTAGTGCAGGGCCGCCGTGTGCCCCTGGTTGTGAAGATTGCTCCTGATCTGGCCGATGAAGATATTAAGGACGTTGCCGCGATGGCTCTGCGTCTGGGGCTAGATGGCATTATTGCCACGAACACCACGATTGCCCGTGATGGGCTGGGCCTGGTTAGCCCTCAAGCTAAGGTTGAGGAAATTGGTGCGGGTGGCCTCTCAGGCGAGCCCCTCAAGAAGCGTTCCCTTGAGGTCCTCCGCCTGCTGAAAGCTGAGGTGGGGGACGAGCTGGCACTTATCTCGGTAGGTGGAGTTACCACCGCTCAGGACGTCGCCGACCGCCTGGATGCGGGCGCCAATCTGGTGCAGGGTTACTCTGCTTTTATCTACGAAGGCCCCCTGTGGGCAACTCATATTAATCGTGGACTATTGAAATTGCGGAAAACCCGCTAGACTAGACACGTGAGATCATGACACAAAGGGGCGCTACCTCTTGCAAGAGGTAGCGCCCCTTTGAATTTAAGGTTGAAAGCTAGCGGATTTACTCCGCTCTGTCCTTACTTGGGGTATTCGCCGCGCTTAACCTGAGGCTTGGGCAGGCGGAAGCGACGAAGCATCATGACGCGGTTGAAGGCGTAGAAGCCGGAGCGGGGCTCAATGGAGCCAAACTTTTCGGTCAACTTCTTCTTGAGCCCGCGCCACATAATCATGTAGTCGATGACCCAGAGCAGAATCATGCCCCACATCAGCAAGATGGTGTACTGCTGCATGCTGGGGGAGAAAAGGCCCACGATAAAGACAGCCAGGATGACGATAATCATGATGTCACCTACGTTGAAACGGGCATCAACGTAGTCACGGATGTAGCGGCGCTGGGGGCCACGATCGTTGGCGGGCAGGTAGCGCTCATCGCCGGTTTGCAGGGCCTGCTGCTGCTTTGCCCGGAACTCACGGTCAGCTTCACGCTGGGCGTTCTTTGCAGCCTTGCGATCTGCGGGAACCAGGGGAGTGCGGCGGGCAGCTTCACGTTCTTTACGGGAAGGGGTAGGACGCCCCTTGGGCGCGGTATACCCTGGCTGGGTGGTTTCAGGGGTTTCGTTTGTTACCGGGGTAGCGTCGGCAACCACAGAACCAGCATTTTCTGATGATTTCTTATTACGACCAAACACTCCTTAAGAATAACCAAGTTCGTGCGTAGATATACAGTCAGAGCGTATTCTGAGATGTATGACAACACACGATTTTGATTTTTCTGCCCGCCCGGCTCTAGCAACCTACATCGAAGAGAACTTTGAAGCTCAGCTTGAACATCTAGCTGAGCTCGTCGCCATTCCTTCTGTCGCCTGGGAGTCTTTTGATCTTACCGAAGTACAGCGCAGTGCTGAAAAGGTGAAGAGCCTGGCTGAGGACGCCGGTTTTGAAAGCGTTGAGATCCTCTCAGCAACCTACGGGGAAGGCCAGCAGGGTATGCCTGCGGTCGTAGCCCACTCACCGGCTGCACCTGGTTTACCCACCTTCTTGCTGTACGCCCACCACGATGTGCAGCCAGCTGGCGACCGCTCCCTCTGGGAGACCGAGCCTTTTGTCGCCACTCGCAAGGGCGATCGCCTCTACGGCCGCGGAGCTGCGGACGACAAGGCCGGCGTCATCGCCCATCTGGCCGCTTTTAAGGCTGCGCGTGAAGTACTGGGCGACGACTTTAAAGTTGGCGTTACCCTCTTTATCGAGGGTGAGGAAGAAGCTGGTTCACCCAGCTTTGATAGCTTCCTGCATACCTACCGCGACAAGCTTGCTGGCGACTACATCGTTGTAGCAGACTCGGCTAACTGGAAAACCGGTGTACCGGCCCTTACCGCGGGCCTACGTGGTGTAGCGAGTGGTGATATTTCTGTACGTGTGAGCAGCCACTCGGTTCACTCCGGCATGTTCGGAGGGCCTCTGCTGGACGCCAATACCGTCCTTATCCAGCTACTAGCCACCCTGCACGATACTCAAGGTTCAGTTGCAGTTGAAGGTTTGGTTACTGCACCTGAACCTGACGTTGAATACCCTGAGGCTGATTTCCGCACCGATTCTGGCATTCTCGACAGCATGAAACTGGCAGGTCAGGGCTCCATCTCCTCCCGCCTCTGGTCCCAGCCCGCTATCTCCGTCATCGGCATGGACATCACCTCGATTGCCGAGTCCTCAAACACTATTGCTGCCACAGCCAAGGCGCGCATCAGCGTTCGTCTGGCCCCCGGCCAGGATCCCGATGCAGCCCACCGGGCGCTTGCCGAGCACTTTGTCCGCCACAACTATCACGGGGCAGAGGTGACTTACCGTGCCGAAGACTCCGGCCAGCCCTACCAGGCCAACCTTTCTGGCAGCGGCGCCCAGCTAGCCCTGGCGGCGCTGGGGGAGGCCTGGGGAGTTGAGCCTGTCACCACCGGCATGGGCGGGTCTATCCCTTTCATTGCGACCCTCACCGAGGTCTACCCCGAGGCCCATATCCTGATTACCGGCATCGAAGACCCCGACACCCGCGCCCACAGCGCCAACGAATCCCTCTTCATCCCTGACTTCCAAAAGGCGATCCTGGCTGAAGCCCTCATGCTGGCAGCAGCTCACACCGCCAACTAGGGAATTCACTTGATTGCGAACATCTCGCGCCCCGCACCCAAGAGGCGTAAGATTGACATCAAAACAACCCACGAAAGGATTGCTCATGTCTGAGGCAGTACTTGAAGATCTCCCCACCCACGGCGTTAACCTCACCGAGGTTGCAGCCGGTAAGGTTCGTTCCCTGCTTGAGCAGGAAGGACGCACCGACCTGCGCCTGCGCATCGCTGTGCAGCCCGGCGGTTGTTCAGGCCTGATTTACCAGCTCTACTTCGATGAGCGCGTGCTCGATGGCGACGCCGTCCGCGACTTCGACGGCGTAGAAGTCATTGTTGACCGCATGAGTGTTCCCTACCTCGAAGGCTCAACCATCGACTTCGAAGACACCATTCAGAAGCAGGGTTTCTCCATCGATAACCCCAACGCCCAAGGCTCCTGCGCCTGTGGAGATTCCTTCCACTAAGCGTCCGCCCAGACCGCTTCACAGGTGGGGGTATGCTCCGGCATACCCCCACTTTTCTGTTTCAGCCCACCCAAACATGAAATACTTATGTAATGACACGTCAGTTCATTGACAGGTTGTCACCAGAAACGCCCGTTTGAGGGTAAGCTCGTATTGAAAGAATTAACACCTGGGTTAATGCTGTCCACACGCAGCACCAGGTGACACGCACATCGCTACAGGAAGGGCCGTCTGTGAGTTCGCAGCATCGAACCAGCAGCAAGGGGCTTAAGGGCAAGGCAGTAGCCGCTGCCACAGCCGTTTCAGCGCTGCTCTTGACCGGTTGTTCAGAACAGGCATCAGTGGGCTGGCTGCCCACTCAGCGTGGTGTAACCGATAACGCTGATACCATCATGGACCTCTGGATTGGTACATGGATCGCCGCATTGGCTGTAGGTCTTGTGACCTGGGGCCTCATGCTTTGGTGCATCATCGCCTACCGCCGTCGCAAGTACGAAACCGGCTACCCCCGCCAGGTGAGCTACCACGCTCCGCTGGAAATTTTCTACACCGCTATCCCGATCATCCTGATCGTCAGCTTCTTCACCTTCTCAGACCGTGCCGAGCGCGAAATCACCGCTCCCAAGTCTGAAACCGCCGATGTCACCATCGAGGTTTACGGTAAGCAGTGGGCATGGGACTTCAACTACCTCGACGAAAACGTCTACTTCGCTGGCGTCCAGGCTCGCCTCGATAAAGAAGGCAACGTAGGAGTTGAGGAAACCCTCCCCACCCTCTACCTGCCGGTCAACTCAACCGTAGACCTGCAGCTCAAGTCCCGTGACGTCATCCACTCTTTCTGGATTCCCGCCTTCCTTGAGAAGCGTGACACCATTCCCGGCATGACCAACCACATGTACTTCACCACCGGTTCCGAGCCCGCTCGTTACCAGGGTAAGTGCGCCGAACTCTGCGGTGAGTACCACTCAGAGATGCTCTTCAACGTTGAAGTTGTCAGCCAGGAAGACTACGACGCCTACATCCAGTCACTGGAAGATGAAGGCAACATTGGCCGTCTGGGTGACGAATACAACCGTAACCCCAACATGAACACCAACAACTAAGAGGTAACCCGTGACTACTCTTGAGTATTCAGCTGAGACAACCGGTAGCGTTGTCCCGCGGGTGGTTCCTAAGTCCAAGGGACGAATCATCGTCAACTGGCTGACTTCCACCGACCACAAGACCATCGGGTACATGTACCTGATCGCCGCGTTTATTTTCTTCTGCTTTGCCGGTGTCATGGCTCTGCTTATGCGCCTGGAGCTCTTCACCCCCGGTATGCAGTTTCTTGAAACCAAAGAACAGTTCAACCAGCTCTTCACCATGCACGGCACTCTGATGCTGCTCATGTTTGGTACCCCGCTGTTCACCGGTTTTGCTAACGTCCTGGTGCCCCTGCAGATTGGTGCACCCGACGTTGCCTTCCCCCGCCTGAACTCCCTGGCCTTCTGGTTCTTCCTGTTTGGCTCATTGGTAGCCATCGCTGGCTTCCTTACCCCCCAGGGTGCAGCGTCCTTCGGCTGGTTCGCTTACGCTCCGTTGAACAGCACCACCTACAGCCCCTCTGTCGGCGGTGACCTCTGGATCTTCGGCCTGGCTCTTCAGGGCTTCGGCACCATCATGGGTGGTGTCAACTTCCTGACCACCATCCTCTGCATGCGCGCCCCCGGCATGACCATGTGGCGCATGTCGGTCTTCACCTGGACCACCCTAATCACCGCAATCCTGATCATCATGATCTTCCCGCCGCTGGCGTCCGCCCTGTTCGCCCTCGGTATGGATCGCCGTCTCGGTGGCCACATCTTCGACCCCGAAAACGGTGGTGCCGTCCTCTGGCAGCACCTCTTCTGGTTCTTCGGTCACCCCGAGGTTTACGTTCTGGCTCTGCCCTTCTTCGGCATCGTTTCAGAAATCATCCCCGTCTTCTCACGTAAGCCGATTTTCGGTTACAAGGGTCTGATTTTTGCAACCATCGCCATCGCGGCTCTGTCAGTGACCGTGTGGGCACACCACATGTACGTCACCGGCGCGGTCATGCTGCCCTTCTTCTCTTTCATGACCATGCTGATTGGTATTCCTACCGGCGTGAAGTTCTTCAACTGGATCGGCACCATGTGGCAGGGCTCCATCACTTTTGAGACCCCCATGCTCTGGGTTATTGGCTTCCTGATTACCTTCCTCTTCGGTGGTATCACCGGTGTTATCCTGGCAACCCCGCCGCTGGACTTCCACCTGTCTGACTCCTACTTCGTGGTCGCTCACTTCCACTACGTCATCTTCGGTACCCTCGTCTTCGGTATGTTCGCAGCTCTCTACTTCTGGTGGCCCAAGTTCACCGGCAAGATGCTGAACGAGCGCCTGGGCAAGATCCACTTCTGGCTGCTCTTTATCGGCTTCCACATGACCTTCCTCATCCAGCACTGGCTCGGTGTCGACGGCATGCCCCGCCGCTACGCAGACTACATGCCTGAAGATGGCTTCACCTGGATGAACCAGCTCTCAACTGTAGGCTCCATGATTCTGGCAATCTCCATGATTCCCTGGTTCTGGAACGTCTACACCACCGCCCGCAACGGCAAGCGTGTTGAGGTTGATGACCCCTGGGGCTTCGGTGGCTCACTGGAATGGGCAACTTCTTGCCCGCCCCCGCGTCACAACTTCACCGCCCTGCCCCGTATCCGTTCAGAGCGTCCTGCACTTGACCTGCACCACCCTGAACTGTCCACCAACAACGACATCGCTGCAGCAGCCCGCCAGGCAACTGCACACTAGGAGGCCACTGTGAAACTTCTTGCAAAGATTTTCGGTTTCATCGGCGTCTTCCTGATTCCCGTTGGCATCGTCTACGGTCTGATGACTGACTTCACCGAGTGGGCCGGTTTCCCCGCGATTCTGGCTACCGCCGTGATGTGTCTCTTCCTCTGGTACTTCCTGAACTTCACCGACAAGAAGCACCCCGACATGCCCTACGAGAACCTCGAAGGTGAAATCGCTGATGGCGCTGGCGACTACGGCTTTTACTCACCGTGGTCATGGTGGCCCCTCTTCATCGGTGTTGCTTGCACCATCGTTGTTGTAGGTTTGGCTATCGACTGGTGGATCGTACTCGTAGCCGTCCCCTTCGCAGCAGCAGCTGTTCTGGGTTGGGTTTACGAATACAACCGCGGCGACCACGCCCACTAAAGCCTTACCTGGCACAAAGGGTGGGGCCCCAA
>NZ_JAYWIX010000002.1:86623-392076 GCF_035916755.1 Rothia nasimurium | reverse complement strand
CGTGGAAGGTGATTTCCTTGAAGAAGGGCTTATTCAGCCGCCAGAGGGAGTAGTTGGTGATTACCTCACCCCGTTTGAGGTAGCGGTCAAAAACGGGCAGGATGCAGTGGCCGTTGGTCATAATCAGGGCCTTATCCGTGTCCCTGGCCCCGGGGGAGCTGAATGACGGAGGCTGAGCAGTTGAAGATGCCCACGGCTGAATCGTAGGGCTGGTAGGGGTTGGCCTGGACCGGTGCGGCGAGCGTGGTGGAGAGGGCGGTCATGGCGACGGCTGCGGCCGCGGCGATGCGGCCACCCAGTGTTAGTTTCCTGGTCATAGCAGTCCTTGTCTCTTGGGAAGGTTCCCAGGGGTTGGCTTCGGTGCCGGGCAGGGCTTTGCCCTAGTCCACTGGGGTTACCTCGGATCTTATTAGAGGGGTACTGTAGATGCGCATCTGTGATTTATGCTAACCCCAAGGAAGGGTGCTTAGCTAGACCTTGGGCGGAATTTCTCAAAAAAATTTTTGGCCCTGACTTGGGACGATGCCAGGTCAGGGCCGGTGGGATGGTCTTATTGGAGGAGTTTCCCTGCTGATTCTTCGAGGTAGCAGGTGGGGCAGAGGGACTCGTAGCCCACGTCTAGGCCGTCGATGGCTACCTGGTCGCCGGCGAAGACGAATCGGCCGTCTACAGTGCGGCCGTTGAAGAGGGCCTTGCGGCCGCAGCGGCAGATGGTTTTGAGTTCTTCCAGGGTGTGGGCGATCTCTAGAAGGCGAGCGGCCCCGGGGAAGGCTCTGGTTTTGAAGTCAGTGCGGATGCCGTAGCACATGACGGGGATGTTCTCGAGGACGGCGATGCGCATGAGGTCGTCTACCTGTTCGGCGGAGAGGAATTGGGCTTCGTCTACGAGGAGGCAGGAGACGGGTAGGTGCCAGTGGAGGCGGGTGTCTGCGTCTGCGTGTTCGGCCTGTTCGGCGGCGGTGTGGAAGAGGTCGAGGACGCTTTCATGGGGGCCGATGAGGAAGTCTGCCTGGCGGGTGATACCGAGGCGGGAGACCACCTGGTTATCGCCTTTGCTGTCGATACGGGGCTTGGCGAGGAGCACCCGTTGGCCCCGCTCCTCATAGTTATGAGCAGCCTGCAGCAGCGCAGTCGACTTACCCGAATTCATGGCACCAAAACGGAAATAGAGCTTAGCCACGCGGCCACACCTTTCAACCCAGAACACGTACACAGAGAACAAAACCAAACCACACCATTCTAGCCCGGTGCGCTCCCCCGTTCACAGGCGTCCGTGCGCTGACCAACCGACTTTGTACCACGCAGTGTCCAGAAATCGGTCTCAAAGTGGGCAGGGGCTGGTACATACTGGAGCCAAACGCACCTAGATACACGAAAAAGGGAGGGCCCCGGAAACCCCGGTGCCCTCCCCCTTTCTCACACAGAGACTTACTTGCCTGAGACCTCGATACCTGAGACGTCCACGTCCTTGAGCGGGATAGTCTTTGAACCGGTCACAATCTTATGTACCAGCCAGACACCAATAATGATGGGCAGACCAATGTAGGCCGAGACAACCTCGAACCAGTGGCCAGCGAAGATAGCGTTGTAGTTCTGTCCGGCGATCACCAGCAGGCACATGAGCAGCGCAACGATGGGGCCAATGGGGAAGAGGGGGGCCTTGTAGGGCAGGTCGTTCACATCGTTGCCCTGGGCAACGTAGGCGCGGCGGAAGCGGTAGTGGCAAATCGCCACGCCCACCCAGGTGATAAAGCCCGACAGGCCAGAGATGTTAATCAGCCAGGTGTAGGCAGAACCCTCGCCCACCACGGCAGAGACGAAACCAAAGAGGCCAATAGCAGCGGTCATGAGCAGGGCGGGCATGGGGATACCGCGGGAGTTCACGCGGGCAAAAATCTTGGGAGCACGGCCCTCCAGCGCCAGGGCGTAGAGCATACGGGATGAAACGTAGAGGCCTGAGTTACCGGCCGAGAGAATCGCGGTCAGAATGACGGCGTTCATCACCGAAGCGGCAAAAGCAACACCCAGGTTCTCAAAGACCATAGTGAAGGGTGAGTAGGCGATGTCGGTAGCGTCCGCCCGCAGCAGGTTGGGGCTGGTGTAGGGAATCAGAGTACCGATAATAGCGATAGCACCAATGTAGAAGAGCATAATGCGCCAGAAAACGCTCTTGAGGGCGCGGGGCACGTCGCGGCGGGGGTTCTCAGACTCACCAGCGGCAACACCGATCATCTCGGTACCCTGGAAGGAAAAACCGGCGACCATGAAGATAGCCAGAATAGAGAGGAAGCCGCCCTTGAAGGGAGCTTCGCCCTCGGTCCAGTTGCCGAAGCCGGCCTCGTGGTTGCCCAGGATGCCGAAAATCATGGCGACGCCAGCGATCAGGAAGACGATAACGGTGACCACCTTGATGGTAGCCAGCCAGAACTCTGATTCGCCGTAGGAGCGGGCCGAGAGCACGTTGATACCCAGGATGATGGCCAGGAAGACGCCTGCCCAGACCCAGCCGGGAACGTCCGGGAGCCAGTAGGACATAATGACGCCGGCAGCCACCAGTTCAGCAGCCACGGTAATGGCCCAGTTGAACCAGTAGTTCCAGCCCATGGCGAAGCCGAAGGAGTCTGAGACGTAGCGGGAGGCGAAGGTCTGGAAGGAGCCTGCAACGGGCAGGTTGGCTGCCATTTCGCCCAGGGACTGCATGAGGAGCAGCACCATGATGCCGATGAGGGCATAGGCCAGCAGGGCGCCGCCGGGGCCAGCTTCGGCGATGGTGGAGCCGGACGCGACGAACAGGCCGGTGCCGATGGCGCCGCCGATGGCGATCATGGAGAGGTGGCGGCTGGCGAGGCCGCGCTTGAGCTCTTCTTTGGTCTGCCCGGTGGGTGCAGACTGCGCTTCAGTAGACATAGTGTGCTGCTACTTTCGGTGGTAATGAGCCCCCAACAGTTTTACTTAGGGGGCATAAGACAAACTTTAGATTACCACCGCAAGCGCCCTGCACCCCCGGGTGGGCAACGTGATTTAGCTCTGCTTATCTTCGTTGATGAAGGTGACGGACGCGCCATGTTCGACGGTGCGGGAGACGGTGCAGTCTTTTTCGGCGGAGAGTTTGATCAGGCGGTCAACCATGGAGCGGGCTTTTTCGCCTTCTTCGGTGGCGGGGAAGCGCACGTTGAAGCTGACTTCGATGTCGTCGAGGCTCACGGCCTTGTTCTCGTCGACCTTGCGCAGGCCGGAGGAGTGCACGGTGAAGGTTTCGGGTTCTGACTTGCGGCCGGTGACCACGTCGACGTCGATGGCGGAGCAGCCAGCGATAGCGGCTAGGAGCAGTTCGACGGGGGTGAGCAGGCCTTCGCCCTGGCCGAAGTCGAGGGTGTCGCCCTTGGCGTTGGTGGCGCGGTAGTGGCGGGAGGCTACCCGCTCAACGGTCACGGCGCGGTAGTTGGGGTCTTCGGTGCGGGTGGTTTTCTCGGTCATGGTTTTTCTTTCTCTCGGTGTGGGGCGCGGACGCCGGTACTCGGGTAACGGCGTCAGCACAGGTTTTATTTCTGGTGAGGGCAAGGAGCTACATACTGAACAGAAAATTGGAGTCTCTCTAGTTTTATCTAAACTTATTGCTATGCACCACACCAGCCCAGATACAGGTCAGCTGTCAGCGCCTTCTACCCCCACCAATCTGCCGGGCCCCGCCAGCAGGGCGGCGGCGTCCGCACCGGTGACCGGTGAGCACATCAGCCAGCTGCCCGGCGAAAGCGGTTTTAAGGAGGGTCTGCGTGTAGCGGGTGTGCTCTGCGTCGGCTTTGTGGTCATGGGCATGGGCTTGGGCGTGCTGGTAGCTTCGGTGGGCTTGCCCTGGTGGGTGGCGCCTGCTCTCTCAGCTATCGTCTTTGCCGGGTCGGTGGAGTTCCTGCTGGTGGGCATGATTGCCGCCGCTGCGCCGCTGAGTCTGATTGCTTCTACGACCCTGCTGATGAACGCCCGGCACCTGGTTTATGGCATCTCCTACCCCCTGCAGAACGTCAGGGGAAACCTGGCTAAGGCCCTGGCTGTGTATATGCTCTGCGACGAGGCCTACGCCCTGAATACTGCCCCGGGCTCGCAGAATTTTCGTAGCTCCCGCATCATGACGGTTTCTGTGGTGCTCTGGGTGTCCTGGTGGGGCGGCTCCACCCTGGGCGTTATTCTAGGAGCCACTTTTCTCTCCCATTTAGAAGGCGTTGACTTCGTGATGACGGGCATGTTCCTGGTGCTCTCTATCGACGCCTACCGGGCGGTCAAGGACCGAATCACAGCGTCCTTTGCGATTATCGCCTCGCTGACGGCCATCGTCCTCGCCCCGCATTCTATGCTGCTGGTATCCCTGCTGACCCTGGTGGTCCTGCTCGTCATTCGCCATCTGGCCACCCAGCGCAAGGGTGTATCTGCCCAGGAGGCCCCGCATGCCTAGCACCGGCTACATTCTTTCAGCTATTTTCCTGGCTGCCGGCATCACCTTTGCCCTGCGCCTGATTCCTTTCGGTGTGAAGTCCGTGCTCAAAGATTCAGCACTGGTTTCTAACCTAGCTGTCTGGCTGCCCATGGGCGCCATTATCTGCCTGGGCTTCTACGTGATGGCAGAAATCGACTACTCTTCCCGCGAGACAGCCCTGCCCTACCTAGCGGGTGCTGTGGTGACGGTTGCTACCCACCTGTGGCGGAAGAACCTGGCGCTCTCCCTCATCGTGGGTACAGCAACCTGCGTGGTGCTTGCTAACTGGATTTTCTAAGGAGATACTTCAACCAAAAAGCGCAGCAAACATACTCGGAGCCGACTGGATGGGTCTGGCGTGAATCGCGACGAGCCTCTAGGCGAGGAGCGAGAGGGTCAGTCGGCGAGAGTATGTTTGCTGCGCTAAATGTTGCTCAGTGTCTCTATTCTAGAGAGCTGCGAGCGCTGCCTCGTAGTCGGGCTCGGTGGTGATTTCGTCCACGAGCTGGGCGTAGACAATTTCACCGGTGGCGTTGACGACGACAACGGAGCGGGCCAGCAGGCCGGCCAGGGGGCCGTCCGCCATAGTGATGCCGTAGTCTTCGCCGAAGGAATCGCGGAAGGCTGAGGCTGAGACAACGTTTTCGATGCCTTCAGCGCCGCAGAAGCGGCCCAGGGCGAAGGGCAGGTCCTTGGAGATGCACACGACGGTGGTGTTCTCGAGCTTGGATGCTTCTTCGTTGAATTTGCGGACGGACGCGGCGCAGACGCCGGTGTCGATGGAGGGGAAGATGTTGAGGACCAGGTTCTTACCCTCGAATGAGTCTGAGGTGACTGCGTCGAGGTCGGTGCCCACCAGGGTGAATGCGGGTGCTGTGGAACCTACGGCGGGCAGGTCGCCTACGGTCTGTACGTCATTGCCTTCAAGATGTGTAGTAGCCATAGTTGTATTGTGGCGCAGGCAACCGGGGTGGTGCAAGGTGTTGCGCTGTGCGGGTAACTGTAGGTCTTAGCCGGGGTGAGCGGCAGGATCGGCCCGATGTTGATGCGATTGAGGGTCTGACCGGCGCGCCAAGATGGTGCGCCACTTAGGTTCCCCGCTCACCGACGTCACCTATGTCTTTGACGAGCCCGCCACCGGCCTGCACCTGGCCGATATTCAGCAGTTCCTCACCCTGCTCGACCAGCTGGTCGATTCCGGCACCACCGTGCTCTGCATCGAGCACCACGAGGCCGTGAACGCCCATTCTGACCACATCATAGATGTGGGTCCAGAAGCTGGCCACGGCGGCGGTACAATCGTGTTTGAGGGGACTGCCGCTCAGCTTGCTGCCACAGATACCTTCACCGGGGAGCACCTGGCTGCCTGCCTGCCTAGCGCCCTAGCGCACCTGTTGCACCTCGTCATAAACTCGTTATCCTACGAAAAAAGACAGGGTGCAGTACCAGTAACCACACCATCATCTAAAGTTAAACTGTGCCTAAACTCATCAACCACGAAGAACGCAAACAAGAAATCGCCCAGGCGGTCTGGGCGGTGCTAGCCCGTGAAGGCGTCCGCGGCGTATCTGTGCGAACCGTAGCCGCCGAAGCTGGCATCTCTACAGGCTCCCTGCGCCATGTCTTCCCCTCTCACGAAGAGATGATGCAGTTCTCTCTCGACTATGTGGGCAAGCGCTTCATTCGGGCCCTGACCAGCCGCACCTTCAACTACGAGCTGATTTACAGCCTCGAAGAAATCTTCACCGAGCTCTCCCCCGTCTCTGAAGACGGCAAGCTCTTTATCACCGTGGTTGCGGGCATGCTGGCCGATGCCTCAACGATTCCCGGTATCGCCAAGATTCTGCAGTCCCGCGAAAAGGACTTCCTCTACGCCTACGGCTTCCTGCTCAGCCAGCTGCGGGCCCAGGGGTTTGTGCGCGACGATATCGATATTGACCTAGAGGTAGAAAAACTCGTAGCCCTGCTGTGGGGTATCAACTGCCTCTACCTGCTCACCGACGGTGAAGCCAGCGACGAAGAGCTCATGGCCCCCATGCTCACCCACTTCGAGACCCTGCTGGAAATCTTCACCTACCCCGAAGAGCAGGACCTCGACTACTACAGTCAGGAGTTCTTCAGTGCCTAAGCTCATTGACCACGACGAACGCAAGAAAGTTATTTCCCAGGCGGTCTGGAAGCTCCTCAACGAACGCGGCGTCAGCGCTATCACCATTCGCAATGTGGCAGCCGAAGCCGGCATTTCCACCGGTTCGCTGCGCCACTCCTTCGACAGCCGCGTCGAACTGGTTACCTACGCCCTGGAACTTATCGGTGTAGAGACCGAGGCCAGTATGCGGGCAGTATCGGTACAGGGGCAGGACGTGCTCAACACCGTCAAGATTCTTGAGCACTTCATCCCGCTGACCCCGCGTTCCCGTGCGGTTTCCCGTATCACCCTGGGCATGGTGGCCGAGCTACGCTCCACCCCTGAAATCAAGAAAGTCTCGGTAACCAGCCTAGAGCGCATCCGCACCCTCTTCTACGACATGCTGGTACACCTTGATCAGGCGGGCCAGCTCAAGGCCGGAACTGACGTCAAGGTACAGGCTAACCAGCTCACCATGCTCAGCTACGGCCTAACCACCAAGGCTATTATCGGCGGCAAGGGTTCAGACCCGGTCAGCCTCAGCTACATCTTCCGCTCCAGCATCAACGAGCTGCTCGTACACCCCGTACCCTATGCAACCCAGGAAGACATCGACGAGTTCATTGCCCTGTCAGAGGGCGTGGGCAAGCTGCACGCCCCAGAAGAGACCACAGAAGAAAACTAAAAGCGGGGCAAACCTATAGCGAAACTTTTTAAACGCCACAGCGGGCGGAACCGGCACCGGTTCCGCCCGCTGCGTGTATAGGCTTCTGACTAAGGTGCCTGCTACCAGGCGAAGCCGATAGAATCCTCAATCTTCTTCAGGAAGTCAGGGTTGGCGTCGTCTACCAAGATAGCGGCGTGCATCAGCTCGTGCCCGTTATCCAGGGTGAAGATGTAGCCGGGGGCATTACTCGAAGCAAAACGTACCTCGGAGCGAATCACACGCACACCGTCTTCGCGGGTGTAGTTGATGGTCTCAACGGTCTCGTTGATTGACCAGGCCGGGGTGAGCCGGGCTACGGTTTCCTTCTCCATTTCCTCGGCGCTACGCCCCTGCTCATCGCTATAGGGGGTGCCCACCATAAAGCGGCCCGCGGCGTCCTCGGCGCTACGGTAGTGGGTGAACTGGTAGGTGAAGATTTCTGCCTGGGAGGGGGTGGCGTCCTGCACGTAGTCCTGGGGCACGAA
Source organism: Rothia nasimurium (assembly GCF_035916755.1). Lineage (GTDB taxonomy): Bacteria > Actinomycetota > Actinomycetes > Actinomycetales > Micrococcaceae > Rothia. The sequence goes on along the minus strand of NZ_JAYWIX010000002.1, from coordinate 384,289 downwards.
GAAGGTCACGCCGTTCTCGGCAAAGACGGTGCCAGGGAAGGGATCTTCGGGAGTAGGTTCAGGGGTCGGCTCTGCGGTGGTGGGTTCGGGAGTCGATTCTGGAGTAGGCGTTGCGGTGGTCGCTTCAACGGTGGGGGTAGGGCTGGGCGATACTGAACTTGCGCTTGCCGAAGCGGTCTGCGGGTCAACGCGGGTAATCACTTCTTCCTGCTGGCAGGCGGTGAGGGCCAGCAGGGCAAGGCTAGTGAACAGGACGACTGATTTTCTGGTCATGTTTCCTTCACAGGGTAAGGCGTGGTGTGCGGCTTTTAATTCTAAAGACCGCGGTAGCACCTGCCCAGTGAAAACCGGAAAATGTGGGCAAGATACCGCGCCCCTCCCCGTGCGTTTGCTGCCTGTCGGCTGGGAGGGGCGGCGGGCGTCCGCCCCTGAGAAACTAGGACGCCTGCGCCCGGCCTGCCAGCGCCCTCTTGGCCTTGGGGTAGAGCAGGGTAATCATGAGAATGCCCAGCAGAATCACCGGAATGTGGCTGGCCATAGCCCAGCGGAAGGCCTCAAGAGTGTAGGTTTCGGGGGTGCCGGCGCCGAGGCTGTCAAGAATCAGGCCGATCAGGAACACGATGGTGAGGGCTCCTACGAATCCTCCCATATTGGCGATGCCCGTGGCTAGACCGCGCTGGTGTTGGGGCACGTGCGAACGCACCACCTCAAAAGCTGCCATGGACACCGGGCCGTTGACACCCAGGGTGATAGCCGCCGCATATACCAGGGCGGTGGGGGCATTTCCGGGCCAGAAGAAAATCAAGGACCACAGGCTGAGGTTGAGCAGGCTGCTACCCACCGCGATGTGCACCCGGTAAGGAGAAAAGCGGGAGAGAATCGAGCCGGTGAAGAACCCGGCAATGACGATGGAGGCCACCACTGTACTGACGATGCCCGAGGCCAGGGACCGGCTATAGCCCAGGCCCCCGGTCAGGAAAGGCATACCCCACAGCAGCATGATGGAGAAAATCATGGAGGCCGTCACGTAGTGCACCCAAAAGGCTAGGCGCACGCCCGGGTAGGCAAGTACCTGCCGAATAGAAGCCGCAAAACCTGGGCCCGAGGCCGGGGGAAGAACGGGCAGGGAGTCAGTAACGGGGTAGGGGTGGTCGGTGCGGGCCCGGTTGGCTTCTTCCTGGTCAGGGAGCGGACGCCGGGCGGACGCGCTCCCCCGTCCGCGCCGAGCACGGCGGCCCAGCCCCTGGGCTACGGTAGCCCTGCCGGGAGCCGGCCTGAGCGTGAAGAGGGCCAGAAGCAGAAGGCAAGAACCGATAGCGGCGAGAACAGTAAAACCGCCCTGCCAGCCCAGGGCACCCACCAGGGTGACCAGGGGTGTGACGGCAACTAGCTGACCCATCTGGCCCATATTGGCGCTAATTTGGTTGACCACCGGGATTTGTTTAGGAGTAAACCAGTCTGAAATCAGGCGAATCAGGCTGACGAAGATACAGGCGTCCCCGCTGCCCACCAGCACACGCGCTAGCAGGGCCAGGGGCACAGTCTCGCTCTGAGCCAGGAGAAACTGGCCAGCTGTCATGAGGGTCAGGCCACCGGCAATCAGCACCGGCGCCCCCTTACGGTCAAGCAGGGCACCCACCGGTACCTGCCAGCTGGCGTAGACCACCAGCTGCAGCATGATGAAAAGGGAAATAGCTGTAGCCTCAACCCCAAAGTGGGTTTGGGCAGTGGCCCCCAGCGCCGAAAAGGAGCTGCGGTTGATAATTGAGAACACGTAGGCGGCTATGGCAACCGCCCACACCAGCCATTTCACGGGTGGGCCACTACTTTCAGGGTTTAGTTGCTCTTCTTGACGACGGAGGACTTGAGGTACATCTGGCCTGCGCCGGGAACCTTAGCTTCAATATCATGGCCGTTGACGGGGCTTTCGAGTAGGCGGATACCGCGTACCTTGGTGCCAGCCTTGATATCGGCACCGCCCTTAACCTTGAGGCCCTTGGTGATAGTGACGGAATCGCCGTCCACCAGCTCATTGCCGACAGCATCGAGCACCTTGGAGCCGCTCTCTTCTGCCTCAGCGGCATCAGCTTCGGCCCATTCGTGGCCGCACATGGGGCAGACCCAAAGGTCCCCCTGCTGATAGGAGTACTCTTCAGAGCAGGCGGGGCAGGCGGGTGCGGGGGCATCAGACATGGGGTCTCCAAAAGTTAGGTGGTGTCTAGGTTGCTCCCCATTATCCCAGATAAAAGCACAAAACCTCCCGCTCTTCGGGGCGTCGAAGAGCGGAAGGTTCTGGGGCTAAACGTAGGGGGCCTTACTTGGTAGTTGCCGGGCCTTCGTCGTTCATATCGGTGGCGGGGTCCGAGACGATATCGGCAGGGGCCTCGTCGACCAGCTTCTGGGCCTTCTTATTGGCCTTCTCGGCTTCCTTTTCGGCCTTAGCTTCTGCCTTTTCTGCCTGCTTCTCGGCCTTAGCCTCGGCGCGGGCGCCCTTGACCTCTTCAGCCTTTTCCTTGGCTTTCTCGGTGCCTGCGGTGGCAGCTTCTTTAGCCTTTTCAGCACCCGCTACAGCGGCTTCCTTGGCCTTTTCTGCGACGACGGGCGCCTGTTCCTTGACGGTTTCTTCGGCGGTCTTGATGCCGCTCTGCACCTTGGGGTCGTTCCAGACGTTGGCAGCCTGGGTCTTGATCTTTTCGTACTGGCCGCGGCCTGCGCGAGCACCCAGCACATAACCGATACCTGCACCGGCGATGAACGCTAGACGTGCTTTCATGATAAACCTTCTTTCATCAGGTAGCTTGGTATCCCCTATTGTGCCAAAAGCATACTTATGAGCGGTAGACGACACACCGCACACGCGCATAAGATGCTATCGAAAAAGTGCAAGTGCCCCGCACTGTTCGCGGGGCACTTGCACTTTTCCAAGGGAAGATCTGGCTTGGAGGTTAGACGTTGAAGCGGAACTCCACCACGTCGCCGTCCTGCATGATGTAGTCCTTACCTTCCATACGGACCTTGCCGCGGGCCTTGGCCTCAGCCATGGAGCCGGCATCGTCCAGGTCAGAGAAGGAAACAACCTCTGCCTTGATGAAGCCGCGCTCAAAGTCGGTGTGAATGACGCCGGCAGCCTGGGGGGCAGTGTCGCCCTTGGTGATAGTCCAGGCGCGGGTTTCCTTGGGGCCAGCGGTCAGGTAGGTCTGCAGGCCCAGGGTAGAGAAGCCAACGCGGGCCAGCTTGTCGAGGCCGGACTCGTCCTGGCCGCTCATCTCCAGCATTTCGCGGGCTTCTTCTTCAGAGAGCTCAACCATGTCAGCCTCAAGCTTGGCGTCTAGGAAGACGGCCTCAGCGGGGGCGACCATGGCGCGCAGTTCAGCCTGCTTTTCCTCAGAGGCGAGGACGCCCTCGTCCGAGTTAAAGACGTAGATGAAGGGCTTGGAGGTGAGCAGGTTCAGCTCCTTGAGCAGAGCCATATCAATCTTGGTTTCTTCGTACTTAGAGATCAGGGTGTCGCCCTGTTCCAGTACGGCCTGCGCCTTCTTGTATTCCTCAAGCTGGGCAGGGTCGCCCTTCTTGATTTTGACAGCCTTTTCCAGACGGGGAATAGCGTTTTCCAGGGTCTGTAGGTCAGCCAGCACCAGCTCGGTGTTGATGGTTTCCATGTCGCTGGCGGGGTCTACCTTGCCGTCGACATGGATGACGTCGGGGTCGTCAAAGGCGCGGACGACCTGGGCGATGGCGTGAGCCTCGCGGATGTTCGCGAGGAACTGGTTACCCAAACCTTCACCCTCGGAGGCGCCGCGAACGATACCGGCGATGTCAACGAAGGAGACGGTTGCGGGCAGGATGCGCTCGGAACCGTAGATTTCGGCCAGGCGGGCCAGGCGCTCATCGGGCAGGTTGACGACGCCCACGTTGGGTTCGATGGTCGCGAAGGGGTAGTTCGCTGCCAGGATGTTGTTTTTGGTCAGTGCGTTAAAGAGGGTCGACTTGCCGACGTTGGGCAGACCCACAATTCCAATAGTTAAAGCCACGGTTTCTAGTTTACAGGGGTGAGTCAAGCAAGCGCGGGAGCGTTAGTGAAGCCCTGCACGCGGTGCGGACGCCCGCTACCGGCGGGGTAATTCAGGCAGATTCCCCTCACCCACCTCTTGTTACCTATAGCACAGTATTTTATGCTGGTCAGCATGACAAAAGCGCAGTTTTCGTCTCGGGACATCACCAGCTGCTTACCACCAGCTAGAAGTGGATGAGCCCACTGGAGAAGTCCGCTGGGAGGCTTCAAACTTCACCCCTGAGCGTCTGCGCGAGATAGAGGAGAAAACCCACGCATCAGGAGAAAAACTGATGTATGCGGCAGCCCTACACCAAGGAAAGATTGCAGCGCTAACGGCCTTGACCTATCCCACCGATACACGCAATGCCTCAGCCTGGCAGGAATCTACCGTGGTCATGCCAGAGCACCGCGGCCTTGGCCTCTCCCGTGCCCTCAAGGTACTCAGCCATACCCGCCTGCCGGCGTCCGCACCCCATATCCGGCAAATTATTACCATGAACTCAGCCGTCAACCCGGCCATGATCAAGGTCAATGAGGAGCTGGGCTATCGGCCCGTCTGGGAGGAAATCTGCTACCAGAACTAGTGGCTAGCCCCGCCCAGGTTGAGCACCAGCACCCCGGCAACAATCAGGGAAATGCCCACCACCTTGACCAGGGTGATAGGCTCCCCGAGAAAGACCGCACCGATGGCGACGATGGCAGCGGTGCCCAGCCCCGATCAGAGGGCGTAGGCAACCCCGACCGGGATGTCCCGCACCGCCAGCGACAGCATGAAAAAAGCGAAACCGTAGCCCACCAGGCAGCCCAGGGTAAACCACAGTTTGGTGAACCCCTCGGTGTATTTCAGTAGGGTGGTGGCAATGAGCTCCGAGCCAATGGCGAGCGCGAGGAAAAGGTAGGGCATAGGCTCATTCTGCATGCCCCGTACAAAAAGGCTAGAATAATAAGCACACGTATCTCACAACGATGTGAATCTAGGAGTTTTTGTATGTCTCACAAGGGCAACAACGAATACACCGATGTCTCTACCGCAGCCATCGAAATGGGCGACGCCGCATCCCGGGCGCCGGGGTGGAACCGCACAGACACAGCCTGGACCGTCAGCCTCTTCGGCACAGCGGTTGGCGCGGGCATCCTCTTCCTCCCCATCAACGCGGGCGCTGGCGGTGTCTGGCCCCTGCTGGCTGCAACCGTCCTGATTTGGCCCATGACCTTCCTGGCTCACCGCGGGCTGTCCCGCATGGTCTCCGCCAGCTCTAAACAAACAGCAGATATCACAGAGGTAGCCGAAGAATTCTTTGGCCGAGGCTTCGGCAAAATCTTTACCCTGCTCTACTTCCTCTCTATCTACCCCATCCTGCTCATTTACGGCGTCAGTATCACTAACACCGTTGACTCCTTCCTCACCAACCAGTTCGGACTAGAACCGCTGCCCCGCTGGCTCCTTGCCGCCCTGCTCGTCGGCGCCATGAGCGCCGTCATGATTATCGGTCAAAAATTCATGCTCATGGTGACCCAGTTCCTGGTCTACCCCCTCATTCTGGTACTCGCCGCACTCACCCTCTACCTGATTCCCCACTGGTCGCTGAACGGCTTTAGCCAAGTACCGGCACCCGACAACTTCTCGATGACCCTCTGGCTCATGCTGCCGGTGCTCGTCTTCTCCTTCTACCACGCAGCGGCTATCTCCCAGTTCTCGGTTGCCATGCGCAAGCAGTACCACGGCTTCGCTTCGGTCAAGGCATCCCGCGTGCTACGCGTGACCTCAATCATTCTGACCGTCTTCACCATGGGCTTCGTCTGGTCCTGCGTGCTGGCTATCGGTCCGGACGGCCTCGCTGAAGCCCGTGCCTCAAACCTCCCCATCCTCTCCTACCTGGCCAACGAATTCGATGCCCCCTTCATCAACTGGCTCGGCCCCATCGTAGCCATCGCTGCCATTGTCTCCTCCTACTTCGGCCACTGGCTCGGCGGGCACGAAGGAGCAGCGGGTATTATCCGAAAGAACTTCGATCCCGAGAAAAAACGCATCAGCGATAAGGCCCTCAACGTAGCTGTCAACGTCTTCATCGTGGTTACCGTCTGGATCGCAGCCGTGCTGAACCCCAGCGTCCTCTCCCTCATCGAATCATTGGTAGGCCCCGTGATGGCCCTAGTACTCTTCATCGTGCCCATGTGGGCCATCCACAAGGTACCGGCACTGGCCCCCTACCGCGGCAAACTCTCCAACATCTTCGTGGTGATCTCAGGCATCGCTGCCTTCTCCGCCGTCGTCTACGGCCTAATTCCCAGCTAACTAGCCCCACAAGAAAAGGCCCCGTGCGGGGCCTTTTCTTATAGGGAAACTCTTCGCGCAAGGTACATGGAGGTCGCTTCGCGATTTTACCGGCTCAGCTGCACTCCTCACTTCCTAAATGTGCCCAATCGTGGGCAAATTTTTAACGGAAGAGGACTTCGGCGCGAAGCCGAGCCGGTCGCTTCGCGATTTTACCGGCTCGGCTTCGCTCCTCGTCCTCCCAGTCGCATCGCGGGCTCACCCGAATCATTCTTCAGGGCAGCGCGCAGCTCCTTAGGCAACGAGAAGAGAATATCTTCCTTGGCGGTCTCAAACTTCTCAACGTCAACGTAACCGTAGTCTGCCAGCAGACGTAGCACGTCCTGCACCAGCACCTCGGGCACCGAAGCACCGGAGGTCAAACCCACGGTGGTCACGCCCTCGAACCAGGCCTCATCAACCTCATTGGCGTAGTCCACCAGGTAGGCTTGCTTAGCACCGTATTCCAGAGCGACTTCCTTCAGGCGCACGGAGTTCGACGAGTTGGTCGAACCCACCACAATCACCAGATCAGCCTTCGGAGCGATTTCCTTGATGGCGCCCTGGCGGTTAGAGGTCGCATAGCAGATGTCGTCGGAGGGCGGGTCCTGCAGGGTGGGGAAGCGCTCGCGCAGGCGGGCAACGGTTTCAAGGGTTTCGTCCACAGACAGGGTGGTCTGCGAAATCCACACGACCTTCTCGGGGTCGCGTACGGTCACCTGATCAACCTCGTCAGGTGAGTTCACAATCTGAATGTGGTCAGGGGCTTCGCCAGCGGTACCCTCAACCTCTTCGTGGCCGGTGTGGCCAATGAGCAGGATGTCGTAGTCCTGCTTGGCAAAGCGCACAGCCTCGCGGTGCACCTTGGAAACCAGGGGGCAGGTGGCGTCGATAGTGTTGAGCTGACGCTCTTCCGCTGAGGCCACAACAGCCGGTGACACGCCGTGGGCGGAGAAGACGGTGACGGCACCCTCAGGGACTTCCTCCACCTCGTCCACAAAAATTGCGCCCTGAGCTTCGAGGGTTTCAACCACGTGGCGGTTGTGAACAATCTGCTTGCGTACGTAGACGGGGGCCCCGTAGTGGTCTAAGGCCTTTTCAACGGCGATGACGGCGCGGTCAACACCAGCGCAGTAGCCGCGGGGCGCTGCTAGGAGCACCTTCTTGTCGCCGGTGGGGGCGGCTGCCTCAACTTCTTCGCGGGTCCTGCGCACGCGGGGTACGGTGGGCAGACCCAGTTTAATGGTCTTCTCTTGGGTAGACATAGTCTCTATCCTACGTGGTTCTAGCGGGTGCGCGCAGTGGCTTCTCTCGCAGTCAGCCCCATGATCGCTGAGAGAAGAGCAAGAAGTGTCATTACCGCCCCCGCAATCAGCAGGTTGAAGACCAGGCCCTTGTGGTAGCTGGCGAAAGATGCGGTGATAGTTTCAGATAGTTTTTGCAGGAATAGGACGGCCGCGTTGCTAGCCGGTAGCTGTATTCCGGCGGTAAGTGAGGCACCGCCGCCCAGGAGGCCAGCGACCCAGAGTAGGGCTGCTGCGCCAAAGGCGATGAAAGCTAAGTAGGCAAAGCGGTTGCGGGGCCAGAGCAGGAACCCGAGCAGGGCGGATACGCCGCTGACCACCAGCAGGGGCTGCCAGAGAGAGGCCAACCATATCAGGGTATTGATAGTGGAATTGATAGGCCAGATGTTCTGCCCCGTATCCAGGGTGATGGTACGGCCGGGCAGGCTTGAGGTATCAACACCAAAGCCGGTCGCCGACTGCACAGACGCCCCGGCTTGGTCATAGAGGGCAGAAAGGTCAAGCACCGTCGGGCGACTTTCACCCGAGAAGTTATAGGCGTGGGTATCTGAAATCACCTGGGCCCACAGCTGGGGGTAAGCATCGGAGGTCACCAGCGAGTTGGTAGCCCCGTCGACCAGGGTATAGGTCTGATCATAGAGCCAGTTCTGTACTCCCCCGTACCAGGCGGTGGAGTTACCATCGCCCAGGTAGGTTTCAATAGCGGGTGAGGCCATGATGTCGTCAGTGACGGCGCTTGCCAGGCTATTTTGGAAGTCCTGGTCATAGGCGATGGACTCGGTCATCGCCGCAAAGTTTTCGGTATCTACCAGGGTGGTTTGCGCCCAGTAGGCTGTGGCTGCGGTCAGCCCGGTAGCCAGCGTAAGGAGGGCTAGCAGGACGCAGAGAAAACGCCTGGCCAGGCTAAAGGCCGGACGGCGGCGCTGACGTCGAGGCGCGTAGGGCGCCACCGGAGCGGACGCTACTCCCTGCACCTGTACTTCAGGCTGGTAGGCAGCCTGGGCTGCTTCTTGGGCGCGCTGATTTTCGGCCTGAACGTAGGGGTTCGTCCAGTTGCCGTCGCCATAGTCTTCTGTGCTCTTGCGGGTACCCGTCATGCTTGCATGGTAGCCGGTCTTACTGGGTATTTGCTTGGGCCGTTCTTATAGGTGGAGCAGGCTCGCAGCGAAGCTGCTGGCTCGGGGCTGGCGTGAATCACCTAGTGAGCGCTAGCGAACCGGGTGAGAGGGTCGGCAGCGAGCGTGAGCCTGCGTAACCTTTCAAAAACCCGCAGCAGAAAAAGACAGTTTTTCTTGGCTCAATGCTTAAAGTGTCAGCCAGCGGTGGTAGAAGTAGGTGTATGAACAGTTTTGGTGATTCGGCACCCGGCCATCTGACGCTGGCGCAGCTACAGGCCCAGCAAGAGCAGCAGGCCCAGGGCATACCCCGGCAACTAGCGGAACGCGCTGGCCAGACTAGCGTCGATAATCCCTGGCCCCTGCATGTGCTGTCGAATAAGATGCACGAGTATATTGCCCGTTGCGTACCGACCTGGGTGGAGGGGCAGATTATTGAGCTCAACCACCGCGGCAGGGTTTCTTACGTGACGCTGCGCGATATTGAGCAGGAAATCTCGGTATCGGTCACGGTCTGGGGCTCAGAGATGGCTAAGGTGCAGGGCCAGCTGGAGCGGGGCTCTCGGGTGGTTTTGCAGCTCAAGCCTGATTTCTGGGTGAAGACCGGTCGCCTATCGATGCAGGGCTCTAACATCAAGCCGGTGGGTGTGGGCTCTATGCTGGAGCTTATTGAGCAGTTGCGTGCCAAGCTACAGACTGAGGGCCTTTTTAGTCCCGAACGTAAGAAGCCGCTACCGCTGCTCCCCCGCCGGGTGGGTTTGATTACCGGCCGTGATTCGGACGCCATGAAGGACGTCATCCGTAACGCCTCCCTGCGCTGGCCCGCCGTTGATGTTGAGGTGCGGGAGGTTGCGGTGCAGGGCGTGAACGCGGTTGCCCAGGTGACGGCTGCACTGGCTGAGCTAGATAACCGGGACGACATCGACGTGATTGTGATTGCCCGCGGTGGCGGCTCCTTTGAAGACCTGCTGCCTTTCTCTGAGGAGGCAATGGTTCGGGCCGTTGCAGCAGCACATACCCCGGTCGTATCGGCTATTGGCCACGAGGCTGATTCCCCTCTGATGGACCACGCAGCAGACTTGCGGGCCTCGACCCCTACCGATGCCGGTAAGCGTATTGTTCCGGACGTCCGCGAGGAGCGGGAGCTCTTCGCATCGGCCCGCTACCAGCTGGTACGGGCTGTGGAGCAGCTGGTGTCCGCTGAGCGTTACGGTCTAGCCCAGGTACGGTCTCGTCCGGTTCTTGCCAACCCGGGCTCAGCCCTGCTGGCTAGGTCAGAGGATATTGAGCGACTACGGGCGAGGGCTTCGAGCGCGGCCGTCCATCGTCTAGCCAGAGACCGTGATCTTATTAGCCAGCTACGGGCGCGGGTTACGGCCCTGTCGCCCCAGCAGACTCTGGAGCGCGGCTATGCGGTGATGCAGGACGCCTCCGGCCAGCTGGTACGCGATGCCCGCACCCTGTGCGAGGGTCAAAACATTAGTGTGCGCGCGGCAGCCGGCGCTGTGGACGCAACCGTTACCGCCGTGCACGCGAAAAACCACTAGAACCTGGTCAGATGCCAGGTTGAGGAAAGGAAACCTATGAGCAACGCCATCGAATTCAAGACAGAACTCAACGCGACTCCGGTTGAGCAGCTGACCTACGAGCAGGCCCGTGAAGAGCTCCTGCAGGTTGTAGCCCGCATGGAGTCCGGTGCGAGCACGCTTGAAGAATCTATTGCCCTGTGGGAGCGAGGCGAGGCCCTTGCTCAGCGCTGTGAAGCATGGCTCGACGGCGCCCAGGCAACCCTGGACGCCGCCCGCCAGAACCAGACGTCCTAGTTCTGCTTGTAGTCAGCCAGGAAGTTACCCAGGCGCTCCAGGGCATCGGCCAGGGTGCGGGTATCGGGCAGGAAGACCAGGCGGAAGTGGTCGGGCGCTGACCAGTTGAAGGCAGTGCCATGGCTCAGCAGAATCTTCTGCTCCCGTAGCAAATCAAGCATGAACTGCTCGTCGCTGGTGATATTGAACTTATCGATATCGAGCTTGGGGAAGAGATAGAGGGCACCCTCAGCCTGCTGCACGGTCACGCCGTCCATTTCGCTGAGCATCTTGTAAGACAGGTCCCGCTGCTCTTTCAGGCGTCCGCCGGGCAGAATCAGGTCGTTGATGGACTGGTAGCCGCCCAAGGCGGTCTGTACGGCATGCTGGGCAGGCACGTTAGCGCACAGGCGCATATTAGCCAGCAGGTTAATACCCTCGATAAAGGGGGCAGCCGCAAGCTTGGGCCCCGAAATAGCCACCCAGCCAGCACGGTAGCCGCAGACCCGGTAGGCCTTGGAAAGACCCGAGAAGGTCAGGGTGAGCACGTCGTCGCCTGCAAGAGCTGCCACGTGGGTCATCTGGGCACCGTCGTAGAGAATCTTCTCGTAAATCTCATCAGCAAAAATTACCAGCTCGTGTTCTCGCGCCAGGTCAACAATCTGCTGGAGTACCTGGGGAGTATAGACAGCACCGGTGGGGTTATTGGGGTTTATGACCACAATGCCGCGGGTGTTGGGGGTGATTTTTGATTTGATGTCCTCGATATCGGGCAGCCAGCCGTCCTCTTCGTTACAGAGGTAGTGCACCGGCTTGCCGCCTGCAAGCTGGGTGGCAGCCGTCCACAGGGGGTAGTCGGGGCTGGGGACCAGAATCTCGTCCCCGTTATCCAACAGGGCCTGCAGGGTCATAGGAATCAGCTCCGAGACGCCGTTACCCAGGTAGACGTCGTCGGTGGTGATGTTCATGATGCCCTCGTTCTGGTAGTACTGCACAATGGCGGTACGGGCAGAGTAAAGGCCACGGGAATCAGAGTAGCCCTGGGTGTAGGGCAGGTGCTCGATGATATCCATCATGATGGTTTCAGGCGCTTCAAAACCGAAGGGCGCCGGGTTACCGATATTGAGCTTGAGAATACGGTGACCGCGCGCTTCCATACGCTGGGCTTCTTCCAGAATGGGCCCGCGAATATCGTAGAGAACGTTTTGAAGTTTTTTTGATTGCTTGAATGCCATGAGATTTAGATTACCCCTTCATGTTGGTCAACCAGAAATGGGCGGCGTCGGTTTCTGAGACGGGGTTATCACCGCTCGTGAGCGTATTGAGGCGTACCAGGGAATCGGTGTCGAGGTTAGCGGAGACATCGTTGATGATGTCCTTGACCTGCTGGGGCAGCTCCCCGGCGCGGGTGACGGGCACGATGTTTTGCGCGAGCTGAGTGCGCTCGGGATCCTCAAGCAGCACGAGGTTATTGGCCGGGATCTCTGCGCTGGCTGAGTACATGTAGCTCATGCTGGTTGCGCCGGTGATGAGCTCCTGGGCCTGATCTGACCGGCTATCAGCGGTCTTGCTGGCTCCCGGGGTGCAGCTGTAGTGGGTGCTCAGCAAGCTGGCGCCGCTAGGGTTGGTGGCGTAGCTTTCGGGGGCAACCAGGCTCAGCTCAGAGCAGACCTGCCCCAGGTCGCTCATGGTCTCAAGACCGTAACGCTGGGCAGTAGCCCGGGTGACCACGTAGCCATACCGGTTGGTGGCACTCGAGGGTGAGAGCACCTCAGCGGTATCGGGCAGGGCACGGTCAACGTAGCTGACGATGTCGTTGCTGCTAAGCCCACGCACGTTAAGCGAGGTAGCGCTGGGGCTGGGCGTGGCAGTAAGACTTGGTGTAGCGGTAGGGCTGGAATCAGCGGACGCGCCCGCACTAGCTTCTACGCTCGCAGTGGGGGTTGGCGTGGGGCTGGTTTCTGCCGCGGCGCTAGCCCGCTCCTCTTCGATAATGGTGGGGCTAACCGCTCCGTTATCGGTGAGGTAGAGGAGCAGGTCGCCAGACAAATCAGGGGTGATATGCACAAGCCCATCTGCCGGGCCGGTTGCAGTAGGGCTGGCTGTAGCGGTGACAGCGGTATCTATACCCATGCTGGCGAAGTAGGCGGGGCGACTGTCGGCGGTCTCAACTACCTCAACGGTATAGCCCGCTTCTTGCAGGGCAGCCTGGTAGATATAGGCTGCGTGGCGGGTCTCAGCCGTTAGCCCGGTACCGATACGCAGGGTAGCGGTCGTGGCGGGGCTGGTCGAGGTAGTTGCACCGCTGCCGGTCGGTGAGCTGCCACAGCCGCTCAGTAGAAGGCCGGTGGCCGCAGCGAGAGCAACCAGCTGGGCGCGGTAGCTCTGCGTGCACGGGCGTCCTTGTTCCTTAGTCGTTTCCCTAGTCATGTAAACCCTCCCGGTAGCTGGCTGCCAGCTCACGGGCGTCCGCGTACCCTAAGAGGCGGGCGGCCTCGTCCACCAGGGAATAGTAGAAGTGCTGGTCAAGCTCGGCCAAAGGCACCCACTCTGCCAGGTCGGTTGATCCGCCGACCTCGGCAGTAAGTTCTCCACCGGTGACGTGGGCAGTATAGAGGGTACGCAGGGCGCAGAAAGGACGGGTTGCCCCGGCTTCGGGCTCAAAGTAGGCCGCATGTACCCCCAGCAGGCGGTCAAGTTCCACCCGGTAACCGGTTTCTTCAAAGACTTCGCGCACAGCAGTCTCATGGGGCTGTTCGCCGGGATCCATGCCGCCACCGGGTAGAGTCCAGCCGGGGCGGTAACCGGGAATATGCGGTACCCAGCGAGAGAGCAGAATCTTGCCGTCCTCAATCACCACGGCGTAAGCGGCCGGGCGGGTATCCATCACCAGGGGCATCTCTTCTTCCTTTGTTCGTCTCTGAAAAACCAGTCTATTGCACCCTTGGCTCAGGTGTGCCGTCCAAGCGTTCATGAGCAGCTGGCATACCGGTTTTCTTCAGACAAAGACGATAGGCTCATAGGTATGACAGCGACCGGGATTTTAGCAGCAGAAACAACGCCCCTTGAAGAAAGTGCCGAGGCCGCCGGAACCGTAATGGCCAGGCTGGCCAGCCTAGATTTTTGGCTGGGAGCACCCCTGCGCATACTCATCATTATTATCATCGGGTTCGTCTTACACGGCCTGGTGCGCGTGGTCATTCGCCACGTCACCGACTCTATCGCCCGAGGCACCCGCAACCGGGTGGTTGCAGCAGAAGAGAAAAAGGGAAGTAAAACTAGCCGGTGGAAAGCCGATACATCTCTGGCGAGCGCCCGCCAGTCCCAGCGGGCACAGACCGTTGGCTCGGTGCTCCGGTCGGTCTCGTCGATTGTGATTTGGACGGTCATGATCGTCATGATTATCGCTGAGCTGGGCTTCAATATTGCCCCCGTCATCGCCTCAGCCGGTGTGGTGGGTGTTGCCCTTTCGTTCGGGGCCCAGTCTCTCGTTAAAGACTTCCTCTCGGGTATCTTCATCGTGGCTGAAGACCAGTTGGGCATCGGTGACTGGGTCAATCTGGGTGAGGCTGAGGGCGAGGTAGAGGCAGTGGGTCTGCGCACCACCCAGGTGCGTGATACGGCAGGAACCCTCTGGCACGTGCGCAACGGCGAGATTCTACGTGTGGGCAACTCTTCCCAGGGCTGGGCCCGTACCATTATCGATCTGCCCATTCCCTACGATGCCGATATCGACGAGATGGCCAGCTTCCTCATGACCTCAATTCAAAAAGCCATCAAACTGCCCGGCATCAAAGAGAATATATCGGGCAAGCCCCAGTACCTGGGCGTGCAGTCTGTGACCGGTGAATCGGTGGTACTACGCCTGACGGTCAAGACTGCCCCCTCTGAGCAGTTCGCGGTGGGGCGTAAACTCCGGGAAGAGCTTAAGAAGGCTATGGACCAGCGTGGCATTCGCATTCCACTGGCTAACCAGTCGGTGATTCGCAGCGAGACACGCGAGGAACGCGCCGTGATTTCCTCTTCTACCCAGAAAGCAGAAGAAAAGACCGACCCAAAGGGCTAGCTCTCGGTAGACCCTCGGTGCAGGTTGTAGCCTAACGCTTTTTGCCCCGGGAGCCTCGGCCCGAGCCCTTAGCACTCCCCTTGCCGCCCTTTTGAGCCTGGTACTGACGCAAGTTGCCGTTCTTCTTGGCGTTGCGCTTTTTGCGGTCTTCAGCCTCACGGCGCTTATTGGCAGCCGCCCTCTTCCGCTTAGCTTCTTCCTTCTCACGCCGCTGCTTCTCAAGGGCTACCTCGCGGCTATCGCTACCGCGCTGAGAGGCAGCGGTGCGGCCGCGGGTAATCCCCACGAAGTCCTGGATTACCTGCTCGCGGGCGTCCTCGCGCATCTCCCGCTTCCACACCAGCAGAACCGGGTACTCGCCCAGTCCCTCAACCGGGCGGTAGGTCAGGTCTTTGCGGTGGTAAAAACGGGCTACAGACATCGGTACCACCAACAGGCCCAGCCCAGCAGCCACCAGCTCAATCGCGTCAGCCCGGTGGCGCATCTGGGGCAGCGGACGCGGGTTCTCGGCCCGGTAGTCGGTGGAAAGATCGCGCCACTCGGGTACCTCATCGGGACTCTGGAGCAAAAATTCTTCGGCCAGCTCAGCAACCGGAACGGTCTCGAGCACCGTTAGCAGGTGGTCCTTAGGGAGTACCACCACCGGGGTTTCCCGGTAGAGCTCGATCGCGTGGTAGCGCTTCTTATCGCGGGCTTCGGGCTCGTCCTCAGCGCGCACCAGCGCCATATCCGCAAAAGCATCGAGCGAAGCAAGGCCCTGCCCCTCAGTTAGGGCGACGTCGGTCAGGGGAGCCAACGCCGAATAGCGCTCCCGCCACCGGGTAAACCACTTACCGGGCATAACCCCGGGAACGAACCCCACGCAGAGACCGGGCACCTGCCCCACCTGCTCATAGCGGGCGGTCTGGTCGTCAACCAGCAGGTCGGGGTGGGCAAGAATTAGCTCGCTCAGGGTCATAGCTTGGTGTCTTTCGGTAGTCGCGGCATGGAACGTTTCCTGTCCCGGATTTTTGCGGTGATAATGACGGCCGCCAGCAGGGCCAGCACCAGGGCGGCTACCTGCGGGTTCTCAAGCCAGAGCCAGACAACCGACATGCCAACCGTTGCGTAGATAGTACCCCACATAAGAGTGCCCACCAGCATAGCTGGAATCCAGCGGGACAGGGGCATACGGGTAAAGCCGGTGGTCAAAATAACCGCAGTTTGAAAGCCCACCGTCAAGAAACAAGCGGGAACAGCTAGCACACCCCAGCGATTCACAAAATACTGGGCCCGGCGGTAGAGGGAGTGATCCATCAGGTGCTGTATCTTCTCAAAGCGGGAACCCCCAGCCCGAGCTAACCAGCCCAGAGAAAAGACGAGGGAGGTACGCACAATACCCACCACCCACATAAAGCCGATGGCGGCGACCCAGTGCAAACTTTCAAGCCATTCCCTCACCCCACCAGTCTAGCCTGTTCTCAGAGTCTGGCGCGGCGGCGTCCACCCCTCTTCCACTATGGATACCCCAAACCCCTCGCTTTGACAAGGAAAAACATGCACTTTTTAGGTTCACCTATCTCAAAAAATAGGTTAACCAAAAAAAATTTTCACCAAAGACTAGCCAAAGCACCCACAATTAGGTTATATTTTTATTACCAAATAGCCGCAAGGCCCTGTGGGAGGGCTGGCTAGGCGGTACAAAGAAGACTTTTCTTCCTGTGTGTGATGCAGCTGGAGGCACCTACGTGAGGTGCCTCCAGCTTTTTAAAGAGGGTCAGCTATGAACCCTCATGCCTCACTGGCAGGTTTAGGTGAGCTTGATACCTTTTACTTTCTTGAGCGCCCGAGGCAGGGCATCAAAGGCAGTCATGCGAAGCCCCATAGCCAGCAGCTCCGAGCGGCCCAGCAGGTAGCCAACCACAAAGGGGTCAAGCCCCAGCTCGTTAGCCTGCGCACGCAGGCTCAGCAGCCAGTCGCCCATGGTCAGCTCGTCTGTGAGCTCACCCAGCTCTGCCTGAACAGCCTTAGCCCGCGCCACCAGCTCGGCCTGGGGTTCAGTCAGAGGAAGCCCGGCATCAGCAGCGGCAAAGAGGCAGTAGCGCACCGCCTTAGCTGCCTTACGCACATCGTGCAGGCCCTCATCAAAGGCAGCGCCCGCCGCAAAATCAGCAACCTGCTCTGGCCAGGTAGCCGTGGCCCGTTCCCCCTGCTTGACCAGGTTCTTCCGCAGACGCTTAGCCACCTTGTTCACGTAGTTCTCGCTATTGAGCGGAAGCTCCACAGCCAGGGTCACATCGGCCAGTAAGGATTCGAGGGCCAGCTGAAGTTCCAGCCTGCCCGAGGACGCCAGGTAGCGGCGGGCCTGAACGGCTGCGTCCGCCTGCTGGTGCTCCATCACCGCCCCAAAGCTAGCTCCAGAACTCTCCCCCAGCACCGGGTGGGCCTGCAAGACCTGCTGGGCCATAGGGTGCACAAGCTCACCGTTACGGTGCGTTTCTAACTGGCGGGCATAGGTTTTCAGCCCCTGCATCATATCTTCAAGCGCAGGAGCAAACCCGCTGCGCGCATAGGGCAGAGCCATATACTTCAGAACACTCCGTAACTGACGGGCAACGATGCGCCCCTGATGGGTGGCATCGGGTGCTCCCGCTGCCACCAGTAAATCGGCCTGGGCAAGCCGTTGGGCGTGAGAGGCAAGCACCCGAGTAAGTAACTCAGCAGAGCTCGGCGCCGGGGGAAAATCAGCTACCAGAGTCTTCTTTTTCTTTTTCGCCGTTTTCTTACCCTGCCCCTTAGCTTTGCCGCCCATTCGCCGGGCCTCGAACTCGGCGTCCTGCCCCAGGGCCCGGGCAATCTTAGCCGGCGACTGCGAGGGCACAGCCCCGACGGCCTGCAGCTGGCGAGCAACGTCCGCAAAGAGCGCTTCCGTAAGCTTACGATTTTGGGCGGTCTGCCCCAGCAGCTCTACCTCCCACTCGTGCCAGGCCCGCTCCTGGCCCGTGGCGTAGTCAAGAGCCTGTACCCGGTCATCACAAATCTCAGCTAGCTGCTCCCCGGCCCTATCGAGGATCACGGTACGGGTCCGCTGGGTTTTCAGAGAAACCCGAGGCTCCGGCTCTTCGCCAAGAGCCGGAACCTGCACAAACTTCCTCACCGCAGCAGGCATAGCGGACCGGTTAGCCAGCAGGTCAAAGGTCACCTCATGGCGCTGGCCGGCAGCGTCGAACTTGATATGCCAACCCTGGTCATAGCCACCCAGGCGACGGCGCAGAGCTACCTTATGCCGCCCCAGGTTGCCAGAAGGAGTGTCGTAGTAGGTGGCATCAAGCTGCTCGGTCACAGGTTCACTGACACTCCACCGCTTAAAGCTCCACTCCACCGAGGGAACCTCACTGTTCACATCGGTAAGCTCAAATTTCTGCTCAATTTCCAGGTGGTGTGTAGCCATTCGGTTAGCCTTCCTCAGAATATCGTGGGGCGGTGTGATCCTGCCCCTCAAACAGAATACCCAGCTTCGCGGCCTCGCAGGGTAAGGCTACGGCTGGGTATCTATTCTTTGAAAAACTTCATCTTCGCCTAGGCACGGCGGCGCTTCAGAACATCGTCAAGGTTAAGGCTTGCTGCCTCGGCCAGGGTCTGGGTCTGGGCCTTCGGGGCTGCTTCCGTCTCAAGCGGAGCAGGAGCTTCCCTGCGCACGGTCTCTGCCTCAAGGTAGGTAGGAAGGGGCGCCTCGGTGACCTGCCAGCGGGTATCGGGCAGGGCCTCGTCCATGCGGAGGCGGGCGGGCTTTTGCTGGGTAGCGGCCTCGCCGTCAGCGATGGGGGCGGGTACAGCTACCACCGGGGAATGCTGGGTTTTTGCCCGGCGGAGGGCCTTAGCTGCGTGGCTGACCGGCATCTGCTGGCGGGCACGAGCAGGACGCTCGGGGGCAGGCTTCAGCTCGACAGTAGAGACGGTGGCTGCTGGGCGAGCCTGCTGGCTACTGGGTGCGTGAGAGGTGCTTGAGGGGGCAGAAGGACGCCGCTGGGCCTGGTGCTGTTCAACAGCCAGTACGGTGCGGGCCCGCCTACGGTCGCGGTCACGCAAGGCCAGCACCCGCAAGGTAGCCAGGCAGGCCAGGCTAGCTAGCAAGAAGGGGAGGGGAAGGATTGGGGCTGCTCCACCGGTAAGAGACAGAATCCCCGTAACCAGGCTAGCCAGCGCAAGGGCAAGGGCTAGACCGAATACAGCCAGACGGGTGGGCTTCAGCCGAAAAGCCGGGACGGTTTCGGTCGAGGTCTGAGCCGGAGGAGCGGACGGCGCACGGTGAGCCTCAGCCTCGCTGGCGTGGCTCTCAACGATATCGGCGACGAACTTCTCAGCCCCGATGCTGGTCACAGAATCTGACTTACGGCGGCGCACAACGAGCCCCAGGCCAACCAGCACACATACCAGCAAAATAAGGCCTGAACCGCTCAGGAAGTCCATCGCTGCCCCGTTCTTTATCTCTGTGACACAAATATCTAGTTCATTCTACCCCAGCTCCCCCAAACAGAGCAGGGCTATGAGACAAGAACTGGGTACCTTCTATATAGAAGGTACCCAGTTCTTCTGCTTCCAGGCTACTCACTACCGAACGGTTCAGGGCCTCCCTTCGCCCCGCGTCCACCCAGCAGTAGCATCAGGGCTTACAGCTCGGCTGCGAATTCCTTAATCCAGGTACGCAGCTCAGGGCCCAAATCATCGCGCTCAGCAGCGAGAATGACGTTGGCCTTAAGGTAGGAGAGCTTGTCGCCGGTGTCGAAACGGCGGCCCTTGAAGACAACGCCGTAGACGCCTTCACCCTCGCCGGTGCCCTGAGCCAGAGTCTGCAGAGCGTCAGTCAGCTGGATTTCATCGCCGCGGCCCGGTGCGGTATTTTCCAGCACCTCAAAGACCTTGGGGGAAAGAACATAGCGGCCGATAACGGCCAGGTTTGAGGGGGCGTCCTCAACAGCGGGCTTTTCGACCAGGCCGGTGACCTTAACGAAGCCGTCCTCACCCTCAACGGCCTGCACTGCAGCACAGCCGTAAGCAGAAATCTGCTCTTCGGGAACCTCCATCAGGGCCACGACAGAGCCACCGGTCTTCTGCTGGACAGCAACCATGGCAGAGAGCAGATCTTCTTTTTCGTCAATCAGGTCATCACCCAGCAGAACCGCGAAGGGCTCATTGCCAACGTGAACCTTGCCGCGCAGTACAGCGTGACCCAGACCCTTGGGGTCGCCCTGACGGACGTAGTGAATCTCGCCCAGGTCGTTGGAGTCTTCAACGCTCTTGAGCAGGGCATCTTTACCCTGTTCAGCGAGCTGCTGTTCCAGACCGGGTACGCGGTCAAAGTGATCCTCTAGGGCACGCTTGTTGCGGCCGGTAATCATCAGAACGTCGTTTAGGCCAGCGCGAATGGCTTCTTCGACAACGTACTGAATCGCGGGGCGATCCACCACGGGTAGCATCTCCTTAGGAGTGGCCTTGGTGGCGGGAAGAAAGCGAGTGCCGAGACCGGCGGCAGGAATCACAGCCTTAGTCACGGAGAGTGATTTATTTTCAGTCATACCTTTCAGAATACCCAAATTTTAGAGTTTGTCTGCATGCGCTGCCCTAAAGAGGGGTAAATTGTGACTAGATTCAGCTAATACTTTTTCAGGAGGGCACCTGTGAGCTCTAGTAGGTCAGCAAGCACCGCCCAGGCTAAGGCCTTTGCCCGCAGCTACCTGCGCCGACGCCGAGCCCAGAATCCGTCGCAACAGGCAACGGCTCAGGGTTTTGAACGCACCCTAGCTCCCCTCTGGCAAGCCCACCCTGCAGGCAGCACTCTTGCAGCCTTTCTTCCCCTTCCCACTGAACCTCCCCTTCTGCCAGCTCTAACCCGGGCAGTAGCTGAGGGATATCGGGTGCTGGTGCCGGTTGTCCGCCCCCAGCGTCAACTGGCCTGGGTTGAGTGGCACCCGCAGGTAGAACACACAGTCAATGCGCTGGGTATCATGGAGCCGGTGGGCGAGCGCCACGGGGCTGAGGCTTTTATCCAGGCAGACCTTCGCCTGGTACCTGCCCTTGCCTACGATCTTGCAGGGCAGCGGCTGGGGCAGGGCGGTGGCTACTATGACAGTCTTTTTGAGCAGCTTGGCCCTCTGGCGCAAGCCCCCTCTACCGTGGGAGTAGTGTTTGAGCGGGAAATTCTTGATGCGGTTCCGGCTGATAGCTGGGATGCCACACTTCGGTTTGTGGCAACGGAGAAGACCCTGCACCGCCTGGGTAATTGAGGTCGATCCGCCAGAACAGAGTAGAATAACCCCCAGATTTATCGCCTATTTGATGGAGTTATCCGTGCCTGTTTACATTTACCAGTGCAAGAACTGCGACCACGTGTTTGAGCAGCACCAGTCTTTCTCGGACGACGCGCTCAAGGTATGCCCCGAATGCACCCAGGACACTCTGCGCAAGAAGTTCGGCCAGGTCGGAGTGGTCTTTAAGGGCTCTGGTTTCTACGCCAACGATAAGGGCAAATAAGCCCAGAGATGTTCAAGGGGCTGGCTGCCACGGTATGTGGCAGCCAGCCCCTTCTTTTTATTGCCCGTAGTGGGGTGGGCGTTGTTCTTTGAGCCAGGTTGCCCGGGCGTCCTCCCCCTCGGTAGCCGGGGCGGACGCGCCTGGGTCGGTGAGCCCCGCCAGTTTGGGTTCGGTGCCGGTGAAGGCTGACCCGCCGGTTGCCCGGCGGTGGCCGCGCCGTTTTTTGGGTACGGGGCTGTAGCCAGCGTCGGGGCTTTCGGATCTTGGCCCTGCTGGCTCAGCCCCCGGTAGCTTACTCATTGCGTCCCAGCCCCAGGTAGCTTCCGATTCGGCCGACCAGGGTTTCGGGGTCTGAGAAGACCTCGATAGTCCAGCAGGTCATGTGGTTCCAGCCGGTACGGGCCAGGAGCTCAGGAATCAGGCGGGAGCGTTCGCGCACGCTCATGGCAGCGTAGGCGTCTGAACCGTCAGAGACAACAGCCAGGGGCACCCTCACCGGGGTGGTACGGTCCACGTCCTGCACCATGGTGCGGGCCCGGGGGCTAGCCACTGCTCCGGCCAGTAGGGATTCTTCCTCGCTCGTTGCGATCAACGAGATCAGGGGAACGACCGATTCGTGCAGGGTTACCTTGTGCTGGCCCAGGCGGCGCACCAGGTCGTTGAGCAGCCAGTCGCCCATGTCGATGGCTTCTAGGTGGTCGTTAGTGAGGAACTCGTTGACCGGCAGTTTGTCGGTGATGGGCTTGGTCAGTTCCTGAGCGGCACGGGCTTCCTGCTCACGGCGGTAGGCCAACAGCAGGCGGTAGATATCAAAGGCCCCGTATTCTAGGCGTTGGGGGTCTAGGTCTTCGGGGGTCACGCAGGTGACCAGGCGGGTGAGGTGGCGGGCGCGGGTGGTGGCAAGCACGAAGCTCTCGCGGCCGCTACGCTCGGAAAGGTGCCCGAAGTGGTGGGCCGCCCCCTGGGCTGTTTTGCCGGCGCCAAGGGCGAAGATAATGACGTCCCGTTCCATGTCGACGGCGCGGGAGACATCAACAACGCGGAAGGATTCGTCCCCCGCTGCAAAGTAGGGGGCGAATTGGGGGTAGCGCACCAGTAGCTGGCGAACGGCCTCGGCGATACGCTGGGCGTGACGGGCTGTGGTGGTAACTACAGCCAGGGTCTGCTGGGGGCTGCGGTAGGCATGCTCGATGACCATCTCGGCTACCCGCTGCACCTCCAGGCTGGGTGAGTCGAGGGCGGCGTTGTCGGAGACCCGCCCGGTGACGTCCACATATTCCACGGTGAGAGCCGGGGTGCCGTCGGTAATTTCTTCACCCCAGGGGTAGCTGGTGAGAGCCCCATCGTAGAAGTGTTCGTTGAGGTAGGCAAAGAGGGCGGGGTCTACGGCTCGGTTAACGGTGGCCAGGGAACGTGCGGGCAGGACCTTGGCTAGGGCTTCGAAGGTGCTGACCAGTTTTTGGTTCTTGATGACCGGCGCGTTCTGGGCTACCGCAGAGACCATGAAGGGTGAGGGGAAGCCGCTGTGGGGATCGCCCAGGGCGATGACCTGCTCTGCTCTGATGAGGGCAGGTAGATTAGCTGCCAGCGGGGTGGATTCGGCATCGAGCAGGATCGCTGCATCAAAGCGCATGCCGGTGGGAACCTTGCCTGAGAGGGCGAAGGGGCTGGTGATCCATAGGGGTAGCAGGGTGGTGGCCATGGTGGGGGCATGGGTCAGCACCTGCTGGAGGTTAAACTCGTGGCTCTTGAGCTGGCTGCGCAGGAAGGCCGCTTCGTGGTCGTACTCCTGGATGCGGGCGCGCCAGGTATCAGCTACGCGGGCATGCAGGCGGGCAGGGGCGGACGCCAGGTGCGAGTAGTCTGCCCGGCGGAAGCGGATTTCGAGGTCGCGCAGGGTGTCTGCGCTGAGAATCTCAAGTTCTTGAGAGGCCAGCATCATTTCAAGGGCAGTCTGCCACCAGGCAAGTTCTAGTTCAGCAGCTACAGCGTCGCTTTCGAGCTGGCGTTCGTAGAAGTCATCGAGGAGCTCTCCCAGGCCCTGGTCGCTCAGTTCCTGGGTGAGGCGGACGCGCTCGGGTAGGGTGTGCAGGAGCCATTCGTCGTCGATGAGGGCGGCGAGCCTCTCTTCGAGCTGGTTGAGGGGGGTAGCTGAGAAGCGGGTGCCGGCCGGGGAATCTTCCAGCACGATAGCTAGCCCCGTGAATTCTTCGAGCAGGGCGGTGTGGCGGGCCCGCAGGTGGGCGAGGTTCTCGGGGATGGTGGGGACGCGTTCATCCTTAGCCAGGCCAATCCATTCTTCACGCTGGCCCTGAACGATGAAGAGATTCTCGTGCAGGTCTGAGATGTTGACGCCGGGCACGATGTATTCTTTGGCGGCACGGCGCAGACGGGAGCGCTGGATGCTCGACATGTCGATGCCGTGCTCTCGTCGCCAGGTTCCGCTCGCGGTGGCGGCGATCAGGTCGGTGACAGGGCGGTCGAAGATATCGGGCCTGAAGCGGGTGAGAGTATCAGCGATACGTTCGAGCAGGTCAAGCTGGGTTCCCCAGCCGTCCATGCTGGTGGCGGGCTTCAGGCCGGTTTCGTCGGCCATGAGGGCCATGCCCGCTGATACTTCGCTCAGGGAAGTACGCAGGCTCTTGACCAGGGCGTGGGCGGCTTCGGTGTCTTCTGAGCTGGTGAGCTTCGCCTGATGCCAGGCTGAGGCCCGGGTTGAGGGGCGGAATCCGCCAAGATCAGCTAGACGCTGGAGCTTGTGGACGGTCTCTGTACGGCGGGTCAGCTCGTCCATGGTGGTGCGGGCTAGACGTACCTGGGTAGAGGGTGCCGGATCCTGGGCGGTAAGCGCTGCCAGGGTTTGTAGGGCATCGTAGACAGAGCAGCCCCAGCGGGATTCGGTGAACCGCAGCGATTCGGTGTGCCCGCGCAGTTTGGTACGGGTTTCGACCAGTTCCCGGTGGATATCGGTGACGTTGGGGGCGGGAGCTTTCTCATCGCGCACAATCGCTGAGATGAACTCCTGCCGGTAGGCCTCTGAGTCCCGTTCGGTCAGCAGATCAAAGGTGAGGTCGGTGAGGTGGGTGCGTTCCAGCAGGCGGTTGAAATCGTTGAGGGTGGAGCGCTTCTCCCCCACCACGAGCACAGATTTCCCCTGGTGAATCAGGGCCGCAGCGATATTGGCAGCAGTGCCGAGCTGGTCGGTACCTGGAGCGGTAGTCACAGCCAGGGAGTTCCCCAGGTGGGCCAGGTCGACGATATCCTGCCCGCTGGCGTCCGCGTCCACCACCAGCATGTCGGTGTCAGGGTCGCGGCTATCAAGGGGTTCACGGGTGTTGTGGACGGGAGCAACGAAGGGCTGCTCCAGCGGGTTGAGCTTGAGCTGGGCAATATCGCGGACGAGCGGGGTGTGGGCGGTTGCCGGAAGCTCCCCGGTGCTTTCCTTAAGGTCTGCGAAGGTCGAGATGAAGTAGGTTGAGCGAATCGTCATGCCGGGGACAGCCCCGGTGGTGGCGCGCATGCGCTCAATGACCGGTTCAGGGTCTAGCTTGCGCATGGAGTTAGCGAGCTGGGCGACGTCCATGGTGCCCAGGTCGATGCCGTACTCTTTTTTGATCTGCCGCACCATGGCGGGGTTGAGCTGGGCCGGGCCGGTCAGCTGGATCTCAAAGTCATCGCTGGTGGGGTGGGGGGTGATAGCAAGAGGAGCCATCAGGATAGGGGCGATAAATCGCTTCTCCCCTACCATACCGTCCTCGCGGACATCTCTTGAAAGCCAAGAGGCGGTGCCCGCAACGAAGTAGCCTGCATCTAGTCCGTGCCCGGTTGCCAGCTCAAAAATTTTGGTGCGTAAAGCTCGGGCCGCTACCATGCCGGCCTCAAGCTTGGCCTTATCACGCAAGATGGTAGAGAGGCGGGTCTTTCTGCCCATAAGCATCTGGGCAACACCCGAGGAGTTAGCGTCGGTGAGGTCGATGTGCACGTAGTCGACCTGGTTGAAGTCCAGCATGGCATCGGGGCCGGTGTAGGTTTCCATCTGCTCGGCCCAGGCTTCAAGGCCTGCCTGCACCTGAGCTGTTACCTGTTCATCAGCAGTAGAGTCCGGGGTTTCCAGCGGGGTTTGTGCATGTCCCTGGGACCAGGGTGCTGCGGCACCGGTAGGACGCTCGTTAGCGGTTTCAGGGTTTACCTGCTCGTTCACTGAATCTACTCTAGCTTTCTGCACGTGTTAACTTCCCTACCATCATAGAGCTTTCAGGCCCATACCACAGATTCACGGGCCCTATAAGAAGGCCCCGTTCCGAAGGAACAGGGCGGTGAGGTTGCTTTTAGCCGGTGGCCAGGTTGACGTAGGCCAAGAGGGTGAGTAAAGACAGCAAACCGAGCAGGGCTATACCAGCAAGGATAACCCAACGGAGGCGGGGGGCGAAGGGCTCACGTGGGGCGTCCCAGAGAGAGCGGGTGTAGAAGTAGCTCAGCAGGAAGCCAGGAACGTTGCCGGTGAGCAGCTGCTGGGCTACTGCAAACATGCCAAAGGTGCGCTCGGTGTTTTCGTTTTCGGTTTCTGCTGCCCGCAGCAGGCCCACCATAATCAGCGACATACAGCTCACGATAAAAGCAAGGGCGATAGCCGGTTCGTTAAGCATTTCGCGGAATTCGACGTTTTCTCCCCGCGACACCGCGAACTGGTAGAAGAAGAAAATGAAGGGGCTGATTAACCAGTACCAGAAGAGGAAGGTGCGGAGGCGCTGGGTGTCGCGCAGGGCATAGAGCAGGGCATTCATGAATTCTTTTCTTGGGTATCGACGTACTGGATATATTGGCGCACCGTGTAGTCCAGCAGGACGGTCAGGGCGACAAAGGAGTGGTAGGGCTCCTTGGCGCTGAGGGTAACGGTGGGAGTGGACTCGTAGTGCAGTGAAAAATCTGCGGCAGCAGAGATGGTGTTGACGCCCAGTGCTGTAATGGCAATCATGGGAATCTTGCGGGCCGCAAGGGCCCGTACGGTGGGTAGGGCGCTTTCGGTTTCACCCGAGAGCGAGGCAATGATGACGAGGTCATCGGGCTTCATCACCCCAATGCTCCCGCGGAATTCGCTGGAGGCCGGAATAACGTGGGTGAATTTGCCACAGGCCAGCATAGACTTTGAAAATTCTTGAATAGCGGTACGCTGGGCAAAACCGGTTCCGTAGCAGTAGATGGTGCGGGCCGAATCAATTTTCTTGAGGATGGGCTCGAAGTCGACATTGGTGAGACCCTCGTAGGTTTTGAGGATATCGGTGCGACCGCTCTCTAGAAAATCTGCGTTAGGCGATGCTGCATCTAGAAGTGAATTTTTCACGAAAAACTTCAGTTCGGCAAAGCCAGAGAAGCCTAGCTTCTTTGTCAGGCGGATAATGCTGGACGTAGAGGTGAAGGTCTTGTGAGCCAGGGCGCTGATAGTTGAGTCGGCAACGAACTGCTCGTTGTTGAGCATGAAGGCGAGTATCTCGCGTTCGGTGTCGCTGAGGCGGTTCTGGTGCGCGTTGACGAGTTCCTGTAAGTCCACAAAGGGCTCCTGAAGTTTTGCGGTTCACTGCAATTCTATACAGTATAGGCGCTAAAACATCAGGAGCCCTGTGTTAGGTCATTGGTAGTAGGTGACTACTTACCAGCGTTGACCATTTCTTCGAACTTGTCGCGGACCTGGGGGACATCCATGCCGACGATGACCTGCAGGGCCTTGCCCTTGTTGACCAGGCCGAGTGCGCCAGATGACTTGAAGTCAGCTTCGGTAGCGACCAGTGAGGGGTCATCTACTGAGACACGCAGGCGGGTGGCGCAGTTGTTCACATCGGTGATGTTGGCGGGGCCGCCGAGCAGAGCCAGGAAGTCGGTTGCGCGCTGGGTGTAGGGGTCTGATGCTACTGCGGTTGCAGTACCAGCAGCTGCACCTGCGGCAGCGGCACCTTCAGCACCGAGGGTGCCGTTCTTCTTAGCTTCCTTGTAGTCAGCCTTGGTGTAGAGCTTGGTTTCGCCGCCATCAATTTCACGACCGGGGGTCTTGAAATCGAACTTGAGGATGAGAAAACGGAAGACAAGGAAGTAGATGAGGCTAAAGCAGAGACCGATAGCAATCTGGGTGAGAACCATACCCGAGTGGTTGTGCCACATGGGAATCCAGTTCTGGAACAGGAAGGTATCGAGAAGACCGCCACCCATGTTGCCCACTACACCAAAACCGTACATGGTTGCTGCCATAGTTGCTGCAAGAACTGCGTGAACTGCGAACAGCGGGGGTGCCAGGAAGAGGAAGGTGAATTCGAGGGGCTCGGTAATGCCAATCAGCATCGCGGTTAGAGTCACAGGAATCAGCAGTGCCAGGGTTTCCTTGCGCTTTTCTTTAGCAGCGGTGAAGTAGAAAGCAGCTGCAATACCAACGGAACCGAAGACCTTTGAGTTACCGTGCAGAGCGAAACCGCCGCCGGGGAAGAGTTCCTTCATGGGGGTGGTGCTCTGAGAGAATTCGCTCAGGTTTTCAGCCCAGTAGGAAACGATGCCGTTCGGTACAACGGCAGGGCCGAAGACGAAGGGGGTGTAAATGAAGTGGTGCAGGCCGGTGGGGATGAGGATGCGCTCTAGGAAGGTGTAGAGCCATACACCGAAGACACCGGATGAGATGAAGAAGCCCTGCATGGAACCGATAGCGGTCTGAACGGTGGGCCAAACAACGACGAAGAAGAGGGCGATAGGCATCATCAGGAAGAAGCCCAGGATATAGATGAACTGGGTGCCCTGGAAAATACCGAGGAAGTCGGGCAACTTGGTGTTGAAGTAGCGGTTGTGCAGCCACACAACAATTGCCGAGATGATGATTGCACCAAAGATACCAGTGTCAAGGGTCTTGATACCGGCAATAACCTTCAGACCGGTTGCTTCGGTGGCAGTTGCCAAATCGACGTTGTAGTCGATACCGAAGTTTGCGCCCCAGATGTTGAGGATTGCAGCAACGAAGTAATTGAAGGTCATGTAAACCATGCCAGCTTCCAGCACGGCACGTGCCTGAGCCTGCTTAGCCAGTGCAATGGGAAGACCCAGCACAAAGAGCAGTTCCATCTGGCGGAAGACGGTCCAGGAACCTTCTTCCCAGAGGGTCCAGAAGTTGTACCAGCCGGTACCTTCTGCGGCGATGTTACCCAGAAGCTGCTCGTTCTTGCAGATAATGGCGATACCCACTGCAAGACCGGCGAATGCAAAGAGGAGGACGGGAGCCAGCATGGCCGAGCCGAACCTCTGAATCTTCTCCATCATCGGATAAGAACCTTTCGTGTATAGGTGGGGCTCGACGTTTGCGTGATACGTTGGTGTGTGCGGAGCGCCACCCGTGTGATTACTAGGCTTATCTAACCATTCTTTGGGAGCCTGCAAGCATGATTTGGGGTACTTTGGCATTAATGCCGTGAACTGGCACGTTTTTCGGGAGCGGGTAAAAGTGCCGGGGCTCAGGGGCCGGGTTTGTTAGGGGCAGACAGGACTGGCGCACCTAGGATGGGTACCCGTAGGTTTCCCTTCTTCACCCGCGAAAGTGACGCTTGTACTCGATGAAACTATTAACTCTGAACACCCACAGCTGGCTTGAGGTGCACCAGATTCCCAAGATTTTTGAGTTGGCTCAGTTTATTGTGCGGGAGCAGGTTGATGTAGTTGCTCTGCAGGAGGTCAATCAGTTTGTGGAATCTCCCGTGGTGGATGCCCCGTTGGGCTTTATCGGCGGTGCTGACCGCCCCGTCCGCCAGGATAACTATGCTCTGCTGCTCAACCAGTTTTTGGAGCAGCTAGGGTCCCCCTACCACTGGGCCTGGTCAGTTTCCCACTTAGGCTTTGACCGCTACGACGAGGGTGTAGCCCTTTTGACCCGGCAGCCCTTTGAGCGCTGCGAGTTGGTAGATCTCTCCCCAGCGTATACAGATCAGGACGTCGCCCGGCGGGTTGCCGTGGCGGTACAGCTGGGTGAGGAGTTCGGGGGTGCCTGGGTTGCGAGCGCCCATATGAGTTGGTGGAAGCTCGGTGGGGTAGCCCTCTTTGCTGATGAGTTCACCCAGTTAGAGGGGCAGATGAAACAGCTCGCTAACGGTGCCCCCGTGATTCTGGCCGGTGACTTCAACAATGCGGCCCAGGTGCAAGGTGAAGGCTACAACCTGATGCTAGAGCGCGGCTGGATCGACACCTACACGGTAGCTGAGCAGGTGACCGGTGAGTTTACCGTTCACAAGGCCATCCATGGCTGGGATAATCTCACCCAAGCCCTGCGTATCGACCTTGTGCTGACCGACCAGCCCACACACGTCCGCACCCACGAGGTTGTCTTCCCCGACACCGATGAAACCGCAATTTCAGACCATTCCGGTCTGCTACTGACCCTCGATATCTAGCCAAACCGCAAAGGAGCACATCATGGCACGCGAAATCCAGTGGTGGCAAGAACCCGTTGTCTACCAGATTTACCCCCGGTCCTTTAAGGACTCCAACGGGGACGGTGTGGGAGACATCCCCGGTATTACACAGAAGCTGCCCTACCTGGCGGATCTGGGTGTTGAGGTTATCTGGCTGTCCCCCGTCTATAAGTCCCCCAATGACGATAACGGCTATGACATCTCTGACTACCGGGACATCATGGACGAGTTCGGTACTATGGCTGACTTCGATACCCTGCTGGAAGAGTCCAAGAAACTGGGTATCAAGATTGTGATGGACCTGGTGGTTAACCACACCTCAGATGAGCACGAGTGGTTCCGTCAGGCCAAGTCCTCCCGCGACAACAAGTACCGCGACTACTACATCTGGAAGGACCCGGCAGGCTACGAGGAGGATGGTACCCCCATCCCGCCCAACAACTGGATTGCGGCTTTCTCCCCCTCCGTCTGGGAATGGGAGCCTACCACCGAGCAGTTCTACCTGCACCTTTTCTCCACCAAGCAGCCCGACCTCAACTGGGAAAACCCTGTGGTACGCAACGAGGTCTATGACCTTATGCGTTTCTGGCTCGATAAGGGCGTCGATGGCTTCCGCATGGACGTCATTAACCTGATTTCCAAGGACCAGGCCTACGCCGATGACCCCGCCGTAGCCGCCGGTGCCAAGACCGACTCCCTGGGCATGGCCGCCAATGGCCCCCGCATCCACGAGTTCCTTCAGGAGATGCACCGCGAGGTGCTGGCCCACTACCCCGTCATTACCGTAGGCGAAACCCCGCACGTCACCACCGCAGACGGCCTGCTCTACACCGGCTTCGATCGAGGCGAGCTCCAGACCCTCTTCCAGTTTGAGCATATGGGCGTGGACGCCAACCCCGACTCCAAGCTGGGCAAGTGGAACGACACCCGCTTCCAGCTCGTAGACCTCAAGCGCATCCTCTCTAAGTGGCAGGATGACCTCTCCGGCAAGGCCTGGAACGCCCTCTACTGGAACAACCACGACCAGCCCCGCACCGTCTCCCGCTTCGGCAATGACTCCCCCGAATACCGGGTAGTATCCGCCAAGATGCTGGGCACCGTCCTGCACTTCATGCAGGGCACCCCCTACATCTACCAGGGCGAAGAGCTGGGCATGACCAACGTCTACTTTGACGATGTGAACCTCTACAACGACCTCGAAATCCACGACTCCTACCGCAAGCTCGTGGGCTCCGGCATGGTTAGCCACGAGGATATGCTCCGCTACATCTCCGCCTCCGGCCGAGACAACGCCCGCACCCCTATGCAGTGGGACGCCAGCGAGCACGCAGGTTTCACCACCGGCACCCCCTGGCTCTCCATCAACCCCCGCTACACCGAAATCAACGCCGAGCAGGCAGTAGCAGACCCCAACTCCGTCTACCACCACTACCGCCAGCTCCTGGCCCTGCGCAAGGCCCACCCCATCATCATCAACGGCACCTACCAGCTCCTGGACGCCGACGATAACGAGGTCTACGCCTACCTGCGCAAGGGAACCGGCGAATCAGAGGGCAAGACCCTGCTGGTGGTGGCCAACTTCACCGACCAGCCGGTAAACCGCACCTACGAGGGTTTCACCTTCGCTGACGGGACCCTCCTGACCAGTAACTACCCGGACGCCCCCGCAGAAGGCACCCTGCGCCCCTACGAGGCCGTCGTCCTGAGCTTCAACTAGCCCCCTCCCAGCAGAAAGGCACCTACCCGTGGCAAATAACTCCGGCCCCCAGTGGTGGAAGGAAGCCGTTGTCTACCAAATCTGGCCCCGCTCCTTCAAGGACTCCAACGGTGACGGCATCGGCGACATCGCCGGCATCACCGAAAAGATTCCCTACCTGGCACAACTCGGTATCAACGTCATCTGGCTCTCCCCCGTCTTCTCCTCCCCCAATGACGACATGGGCTACGACATCTCCGACTACCACAACATCATGGACGAGTTCGGTAGCATGGACGACTTCGACACCATGCTGGCCACCGCCCACGACCACGGCATCAAGATCCTCATGGACCTGGTCGTCAACCACTCATCCGATGAGCACGCCTGGTTCCAGGAATCCCGTTCCTCCCGCGACA
Source organism: Rothia nasimurium (assembly GCF_035916755.1). Lineage (GTDB taxonomy): Bacteria > Actinomycetota > Actinomycetes > Actinomycetales > Micrococcaceae > Rothia. Next base: position 352,577 of record NZ_JAYWIX010000002.1, on the reverse strand, counting down.
ACAAGTACCGCGACTACTACTACTGGCGCGATTCCTCCGGTGTAGACGAGAACGGCAAGCCCCTACCCCCCAACAACTGGTACTCCGAATTCGGCGGCCCCGCCTGGGAGTACGACGAAACCACCGACCAGTGGTACCTGCATATCTTCTCCAAGAAGCAGCCCGATTTGAACTGGGAGAACCCGCAGGTCCGCCGCGACATCTACGACATGGTCAACTGGTGGCTGGACAAGGGCATTGATGGTTTCCGCCTGGACGCCATCAACATCATCTCCAAGCCTGCTGGCCTCCCCGATGACCCCAACATCGACCCCGAGAAGCACGGCTCCTCCATCCCCTTCGTGATCCGCAACGCCACCAAGCTGCACGAGTGGATGCACGAACTCAACGCCCAGACCTTCTCCAAGTACGATGTCATGACCGTCGGTGAGATGTCCCAGACCCCGCCCTCCGAGGCCCTACGCTTTGCCGGCTTTGAGAGCGATGAGCTCAACATGATCTTCCACTTCGAGCACATGGGCCTGGACTCGGACCCCGCCACCGGCATGGGCAAGTGGTCCCACAAGCCCTACGACCTGGTGGAGCTGAAGAAGATTCTGAACGAGTGGCAGACCGAACTGGCCGGTAAGGCCTGGGGCTCCCTCTACTGGAACAACCATGACCAGCCGCGCCTGGTCTCCCGCTTTGGCAATGATTCACCCCAGTACCGGGAGCTCTCCGGCAAGATGCTGGCTACCGTTATTCACTTTATGCAAGGCACCCCCTACATCTACCAGGGTGAAGAAATCGGCATGACCAACGTGGTCTTTGATTCCATCAGCGACTACCGTGACCTGGACTCCATTAACCTCTACGAGGATATGGTGACCGAGCGCGGCAACCTGACCCACGATGAGTGTATGCACCTGATTCGGGTTAAGGGCCGCGATAACGCGCGCACCCCCGTCCAGTGGGATGCGACCGCTAACGGCGGTTTCTCCCCCGAGGGTGTGACCCCCTGGATTGGGGTGAACCCCAACTACACCCAGATTAATGCGGCAGATGCCCTGGCCCGTGAAGATTCTCTCTTCCACTACTACCGTAAGCTCAACACCCTGCGTCGGGGCGAGCTCAAGGACCTCATGGTCTACGCGGACTTTGTGCCCCTGGATGTTGAGGACGGCCAGGTCTACGCCTACGAGCGTCACGGGGACGGCGAGAAGCTGCTGGTCGTCGCTAACTTTACCGACGGTGTCCTAACCCGCACCTATCAGGTGCTGGAGGGTTCAGATGCCCAGGTGGTGCTGGCCAACTATGCGGACGCCGCCGAGCAGGCTACCGGGGCTGAGCTGACTCTGCGCCCCTACGAGACCCGAATCTACCGTATCGCCGCCTAATCCCGTTTCCCGCCCAAGGGAATCGCTCGCGAAGCTATGGAATTCTACGCTGAGGTTTTCGGCGGTGAGCTCGGCTTCAACCTGCGCGCATCAGACGGCCCTATGGTTCACCCCGACACCGCTGACAAGGACGGCATCACCAAGACCACCCCCCCTCACCCTCCCCTACTAGGGGGAGAGGACGGGGGCTGTTCAGTTAACCAAGCCCGTAAGCGGCAGCCGCACTAAGTCAACTAAACCGCTCGCAGGCTCGCGGAATAAACCAAATTTTATTTAGACAAGGGCACGAGAGAAGCAGTACTCGCTCCGCTCGTGCCCCTCTCCGAGGCCCGCTACGCTATGGCCTCGGAATAAACCGATTTTTTATTTCGCCCTTTGACGAAAAATCGGTTTATTCCCACTCAATTGTTCCCGGAGGCTTTGACGTCACGTCCAGAACCACTCGGTTCACCTCAGCAACCTCATTGGTAATCCGGTTAGAAATCTTAGCCAGCAGGTCATAAGGCAGACGTGACCAGTCAGCAGTCATCGCGTCCTCAGACGACACCGGGCGCAGCACAATCGGGTGACCGTAGGTACGGCCATCACCCTGCACGCCAACGGAGCGGACGTCCGCCAGCAGCACCACGGGGCACTGCCAGATTTCCTCGTCCATACCGGCGGCAGTCAGTTCCTCGCGCACAATCAGGTCAGCAGCACGCAGGATATCCAGGTTGTGCTTATTGACCTCACCAATCACGCGAATACCCAGGCCAGGGCCGGGGAAAGGCTGACGGGCAACAATCTTCTCAGGAACACCCAGCTCACGGCCAATGGCGCGAACCTCGTCCTTGAAGAGGGTACGCAGGGGCTCAACCAGCTCAAACTGCAGGTCATCAGGCAGGCCACCCACATTGTGATGGGACTTGATGTTCGCAGCGCCCTCGCCACCGCCAGATTCAACAACATCGGGATAAAGGGTACCCTGCACCAGGAACTTGATGTCGCTACCTTCAGCACCGGCCTCTTCAATCAGCTTGCGCTGGGCAGCTTCGAAAGAGCGGATGAACTCGCGGCCAATAGCCTTACGTTTAGCTTCGGGCTCGGTAATACCGGCCAGGGCGCCCAGGAAACGCTCTGACTCGTCGATGGTCACAACCTTGATGCCCATGGTTGAGGCGTAGTCCTGCTCAACCTGTTCACGTTCGCCCTCGCGCAGCAGACCGTGGTCGATAAAGAAGCAGGTGAGCTGATCGCCCACAGCCTTGTGGACCAGAGCTGCAGCAACTGATGAGTCAACGCCACCGGACAGGGCGCAGATGACCTGGTCATCGCCAACCTGCTCGCGAATCTTAGCAACCTGCTCTTCGATGATGTTGCCGGTAGACCAAGTCTTCTTCAGACCCGCTACGTTGAAGAGGAAGTTCTCCAGGGCAACCTGGCCGTAGTCGGAGTGCTTAACCTCGGGGTGCCACTGCACGCCACCGAACTTGCGCTTCTCGTCAACGAAGGCTGCAACGGCTGCGCCGGGGGTCTGAGCCAGCACCTCGAAGCCTGCGGGGGCTTCAGAGACAGAATCACCGTGACTCATCCAGACGTTCTGGGTCTTGGGGGTACCGGTCAAGAAGGAAGAGTTCTCTGCACAGACCACGGCGTCGGTTGCGCCGTATTCGCGCAGACCGGTCTTAGCGACGGTACCGCCCAGGGTCTGGGCCATGACCTGGAAGCCGTAGCAGATACCGAAGACGGGTACGCCAGCTTCAAACATGGCGATGTCGCCCTTAGGGGCGCCGTCCTCGTAGACGGATGAGGGGCCACCGGACAGAATAATTGCAGCCGGGTTCTTGGCGAGCATCTTCTCGGTGGGCATGGTGTGAGGAACCAGCTCCGAGTAGACACCGGCCTCACGCACGCGGCGCGCGATGAGCTGCGCGTACTGGGCGCCGTAGTCAACGACCAGTACGGGGCGCTCTTCGAGCTCCTCGATGGGGTTGTGGGTAGTCACAGGTATATACCTTTTCGGTTGGGGTTGAAGGGTAATCCTTGGGTTCTATTCTAGTGCAGGGAAGCGCTAGGCCTAGTAACGTTTGGTGGCCTGTGGGTTGGCTTCGAGCAGGGCCAGGGTTTCTGCGTAGATGCGGCGCTCCACGATGAAGGACAGGAAGGGCACCACACCACCCAGGGCCATGACAATCATCTGGGGTAAGGCCCAGCGCATGAGCAGCCAGAGGCGGAAGCAGGAGAAGAGGTAGACGACGTAGAACCAACCGTGAACAATCAGAATCCAGGTGGAGATGTTGACACCGCCGTGCAGGTTCCCGGTCTCAAGATTGAGCCAGCCCAGAGCCACGGTTTCACCAGTTTGGGCATCAACGCCACCGGCAACCAGGTCGTAGCCGAAGATGTAGCGGCTAATCATTTCGGCAACCAGCAGCAACAGGAAGGTACCTGAAATCCAGGCGCACCACTTGTAGAAGGTCAGGGCCCCGCGAATCTGGGATTCAGTTCCGCCGAACTTCTTGCGCACGGTAAAGCCGCCGGCGGCATTCGTTTCGGTAGTTCCCGCAGCGAGGGCAACTTTCTTACCGTCGGTGCGGTGGACGGGGCGCGGGGTGGGGTTCTCGCTCACAGCTGGTTTCTCCCTTAGCTGGTATGGGTGGTCTGTTGGTGGTGGGCGGACGCCTGCGGCCGCCTTGCCCTTTAGCGGGAGGGCGGGGCGGGGGCGTCCGGAATATCATCAAAGTAGTAGTAGGCCTGATCTGCCGGGTCCCAGTAGTAGGGGCGGCCGGTGGCCTCATCGACCCAGTATTCGCCCTCGTACTCGAAGTAGAGGGTGGGGTCGGTGGTCTTTTCGACCGAGTCCTTGAGCAGGCGGTACCAGAGGTAGAGGGCAAAGCCAGCAAAGACCAGCCACTCGAGGGCGTAGAAGATGTTGAGCCAGTCGACGGTTTCGTCGGTGACCTGCTCAGCGCCGATAGGCTGAAGGGCGCCGCTGCTATCGAGCAGGGTGGCGGTCTCAGCGATGGTGCCCTGATCGGTGAGCGGGGTGGCCCCACTGCTTTCGGAGTCGAGGGTCAAGATGCCGTTGAAGAGGGCGGCGTTCCAGACGTTGGTCAGGTAGGAGGAGTTGGCGGCGGCAAGCACCCGCTCCTTCCCGCGGTTCTCTTCGCTGATGTCCTTGCTGGTGAGCGGGGCGTCGTTACCCACAACCCGACCGGCGATAGTCACGGTGCCGGTGGGCTCGGCGGGAATCTCCGCAGTGGGGGTCCAGGCACGGGCCACCACAATACCGCGGGGCCCCTCCCCCAAGTTGGTACTGACCTGCTGGCTGTCATCGGGTACAAAGAGGCTGACCAGCCAGTAGCCTTCAGCCCCGTCTTTGAGCTTGTTTTCTACCAGGTAGGTGGAGCCCTGCACATAGCTGCCGGTAGCTTCCACAACTGTATCGGCCTCGGTCATGCTCAGCGGGTCATGGGGCTGGAGCACCTGGCTATAGGGGCGCACTACGTCCTTAGCCGGGTCTGCCGTGACCTGCCCCAGCGTGGAAGCGTTAATTTGCCATTTGCTGAGCATGACAAAACCGCTAGCCAGCGCCAGCACCAGGAGCAGGCCAAGGAGCCAGCGGGGGGTCAGGGCGGTTTTTAGCACATTTGCTCTTTTCAGCGTGAGGTGGGCGGACGAAAGCAGGTCAGCCCCGCGCCCCTAGCAAGCTAGGTGCACGGGGCCGGGGCGTCACCTACTTGACATAGGGGGTGACGTTGACGTCGATGCGCTGGAAGGATTTGAGGTCGGTGTAGCCGCAGGTTGCCAGTGCTCGCTTAAGGGCGCCCACCAGGTTAGCGCTACCGTCAGTGTGGGCTGAGGGACCGTAGAGCACCTCTTCCAGGGAGCCTACGGTGCCCTGGTAGGTGCGAATACCGCGGGGGAAGTCAGCTGAGTGGGCCTCGTTGCCCCAGTACCAGCCGGCGCCGGGGGCCTCGGCTGCGCGGGCCAGGGGCGCACCGATCATGACGGCGTCCGCGCCCATCGCCAGCGCCTTGACCATGTCGCCGGAGCGGCCCAGGGAGCCGTCCGCAATCACGTGCACGTAGCGGCCACCGGACTCGTCCAGGTAGTCAGAACGCGCAGCAGCAACGTCGGAAATCGCGGTGGCCATGGCAGCCTGGATACCCAGGCCGCGGCGGGTGGTCAGGGCAGCACCGCCGCCGAAACCTACCAGCACACCGGCAGCACCGGTACGCATCAGGTGCATAGCAGGGGTGTAGCCGGTCACGCCACCGACCATCACGGGGACATCGAGTTCGTAGATGAATTTCTTGAGATCAAGGGGCTCGCGGCGGGATGAAACGTGCTGGGCAGAGACCGCAGCACCACGAATGACGAAGAGGTCAACGCCGGCCTTGACCACGGTCTGGTAGAACTCCTGGGTGTTCTGGGGGGTCAGGGAGCCGGCGACAATGACGCCCGAGTCACGAATCTCTGCCAGGCGGGCGGTAATCAGCTCAGCCTTGATGGGCTCAGCGTAGATTTCCTGCATGCGGTGGGTGGCAGCGGGGGCATCGTCAGCGGGCAGGGCGTTGATTTCGTCGAGCAGGGGCTGGGGGTCCTCGTAGCGGGTCCACAGGCCCTCAAGGTTGAGGACGCCGAGCCCACCGAGCTTGCCCAGGGCAATGGCGGTAGCCGGTGACATGACGGAGTCCATGGGGGCACCGATGATGGGGGTGTCGAACTTGAACGCGTCAATCTGCCAGCTGAGGTTCACATCATGGGCATCGCGGGTACGGCGGGTGGGTACCAGGGCGATTTCATCGAGTGAGTAGGTGCGGCGGGCGCGCTTGGACATACCAATCTGGATGTCGGTCATGGATCTTCCTTTCACCGGTGGTAGGCCGGTTGGTGCAAACGAGCGTGGTAACGTTCGGAAGCCCCGGCCCCTCACCGCAGGGATGAGAGAACCGGGGCCGGCCGCTACAGTTTAGCGACGGTAGTTGGGGGCCTCGACGGTCATGGTGATGTCGTGAGGGTGTGATTCCTTCAGACCTGCTGAGGTAATGCGCACGAACTGGCCCTTGTTCTTGAGTTCTTCAATGGTGTGGGCACCGACGTAGAACATGGTCTGACGCAGGCCACCTTCCAGCTGGTGCAGTACGGAGGACAGGGGGCCGCGGTAGGGTACCTGGCCCTCGATGCCCTCAGGAATCAGCTTCTCTTCGGAGGATACATCGGCCTGGAAGTAGCGGTCCTTAGAGAAGGACTTCTTGCCGCCGCGGGACTGCATAGCGCCCAGGGAGCCCATGCCGCGGTAGGCCTTGAACTGCTTACCGTTAACGAAGATGAGGTCGCCGGGTGATTCAGCGGTGCCTGCCAGCAGGGAGCCCAGCATCACTGAGTCTGCACCCGCTACCAGGGCCTTGCCGATTTCACCGGAGTGCTGCATACCGCCGTCCGCAATCAGGGGCACGCCCGCGGGAATAGCAGCCTTAGCTGACTCATTGATAGCGGTAATCTGGGGCACGCCAACACCGGCAATAATGCGGGTGGTGCAGATGGAACCGGGGCCAACGCCAACCTTGACCGCGTCGGCACCGGCGTCGATGATAGCCTGGGCGCCAGCGCGGGTAGCAGCCTGGCCACCCACAACATCGACGTGGGCTGCGGCTGAATCCTTCTTCAGGCGGGCAATCATATCGAGCACGCCCTGGGAGTGGCCGTTAGCGGTATCAACGAAGAGGGCGTCAACGCCTGCCTCGACCAGGGTCATGGCGCGCTCGTAGCCGTCGCCGAAGAAGCCGATAGCCGCACCAACGCGCAGGCGGCCGTCCTCGTCCTTGGTGGCGCGGGGGTACTGCTCGCTCTTGGTGAAGTCCTTGACGGTAATCAGACCGGTCAGCTTGCCGTCCTTATCGATCAGGGGCAGCTTCTCAATCTTATTTTCTGCCAGCAGGGCGAAAGCTTCGTCCTTGCTCATGCCCTCGTGACCGGTGATCAACGGCATCTTGGTCATGATGTCGCGCACGCGGGTGGTCTCGAAGGTGGATTCGGGCAGGTAGCGGGTATCGCGGTTGGTGATGATACCGACCAGCACGTTGTTCTCGTCGACAACGGGTAGACCGGAAACCTTGTAGTGGCCGCACAGGGCATCGAGCTCGGCGATGGTGGCATCGGGTCCAACGGTCACGGGGTTGGTAATCATGCCCGATTCGCTGCGCTTAACGCGGTCGACGTGGTCGGCCTGGTCAGCGATGGAAAGGTTACGGTGAATCACGCCCATACCGCCCAGGCGAGCCATGGCAATAGCCAGGGCTGACTCGGTCACGGTGTCCATCGCTGCCGAGATAATCGGTGAGGCGATAGAGATGCGCTTGGTCAGGCGGGTGGTGGTGTCTGCATCTGACGGGATGACATCGGTGTTGCCGGGTAGAAGCAGCACGTCATCGTAGGTGAGGCCGGTGAAGCCGAAGGGGTCTTCGCTCAGTGCAGTGGGAGTAGTCATGAAGGGTTCGCTACCTTTCGAGGGTGTTCAGGTGGGCGCTTAGCGACACTGTTTTTAATCTTAGTCGGGTTAGCCCCGATGTGCGAGTGTAGGGCCCAGGCAGCTAACTGCCGCTTGCTCACATCACGGGGTTTCATCCCTGTTCGTACTGAGTGAAAACCCTCCCCTGCCGTTTCTATTCCACAGCCTCGTAGGGGGCGCTCCCGGCAGGTACTAGTTGGGTACGTGCCTGCGAGCTAGCGTCGGCTTTGCCCAGGGCTTCGAGCACGCGCGGGTCGAAGTAGGGGCCCAGGGTTTCGATGTAGGTTGCGGTGATGTGGTCGTAGTCGAAGTAGGTGTAGATATTACCGATGGACGCCGGGCAGGAGTTCTCGGGGCAAATCAAGTCAGAGAGGTTAAGGGCGGCAAACCCCGGGTAGGTTTCTTCGAGGGAGCTGAGGGGGTTGGCAGTGACGTCCTGACCGGAGCTCATGATGCAGTCGTCCGCCGTACCGAAGGCGTCCATGCAGTCCTTGTGCATGGTTTCCATGCGCGGAGTGTCGCGCAGACCCAGCGCCTGGATGCCGGCACCGGTAAGTTCCGCGATACGGCTTTCAGCATCGAGCAGCGGGGTGTCGGGTAGGTTGGGCTCTGACTTGGTGCCGTGCAGCAGGACGGTATCAGGGGTAAGTTCCTGGATGAAGGCGGCGCTGTCTGTTGCCCAGGCATCGCACTCAAACCCGCTAGCGTAGGCGGTGTTGTCGGTTTCACCGAGGAAGCAGCCGGGACGGGTCAGGGCGATGACCGTCCAGCCCTGGAATTCGGCGAGCGGACGCATGGCCGTCATCCACATCTGCATATGGGAGTTGCCCCAAGCTACGATAGTTCGGCTGGGTTGCGGTGAGTAGGCGACGTAAGTGCAGTCCCCGGCAAGAGAATCGGGGACGGCCAGCTCGGGGGTCACGTCGGTGCAGGCAGCTCCGAGGTCAGCCCAGTCCGCATCGAGCACGGCACGGATGGGGATGACGGGGGCGTCTTCTTCCCCTGTGTATTCATAGTCGGGTTGCAGGACGGCGGCCCCCACGTTATTGAGGGTGCGGTTAGCTTCAGCCTGCTCGGCCTGCCGGTAGATGGAGGACTGCCAGGCGTAGGAGGGAGCAAGGGCAAGGCCCATGCATAGTGCGCCGGTCACTAGCCCCGCTGTCATGGACCGGTTAGGTAGGGCCCAGTCCCGCAGGGGCTTTTCGACCAGCTGGGTCAGAGCCCAAGCGATAACACCCGAGAGAAGAAGCAGGCCAAGCCCTGCCCAGAACCCTGCCTTTTCCTGGCGGGTCTGTGCTAGGTAGAACACGAGGATGGGCCAGTGCACCAGGTACAGGGCGTAGGAGAAACCTCCCAGGGCCAGCAGAGGTTTGGCGGTGAGCAGCTTTTCCGGCCCAAACCGGGTGCCGGTATCTCCGGCAACAATGACGAGCGAGGCCGCCAGGGTGGGCCACAGTGCCACATAACCGGGGAAGGTGCCGTTGACGTCCAGAATGAAACCACAGCTGATAATAGCTGCAATGCCTACCCAGCCCATGACAGCTCGTACCAGTGGCGGTACTTTCATAACAGGCAACCAGAGAGCCACCAAGGAACCCAGCGCGAATTCCCACAGGCGGGCTTCCGTTTCAAAATAGGCCGCCTGCTGGTTAGCAGCAGTGACCCCAATCGAATGGGACAGGGACACCGCAAAGAGGGCAGCAAAAGCACCGGTCAAAGCCCAACGGGCAGAACCCCTCATACGCTGCCCCAGCACCAGGGTGAGGGCAACCATCAGTACCGGCCACAGTACATACATCTGTCCCTGGACCGATAGCGACCAGAAATGACGGAAGGGGGAGGCCAGGGAAGTGTCGGCTGCGTAGTAGTCCACCGAGTTCTCGATCGACCAGTTGTTGTGCTGGTACAGAATCACGGCCTTGGCCTCATCGGCAATCGACAGCCAACGCTCTGCCGGAATAAAGAAGTAGGTGCCCAGCAGGGTCAGAACAACGGTGATAGAAGCCAGGGGCAGTAGGCGTTTAAAGACATGAACCCAATAGGCCACCAGAGTCTTTACGCCGAACCAGGTGCCGGGCCCTACCAGCTTGCCCTGCTCAATCTTGCGAGCAAAAGAGCCGGTCAACAAAAACGCCGAAATCAGCAGAAAGACATCGACTCCGCCCGATACACGACCAAACCAGAAATGGTAGGCGGCAACCAGTAGGAGGGCGAGCGCACGCAGCCCCTGAATCTCGGGGCGCCAGGCGCGTTCTGCTGAACGAGTGACGGTTGCGATGGTGCCGGTGGCTGGTTTGGTCTCGCTTGCTGGGCGGGGCACTGCGGTCTACCTCCTTTGCTGACGGTTATCTGGTGCCAGAAGATCGGTTACTGAAGGGGTAACGGGCAGGAAGACACCAAGTTAAAAATGTTACTCCCGGTGACTGGAAATTTGCTTTAAAAAGCAAATCCCGCCCTTACGGTGTTAGTCACTGCAAGAGCGGGATGTGCTGTGCCCGGAAAAGGGCTTAGAGGGCAGGAGCCTTGGGGCGGGGCTTTACTTGGCCTCGTCCTCGTCCTTCTCCTCGGGCTTTTCGACAACCAGGGTCTCGGTGGTCAGCACCAGGGCAGCAATGGAGGCTGCGTTTTCCAGGGCTGAGCGGGTGACCTTGACGGGGTCGATGACGCCGCGGGCGATGAGGTCCTCGTATTCACCGGTTGCGGCGTTGAAGCCGTGACCGATGGGCATATCTGCCACACGGGAGGTGACCACGTAGCCGTCCTCACCGGCGTTCTCCGCGATCCAGCGCAGGGGCTGGACCAGGGCGCGGCGGACAATGTCTACGCCCACCTGGGCATCGCGGGACTCGAGCTCAACACCGTCCAGGGCTGCTAGAGCGTGAACCAGGGCGGTACCGCCACCTGCAACGATGCCCTCTTCGAGTGCTGCTCGGGTGGATGAGACGGCATCCTCGATGCGGTGCTTGCGTTCCTTGGCCTCAACCTCGGTAGCAGCACCCACCTTGATGACGCCCACGCCGCCAGCCAGCTTGGCCAGGCGTTCCTTGAGCTTTTCGCGGTCCCATTCGGAATCCACGCGCTCAATTTCGGCACGGAGCTGGTCAACGCGCTCGGCAACGGCCTCAGAGGTGCCGCCACCGTCGACGATGGTGGTGTTGTTCTTGGTGACGGTCACGCGGCGGGCTGAACCGAGCTGGTCCAGGGTGACGGCATCCAGGGAGATGCCCAGTTCACCGGTAATGACGGTGCCGCCGGTCAGGATAGCCAGGTCCTGGAAGATTGCCTTACGGCGGTCACCAAAACCGGGTGCCTTCAGCGCAACGACATCGAGGTTGCCGCGCAGCTTGTTGACGACCAGGGTGGAGAGGGCTTCGCCGTCCACATCCTCAGCGATGATGGTCAGGGGCTTCTTAGCCTGAACAATCTTCTCAAGCACGGGCATAATCTCAGCCACGGTTGAAATCTTGCCCTGGTAGAGCAGAATTGCGGTGTTCTCAAGAACAGCCTCAGCACGCTCAGGGTCGGTGACGAAGGAGGGCGAGAGGTAGCCCTTATCGAACTGCATACCCTCGGTCACTTCGAGCTCAACCTCGGTGGTAGAGCCATCTTCGATGGTGATAACGCCGTCCTGGCCTACCTTGCTGAAGGCCTCAGAGAGCAACTCACCGATCTGGGGTGACTGAGCTGAGATAGCTGCCACGTGGGCAACTTCTTCGCCCTTGACCTCGCGGGCGTTAGCCAGCAGGCGCTCTGACACCAGCTTGGTTGCGGTCTCAATGCCGCGCTTGACCTCACCGGGGGCAGCGCCAGAGGTGACGTTACGCAGGCCCTCAGAAACCAGGGCCTGAGCCAGGACGGTTGCGGTGGTGGTGCCGTCGCCAGCAACATCGTTAGTCTTGGTAGCTACTTCCTTAGCGAGCTGGGCACCCAGGTTTTCGTAGGGGTTTTCCAGTTCAATCTCGCGGGCAATAGATACACCGTCGTTGGTAATGATGGGTGCGCCCCACTGCTTATCAAGCACCACGTTACGGCCGCGGGGGCCCAGGGTCACCTTGACAGCGTTAGCAAGCTTATCGACGCCTGCCTGCAGGTGCTTACGCGCATCATCATTGAATTCAAGCTGTTTTGCCATGAATCCTTACTTCTTTCTCGTGTTTCGTGTTGTATTCGGTAGAAACAGCGAAAACTTAGGAAACGACAGCCAGTACGTCGCGGGCTGACAGAATCAGGTACTCAGCGCCACCGTACTTAACCTCGGTGCCACCGTACTTGGAGAAGATAACAACATCGCCTTCAGCTACGTCAACGGGGATACGGTTGCCCTTGTCGTCGATACGGCCGGGGCCAACAGCGATAACCTTAGCCTCCTGGGGCTTTTCCTTAGCGGTGTCAGGAATGACCAGGCCAGATGCGGTGGTCTGCTCTGCTTCAACGATCTGAACAACAATGCGGTCTTCGAGGGGCTTGATAGCCATGGTGAGGTGCTCCTTCAAGTGAGGTCTCAGCGTAAAACTTCTGGGGTGACCTTGATGCGCCAAGCGTGCTCAAGCCGGTATCGTCGCGGTGCTACCGACTGCCGTTTTAGCACTGTCAGCGGTCAAGTGCTAACTAAAACTTTATTCCCCTCATCCCCGACGGGCAAGATAAGGTGCCGGTTTCGCAGACAGCGCACCGCCTCAGCTTAAGTTGTTGCGCCCTACAATATAGGTTGAAGCAACTTTCCCCGGCAGATAGGCGACCATGCTCAAACTCATCTTCTGGCCGGTACTCGTCCCATCCTTCCTCTTCGCAGCCGGCTTCGGGGCCGTTGTGCCCATCCAGATACTTGCCGCTATCAGGCTCGGAGCCTCCCCCGAACTTGCCTCCTTGCTGGTAGCTGCCACGGGCGTCCTTGCTCTCTTCTGCACCGTTCCGGTGGGTGCAGCTATCGACCGGGTTGGCGATAAACGCGCCATGACACTGGCAACCCTCAGCGCCGCTGCCGCCTTTACCCTCTCGGCGCTCTCTCTTGCCCTACCCCTGGCGGGAGCTCTGTGGCTCTACTTTTTCGCCCACATCGCCCGCGTACCGGCTACCGTAGCCTGGGGCCTAGCCCGGCAGTCAGTACTGGCTGAAACAGTTGAAGCGGACGACCGCGGCAAAGCCATGACCGCCCTGGGCTCAGCCCTCGAAATGGTGCTCATGGTCCCCGGCGGCTACCTCAAAGACCGGGTAGGACGCTCCGCCGTCCTCGCCCTCTGCCTCAGCATTTTCGGTGCCGGCTTCATCCTCGTGCCTCTACTACCCACCAGCGCCGGCTTCATCACAGGCCTAGCCCTCATGGCCATCGGCAACGGCTTCGGTGCCGGCATCAACATGACCATCGGCGCCGACCTCTCCCCCAACGTCGGGCGTGCCAAATTCCTCTCCATCTGGTCCATGTTCTCCCAGGTCGCCATCGTCGCAGGGCCCCTGGCTGTCTCAGGCATCATGCTGATTTCTTCACTCCCGGCGGCCTTTACCGTCATCGGCGCTAGCGCCCTGGGCGGAGCTGTCTGGGCACTTGCGACCCAACCCATCACAAAGCTGCCTACGGGGAGAAACGCTAAGAGCTAAGAGGTTGAGGGCAGGACGAAGCGCCACGCCCCAGCCAATCTGCTTTCAACGGGCCTCCCCCGCCTCACCCTTAAACTAGATACATGACCTTTTTTCCCCGCGCCGGTGCCCACTCTTTCTCAGCCGACCAGCTAGCAGTTCTTGACCAGCTGGTCCCCTACAACCCGGCTGATTCTCTCCACGCTGTTAGCAAGCTCCGGGCCCAGGGCATCAGCGCCGAGGACTCCTCAGCTCTACTGACCCAGGCCCGTCTTCGCACGCTGGGGGCTACCAAGTTCGGGGAAGAAGCCTCGCGCATGCTCTTCACCGAGGCGGGCTACGAACAGGCCACTCGTGCGGCCGTTGCCGACCATCATGCCGCCCGCTTCATCGAGGCCGGGCTGAAATCCGTGGCAGATTTAGGATGCGGGCTGGGGGCAGACTCCCTCGCCTTTGCCCGCGCAGGGTTAGCGGTGACGTCCGTTGAGCTCGACCCCGCTACGGCGGCTCTCACCGCCCACAACCTCTCCCCCTACCCGTCCGCCCATGTGCTCGTGGGCGATGTAGAACAGGTTGAGCTCGAACAGCTCACCACCGTGAACGGCGAGCGCGTCGCCGCCCTCTGGCTCGACCCAGCCCGCCGAGAGATTGAAGGCGGTTCTACCACCTCCCGCATCTTTGACCCCGAGGCATTTTCCCCGCCCTTTTCCTTCTTGCAGAAGCTGGCGGCAACCGGCATTCCTATGGGGGTCAAGCTAGGCCCGGGTCTGCCCCACGAAGCTATTCCAAGCGGGGTGGAGGCCGAGTGGGTCAGCCACGGCGGGTCCGTGGTTGAGGTGGTGCTCTGGTTCAACGCCCTAGCCCGCCCCGGGATTGCCCGGTCAGCTACAGTGCTGGGGGCGGACGCCACCACCCGGCAGGTGCTCGATGAGATCAGTTCACCGCTGGTAGCGTCAGCCGATGAAGAGCCGGTTGAAGTCACTGAGCTGGGCGTTTACCTGATTGAGCCCGACGGTGCGGTAGTGCGATCCCACCTGGTCGCAGACTTCGCCCGAGCGATAGGGGCTACCCTGCTTGATGAGAATATCGCCTACCTGACATCAGACTCCCCCGCCCCTAGCCCACTGGGCCGGACCTACCGCGTCCTGGGCACCCTGCCCCTCAACGAGAAGAAGCTCCGCCGCTGGGTTAAGGAAGAGGGCATCACTGCCCTGACCATCAAAAAGCGGGGAGTCGATGTGGTTCCTGAAAAGCTCCGGGCCACTCTGCTTGCCGGGGTGAAAAAGAAGAAGGGGGTATCAGGCCGCGAAGCCACCCTGCTTCTGACCCGGTTGGGCGAGGGGGCAGCCTCCCAGCGCCTGGCCATCTGGGCTGAGCCAGCCTAGTTTATTACGTCTGTCTCACCAGCACGTCATAGAGTGAGCCGGATTCTTCTGCGCTAGCCCCTGCCCCTAAGATAGAACCAGCACCGCAGCGAGACCCTGGAGCCAGCGCATGATTTTTCACCCCTCAGACCAGTCCACGATTGGTGTGGAATGGGAGGTCGCCCTCGTCGACCCCGAAACCCGCGAACTGGCATCCCGCGCAGACGAAGTACTAGCACTACTGCAAGAACAGTACCCGCAGGTTCTTGAAGCGGCCCCGGACCGGGCCCACATCACCGGCGAATTTTTGAACAACACCGTTGAGCTTGTCACCGGCATCTGCCGAACCCCGGCGGAGGCCGCCGACCAGCTCACTCAAGCCACCAGCGTCCTGAAAGACATCACCGACCAGCTGGGCCTAGCCTTCTTCTCCGCAGGCACCCACCCCTTCTCCCGGGCCCTGGACCAAAAAGTCGTTGATAACGACCGCTACCTGCGGGTGCTCGACCGTTCCCAGTTCTGGGGCCGCCGCCAAATCATCTACGGGGTGCACGTGCACACCGGGGTTACTTCTCGCGATAAGGCCCTGCCGGTGCTCAACGGGCTCACCAACTTTTACCCCCATCTGCTGGCCTTATCAGCCTCCTCCCCCTTCTGGGAAGGGGAAGATACCGGCTTTGCCTCCCAGCGGGCCCAGATTTTCCAGCAACTGCCCACCTCTGGCCTGCCCTTCACTTTCGAACGCTGGGAAGACTACGAGGACTACCTTAACGACCTGGTGGTCACCGGCGTCATTGACGACCCGAGCGAGAACCGGTGGGATGTGCGCCCCGTACCCAAATACGGCACGGTAGAAATGCGAGCCTACGACGGGCTGGCCTCTATTCGCGATATCACGGCTCTAACCGCCTTTACCCAGTGCCTGGTGGAGTGGTTCTCCCGCCAGCTCGATGCTGGCAAACGAATTGAGCCCCTCAAGCCCTGGCACGTGCAGGAAAACAAGTGGCGGGCCGCCCGCTACGGCACCGAGGCCATCGTCATTCTCGATAACCAGAACACCGAACGCCTGGTCACCGAAGACACCCTAGGGCTTCTGAATAAGTTGGAGGGCATTGCCTCTGACCTGAGCTGTTCTACTGAACTGGCCGATGTGGAGCGAATCTGTCTGACCGGGGCGGGCTACCAGCGTCAGCGTCGCGTCGCCACCGAAAACGGCGGAAACCTGCAGGCTGTGGTGGACGACCTGGCCGTGCAAGCTACCGAGGGGCTGTAGGCCTTCAGCCCCAGCCGCCCGTGTTCGCTGCTCCGGCTAGAGCGAAATCTTAGTGACAGGCAGGGACGAGTCTGCCGTGAAGTCGA
The DNA here is from genome assembly GCF_035916755.1 of Rothia nasimurium. Lineage (GTDB taxonomy): Bacteria > Actinomycetota > Actinomycetes > Actinomycetales > Micrococcaceae > Rothia. Next base: position 336,411 of record NZ_JAYWIX010000002.1, on the reverse strand, counting down.
TACCCGACGGTGCCCGCCCCTCAGATACCAGGCGGGCGCCCAGGGCCGCTACCATAGCTCCGTTATCGGTGCACAAGCTCAGCTGGGGAATCACCAGTTTGATACCGTACTCGGCACAGCGCTGGGCGGCCAGCTCCCGCAGGCGCGAGTTAGCGGCCACGCCCCCACCCAGCAGCAGGGTGGTGATACCGCGTTCGGTGCAGGCCAGCATAGCTTTCTTGGTAATCACATCGACCACAGCCTCCTGGAAGGAAGCTGCGATATCAGCAACCGGTACTTCTTCGCCCCGGGCCTCAAAGCCCTCGACGACGCGGGCGACAGCGGTCTTTAGGCCCGAGAAAGAAAAGTCGTAGCGGTGGGGGCCGGGATCCTCAGCGGTGCCCATAAACTTGCGCGTCGATAGGCCGCGGGGGAAGGCAAAAGCCGCCCCGTTGCCGTCCTTAGCAACCCGGTCAATCACCGGCCCACCCGGGTAGGGCAGGCCCAGCAGGCGGGCCACCTTGTCGTAGGCTTCGCCGGCGGCATCGTCCAGGGTAGCGCCCAGCAACTCAACGTCCCCGGTAATATCGCGTACAGCCAGGATTTCGGTGTGCCCACCGGAGACCAGCAGGGCACCAATTCCCTCACTCGGCAGGCCGTCCAGAAAATCAGCGGTGTGCCCCTCAATCCCGCAGTCATCAAGCAAACCCACGCCCACATGGGCAACTAGATGGTTGATGCCGTAGAGGGGCTTGCCGGTCGCGGTAGCTAGGGCCTTAGCGGCAGAAACCCCCACCATGAGGGCACCGGCCAGGCCAGGGCCGGCGGTCACGGCAATAGCGTCCAGTTCATCCAGGCTGACCTGGGCTTCGTCGAGGGCGGCCTGCAGGGCCGGGACCATGGCGTCCAGATGGGCACGGGAGGCAATTTCAGGGATGACCCCCCCAAAGCGCACGTGCTCATTCATAGAGGACGAGACGGTGTTGGTCAGCAGGGTTGAGCCCCGCACAATGCCAATGCCGGTTTCGTCGCAGGAGGACTCAATACCCAGCACCAGGGGTTCGGTTTTAGCAGTCATGGCTGGTTTCTCCTTGCTAGGCGGTCTGTTGGGTGAGGTCGCGGCGCATGATCAGGGCGTCAACTCCGTCGTTGTAGTAGCGGCGGCGCACATGGATCTGCTGGTAACCGTTTTTCAGGTAGAGGTCCTGGGCCCGGGGGTTATCGGCGCGTACCTCCAGTAGTATCTGTTCAGCGCCGCGGGCGGTGGCTTCGCGGGCGAGAAAATCGAGTAGGGCTCGCCCGTAGCCGCGCCCCTCGTAGGCGGGGGCAATAGCGATGGTTTGCACGTCGGCGGTGTCGGCTACACTCATGAGCCCGGCATAGCCGATAACCTGCGGCCCGGTTTCTGTAGGGATTTCCAGGACGACATAGCCCCTAGTCTCGTGGGCAATTTCAGCCAGGAACATGTCCAGGGGCCATGCGTCGGCCGGGAAGAGGTCAAGTTCTAGGGTATGGACGGCTGGGACATCGTGCAGGGTCATTTCCCTGGCTTGAACCCCGTCGGCAAGATGTGTGGGGAGGTCGGTGAGCAGCATTAGGCGCTGGCCTTCTTACGGGCGGCGGGCACCTTGGCATCGGATTCACGCAGGTAGAGAGCGCTCGTATCGGTGCTGAGGTTGGGCAAGCCCAGGCGGGCAGCAGCTGCCAGCAGGGCGGCGGCGTCCGGCTGGGTGTGCTCAAAATAGGGCTGGGCATCCAGGGACTCGGGGTAGAGGGAAGTGCCAAAACCGTAGGCGGGCAGGGTGGGCGCCTCGCTGGCCGGGCCGACGGTGGGGCCGCTCTCCAGCTGGTAGCCGCTCTCGGTTAGTTCATAGACAGCCGAGTATATTTCCTTGCGGCGAGCATCTGAGACGACGAGAAAACGGGAATGACCGGACGCCCGTGCGGTACCTTCAGCGCGTTCGGCGAGGGCGGTAAGACTCATGATTCCGTAGAGGGGCTTGTTCCAGGCAAAGGCCAGGGAGCGGGCAGTTACGATACCAGCGCGTAGGCCGGTAAAGGGGCCGGGACCGGTACCGGTTATCACAGCATCAATGTCTTGGCCTGTTACTCCGGCTTCAGCCAGCACCTCGGTGACGAAGGGAGCCATCACTTCGGCGTGGGAGCGGGTGTCTTCGGTTGACCGTGAAGCAAGCAGGGTCAGGGTCCGCCCGTCTAGGCGTCCCAGGGCGACAGAAGCAATAGCGGATGAGTCAAGAGCAAGGATAAGCACCCCACCAGTCTAGCGTGTTTAGGCTCAAAGGCTTGATACTCGGCATCCCGGGCTCGCGCTCATTGCCGGCCCTCTCGCCTGGTTCGCTAGCTGGCTCGGGGCTGGCGTTTAAGGGTGCTTCCAAAGGCCCCTATGTTCCTTCCCCCTCTACCGCTCAGCTTCTCTACCATCTCATCCCAAGCATTCTCCCAGCGGGGCCCGTTTCCAATGAGACGGAGGCGGCGCGGCTCGGGGGCGCCGTCGTCCTCGTCCTCTTCTTCCCAGCTTCCCGGCGCGTAGAGGGCGTAGGGGTCGGTTTCTGCTAAGTCTGCCCCGGTCACGCGGGTAAATTCCAGATCGAGAATAGATTCTGAGAGGTGTTCGGCTTTGTCTCTGCCCCATTCGATGACGGTGACGGACCGGTCAAGGGAGTATTCCAGATCGAGGTCGTCGAGTTCTTCTGAGCTGGCGAGTCGGTAGGCATCAACGTGGACGAGGTCTGGCCCACCGGGGCGGGGGCCGTCGGGTAGGTTGGGGTGCACACGAGAGAGCACAAAGGTGGGGGAAATAACGCCTTCTCTCACACCTAGCCCCTCGCCGAGGGAGCGGGTGAAAGTGGTTTTGCCGGCTCCTAGTTCGCCGGTGAGAATCAGGACGTCGCCCGCGGTGAGCAGGGGCGCTAGGGCCAGGGCGATGGCTCGGGTATGCTCGGGACCAGTGATTTCGAGGTCAAGGACGCGGTCGGTCACGGTTTACTGCTCGCTTTCGGTGTCGCGCTGGCGCCAGGATCCGCCGACACTGATGCGGGTGACGCGCGGGGATATGCGGGTGACGATTTCGTAGTTAATGGTTCCGGCTGCTTCTGCCCAGTCGGTGACCGGTGGGTTCTCACCGGAGCCGAAAAGGACGGCGGGGGCTCCGAGGAAGCCGGCTACGGGGTCGGCTAGACCGGGTTCTCCCAGGTCAATGACCATCTGGTCCATGGCAATTCTCCCTACCTCACGGTAGGTTCGGGCGGGGCCAGATACCGGGTAGATACGCACCGGCCCGCCGGTTGCGACTCGGGGAACGCCGTCCGCGTAGCCAACCGGCACCAGGGCCAGGGTCGTGGGTTTGTCGGTCACATAGTTGAGGCCGTAGGAAACTCCCTGGCCTGCTGGCACTTCTTTGACAGCATTGATGAAGGTTTGCAGGTGCATGACAGGGCGCAGCCCCAGCTCTTCGGGGGTGGCGCCTGCGAGCGGAGAGAGGCCGTAAATCCCAAGACCGACTCGAACGGCGTCCCGTAGCAGGCCGTCCTCTGCCCCGACGGACGCCGCGCTGAGGGTTGCCGGGGTGTTGGCTAGATGGCGCAGGGAGGGGCGCAGGCCAGCATCCTGCAGTATGTCTAGCGCTCGGTCAAAGGTGTGAGATTGGCCGGCGGTTTCGGGGCGCTCTGGTTCGTCGGCTACTGCCAGGTGGGAAAAGACCCCGACCACCTGCAGGGCCCCGATTTCTTCAAGCTGGCGGGCGGCGGCGGCAAACGCAGGTAGTTCGCCCATGGCCGCCCCGTTGCGGCCGAGGCCGGTATCTACTTTGAGATGAACCTTGACCGGCTCCTGCTGCCCGCTGGCACGGTGGGCAGCCGCGATGGCTTCTAGTTCCCAGATGCTTGAGACACCCAGTTCAAGGTGGTCTGCCAGTGCCTGGGCAAAGTTGGTGCGAGGCGTGTGGAGCCAGGCAATGATAGGGGCAACAATGCCACCGGCGCGCAGGGCATGCGCTTCCGTGATGTGGACGACCCCCAGATAGTCAGCTCCCGCTGCTACCGCTGAGCGCGCTACGTCGAGCGCCCCGTGCCCGTAGGCGTCCGCTTTGACCACGGCGATAAGGGCCCGCTGGCCGATGATGCTCTTAATACGCCTAACATTGTGTTCGACGGCGTCCAGGTCGATGACGGCCAGGCGTTCTGCGTTTGTGGGGGCGTCAAGGGGCACGAAGCCGTGGGCGCGGTAGAGGCTGTCGATAGGCACGGTGTCCTCCTTGGGCGTAGGGTCTTTTCTTCTCTAGCTTAGTTGAGTTTGCCGCTAGCGCAGCTGCGCTGACACCTACAGGGTACGGGCAGCTGTGGCAGGGGTAGAGTAGAGGTGTGAGTTTTTCTTTTCCGCTGCACCTGCATATCTTTTCGCTGCATACCTCTCCCCTGGCCCAACCTGGGTCAGGGGATGCTGGCGGCATGAACGTCTATATTGAGCGGTCTTTGGCGGCTCTTCTTGAAGTCAACCCGCAGCTGACAGTGGAAGTTTTTACACTGGCGACCGATCGCCAGCAGGCTGGGCAGGTAAGGTATCACGAACGGGCTACCGTTACCTCTCTCTATTTGCCAGAAGCCGAAGGTGCCCGCAAGGAAGACCTACCTGAGCTGGTTCCGGGCTTTGCTATGGCTGTTCGAGCTATAGCGTCGCGCCCGCCCCAGCTGGTTCACAGCCACTACTGGCTCTCGGGTCTGGCAGCCCTTGCCGCTTACCCGCAGGTACCTCTCGTCCATACCATGCACACCACCGCAGCTGCCAAGAATGCTAGGTTGGGCGAGGGCGAGCGCCCGGAGCCCGAGGTTCGCCTACGCGGTGAGCAGGCACTGGTCCGTAAGGCCGCCGCTCTAGTGGTCAATACGGAGTATGAGGCCGCCCAGATGCACGACTTCTACGGGGCAGAAGAATCCCAGTTGGTGACAGTGCCCCCCGGCGTTGACCTTTCTGTTTTCTCCCCGAGTGACGGCGTCCGCCCTCTTCATGAGGGGCAGGACGGCGCCGCCCACCTGGTCTTTGCTGGCCGCCCCCAGCACCTTAAGGGCCCTCATCTGCTGGTCGAAGCCCTCGACTTACTTGCGCGAGAGCTAGACGTTACCCTCGACATCATTGGCACCTCAGGTACCAGCTACGAACAGAATCTAGTGGCTCGGGCAGAGGAGCTGGGGCTGTCTGACCGCGTCCGCCTACTTCCCTCGATGCCCGCCCTCGACCTCGCCCAGGCTTTCCGAAAAGCCGATATCGTTGCCTGTCCCTCATCCTCAGAAACCTTTGGCCTGGTTGCCCTGGAGGCCTCTGCCTGCGGCACTCCGGTGCTTGCTAGCAAGGTGGACGGGCTCAGGGAGGCAGTAGCTGACGGCATCACCGGTCTGTTGGTAGCCCAGCGGACGCCAGCTGCCTGGGCGGACGCCATCGCGCGGCTCACCGCCAACCCCCAGCTACGCAGGAGCTTGGGAGCAGCCGGGGCCAAACGCGCTCGCAGCTTTACCTGGCAGGCCACAGCCCAAAACTTACTCGACCTCTATCAGACTCTCACCCGCTCTTAGGAGAACCGCATGACCTTCTCAATGACACGCCTGGAATTTGCTGACTATCTCAACACATCACGCATTACCGGAAACGTAGCAACGGCCCGTGAAAACAACCTTGCTCATATGCAGGGCTTTGTTGAAGGTAATGAGCACCTAGAGTTCGGTGTGAAGTGGACCAGAGACTGGACTGTTGACGACATCTTCGAGCTGATGGCGCGCAGGGTTGGAACCAGCGCCGACCCCAACCACAGGGAAGGCCAAGACACCATCAGCGCTGACCTCTGTATCGACGGCCTCACCGAGTACGCCCGCATCTTCGGTGACGCAGTACGGGCAGGCAAAAGCCTACTCTTTGCTACCGGCCACCCCGCCGGCCTCTTCCCTATCTACGCCCGCCTTGCAGCAGCGGCCAAAGCTCACGGCGCGATCGTCCTAACCATCGATGAGGGCAACCGCTTTCTGGACGGCGATATCCGGCAAATATTTGACGTCATCATGTTCGAGCAGTACGGAAACCTGCAGCACACCCATTTTCCCGGGCCTATGCAGCTAGCACTCGCCCAGCTCCAAGAACGGGGAATTACTCCCGATCTTGTTATCGCCGACCACGGGCTCGCCGGGTACGCAGCGTCCATCGGGATTCCTACCATCGGTATCGCCGACTGCAATGACCCCGGGCTTTTCGTCTCCGCCGAACAGGGGCAGATTCTCGTTGCTGTGCCCATGGACGATAACGTCACCCCGCACCTCTACGAACCGGTGATTGATTTTATCCTGCATGAAGCTGGACTTACCCGCTAAGACCACTCTGACCAGTACTAACAAGTTACTTTCAGCTGAAAGTGTGAAGCATATTTCAGGATATCTACCTGCTCTTAAGCCAGCTGACACTGTAGTATTAGAAGCCTAATCGTACAGGTCTGCCCACACCACTCTCGCACTCGGCGCAGGCACCATCTTTAGGGGAATACACACTAGTGAACGAACAGTACATCGAGGAGCGGTGGGCAGAAACCCGCAACCGCCGCACCTGGCATCCCAAGATTAAAGCTGCGCTTTATATAGCGGATGCTCTAGCAATTGCGCTAACTATCACGGTGTCTCATATCATCAGCTTCGGCTTCCAAAACACCGAAGTTGTATCCCCCACGCCCCTTCCGCTTGGGTATGTGGGAACCGGCATTGTTTTTGGCATGATTTGGTTCTTTGTCTTGTCAATCGCCAATAGCCGCAACATCCGTTACCTGGGCCATGGCGTCGATGAGTACCGCCTGGTAACCAAAGCGACGACCTACTTCTTCGCGGTTATCGCAATCTTCTCCTACCTGACCAAAATTGATTTTGCCCGCACCTACGTTATGCTGGCCTACCCCATCGGCATTGTTCTGCTTCTCTGCGCCCGTTGGGGCGTACGCCGTTGGCTCGTTCGCTGGCGGTATAAGGGGCGCGCACTTTCCCGCGTCATGATTATCGGTGACTCAGCCTCGGGCGAGCATCTCTACAAGACCCTCCAAGGGGCCCGCACATCAGGTCTCGCCCCGGTAGCAGCATACCTGCCCCGTTCACGTCCAGGCACCCAGCTCGCCGAGGGGGCTATCCCAACCCTGGGCTACTCACCCGACGCAGCCGAGGTCCTCAAGGTAGTTCGTGAGAACAATATTCACGCGGTAGCTGTCTCCACCGGCCACGGCCTCAACCCCACAGAGTTGCGTCGTCTGGGCTGGGCGCTGGCGGCTGCCCACGTTGCCCTCATCATGGCACCTGCCATGACCGATATCGCTGGCCCCCGCATCCATACCCAGCCCCTCAACGGTGTGCCCCTGATTCACGTTCACACCCCCCGCATCGAAGGAATGCAGGCCCTGATTAAGCGAGCTATCGATGTTGTAGCCTCAGGCCTTGGCCTAATTTTCCTGGCCCCCCTGCTGGTTCCGGTTGCCCTGCTCGTCAAAAAAGACGGCGGCCCGATTTTCTTCCTACAGGAACGCGTTGGCTACCGTGGAACTGCCTTCCATATGATTAAGTTCCGCTCTATGGTAACTAACGCTGAAGAGCTCAAAAAGGAGCTTATGGACCGGAACGAGGGTAACGGGGTGCTCTTTAAGATGGCAGATGACCCCCGTATCACCAAGATTGGCAAGTTTATTCGTAAGTACTCCATCGATGAGCTTCCCCAGCTGTGGAATGTCTTTGTGGGCGATATGTCGCTGGTAGGCCCCCGTCCCCCGCTGCCTTCTGAGGTTGAGCAGTACGAAGAAGACGCCTACCGCCGCCTGCTGGTTAAGCCCGGTATTACCGGCCTCTGGCAGGTCTCTGGCCGCTCGAATCTTTCCTGGGAAGAGTCTATTCGCCTAGACCTCTACTATGTTGAGAACTGGTCGGTTATGAGCGATATCGTCATTCTCTTCCGCACCGTCCGCGCAGTTTTTGCCAAGGACGGCGCTTACTAGAACTCGTATGTAAGAAGGCCGGTTACCGTTACGGTAACCGGCCTTTGGTATAGGCTCTACTGCTCAAGGAATATGGCAACGGCCTTTGGGATCTTCTGGGCCACCTGGGTAGGTGGCGTGGGGCCAGACCTCTCTGCTCCGTGCACCAGGCCTGCTGCTAACTGCTGGACCCGGACGGCGGCCCCCGCTAGCCTTGCGTAGTCAGTTGAGAGGGCCCCGGGCTTGGATTCTTCTGCCTGATACCGGGCAAGAAGAGCCCCCAGAATACCGGTGAGGGTATCCCCGCTACCGGCGGTCGCCAGCCAGTGGTTCTCACTGGTTATCTGAAAGAGGTCACCGGTGGGTGCGGCCAAGATAGTCACACCGCCCTTAAGCAGAACAGTTGCCCCCGTTGCCTGAGCCAGTAGGCGGGCAAAGCGGTAGGGGTCAGCTTCAATCTGCTCCCGGGTGGGTGGCTCTGTCAAATCGGGATCAAGGGCATGGAGCGCGGACGGGGCCAGGGCCAGAAGCCAGGTCAGGGCATCGGCAAGCTCTCCAGCATGAGGAGTAAGAATGTGATGGGCCTGCAATTTGACTCCATCAGCTACCAGCCGGGTAGCTAGGGAAATCGCCCCTGCGTCAATAACAGCCGGTTGCCCTCCCGCAAGGACGGCCAGGGCCTCAGCTTCTCGTGATTCTCCGGCGATGCCTGAGCCGAGAGCCCAGGCATCAACGCGCAGCCTCTCGACTTCCCCAACACTACATACAGCCTCAGGTACGGTCAGCTGCACCTGGAAGTTTAGTGACGATGTTCCAGCAAACCGCACCATGCCAACCCCGGTATTGACGGCAGCCCGGGCAGACATGAGGGCAGCACCCGGGTAAATATCGCTCCCAGTCAGCAGGCCTAATACTCCGCGGGTGTACTTATGGGAGGAAAAAGTAGGGGAAGTAACATATTTTTCAACCTCCCAGTATGTCAGTTCTTTTGCTCTGGCCACTTTAGTCCCTCTCTTCTAGCGGGCGAGCTAACAGCAGCCCCCGAGCAGAGGGATCTAGACGCAGCAGGGTCAACAGGTCACTGTCGCTCAGGTGTTCTGCCACAACAGTTGCGGTAGCTATAGGTTCATCATGGCTCATCGTAAGGTGCCAGCGGTTAATCCCTAGTTCAGCTGCTCGCCGCACAACCGTCCCTTCTGCGACCAGGTAAGGGGCGCCGTCCGTGTCTTTCTCCACCCAGCAATCCTGCCAGTTCAAACCCGCAGGGGCCCGCAGGGCCTTGGCAGCGGCTTCCTTAGCCGCAAAGCGGGCGGCGAGGGAGCGGACGGGTAGCCCCCGCTCCCCCGGGGCAAAGAGCCGCTCCCGCAGGGCCGGGGTACGTTCTAAGAGCTCAGCGAACCGAGCTATATTGACCACGTCAGTACCGGTACCAATAATCATGGCGTCTCCTTATCGCTCCTGCTAGCTCTGTCTTTCTTCTGCCCATTCTACGGCCCTGCTTATCAGTTTAAAGAGCGAACCCCGTACCCTACCGGGTACGGGGTTCCTATCTCTGTTATGCAGAGAGATTTACTCGACGGTTACTGACTTAGCCAGGTTACGGGGCTGGTCAACGTCGTAGCCCTTAGCGTGAGCTACAGAGCATGCAAAAATCTGCAGGGGCACGGTAGACAGCAGGGGCTGAAGCAGGCTGGGTGAGGCCGGGATGCGGATGATGTGATCTGCATGTTCCTCAACAGCGGTATCGCCCTCTTCTGCAATAACGATGGTCACTGCACCGCGAGCGCGGACTTCCTGGATGTTAGAAACAACCTTGGAGTGCAGGGAGTCGCGACCGTTGGGTGAGGGAACGATGACGAAGATGGGCTGGCCTTCTTCGACAAGGGCGATGGGACCGTGCTTGAGCTCGCCCGCTGCGAAGCCTTCGGCGTGCAGGTAGGCGATTTCCTTGAGCTTCAGGGCGCCTTCCATCGCTACGGGGAATCCAACGTGGCGGCCCAGGAAGAGCACAGACTTGGCGTCCTTCATAGAGGTGCCGAGGTCCTTGACCTGCTGCTCATTGTCGATGACAGCCTGAATCTTTTCGGGCATCTTCTGCAGTTCTTCAAGGATGGTACGAATTTCATCCTTGTACATGTTGCCGCGCAGCTGGGCCAGGTAGAGGCCGAGCAGGTAGGCAGCAGCGATCTGCGAGAGGAAGGCCTTTGTGGATGCAACTGCAATCTCGGGGCCCGCGTGGGTGTAGAGAGCTGCGTCGGATTCACGGGGCAGGGTTGAGCCGTTGGTGTTACAGATTGAAATAACCTTGGCGCCCTGTTCCTGGGCGTGGCGCACTGCCATGAGGGTGTCCATGGTTTCGCCGGACTGGGAGAGAGCCACAACCAGGGTCTTCTCATCTACGATGGGATCTCGGTAGCGGAACTCGTGGGCCAGCTCAACCTCGGTGGGGATTCGGCACCAGTGCTCGATGGCGTAGCGGGCTACCTGGCCAGCGTAGGCAGCGGTACCACAGGCGACAACGATAATCTTATTGACGGAACGCAGGGTCGCATCGTCAATCTTAAGTTCGTCAAGGGTCAGGTTACCCTTTTCGTCCAGACGGCCCAGCAGGGTATCGCGCACAGCTGCGGGCTGTTCGTGGATTTCCTTCTCCATGAAGGAGTCGAAGCCGCCCTTTTCAACAGCAGCGGCGTCCCACTCGATGGTGAATTCCTTGCCGTTGGCGGGGAAGCCTTCGAAGTCGATGATGGAGTAGTCGCTACCGGTGATGGTAACGATCTGATCCTGGCCCATTTCGACTGCCTTCTTGGTGTAGTCGATGAAGCCAGAAACGTCTGAGCCCAGGAAGTTTTCGTTTTCGCCCAGGCCAATAACCAGGGGTGAGTTGCGACGGGTTGCGACGACGCGATCGGGGTGGTCAACGTGGGTGACCAGGATGGTGAAGGCGCCTTCAAGGCGGTTTGATGCCAGGCGGACGGCCTCGGTGAGGTCCTTGCTCTCCAGCTTGTTGTAAATGGAGGCAATCAGGTTAGCTGCAATTTCGGTGTCGGTCTGTGACTTGAACTCGCAGCCTTCTTCAATCAGTTCTGCACGCAGCTCTGCGAAGTTTTCGATGATGCCGTTGTGCACGACTGCCAGACGGCCGTTGTCGACAACGTGCGGGTGAGCATTGTTATCGGTGGGGCCACCGTGGGTAGCCCAGCGGGTGTGACCAATACCGATAGTGGTAGCAGGCAGCGGGTTGGCTTCTACTTCAGCTTCGAGGTTAACAAGCTTGCCTGACTTCTTACGGAATTCAATGCCGTTATCACCAATCAGGGCAACGCCGGCTGAGTCATAGCCGCGGTATTCCTGGCGGCGCAGACCTTCGAGAACCACATCGTATGCGGTATGGTCAAATTTCTTACCGTCTGCGGCAGTGCCGAGACTTACGTATCCTACGATTCCACACATGGTTTCATCTTACCCCTAAGTTTTTCTCTGCCTACTGATGCCTCCGCCACAGTGTCGCAACCTGTTGCCTCTCTATAGACCTCTTGTCATATTAGGTGCTCTTTCTCCTGGCCTCTAGACTGATGTAAATGAGCATGTCTGCGCTTTCTTCTAAATACTCTCCTTTTACCGAGCTAGACCGGGACACCTGGTCGCGTCTCGCTAACGAGATTTCGGTTCCACTGACTGAGGACGAGCTTCAGCAGCTTCGCGGTCTGGGCGAGACCATTGACCTTGATGAGGTGGCTCAGGTTTATCTGCCCATTTCTCGACTGCTTAATCTCTATGTCAATGCAGCCGCGAGCGCTAATCACATGACGAACGACTTTTTAGGTCTTCAAGGCCAAAAAGTCCCTTTTATTATCGGCGTGGCAGGGTCAGTAGCTGTCGGCAAATCCACTACCGCCCGCGTCCTACAGGAGCTTCTCCGGCGCTGGCCCTCAACCCCGAACGTCCAGCTGGTGACAACCGATGGATTCCTCTACCCTAATGCCGAGCTAGAACGACGGGGCCTTATGGGGCGCAAGGGTTTTCCGGAATCCTACGACCGCCGAGCCCTCCTGCGGTTTGTGTCCGAAGTCAAATCAGGGGCTCCTCTTGTCACCGCCCCTAAGTATTCCCACCTCTACTACGACATCGTAGAGGGTGAGCGTATTGAGGTTACCAGCCCCGACGTTCTGATTGTGGAGGGCCTGAATGTATTAGCCCCGGCCAAGCTCGACAGCGAGAAAAGCTCGGCGCTAAGCCTGGCTGACTTCTTTGATTTCTCTATCTACGTTGATGCTTCCACCCGGGACATCGAACACTGGTATGTGCAGCGGTTTTTGAAGCTGCAACGGTCAGCTTTTACCAACCCTAACTCCTACTTCAAACGGTATGCCGATTTATCAGAGGACGCCGCAGTTGAGCTAGCTTTGAGTATTTGGCGCTCTATCAACGAACCTAACCTACGAGAGAATGTGCGCCCCACCCGTGGGCGAGCCCGACTGATCTTGAAGAAGTCCCATGATCACAAGATTCGTAAGGTTCTGTTACGGAAGAACTAGGTATGCGCTCGTATCTTTCACACTTTTCATTGGCTTTAGCGGGCAGCCTCATGGCCCTGTCGCTGGCTGCCTGCGGTCAGGGCATCTCCGCTGAACCGGACGCCGCCCCGTTGCCTACCAGCTCAGTGGCGGCTTCTACCCCTCAGCAGGTAGCTTCTTCGAGCGCACCACCTTCTTCTAGCGCGAGCGCTGAATCAGCTGCCCCTAGCCAGGCCGCCACGCGCCGTCCTGCCGATATTGAGTCGGCATCATCGATGACGGTTCTCGTCAATAAACACAATCCCCTCTCCCCTCTTACCTACGCACCCGATGATTTACAGCCGCTTGGCTCCGTCCTGCTTCGCGCAGAGGCAGCAGAAGCAGCGCATCGCATGTTTGCTCATGCCTCAGCAGCTGGTGCCCCTATGGTCGCCCTCAGCGGCTACCGGTCGTATGAGACCCAGCAGGGAACCTACGCCAGCTGGGCTGCCCAGTACGGTACAGATCAGGCAGATGTGGCTTCTGCCCGCCCCGGTTATTCAGAGCATCAAACGGGGCTTGCCCTCGATATCGGAACCGGTGGTGCCTGCGATCTCCAGCCCTGCTTCAAGGACACGGCAGCTGCCCTGTGGGCAGCCGAGAACGCCCACCGCTATGGCTTTGTGGTGCGCTACCCCTGGTGGCACCACGAAACCACCGGCTACTGGTATGAGTCCTGGCATTTGCGCTATATCGGTGTTGACGAAGCCACCGCGCTGAAGGAATCCGGGTTTGAGACCCTAGAAGATTTCTGGGGAACCGGGCCCGCTCCCAGCTACCGCAACGGGTTTCAACCATGAGGCTGACAAGCAGAAACCTACAAATTTTAAGCACTGGCTAGCACGTCAAACTAGCCTGTGAGTAAACCCACTTGGTTTACAGCGAAAATTTCAGCTCAGATTGGTGTTCACCGCTGGCAGAAACCGCTATTCTTGAACTCATGCTTAGTGGTTTTAAAGATTTCATCACCCGCGGTAACGTCATCGACCTCGCAGTCGGTCTGATTATTGGCTCTGCCTTTACCGCCGTTGTTACTGCCCTGGTTGAGAAGGTTATGATGCCTGCCATCGCCCTTGCGACCGGTGGCCAGGAAGTTAACTTCGACAACTGGCTCATTGTTGGCCCCATTCAGTTTGGCGCTTTCCTGACCGCAGTTATCAACTTCCTCATTGTTGCAGCAGCCCTCTACTTCTGCATTGTTATGCCCGTCAACAAGTTCAACGAGCGTCGTGCTGCCAAGCTCGACCTTGAAGAAGAGGTTGAGGAAGAGGATCCCCAGGTTGCTCTGCTCAAGGAAATCCGCGACGCTCTGACCGTCAAGTAAATTCTCTTTATCTTAGATACGGCAAAGGCCCCGGTAGTGAGCTACCGGGGCCTTTCTCTATGCTCGGGGCACTTAGGCGGTGCGCTCCTTCACCTGGGCTAGGACACCTGGGTAGAGCGGGTGCTCTCTGGTGAGGCCGGTGAGGGTTTCGGTGACCTCTTCGGGATTCTTAGCACCGGAGCGGGCTGCGGTGAGCAGGGCCTGCAGTTCTACCGATTCGGGGTCTTCTGCTACATCGAACTCGAGCAGGGCGCCGATCGTTGCTAGCAGGGCTTTGGTGGGGCGGCCTAGCTCAGCGAGTTCAGCGGCGGGGCCGATGAAGCGCTCGTGGCGGGAGATCTTGCGTAGGGGTGAGCGACCTACTCGTTCGGTGGTGTCGGGTAGGTCGGGGTTGGCGAAGCGTTCGAGGATTTTCTCGACGTAGGCTTGTTGGACTTCGGGTTTGAAGCCGAACTTGCGTATGATGAGGTCTTTGGTTTCTGCTAGGGTCGCTTCGACCTTGGCGCGGATTTCGGGGTTCTCGAGTGCTTCTGAGAGTTTGGAGATTCCTGCCTGCTGGCCGAAGTAGGCGGTGGTGGCGTGGCCGGTATTGACGGTGAAGAGCTTGCGAGTGATGTAGGGGGCCAGGTCTTCAACCCAGGTTGCCCCGGGAATCTGGGGTACATCGCCGCCGAAGGGGCCGGTTTCAACAGCCCACTCGTAATAGTTCTCTACAGTAACGTCGAGGCCCTGGCCTGGTGCCTGGTTGGGCACAATACGGTCAACCGCGGTGTTAGCGAAGATAGCAACATCATCTGCCGCCGGGAAGTGCTTACGGACTTCTTCTGCCAGCACATCGGTTGCATTGATAGCGTTTTCGCAGGCCATCACAGCGACCTTAGAGTCTGCCCCCCGCTCAGCACGGAGTTTGAGACCTTCGGCGATATTCACAGCAACGAACTTGAGGATGGTAGGGCCAACAGCGGTGGTTACTACGTCGGCGGTCGCGATTTCCTCGGCGATCGCCTGAGGATTCTCTGCCGAGTTGATGCCGCGGAAGCCGGTGATGGTGATGTCCTTGGGGTCGTGACCAACCTCGTGGACGGTGTAGCTCTCTTGCTCATTGAGGGCGTCAATAAGCGGGGCAGCGACGTCTGAGAAAACTAGCTCGTAGCCAGCTTCGTTCAGGATGACGCCTACAAAGCCGCGGCCAATATTGCCAGCGCCAAAGTGGACTGCTTTTTTCACGGTTACTGAACCTTTCCAAAGATATCCAGGATTTCCTGGGCTGTGCGGGCTTCTTCCAGCTGGGCTACAGCTGCCTTGTTGGAGAAAGTCTTAGCAATCTTCTGCAGCAGTTCCAGATGGGTTCCGCCAGCACCAGCGATACCGATGACGAAGTTAACGGGCTTGCCGTTCCATTCAACCGGTTCGCTCAGACGAACGAAGGACATAGCGGAGCTGTGGATGGCGTCCTTAGCTTCGTTGGTGCCGTGGGGAATAGCCAGGCCGTTGCCCATGTAGGTGGAGACTGATGCTTCGCGTTCGTGCATAGCCGCTACGTAGCTCTCGTCGACCTTACCAGTGGCAACCAGCAGGGCACCTGCCTGGTTGATGGCGTCTTCGCGGCTGGTGGCGCTGGCATCAAGCACAATGGTTGATGCGGTTAGCACCTGCTCTTCGGTTGCTACAGCAGTAGCAGTTGCAGCGGGGGCAGCAGCGGCGGACGCCGGAGCTTCAGCAGTTGCCTGATCACCGGTTTGCTGCTGGCGGATCATCTCAACGATTTCGTCGTAGCGCGGTGAGTTCATGAAGTTATCTACCGCGATATGGACGGCGCTGGGGGTGGGGGCAGCTGCCCGGTCGGCGAGGTCCTGGTGGGAGACCAGCAGGTCGTATTCGTCCTTAAGGTTGTTGATTGCAGAGTTCACCACGGTGACGCGGTCGCCGAAACCGGCGTCCTTAATCTTGTTGCGCAGCACCGAAGCACCCATAGCAGAAGAACCCATACCGGCGTCGCAGGCAAAGACAATGGAGCGGATTTCGCGGTTCTTATCGGCGGTAGCGAAAGCACCGGCGACAGAAGACTTTTTGCCCTTCATCTGTTGCATCTTGGCTGCTGCTGCTTCGAGGTCATCTTCGCTATTCTTAGAGAACTTGAGGATGGGAGCTGCCACCAGGAAGGAAACGACGGTAGCGACGAGTACGCCCAGGTAAATCTTGAACAGGTCGCCGGGGGCCGCAACAGCGGTGATAGCGATGATGGAGCCGGGGGCGGACGCTGAGGTCAGGCCCACGTTGAGGGTCATGAAGGTGAAGGTACCGGCCATGCCACCGGCGATGGTGGCGAGAATTAGCTGGGGCTTCATGAGTACGTAGGGGAAGTAGATTTCGTGGATACCGCCGAAGAAGTGGATCAGGGCTGCACCGGGTGCGGTTGCCTTAGCTGAGCCACGGCCGAAGAAGCAGTAGGCCAGCAGGATACCCAGACCGGGGCCGGGGTTAGCTTCGAGCAGGTAGAGAATGGACTTGCCCTGTTCCAGCGCCTGGGCGGTACCCAGCGGGGTGATAATGCCGTGGTTAATGGCGTTGTTGAGGAAGAGGACCTTAGCCGGTTCAATCAACAGAGCGGTCAGCGGCAGCAGGCCCGTGGAAACCAGCCAATCGACGGCTGCTTCAGCACCCGCAGAGAAGGCTCGCATGACGGGAGTCAGCAGGAACATAGAGCCCATTGCTGCGATAACAGCAAAGATACCGGCAGAGAAGTTATTGACCAGCATCTCGAAGCCGGGCTTGATTTTGCCGTCCCAGAGGCCGTCAAGCTTCTTCATGCACCAGGCAGCCAGGGGGCCCATAATCATAGCTCCCAGGAACATGGGTGAGCCACCGGCTTCACCGATAAAGATTTCGGCGCTGGTACCCATGATGACGCCCATGGTCGCGGTTGCGCCGACTACACCACCGCGGTGGTCGTAGATGAGCTTACCGCCGGTGTAGGCAATCAGAATCGGAAGTAGGTAGGTCACCATGGGGCCAACCATGGTGGCTACGTATTCACTGAAACCTGCCAGGCTAGGGATGTACATGGGCACGAGGCCCTTAGGAATGAAAAGCGCGGTGATAATACCCCACGCGATGAGAGCACCGATATTCGGCATAATCATGCTCGACAGGAAGGTGCCAAACTTCTGCACGCGCACGCGCAGGCTGGGTGATGGTGTCTCTGCCATAGAGTCCTTCTTAGAGGTGTGTATGTGTTTCCACAGCGGTTAAGTTTATACAAAAAGCTCTCTTTTCCCACCAGCGCCGGCAGGTTTGAGAGCTGAGTGGTTTTAGTCTACCTGTCTCACAGGCTGGCACCTACAGGAAAATTTGCCCAGTTTCTCACACCTGTTAGACAGGTTAAGGCAGGTGGTCTCTGACGACGCAAAAGGGCACTCCCCCACAGCGGAGAAGTGCCCTTGCACGCCTCAAAAGCTAGACTAAATCGCTAGTTCCCGAGCCACCACATCAGCTAGGGCCTGGGCGATTGCATCAGCGACCTCCTGGGTCTCAGCTTCAACCATGACGCGCACCAGGGGTTCGGTACCCGAGGGACGAAGCAGAACCCGCCCGGTGTCGCCCAGCTGGGCCTCGGCGTCCTTAATAGCCTCTTGCACAGGAAGGCAAGTAGCCACACCAGCGCGGTCAACACCCTTGACGTTAATCAGCTTCTGAGGAGTCGCCTGCATACGGTTAGCCAATTCCGAGAGGGGCAGGCCGGTACGGGCCATTTCAGCAGCCAGATGCAGACCGGTCAGCACGCCGTCACCGGTGGTGGCATGGTCCGACATAATCACGTGGCCCGACTGCTCACCGCCCAGATTGAAGCCGTGCTTGTTCATGGACTCCAGCACGTAGCGGTCGCCCACAGCGGTACGCTCTAGCTTGATGCCGTGTTCTTTGAGGAAGATTTCCAGGCCCAGTGAAGACATGACGGTGGCGACCAGGGTGTCGTCCTTAAGGGTGCCAGCTTCCTTCATCGACAGCGCCAGAATCGACATAATCTGATCGCCATCTACCAAGTTGCCCTGCTCGTCAACGGCCATGCAGCGGTCGGCGTCACCATCGTGGGCGATACCCAGGTCGGCGCTGTGGCGAACCACTGCCTCCTGAAGCTTTTCGGGGTGGGTGGAGCCTACTCCGGCATTGATGTTCACGCCATCAGGTTCAGCACCAATCACAAAAACCTTAGCGCCCAGGGTACGGAAAGCATCGGGTGAAACACCGGAAGAAGCACCATTGGCGCAGTCCAACACTACCTTGAGGCCGTTGAGACGGCGGTGCTCGGGCATGGTTGAAACCAGGTGGGTGACATAGCGATCTTCAGCGTCAGTGAGCGGACGGACGCGCCCCACCTCACCGTGGGTGGGGTAACGGAAGTCCTTTGAACGATAGAGGGCCTCAATGGCATCCTCAATCGCGTCATCCAGCTTCTTACCGCCGCGCGCCAGGAACTTGATGCCGTTATCCTCAGCAGCGTTGTGGGAAGCAGAAATCATGACACCAAAGTCAGCCTCAGTGCTAGCCACCAGGTAAGCTGCTGCAGGAGTGGGTACCATGCCCGCATCGAGCACATCAACACCGGAGGCTGCGAAACCTGCAGTCATGGCAGCACCGATGAACTCCCCGGAAATACGGGAGTCATGGGCGATAACAGCCTTGGGGCGGACACCTTCTTTAACCGTATTGAACCCAAGGACGATGGAGGCGGCCTGCGCAAGCTCCATAGCAAGAGCAGGAGTAATCACTTCGTTAGCGAGGCCGCGAACACCGTCGGTTCCGAATAATCTAGACATTACTGATTATTCTACGCGCTACCTACTATTTTTCTTCGCGTAGCACGGGGAAACCCTCTGGGTTTTCGGGCACATCGTCCTCGAGAACGTCCGAGCCCTTGCCCACAATCAGCGGGTCGGTTGAACCAACCAGGGCGTGGTCCTTATCGGGGTAGTCGAACTGGTTGAGCACGTGCCGCATAGCTTCAAGGCGGGCGCGTTTCTTGTCGTTGGACTTCACAACGGTCCAGGGGGCATCTCCTGTGTCGGTGTAGAAGAACATGGCTTCTTTAGCCGCGGTGTAGTCATCCCACTTATCGAGGGAGGCCAGATCGGTGGGAGACAGCTTCCACTGGCGCACAGGGTCGGTGCGGCGGGAGTTGAAGCGGGCCAGCTGTTCTGCCCGGGTAACGGAGAACCAGAACTTAATGAGTTTGACGCCGGAGTTAACCAGCATGCGCTCTAGCTCGGGCACTTCACGCATGAATTCGTAGTACTGCTGCGAGGTGCAGTAGCCCATAACGCGCTCGACGCCTGCTCGGTTGTACCAGGAGCGGTCCATGAGCACGATTTCACCGCCGGAGGGTAGGTGCTGAATGTATCGCTGGAAGTACCACTGGGTTTGTTCAATATCGGTGGGCTTTTCAAGGGCTACAACGCGGGCACCGCGGGGGTTGAGGTGTTCCATAAAGCGCTTAATGGCGCCACCCTTACCCGCTGCGTCGCGGCCCTCAAAAATAATTAGAACCTTCTGGCCGGTTTCCTTAACCCAGAGCTGTAGTTTGAGCAGCTCAATCTGCAGGGCCCGCTTTTCTTTTTCGTATTCCTTGCGGGAAAGCTTCTTATCATAGGGGTAGCCGGCCTTCCAGGCGTCTGACTTCTCCCCGTCACCGCTGAGTTTCTTGGTCAGAGATGAAATTTCATCGAGCTCTGCGCTGTAGTCCTCTACGACCGATACGCGGCGGGTCTCCTTGGCAAGGGCCGCTTTCACGGCCTCCTTCTTGGGGTCGGTAACCTGCTGAGGGGCGTCCTGTTCCACAGCTTCGGTGCTGGGAGTTTCTAGCTCGGTAGCGGCGTCCTTGCCTGCGGCCTGAGTGGAGCGTGAGGTGCGAGTGGTGTTCGAAGATGCCATGGGCACCCTTTCTCTCGTGCGTATGTTCCACATCTATTCTAGATACAAGACGTGAGACACCCCACTGTTACACGTCTTTTGACCCTAAGCGAAAATAGGGCAAACGCCCCATTTCTCTTCGCAGAGAAATGGGGCGTTTGACAATAAGCCTGAGCTGCAGGCCCAGTAATCGTAGCTTAGCGCTTTGAGAACTGTGAAGCCTTGCGTGCCTTCTTAAGACCAGCCTTCTTACGCTCGATAACGCGAGCGTCGCGGGTCAGGAAGCCTGCCTTCTTGAGGGCGGGGCGGTTGTTCTCAGCGTCAATCTCGTTCAGGGCACGAGCAACGCCAAGACGCAGAGCGCCAGCCTGGCCGGAGGGGCCGCCACCTGAGATACGTGCGAAGACGTCGTAGGCGCCTTCGAGTTCAAGCAGCTTGAAGGGGTCGTTTACTTCCTGCTGGTGCAGCTTGTTGGGGAAGTAGTTGTCGAGCTCGCGACCGTTAACGGTCCACTTGCCGGTACCGGGTACCAGGCGGACGCGGGCAACGGCTTCCTTGCGACGGCCAACAGCCTGACCACCAACGGTCAGTGCGGGGCGGGCAGCTTTCTCAGCAACGGGTGCTGAGGACTCGGAAGTGTAGCTGGTGAGCTCTTCTTCGGTGGTGTACTCTTCGTTCTGAGCCACGATGTCTCCTTTAATAGTTCTTTCGTAGGCCCGAATTACTGGGCAACCTGGGTGAATTCGTAGGTCTTGGGCTGCTGAGCTGCATGGGGGTGCTCGGAACCTGCGTAGACCTTAAGGTTCTTAAGCTGCTGGGCAGCCAGCTTGTTCTTGGGGAGCATGCCCTTAACAGCCTTTTCTACGGCGCGAACGGGGTTGGTTTCCAGCAGTTCGGCGTAGTTGACAGACTTCAGACCACCGGGGTAACCGGAGTGGCGGTAGGCACGCTTCTGCTCAAGCTTGGCACCGGTCAGTGCAACCTTTTCAGCGTTGATGATGATGACGGAGTCACCCATGTCAACGTGGGGTGCGAAGGTGGGCTTGTGCTTGCCGCGCAGCAGGATTGCGGTCTGGCTTGCGAGACGGCCGAGAACAACATCAGAGGCATCGATGATGTGCCACTGGCGGTTGTTGTCGCCTGACTTCGGAGTGTAAGTGCGCAAAATTTCGCCTTTTCTCGTTTCTTGTAGCGCTAGTTGGGTATCGCGCTGGTTTACATAGGTGCGTTTTCGCAGGGTTTGGGTGAGGGCCAAACGCATCTGCGATACCGATTTCCTCAGACCTCTTGTTCCCCGTTATTGTCCTGCAACTAGACCGAAGAACAGGGTACGAAATGAGGGCGGTTTACGCACAACATATGAAACTATACAGAGTTTAAGTCTCTTAATCCAGGGCTTAGCCCTTTAAAGACGGGGTTTTGACCGACCTCACGTTTAAATCACAGGCTTGTGATTTAGAGGGTGCGCAGATTTCGGGCTTTCTCGCTTTGGGCTGCGTAGCCGGACGCCTCGGGGTAGGTGATGGAGGCTAGGGCCAGGCCGCGCGGGGCAGCTAAACGCACCTGGGAGTCTCGCACAGGCGCTTCGATACGGGAAATCAGCCAGGCTTCGTCCTTTTTCCCCTCCCCCACCATCACCAGCGAGGCGATGAGGGTGCGCACCATATTGTGGCAGAAGGCGTCTGCTCTGATGCTTGCTTCGATGAGGCCGTCCGCCCGCCGCGTAAACCGAAGTTCACGCAACTCCCGGATCGTGGTGGAGCCTTCACGGGGCTTACAGAAGGAGAGGAAGTCGTTGAGTCCCAAGAGGTTCTGGGCGGCACGGTTCATCAGATCTATATCGAGTACGGGATTGATTTGCCATGCAATCTGCCGGTTCAGCGGGTTACAGCCGTTTTCTTCTTGCCCGTCTTCAAGCAGGTAGCGATAGGAGCGTTCTAGGGCCGAGAAACGGGCATCGAAATCGTTGGGGACCTCCTGGCAGCTACTGACCGTAATCGCCCGCTGCATATAGCCCTGCAGACGGCTCGGGATCCCCAGCGCTGACTCTGTATCTGCTAGAGCTCTGCTGAGTGCCCCGCGCAATTTTCGGCGGAGGGCGGACGCCGGTGCGTCCTGGCTGCGCCCGGGTAGCCGCTCCCAGGCGTCCTGGGCAACGTCAAAGTGCACCACCTGGTGTAGGGCATGAACCCCGGCGTCGGTCCGCCCAGCTACCGTCGTGTAGACGGGACGGCGGAAGATAAGAGCCAGGGCTTCTTCAAGGACTCCCTGAACGGTGATAAGCCCCGGCTGCTTGGCCCAGCCTGCGAAAGGGCCACCGTCGTAGGCAAAATCAAGGCGCACGCGTACACGGGGCTGGTATAACTGCTCGGGGGTTTCTGTCATGTCTCTCCTTAGAAGGCAGGGTACAGGCTTATTCCACTTTACCCGCTACTAGTAAAGGCGGCCCTCCCCCGTATGAGGGGAAGAGCCGCCTTTTATCTACCGGTAACTAAGAATTAGTCTTCGGAGATGGTCTGTGCTGCTGCACCACCGGCAGGTGCGTAACCTGCTGCTTCAGCTGATTCCTTGGTGTCGAACCAGATTTCAGCCTGGGTGTTTGCGTACCAGCGTGAGCCGGGTACGTGGTACTTCATGGAGTCAGAGTTGCCCTTGATTTCGAAGCCCTCGGGAGCTTCGCCGTTCTCGGTTGCTGCGTGTGCGCCTGCGGGCAGGTCTGAGGACTCAGCTGCTGCGGGTGCTGCTGCCTTGGTCTCTTCTGCTGCGGGTGCTGCGGTCTCTGCTACCTTGGTAGCTTCTGAAACAGCTGCTGCGGTTGCAACGGGCTCCATGACCAGTTCGATAACTGCCATGGGGGCGTTGTCGCCCTTGCGGTTACCGATCTTGGTGATGCGGGTGTAGCCACCAGGGCGCTCTGCCATTGCGGGGGCAATGACGGTGAAGAGCTCGTGGACTACGGTCTTGTTACCGATGGAGCGCAGGACGCGGCGGCGTGCGTTGAGGTCGCCCTTCTTTGCGAAGGTGATCAGACGCTCGGCGACGGGGCGCAGACGCTTTGCCTTGGTAACGGTGGTGGTGATGCGCTTGTGCTCGAAGAGCTGCTGAGACAGGTTGTTCAGCATGATGCGCTCGTGGGTCGGTGATCCGCCGAGGCGGGGACCCTTAGTGGGAGTAGGCATAATTTATTCTCCTGGTAAGCCGTTCCTTACTGCCTCAGGCAGGGGAACCAAAGATGTTTGACTGGTGTAACGCGTGGAAACGTTGACTGCCGGTGTCTTAGTAGTCGCTGCCGTAGCTGTCGTCGTCCTGCAGGCGGGCTGAGAGGTCCATTCCGGCGGGTGAGTCCTTGAGGGACAGGCCGAGCTCGGTGAGCTTTGCCTTGACTTCGTCGATGGACTTGGCACCGAAGTTGCGGATGTCCATGAGGTCTGCTTCGCTGCGGGTCACGAGTTCACCCACGGTGTGGATGCCTTCGCGCTTGAGGCAGTTGTAGGAGCGGACGGTCATGTCCAGGTCTTCGATGGGCAGAGCCAGGTCTGCGGCCATTGACTCGTCAGCGGGTGACGGGCCAACTTCGATGCCTTCAGCGGCGGTGTTGAGTTCGCGGGCGAGGCCGAAGAGCTCAACGAGAGTATTGCCTGCTGATGCGACTGCGTCGCGGGGAGCAATTGCTTCCTTGGTTTCGACGTCCAGGGTGAGGGAGTCGAAGTCGGTGCGCTGCTCAACACGGGTTGCGCTGACGCGGAAGGTGACCTTGAGGACGGGTGAGTAGATGGAGTCGACCGGGATGCGACCGATTTCTGCGTCACCTGACTTGTTCTGTGCTGCCGAGACGTAGCCGCGGCCGCGTTCGATGGTCAGTTCTGCGTTGAAGTTTGCGCGGTTGTTGAGGGTTGCGATGTGGAGGTCCGGGTTGTGGATCTCGACGCCTGCGGGCACCTCGATGTCGCCTGCGGTGAGTTCACCTTCGCCCTGCTTGCGCAGGTAGGCGATGACGGGTTCGTCGTTCTCTGATGAGATGGAGAGCTTCTTGATGTTCAAGATGATCTCGGTGACGTCCTCGGTCACACCTTCTACAGTGCTGAATTCGTGCAGCACGCCGTCGATGCGGATGCTGGTTACAGCGGCACCGGGGATGGATGAGAGAAGGGTGCGGCGGAGGGAGTTACCCAGGGTGTAGCCGAAGCCGGGTTCGAGGGGCTCGATGGTGAAGCGTGAACGGTTTTCCGATACGTGTTCTTCACGCAGGATGGGGCGCTGTGCAATGAGCACTATGTTTCCTTTCGGTGAGCATCCGCTATATGAGCTCACAGGTTGGGAAAAACGAGTGAGGAAGCAGACGAAGCAGTCTGTTCATTGACCTGCAGCCGGTGGGTTGCGGGTCGCCCGATATTCGGGACGCGTCTAGCCTGTGAGGCTTAGACGTGGCGGCGCTTCGGAGGACGGCAGCCGTTGTGGGCAACGGGGGTGACGTCCTGGATGGAGCCAACTTCGAGGCCGGTAGCCTGGAGTGAGCGGATAGCGGTTTCGCGGCCGGGGCCGGGGCCCTTGACGAAAACATCTACCTTGCGGACACCGTGTTCCTGAGCGCGCTTTGCAGCGGTCTCAGCGGCCATCTGAGCTGCGTAGGGGGTTGACTTACGTGAACCCTTGAAGCCCATTTCGCCGGCGGATGACCAGGAAATAACAGCACCAGAGGGATCAGTGATTGAAACGATGGTGTTGTTGAAGGTTGACTTGATGTGTGCCTGACCGGCAACAATGTTCTTGGAAACCTTGCGGCGGCCGGTACGCTTAGCCGCTGCGCGAGTCTTGGGAGGCATTTTTGATTCTCCTACAAAGTTTTGGTTGAAGTGTTGGTCTTACGCGATGTGCAAGACTGAGGCAACACTGTTTACTTCTTCTTACCTGCGACGGTACGCTTCGGGCCCTTGCGGGTACGTGCGTTGGTCTTGGTGCGCTGGCCGTGTACGGGAAGGCCACGGCGGTGACGCAGACCCTGGTAGCTACCGATTTCTACCTTGCGGCGGATGTCGGCAGCAACCTCGCGGCGAAGGTCACCTTCAACCTTGTAGTTGCCTTCGATGAAGTCACGAAGTGCTACGAGCTGGGTATCGTCAAGGTCCTTGACGCGGGTGTTAGGGTCAACACCGGTTGCAGCAAGCGCTTCTTTTGCACGGGTCTTGCCCACGCCGTAGATGTAAGTAAGAGCAATTTCCACGCGCTTTTCGCGGGGAATATCGACTCCAGCGAGACGTGCCATGGGGCGTTCTCCTTGTTTTCGCAGAGGTCTGTGACATCACTGCCCGGTTGTCCCGGTCCCCGGCCTCTGTGCCCGGAGGTATCCTGCTTTTGTAAGCAGGAGCGGTGCCATTTTCTGTTGTGCCACCTGGTGTGGTGGTCTTGTCAGCGTTGGCTTGTGATTAGCCCTGGCGCTGCTTGTGGCGCGGGTTTTCGCAGATCACCATGACCACACCGTGACGGCGGATCACTTTGCACTTGTCGCAGATCGGCTTAACGCTCGGCTTGACCTTCATCGCATTCCTTTGCGTTGATGTTTCAGCTAATGCTTTTGGACGGGCGGGGTAAGAGGTTCTGTGTCCGGCTAGCCGGTGGGAGAACTGTTTACCCCTTTTACACGGCGTAAACGCCGCTGGTTAGCGACGTTTGGTGCTCGTGTTTACTTGTAGCGGTAGACGATACGACCGCGTGAGAGGTCGTAGGGGCTGAGCTCGACTACTACTCGGTCCTCAGGCAGGATTCGAATGTAGTGCTGACGCATCTTGCCTGAGATGTGTGCAAGTACTTTGTGTCCGTTGTCAAGCTCAACGCGGAATGATGCGTTGGGCAGTGCTTCGACCACGGTACCTTCAATCTCGATGACGCCGTCTTTCTTGGCCATATCCTCCGCTTTACTTTCGTGCTCCCAAGGTGTCTTGGGGGCTCTTGGTAGTGTTTTTCTGTATTCGGCGCGTTCTCCCGGGTTCGGGTACCGCCCCGCTTGCGCGCTAAACGCATGGCACAGACAACCAACAAACTAATATACGGCAAAAGCCCCGGAATGTTAATGGTTTTCGCAAAACATAGCGAGCTTCACATTAAGACCCGGGGCTTAAGCGCAGGGGCAGGACGCTCCGGTAGCAGACTGACCAGACTCCCCACAACTGAGCTCAGCGGATGCGCTGTCAGCCTGCTGGCTGGGGCTGGCGTGAATCGCTCGTGAGCGTTAGCGAACCAGCGAGAGGGTCAGCAGGCAAAAGCGCATCTGCTGTGCGTCAGCATTTAGTCTTCCTTAGCAGCAAGCTGGCCGCAGGCACCGTCAATGTCACTTCCGCGGGTGTCGCGTACGGTGGTGGGGATGCCGTGGGCGCGTAGGCGTTCGACGAAGTTTTGTTCGACGCCTTTGCGGGAGGCTGTCCATTTGGAGCCGGGGGTGGGGTTGAGCGGGATGGGGTTGACATGGACCCAGCCGCGGCCACGAGAGGCGAGTTTTTTGCCGAGGAGGTCGGCGCGCCAGCCCTGGTCGTTGATGTCGCGGATGAGGGCGTATTCGATGGAGATGCGGCGGCCGGTGGTGCGGTAGTAGTCGTAGGCGGCGTCGAGGGTTTCGTCGACTTTCCAGCGCTGGTTGATGGGAATGAGTTCGTCGCGGAGTTCGTCGTCGGGGGCGTGGAGGGAGAGGGCTAGGGTGATGGGGAGTTTTTCTAGTTCGAATTTGCGGATGCCGGGGACGAGGCCGACGGTGGACATGGTGATGCCGCGGGCTGAGATGCCGAGTCCTTCGGGGGCGGGGTCGATAAGGCGGTGTACGGCGCCCATGGTAGCTTTGTAGTTGGCGAGGGCTTCGCCCATGCCCATGAAGACGATGTTGGAGACGCGCAAGGGGCGGGTGTTTTCGGAGCCGCCTTCGGCCTGTTCGAGGCCTTTCATGTCTTTGAGATAGCGGGCACCTGCGATGACTTGTTCGACGATTTCGGCGGTGGAGAGGTTGCGGGTGAGGCCCTGCTGGCCGGTGGCGCAGAAGGGGCAGTTCATGCCGCAGCCTGCTTGGGAGGAGATGCACATGGTGACGCGGTTGTCGTAGCGCATGATGACGGATTCGACGAGGGCTCCGTCGAAGAGGCGGTGGACGACTTTGAGGGTGTCGCCGCCGTCGGCTTCGAGGGTGCGGACGGTGGTGAGCAGCTGGGGCATGGCGTCGGCGACCATTTTTTCGCGTTCTGTTGCGGGTAGGTCGGTCATCTGGGCCGGGTCGTTGACGAGGCGTTCGAAGTAGTGCTTGGAGAGCTGGGCGGCTCGGAAGGGCTTGTAGCCGAGTTCTTCGAGGAAGGCGCGGCGGCCGGCCATGTCGAAGTCTGCGATGTGGCGCGGGGGCTTGCCACGGCGGGGGGCTTTGAGGATGATTTGGCCGGGTTCGGGGCGGGCGCTGGAGATTTCCAGGGGAACGCTGGTGGTTTCGGTCATTGCTGTTGCTTTCGGTGCGATGCGGGGCGGACGCTGGGGACTAGGTTGCGTGGTTTAGGCGGGGATGGGCTTGACGGTGACGCCGAGTTTGGAGAGCTCGGAGGCGCCGCCGTCCTCTGCGGTGAGCACCCAGATACCTTCGGAGTGTACACAGACGGAGTGTTCCCACTGGCAGGCGTCTCCCCCATCGACGGTTTTGATGGTCCAGTCGTCCTCGAGGGTGACGGTTTCAATAGAGCCAGTCACGAGCATGGGTTCGATGGCGAAGGCCATGCCTTTTTTGACGCGGGGGCCGAGGTCGCGGGCGGCGTAGTTGAGGACGTCGGGGGCCATGTGCATGGAGGTACCGATGCCGTGGCCTACGAAGTCTTCGATGATTCCGTATTTTTCGCCGGTTTCTTCCCGAACGAAGTTTTCGATGGCGAAGCCGACTTCGCCAATTTTTTTGGCGGTGGCGAGGGCTGCGATGCCGTGCCAGAGGGCTGCTCGGGTGATCTCTGAGAGTTCACGGCGGGCGTCTGAGACCTCGCCGATGAGGGCGGTGCGGGCTGAGTCGCCGTGCCAGGTGGTGCCACGGGCGTCCTGGACGGTAGCACCGCCGTCAATGGAGATGATGTCCCCGTCGTGCAGGACGCGGGGGCCGGGGATTCCGTGAACGACCTCGTCGTTGACCGAGGTACAGATGGTTGCCGGGTAGTCGTAGTAGCCCAGGAAGTTGGACCCTGCGCCGTGTTCAGCGAGGACGCCGCGGAAGACCGTATCGAGTTCGGCAGTAGTGACGCCGGGGGCGGCAGCTGCTACCGCTGCGTCCAGGGCACGGGAGGTGATTACACCTGCTCGGGCCATTTCACCAAGCTGGCGGTCTGTTTTGTATTCGATGCGGCGCATAGTGCTCTTTCCTGGCTAGGTTTGTGTGGCGTAGTGGAGTCAAACTACACCAGTCTGCTTTAAAAGCTTGTGCCCCCGCAATGACCGGGGGCACAAGTGGAGCGGACGTTTACTTGAGTGCGTCCATGATTCGGGCGGTGACTTCGTCGATCTCGCCGAGACCGTCAATTTCGGTCACAAGGCCGCGCTCGGTGTAGATAGCTACGAGGGGTGCGGTTTCTTCTTCGTAGACCTTGAGGCGGTGGCGGATGACCTCTTCGTTGTCATCTGAGCGGCCTTCCTTAGCGGCGCGCCCCAGCAGGCGTTCAACCAGTTCGTCGTTGTCGGCGACGAGTAGCAGCACCTGACCGATTTCCTGGCCCATGTCTGCGAGGATGGTGTCGAGCTCACCAACCTGGGCGGTATTGCGGGGGTAGCCATCGAGCAGGAAGCCGTTAGCGGTATCGTCTTCAGCTAGGCGGGCGCGGACCATACGGTTGGTCACGGAGTCGGGGACCAGGTTGCCTGAGTCGATGTAGCTCTTGGCTTCCTTGCCCAGCTTGGTTTCTTCCTTGATGTTCTTGCGGAAGATGTCGCCGGTAGAGATAGCGGGGATGTTCAGCTTTTCAGCGATTTTGACGGCCTGGGTGCCTTTACCAGCACCGGGAGGGCCAATGATCAGCAGACGGTTCATCGGAGCAGTCCTTCGTAGTTGCGTTGTTGGAGCTGGGCGTCGATTTGCTTGACAGTGTCAAGGCCAACGCCGATAACGATCAGCAGTGAGGCACCGCCGAGCGGGAAATTCTGGTTGGCACCGAAGAGGACGAAGGCTACCAGCGGTAGAAGCGCTAGTACTGCTACGTAAATGGCGCCGGGAAGGGTAATACGGTTGAGCACGTAGCTCAGGTATTCCTGGGTGGGGCGTCCTGCACGGATGCCGGGGATAAAACCACCGTACTTCTTCATGTTGCCCGCAACTTCTTCGGTGTTGAAGGTGATGGAGACATAGAAGTAGGCAAAACCCAGAATCAGCAGGGAGTAGAGGGTCATATAGAGCGGATGGTCACCCATGACCAGGTAGGTATTGATCCAGTTGACCCACTCGGGCGGGGCTGAGCCGTCTGAGGGGGTGTTGAACTGGGCGATGAGGCCGGGAACCATCAGCATGGAGGATGCGAAGATGATGGGGATAACGCCGGCCATGTTGACCTTGAGAGGAATGTAGGTGGTGGTACCGCCGATAGTCCGGCGGCCAATCATTCGCTTGGCGTACTGCACGGGGATGCGACGCTGAGACTGCTCAACGAAGACAACCGCAACGATAACTAGCAGGCCGACCGCGACAACTGCGGAGAAGATGCCCCAGCCCTGGGTCTGCAGAATGGAACCAAAAGCGGAAGGGAAAGACGCTGCGATCGAGGTGAAAATCAGCAGGGACATACCGTTGCCCACACCCTTTTCGGTGATCTGTTCACCCAGCCACATGACCACACCGGTACCGGCGGTCAAAGCGGTGATAATCAGCAGGATGTTCCAGATGCCGTCATCGGGGATAATCGGCAGGGTGCAGCCCTGTAGGAGCATACCCGAGCGAGCCAGCGACACAATGGTGGTGGCGTTCAGTAGGGCCAGCAGAATGGTGAGGTAGCGGGTGTACTGGGTCAGCTTGGTCTGCCCCTGGGCACCTTCCTCGTGCAGCTGCTGGAAGCGGGGAATGACGACGCGAAGCAGCTGAACAATAATGCTCGCGGTAATGTAAGGCATAACGCCCAGGGCAAAAATCGACAGCTGGAGCAGCGCGCCACCGCTAAAGAGGTTAATCATGTCGTAGACGCCACCGGTTGCGGTGGCGGTCGACAGGCACTGCTGCACGTTTCCGTAGGAGACACCGGGAGCGGGAATAAAGACGCCCACGCGGTAGATCACGATAATACCCAGGGTGAACAGCAGCTTGTTACGCAGGTCGGGCGTCTTGAAAGCCCGTCCGAAAGCGGTCAGCACATGTCCTCCTGTGAGACAAAAAAATTAGGTTGCCCCGGGCAACCTGCAACTGGCAGGTGGACGGGGCGAGTACACAATCTTGTCCAGTCTATCGCTTAAAAGTCTTTTGTGTGTAGCGCAGCCCCTCTGAGCTTAAAGAAAGGTGCCCCGCTCACCGAAGTGAGCGGGGCACCCGCAAGAGTATGGCGCAACCGGTTGCCCGGTGCGTCATGGAACTACTTGACGGTTACAGAACCGCCAGCAGCCTCAATCTTGGCCTTAGCTGACTCAGAAACCTTGTCAACGGTTACGTTGTAGGCTGCTGAGATTTCGCCGGTACCGAGAACCTTGACCAGTTCGTTCTTGCGAACTGCGCCAGCTGCTACCAGAGCGTCAACAGTGATGTCGCCGCCCTCGGGGAACAGTTCCGCGATGCGGTCCAGGTTAACAACCTGGTACTCGGTGCGGAAGGGGTTCTTGAAGCCGCGCAGCTTGGGAAGGCGCATGTGCAGCGGAAGCTGACCACCTTCAAAGCCGGCGCGAACCTGGTAACGTGCCTTGGTACCCTTGGTACCGCGACCTGCGGTCTTACCCTTTGAGCCTTCACCGCGGCCTACGCGGGTCTTAGCCTTGTGGGCACCCGGAGCCGGGCGCAGATCGTGAATCTTGATAGCGTCGTTGTTTGCCATCTTTACTTGACCTCCTCAACCTGAACCAGGTGAGCTACGGTGTTGATCATGCCGCAGGTGACGGGGTCAGCAACGCGAACAACCTTGTTGCCGGGGCGCTTGAGGCCCAGGGAACGGAGGGTGTCGCGCATATTCTGCTTTTCACCGACGTAGGACTTGATCTGGGTGATTTCCAGCTTTGCATCGCTGGGCTGAATACGCTTACCGGTCATTACGCACCTGCCTTTTCAGACTGAGCGACACGCAGGAAGCCGGGGATAACCTCGTCCTGGGGAAGACCACGGCGTGCAGCAACTGCTACGGGCTCTTCGAGCTGACGCAGTGCTTCGATGGTCGCGTGGACAATGTTAATCTGGTTCGATGAACCGAGTGACTTGGACAGAACATCGTGGATGCCTGCTGCCTCAAGTACGGCACGGACGGGACCACCAGCGATAACACCGGTACCAGCGGTAGCGGGGCGGAGCATAACTACGCCTGCGGCTGCTTCGCCCTGAACGCGGTGAGGAATGGTGCGGCCGTCAACGCGGGGTACGCGGAAGAAGTTCTTCTTTGCTTCTTCAACACCCTTGGAGATAGCTGCGGGAACTTCCTTCGCCTTGCCGTAGCCAACGCCAACCATACCGTTACCGTCACCAACGACGACGAGTGCGGTGAAGCTGAAGCGACGACCACCCTTGACGACCTTGGAGACGCGGTTGATGGTGACAACGCGCTCGATGAACTTGTCCTTCTCTTCTTCGCGGCCGCGGTTGTTGCGGCGCTCACCGCGGTTGTTGCGGCGCTCACCGCGGTTGTCGCGGCGTTCGCCGCGCTCGTTACGGCGGGCTTCGCGCTTCTCGGAGGTTTCAGCGGTAGCTTCTGCGGTTGCTTCAGTCACCTGAGTTTCCTTTTCGTTTACAGTCTGCTCGCTCATTAGAGTGCCAGACCTCCTTCGCGTGCGCCTTCTGCAACTGCTGCGACACGGCCGTGGTACTTGTTACCACCGCGGTCGAAGACAACTGCTTCGATGCCTGCTGCCTTGGCACGCTCGGCAACGAGTTCGCCAACGCGCTTTGCCTTAGCGGTCTTGTCCAGCTCTGCTGCGCGCAGGTCTGCTTCCATGGTGGAAGCTGATGCCAGGGTCAGACCCTTGGTGTCATCGATGACCTGAACAAACATGTGACGAGCTGAGCGGGTGACGGACAGGCGGGGGCGTGCTGCGGTGCCTGAAACGTACTTGCGGACGCGTGCGTGACGGCGTGCGCGCTGTGCTGACTTAGTCTTTACAGCCATTGTTACTTACCAGCCTTTCCGACCTTGCGACGGATCTGCTCGCCTTCGTAGCGAACACCCTTACCCTTGTAGGGATCGGGCTTGCGCAGACCGCGGATGTTAGCGGCTACCTGGCCTACCTGCTGCTTGTTGATACCGGAAACGGTCAGCTTGTTAGCGCCCTCAACAGCGAAGGTGATACCCTCGGGTGCTTCGATGGTGATGGGGTGTGAGTAGCCAAGTGCGAACTCGAGGTCGGAACCCTTAGCGGTTACGCGGTAACCGGTACCAACGATTTCGAGCTTCTTGGAGTAGCCCTCGGTAACACCGATGATCATGTTCTGAATCAGGGTGCGGGTCAGGCCGTGCAGTGAACGTGATGCACGCTCATCGTTCGGGCGGGAAACGGTGACAACACCGTCTTCGAGTGCAACGGTGATGGGAGCAGCAACCTCGTGGGTCAGCTCGCCCTTTGAACCCTTAACAGCAACTACGTTGCCGTCAATCTTTACCTCAACGCCGGCAGGAACCGAGATGGGGAGACGTCCAATACGTGACATTCTTCTTCCTTTCTCTTCTACCGACTACCAGATGTAAGCGACGACTTCGCCGCCAACACCCTTCTTCGCAGCCTGCTTGTCAGTGAGCAGACCTGAAGAGGTTGACAGGATTGCGATGCCGAGGCCACCGTGTACCTGGGGCAGGTTGGTGGACTTTGCGTATACACGCAGACCCGGCTTGGAAATGCGGCGAACGCCTACAATGGAGCGCTCACGTGAGGGGCCGAACTTCAGTTCGAGGGTGAGGGTCTTACCGACCTTTGCTTCCTCTTCCTTGAAGTCAGCGATGTAGCCTTCAGCCTTGAGGATCTCGGCGATGCGAGCCTTGAGCTTGGAGTAAGGCATTGACACGGTGTCGTGATGTGCTGAGTTTGCGTTGCGCAAACGGGTCAGCATATCTGCGACAGGATCTGTCATAGTCATGGTGGGCTGAGCCCTTCCTCGTTATGGTTTCCTCACCGTGATCTCGGTGCGGACCTATAACGTAGTCGTTACTGGGTCTTGAACGGGAAGCCGAGTGCCTTCAGAAGCGCACGGCCTTCATCGTCGGTCTTTGCGGTGGTTACTACGGTAATGTCCATACCACGTACGCGATCGATTGAGTCCTGATCGATTTCGTGGAACATGGACTGTTCGGTCAGACCGAAGGTGTAGTTACCGTTACCGTCGAACTGGCGGTCCGAGAGGCCGCGGAAATCGCGGATACGGGGAAGTGCCAGGGTGACGAGGCGGTCGAGGAATTCCCACATGCGATCGCCACGGAGGGTGACGTGTGCGCCGATAGGCTGACCTTCACGCAGCTTGAACTGTGCGATGGACTTCTTTGCGCGGGTAACGAGCGGCTTCTGACCGGTGATAGCGGTGAGGTCGCGGATAGCACCATCCATGAGCTTCGCGTCCTTAGCAGCTTCACCAACACCCATGTTAACGACGACCTTAACGATCTTCGGTGCCTGCATGACGTTCTCGTACTTGAACTCTTCCTGCAGGGCGGGGGTGACTACTTCGTTGAACTTAGTCTTGAAACGAGGGGTAATCTTTGCTTCGGTCATTAGATGTCCTTACCCGAGCTCTTGGCAACGCGAACGCGAACGGTGCGTTCCTTGCCATTGCGCTCTACGGTCTCGAGGCGGTAACCAACGCGGGTCGGCTTCTTGGTCTCGGGATCAACGATTGCAACGTTTGAAACGTGAATCGGTGCCTCAACCTTTTCGATGCCGCCAGCTTCGCCGGTCATGGGGTTAGCCTTGTTGTGCTTGGTGACGATCTTAACGCCTTCAACCAGCACGCGCTCGGTCTTGGGGAATACCTTCAGAACCTTGCCCTGCTTACCCTTATCTGCACCTGAAATAACCTGTACCAGGTCGCCAGACTTGATTTTAGCCATGAGTTAGAGCACCTCCGGAGCAAGTGAAATGATCTTCATGAACTTCTTGTCGCGCAGTTCGCGGCCAACAGGTCCGAAGATACGGGTGCCACGGGGGTCACCATCGGTGTTCTTGAGAATTACTGCTGAGTTCTCGTCGAACTTGATGTAGGAGCCGTCGGGACGACGAACTTCCTTCTTGGTGCGGACGACTACTGCCTTAACAACGTCGCCCTTCTTTACGGTACCGCCGGGGATTGCATCCTTGACGGTTGCGACGATGATGTCGCCAATGCCTGCGTAACGACGCTTTGAGCCACCGAGAACACGGATGGTCAGGATTTCCTTCGCACCGGTGTTGTCAGCAACCTTGAGTCGTGACTCCTGCTGAATCATATTTCTCCTGTCGTCTCGCCGGTTCCGACACACGGTATTTTGTGAGCCAGCCTTGCGGAACATTTCTACGGGATGTTGACGCGCCGGTCTCTACCACCGATGATTTCGAGGAGAGTTGGCGGACACGCCTGGGATTTGGTCATGCCCCGAACATCTAGACCCGCATGGAGCGGGCGAACCCCGCGGTATAGCGGCATTATGTTGTGGCACGAAAAAATCCGTGGTTGTGCGGGAAGATATCTCGCACAGACCTATAACTCTACCATAGGGATTTGATCAAAAACAGAGTGCTTAGTCACTCTCTTCTGCGGAATAGCAGGTGTTTCGGGGCACAGACACCCCGGTGCCAGCAAGCAGAAAAGCGGGGGGGTAACAAAGCCAAAGGTTGGTTAAAACCCCGCCCCCAAAACCCCCGAAGGTGGCCCCACAAACAATAATCGGGGTCTAAAACCACCCATTTGTTTGTATACCCCCCGCTCCCCTATCCCGGCATCAGTTCCGGTGGTGGTGGTGCGGCGATAGAACCTGCCTATGCCTGGCGGCGGCGGGCTACCATCACGCCACCGATGGCAAGGGCAGCAGCGCCAACACCAAGGAGGGCAGCTACACTAGCGCCGGTGTGGGCAAGGCTCTTCTTGCCGGAGGTTGCGTTGCTGGAGCCGGTGCTTCCACCGTTGTTAGCTACTGCAGCATCGCTAGATGAGGCAGAAGCGCTGGGGGCGGCGTCCTTAGAGCCCTTGTCATCTGCTGAGGCGCTGGGAGCAGCACTCTCGCTGGCGTCAGCTGAGGGAGCTGAGCTAGGTGCAGCAGTGGGGGCGGCAGAGGAAGTCGGCTCAGCGGTGGGAGCGGGAACTATAGGCTCGGTGGGAGCAGGAACTACAGGCTCGGTGGGAGCAGGGGTGGGCTCCACAATATCCAGACCGGTTGCCGAGTCAACAAAGGTGCCGTAGCCCTGGAAAGCAACCAGAGTGGGGTCTACAGAGACGGAAGTGGGAGCTTCGCAGGAGCCTGCCGGTGCAGCCGCAACAGTCACCTCGATGGGCAGGGTGCGGGCGGTATCGCCGTCCTTGAGGGAACCGGAGAGCACGCGGACGCGGTGAGCTGAGCCCTCTACCCATGCCTGGTTTGCGTTCTCAGCGGTGGGTACGGGCAGGGTAACAGAGAAGTTACCGTCTGCGTCTGCCTCAATGGTGGCAGATACGCCACCCTCCTGGTCCTTGTAGGAGGTGCCGCGGTCGTCGAGCAGGACGCCCAGTACAGAACCGGTGCCGTCGGGGTGCTTGAAGCCGGTGCCGGTGAGCGTCATGGTGCCACCCTCGGTGACATTGGTGATAACCAGCTTGGCGCCGTCCTTCGCCTCCCCCTCGAAGGAGTTGATGACCTCATCACCTACGGTCGGAGCCACGGCTACTGCCTCACCCGCCACAGCAGTGAACTTGGTGATGACGTTGGCGTTGATGGGGGTGGGATCCGCCTCGACCCAGTTGGCGGGCTGACCCTGTTCTGCTTTGTTAACCAGACCCTTAATCTCGGTGGAACTGGTCTTGTACTGGCCGGTCTTGTAGTCAAGGGTGAAGGGAACCTCTACGTTCTCATACACAGAGGAACGTCCCAGACCAAAGACGCCGTGCGGGGTGACAATCACGTCATTACCGCCCATGCCGTCGCCCTGGGTACGGTTGACGGTTGCTGCGATGTTGTGGGTGCGCCCATCGATGACGTAGTAGGCGCCAGTCTTGTAGTCGGTGGCGTAGACCAGATCCTGGTCTTCATCCGAGGTGATTGCCAGGCCCTGGGTGCCGAAGTCAATGAACTTCTTGAAGGCGCCGGTGGTCTTGTCGTAGATACCTACACCAGCGTTCTTGCCGTCGGTACCCTGGCTAGAAACGTAGAGCTCGTTGAGGGAGTTATCGAAGGTGACGTCTGAGGGTACCAGGCCCACGGTGTCATCATTACCCTGAAGAGTTACGGTGATGTCGGTTTTGATCTGCAGTGTGTTGAGGTCAACCACGGTGAGCTGGTTGGTGCCAAAGGTGGGGAAGTAACCCAGGCCATTAGCCTCATCCAGCGCGAAGTTCATGACAGAGGTCTTACGGCCGTCTGCCTCAGAGAAGGCAACGGTGGTGATGTAGTCCTGGGTGGCAGCGTCAAAGACCACCAGGCCACCCTGCACACCAACGAACACCTTGCCGTTAGCAATGCGCACCTCGCGGGGGTGGGGGATTTCCACGCGCTCACCCTCGGGCTGATCCAGGGTGGAGAAGACCTTCTTCATGGTGGTCTGATCGAAGGCGGTAACAGAGTTGGTGCGGGTGTTGGTCACCCAGACCAGGTTGTTGACGTCATCCACGCCCACGCCGTAGGCACCTGCGACCTGCTTACCTGCGGGGGTTTCCTGGTCCCAGCCGCGGGGTGAGTAGTCTGCGGTGTTAAGACCAACGGTGTTGAGCACCTGCATGGTGGCGGGGTCGATCTTGGCAAGGGTGGAGGTCATGATGGGCGGACGACCGCTGGAGCTGGTTGCCCACAGGACGTTGTTCTTGGCGGAGTAGCCACCCATGTACTGGCCGGGTAGGCCCTGGGTCTGGGTGGCGGTGACAGAGACGGGGCGGTACATGCAGGCGTCACCGGTGGAGTCTGCGGTTTCGGCGGCGAAAGCCGCGGGGACTGCGGTGAAGCCACTGGCGAGGATGGCGGCGGTGCCTGCTACAGCGGCGAAACGCTTGGTCTTCGGGGAGGCGGGGATAGTCATGGAACTACTTCCTTAGAGAATTAGGTGTGTCACGGCTCCAGACCTCAGCGTGGGAGGCCTTTAACCTTTTTGTGTGCCATCACTGATTATCCAGTTAAGTAACCCTTAATATCAAGAAAACACCGCCTATTACGAAACTTTTTCTTATCTTATTTACTGACGATGTTTCGTATAAACTCTCCGAGCCTTTCAGCCCGCACCAGATCCGGGTGAGCCCCGGCTATCTCGACGCTTGTAAATCCTGCTGACGCAAGGGGCTCCCAGGCAGCGACGTCCAGCGTCGGTTGCTCCGGGTGGGGCACGCTCACAGAGAGCAGAGGACTTGAAACAGGGCTGATCTCGGCGTTCCTCATCATGGTGGCAGAAGCCCGCATGGAGGCAATGAGGGTGGCAAGGTGCCGCTCATCCAGGGCGGCGAGCGCCGAACCGCTACCGCGCAGGAGAGTAAGGGCACCGGGTAGATCCGGGTCTGTTTCGGGTTCTATCCCCGCCATGCGCACCAGGGCGCGGTAGGTCTCTGCCTCGCTGGGTTCCGGTAACCCCTGCCATTGGACGGGTGGGTAGGCGTCGAGCAGTACGGTTTGGAGGACGGTGAAGCCCCGGCTGGTGAGTTCTGCGGTGAGCAGGGGTGCAGCGGTACCACCCACGGACCAGCCCAGGAGAACAAGGGTGCGGGTGGGTAGGTGCTCACAATGATCGGCGTAGGTGCGTGCCAGTTCATTGAGGGTACCGGGCCAGGGGGTATCTGGGCTGTCGAACTGTTCTGCTTGGAGGGTATAGACACCGCTGGTCTCTGGCAGGTGGGCGAGGTAGGGGGCATAGCACCAGCCCAGGCCGCCGGCGGGTGGGAGGAAGAGGTAGGCGGGGGCGTCCGGTGCCCGGTGCTCACGCAGGGTGAGCAGGGGCGCTGTCTCACTCCGGGTGTCGTCTGTGAGCTGATGGGCAAGCAGACTGGGGGCGGGGGCGGTAAAGACTTTAGCCAGGCTGCACTCTAGACCCAGCCTGGTATCGAGCAGGGCAACCAGGCGGAGGGCTGCAAGGGAGTTGCCACCGGCGTCAAAGAAGTTGAGGTCTGCCCCGTACTCTGCGAGGTTGAGGGCTTCGGCAAAAACCTGGCAGAGTTCCTGGACGCGTAGGCTGGTGGGGGCGTCCTGCTCACCTGGTTCAGCAGTAAAGGGGTGGCTGGCGAGTACTTTCCTATCTGCCTTGCCACTGGTGCCCAGGGGAAAGGCGGGGTAGACCGCCCAGAGGGTGGGCACCATGTAATCTGGTAGCGAGGAAGCGCAGGCTTCACGGGCAAGCTTCACGGCGTCCTCTTCGGGCTGGGCTGTTTCGAGGAATCCAGCAAGACGTAGCTCTCCGCCGGGAGCCGGTAGGGCTAGAGTAACAGCCGAACTTACCCCAGGAAGGGCGGCGAGGACGGTATCGATATCACCCAGTTCTAGACGTTGGCCGCGGATCTTGACCTGGTGGTCGGTACGCCCCCGGTAGGCGAGGGTGCCGTCCGGGTTCAGGCTGGCGATGTCGCCGGTGCGGTAGAGCCGCTGGCACCGAATGGTGTGGAAGGCACGGGCATTAGCCTCGGGATTGTTCTCATAGCCCTGGGCAAGTTGTACCCCGCCTAAATAAAGTTCACCGGGTGTTCCGGCGGGTAGGGGGTGCCCGGCACGGTCTAGGATATGCAGGGTGGTGTTCCAGACTGGGTAGCCGATGGGGACCGGGCTACGGTCGGGCTGGTGGGCGGTGTCCCAGTAGGTGACGTCGATGGCTGCCTCGGTGGGGCCATAGAGGTTAAGCGGGTAGACGCCGGTGAGGCGGTGGCAGCCTGACACCTGCTCACTGTGCAGGGCTTCGCCACTACAGACCAGGTAGCGCAGTGCCAGGTTCTGCCCGCTGAGCTGACGGCGGGCGGCAGGGCTGGTGAGGAAGGCAGAGAGCATGGTGGGTACAAAATGCAGGCAGGTAATGGCTTGCTCGACAAGGACCCGGGCTAGGTAGGCGGGGTCTCGGTGCCCTCCGGGGGCGGCAACCACCACCGCCGCGCCCTCCTGCAGGGGCCAATAAAGTTCCCAGACATGCACATCAAAGGAGATAGCGGTCTTGTGGAGTACCCGGTCACCCTCACCCACCGGTATCTGCGACTGCTGCCAGCGTAGGCGGTTATCCAGGGCACGGTGGCTGACGGCAACACCCTTGGGTCTACCGGTAGAGCCGGAGGTGAAGAGAACGTAGGCGGTATCATCCAGCGCAGTGCTGGCACCGGGGTAGGCACCCGCTTCTTGCAGGCTGGCGGGGCGGGTGCTTAGCTCCTCCCAGGCCAGCTGACGGGCACCGGTTTCTTCGGCAAGCGATTCAATGCCGGGGCCGTTGAGAATCAGGCTGATGTTTGCATCCTGCACCATTGATCCGATTCGGGTATCGGGGAGCTCCGGGGAGAGCGGCACATAGACCGCCCCGGCATAGAGCAGGGCGTAGAGTAGCTCAAACTGGGCGCTACCCCGTTCAGCCCGCAGACCCACCCTGGCACCGGGTTCCAGCCCCTCTGTCAGTAGAGTGCCTGCCAGCTGGCGGGCGCGTTCATCGAGCTGGCGGTAGGTCAGGTGCACAGAGAAGTCCGGTGCCGCTTCCTGCTCCCTGTCTATAGCGCCGTTTGATTCAGCCGGCGCCAGCAGGGCAAGAGCGTCCGGGGTTTTTTCTACCTGCTCCCTAAAGCGACTCAGCAGGGTGGCGTACTCTACCGGGTGTTCGGTGCGGTTGAGCCTTTCCAGGGCTGCTAGCTCTGCGTCAGTAGCGGTACCCAGGGCGTCCAGGGTAGCGTCCTGCCCACAAGCTGCCTCCTGCGCCCATTTTTCGAGCCAGGTGAGCAGGCGCAGGCAGTGGTCAGCGACCTCCTGCCCGGTGTAGAGGGCGGGGTTGCCGTCCACTTCCAGGCTGATGGGGTTGCCGCGCCCTGGGATTCCGCGAGCGCAAAAGGTCATGTCTGCCACGGGCCCGGCGGAGATGTTGTGAATGGTAGCGGTGCTCTCCCCCAGGGGGAGCACCGCGTCGAAGGGCACCACATTGATGTGGGCGCCAAAGAGTCTGCCGCCGGCCTGCTCGGCGTGGCGCTCTAGGGTTTCGTGGCGGGTGAGGGCGAGGTTCTGGTTGCGGGTGAACTGGCTAGAGACCGCACTGAGTGCATCGGCAATGAGCCCGGTGCCCGGCACAGCTACCGGTAGGACGTTGACGGCGGTGCAAGCGGTGCGGGCGGCAACCGCGCCGTAGGGGCGCTGGCTACCGGGCAGGAGCCGGTTCATCTGGGGCAGACCGCACTGGGCGTAGGGTTTGCCGCTCATTCGCGCGAGGTAGGAGCCGGTGGCGGCGGTAAAAAGGTGGGGCCAGTGCACGCCGTAGGCTTGGGCGGCGGCCAGTAGGCGGGTTTGAAGGTCGGGGCTAATCGGCAGGGAACGGCGGTGGGCGCGCGGGGAGGGCTGGGCTGTTCTGCCCGCCAGGGAGGTATCCGGCTGGGAAAGCACCAGCGGGGAGGTACTATCTGCTTCCTCAGCGATGAGGGTTGCCAGCACCTGGGGCGGCAGGGTCTGCTCCTGCCAGCTGGCTTCCTGCCCCTGGGCTAGCTCGGTGTTCTGGGCGTCCGCCTCCACCAGCTCTGCCAGGGTGGCACGGGGCTGGGTGCTTACCTCCTGCCCCGCCGCCAGCTGGCGGTAGAGCGCAGCTACCCTGCCCAGGGCATTGAAGGCGGCAAAGCCGTCTGCCACCAGGTGGTGCACCCCGTGGTAGAACCAGAGCCGCCCGCCCCAGCGCACATAGGCTGAGCGTACGGTCTGCCCGGTAGACAGGTCCAGGGGCAGGGCGGTGAGTTCCTCAGCCCAGGCACGCACGATGGTAGGTAGTCCCTGCCCTGCAGGCTCCTGGTTTCCCTGCCCCGTCAGCACAGCCTCCGGGAAGGCAGGGTTCAGGTTCCTAAAATCCTCCGGGTCCAGTACCTCCCACACGGGCTGTGCACCATCTGCATAGCTACGCACCCGCAGCCCCTCGTTCTCAGCGTAGACCTGTTCCAGTGCCTTACGCATGAGCACAGGGTCAACGTCCGCCCCGGCCTCTAGAATCTCTGCCGTGTTGTAGCAGGAGTTGGCGGGGTCAAGCTGCTGGGCGAAGAAGATACCGCGGGCACTAGAAGTGAGGGGCAGGGGCACGGTGGAGCCTTTCCGTTAGCGGGCTGAGCCGGTGAGGAAGCTGACGGTGGGGTTGGCGATGAGGTCGGTGAACTCGACGCTGTAGCCTTCGGCGGCGAGATCATCGAGCAGGGCAAAGGCAGCCATGGAGTCCAGCCCCAGGGTAAAGAGGTCAGTCTCGGGGTTGGCAAATGCCTCCTGCAGGGAGTCCGCCTCGCTGATGTAGCGGGCAAGAATGGGGCGCAGGGTTGCTTCTGCAATCATGGGTTTCTCCTTGGGTTAGGGCTGTTTTTTTAGGTGGGTGAGTAGCTGCTCGCGCAGTTCCCGGCGCGATATTTTGCCGATGTTGGTGACCGGCAGGCTCGAGTAAACCTCCACCCGCTCAGGTATCTTGTAGGCGGCAAGACCGGCGGCGGTGAAGAAGTCGTGCAGTTCTCTGCGGGGGTTGGTAAAGCTAGTGCCGGGGGCTGGAACAACCACCAGGGCGACGCGCTCCCCCACCGTCTCATCAGGAATACCCAGGGCAACAGCGTCGTGAATACCGGGGTGGGTTAGCGCCAGGTCTTCAATCTCATCCACGGCTATTTTTTCGCCGTTGCGGTTAATTTGGTCCTTTGCTCTGCCGGTCACTTCGATGTGCCCGCCGGGGTGTACCTTCACAATGTCTCCGGTGCGGTAGAAGCCGTCCTCGGTGAATCCGTCCCGGTTGGCGCGGTCCTCCCGGTAGTAGCCCCGAATCGTGTAGGGGCCGCGGGTGAGTAAGTGCCCGCTCTGACCCTCAGGTACATCGCGGTCGTAGTCGTCCACCACGCGGATCTCATCGTCGGGGCTGATGGGGGTTCCCTGGGTGGTCAGCACGATTTTTTGGGGGTCACCGGCGCGGGTGTAGTTCACCAGCCCCTCTGCCATACCGAAAACCTGTTGGAGGTGGGCGCCCAGGACCGGTTTGATACGGGCAGCGACGGCGGGCAGGAGTTTAGCGCCGCCCACCTGCACGGTGGTAAGGCTGGCAAGGTTGGGGGCTCGACGCTCGGCGGAGGCTATCCATGCCTGGGCAAGCGGGGGCACCAGGGCGGCAAAGGTGACCTGCTCCGCTTCAATGAGGCTAAAGGCGGTCTGCGGGCTAGGATCAGCGGCAAAGACCAGGGAGGCACCCGCATGGAAGGCACCCAAAATACCCGGCGAGCTCATGGTGAAGTTGTGGGCGGCGGGGAGCACCACCAGCATGCGGGTATCTTCGGTCAGCCCGCAGATACGGGCGGACTCCCGCACCGAGTAGAGGTAGGCGGCGTGGGTGCGGGGAATCAGCTTGGACACCCCGGTGGTGCCACCGGAGAGCTGCAGGAAGGCAACCTGTTCGCTGGGTCGGTCAGAC
The DNA here is from genome assembly GCF_035916755.1 of Rothia nasimurium. GTDB lineage: Bacteria > Actinomycetota > Actinomycetes > Actinomycetales > Micrococcaceae > Rothia. Next base: position 293,771 of record NZ_JAYWIX010000002.1, on the reverse strand, counting down.
TCCCCGGTGCGTACGACGGCAGCGGGAGCCCCCAGGGGCTGCTCTACCGGTTCCAGGGGTTCGGCAGCGTCCACCGCCACCGGAGGTGCCAGCCCCTCCCCCACCAGCTCACCGGCATAGGTTTCATAGAGAGCAGCAAAATCAGCGCCACCGGTAGCCGTCGAGAAAACGTGGGCTGCCGCGTCGGTCCGCCGTGCAAAATGCGCCAGTTCCTTCTGCCGGTGCTGCGGTAGGCAGAAGACCGGCAGGGCACCCGCCCAAAAAATACCCAGCAGGTAGACCAGGTACTCAGCGGTATTGGGGAGCTGGAGCAACACCCGGTCGCCAGGACCCACACCGGCCTCACTGAGCCTGCGAGCAGCGGCGGTAGCATAGCGGGCTAGTTCACCATAGGTCCAGCGCACTTGCCCGGGTTTACCGTCCTTCCCCGGCAGAGAGTGTGCAAGTGCTACTAGTCCCTGCCTGTCTGCATGACTACGGCAGGCAGAAAGTAAGAAGTCCGGGATAGTTTCCTCCACCCAGTAGCCGAGTTCACGGTAGCGAGCAGCAAAGGCTTCAGGAATGAGCGGGGTTGATTCAAGAGGTGTGCGTTGGGAACTGTAGGTGAGCACGGTTTCTCCTTTCTAGCGGGTACGAAGACGGGCTAGGGCGTCAATGATGGAGCCGCGCCAGCAGGCGTAATCATGGCCGCCGTTGTAGATGCTGTAGGTCAGTTTGAGGGGGAAGTCTGCCAGTTGCGCTCGCAGTTCTTCGTGCGGGGGGAGAAGCACCCATTCCTGTTCGCCCACCTCAATCTGCCAGTGCAGGTGGGCAAGTCGTTGCTGGTCGCCTGTCTTAGCCAGCGCGGTGAGGGCATTGGCAAGGACCGGTTGCCAGAGCGAGGCGGAGGACGAGATGACGGAGGTAAAGACCTCCGGGCGGTGGACACTGGCAAGCAGGGCAGAGAGCCCGCCCAGCGACTGCCCCACCAGGGTAACCCCGGTGGTTTCTGCCAGTTCCCCCCGGGTGCGCAGTGCTGGGAGCAGGTCATCTGCCAGGTAGTCGGCAACCGGGGCGCTGCCGTCCAGCTCCGCCCAGCGGGTTAGACGCCCACCGGAGTACAGGAAAACTGCTTGAAGGTCGGGAAGTATGCCGTCCCGGTGGGCCGCTGTCAGGGAGGCGGGTAGCCCCATAGCCTCCCAGACCTCGCCGTCAAAGAAAATGACGGTGGGCAGGGGGCTTTTGCTCTGCCCCAGGGCATGCACGGTGTAGGTGCGTTCACCGTGGGTAAGCCAGCGCGCTGGCTCCTGGCTTTGGCAGGTGGTAGCGTCCAGGCTGTAGGGCTGGGGTGGGGCGTCGGGTAAAGCAACCAGCCCCATGACGGTGCCCGCCCGGTTGAGACAGGTGGCGGGGTTGGCGGGGTCACCAAAGCCTGCGTCCAGGGCGGCGCGCAGCTGCACCTGGTTATCAGCGTCCATCCAAGGGCGGGGGCGTCCAGGGTAGGCGGGTATAAAGCAGTAGGAAGCACGCCAGGTTGTTGCCATGCGGTAGCTGATGGCCCAGTAGTCGGTTCCGTCGATGTTCTCTAGCAGGGAGCTGGCGAGGTTCTTTTCGTCGGTGAGGCGGTTGACGAAGATAAGCACCTCTTCGGCACCAGCGTCGTGCCAGAGGAAGGTGACGGTGCGCTGGTTGGCAGACAGGAGGTTTCCATCGCCGTCCACCGTTTCAAGAACGGGCGTTCCTTTTTCTGCCCAGGCTTTGATAGCCCCTTCTAGTTCCTGTCCCCGGTAGCGCGCCCGTAGCTGACTTAGCCCATAGGAGCAGGTGCGCGGGGCGGGCGTGGGGCGCGAGATCTTGGGTGGGGTGCGCAGTAGCTGGGCTTGCAGGTGTTCGGTAGCCATTAGAGCGCGTCCTCTTCAACGCGGGGAATCACCAGGGGTGTGCCGGAGCAGGGGTCGGCAATAATCTTGGAATCCACGTCAAAGACCTGCCGGATAATCTCCTCGGTCACGATGTCCGCCGGGCGCCCCTGGGCAAGAATCTCACCATCTTTCATGAGCACCACATGGGTGGCGTAGCGGAAGGCGAGGTTGAGGTCGTGCAGCACCACGGCAACGGTGTGCCCGGCACGGTGGAGCTTTCGGGTGAGGTTGAGTACCTCTAGCTGGTGGGTAATATCCAGGTAGGTGGTGGGTTCATCCAGCAGAATCAGCGGGGTCTGCTGGGCAAGGGTCATGGCGATCCAGACGCGCTGGCGCTGGCCGCCGGAGAGGGCCTCGATGGGGCGGTCGGCAAGTTCTAGGACGTTGGCGGCGGTCATTGCCTCGGTGCAGGCGGCATCGTCCTCGGGGCTCCAAGAACGCAGTAGGGACTGGTGGGGGTAGCGGCCGCGGGCGACAACGTCCGCGACGGTGACGCCGGAGGGTGCATCGGGAGTTTGTGGGAGCATGGCAAGGATTTTGGCGATGTCCTTGGACTTCATGCCGGGTAGAGGCCTGCCATCGAGCCTGATTTCTCCGGTGCGTACAGGATTGACGCGGGCAAGCGCCTTGAGCAGGGTGGATTTTCCACAGGCGTTAGGGCCGAGGATAACGGTAAGTTCGCCTTCGAGCAGGGAGAAGTCTATGGTGTCTAGCACCTTACGGTCACCATAGCCGACGGTAATACCGTGGGCGGTGAGTCTCGTCGTAGATTTCATGGCTAGTTTTTCCGTTCTGTGGCGATGAGGTAGATGAGGTAAATGCCGCCGAGGGCACCGGTGACGACGCCGACCTGCAGGGTGGTGGGTAGGGCATACTGGCCGATGAGGTCTGAGCTGAGTACCAGGAGGGCACCTGTGAGGGCGGAAGAGCCAAGGGCTGTGCCGCTGGCTCGGGTGATGGTTTTGGCAATGTGGGGGGCGGCGAGCGCAACGAAGGCGAGAGGGCCTGTGGTGGCGGTGGCGAGGGAGACAAGGAGGACACCGATAAAGAGGGAGCCGATACGCAGAGAACTGACTCGAACGCCCAGACCTGCGGAGACGGCGTCACCGAAGCGGAGAGAGGTGAGGGGGCGTGCTATGGCAAGCAGGAGGGGTAAGAGAATGAGGAGCGCAAGGGCGAGGCTGCCGGTTTTAGCCCAGTTCATGGTGTTGAGGGAGCCTGCCAGCCAGCTGGCAGCGGTTTGTGCCTGGGTGAGGGAGGCACGGACGACCAGTAGGGAGTTGACGGCGGAGAGAGTGGAGCCCACCCCAATGCCGATGAGGACGAGGCGGAAGCCTTGGAGACCGGTGTGGCGGGTGAGGAGATAGACCAGAAGGGAGATAGCAAGTCCACCGGTAACCGCGCCGACAGCTATGCCGGTGGGGCCTGCGTTGAAGGCAATAATGCTGATGAGGGCTCCGGTGGCTGCCCCGTAGGTGAAGCCGATGATATCTGGAGATCCGAGGGCATTTCCGGAGATGGTTTGGAAGATGGAGCCGGAAAGCCCAAGGGCTGCGCCGACGAGCAGGGCGGCTATGATGCGCGGGGCACGCACTTCGGTAACGAAGTAGATGCCGAGTTTGGTGCCTTCGCCAAAGATAGCCTGCACGACCTGGGTGGGTGTAAGGGGGTAGTCGCCCCGAGTCATAGCCCAGATTCCAAGCGTGACGATGAGGGCGATGATGGTGAGATTGTAGGCGGTGAGTCGCAGGGGAACTTGGGCACGGATTCCTGCCCAAAGGGTGAGGCAGCGGCGACCAGCGAGGTCACGGGTAATGCTGAGGGGCGGGAGGCTACGGTAGGTTGTCATGAGAGAGCTACTACCTTCCTGCGGGCCATGAGGGCAACAAAGAGGGGCGCACCGACCAGGGTTGCGATGATACCAACGTGGGTTTCTTCGGGGGCGATGATGGTGCGAGCGAAGACGTCTGCTCCCAGGAGCCAGGCAGGCCCTAGGATGAAGGAGCCGGTGGTAACCCAGCGAACGTCATTACCGAGTAGGGCCCGCACGATGAAAGGAACGGCGAGGCCGACGAAGGAGATGGGTCCTATAGCTGCGGTAGTAGTACCGGCGAGTAGGGTGACAGCGAGCAGGGTGAGCAACTGGGTACGTTTAAGGTTAATACCCAGGGCTATGGCAGCTTCTTCACCGGCGCCCAGGGCGTTGATAGCGGGGCAGACCCAGGCGGCGAGCGCCAGACCCAGAAGCATGATGGGGAAGACGGCGAGTACGGTGTCAAAGGTTCGGGCTTCGAGGGAGCCTGCTGCCCAGAAGCGGAACTCGTTGTAGGCATCAGCGTTAGCGAGAATCAGTGCCTGGTTGACCGATGAGAGAGCAGCGGAGATAGCAACACCTGCGAGCGCGAGTTTGACCATGGAACCGCTTTTTCCGCGTCCGAGTAGGTAGACGGCAATACAAGTGATCGCTGCACCGATGGAGGCCGCTGCCATGTAGCCCGCTATACCGATAACCCCAAAAAGGATGACCGAGAAGACCACGGCAACGGAGGCTCCGGCATTGATGCCGAGTAGCCCGGGTTCTGCCAGAGGGTTGCGGGTAAGAGACTGCATCAGGGAGCCGGCTACGGCAAGGGACGCACCACAGAGGGCGCCCAGGGTGGTGCGGGGTAGGCGCTGGTCCCAGATGATGGTGTTCACGCCGGAATCTGCCCCACCGGCGAGTGCCGCCCAGACCTGGTGTCCGGGGATGGGGTTGGAGCCGAAGCGAATGGAGAGCACCAGGGCAGTAACTGCCAGGAGCGCGAAGAGGACAAGCCAGAGTAGGCGGCGCCGGGTGCGGGCGCTGTCTCTGACGGGCGGGTTGGGCACGGTCTACTCCGGGGTCGCTGGTGGGTGTGTAGGGGATGTGGGCGTGGGTATCCGGCGGGTGCCTATAATAGGCTGCCCGCCGGATAGAGTGGTGGGGCTAGGCGGAGCGGCGGCGCCAGACGATAATTCCGGCAGCTACCAGGGCAGCGGCAAAGGCTACGATTCCGACCCAGGGAACGTTGCTTTGCCTGTCGCCGGAGGCTGCTTCGGTGGTAACGCCGTCTTCCTGGCTGGCGGACGCAGTAGCTGAAGCTTGTGTGCTGGCTGTGGCAGTAGCAGAGGCACTGTTCTTGGTCTGCTGGCTGGCGCTGGCTGAGGCGGTGCTTTCTGCCGCGTTCTCGGTACCGTTCTTGGCCCCGGTGGAAGTCTGGTTGGTGTGGGCGGCTGCTACTAGAGCATCGTATTCTTCTTTGCTGATCTCATTGCCTGAAGCATCCAGGTAGACTTCTCTCTCATTTTCGACAACGACGGTCGCTCCGGGCTCATCGGCGGAATCACCGGCAGAGTTATTGGCCACGTCCTGCTCGATTTGGTTGATGATTGCTGAATCTACGTTGGTGTAGCTAGCCCCCTGGGAGTCGGCATTTACGCCGGTGATGGTGAAGACGGGGCTCTGGTTAGAGTAGCCTGATGTACCAATTTGGTTGCCGGATGAGTCTCTTTTGATTTCTGTTGCCAGAAAGCGTAGAGTGTGCTCCCCCTCGGCAAGGTCGGTAGGTAGTACAAAGGATCCGTTGACGTTGCCGTTAGCATCACTTTTCTGCTGGTGGACAACGCAGGCACCCTGGGCAGCGTCAGAGGGGCAGGCGTTCCCGTCATCGATTTTGATGTAAACCTGCTCATTGGCGGGGAATCCTGTAAGGGTGAAGCTGAGGGTATCACCGGCTTTAAGACTCGTTGGTGAGACGCTGGAGTGTGTGCCCGGGGTGTTGGAGGTGGCGGCGCCTCCTGGTGGCAGTGCCAGGGCTGGTGCGAGAGTAAACAGAAGTAGGGTAAAGATACCTGTGAAGCTAAGTATCCAGGCGCGGAGGGTGAGGGTGTGCACTGTATTCTCCTGGTTTTAGGCTGAGTGTTTTTTGGGTTTGGCGGCAGATTTTTTGGAGGTGAGAGCAAGGGCTAGGACAATTCCTGCGGCTCCTACCAGAAGCAGGTTATTGGGGGTGAGGGTCTGCGATACCCAGCTGCTTGCACTTTCTTCCGCTTCTCTAGCGGTAGTCAGGGGGTTAGAACTTGCTGTGTCCCCTGTTGGGGAGGGTTCATTTGAAGCGGCATTAGAGGTTGTGTTGGCTGAGGCAGTAGGCTCTTCTGCACTAGGGGTTGTCTTATGACCTGAATCTATCTGAGCAGCTGTCGCCTGGGAAAGGGCGGTCACAGGTGCTTGCCCGGCTATACGACGAACTGTGTTAGTGACAGTAGCGGGCGCGGTGTAGGGGACCTGCACAGTTTGGCTGGTAGAAGGATTTGTCTGTGCATCTTGCCTATAAGGAGCTGGCAAAGCGTTCTGTGTAACGCCAGCAGCTATGTTCTGAAGCGAACTCACAGTTTCAACAGTGAGGGGCGCCCAGCCCAATAGGTCGCTCACAGCGCCCTGTTCGCCGTTCTGGACAACGAGTTTGTAGCTACCGCCTGCCATGGTATCCGGCAGAGTGTAGCTGAGAGAGCGGTTACTATCTAGCTGTTTCCAGCCTGAACCGTAGGCGGAGCGTACAGAGCCACTCAGGTAGGGGGTGGCGATAACCCACTGGCCGGGCTGACCGCCCGGGACGCGTACAGTAACCTCCTGCCCTACACGAGTTACCTCTACCCCGTTACGAGCTGAGTCGGAAAGGTCAGAGTCGCTGACGGTATCAGGCAACGCATTGGGTGAATACTGACCAATGGTGAAGTCAAGAACACCTACACCGCCGTAGGTAACGGAGCGGTCCCCGGCGTTGAGAGAGCCGGAGAGTAGGCGCAATGAGTGGGCGCCCTCCCCCAGGGCAGGTGCACTGGTGCCGTCGGTACCATCTGGTAGGTCCAGGTAGTAGTCAACCTCGCCGGTAGCGGGGTCAGGTTTGATAATCGCCCAGATGGTGCGATTGGAGTGCACGGCGTTGGCTGCCAGATGCGAAATTTTGCCCTCATCAATTTTGACGGCGATGGTGGTAGCACGAGTGTTATCGGTATTGCACCAGCCGCTGCCGATCAGGTGCAGTTTTTCGCCCCTTGCAACAGTGGGATTGGCGATGCGCATGGTGGGGGTACTGACATCGGTGGTGCAGACGGTACCATCATCCTCTTTTTCGGGAAGGCTGCCTGCCACGCCGTTGATGGGTACGGGGGTTGAGCGAGCGCTGCGGGAGGTATCCCCATCCGCGTTGCGGCCGGACTGGGCAAAGACAGCCAGGTAGTCGCCGGTAGCAGCATTTTTAAGTCCCTCGGGGGCATCCACAGTGATGTCGAAGCTACCGTCCTCGCCGATGGTGTAGAGTCCCTGATTCTCCTGGACACGGTCTGCCTCGGGCATAAGGAGCACCCAGCTAGTGGAATCTGCTGCCCGGCCCTTGGAGGTCAGGTAGTCGCTAATAGCGGAGTCGGTGCGTTCGTACTGGCGTACGGTGTCGCCGTCCAGGTATTCGAGCTTGATGGAGACAGTGGAGCCACCCTGTTTGCTGTGGGTCCAGCCTTCACCGATGAGGCGAAGTTTGGCGTCCTCCCCCGTCTCAAAGGGCTGAATCCGCACGGTTGCGCCCTCAGCCTCCAGCAGGGGCCAGGTTTCTATATCATCGGCAGTGCCGTTGGGGACGGTGAAGCTCGCGGTCGAGTTACCCGCCGAGTCTCCCTCAGCTAGGGAACCGGCAAGGGCGGTGAGCTTGTGCTCACTACCGGCTGCCCAGTCTGCATCACTGGCATTGCTATTGGCTTCAGAGGGCAGCTCAGCTGTGATCTCAAAAGTGCCATCAGGGTTGGCAATGGTGTAGAAGTTAACGTTCCGAAAACGTTCATCGGTGCGGGGTTCACCGGTGAGCGGGTCAGCGGGTAGCTCCTTGTTGATGACCGCTCCCCCGTCCCATTTGAAGGCAACCACAGCGCCGCGTCCCTCGGCGGAGGAGGTCCAACCGCTACCGGTGATGGTGACAGTCCCATCTTCGTTAAGGAAGGAGGAAACCTCCACGGTTTTCTTGGCAGAGGCTGTTTCTGCGCTTGCCTCAGCGGCGTGCAGGGCGGGCAGGTCGTAGGCGGGCAGGGCAGGTGCTGCCAGCAAGGCGGCGGCAAGAGCTACCACAGCTGCGTAGCGGGCAGGCGAGGTCTTGGAGGTAGAGGTTTGGGTGCCGGTGTGTGTCATGGTGGTGGCGTCCTTACTGGGCTGAGTCGAGAAGAGCTTTTTTCACGTCGGTGACGATGCCCTGCAGGAGCAGGGGGCCACCTGTTGAGGTCCATTGGGAGCCGTCAACCAGGATGATGTGGTCGTCTTTATAGGCTTGCAGGTCAGTGAAGCCGGAGGTCTGTTCGGCCCGTTTGAGGGCTTCGGCGGCACCGGCGAGGTCTGCTGTGGAGTCCGAGTTGGGGTTCTCCTGGCTGGCGCCTCCCAGGGTTCCGAGGAACATGTAATCGGCGTCGATGGTTGCCAGGTTTTCCAGGGAAACGGGTTCGGAGTGGCCGCGCCCTAACCGGTCCTGGCTGGCAGGACGGGCAAGCCCCAGGTCTTCCAGCACCTGCCCGGCAGGTAGCTCCTTGAGAATCAGTGAGGGACCGCTGCCCTGCCAGCGCACGATAGAGAAAGTTTTATCGGAGTAGTTCTCGGCTAGGGCTGCAGCGGTTTCTGTTATCAGCGCCTCATAGTCAGACTTAACCTTGGCGCCTTCCTCTGCCCGATTGAGCGCTTCGGCAACATTGTCGAAGTTCAGTTCCCAGGGACCTCCGGCGTAACCCGTAAAGACAACGGGTGCAATCTGGTTGAGGATTTCCAGCACGTCGGGGCGATTATTGACACTGGTGCCGTCAACCAGAATCAGGTCAGGTTCTGTTGCACCAATCGCCTCATAGTCAAGCTGGGAGACAGTGCCCAGCAGGGGCACATCGCCGACCTTCTCAGCCAGGTAGTTGGGAACCCTGGACTGCCCGCGGCCTGCAACAGTTCCCACTGGGGTAACACCTAGGGCAAGGGCAGCATCCAGGGTGGGCTCAGACAGTGTAATCACCCGTTGGGGGCTAACGGGTACCGTCACCTCTTTGTCTTCCACATCGGTGACGACGCGGGTCTCACCGCTAGGAGTAGCGGATTCGGTTGTCTCTCCCCCACCGCAGGCTGTCAACGTCAGACCCACAGTGAAAGGCAGCAGGAGGGCGGCACGGCGCCCGAGCACCAGGGGCACGTGCTGAGTGAGGCGAGGTGAGGTGTGCATGCAGACTGTCCTTTGTAAAAAGTAAACAATACCTAACCCTACGTTCTTAATGCCCTTACTTCAAACAAATGGGCCCCAAATACGTCACACTTCTTTAATCTATTGGAAGCTATCAATCAGGTGCCCCCCACTCTCCCCCACCTTCGGCCTTAAAACAAAGAATCCCTCCCCGCTAATTGCGGGGAGGGATTCTTCTTAGCTCAGCAGAGCGAAACCATCAGAGCTAAGGTTTACTTAGCCTTTTCGATGATCTCGACGATACGCCAACGCTTGGAAGCGGAGAGCGGACGGGTCTCTGCCAGGAGAACGAGGTCGCCGACACCAGCAGTGTTCTGCTCGTCGTGTGCCTTGATCTTGGAGCTACGGCGCATAACCTTGCCGTACAGGGCGTGCTTTACGCGGTCCTCGACCTCAACGACTACAGTCTTGTCCATCTTGTCGGACACTACGTAGCCGCGGCGAGTCTTGCGGTAGCCGCGCTCTTCAGTCTTTACTTCACTCATGTGATTTAACCTTCGGTTGCGGGACGAATACCGAGCTCGCGTTCACGCAGCACGGTGTAAATACGTGCAATGTCGCGCTTGACCGAGCGGATACGACCGGGATTTTCAAGCTGACCGGTGGCTGCCTGGAAACGGAGGTTGAACAGCTCCTCCTTCGACTCACGCAGCTTCTCTACCAGATTCTCATTGGAGAGCTCTGCCAGCTTGTCGATGCTCAGATCCTTTGATCCAACTGCCATTTCTATTCACCACCTTCGCGACGCACAACGCGTGCCTTCATCGGGAGCTTGTGGATTGCGAGGCGCATAGCTTCACGAGCCACTTCTTCGGATACGCCGGAGAGTTCAAACATGACTCGACCGGGCTTGACGTTTGCGACCCACCATTCGGGTGAACCCTTACCGGAACCCATACGGGTTTCAGCAGGCTTCTTGGTCAGCGGACGGTCGGGATAAATGTTGATCCAAACCTTACCGCCACGCTTGATGTGACGGGTCATTGCAATACGTGCAGCTTCAATCTGGCGGTTGGTGACGTATGCGGGAGTCAGGGCCTGGATGCCCCACTCGCCGAACGCTACCTCGGTGCCACCCTTAGCCATACCTGAACGCTTGGGGTGATGCTGCTTGCGGTACTTTACTCGACGGGGAATTAGCATTTATGCCTCACCGTTTTCTGCAGTCTTAGCCTCAGCGGGTGCTGAAGCGTTGTCGGAACGACGTTCACGGCGGGGACCACGGCCACCTGCGCGACGACGGTCGCCACCGCGGCCGTTGCCACGACGGTTACCAGCGGCCTGCTGTGCAGCAAGCTCGTTGTCGGTGAGGTCACCCTTGTAGATCCAAACCTTTACGCCGATGCGGCCGAAGGTGGTCTTTGCTTCGAAGAAACCGTAGTCGATGTTCGCGCGCAGGGTGTGCAGGGGCACACGGCCTTCGCGGTAGAACTCGGAACGTGACATTTCAGCGCCACCCAGACGGCCGGAGCACTGGATACGGATACCCTTTGCGCCTGCACGCTGTGCGGACTGGATTGCCTTCTTCATGGCGCGGCGGAAAGCAACGCGTGAAGCGAGCTGTTCTGCGATGCCCTGGGCAACCAGCTGAGCTGACAGATCGGGGTTAGCAACCTCGAGGATGTTCAGCTGAATCTGCTTGCCGGTCAGCTTCTCGAGCTCACCGCGGATGCGGTCAGCTTCGGTGCCGCGGCGGCCGATAACGATACCGGGACGTGCGGTGTGGATGTCCACACGGACGCGGTCACGGGTACGCTCGATTTCGACCTTGGCGATGCCTGCGCGCTCCATGCCCTTGGACAGGAGTTCACGGATCTTTACATCTTCACGAACGAAGTCTGCGTAGCGTTCGCCTTCCTTGTTGGAGTCAGCGAACCACTTTGAGACGTGGTTGGTGGTGATGCCAAGTCGGAAACCGTTGGGGTTAATTTTCTGACCCATTTAGCGGCCCTCCTCCTTCTCCGGGGTAGCGACTACCACGGTGATGTGGCTGGTGCGCTTGTTGATGCGGAACGCACGGCCCTGGGCACGAGGCTGGAATCGCTTCATGGTGGGACCTTCGTTCGCGTATGCTTCGCTGATAAACAGCTCTTCTTCCTTGAAGGGGACGCCCTGCTGGGCAGCCTTCTGGCGAGCGTTTGCAACAGCTGATGCAACGATCTTGTATACCGGTTCTGAAGCGCCCTGAGGAGCGAACTTCAGAATCGCCAGAGCCTCTTCCGCCTGCTTACCACGGATAAGGTTGATGACGCGGCGTGCCTTCATAGGCGTAACGCGTACGTAAGACGCAGTTGCCTTGGCTTCCATTGCCTATCTCTCTTTCGTCTATTGCCGAAAGGAAAACGTTTCTAAGGTACGGGGTGAACCGTAGCTTAGCGACGCTTACCCTTGCGGTCGTCCTTAACGTGGCCACGGAAAGTACGGGTGGGCGCAAACTCGCCGAGCTTGTGACCAACCATGGACTCAGTGATGAACACGGGTACGTGCTTGCGTCCGTCGTGTACTGCGATGGTGTGACCGAGCATGTCGGGGATAATCATCGAGCGGCGGGACCAAGTCTTGATAACGTTCTTGGTGCCCTTCTCGTTCTGAGCTGCAACCTTTACGAAAAGGTGCTGATCAACGAAAGGGCCCTTCTTCAAACTACGAGGCATGTTTCAGGCTCCTTAGCGCTTCTTGCCAGTACGACGGCGACGAACAATGAGCTTGTCGCTTTCCTTGTTGGGGCGACGGGTACGACCCTCGGGCTTACCGTTGGGGTTAACAGGGTGACGGCCACCTGAGGTCTTACCTTCACCACCACCGTGGGGGTGGTCAACGGGGTTCATGACGACACCGCGGACGGTCGGGCGGATGCCCTTCCAGCGGTTACGGCCGGCCTTACCCCAGTTGATGTTGGACTGCTCAGCGTTACCGACGGAACCGACGGTTGCGCGGCAGCGGACGTCCACGTTGCGGATTTCGCCGGAGGGCAGACGCAGCTGGGCGTACTTGCCTTCCTTAGCGACCAGCTGGATAGATGCGCCAGCGGAGCGGCCCATCTTGGCGCCGCCACCGGGGCGGAGCTCAACAGCATGGATCACGGTACCAACGGGGATGTTGCGCAGGGGCAGGTTGTTGCCGGGCTTGATGTCGGCAGAGGGGCCTGACTCTACGATGTCGCCCTGAGCAAGCTTGTTGGGAGCGATGATGTAACGCTTGGTGCCATCAACGTAGTGGAGCAGAGCGATGCGGGCGGTACGGTTGGGATCGTACTCGATGTGTGCAACGCGTGCGTCGACGCCGTCCTTGTCGTGACGACGGAAGTCGATCAGACGGTACTGGCGCTTGTGGCCACCACCCTTGTGACGGGTAGTGATGCGACCGGTGTTGTTACGGCCGCCCTTCTTGGGGAGCGGACGAACCAGGGACTTTTCCGGGGTTGAGCGGGTGATTTCTGCGAAATCTGAGACGCTCGAGCCACGGCGACCCGGGGTCGTCGGCTTGTGCTTACGAATACCCATTTAGATATTTCTTTCCTTCGCTAAAGTGGTCTCCGGTGCTTATGCAGCCGGACCGCCGAAGAGGTCGATTGAACCTTCCTTGAGGGTTACAATCGCACGCTTGGTGTTCTTACGAGCACCCCAACCGAAACGGGTGCGCTTGCGCTTGCCCTGACGGTTAGCGGTGTTGATGGAAGCAACCTTGACATCGAAGATGGTCTCGATGGCCTGCTTGATTTCCAGCTTGTTGGAGCGGGGGTCTACGAGGAAGGTGTACTTACCTTCGTCGAGCTGACCGTAGCTCTTTTCCGACACGACGGGAGCGATAATCACGTCGCGGGGATCCTTGAAAGTTGAGGTGGTAACAGACATTACTTAGCAGCCTCTTTCTTAGCCTTGGAAGCAACTGCGACGAATACGTCGTAGGCATCCTTGGTGAAGATGACGTCGTCTGAGATCAGAACATCGTAGGTGTTCAGCTGATCTGCGTAGATAACGTGAACGTTCTCAAGGTTGCGTGCTGACAGTGCTACCAGGTTGTCCTTGCGGTCGATGACAACCAGTGCGTTCTTGCGGCTGGTGATCTCTGCGATTGCTGCCTTAGCTGCCTTGGTGGAGGGCTTGGTGCCTTCTACCAGGGTTTCGACAACGTGAACGCGGTCGTGACGAGCGCGATCTGAGAGAGCGCCGCGCAGTGCAGCTGCAATCATCTTCTTGGGGGTACGCTGTGCGTAGCTACGCGGGGTCGGGCCGTGTACGATGCCACCACCGGTCATGTGGGGCGCACGGATTGAGCCCTGACGTGCGCGGCCGGTGCCCTTCTGCTTGAAAGGCTTGCGACCTGCGCCGGAAACTTCGCCGCGGTTCTTGGTCTTGTGGGTACCCTGGCGTGCTGCTGCGAGCTGGGCTACTACTACCTGGTGAAGCAGGGGAATAGAGGCCTGAGCGTCGAAGATGTCAGCGGGCAGGTCTACCTTTACGGTCTTGACAGCCATGGTTTGTTAGGCTCCCTTCACAGCGGTGCGAACCAGAACAACGCCGCCCTTAGGACCGGGGATAGCACCCTTGATCAGAAGAACGTTGTTTTCGGCGTCTACACCCTGAATAGTGAGGTTCATGGTGGTGTGGCGTGCAGCGCCCATACGGCCTGCCATGCGCATACCCTTGAAAACGCGTGCGGGGTATGATGCGCCACCGATTGAGCCGGGCTTACGGTGGTTCTTGTGAGCACCGTGTGATGCACCTACACCTGCGAAGCCGTGACGCTTCATAACACCGGCGAAGCCCTTACCCTTGGTCTTGCCAACTACGTCGACCTTCTGGCCTGCTTCGAAGAGCTCAACGGTCAGTTCCTGACCGAGTGAGTATTCAGCGGCGTCTGAGGTACGCAGTTCAACGAGGTGACGGCGAGGAGTTACGCCTGCCTTCTCGAAGTGACCAGCGAGGGGCTTGGTTACCTTGCGAGCTTCGATTGCACCGAAACCGATCTGGATAGCTTCGTAGCCATCGGTCTCAGTGTTGCGCAGCTGGGTAATAACGTTGGAATCGGCCTTGACGACAGTAACGGGCACGAACTTGCCGTTTTCGTCCCAGACCTGGGTCATGCCAAGCTTGGTGCCCAGCAGGCCCTTAACCTGGCGCTCGAACTTGTTAGTCATTTAGATGCGATCCTCTACAGCTTGATTTCGATGTTTACGTCTGCCGGAAGGTCAAGACGCATGAGGGCATCAACAGCCTTGGGGGTCGGATCAACGACGTCGATCAGACGCTTGTGCGTGCGCATTTCGAAGTGCTCGCGGCTGTCCTTGTACTTGTGAGGCGAACGGATAACACAGTAAACGTTCTTTTCGGTGGGCAGCGGCACGGGGCCTACTACCGTCGCGCCTGCACGCGTAACTGTCTCAACGATTTTCCGAGCTGAAGAATCAATGACCTCGTGGTCGTATGACTTCAGACGGATGCGGATTTTCTGTCCCGCCATCTGTCGGACTCTCTTTCTTGTCTACTTCCCTGTAACGGAGCGGTTGCTCCTTTATCTGGCGCTTGAGGTAAAGAGATGATTCTTCGTCTCTTTCGCGCCACCTCTGCGTAGGCTGAATCCGACATCTGCCGGGTTCCTCACCCTACCGAGGCACCGACCCCCGAACTCGGGCGTGTCGCTTTTTTGCCAGGGCAAAAAGGAGCGCACTTTTCCCTCGAACTGATCGATTGGGTCATATTTGGGCTTACCTTCACCCGATTCGAGAAGGAATCAGAGCTACTTTCATGTGGTAAGCGCTTGAACAACGTTATCTATCTTGCCAGAGTCCAGACTTCCCCGCAAGGTTTTTCTGTATGAAGTGCCCAGTCCCACATTCAGCCCGCATTTCCTTTCCTCTTCTACTCAATCACAGGCGTCCGCGCACTGCATAGAAGAGGGAAGAAGCCTGTCATATACCGAGCAATAGTGCGCGCCCTCACTAGGATAAAACTATGAGCACACACCCAGATTTCCGACCCCCTACCTCACCGACGCTCTACTGAGAATATCCTGCTCAATATCGGTCTATACCTAGGCAGTCTTCTAATTATCAGTGCTGCCGGGCTGCTGACCACCTCTCTAGCCACAGCGCCGCAACAGGCCTTTTTACTGTCTGCTCTTTCCACACTCTTCTATACAGCGGGGCTGGGTACCTTTCGTTGGGTTCCCAAGCTGCGGCTGGCGTCCTTACTGCCCCCCCCCCCCCTGCTGTGGGGGGGCACTAGCCTCAGCAACGTCGCTGTTTTCATTTGGATTACGGCAAATATTCTAGTAATTACTATCCTGGGACGGCTCCTTGCTCGGGCAGCAGAAGCTGCAATACAGCCTCAAGTCCAGAGCCAGCCTCAGAACCACGTCCAGCCTCAAAGCCAGGGTAATCGTGAGACCCCGCTTATCCCCTGGGCTAAGCATCAATAGACACGCTGCTCATCAGGGGGCTCATCAAGAAACAAAAAGGGGCTGGCCCCCGCAGATTGCTCTGCGGGGGCCAGCCCTCTATCGCCCTCCACTAGCTGGGCGCTAGCAGGAGTTCAGATCGGGAAGTAAGAAACTTACTTGATGATCTTGGTAACGCGACCTGAACCAACGGTGCGGCCACCTTCGCGGATTGCGAAGCCGAGGCCCTCTTCCATTGCGATTTCCTGGATGAGCTCAACGGTCATCTCAGTGTTGTCGCCGGGCATAACCATTTCGGTGCCCTCGGGAAGGGTGATAACACCGGTAACGTCGGTGGTGCGGAAGTAGAACTGGGGGCGGTAGTTCGAGTAGAAGGGGTTGTGGCGGCCGCCTTCATCCTTGGAGAGGATGTAGACGTTAGCCTCGAACTGGGTGTGGGGGGTGATTGAGCCGGGCTCAACAACAACCTGACCACGCTCTACGTCGTCGCGCTTCAGACCGCGAAGCAGCAGACCACAGTTCTCGCCTGCCCATGCTTCGTCGAGCTGCTTGTGGAACATCTCGATACCGGTAACGGTGGTCTTCTGGATGGGGCGGATACCAACGATCTCAACTTCGGAGTTGATCTTCAGGGTACCGCGCTCGGCGCGACCAGTAACAACGGTACCGCGACCGGTGATGGTGAAGACGTCTTCGATGGGCATGAGGAAGGGCTTGTCCTTCTCACGAACGGGGTCGGGAATGTAGTTGTCAACCTCGTCCATGAGCTCTTCAACCTTAGCAACCCACTCAGGATCGCCTTCGAGAGCCTTCAGAGCGGAAACGCGAACAACGGGAGCGTTGTCACCGTCGAACTCCTGTGAGGAGAGCAGTTCGCGAACTTCCATTTCAACGAGGTCGAGCAGTTCCTCGTCCTCAACCATGTCTGACTTGTTCAGAGCAACGAGCAGGGTGGGAACGCCAACCTGGCGAGCCAGCAGAACGTGCTCGCGGGTCTGAGCCATGGGGCCGTCGGTGGCAGCAACAACGAGGATTGCGCCGTCCATCTGAGCAGCACCGGTGATCATGTTCTTGACGTAGTCAGCGTGACCGGGGGCGTCAACGTGTGCGTAGTGACGCTTCTCGGTCTGGTACTCGATGTGAGCAATGTTGATGGTAATACCGCGCTGGCGCTCTTCAGGAGCGGAGTCGATCATACCGAAGTCGCGCTGCTCGTTCAGGTCGGGGAACTTGTCAGCCAGAACCTTGGAGATTGCAGCGGTCAGGGTGGTCTTACCGTGGTCAACGTGACCGATGGTACCGACGTTTACGTGAGGCTTGGAGCGCTCGAACTTAGCCTTAGCCAAGAGTATTCCTCCTATAGAGAAGATTTGAGAACCTGCACTCGGGTTTCACACCGGCGCACTCCGCCGTAAAAGGCGGTCTAGCTACCACAATAGCGGATAAGGCCGGTGGGGCGAAACCCGAATGCGGGTTCATTTACTAGGTTTTTTTGAAAAGCGGTGCGGCTCACACGGGGGTGAGCCACACCCGGGCAAGTATTACTCGCCGCGGCTCTTCTGAATGATTTCATCAGCAACGTTCTTGGGAACCTCGGCGTAGCTGTCGAACTCCATGGAGAAGACTGCACGACCCTGGGTCTTTGAACGGAGGTCACCGATGTAACCGAACATTTCTGACAGCGGAACAAGAGCGTGAACGATCTTGACGCCTGCTGCATCTTCCATGGACTGGATCTGACCACGACGTGAGTTCAGGTCGCCGATAACGTCGCCCATGTAGTCCTCGGGGGTACGTACTTCAACAGCCATCAGGGGCTCCAGCAGGACGGGAGCGGCGCGGCGGGCACCTTCCTTGAATACCATTGAGCCAGCAATCTTGAACGCCATTTCTGACGAGTCAACATCGTGGTAAGCACCGTCGATCAGGGTTGCCTTGACACCAACAACGGGGTAGCCAGCGAGGATACCGAGCTGCATTGCGTCCTGGATACCGGCGTCAACGGAGGGGATGTATTCGCGGGGAACACGACCACCGGTAACGACGTTGTCGAACTCGTAGAGCTCTTCAGCATCGAGGGCGATGGGTTCGAAGGAGACCTGAACCTTCGCGAACTGACCGGAACCACCGGTCTGCTTCTTGTGGGTGTAGTCGACCTTCTCGACCTTCTTGGTGATGGTTTCGCGGTAAGCAACCTGGGGCTTACCAACGTTAGCCTCAACCTTGAATTCGCGCTTCATACGGTCAACGATGATGTCGAGGTGGAGCTCGCCCATGCCGCCGATTTCGGTCTGGCCGGTTTCTTCGTTGAGTGAAACGGTGAAGGTGGGGTCTTCAGCAGACAGCTTCTGGATAGCGGTTGACATCTTCTCCTGGTCACCCTTGGTCTTGGGCTCGATAGCCACGAAGATCACGGGAGCGGGGAAGGTCATGGATTCCAGAACTACGGGGTTAGCAACGTCGCAGAGGGTGTCACCGGTGGTGGTGTCCTTCAGACCGATTGCTGCGTAGATGTGACCTGCCTGGATCTCTTCAACAGGGTTCTCCTTGTTGGAGTGCATCTGGAAGAGCTTGCCGATACGTTCCTTCTTACCCTTGGTGGCGTTCAGAACCTGCTGGCCCTGTTCTGCCTTACCGGAGTAAACGCGGATGTAGGTCAGCTGGCCGTAGAAGGGGTGAGCTGCAACCTTGAAGGCCAGAGCTGCGAAGGGCTCGTCAGCTGAGGGGTTGCGGGTTACTTCGACCTCTTCGTCTGAGGGCAGGTGGCCGATCATCGCGGGGACGTCCAGCGGTGAGGGCAGGTAGTCGAGAACTGCGTCGAGCATGGGCTGTACGCCACGGTTCTTGAATGCTGAGCCACAGAAGACGGGGTAGGCTTCGTTAGCAACGGTCAGGGCGCGGACGCCTGCCTTAATTTCCTCGATGGTCAGTTCGCCCTCTTCGAGGTACTTTTCCATGAGTTCTTCGGAAGCTTCAGCAACGTTTTCAACGAGCTCGGCACGGTACTGCTCTGCCTTTTCCTGCAGGTCAGCGGGGATTTCCTGGATTTCGTAGGAAGCACCCATGGTAACGTCACCCTTGGCATCGCCGGGCCAGACGTAGGCCTGCATGGTGAGCAGGTCAACGACGCCGATGAAGTCGTTTTCAGCGCCGATGGGCAGCTGCATAACGAGGGGCTTAGCGCCGAGACGCTTGACGATGGTGTCTACGGTGAAGTAGAAGTCTGCACCCAGCTTGTCCATCTTGTTGACGAAGCAGATACGGGGAACTTCGTACTTGTCAGCCTGGCGCCAAACGGTTTCAGACTGGGGCTCAACGCCTTCCTTGCCGTCGAACACTGCAACAGCGCCGTCGAGGACGCGCAGTGAACGCTCAACTTCAACGGTGAAGTCAACGTGGCCGGGGGTGTCGATGATGTTGATCTGGTTGTTCTTCCAGAAGCAGGTGGTTGCCGCGGAGGTAATGGTGATACCGCGTTCCTGTTCCTGAGCCATCCAGTCCATGGTTGAAGCACCGTCGTGGGTCTCACCGATCTTGTGGTTGATACCGGTGTAGAAGAGGATGCGTTCGGTGGTGGTGGTCTTACCGGCGTCGATGTGCGCCATAATACCGATGTTGCGGACCTTATTCAGGTCGGTAAGCACGTCTAGTGCCACTTTGTTCTCCCTTGTGAGAAACTCCGAAAGCCTGCCGCTATGTACTTGTGTAATAACGGCAGGCTACGAAGAAATTACCAGCGGTAGTGTGCGAAGGCCTTGTTGGACTCGGCCATCTTGTGAGTGTCTTCGCGACGCTTCACAGCGGCACCGAGACCGTTGGACGCATCCAGGATCTCGTTCATGAGACGCTCGGTCATGGTCTTCTCGCGGCGGAGCTTTGAGAAGCCAACGAGCCAGCGCAGAGCCAGAGCGGTTGCGCGGCCTGCACGAACCTCGACGGGGACCTGGTAGGTCGCGCCGCCGACGCGGCGTGAGCGGACCTCGAGTGAAGGCTTGACGTTGTCCATTGCCTTCTTGAGGGTTACTACGGGGTCTGCACCGGTCTTCTGAGCAACGCCTTCGAGTGCACCGTAGACGATGCGCTCAGCGGTTGACTTCTTGCCGTCCAGCAGAACCTTGTTGATGAGCTGGGTAACCAGCGGTGAGCCGTAAACAGGATCGTTTACGAGGGGACGCTTAGGAGCGGGACCCTTACGAGGCATTACTTCTTCTCCTTCTTTGCGCCGTAGCGTGAACGAGCCTGACCGCGGCCCTTAACGCCCTGGGTATCCAGTGCGCCACGTACAATCTTGTAACGAACACCGGGGAGGTCCTTCACACGACCACCGCGAACGAGCACGATGGAGTGTTCCTGAAGGTTGTGGCCCTCACCGGGGATGTATGCGGTAACCTCGACGCCGCCGTTGAGCTTAACACGTGCGACCTTACGCAGTGCTGAGTTCGGCTTCTTCGGGGTGGTGGTGTATACACGGGTGCATACGCCACGCTTCATGGGGTTGCCCTTAAGTGCGGGCGCCTTGGTCTTTACGACCTTGGGTGCACGGCCCTTACGGACCAACTGCTGAATTGTAGGCACTTGTTCTCCGTTTGGTATCGGCGGCCCCGTTAGGGGCTACCGGTTTACTTGCCTTCTGTCACTTGGGATAAGCGCAAAAGAAAATCTTTATGACTTAGCAGGAGCCCAGACACAACAAAAAATGGCATTTAGGCCTCAAGATCGCTGTTCGGGCCGGGGCCCGGGCGAACAAGGCCAAAGGACGGTGTCCATTCTGCCATTGGTTCTTATGTACTGCTCAGAACGTGTCTGTGCGGGCAGTAGATACTACTGCTAAGTACTCCAGGCACTACTCTAGCTGGTTAGAAAGGCTTAATCTACCCCCTGTATGCTCTGGGGGCAGCTTTAAGCCCTTTAATCGGAGTGATGTCAGGCACTTAAGGCTTTTAAAGAGCAAGGACGCAGGCCCCTCCCCTACCCGGGGAGGGGGCTGCGTCCGCATCCTGAAAGAACCTACGCGCTTAGCTGACGGTGAAGTTCTGGGTTGCTCCGGTGAAGGGGGTGATGGTGCCGACCCCGTTCTTGGAATCCCCGTGGTAAAGGATTCGGTAGGTACCGGGAACCGCATCGGCAGGGATCTGCCATTCGATGGTTACGCGGGACTGGGCTGCCAGGTGCCGCTTCCAGCGGAAGCGGGTGGCCGGGTCGTTATCACCGGCGACGGTCACCCACTGGTTACCCTCTAGACGCTGAACTTCAAGGTAGCTGGAGTTCAGCTGCTGGTCATTGTTGGGGTGGGCTCCCACAAAGAGGGCGCTGACGGTTGCACCCCGGGCCGTGTTGGCGGGCTGGGTGAGCACCTTACCGTAGTAGTGGCCAGCGCCGGGCAGGTCGTACCAGACCTTGCCCACAGCGCTCTTCATGGGGGTGCGTACAGTCGGCTTATCACCCAGGGGCAGCTCGGTGCCGTCTCGCAGAGAGGTCGCAACGGTATTGAGGGTCTGGCGGAAGGCCCCCATGGTATTGATACCGAATACGGTGGCCCCACCCTCGTACTGCTGCGAAACGTATTCCTGCGGAGTCGTCACATAGTGGCTGTAGGCGTTGGTGTAGCCCTGCACGATAATCTGCGACTCGTCAACGCCCAGCAGGGCTGCCATATCCTGGCGGTACTGTACGCCCACGGCCCCGTTGTGTTCACCGGGCATACCCAGTAGGTAGTAGTTGCCAAAGCGCATCACCTGCACGGGTAGCTTCTGCTGCACTTTCTCGTGGACGGCTAGCAGGTTGGCCTTGGGGTACTGGCAGGCGGTTAGATCAGCGGACGAGCTGTAGGCCAGCCAGTTGAAGTCGCTCCAGACCTTATTGGCGTTAACTCCCTCATTGAAGCCGGCTGCACCGGGGCCATCCTCCACGCTACCGGCGGCAAAGGGGGCACCCAGCGAGGCATTACAGGTAGAGCCCGCGTAGCCGGTGCCCGTCCACCGGGCGTCCACCTGCACCTTGGAGAAGTCCACGTAGGTGATGCGGGAGTCCAGGCCCTGCCCCACTGGAGTACCTGCGCTTGCTAGCTGGGTGCGGACGGCGTCCGCCTGCTTGGTTCCCTGAATCTCAAGGTTGGTGAACATGTCGTTGGTGGGGCCCATACCCGGCTGCAGCATGGTGTTGGGCGAGACGTCACCGGTGTTGCTGTTAGCAAAGGCCGCGATGAAAGCGTCATCTTCAGCGCCCGCGTTCAGGTTGACCCCGTGGTCTACGGTTTCGAGCAGGTACTGGGCATAACCCTTGTTGTCTGAGGAGACCAGGGTGTTCTGGTTGGTCAGAGAAGTGGGGTGAATAGCGAACCAGTTCAGGACGGCGCGGGTCACCCCGTCGTGCTCAAAACGGAAGGTGGTGCTGGTGGGGTCTACCCCGTTGATGAGTTCGTCGGTGAGGTTGGCCGGGTCTTGCTCCAGGGCTACCGCCGAGCGGTTGACGCCCACACCGGTGAGCTGGCTGCTGGAGACCGTCACGTTGCCGGGGGCCAGGTCGGCCAGGGCCTCGCGGATAGCCTGCATAGACCCATTGACCTGGTTGTTGAAGGTGGGTTCGTTGAAGCCCAGGGTTGCCAGGTTGTAGAGCACGTCCTTGCTCACGCCGCCGGGGGTAGCGTGGCTGTGGGAGGCTGTAATCATAATGTTCGCTTCGGTGAACTCGGGGCCGAGTTCGGCCTGAATACGGTTCACCAGTTCAGCGCGAATGCTATTCCAGGCGCTCAGAGCATCGAGTACCACAATCAGGTTGCGGGAGCCGCTAGCAGGGTCAATGACCACGAAGGCGCGGGCGTACTGGCGGGTATGAATACCCGAGCCCTTCTGGGCATCGGTACCGTAGCCCACGAAGGCTACCTCGGCGACCTCACCGGTGATATCGGCAACGCCCGCCCCTACCAGGTAGGGGTTAGCAGCGGTGGGCTGGGTGGAGTTCACCAGCTGGGCCAGATTCTGGGCGTTGACGCCCGCCGGTGTCAGCTCAACGTCGGCCTGGGACGGGATCAGATAGGCTCCAGCCGCTAACGATAGGGCAGCCCCAAAGACGCCGAGCTTGACCCCTACATGTCGTGATAGTTTCATTCAACCCTCAAGATGTGCGAAAAGATAGGCGGGTTTATACCCGCCCGTGTGTGCTCACATAAGCCTATCGACCGGAGGCTCTTCTAGCTAGCTGTGTTTTGTCCCTTCATTCGTGGTACAACGGAAGAACTTTAACCCCACACAAAGGACAGCACGAGTGAGCACCCCCAACGAGTCTTACCTGGTCGGCCTGCTAGGTAGCGGTATCACGGCCTCTCTTACTCCGCCCCTGCACGAGTTCGCAGCAGACCGGGCAGGTGTACGCTATCTCTACCGCCCCGTTGATCTTGATGCTCTGGGGCCTGGGGCGCGAGCAGCCGGTGTGCTGCCCGTGGGAGATCTGCTGCGATGGGGCTTTGATTTTGGTTTTAACGCTTTCAATATCACCTTCCCCTATAAGCAGGCCGTTCTGGAGCACCTGGATGAGGTGTCGGACGCCGCAGCCCGGCTAGGGGCTGTCAATACGGTGGTAGCGCGGGAAGGTAAGCTCATCGGGCACAATACCGACGTGAGTGGCTTTGCTTCTGCCCTAACCCAGGGGCTGGCCCCGGCTCCTGAGGATTTGGCAACCGTCACCCAGCTGGGTATCGGCGGGGCGGGCTCTGCCACCGCAGATGCCCTGCTCAGTTTAGGAACTAGAACGCTCAATCTATTTGATGTCGATATTGAAAGGTCCTCCGCTAAAGCCCAGCAGCTGGCCACACTCTACCCGGGCGCAACCGTCCGCGCCGTCGCCGAAGCCGAGCTTGCCAAAGCCCTTGCCACCTCAACCGGCCTAGTCAACGCCACGCCCATCGGTATGCACCACCACCCCGGCACTCCCCTACCCCTGGACTACCTCCACTCGGGCCTCTGGGTCTTTGACGTCATCTACCTGCCCCAAAACACCCCGCTCATACAGAAGGCTCGTTCTATAGGCTGCCGAGTACTCCCCGGCGGGCTCATGGCGGTCGGCCAGGCAGCCGACGCCTTCGAGCTCATCACCGGCCTCAGCCCCAACCGAGCAGAACTCCTAACCCACTTCGAACAGCTTCTCAAAGCCCAGGGCAACCAGCTCACCTAGGCAACACGGCACAGGCCCGGAACCCACATACGAGGAAGGCCCTCCCCCGCAGATACGCGGGGAAGGGCCTTACCTATGCCAGGGAAATGGCAGCCGGTTTACTTACCGAACTCGTAGTCATCCAGCGGAATAGCCTGGAACTCGGGGCTGATAGCACCCTCGTTGGTCTCGGCGTAGCTGAAATCATTGTAGGGAGTTGCGGTCTGAGCAAACAGAGCCTCGCGAGCCTCGTCGGTGGGCTCAACCTCGATGTCGTTGTACATGGCAAGGCCAGTACCGGCGGGGATGAGCTTACCGATGATGACGTTTTCCTTGAGGCCGACCAGCGGGTCTTCCTTACCTTCCATCGCAGCCTGGGTAAGGACGCGAGTGGTTTCCTGGAAGGACGCAGCAGACAGCCAGGACTCGGTAGCCAGTGACGCCTTGGTAATACCCATCATCTCGGGGCGACCTGAGGCAGGGCGCTTCCCCTCAGCCAGAGCCGCACGGTTGGCGTTCTGGAAGGCGATGTTCTCAACCAGCTCACCGGGGAGCAGGTTGGTCTCACCGGAGTCGATGACGGTGATACGGCGCAGCATCTGGCGGACGATAACCTCAACGTGCTTGTCGTGGATGCCTACACCCTGGGAGCGGTAGACGCCCTGGACCTCGTCCACCAGGTGCTTCTGAGCCTCACGGGGACCACGAATACGCAGGATCTCCTTGGGGTCAACAGCACCGGCAACCAGCTGGGTACCGACGGTGATGTGGTCACCTTCGGCAACTTCCAGGCGGGCACGACGCAGCACGGGGTAAGCAACCGGGTCATCGCCGTTATCGGGGGTGACAACAACCTTGAGGGACTTGTCGGTGTCCTCGATGGTGACGCGACCGGTGACCTCAGAAATCGGGGCAACACCCTTGGGGGTGCGGGCCTCGAAGAGCTCCTGAATACGGGGCAGACCCTGGGTAATATCGTCAGCCGATGCGACACCACCGGTGTGGAAGGTACGCATGGTCAGCTGGGTACCGGGCTCACCAATGGACTGAGCCGCGATAATACCGACGGCCTCACCGATGTCGACCAGGTTGCCAGAGGCCATGGAACGGCCGTAGCAGAGGGCACAAACACCAACTGCTGACTCACAGGTCAGGACGGAGCGGACGCGAACCTCTTCGATACCGGCCTTGAACAGGTCGTCAATGACGATATCTGAGACGTCAGCGCCAGCAGCAGCCAGTACGGTGCCGTCTTCAGCCACAACATCAACAGCCAGGGCGCGGCCGTGGATTGAAGACTCGACGTTCTCGTGCAGGGAGACGTTGCCAGCGGCGTCCTTCTCGATCAGGGGCAGGGTCAGGCCGCGGCGGGTGCCACAGTCGTGCTCGCGCACGATGACGTCCTGAGAAACGTCGACCAGACGACGGGTCAGGTAACCGGAGTTTGCGGTACGCAGCGCGGTATCTGCCAGACCCTTACGAGCACCGTGGGTTGCGATGAAGTACTCCAGAACCGACAGGCCTTCACGGTAGGAAGACTTAATCGGGCGGGGCATAATCTCACCCTTGGTGTTAGACACCAGACCACGGATACCTGCAATCTGACGAACCTGCATCCAGTTACCGCGTGCACCCGAGGTGACCATGCGGTTAATGGTGGTATTCTTCTCAGCCAGGTTTTCCTTCATGGCCTCGGCGACCTCGTCGGTTGCCTTGGTCCAAATATCGATCAGTTCGGTACGGCGTTCGACGTCGTCGATCAGACCCATGGCGAACTGGGATTCGATGTTGGCTGCCTGCTCCTCGTAGCCTTCCATAATGGCGGGCTTGGTGGGGGGCGCTGCGATATCGGAAACCGCAACGGTCACACCTGAGCGTGAAGCGTAGTAGAAGCCGGTGTTCTTGAGCGCGTCAAGGGTCTTGGCTACCACGTGCATGGGGTACTTCTCAGCAAGGTCATTGATGAGGGCACCCAGGGACTTCTTGTCGGCAACGCCGGTGTACCAGGGGTAGTCGGCGGGCAGGGTCTCGTTGAAGATAACCTGACCGACGGTGGTTTCTACCAGGACGGGCTGACCGGGCTCGTAGCCTTCGGGGGCTTCCCAGCCCTCGTAGGGTACGAAGTCGTCCAGCACGATCTTGACCTTGGTGTAGAGCTCAATCTCGTGGCGGTCCATAGCCATAATGGCTTCTGCGTAGGACGAGAACAGGCGGCCTTCGTTCTTCTCACCGTCACGGGCGGTGGTCAGGTGGAAGAGACCGATGATCATGTCCTGGTCAGGGACCGCAACGGGGCGGCCGTCTGAGGGCTTCAGGATGTTGTTGGAGGACAGCATGAGGATGCGGGCCTCGGCCTGAGCCTCGGGTGACAGGGGCAGGTGGACTGCCATCTGGTCGCCGTCGAAGTCAGCGTTGAATGCTGAACAGACCAGGGGGTGCAGCTGGATAGCCTTACCTTCGACCAGCTGGGGTTCGAAGGCCTGAATACCCAGGCGGTGCAGGGTGGGTGCGCGGTTCAGCAGCACGGGGTGCTCGGTGATGATCTCTTCGAGAACGTCCCACACCTGGGGGCGGAAACGCTCGACCATGCGCTTTGCAGACTTGATGTTCTGGGCGTGGTTGAGGTCAACCAGTCGCTTCATGACGAAGGGCTTGAAGAGCTCCAGAGCCATCTGCTTGGGCAGACCACACTGGTGCATCTGCAGGGTGGGGCCACCGACGATAACGGAACGACCCGAGTAGTCAACGCGCTTACCGAGCAGGTTCTGGCGGAAGCGGCCCTGCTTACCCTTGAGCATGTCAGAGAGTGACTTCAGGGGGCGGTTACCGGGGCCGGTGACGGGGCGGCCGCGACGGCCGTTGTCGAAGAGGGAGTCAACAGCTTCCTGCAGCATGCGCTTTTCGTTGTTCACGATGATCTCGGGGGCACCGAGTTCCAGCAGACGCTTGAGGCGGTTGTTGCGGTTGATGACGCGACGGTAGAGGTCGTTCAGGTCGGAGGTCGCGAAGCGGCCACCGTCGAGCTGCACCATGGGGCGCAGTTCCGGCGGGATGACGGGAACGTAGTCCAGTACCATACCGAGCGGTGAGTTGTCGGTGGTCAGGAAGGCGTTGACAACCTTCAGACGCTTGAGGGCGCGGGTCTTCTTCTGGCCCTTGCCGGTCTGGATGATGTCCTTGAGGGCCTCTGCTTCAGCTTCCATGTCGAAGTTCTCAAGACGCTTCTTGATAGCTTCTGCACCCATGGAGCCTTCGAAGTACATGCCGTACTTGTCGACCATGCCGCGGTAGAGGGCTTCGTCGCCTTCAAGGTCAGCGACCTTGAGGTTCTTGAAGCGGTCCCAGATGCGGTCGAGCTGCTCGATTTCGCGTTCTGCGTTCTTGCGGACGGACGCCATCTGGCGCTCGGCTGCGTCACGCAGCTTGCGCTTTTCGGCAGCCTTGCCACCGTCAGCCTCGATCTTGGCGAGTTCCTCTTCGGTTTCGCGGGCGATCAGGTTGATGTCGGCTGCGAGCTGGTCTTGCAGGACCTTCTTGTCGCGGTCGTGGGCGGCCTGCAGGTTGGGCAGGTCCTCGTGGCGGGCTTCTTCGTCCACATGGGTAATCATGTAGGCGGCGAAGTAGATGATCTTTTCCAGGTCCTTGGGAGCCAGGTCAAGCAGGTAGCCCAGACGTGAGGGCACGCCCTTGAAGTACCAGATGTGGGTCACGGGAGCTGCCAGCTCGATGTGGCCCATGCGCTCGCGGCGCACCTTGGCACGGGTTACCTCTACGCCACAGCGCTCACAGATGATGCCCTTGAAGCGTACGCGCTTGTACTTACCGCAGTAGCATTCCCAGTCGCGGGTAGGGCCGAAGATGCGCTCGTCGAAGAGGCCTTCCTTCTCGGGCTTCAGGGTTCGGTAGTTGATGGTTTCGGGCTTCTTAACCTCGCCGTACGACCAGTCCAGGATGTTCTGGGAGGTCGCCAGGCCAATACGCATCAAACCAAGTGAAGATTCGTTGGACATTTGGTCCTTATCTCTTTCCTAGTGTTTTGAAGTCTTGTTCGAACAGATGGGAGGGTTTAGACCTCTTCGACAGAGCTGGGCTCTGCGTGGGACAGGTCAATGCCCAGGTCATCTGCTGCTCGGAAGCCTTCGTCTTCTACATCGCGCATTTCGATGGTCTTACCGTCGGTTGAGAGGACCTCAACGTTCAGGCAGAGGGACTGCATTTCCTTGATCAAGACCTTGAAGGACTCGGGCACACCGGGTTCGGGGATGTTCTCGCCCTTAACGATGGCTTCGTAGACCTTCACGCGGCCGTGAACGTCGTCAGACTTGACGGTTAGGATTTCCTGCAGGGTGTAGGCGGCACCGTATGCTTCCAGTGCCCACACTTCCATTTCACCGAAGCGCTGGCCACCGAACTGGGCCTTACCGCCCAGGGGCTGCTGGGTGATCATGGAGTAGGGGCCGGTGGAGCGTGCGTGGATCTTGTCGTCGACAAGGTGGTGCAGCTTCAGGATGTACTGGTAGCCAACGGATACCGGCTCGGGGAAGGGCTCGCCGGAGCGGCCATCGAGCAGGCGGGCCTTACCTGAGCGGTTGATCAGGCGGTCGCCGTCGCGGTTGGGGTTAGCGTGGTCCAGCAGCTCGAACAGTTCCTCTTCACCGGCACCGTCGAACACGGGGGTTGCGACGTTGGTGGGGCCGGTTTCCTTGGGGAAGTTGTGGAGCTTGTCGAGCCAGGCGGGGTTGCCCTCGATCTTCCAGCCCTGCTTGGCCAGCCAGCCGGTGTGAACTTCGAGTACCTGACCGATGTTCATACGACCGGGAACGCCCAGCGGGTTGAGGATGATGTCGACGGGTGTGCCGTCTTCCATGAAGGGCATGTCCTCGATGGGGAGGATCTTGGTAATAACACCCTTGTTACCGTGGCGGCCTGCCAGCTTATCGCCGACGGTGATCTTGCGCTTCTGGGCAACGTAGACGCGGACCAGCTGGTTGACGCCGCTGGGCAGGTCTTCGTCGTCGTTTTCGCGGTCGAAGATGCGGACGCCGATAACGGTACCGGACTCGCCGTGGGGAACCTTGAGTGAGGTGTCACGGACTTCGCGGGACTTCTCACCGAAGATGGCGCGCAGCAGGCGCTCTTCGGGGGTCAGTTCGGTTTCGCCCTTGGGGGTGACCTTACCGACCAGGATGTCGCCGGCCTCAACCTCGGCACCGATGTGGATGATGCCGCGCTCGTCGAGGGCTGAGAGCACCTCTTCGGAGACGTTGGGGATGTCGCGGGTGATCTCTTCGGCGCCCAGCTTGGTGTCGCGGGCGTCGATTTCGTGCTCTTCAATGTGGATTGAGGTGAGCACGTCGTCGGAGATCATGCGCTGGGACAGGATGATGCCGTCCTCGAAGTTGAAGCCTTCCCATGACATGTAGGCCACGAGCAGGTTCTTACCGAGTGCCAGTTCGCCCTTGTCGGTTGAGGGGCCGTCAGCAATCAGGCTGCGCTCTTCAACGCGGTCGCCCACCTTAACAACAACGCGGTGGTTGTAGCAGTTACCGGGGTTGGAGCGCTGGAACTTGAGGATGGGGTAGGAGGTAGCGGTGCCATCGTCGTTGCGGACGACAACCAGGTCAGCGGAGACCTCGGAGACCACACCGGCCTTCTTAGCGACAACGGAGTCACCGGAGTCAAGAGCCGCGTAGCGTTCCATACCGGTACCAACGACGGGTGCCTCTGATTCGAGCAGGGGCACAGCCTGACGCTGCATGTTAGCACCCATCAGTGCTCGGTTAGCGTCGTCGTGTTCCAGGTAGGGAATCAGGGCGGTTGCCACAGACACCATCTGGCGGGGGGAGACGTCCATGAACTCAATTTCACCGGCGTCTACCAGCACTGCTTCGCCTGAGCCGTCGCCTGCACGGCAGAGAACCTGCTCTTCAGCGAAGGTCATGTCTGCGTTCAGGGGCGCGTTGGCCTGAGCGATGGTGTTGCCTTTTTCGTCATCGGCGGTGAGGTACTTGACCTCGTCGGTGACCTTGCCGTTCTTGACGATACGGTAGGGGGTCTCGATGAAACCGAAGGGGTTGATGCGGGCGTAGGTTGCCAGCGAGCCGATCAGACCGATGTTGGGGCCTTCAGGGGTTTCGATGGGGCACATACGGCCGTAGTGGGAGGGGTGCACGTCTCGCACTTCCATGCCTGCGCGGTCACGGGAGAGACCGCCGGGGCCCAGCGCGTTGAGACGACGCTTGTGGGTCAGACCAGCCAGCGGGTTGTTCTGGTCCATGAACTGGGAGAGCTGGGAGGTGCCGAAGAATTCCTTGATGGAGGCAACGACCGGGCGGATGTTGATCAGGGTCTGAGGGGTGATAGCCTCGACGTCCTGGGTGGTCATACGCTCGCGGACAACGCGCTCCATACGGGACAGACCGGTGCGAATCTGGTTTTCGATCAGTTCGCCCACGGCGCGGATGCGGCGGTTGCCGAAGTGGTCGATGTCGTCAACGTCAACGCGGATGTCAACTTCCTGGCCGTCACGGACGCCCTTGATGCTGGTGCCACCTGCGTGCAGGGTAACCAGGTAACGGATCATCGCTGCGATGTCGTCCTGGGACAGTACAGAAGCTGAGGGGTCGTTGACGGGGGTGTCGATACCCAGCTTACGGTTCACCTTATAGCGGCCGACCTTTGCCAGGTCGTAGCGGCGGGGGGTGAAGTACATGTTGTCCAGCAGGTTCTGGGCAGCGTCAACCGTGGGGGGTTCGCCCGGGCGTAGCTTGCGGTAGATGTCAAGCAGGGCCTCTTCACGAGTCTGGACGGTGTCCTTCTCGAGGGTGGCGCGGATGGAGTCGAATTCACCGAATTCAGCCAGAATCTTGGCTTCGCTCCAGCCCAGGGCCTTGAGCAGGGTGGTGACAGACTGCTTGCGGCGGCGGTCCAGACGGACGCCGACCTGGTCGCGCTTGTCGATTTCGAGTTCGAACCAGGCACCGCGGGAAGGGATGATCTTCGCGGTGTAGATGTCCTTATCGGAGGTGCGGTCGGCGGTCTTTTCGAAGTAGGCGCCGGGTGAACGAACCAGCTGGGAAACAACGACGCGCTCGGAGCCGTTGATGACGAAGGTGCCGGATTCGGTCATCAGGGGGAAGTCACCCATGAACACGGTCTGCTGCTTGATTTCGCCCGTGTTGTTGTTCATGAATTCGGCCTTGACGTACAGGGGAGCTGCGTAGGTCGCGTCGCGATCCTTGCACTCTTCCATGGTGTACTTGGGGTCGGCGAATTCGGGATCGGAGAAGGACAGGGACATGGTGCCCTGGAAATCTTCGATCGGGGAGATTTCTTCGAAGATGTCGGCAAGACCTGAGGTCTGGCTGACGGAGGTATCGCCGGTTTCTGCTGCTACAGCTGCTTTAGCTGCCCAGCGTTCGTTACCGACGAGCTGATCAAAGCTGTCGAGCTGGAGCGCGAGCAGGTTGGGAACCTGCAGGGGCTCAGCAATTTTTGCGAATGAGATTCGGCGCTGCGAACCTACGCCGTTAGCGGCTTCAGTATGAGAGGTGCTCGAGGCGACCAAGATTGGATCCTTCCACAGACATGTCTGTTCGTACCCGCTCCCCCACCAGGGGCGGTACACTCAAGGACCCGTTGAAAAGGCAAACTAGCCTGTCATAGCACCTGTGCCGTGCTGGGATAGTGGCTAGATTGATGTTCGGGGTACTGGGGCGTACTTAAAACCTGTTACAACCTGCCCACCGCTATATGAAGGCACAGAAGATTAGGGAAGCGCAAATAATCATGCTACAGCAAAACATTTGCGCTGTCTATACCCAATCCCTGCGACTTTTGCAAACTCCGGCTAGCACTCCACCACGTTGACGGCCAGACCACCCATAGAGGTTTCCTTGTAGCGGTGCGACATATCTTCGCCGGTCTGGCGCATGGTTTCGATGACCTGATCCAGAGAAACGCGGTGTTGGCCGTCCCCGCGCAGGGCCATCTTGGCGGCGGTAACGGCGTTGGAAGCTGCCATAGCGTTGCGCTCAATGCAGGGAATTTGTACCAGCCCACCGACGGGGTCGCAGGTTAGGCCAAGGTTGTGCTCCATGGCGATTTCGGCGGCGTTTTCTACCTGCTCGTTGGTACCGCCCATAACCTGGGCAAGACCGGCTGCCGCCATGGACGAGGCGGTGCCCACCTCACCCTGGCAGCCCACCTCAGCACCAGAGATGGAGGCCCGCTTCTTGTAGAGGGCTCCGATGGAGGCGGCAGCTAGGAAGAAGTCAACCACGGCGTCATCAATGACCTTTTGGCCGCGGTGGCGCACTGAGGGCACGTAGTTGAGGGCGTAGTGCAGCACGGCCGGGATAATGCCGGATGCCCCATTGGTCGGGGCGGTGACGATACGCCCGCCAAAGGCGTTTTCTTCGTTAACGGCTAGGGCGATCAGGTTAACCCAGTCGATAGCAAACTCGGGGGACTTCTTGGGGTCTTCTGCCAGCAGGTCGCGGTGCCACTGGCCAGCGCGGCAGCGTACCTTGAGGGGGCCGGGCAGGTAGCCCATGCGTTCCAGGGAGGAGCCAATACATTCCTTCATGACCTGCCGAATATGCAGGATTCCGGCGCGCACTTCGCTCTCGCTGCGTTCGGTCTTTTCGTTTTCCATCTTGAGCTGGGCGATGGAAAGCCCCGCGCTGTTGGCCATGTCCAGCAGCTCTTCGCCCGACCCAAAGGGGTAGGGAGCCCTGGAGAGCCCGGTGGAGCCTGAAGATTCTTCGTGTTCTTCAACGATGAAACCGCCACCGATAGAGAAGTAGGTGCGCTCCAGCAGCACGCTCTCCCCCGCGTAGGCGGTGACCTTAATACCGTTGGTGTGGCGGGGCAGCACCGTGAGCGGACGCAGGGTGATATCGGCTTCCTTGTAGGAAAGGACGGGCCCGCTCACTTTGGTTGCCTCGGGGCCGGGGGCGCCGGACTCAAAGGCAGCTGAGGGGTAGCCTGCCAGGGGCAGGGTGCCGTCTACCTGGTTGCGGTCCATGAGGGCCTCGGCCGCGGCGATATCGATGGTTTCGGGCACGAAGCCTGCCAGCCCCTTAATGGCTGCGCTCATGGTACCGTGCCCGGCGCCGGTGGCTGCTAGAGAGCCGTAGAGGTCGATATGGACCCGGGTGACGTCCTTGAGTGTGCCTACGTCAATCAGTTCGGCGATGAACCGATTGGTGGCTCGCATCGGGCCCACGGTATGGGAGCTGGAGGGGCCAATACCGATGGAGAACATCTCGAAGACAGAGATGTCATAGTCCAGGGCTTCTGCTTTGGTCTGCGCTTCTGAATGGGGCGGATCAGAAAGGTAGTCGGGGGCGTCGTTGAGGTCCATAGGTGATATTCCTTCGGGGTGTCAAGGGGTCCTAGGTCAGAAAGAACCCTGTGCTACCAACCGGCTTCCGACCGATCGTGGCGGGGTAACGGTAGCACAGGGTTCTAAAAAGGGGCGCGCTAAGCGGCTTATTTCTCGCGCTTGTAGAAAGGCAGCTCGACGATGTCGAAGGGAGCAACCTTACCACGGATATCGACGTTGACGGTCGCACCTGCGGTAGCGTGCTCGGTGGCCAGTAGAGCCATAGCAACGGGGTAGCCCAGGGTGGGTGAAGGAATACCCGAAGTAATCTCACCGATCTCGGTGCCATTCTCGTCTACCAGCTTGGAGCCCGCCCGGCCGGGGCGCTTGCCCTGGGCCTTGAGGCCGACCAGGGAACGAGCCGGGGTCTGCTCAGAGAGCTGGACCAGGGCGTCCTTACCCACGAAGTTGGCGGACTTCTTGGTCAGGGCGATCTCAACCAGCTTGCCCATGCCCGACTCGAAGGGGGTAATGTCGCGCCCCAGTTCGTGGCCGTAGAGGGGCATACCGGCTTCAAGGCGCAGGGAGTCACGGGCTGCGAGGCCTGCGGGAATAGCCCCGTGCTTCTCGCCGCGCTCGGCGGCCAGAGCCCAGAGCTTGGCGGCGTCCTCGTTAGCGACATAGATTTCGAAGCCGTCCTCACCGGTGTAGCCGGTGCGAGCCAGCAGGGCCTCAATATCGCCGAAGCGGATGGGGGCAGCTGCGTAGTAGCCCATGGAGGTGATGGTCTCGGCGTCGGAGGGGTCCATGTCGAGCAGGATGGCCTCTGAGGTAGGGCCCTGAACCGCAACCAGGGAGGTCTGGTCGGTCTCGTTCACCAGCTGCACGTCGAAGCCTGAGGTACGGGCGCTCATGGCCTCGTAGTCGGCTGCCACGTTAGCGGCGTTGGGAATGACCAGGAACTCTTCTTCGCCCAGGCGGTAGGTAATCAGGTCGTCGATGACGCCGCCGTCCTCAGCCAGAAGCAGGGAGTACTTGGCCTTGCCCACCTTGAGAATCGACATGTTGGAGAGCAGGGCGTAGTCCAGGAAGGCACCGGCGTCGGGGCCGGTGACGCGGAATTCGCCCATGTGGGAGAGGTCGAAGAGACCGGCAGCTGAGCGCACAGCCTTGTGCTCTTCAACGTCGTTAGTGTACTTGAGGGGCATGTCCCAGCCGCCGAAGTCGGTGAAGGCGGCGCCCAGGTCTGCGTGGACCTGGTAGAGGGCAGTTTTCTGGGGTGACATAGGGGTTAGACCTTTCTCGCCTTAGGCGCTGTGGACTTCGAGGTCGAAGGCTTCCATGGGCGGACATTCGCAGACAAAGTTGCGGTCGCCGCCTGCTCCGTCGATACGGCCCACGGGGGTGAAGTACTTGTTCAGGCGCAGCTCGTGGACGGGGTAGGCTGCCTGGGAGCGGGGGTAGGGGCGAGTCCACTCGTCGGCGGTGACGACCTCGGCGGTGTGCGGGGCGTTGCGGAGCACGGATTCCTCGGCGCTGACCTTGCCGTCGATGACTTCCTGAATTTCAGCGTGGATGTTGGTCATTGCCTCGATGAAGCGGTCCAGCTCTGCCAGGGACTCTGACTCGGTGGGCTCAACCATGAGGGTGCCGGGCACGGGGAAGGCCAGGGTGGGGGCGTGGAAGCCGTAGTCCATGAGGCGCTTGCAGACGTCCTCGGCGGTGATTCCGGACGCCGCGGTCAGCTCGCGCAGATCCAGGATGCACTCGTGGGCCACCAGGCCGGTTTCACCCGCGTAGAGCACGGGATAGAGGGAGCCCAGTTTCTTGGCGATGTAGTTGGCCGAGAGGATGGCGGTCTCCGAGGAAGCGCGCAGGCCCTCAGCACCGGTCATAGCGATGTACATCCAGGAGATGGGGAGCACACCGGCAGAACCAAACATAGCCTGGGAGATGGGCAGGGGTGCATCTGCCAGCTTGCCTTCGGCGTCCGCCTCGAAGCCGTTACCGGGCAGGTACTTCTCGAGGTGGGCGCCGACAGCAACGGGGCCGACGCCGGGGCCACCACCGCCGTGGGGGATGGCGAAGGTTTTGTGCAGGTTCAGGTGGGAGACGTCGCCACCAAACTTGCCGGGCTGGGCCAGACCCATCTGGGCGTTGAGGTTGGCGCCGTCTACGTAAACCTGGCCACCGGCGTCATGCACCAGCTGGCAGACCTCAACAACCTGCTCCTCAAAGACACCGTGGGTGGAGGGGTAGGTAATCATGATGCCGGCGATGGTGTCACCGTACTTTTCAATCTTGGCCTTGAGGTCTTCAACGTCGATGGAGCCGTCGGGGGCGGTTGCTACACCGGCGACGGACAAACCTGCCAGGGCGGCGGAGGCGGCGTTGGTGCCGTGGGCGCTCATGGGAATCAGGACGACGGTGCGCTGGGTATCGCCGTTAGCCTCGTGGTAGGCGCGGATAGCACGCAGGCCAGCGTACTCGCCGGACGCACCGGAGTTGGGTTGCAGGGAGATAGCGTCGTAGCCGGTAATTTCCACCAGCCAGGCTGAGAGCTCATCAATCAGGGCCTTCCAGCCGGCAGCCTGGTCGGCAGGCACGTTGGGGTGGATGGAGGCGAACTCGGGCCAGGAGATGGGTTCCATCTCGGCTGCTGCGTTCAGCTTCATGGTGCAGGAGCCCAGGGGAATCATGGTGCGGTCCAGGGCCAGGTCCTTGTCTGAGAGGGAGCGCAGGTAGCGCATCATGGAGGTCTCAGAGCGGTAGAGGTGGAAGACCGGGTGGGTCATGTAATCGTCGGTGCGCAGGAGGGTCTCGGGCAGCTCGTAGGCGTCGGTCTCCCCCAGTTCACCGCCCAGGGCAGCTGCCAGGGCTTCCAGCACCTCATCGGTGTGGGACTCGCCCACGGAGATGGAGATACGGTCTGCTGAGATTTTACGGACGTTGATACCGGCGTCCAGGGCCTTGGCAACCAGCTCGTCGGCGCGTCCTTCGGCCTCAAAGGCAACGGTGTCGAAGAAGGTCTCGTGGACCAGCTTCAGGCCGGCTGCGGTACCAGCGGCGGCGATGCGGGCGGCATTATCGTGCAGGCGACCCGCGATAGCACGAAGGCCTTCAGGGCCGTGGTAGACGGCGTAGGCACCGGCGGCGATAGCCAGCAGGGCCTGGGCGGTACAAATGTTTGAGGTAGCCTTTTCGCGGCGGATGTGCTGCTCGCGGGTCTGCAGGGCCAGGCGGTAGGCGGGCTTGCCGAAGGCGTCCTGGGAAACACCCACCAGACGGCCGGGCAGGTTACGTTCCATGCCCTTAGAGACAGCCATGAAAGCTGCATGCGGGCCGCCGTACCAGAAGGGCAGGCCAAAGCGCTGGGAGGAGCCAACAGCGATGTCAGCGCCCTGGTGGCCGGGGGCGGTCAGCAGGGTCTGGGCTAGCAGGTCGGCGATGACGGTGACCAGGGCGCCGCGGTCCTTGGCGGCCTTGATGACCGGCTCAATGTCGCGCACTTCGCCGTCGTGGCCGGGGTTGGAGATAATGACGCCGTAAAGGTCGCCCTCGGGCAGGCCATCGGCAAAGTCGGTAATCACAAAAGGAATGCCCAGGGCTTCAGCGCGGCCGCGGACAACCGAGAGGGTCTGGGGCAGGGCACGGGAGTCAATAGCGAAGAAGCCGTTCTTGACCTTGCGGTTGGCCCGGTGCATCATGACGGCGGCCTCAGCAACGGCGGTTGCCTCATCGAGCAGGGAGGCGTTAGCGATGGGCAGGCCGGTCAGTTCCATCACGGTGTTCTGGAAGTTTAGTAGTGCTTCGAGACGACCCTGGGAGATTTCGGGCTGATAGGGGGTGTAGGAGGTGTACCAGCCCGGGTTTTCAAGAATATTGCGGCGAATCACAGCCGGGGTGATGGCGTCGTAGTAGCCTGCACCGATCATCTGGTGCTTGACCTGGTTCTGGGCGGCGTAGGAGGCAATCTTGTTCTGGGCCTCAAGCTCGGACAGGGGGGCGGGCAGGTTGAGGTCGCCCTCTAGGCGAATATTGGAAGGGATGACCTCGTTGATGAGGGCGCCGAGGCTGTCGTAGCCCAGCACCGAGAGCATGGTTTCTTGGTCGTTTGAACGGGGGCCAAGGTGGCGGTCGATGAATGACATGAAACTCTCCAGGGGTAGAGGGTAAACCTGCCCACAGGGGTGCCCTGTGGTGGTGCCCTCCCCGCTCTGTTAAAACCTGAGAGTTTTGGTTCGCAGCTACCCATCACGCTTGGTAGCGGGCGCGAATTTTGCCCCTTCGGTGGGGGTTTAACGCCCCTCTCCAGAGTTGCCTAACTGAGCGGTACATGTGCCTGAGAGTTTCCCGGGGAGGGTTTGCTCCTTCGGCGCCGGTGCCCGTGGTCCCTCAACCTCGAGCATGTACGGTCTCTCCCGCACCAGTTGTAACGGCGTTTTAGTTGTAACAACCCTTATTGTGCCATACCTTACACCCAAAGCACCACACGAGAGACTTTTGGGGTGGAAAAGTCGATTTTACGGGGCGGACGCAACCGCGCCCCGCCCCTGCCCAAGGGCAGGAAAGCGGGGCGCGGGCGTCCGGAAATCTCCCTGAACGGGGAGTGCCAAGCCGAGCTTAGGCGGCGCGGGCAGGCTTCTTGTCTGAGGCCATCCAGAGGGAAACCAGAATAGAAATCACGCAGGTAGAAGCCAGAGCCAGCACGCCCCAGAAATAGTTGCCGAAGGCGGTGTAGGCAGCGCCCATGATTAGGGGCGGGAAGTAGCCGCCCAGGCCACCGGCTGCCGAGACCAGGCCCGATACGGTGCCGGTGTCCTGCGGGCGAACGACCTTGCCCAGCCAGCCGTAGATGGTGCCGGTACCGAAGCCCACAAAGAGAGCCATGACCACGTGAATCAGGGTGTTCACGGTGGTGCTCTCAGGCTCAAAGGCGATGCAGATGGCCAGCACGGTCATAGCAACGAAAACGATGAGGGTGGTGAGCTTGCCGCCGAACTTATCGGCTGCGACCCCGCCGAAGGGGCGGGCCAGCACGGCGCAGGCCGCGAACATTGCCGCAAAAGTACCGCCGGCAACGGCCTCGTAGCCGTAGATGTTCTGCATGTAGGTAGAGAGGAAGTTCGAGAAAGCTACGAAGGCACCGAAGACCACAGCGTAGATGAAGCAGAGCTGCCAGGTGACCAGCTTCTTAGACACAGCCAGAATCTTGGGTAGAACTGGCTCGGGGGTGCGGGCCTTCATAACGGGTGAGTCACGGATAAAGAGCCAGACGATGACGGCGTAGGTCAGGGCGACGCAGCTCATAATGACGTGGGTGGGAAAGTAGCCGAAGGCAGCCAGCATACGGGGGTTAAAGAAGGCAGCGCAGGCGGTACCGACCATACCCATGCCGAAAATACCGGTGGCTAGGCCCTTGCGGTGGGGTTCAAACCAGGCCGCAGCGAAGGGGATGCCCACCGCGAAGATAGAACCGCCAATACCCAGGAAGAAGGCTGCCACCAGCAGCAGGGAGAAGTTACCCATCTGCCCCACCAGGCCGGTAACGAGCACCATGAATCCGGTCAGAGTCAGCATGATGGTGAACATAATGCGCCCACCGAAGCGGTCGGTCAGAGCACCCACCGGAATACGGGCCAGGGACCCAACGATCACCGGGGTGGCAATGAGCAGGGAGCGCTGCCCCTCGGTCAGACCGTAGGTTTCGGTGTAGTACTTGGCCAGGGGGCCAATCATGGTCCAGCCCCAGAAGCCAATCATGGAGGCCAGGGCCGCCATAATGACGTACTTGAACTGGCCAGCAAGCTGCGGATCTTTCGCAGCAACAGCCGTAGTAGACATGGTGTTTTCCTTAGTGGTGGTGGTGCTGGCGCTCGACCGTGCGGGCGTCCTTATTCACGGAGTCTGCGGTGCCTACCGGCGACCAGCCGCGGGCGTGGTTACGCTTGCCCCGTGAGCGGTAGACGATGTAGGGCCGGAAGATGTAGTGCAGGGGCGCGGTGAAGGCGTGCACCAGGCGGGTGAAGGGCCAGAGACAGAAGAGGATCATGGCCACGATGACGTGGATATGGAAGGAGGTGGTGGCGCTCGCCATGGCCTCGACGTTGGGCTGGAAGTAGAAGAGGGAACGGAACCAGACCGAGACGGTTTCGCGGTAGTTGTGGTGCCCTTCAATTTCCATAGCGTTGAAGAGGGTTGCTACTGAGCCGAGGACGATGGCGCTGGTGAGGGCCACGTACATCATCTTGTCGTTCCAGGTGGTGGCGCGGAAGACGGTGGCGGAGGTGCGGCGACGGTAGATCATGGCGAAGAGGCCGATGAGGGTGGCGACCGCTGCGATGGAGCCCAGTACCAGGGCGTTGATGTGGTAGAAGTGCTCCGAGATGCCAACGGCGTCGGTCCAGGATTTGGGGATGACGAGGCCAACGATGTGGCCTACGAGCACGACTAGGATGCCGTAGTGGAACATGGGCGAGGCGATGCGTAGCAGGCGGGATTCGTACATCTGGGAGGAGCGGGTGGTCCAGCCGAACTGGTCGGTTTTGTAGCGCCAGATGGTACCGCCGATGACGATGGCGAGGGTGATGTAGGGGAAGATGCCCCAGAGGAAGAAGTCGAGGGCGTTGACTGTGGTGGTCACAGGTGGGCTCCGTTCTTGTGGTCGGCACCGATGGTGGCGCCGGGTGTCTGTTCGTGGGGCAGCAAAAGGGGTAGCAGGCGGGGGTCGCCGGGGGCCAAGGCCAGGCCGACGGCTTCTGCGGGCGGGCCTGCGGTGACCAGTTTTTGCACGTCCGCCTGAGTTTCTGGGGAAACTCCGGGCAGGGTCTGGCAGACCGCCTCAATCAGCTCATAGTAGGGCAGGTTGTCATCGCGCAGGGCCAGGCGAAGAAGTTCCAGGGAGGGCCGGTAGGCCTGAAGCGCTGCCCGCCCGGCCCGGGCGTCCACCAGGGCGGTGAACTCGAGAACCATGGGCAGGTAGTCCGGCAGTTCCCCGTGCAGGGTGGTGACCATGCCGGAGTCGCGGTACATCTGCTTGAAACGGGCCAGGGCCTCGCCGCGGCGGCGGGTGTCGCCCTCGGTCCAGTAGGACAGGTGGAAAGCGTGGCGACGCGACAGGTCGTATTCCTGCACATATTCAGCCTGCATGGTGTCAAGCTCGGTTGCCTCGTACCAGGTCTTGATGCGGGCTACACCGCGCATTAAGTAGTCATTACCGGTTTCTTGGGCAAGCGCGGTGAGTTCGGGCAGCAGGGCGCGGGTTTCTTCGCTGGGGTAGCGCATGAGGACGCTGGTGAGCTGGTAGACCACGGCGTCGGCGGGTTGGCCGCTTCCCCAGTCCATATCGAAAGGGTCGCCCGAGGGCGGGGTGGCCGGTTCTACCTCGTTCTCGTTGCGTTTGAGGAGTTTGGAGAAGAATCCTGCCACGGCTAGACCTTCTTGCTTCCGGAGGTGTCGGGGAAGAGGG
This sequence comes from Rothia nasimurium, assembly GCF_035916755.1. Lineage (GTDB taxonomy): Bacteria > Actinomycetota > Actinomycetes > Actinomycetales > Micrococcaceae > Rothia. The sequence goes on along the minus strand of NZ_JAYWIX010000002.1, from coordinate 253,256 downwards.
AGTCGGGGCGGGTTTTACCGTCCCACATGAAGATGTCGACCTTGCCGTCGGCGCGGGCGGCGTTGGCGTAGGATCCTGCTGAGACGGGGACGGGGCGGTCACCGGGGTCGGTGAAGGCACCGTCGTAGAGCATGCCGGGGCCGCCGTCGGTGTCGAGGGAGCAGCCGATTTCTTCGAGATTGTGGGCGTCTTCGAGGTGGGCGGGTGGAATGACGTAGCGTTCTTCGTACTTGGAGATGGCCATGAGGCGGTACATCTCGTACATTTCAGCACCGGTCATACCGACTTCGCGGGCGATGTCTTCGTTGCCGACACCACCGAGGGTGATGTCTCGCATGTAGGCGCGCATAGCGGCCAGCTTTTTGAGGACGTTGACCACGATGGTGGTGTCGCCGGCGGTAAAGAGTTCTGCCAGGTATTCAACGGGGATGCGCAGGGAGTCGATGGCTCCGAAGAGGTTGGCCTGGGACTCTGCGTCGTGGCCTTGTTCCTTGAGCAGGTCGATGATGGGTGAGAGCGGCGGGACGTACCAGACCATGGGCATGGTGCGGTATTCGGGGTGCAGGGGAAGAGCGATCTTCCATTCCTTGGCCAGCTTGTAGACCGGGGACTTCTGGGCTGCGGTAATCCAGGAGTCAGGAATACCCTGCTTGGTTGCCTCGCGAATCACCTCGGGGTCGAAAGGATCGAGCATGATGTCGAGCTGGGCCTGGTAGAGCTGCTTTTCATCGGGCACAGAGGCGGCTTCGGTGACGCGGTCGGCGTCGTAGAGGAAGATGCCGATGTAGCGCATACGGCCCACGCAGGTTTCGGCGCAGACGGTGGGAATACCATGTTCGATGCGGGGGTAGCAGAAGGTACATTTTTCGGCTTTGCCGCTCTTGTGGTTGAAGTAGATCTTCTTGTAGGGGCAGCCGGTAATGCACTGGCGCCAGCCGCGGCACTGGTTCTGGTCGACCAGCACGATGCCGTCCTCTTCGCGCTTGTAGATAGCGCCGGAGGGGCAGGACGCCATGCAGGAGGGGTTGAGGCAGTGCTCGCAGATGCGGGGCAGGTAGAACATGAAGGTGCGTTCGAACTCGAACTTAATCTTCTCTTCTGACTGCTGGCGCACTTTTTCAACCAGGGGGTCGAGGTGGCCGGATTCGTGGGCGCCGCCCAGGTTATCGTCCCAGTTGGGGCCCCACTCGATGGAGGTATCTTCACCGGTAATCAGGGATTTGGGACGCGCGGTGGGAAAGTCATCGCCCAGGGGCGCGCTGGTGAGGTTCTCGTAGTCGTAGGTCCATGGTTCGTAGTAGTCCGAGAGCTCGGGCTGAACCGGGGAGGCAAAGAGGGTAAAGAGCTTCTTGAAGCGGTTACCGCTCTTGAGCTCTAGGCGTCCGCGCTTGTTCAGCACCCAGCCGCCCTTCCACTTTTCCTGGTCCTCGTAACGGCGGGGGTAGCCCTGGCCGGGGCGGGTTTCGACGTTGTTGAACCAGACGTATTCGGTTCCGGCTCGGTTGGTCCAGGCCTGCTTACAGGTGACGGAGCAGGTGTGGCAGCCCAGGCACTTGTCGAGGGCCATGATCATTGAAACTTGTGCCATGACGCGCATTAGTAGGTTACCTCCTGCTTGCGGCGGCGAATTCTTGAAACGATATCTCGCTGGTTACCGGTGGGTCCCAGGTAGTTGAAGGCGTAGGCCTGGTGGGCGTAGCCACCGATCAGGTGGGTGGGTTTGACCATGATGCGGGTGACGGAGTTATGAATGCCGCCTCGCTTGCCCGACACCTCTGACTTGGGGATGTTGACCAGGCGCTCCTGAGCGTGGTGCACGTAGACCACACCTTCGGGCATACGGTGGGAGACCACCGCGCGGCCCACGAAGACGCCGTTGGCGTTCTCGCACTCAATCCAGTCGTGGTCCTTGACCCCGATTTTGGCGGCATCCTGAGGACTCATCCAGGCGTGGGTACCACCGCGGGAGAGGGTCTGCATGTAGAGGTTGTCGTGGTAGGAGGAGTGGATAGCCCACTTGTTGTGTACCGTCACGTAGCGCACGGCAACCGACAGGTCCCCGGTTTCACCGATTTCGGGTTCACCGAAGAGGTTGTGCATATCGAGCGGCGGACGGTAGACCGGCAGCTGCTCGCCCATCTCGCTCATCCAGTCGTGGTCGAGGAAGAAGTGCATACGACCGGTGAGGGTGTGGAAGGGCTTGAGCTGTTCGATGTTGAGGGTGAAGGGGGCGTAGCGGCGTCCGCCGGTCTCTGAGCCTGACCATTCGGGTGAGGTAAAGACGGGGCAGGGCCGGTCCTGGGTATCGCGGAACTTAATACGCTTTTCTTCGTTGCCCTCGGCAAGGTGGTGCATTGTCTTGCCCACGCGCTTCTCCAGGGCCTTGAAGCCCTTGAGAGCAACGGGACCGTTGGAGGTACCCGAAAGAGCCAGGATGGTGTCGGCCAGCTTAATGTCGGTATCAAGGGCCGGCAGACCAGCGCCCTTACCGCTACCCATGACGCCGTGTTCCTCAGCCAGCTGGGCCAGCTGCTCGTTGACGTCCACGGTCACAAACTTGGTGGTGGTGCCCAGCTTGGAGAGCAGGGGGCCAACCGAGGTGTACATGTCGTAGATAGCCGGGTAGTCGCGCTCCACCACGGTGAAGATGGGCATATTCTTGCCCGGGATACCGGCGATGCCCTGGTTCTTCCAGTCCGGGGCGTGGCCGCCGGGCTGGGCCAGCTGACCGGGGGTATCGTGCTGCAGGGGCACGGATACCAGGTCGCTGCGCTTGCCCAGGTGCTTGGCTGCCCACTTGGAGAAGAGGTAGGCCAGTTCCTTGAAGACCTGGTGGTCGGTCTTGGTCTCCCAGGGCGGGTTAATGGCCGGGGAGAAGGCGTGAATGTAGGGGTGCATATCGGTGGAAGAGATATCGTGCTTCTCGTACCAGGTGGCGGCGGGGAAGACGATGTCCGACAGCAGGGTTGAGGACGTCATGCGATAGTCGGTGGTCACCAGCAGGTCCAGCTTGCCTTCGGGCGCATTCTGGGCCCACTTGACCTCGGCGGGCTTGAAGTCTTCGGCGTCCTTACCCATGACCGAGTTGTGGGTGCCCAGCAGGTGCTTGAGGAAGTATTCCTCGCCCTTGGCGGACGAGCCCAGCAGGTTGTTGCGCCACAGCACCAGGGTGCGGGGCCAGTTGACCGGGTTATCTACGTCCTCTACCGAGAAGTCCAGGTCGCCCGAGTTCAGGCGCTGGGCAACGTAGTCTGCCGGGGACTCGGCGGTGCCAGCGGCAACCGCTGCGGCACCGGCGTCCGCCAAATCCAGGGAGTTTTCGGGGAACTGGGGGTAGAAGGGCATCCAGCCCATGCGCACGGAGCGGGCCAGCACGTCGGCGGTGTGCACCCCGCGCAAATCCCCCTTGGCCAGGGGCGATTGCAGAGAGTCGGTGGTACGGCCGTCGGAGCGGAACTGGTCGGTGTGCATGTACCAGAAGGCGGTACCGGCCTGGGTACGCGGCGGGCGAATCCAGTCCAGGGCGTTGGCCATGTGGGACCAGCCCGTGATGGGGCGGGCCTTTTCCTGACCGACGTAGTGGGCCCAGCCGCCGCCGTTGCGGCCTTCGGCGCCGCACATCATGAGCAGGGCTAGAATCGCGCGGTAGGTGGTGTCGCCGTGGTACCACTGGCAGATACCGGCACCCATGATAATCATGGTGCGGCCACCCGAATCGATGGAGTTCTGGGCGAACTCGCGGGCGGTGCGAATCACGGCCTCGGCGGGTACAGAGGTAATGGCTTCCTGCCAGGCCGGGGTGTACTGGGTGTCCGCGTCGTCGAAGCTGGTAGCCCAGTGACCGGGCAGGCCGGGGCGGCCGATACCGTACTGGGCCAGCATGAGGTCAAAGACGGTGGTGACAGTCTTACCCTCAACGGTGATGGTGGGTACGCCGCGGGTAATAATCTTGCCGCGGCCCGAGGGCTCGTCGAAGGCGGGCATCTGGATCTCGACGGCGCGCTCGGCACCGGTCGGCAGATCAAGGATGGACAGGGCAGGCTTGACGCCCTGTAGGTCCAGGTTCCATTTGCCTTCGTCCTCAGCGTTGTAGCGGTGACCCAGGGAGCCGTTGGGCACCACGACCTCGCCGGTTTCGCGGTTGAGCAGGGCGGTCTTGAAGGACGCATCGGGCACCTGGGCGTGCTCGGCAAGGTTGGCGGCGGTGAGGAACTTAGCCGGAACCGTCACCCCGTCCTCGCGGGTCTCTAGGGTGACCAGGAAGGGGAAGTCGGTGTAGGTGCTCACGTAGTTCTCGAAGAACTCAACGCGGCGGTCGACGAAGTTCTCCTTGAGGATTACGTGCCCCATAGCCATAGCAAGGGCGGCGTCGGTGCCGGCCTGGGCGGGCAGCCATTCGTCGGCGAACTTGGTGTTATCGGCGTAGTCGGGCGAGACGGAGACAACCTTGGTGCCGCGGTAGCGTACCTCGGCCATCCAGTGGGCGTCGGGGGTGCGGGTGACCGGGATGTTGGAGCCCCACATCATCAGGTAGGTGGCGTCCCACCAGTCACCGGATTCACGCACGTCGGTCTGGTCGCCGAAGACCTGGGGTGAGGCTACCGGCAGGTCAGCGTACCAGTCGTAGAAGGAGGTCATCACGCCGCCGATGAGCTCGATGTAGCGAGCACCCGAAGCGTGGGAGACCATGGACTTGGCAGGAATGGGTGAGAAACCGATGTTGCGGTCGGGCCCGTAGGTTTTGATGGTATGAATCTGGGCTGCGACCACCATTTCGAGGGCTTCTGCCCAGGAGCCGCGCACCAGACCGCCCTTACCGCGGGCGCTCAGGTAGCGGGAACGCTTTTCGGGGTCAGAGACGATCGAGGCCCAAGCTTCGACGGGGTCGCCCAGGCGGGCGCGGGCTTCGCGGTACATTTCAAGCAGCACACCGCGGATGTAGGGGTACTTCACGCGGGTGGGTGAGTAGGTATACCAGGAGAAGGCTGCGCCGCGGGGGCAGCCGCGGGGTTCGTATTCGGGGCGGTCGGGGCCGACGGTGGGATAGTCGGTGGCCTGAGCCTCCCAAGTGATCACACCGTCTTTGACGAAGACCTGCCAGGAGCATGAGCCGGTGCAGTTAACGCCGTGGGTGGAGCGGACGACCTTGTCATGGCTCCAGCGGTTGCGGTAGAAAACATCGCCTGCGCGACCACCCTTGAGGAAGGCTGCGCGGCCGTCGTCGGTTTCGTCCCACTTGGTGAAGAATTTGCCGAATTTGATGAGCTTGTCAGTGAGAGGCCCGTCGGGCCCAGGTGTGTGTGATGCCTGCTGTGTCATGGGCACCAGTCTACCCAATAATTCGTACAATAAATACCGAATAAAAATCTTCGCTAATTAAGCATCAGGTATGCACATATTCAGTGGTGTCAGAGCTTTACACCACCCGCTCAGATGCCCTACCCCTGGCTTGTCAGCCAGGAGTCAATGCCACCTTCCACGCTGTAGAGATCACTGAAACCAGCATCGGTGAGCAGCTTCAGAGCCTTGAGCGAGCGCACCCCCGCCGCACAGTAGAGAGCATAGCGCCCCTGGTGGCTGGGCAGGATCGTGTCAATGGCCGACCCTAGAGCCGGATCGGTGGAAGCGGCTTCAATCAGCGACAGGGGTAGGTTGAAGCTACCCGGAACAGCCAGCGCTGCGTGCTCGTGGGGCTCTCGCACATCAATGAGGGGAACCCCCTCAAAGTAGGGTGAGCCAGCAATATCAGCCCAGGTAACTTCCATACCGTACTGGTCAGGTTCGGCGGTAGCGGGTTCCCAGTCGGCAGCAGGCGGACGCAGGGGTGCAGGGGCCTGCCCCTTCCCCGCTACCTGCCCACCGGCGTCCGCACCGGAACCCGCCGTGCGGGCACTCGAGTCGGCACCCGAACCAGAAGCGGCGCGGGAGGTAGAAGCAATCAGGGGGATGTACTCCCAGCGGCCGGTCAGACCGGTATAGTAGCCCACCTCGCCCATCAGCGGCTGCCCAATACCGGTCAGCAGCTTAATAACTTCCAGGGCCATCGCGGTTCCAACGACCCCAGCCAGGGCACCGATCACCCCTGCGGTAGCGCAGTTAGGTACCGAACCGGGGGCTGGTTCGAGCGGGTACAGGTCCTCGTAGACCGGCCCATGACCCGCCCAGAAGACGCTCATCTGGGCGTCAAACCCGAGAATGGCACCCCACACATGGGGAATACCCAGGGCGGCAGCAGCGCGGGAGGCGGTGTAGCGGGTGGGGAAATTATCGGAACCATCAACCAGCACGTCCACCCCGGCTAGTAGCTCTGCCGCATTAGCGTCGGTCAGACGCTCCTTGACAGCTTCGACCCTAATCAGGGGGTTGAGTTCGCGCAGGGTTTGGGCGGCTGAGTCAGCCTTGGATGCCCCCACCCGGGCATAGGAGTGGATGACCTGACGGTGCAGGTTAGAGGTTTCTACCGCATCATCGTCGATGATGAGAATACGACCGACACCTGCCCCGGCCAGGTAGAGCAGGGCCGGGGAACCCAGGCCGCCTGCCCCAATCACCGCGACCGTTGCCGTGTTCAGCTTTTCCTGACCAGCCTGCCCCATCTCCGGCAGAATCATCTGCCGCCCGTAGAGCTGGTAGGCCAGCGACGTTAGTTCAGAGGTCATGGTAGGTCTTTCTCTAGAGTGAAGCGGGCTCTTCCCGCTGGGCAGGTCTCGCATTCTCGCCCGCAGACCCTCTTGGGGCTCGCGCTGGGGCGCTCGCCCCAATTCACGCCAGCCCCGAGCCAGCGGGCTCGGAACGCAAGACCTACCCCAGCAGCATCTGCATCTTCTATGCTTCTAGCCGGTAGGCGTATCGATTCCCACCCACTGCACACTGCCGTCGGTGAGTTCTTGTTCTTTCCAGATGGGCACTTCTGCTTTGATGCGGTCAGCTGCCAGGGAGCAGGCGGTGAAGGCTGTGCCGCGGTGGGCTGCTGCCGCAAGGACAGTGAGGGCGGATTCGCCGATGGGGATGGGGCCAACGCGGTGGGCTGCCCACAGGCGCACGCCGGGGATTTCTTCTGCCACCGAGTGCAGGACGCGCTCCAGGTAGTCGGTTGCCTGCGGGTGGGCGGTATAGGCCAGGGCCGCTACGGGCTCCCCGTGGTCGTGGTCGCGCACGATGCCGTCGAAGACGACCAGGGCGCCCATAGCTCGGGTCATGGTCGCTTCTTTAGCTCCTGCTAGGAGCGGTTCGAGGGGGTCTTCGGTAATGGAGGCGTGAACGACTGTGGAGTCAACCGGTTCGAGCGGACGCCCGGCGTAGGGGTTGGCTCCTGTGGGGTCTGGGTGGTTAGTGGTCATGGTAGTCCTCTAGCTGGCGGCAGATGTGGGTCACGAGGGGTTCGAGCACGGCACAACCGTCTTTGACTCCCCCGGTGGAGCCGGGCAGGGTCATGATGAAGCTGGTGCCGATGACGCCTGCGATTCCGCGGGAGAGCACAGCGGCGGGGGTGTTTTTGAGACCCTGATTCCAGAAGGCGTGCATGATGCCAGGAACTTCTTTGGTCAGGTGGGGGCGCACCGCCTCGACGGTTGTATCGTCTGAGTTGAGGCCGGTTCCGCCGCTGGTCAGGATGAAGGTGGGTAGCTGCCCTGATGCTACTAGCCGGTCGATATAGGCGGGTATGTCGGCGTCCGCCACCACGACGGCGTCGGGGGTTTCAAAGCCCTGGTCGCGCAGCCAGGTGACCGCTAGGGGGCCGGATTTATCTTCGTAGATACCGCGGGCGGCCCGGGTGGAGGCTACGATGACGAGGCCGGTACGGTTCTTGGGCAGGGTGTAGCTGCTGCTCACTGCTCTACCTTCCAGTCACCGGATTTACCGCCGGTTTTTTCCAGTACCCTGATCCCGGTCAGTACGGCCTGCTTATCAACGGCCTTAATCATGTCGTAGACCGTCAGCGCCGCCCCGGAGACAGCGGTGAGGGCTTCCATTTCCACCCCGGTGACGCCACGGGTTTTAACCAGAGCCTCGATGCGGATACGGTCGGGGTGCCGCTCAAAGTCGATGGTGATTTTGCCCAGGGGCAGGGGGTGGCAGAGGGGGATAATCTCGGGGGTTTTCTTGGCTGCCATAATACCAGCGACGCGGGCCACGGGCAGGGCGTCGCCCTTGGGTAGGTCGGCGTCAAAGATTTTTTCAATGACGTCTGCCCGGGTGACGATATAGCCCTCAGCCACGGCGGTGCGGGTGGTTTCGTTTTTCTCGGTGACATCGACCATGTGGGCGCTGCCGTCGGCGCGCACGTGGGTGAGCTGGTCTGCTGGGGTGGGGGCGGTCATGATTCTTGGCTAGCCTCTCAACACAAAATTAATCAGTATTTACTATACGTGATTTGCAGGCGGGGTAACTTTTGGTACAGCTACAGGGGAATATACCGCACCAGCTCGCCGCCGCGATAGGCACGCCCGGGTTCCAGTTCCACCAGGGCATCGGCGCGGGCTGCCTGTAGTAGCAGGTGGGAACCGGTGGCAGCGCTCGGAGCCAGCAGGGTCAGGATGCTCCCGCCCGGCTGGACCTGCCGGGTCAGCTGAGCCCGCCGGTACTGGGTTTTACCTTCCGGGGCAGCAAGGGGGGCTTCGAGCACTAGCTGGCCACGGGCGTCCTCCCGTTCTTCGCCCATCAGATGAGCCAGGGCTGGCCGCAGCAGCAAGTGGTAGCTGATGAGAGTGCTGACCGGGTTACCCGGCAGGCAGACCACCGGGAGTACCCTGCCAGTAGGAAGACCCAGCAGGGCCAGGCCCTGGGGGCCGCCGGGCTGCTGGGTGGCGTGACCAAACCAGTGCGCAAGCACCCGAACCGTGCCTCCAGCAGCAGTGCCCCGAGCAACAGGGTCGGCAGCCAGGGCCGCCAGACCCAGACGAACCACCTCGTACTTACCGTGACTGATACCGCCGCTGGTGACGATCACATCGGGCGTCCGCTCTGCAAGCGCACCAGCCAGGGCCGCAATAAAGTTTTCCACGGAGTCGCCGATGGGTAGGTGGTCGGCAGTGCAGCCGTCCTGCTCTGCAAGGGCAGTAAGTACCGGCCCGTTGGCGTCAAAAATCTGCCCCGGGGCAGGGGCTGCACCAGCAGAAGCCACCTCATCGCCCCCGGTTACAATCAGCAGGTGCAGGGGGCGGTAGACCTCAACGTCGCCTATCCCCTGGGCGGCTAGAGCACCGAGCAGGGCGGGGGTCAGGCGACTGCCGCCTTCTGCCAGAAGCTGACCGGCTGCAACGTCCTCCCCCTCGGTACGCACAAAGGTTCCGGGGGCAAGCGGCGGCAGCTCAACCTGCCCGCCCTCACCCACAAACCCGGCGGCGTCCGGCTGCCCTACCAGCGGGCGGCTGTGCTCAACCGGTACCACGGTGGTGTAGCCTGCGGGCACAGGCGCACCGGTCATAACGGGGTAGACCATATCATCAGCCACCGGCAGCCCGGTCACAGGCGACCCGGCGGGAATATCGGGCCCTACCTGAAAGACACGGCAGTCATCTTGCGCCGCTGCACTGGTCAGCGCATAGCCGTCCATCTGGGAGTTGGCGAAGGAGGGCTGCGGAATCAAGGCGTAGAGGGGTTCGGCGAGTTGGCACCCGGCGGCCTGCTGGAGGGGTAACCGCTGACTGGTGGGGGTGACGGTAGCAGCGACCAGTTCACGTACACAGGCAGCATAGGCGCCCGGCGCGATACTCTCCCCCTCGGGGAGCAGCCGGTCAAGGGTCTCTTGGGCTTGTGTCATGCTCGGCGGTTTCCTTTCAGTCGGCCCAACCAGAGGGCAAAGGCTCCGGCGGCCAGCAGACCCAGGTAGAGAGCGATCAGCATGAGCGCCGCCCCCAGGGCAGCGTCCATGCGGTTAGAGCTTAAAGCCAGGTCAATAGCCAACGGAAGAGTGCGGGTCACACCCTCAATATTCCCGGCAAAGGTGACGGTGGCACCGTACTCCCCCAGAGCACGAGCAAAGGTCAGGACGGCTGCCGTCAGCAGGCCGGGAGCAGCCAGGGGCAAGAGCACACGGGTAGTAACCTCGGTGGGGCTCGCCCCCTCAAGCCGGGCAACCTCGGCGAATTCAGGAGGCAGCGCTCGCAGGGTGGTGACTAGGGTGGCTACAAAGAAGGGCAGGGCCACAAAGGTTTGGGCCAGAACCACAGCCAGCGGGGTGTAGGCCACCGAGAGGCCTGCCGTTTCAAGCCAGGAGCCGAGCAGCCCTCGCCTGCCCCAGAAGAAAAGCAGAGCCAGACCAGAGACTACCGGGGAGAAAATGATGGGGGTGTAGATCAACCCGTAGAGTGCCCAGCTCAGGCGGCGAGCGCGAGACTGCTCGAGTACCGTGGCCAGCACTAGGGCTGTAGGGGTGCCTAGCAGGGCTGATACAGCGGTAGCAGCTAGAGCGGTGAGCACCGAGAGGCGAACGGCAGCCAGGGCAGCTGGTTCTGCCAGCAGCTGGGGCAGACTCCCCCAGGGCGTACGAACCAGAAGGGACAGCAGGGGACCCGCAATGAGTGCCAGGGTGAGCAGGGTGGGCAGCACAGCGTGCACGGGGACGGATGCGAAGGAGCTGGCCCGCCCTCGTGGCGGCGGGGTGGGTGCGGGGCCGGGTGTGCTCATGGTTCTAGTTTAGGCAGGTTCGAAGCCGTAGTCGGCAAGAATCTGGGCTGCTACCTCAGAAGTGACCAGCCAGTTCGCAAAGTTTTGGGCGCTTTCCTTACCTTGACCGCTGCCGGTGAGGGCTAGGGGGTAGGCGTTGCGTTCGACCTGGGGCAGGGTGATGACGGTGATATCGTCGGTGGCTGATATAGCGGTGGCGTCGGTGGAGTAGATGAAGCCGGCATCCACCTGGCCGGTGGCTACCTTGGTGGAAACTGCCGAGACGTTAGCTTCTTCGGTGGAGGTGGTTAGCTCTACACCCTGGCGGGTAAGTTCCTGGTGGGCCAGGCGTCCGCAGGGTACTTCCTGGGCGCAGATTGCGGTCATGACGCTGCTTGCAGCCAGGTCATCCACGCTATCGATGGCAGCGGGATTGCCGGGGGCGGTGGCCAGCACCAGGGCGTTGGTAGCGATGGTTTCGGGGGTGGAGTCAGCCAGTTCTTCAACCGTGTCGATAGCCTGGGTCATGGTGGTGCTATCGGCGGTAATCAGCAGGTCGGGGGTGGCCCCTTCGGTCATCTGGGTTATTAGCTGGGATGACCCCGCGTAGGTGGCGGTGATGTCGGCCTGCGGGTTTTCTTGGCGGTAGGCTGCGATGAGTTCATCGCCCACGGCTCCCAGGGAGGCCGCCGCAAAGACCTGCACGGGGGCGTCCGCACCGGTGCTGCCCTGACTGCTCTCGGGGGCGGACGCCGGTGAGCCGGGGGCGCAGGCCGCAAGGGCAAGTACGAGGGGCAGGATAGCTAGGATGGGGCGGCGCACGAGTCCTCCTGGCGCGGGTAACAGTAGCCTGGGCTGGTTTGTTTCTATAGATTAGTGTAGAGCCAGGTGGTGTTCTTCACCCGGTTTAGCTAGGCTAAATATTACATCTGAAATGCCGATTAAGATTTGTGAAAGTGCGGGTATGCCCCAGTCCTCAGCCCTCAACCCCCCGGTGCCCCTGGGTTCTTCTATCCCGGTTGTGACCGGCGGTGCCAGCGCAGCTGCACACCCGGGCGTGCCCTCATCAGGCCCCCTTGCCGACCGCTGGGGACGCACCGCCACCGATCTGCGCATCTCTCTGATGGACAAGTGCAACCTGCGCTGTGTCTACTGCATGCCCACTGAAGGCCTCAACTGGCTTCCCGGAACACAGCTTCTAACCCTCAATGAGGTCACCCGCCTGGTAAGGGTAGGTGTGCGAGATCTAGGAATCGAAGAAGTACGTTTTACCGGTGGCGAGCCCCTAGTACGAGCTGACCTCACCGATATTATTGCTGCCGTCCGCGCCGAACACCCCCACCTGCCCATCTCCCTGACGACCAACGGCATCGGACTCGATAAAAAGGTAGATGCCCTGGTTCAGGCCGGGCTCAACCGGGTCAATGTCTCCCTCGATACCATCTGCCCCGAAACCTTTGCTCAGCTCACCCGCAGAGACAAGCTGGCCTCCGTGCTCACCGGGATTGAGGCGGCCGCAGCAGCCGGGCTCACCCCCCTCAAAATTAATGCCGTCCTTATGGCCGGGGTCAACGACACCCAGGGCCACGAGCTCCTTGCCTGGGCGCTGGAAGGGGGCTATCAGCTCCGTTTTATCGAGCAGATGCCCCTGGACGCCGACCACAACTGGACGCGCGAAGGCACCATCACCGCCGAGCAGATTCGTCAGCGCCTGGCCGACCACTACGATCTGTTGCCCCACGGGCGTCCGCGCGGGGCCTCCCCCGCAGCCCTCTGGGACGTCTATCCACTGGGTCACGCCGGCACAGCAGAGCCCCTGGGGCAGGTGGGCATTATCGCCTCGGTCACCGAGCCCTTCTGCTCAGCCTGCACCCGGACCCGCATTACCGCCGACGGCAAGGTGCGATCCTGCCTCTTCTCCCTGACCGAGACCGACCTTATGGGTGCCCTGCGCGGCGGGGCCAGCGATGCTGAACTGGCCCAGATTTGGCGCGGAGCCATGTGGGCCAAGCCCAAGGCCCACGGCAAGGACACCGTCGGCTTCGATACCCCCGATTTCACCCAACCTACTCGATCAATGAGCGCCATCGGCGGCTAAGATTCAAGGACTTTCCATGCAGATTAACTTTTTCGCCGCAGCCCGGGCGGCAGCGGGCCGCCCCAGCCTCACCCTCGACCCAGCCCAGCTACCTGCCCCTACTCTTGCCCAGGTTCGTACCTACCTGGCAGAAGAATTCACCGGCAGCACTCCCTCGGGCCAGACCCTGGCCGATATTCTGCCGCGCTGCACCTTCCTCGTCGACGGGGTTGCCGCCACCGACGAGCAACTCGATGACCCGATGCTCCTGACGCAGGCTGAACGCCTAGATGTCCTTCCACCCTTTGCTGGTGGCTAGGAGGAATACCCGGTGAAGACCCCCAGCTACTCGGCCCTGATTCTGGCAGGCGGACGCTCCTCCCGCCTGGGCGGGGTGCCCAAGGCCCTGCTCTCCAACGGTGAGCACACCCTGCTCGACGGAGTTCTCGCCGCCTGCACGGAGGCAGAGCACCGCGTGGTCGTCGGCCCGGCAGAGCTCACCCTGCCCGCAGGCGTCCTACAGACCCGGGAAGAACCGGTCTTTAGCGGGCCAGCAGCCGGTATTTCTGCCGGGCTTGCAGCCCTGGCAGCAGCCCAACCTGACGTTTCGGCGCTCACTCACCGCTGGGTACTGGTTCTTTCCTGCGACTTACCCCGCGCCCAGGCCGCTGTGCCCCTACTTGTGCAGGCGGCAGCGTCCGCGCCGGAAGAGACCACCGGCTACTGGGCTGTCTCTGAGGGCATCACCCAACCCCTGCTGGGCATCTACCGAGCCGCGGCCCTGGCTCCTGCCTTTGCAGGGGATACCACCAACGCCTCCGTCCGCCGTTTTCTCAGCCCCCTTGAACCTGCAGAATTAGAACTACCTGCCGACCTGACCGCCGATATCGATACCTGGGAGGCTGCCCGCGCCGCAGGCTATACCCAGGCACCGCCCCAGCCCTAAGGAGACCACCGTGCACCACACCAGCTGGCACCAGGCCAGGCAGCTCCTGCACCAGGCAGGGGCAGCCCTGCCCCTCCCCGAAGAAGAGGTGTCCCTGGCACAGGCTATCGGTAGGACCCTGGGCAAGGACGCCCGCGCCCTGCTACCCGTTCCCCACTACGACTCCTCAGCTATGGACGGCTATGCCACCGCCGGTGCCCCGCCCTGGCAGGTACTGACCCACCCGCCAGCTGCCGACGGCGAGAACGTCCACCGCAAAACCCTCCCCCTCGCCCCCGGCCAGGCCACCCCCATTCTGACCGGCGGGCTCATACCTGCGGGCACCGAGGCCGTCATCCGTCAAGAACATGCCCTTCTCGACGGCAGCGCCCTCATGCCCGATCCCCGTATTTTTGACCGGGGATACCCGGTGGCAGGTGCCGATATACGACGCTCTGGGGAAGAACTGGCTGCCGGTAGCCGCGTACTCCCCGCAGGAACGCCCATTACCGCCCGGCACCTCGGTGCCCTCGCCACCCTCGGTCTCGACATCCTGTCCGTAACCGCCCGCCCCACCGTAGCTATCGCCTACACCGGCAACGAAATTATTACCGCGGGTCTCCCCGGCCCCGGCCAGGTGCGCGATGCATATTCCCTGGCCTTCCCCCGCATCATCGAAGATCTCGGGGCGGCAGTCACCAGCACCTGCCGACTACCCGATAGCAAAGCCAAGCTCACCGACTGGCTCACCGCAACCCGCGCCAACATGCTCCTGATTACCGGTGGCTCCTCAACCTCCACCGCTGACTGGGTACGCAGTGCCCTAGCCGACCTCCAGGCCAGCTACCTCTTCGAATCCGTCGCCATCCGCCCCGGCCACCCGGCCCTAGCCGCCTACCTACCGGCCCGCATCAACCCGGCCGCGCCGCTCGTCCTGGGCCTGCCCGGCAACCCCCTGGCGGCCTACACCGCCCTCTACTCCTACCTACTCCCCTGGCTCACAGGCATCACCGGCGAGCCCCTCACCGAACTACCCACCGGCCTCCTGACCCACCCGGTACCCGGCTACCGCAAAGAAGACCTAAGACTCATCCCCGCACGCCTTACCCCCACAGCCGAGGGAAAATCGCTGACCCCCCTGCCCAAGACCCAGTCCCACATGCTCACGTCCTTCGCCACCGCAGACGCCCTCGCGCTCGTTCAGCCTCAGGGAGCAGGCAAAGGGCAGACCCTAAAGTATCTACCCCTCCCCAGCTAACGCCCCCTCCCGCCTGCCTACACCACCAGTACCACAACCCACAAACCGCTCCGTCACACAGCTCAAAAGTTCATCATGCCTGTTAGACAAGACCTATAATTGAGAGCAATCTGAGCCCTCCTCAACAGACCGGAGCCCCGCGTGCCCAAACCAAAACTCGGCGATGTTGCTGCGCTCGCAGGCGTCTCCCCCACCACCGTCTCCCGTGTGCTCAACAACCGGGGTTACCTCTCCGAAGCCACCCGCGTCAAAGTCTTCGACGCCATGCAACAGCTCGGCTACCGGCCCAACGCCATCGCCCGCTCCCTTCAGGGGCAAAAAAGCCAACTTATCGGCCTGGTCTTCCCCTCGGTTGCCAACCCCTTCTACGGGGAGATGGCCTACCGCATCGAATCCCACCTGGCCGACATCGGCTACAAGACCATTCTCTGCAACAGCAACGACCACCCCGAATCAGAGCAGCGCTACCTCGATATGCTCATAGCCAACCAGGTCGATGGCGTCATCACCGGCGCCCACTCCCAGGTCGTCGCTAACTTTCCCCACCTAGGGGCTCCCCTGATTACCATCGACCGGCAGCACACCGGCCGCGGCCCCAACATCAGTTGCGATAACTTCGACGGAGCTTACCGGGCCACCCGCCTGCTCCTGGACGGCGGGGCCAGCAATATCCTGCACATCACCTCAACCATCTCCCCCGATAACGCCCGCCAGCGCGGCTACCAGCTCGCTGTCACCGAGGCAGGTTATGCCCCCCACATTTTCGAACTGGGCTTCACCACCCCACAGGCCACCAAACGCGAGCGCATCATCACTTACCTCACCGAGCACCCGCAGGTTGATGCGGTTTTTGCCTCCAACGACGTGTACGCAGCCATGGTGCTGGGCTACGCCCGGACGACCGGGCGGCAGGTACCTGAGGACCTACAAGTCATCGGCTTTGACGGCACCGAAACCAGTCGGGCCCTTTTGCCTGAACTCACCACCGTGGTACAGCCCATCGACGCGATGGCCCAGCGGGCTATCGCCCAGCTCATGCACGCCATGAACGGGGAAGAAAAAGAGCTCACCGGAAGCGATGTGCTCCCGGTAAGCCTTCATGAGGGGTCAAGCACCCGTTCCCTAGGTTGGGAAACCCAAGAATCTCCCGTCCCTGCATCAAGCCTGATGTAGGGACACCTGAGTCACCGGAGCCGGGTGCAGCATGCCCAGGGCGGGCTTGCCGCCCTTAAAGCGGAAAAGCTCAACAAACCCGTGACGGGCATAGAGGGAGGCTGACCGGTAGGTAGAGGCCTCCAGGTAGGCGGGTACCTCCCCCAGGCGCCCGCGGCGGTAATCCAGCAGGTGGGAGCCAATACCGTGGCCGCGGGCTTCCTCGTGCACACCGATGGTGTAGAGGTACCAGTGGTCGAATTTGGGGCGGGCTGCCAGCAGGCGCAGCTCGGTGACGGTGGCACGGGCCAGCCTCTTCCCCAGCACCCGGTAATAATCGGGCAGGGCCTTAATATCGGCCAGCAGATTACCTTTCTGGGCCTCCGGCGAGAGCCACAGAGCAGCGCCTAGCACCTTGCCGTCTTCCGTGACGGCAATGTCGATTGTGCCCTTGGGGGCGTAGGTGGTGCGCAGCTGGAACTCAAAAAGCCCGCGGACGGTCTCGGTGCGGCCGTCCCCGCCCATGGCCTTATTCATGACCGGGTCGTGCTCAAAGGCGTTGGTCAGCGCCTCAATTACGCCGGGATAGTCAGCTTCGGTCGCTTCACGCACGGTAAAGTCGTAGGTTTGCTCGGGCATGGAATCCTCCTGGGTACGGTGTTACCTTTCAAGATTACTCTGTAGCTGAGGTGAGCGGAGGAATCTGCGTCTTGGCTCGTGCCCTTCTTGCTCCTCGCACAAAGCAACCCGCCCCGCGCGCGTCCTTACTATCAGGACGGGCACGGGGCGGGTTTTCTTCCCTGGGAAGGTTTTAGACGGTTGCGGTCTTAGCGGCTACGCTGACCAGCTCGTCGCGGCCTGCAGCCACGGTTGAGCCTGCAGCAACGGCAAGAGCGGTTGAGTCAACGGTCTTCTTGGCGTTGGTGATGACCAGCGGGGTGGTCAGCGGGTAGCCCGCGGCTTTGATGGCGGCCATGTCGAATTCGACGAGCACGTCGCCGCGCTTGACGTCCTGGCCCTTTTCGACCTTGGGGGTGAAGTGCTTGCCGTCCAGCTCAACGGTGTCGAAGCCGATGTGCATGAGGACTTCTACGCCCTTGTCGGTACGCATGCCGACGGCGTGGCCGGTGGGGAAGGCTACGGTGACCTTGCCGTCGGCGGGTGCGTAGAGCTTACCTTCGGTGGGTTCTACGGCTGCACCGGGGCCCAGGGCGCCGGAGGCGAAGGTGGGGTCTGATACCGCTGAGAGTTCGACGGCGGTGCCGTTGAGGTGGGCGGTCAGTTCGTAGCCTTCGGTGGCGGTTGCAGCGGACGCGGCGGGGGTAGCTACAGACGCAGCGGTAGCGGCTTCAACTTCTTCTTCGGCAACCTGACCGGCAAAGGCCTTCTTACCGTAGATGAAGGAGGCTACGGTTGAGAGAACTGCTGAGGTAATGATGGCGATGGCGAAGCCAGCCCAACCGCTACCTGCTTCGGTGCTGATAGAGGGGAAGCCCAGGAAGCCAGCTGCACCGGGGACCTTAGCCTTAACACCGAAAAGGGCAATCAGAGCTGATGCGATAGCTGAGGCGCCCATGGCAATGTAGAAGGGCCAGCGCAGGCGCAGGTTCACACCGAAGATGGCGGGTTCGGTAATACCCAGGAAGGCCGAGGGAGCGGTGGCACCGGCCAGGCCCTTCATCTTCTTGTCCTTGGTGGTCAGGTAGACGCCAAGAGCAGCGCCACCCTGAGCCACGTTTGCCATAGAGGCGATAGCAAAGATAAAGGAGCCGCCCTGGGTGAAGAGCTGCAGTTCGATGGGCGGGAAGGACTGGTGCAGGCCGGTAATGACGATCGGTGAGTAGACCAGACCGAAGAGGAAACCACCCACAGGGCCAGCTGTGGTATAGAGCCAGTTGATACCGTCACCAAACATGGTGCCGAGCTTGAACATGGGCGGGCCAACCAGCATGAAGGTGGCAAAACCGGTAATCAACAGGGTCAGGGTGGGGGTGAACATAAAGTCGATCACGCCCTTGAGAATCTTGTGGAAGAACTTCTCAATGTTAGCCAGCACAAAGGCGACCAGGATGATAGGTAGCACGGTGCCCTGGTAGCCAGCCTGCTGTACCTGAATACCGAAGACATCCCAGTAGGTCATGGTGCCATCTTGCAGGGCGGCAGCTACGTTGTAGCCGTTGACCAGGGAGGGGAAGACCATGGCGGCACCCATGGTCAGACCCAGGTAGGGATTACCACCAAAAACCTTAGTGGCGGTGAAGCCGACCAGTACGGGCAGGAAGGCGAAGGCCGCTGCTGAGAGCAGGTTGACGATTTCAGCGAAGCCGGTCCAGGCGGGGTAAAGCTCAATCAGTGACTTTTCGGGGTCGAAGATACCGGTTGCGGTCAGCACGTTGTTGAGCGCCATGAGCAGACCGGATCCGACCAGCACGGGGATGATCGGCAGGAAGATCTCTGAGACGACCTTGATGAAGCGGGTGAAGAGGTTGCCCTGGCTCGCTGCGACGTTCTTGAGCTCGTCCTTTGAGACCTGCTTCATGCCTGCTGCGGCCATGTGCTTGTAAACCTCGTCAACATCGCCGGGGCCCACGATAATCTGGAACTGGCCGGAGTTGTTGAAGGTACCCTTGAGGTCTTCGTCGTTATCCAGGGCGTCCTGGTTGATGACGTTCATGTCTTTGAGCACCAGTCGCAGACGGGTGGCGCAGTGGGCGCCTGCTGCGATGTTGTCCGTGCCGCCAACGGCGGTGAGGACTCGCTCAGCCACGGATTTATGATCCATGTCTTCTCCTTGGTGTATGGGCCTGGCTCCCCTATGTGCTTGGTTCAGCCTCGGCGCGAGTGTGTATGTTTGCCCGAAAACAAACATGCCAATCGTTTGACATACTAACACCAAAATTAGCCCCCGCAACAGCGATTCACCGCAGTCTGGCAAACTTGCCAGAAGCCAACATATAAGCGGGTTTCCGGGCCATATTTTCCCACCCAAACGCACGCAAAGTAGGCACAAAACCAAGGTTGCTGGGAAGCGTCCCCATCTGGCTTCTCCGCGGACAAAAATAGACAGGCACCTACTCCCGCCCTGGGAGTAGGTGCCTGTCATTTAAGCTAAAGTTTCTTAGCCCTTGCGGGAAGCGGTAATGAAGTCAGCACCGGCTGCTACGTCACTACCCGCGTTAGCGACCGTCAGATCAGCAACGGAGCTCTTGGCGTTGGTGATAACCAGCGGGGTAGTCACAGGGTAGCCTGCTGCCTTGACCTGCTCCAGGTCGAACTCCACCAGTACCTGGCCGCGGGTGACGGTATCACCCTTCTTGACCTTGGGTTCGAAGAACTTGCCGTCCAGCTCCACGGTATCGAAGCCCACGTGAATCAGGATTTCCAGACCGTCTGCGGTACGAATACCGAAGGCGTGGCCGGTGGGGAAGGCGACGGTTACTTCGCCGTCTGCGGGAGCTACAACCACGCCTGCGGTCGGCTCAATGGCGGCACCGGGGCCCAGGGCGCCGGAGGCGAACATCTGGTCGCTCACGTCGGCAAGCTCAACAACGGTACCGTTCATGTGGGCGGTCAGAGCGGACGCACCAGCGGCGGACGGTGCTGCAGCAGGGGTAGCTGCGGGAGCGAGGGTCTGCGCTGCGGTGTCGTCGCTACCGCCGAAGAGCTTTTTGAAGAAGCCTGCCATGGTTGTCACCTCATAGTGGTTGGGAGTGGTGGGGCCGCTGTGTGCGGCGTCTCCACCAGCCTACCACCGCCGGTAACCTGTGAGACAGGTCTTGCTGAGCCCGGCCGGTGCCAGGTCACGGAAAATTTTTCGCCCCCCTGCACTAAGGCACCGGCTCCTCTCCCCTAGTCTTCTACAAGCCGGGCAGCTTCAAGGCTCAGCACGGCCGCCTCGTCTGCTACCAGGCGGACGGTGCGCTCGGTGCCGGTGAAGTAGGTTCGGGATGAAAAGACGGCAGCTCCCCCGTCGAGGAAGAGTTCGGTTCCGGAGGCATCGACCAGTAGGTCGAAGGTGCGGGTAGCGCGCGGCTCTAGGGTGCGGTGGCGTTCTGCCCCGCCCACGGTGTAGCGGCTACCGGTACGGTCCAGGTGGGCACCGTCCTCGCTCAGGGTCAGCGCCAGGGCCTGCCCCGCGGCGTCCTCCACAATAATCTGCACGGGACTGCCTACCGCTACCTCACCGCGCAGGCGCCAGACACGGGCGTCCGCCAGTTCCGCAATCTCGCCGTGCACCGCGGGCACAACAGGGGCGGGCGCCAGGGCGCTATCAAGCTGTTCTACGGGGTTCTGGTAGATGCGACCCGCACGCAGGGTCAGGCGGCGGGGGTAGGTCTGCATGTGAACCCAGTGGTTCTCCCAGGAGGGGTGGTCATCCTGGTCGGCATTGCCGAACCAGCCCTGGAGCACAGCGTGGGAGCCGTCCTGCCCCACTCCGTGGAAGCACTGGGGGGCGTAGAACTCGGTGCCAGCATCCAGCTCGGTGAAGGGGGTAGTCACCTCAAACTGGGTGCCGGTGAGGGTGCCGACCACGTAGCCGGTCTGGAAGATGTTGTTGTACTTCTCCCCGTCGGCCTCCATGCCCTGGGGGCTGAAAATCAGCACGTCCCTAAGCTCGCCGGTTTCTTCGTCGCGCAGCTGAATCAGGCCGGGGCACTCGTACATGTAGCCCAGGTTGGTCAGGGAGGGGTCTGAGAAGGTGAGCTCCCCATCGAAGGTCCAGGTGCGGCGGTCAGGTGAGGAGTAGAGCACCACAGCCCCGGTTTCGTCCTCGCGCTGGGCGCCGATGACGGCGTAGAAGGTGCCCCCGCGTTCAATCACGTGGGGGTCACGATAGTGGGCGGTGTAGCCCTCTTCAGGGCCGTTGATCAAGACCTCTTGCTTGGTGAAGGTCTTGCCCTGGTCGGGTGAGGTAAAGAGTACCTGGTAGGTTTCCCTATTGCCGTCGGCGTCCTTGACGTTGCCGGTGTAGAAGAACTCAAAGGTGCCGTCCTCGCCCACGAAGCCCGAGCCCGAGTAGCAGCCGTTCTTATCGAACCAGTCGGTGGGGGCGATGGCGGTACCGCGGTCCTGCCAGTGGGTGAGGTCGTCGCTGGTTGCGTAGCGCCAGAAGACGGCGCGGGTGGGGTGCACCGGAGAATACTGGTAGAAGGCGTGGTAGGTGCCCTCATGGTAGATCAGCCCGTTGGGGTCGTTGAGACGGCCCACCGGCGGTGCCAGGTGCAGGGCCGGGTAGTCGGGGTCGGTGCGCACCTGCTCGTGGTAGGTGGCATAGGCTTGCTCGGCAGCGGCGAGTAGTTCGGCGGCGTCCGGACGTCCGGGCTTAGTCACGCGGGGCTCCTTGGGTAGGTGCGATGGAGGGGTCTGTCAATCGTTTGTCATATCCAGCTTACCCCCTGCCCTCTCCCCAGGTTTGAGGTCAGCGGGTTGCGGGGCAGACCGGCAAATCTTCCAGATTATGATATGAGCTAGCCCACGCCTCTACCTACAGAGATCCACGAGGGCGCTCACTGCCAGATGGTCAGATTCACCCACCTGCTGGTAGGTCACTTCTTCACCACCAGCAGGTGGGCCCTGCATCACCACAATGTGGTCAATGGGGGCTCTCATTCCTAGTACTCCGCCTACTGGCCAGGTGCCCTCGATTCGGTGGGTGGCCAAGGCGGCATCCGCACCCAGGTGTGAGCCTGCCCCCGCGTAGCTGGCCAGGCCGCCGTGGAGCAGGGTTGCGTTGAAGTCGCCGGCAATCAGGTCGGGGCGGTTCTCGTCGCGAGCCAACCGGTTAATCGTAGCGAGGTCGTCGCGCCACTGTTGCATGTAGGTGGGAACGGGCGGGGCCGTGTGCACCGCCAGCAGCGAGGGGTGGCCGGTATCGTCATTTTCAGGAGCCAGAATGAGGGCGCCGAAGGTCATGGGCACTTCCTGCGCCGTGTAGGTGCCCAGCCGGTCGCTGACCAGGGTCAGGGTCGGAGCGATATGGGCCTTGCCGCTGGTTGAGGCGAACACCTGGTAGCCCGAAACGCCGCCAGCAAGAGCCGGTGTATCGGGTGAGACTTCAGGGAGCACCAGGAAATCCGGCTCATCGGCCAGCAGCCGAGCCAGAGACTGGTCGGTCAGGGTATCCAGGGCGTTGTAGGTAGTAACCCGGTAGGTCTGCATATCAACGCACCCGATGGCGGGTACCCCACTTGCTCGATATCGCACAGATCCATAGGGGTCGGCGACAGCCAGCAGACTAGAAGCGGCGCAGGCTACCGCAGTTAGCCCGGCAAGGATGCGGGTAGCTCCGCTGGTTGCGCGGCGTAGCGTCACCAGCAGGGCCACAATAAGGACGCCCACCCCGGCTACCGCAAGCAGGGCGGGGAAGGCAACGGCCTGGGCTATGACCAAGCGCGTGGTCAGCCAGGCGGTAACTGGGCGCCCCGGCCACATCAGGATAGCCAGCCAGGTCAGGGCCCCGGCCAGCAAAAGGCACCAGAAAGCACGAATCAGAGTCTTACCCATGGCCCCAGCCTAACTAAAACCAGCAAGCAGGGGAAGAGGTGGGGCGGCGTCCGTCCTTAAACAAAAAGCCGCAGGGGCGGCAACCCGTAACGGGTGCCGCCCCTGCGCCAAAGATAAGAAAAGTAAGAAACTTACTTGAGGGTGACGGTTGCGCCAGCGCCTTCGAGAGCTTCCTTAGCCTTCTCTGCGTCTTCCTTGGAAACGCCTTCGAGAACGGGCTTGGGAGCGCCGTCAACGAGGTCCTTAGCTTCCTTCAGACCCAGTGAGGTGAGGGCGCGAACTTCCTTAATGACGCCGATCTTCTTGTCGCCAGCTGATTCGAGGATAACGTCGAATTCTGACTGCTCTTCAGCAGCACCAGCGTCGCCACCGGCAGCACCAGCAACAGCAACGGGAGCAGCTGCGGTTACGTCGAATTCTTCTTCGAATGCCTTAACGAATTCGGAAACCTCAACGAGTGACAGTTCCTTGAATGCTTCAATGAGTTCTTCGATTGAAAGCTTAGCCATGAGATTGGCTCCTTCTTTGATTCAGTTGCAAGCCTCAGTATTTCAGCCTGCGAGCTTGAAAATTGTGGGGTGGCCCGGGTAAGTGGGCCGAAGTCTGTGCGGTGGGCAGCGACGGGGCGATTACTCGGCCTCGGATGCTGCGCCTTCCTGCTCTTCGAGCTTGATACGCAGAGCGTCAACGGTGCGAGCAACCTTTGCGATTGCGCCCTTTGCGCCGCCTGCGACCTTTGCAAGAAGTACCTCGCGTGATTCGAGGCTTGCAAACTTGTTGATGCCAGCTTCGTCGAGAGCTTCGCCCTCGAAGTAACCGCTCTTAACGATCAGCTGGGGGTTAGCCTTGGCAAAGTCACGCAGACCCTTCGCAGCATCAATGAAGTCGCCCTTGATGAATGCGATTGCGCTGGGGCCGTGGAGCTGACCATCGAATGCGTCGATGCCAACTTCCTTAGCCGCGATAGCGGTCAGAGTGTTCTTTACCACGGCGTACTCGGTCTCAGCACCCAGTGCACGACGAAGTTCCTTCATCTGTGCAACGGTGAGACCACGGTACTCGGTGAGAATTACGCCGTTTGAGGATTCAAGGAGTTCCTTGATCTCAGCGACGGCAGCAATCTTATCCTGTGTTGCCATGGTTTTCCTTCCAGTTCTTATCCCGCCAGGCCAACAAAAAATGCCCCGACGCGCAGGCATCGAGGCATAATACAAGCCCAGCTAAAACTGGTTTGTATTCTGTTATCGGCACCTACGCAGGTGGGCTGGTTAGCCCTTATCGTACCTGTAAAAGGCACAGACCGGCGGTCTTTGGTTACTTCATCTAACCACTGTTTGCAGGGCCCTGGCAAGTTAAAACCGGGTTTAAGGGTGCTTAATCACTTAAACCCCCGCTTCTATCCACCTTTGTACCGTATGCGGACCAGATGAGGCAGGTTTTTTGGTCAGCACATGGTACAAACTAGCTCTGCCCTGAGAAACAGTGCAAAGCACCTTCGCGAAGAGCCAGGAATAATCTCTGCCCTTCATCATGGGAAACTGCTGGCAGCACAGCGGTGAGCAGGCTACCGACGGGCAAGGTCACGGCACCGTCCGGGTGCGGCACCTCTACCGCCTGGGTGGTTTCAAGGCTATAGCGATTGCCAGCGGTGTGGGCGAGCACCCCCAGCACCCGCACCGGCAGAACCCCCGGGCTAGCGGCGTCCGCCCTCTCAAAACCGTGGGCGGAGATACCAGCCGGCACTGCTTGCCCACCCCGTTCCACCTCTAGCTCGTTGTAGAGCGGGTGCAGCAGGCGGGCAACCTGCGCGGACGCCGGGGCGGCCAGCACCTGCCCCGGAGCGGCGACCTGGGCCAGGCGTCCACCAGCTAGCACCGCGAGCTGCTGGCCCATCGCGAGGGCTTCGTCGGGGGTGTGGGTCACGTAGATGCCCGTGAACTCCAGCTGGCGGTGCAGGGTCAGCAGGTCAGCACGGATAGCTTCGCTCAGGTGCTCATCGACGCTGGAGAGCGGCTCGTCGAAGAGAGCCAGCGTGGGTTTACGCACCAGGGCCCGGGCGATACCGGCCCGCTGGGCCTGGCCACCCGATAGTTGCGCCGGCCTCTTGCGCAGGTGCTCCCCCAGGCCCAGGGTGTCGACGAGGGAAAGATAGTGGTCGCGGTCCAACTGCTCCTGGGCGCGCAGGCGCTGGGCGAAGAGGATGTTCTCTTCCAGGCTCAGGTGGGGGTAGAGCACGGGCTTTTGAAAGACGAACCCCACCGGCACGGCCCCTGCCTGCCGGGCTTTGGTCGAGCCCTTGATGCGGGAGCCTCCCCCAACGCCCACCGGCCGGTGGCCGAAAAGCACACAACCGGCGTCCGCCTGTTCCAGCCCGGCAATAATGCGCAGCAGGGTGGACTTGCCCGACCCCGACTCCCCCACCAGGGAGAGCAGGCTGCCGCCGGGCACAGTCAGGTCAATTCCGCTAAGCACGGCGGACGCACCAAACCGCTTGGTCAGGCCGGTGATGGTAAGGGCGGGGCTGGTCATGACCTCTATTATGCCCGACGGTTGCGCGGCAAGCCCTAGTAGCCTTCCCACCACAGCACAACCCTGATTCGACCGAGCGTGCGTCTTATCGCTGAGCGTGCATCTATCTGCGGCACGCTCGACGATAAGGCGCACGCTCGTTAGGGCAGGTCAATCAATTCGGGAGTCGGGGTAGCGCAATTGGCCTGCCTCTATGAGAACACGGCAGGAGGCCGGGAGTGTTGTGCCAGTGAGTCCCGGTGCTAAACCTACTTCATCTGACCGGGGCCACAGAGTTGGCTCAAGGTTCTTTCCCCATTTCAGGACGCCGTGTACCCCACCCTCAACGTGGGCGACGTAGCCGAGTATGTGGGGCGTACCGTCTTCCTCATAGCGGTCAACAACCTGGCGAGGCCGCATGATATGCACCAGTGAGTAGGGAGGTTTTTCAGGCGGATACGTCTCGCCTGTAGCGGGGGCGTAGGCAAACCAACCGTATTCGTTAGTGTCTTGGAGCGTAAACCAGTGGGGCAGGTGGCGCTCAAAGTTATGTTCGTTGATGGTCAGCTCCTCGCTCAGAAGCTGTGGAAGATCCCAGGTAATAACCTGCCCTTCTTCGATGGTCTCAGGGGCTTTGGCCGGGGCCTGCGCCAGGTACTTAATCAGGGTTTTCACATGCGGGTGTAGCCAGTGGCCGGGGTCTTGTTCGTCCCAGCGGATTTCTCCGGTGCGGGTCAGAAGCCCCTGCGAAATGAGTTTGCCAGCGCGGTCTTCGAAGCGGGAGTGCGCTTCAAACCGATACATGGGTTCGCCGTCGCCGCGTTCGTCTGCAGAGTACAGGGCGAATACATTGATGCGCATTTCGCTCTCGAAGGGGCCACCGGCGTAGTTGTAGATGGTGTAGTCGGTGGGGAAGTCCCCCTCGCACTGGTTTTCTAGGCGGTAGAGAAAGACGGTTTGGCTCACCGGTTCTTGCAGGGCCAGCAGGCCGGGGTAGAGCGACTTTTGGTCGCGGTAGGCGGGCAGGTCGGACGGACGCGGGTAAGGGAAGTAGGCAACGCGGTACACGAGAGTTGGGCCTCCAGACATCATTGAAAGGGGTGTGCTCTTGACCATAAGAATAGCTGGCTGTGCCGGCGAAAGCTAGACCCGGGCGTCCGCGCCCCGCCTCCCCAACGCAACAAAAAAGGCAGGCTCCCCGCACCTATGCGCGGGGAGCCTGCCTTAAATAACCGTGAGGGTCTAAGAAACTTAGGCTACGGTTGAGGGGTCAACGGGGACGCCGGGGCCGAAGGTGGTGGCGATGGTTGCCTTTGAGATGTAGCGGCCCTTAGCTGATGAGGGCTTGAGGCGGTTAACCTCTTCGAGAGCTGCTTCGAAGTTCTCGGTCAGCTGCTCAGCGGTGAAGGAAGCCTTACCGATGATGAAGTGCAGGTTTGAGTTGCGGTCAACGCGGAAGTCGATCTTACCGCCCTTGATGTCTGCAACTGCCTTAGCAACGTCCATGGTGACGGTGCCGGTCTTGGGGTTGGGCATGAGGTTACGGGGACCCAGAACCTTACCCAGACGGCCAACCTTGCCCATCATGTCGGGGGTTGCAACCGCTGCGTCGAAGTCGGTCCAGCCGCCAGCGATCTTTGCGATCAGGTCGTCTGAGCCAACGAAGTCAGCGCCAGCTGCTTCTGCTGCTTCAGCCTTTTCACCGGCTGCGATAACTACAACGCGGGCGGTCTTACCGGTGCCGTGGGGCAGGTTGACGGTACCGCGTACCATCTGGTCTGCCTTACGGGGGTCAACGCCGAGTCGCAGTGCGACCTCAACGGTTGAGTTGGGCTTGTCTGCCGCGATGTCCTTTGCTACTGCAATAGCCTCGGCGGGTGCGTAGAGCTTGTCCGCTTCAATCTTGGCTACAGCTGCCTGGTACGCCTTGCTGCGCTTTGCCATCTGCTTTTCTCCTTTGCAGGTGTGGTCTTTGGTGAGCCGCGCTCGGCTCTGCCACATGCCTCCCGGGTGGGAGACTCTAACAATTGTCTTTGGGTGAGGCGCGAACCTCGGTTCCCCGCGGTGGGCGGGGTGGAAGGGTTTTAGCCTTCGACGGTGATGCCCATGGAGCGGGCGGTACCGGCGATGATCTTCGCTGCGGCGTCGATGTCGTTAGCGTTCAGGTCTTCCATCTTGGTCTGGGCGATTTCCTTGACCTGATCCATGGTCAGTGAGCCGACCTTCTGGGTGTGGGGAACGCCGGAGCCCTTAGCAACGCCAGCTGCCTTCTTGATGAGCTGTGCTGCGGGAGGGGTCTTGGTGATGAAGGTGAAGGAGCGGTCCTCGTAGACGGTGATTTCTACGGGGATAATGTTGCCGCGCTGGGATTCGGTGGCTGCGTTGTAAGCCTTGCAGAATTCCATGATGTTGACGCCGTGTGCACCGAGTGCGGGGCCAACGGGGGGCGCGGGGTTAGCGGCGCCTGCCTGGATCTGCAGCTTGATGAGGCCTGCGACCTTCTTCTTGGGAGCCATTTGTGTTTGGTCCTTTTCTTAGCTGGTGGACCGGCGCACAGGAGTATGCACCGGGCGGTGGTGCGGCCATGGCGGCGGCGGCACCCTGTAGGGGCACACCGGCGTGGGTGCGCACATACAGTTTTCTATTTTAGTACGGTCTGGGCTTTAAAGCTATTGCGGGGCGGACGCCTGCCCCTGGGTGCTTGCTCACAGGTTGGCGGGCACGGGGTTGGGTCACGTTCACGCGCGTCCTCGCACTAGACCCTCGTGAGCAAACACCCCCTAGACCCCGCATTTATTCTGATTTACCCGCAACTAGTTGCGGGTAAATCAGAATAAATGCGGAAAACTCTAGTAGCCCTCCCCACTGTTGAACAAAACAAAAGGGCCGCCCCACATCAAGCGGGGCGGCCCTCGACCAGGCACGCTGGTTTTACATCTTGGTGACCTGTGAGAAGTTCAGGGTCACGGGGGTCTCGCGTTCGAAGACGGAAATCAGCACAACCATGGATGAGGCTGCGGCGTTGATCTCTGAGATGGTTGCGGGCATGCCCTCGAAGGGGCCTTCCTTAACGGTGACAGCTTCGCCGATTTCAAAGCCGGTTTCAACAGCGGGGGCAGCCTTGGGGGCGGCGCCTGCTTCTGCCTGCTCGGCTTCAAAGACGGGAGCCAGCATGTCGACAACCTCATCGAGGCGCAGAGGAACCGGGTTGTAGGCGTCCTGCCCAACGAAGCCGGTCACGCCGGGGGTGTGGCGCACAACGCCCCAGCTCTCATCGGTCAGGTTCATACGCACCAGAGCGTAGCCGGGTACGCGCACGCGGCGAACCAGCTTCTTGGTGGTGTTCTTGACTTCCATGACCTCTTCCATGGGGACCTGAACCTCGAAGATGTCATCTTCGGCGTTCATGGTCTGGGCACGGGATTCGAGGTTGGCCTTAACCTTGTTCTCGTAGCCGGCATAGGTGTGAATGACGAACCATTCACCTTCCTGGCGGCGCAGCTTAGCCTTGAACTCTTCGAGCGGGTCAACGGCGGGCTCGCCAGCTTCTTCAGCTTCGGTGACTTCTTCGACGACCTCAGCGGCTGCTACTTCAACAGCCTCGTGGCCCTCGTCGGTTGCCTGCTCTGCAGGTCCTACGACCTCTTCGGTTTCAGGTGCAACTTCCTGCTCGGACACGCTTTCCTGCTTTCGTCATTGGGGTTTACTTGAGGGCACACGCGCCCTTACATTCACAAAAGATTCTACGGGTTAGGCCGCCGTCGGCCTAGCTTCATGCTTCTAGTTGATACCGTTGCCAAAAATCCAGAAGGCTCCCTGACCGAAAACGTAATCTAGGCCCGAGATTAAGAGCATCATAAAAGCAACGAAGAAAAGAACAATAATCACGTACTGCACCAGCTCTTTACCGGTGGGGGTGGTGACTTTCTTGAGTTCTGCGATGACTTCGCGCAGGAACTGGAAAATACGGCCGAAGAAGCCCAGCTTCTTCTCTGCGCCTGGTTCTTCAGAATCGGCGGTCCTGGCGGCGATTGATTTAGCCATGGTAGGCCCGCCCCTTTCTAGACTCATCATGAACATGAACTGTTCGATTGACAAATAAACCTGTGAGGCTTGAAGCAGGGCGGACAGGACTCGAACCTGCAACCTGCGGTTTTGGAGACCGCTGCTCTACCAATTGAGCCACCGCCCTTTGAAGGTTACCCCTTCAAGGAGGTTCAAAACCCTTACGGGCACAAACCTAAAGCTGTTCGGTTGCGAACAACGTTATCTACTGTAGAACATATTTTTTGCTTTGGCAATTTGGTGCGTGCCAGCCCCTCTTCAGGCTCCCGCCCACCCTATGATTTAAGGGGTGGGTGCCAGCTGCCGCGCTGGCGTCCGCACCCCTTTTGCCATAACCCAACGGTCCTGCCCGCAGGACGGAAGCGAGAACCTCCCCATGACTGCCCGCGTATCACGCCGCATTGGCGCTATCGCCCCCTCGGCCACCCTCGTCGTTGACGCTAAAGCTAAGGCCCTCAAGGCGCAAGGACGCCCGGTGATCGGCTTTGGTGCGGGCGAGCCCGACTTCCCCACCCCCGACTACATTGTGGACGCCGCTCGTAAGGCTCTTGAGGACCCCGCCAACTTCCGCTACACCCAGGCCGCAGGCCTGCCCGCCCTCAAGCAGGCAATCGTTGAGAAGACCAAGCGTGACTCCGGCATCGATATTGATGCCTCCCAGGTTATCGTGACCAACGGCGGCAAGCAGGCTGTCTACCAGGCCTTTGCCACCGTTATTGACGAGGGCGACGACGTGCTGCTGCCCGCTCCCTACTGGACCACCTACCCCGAGGCCATCCGCCTGGCTGGTGGCAACCCCATCGAGGTCTTCGCGGGAGCCGACAAGGAATACAAGGTCACCCCCGACATGCTGGAGGCAGCCTACACCCCCGCCACCAAGGCCCTGATCTTCGTATCCCCCTCTAACCCCACCGGTGCGGTCTACACCCCCGAAGAGACCAAGGCTATTGGCGAGTGGGCATTGGAGAAGGGCATCATCGTGCTCACCGATGAAATCTACGAGCACCTCACCTACGATGGTGTGCCCTTCACCTCCATCGTCAAGGCCGTGCCCGCCCTGACTGAGAACACCGTCATTCTCAACGGTGTTGCCAAGACCTACGCTATGACCGGCTGGCGCGTGGGCTGGATGATTGCCCCCGCCGACATCACCAAGGCGGCAACCAACCTGCAGTCGCACATGACTTCTAACGTCAACAACATCGCCCAGCTGGCAGCACTTGAAGCTGTCTCGGGCTCCCTCGACGCCGTCAACGAGATGCATAAGGCCTTCGACCGCCGCCGCAAGACCATCGTTGAGGGGCTGAACGCGATCGAGGGCGTCCACTGCCCCACCCCCAAGGGCGCCTTCTACGCCTACGCCGACGTCACCGGCCTGCTGGGCAAGACCATCGCGGGTAAGACCCCGCAGACCTCCGCTGAGCTTGCCGAGATCATCCTGGAAGAGGCTGAAGTAGCGGTTGTTCCCGGTGAGGCTTTTGGCCCCTCCGGCTACCTGCGCCTGTCTTACGCTCTGGGCGATGAAGACCTCGCCGAAGGCCTGGCCCGCATGCAGAAGCTGCTGGTAACCGCGCAGTAATTTACCTGATTCAGGTACGTAGGACGCCCCTTTGCCGACTAACCTTCTTGCTGGTTCGCTGGCGCTCACAAGCAATTCATGCCAGCCCCAGCCAGTCGGCGCCAGGGGCGTCCTACGCACCCCATGGAGGCACCAAGTAAGCGCGGCATATGAACCGCAAGCAAGCTGGCTCGGCGGCTGGCGTGAATCGCATCTGAGCGAAGCGAAGCTGCGAGAGGGTCGCTTGCGAAGGTTCATATTCCGCGCTATCTGTACTACTCTGAGCGCCCGAACCTACTACCTCACCCGACATAAAGTCATCACTGACTCTAATAGCGAGGTTGAAAACATACAGCGCAACCTACCCCACAGCTACCCAAGGCAACCCCTCTTTACTACAATAGAAACCAACAAAGACCCACACTTTGGGCTGCCTAAACGGGCAAAAACCCAACAGGGTCACCACCATCATTCCCCACCAGGAATAACACAAGGAGTTTCTCCATGAAGATCGGTCTGCTCACCTCCGGCGGCGACTGCCCCGGCCTGAACGCTGTTATCCGTGGCGCTGTGCTCAATGGCGTCAAGACCTACGGCGATGAGTTCGTTGGCTTCCGCGACGGTTGGCGCGGCGTTGTTGAAGGCGACTTCATGGATCTGCCCCGTACTAAGGTTCGCGGTCTGGCTCGTACCGGTGGCACCATTCTGGGCACCTCCCGCACCAACCCCTTCGATGGCCCCAAGGGTGGCCCCGAGAACATCGAGATCATGATGGAGCGCAACGGTATCGACGCTATTGTCGCTATCGGTGGCGAGGGCACCCTGGCGGGCGCTAAGCGCCTGGCTGACGCGGGCCTGCCTGTGGTTGGCGTTCCCAAGACCATTGATAACGATCTGCAGGCAACCGATTACACCTTCGGTTTCGATACCGCAGTTTCTATCGCAACCGACGCCCTGGACCGTCTGCGCACCACCGGCGAGTCCCACCACCGTGCCATGGTCGCTGAGGTTATGGGCCGTCACGTTGGTTGGATTGCCCTGCACTCCGGTATGTCCGGTGGCGCTCACGCTATTCTGATTCCCGAGGTCAAGGTCTCGATGGAAGAGGTTTCTGGCTGGGTCAAGGAAGTTCACGACCGCGGCCGCTCCCCCCTGATTGTTGTTGCTGAGGGCTTCATTCCCGAGGGCTTCGACGATGTGATGGCTGGTAAGGGTCAGGAGAAGGACGGCCGCCCCCGCCTGGGCGGTATCGGCGACTGGGTTGCCCAGGAGATTGAGCGCATCACCGGCATTGAAACCCGTAACACTACCCTGGGTCATATCCAGCGCGGTGGTGCCCCCACCGGCTTTGACCGCGTGCTTTCCACCCGCCTGGGCATCCAGGTTGTCGACATGATTCACGATAAGGAGTGGGGCAAGATGGTTGCCCTGCAGGGCACCGAAATCAAGCGTGTTGACTTTGCTGAAGCCCTCAACGGCCTCAAGACCGTGCCCCTGCACCGCTACGAAGAAGCAAAGGTTCTCTTCGGCCGCTAGAACCTTAGAGCTATCGAGTAGAAAAGCCGCTTACCCTAACTCAAGGGTAGGCGGCTTTTGGGTTTTAGCAATTTTAAGGCTGTTTCGTCGGGGGATAAACCCACAGACCAGACAATGAGCTTATTCAAAAGGTTTGACGCAACACTGAGCCTAGCAGGGGTGCAGCCCCAACCGACTGACTCTATGGAACGTAACGAATGCAAGCTCGTAAGCAATCAAGGGCAACGGTATCGACCGAGTGTGCGAAGCTGGGCATGAATCACTTTGTGAGGCTTACTCAAAAGGTCTTGCAGGCTCGCACTCGCTGCGAGCCTGCTGCGCCGACCTTTTGAATAAGCCTCTGTGAGTGCCAACAATCTAAGTCAGAGAGAGCCAGCTATCGGGCAGCTTTTCGCAATGCTCGATTTTACCCATTCGAGTACATAGCCCTATATAGAATTGACCTAAAATATTCTATTTTTACACAGATGAAGTTCTACCGTTTATTTTTTAACACTCCAAAAACCCCTAAATAAATCACAAAAAGAAAAAGGGAAATACCAGCAGAAATAAATGAAATTCTCATATCTTCACCAATATATATTATAGATATTATTGAAAGTAATATTGCACCAGATAATAACCCCCACAGGATGAAACGTCCATGCATCGATTTAAAAGTCCTTACTTCAATTTTCACTTTGGAGCACAGGAATGATAAGCAAATCAAGAAAATCAGTCTCCACACTTCAAACAGGCAGTCATTTATAGGTGGAAGATTACATAGTATTAAGGGTTTAATTTTTTCATCTATTTATTTTCACCCTTGCTTCTAACATAGGCTATCAAAACAGAAACAAAAACAGCACCCACCACACCTCGCACAGCAATGGCCAGACCACCCCCCCCCCTCTTCATTCGCTAAATATAACGACGTGGATATTCCAATAATTAAGATCGCAGAAGATATAGCAATTGTTTTTTTGACATATTTTCTTTCTCCACAAAGCCCAATGCTTTGATAGGAAAATTCAGAAGGTTATCCATAAGAGGCGCGTGAGGTGGAGACTCCGAAACTACAGAAAATCTCTACTAGTTATCTTTCCCATATATTTTGCCGGGGATTATTTTAGAGATTGAGGCAGAGAAGCGGCGGCAATTTACAACCTTAGCCACGGAAGAAGTCTCCCATACTGCGGCGTCCTGCCACCTGGCCGGCGTCCGGAACGACAATGACGGTCTGGGCGGCAGCATACTGGCTGGTTGCGGGGTTACCGTCGGCGTCCGTATCTCCCCCGTCCACCACGCGCAGGGTGATGGTGGGGTCAACCGAGCGCTTCAGGACGGCCAGGGCGATAGGCCCAGCCTCATGGTGCAGGGCCACCGAGGTCACGGTGCCCACCTTCTTCTCGCCGTTCATCACGGCAGAACCGGCAGCGGGCAGGGTGTGCTCGGAGCCGTCCAAATCAAGGAAAGTCAGGCGGCGGGGCGGGTGCCCCAGGTTGTGCACACGGGCCACGGTCTCCTGGCCCTTGTAGCAGCCCTTCTCCAGGTGCACGGCGGTGCGGAGCAGATCGAGCTCGTGGGGGATAGTCTTCTCATCAGAGTCCACGCCCACGCGCGGCCGCCAGGCCTCAACGCGCAGGGCCTCAGCAGCCCAAACCCCGGCCAGCTGAGCCCCCTCTACCGCATCGAGCAGGCGGTGGGCGGGCACGATGGTCAGGTAGCGGCGGTAGGTGGACGCCGGGTGTTCGTCTTCCCCGGCGGACGCGTAGGTGTAGCCCCCGGGGGCAATACCGGCGCCCCAGGGGTCAGCCCAGACGATACCGCCTGCCAGCACGGCGTCCGCCCCCTCGACCTCGCGCGGGTCAAGGGTGGAACCCAGCACCGCGTGGGTTTCGGTGCGGTCGGTAATCTCAACGCGCAACATGAACTTCATGCGGTTCAGATAGTCGGTCAGGGGCGCAGCCTGATCCCGTTCGGTGATCAGCCAGACCGTGCCGTCCTTCTCAACAGCAAAGGCGGAAAACTCGATACGGCCCTGCGGGGTCAGTAGAAGAAGCTCGGTGGAACCGCCCTCCCCCAGCCCGGCTAGGACCTGGCTTGAGAGGGTGGTCAGCCAACTCAGGCGGTCCTCGCCCGCAACCGTCACCACGCCCAGGTTGGAGTGGTCAACCAGGGTGAGCCGGGTACGGCGGGCCAGGGATCGCTGCTCAGCAACCGGGTCGCCGTAGTGGGCAGCGACCCCGGCGTCCGCCCCCGACGCCGCAAAAGCACCCGGGCGAGACAGCAGGGGGCTACGGTAGGCAGTCACTACTGGTCACCTGCAAGGTTTTCGCCGCCGAACATGGTGGCGCCCAAGTCTTCGCCGGTCATGGACGAGGTCTTACGCAGCTCAGCCGAAGCGTGCTTCTCAAGCTTGCGGGTTTCGGGGTTCGCGGTTTCCCAGTCCCACATGAGGTTGCCGTTAACCAGGCCCCAGAGGCGTACAGAACCGGCGTAGTCCTTGGTGATGTCGTCCTTGAGCATGTTGCCGGTCTGCATACGTACAACCGGGCCCTTAATCATGCCCACATAGTTTTCGGTCAGGCCGCCGGGGTGGGCGATGGTGGCGAGCAGGTTGAAGCCGCCGTCCTCGTTGCGCAGGGACTCAACGGACTCAGCGTCCTGGTGCACGGGGACCACATCGGCAGGCACCAGGCCGGGGCCGACGTCGCCGTCTACCTGGGGGCGGTCAATCTGCCAAAAGCCGGCCTCAACGGTAATGGTGCGCAGCTTCTGGCCCTGGTCATCGAGCAGGAAGCTCTCGGCGCGGTATTCGATAAAGGGCAGACCGTCCTGGCTAAAGGTAATAATCTGCCCGAAGGGAGTTGATTCTGAGCCCTCGTACCAGAGGGAGCCAGTGCCCTCCCAGGTGCCCAGCAGCCAGGAGAAGGGCACGAGTTCGGGGGTAAGGTTGGTGGGAATTTCAATAGCCATACACACCAGTGTAGTGCGGGAGATGTGCGGGCGGCAGGGGCGCCCCGGCAGACGACTGGCTGGGGCTGGCATGAATTGCTCATTCGCGTCAGCGAATCAGCAAGAAGG
Organism: Rothia nasimurium; assembly: GCF_035916755.1. Lineage (GTDB taxonomy): Bacteria > Actinomycetota > Actinomycetes > Actinomycetales > Micrococcaceae > Rothia. The sequence continues at coordinate 217,999 of NZ_JAYWIX010000002.1, read as the reverse complement.
TTAGTCGTCAGAGGGGCGCCCCTGCGGCCCGCTTTCTTTTCACCTCTTGTTGATGGGTCTTAGGGCATAAAGAAAACCGGCCCTCACGCAACAGTGCGCGGGGCCGGTGTTGATAAGCCTGTGGGTTGCTTACTTCTGACCGCGGAAGAGGCCGGTGAGTACGAAACCGATGCAGGTGAAGATAGCCAGACCTGCCAGGCCCAAAAGGACGAGGAAGAAAATTTCAAGTGCAAGAATACTCATACCGCTACCCTACCACGCGCGTGAGGAAAGTCGCACACACGTAGGCGATGACGCCGATAAATGCTACGGGTGTTACGCCCAGGGTGACGGCGCCGCGGCGGGGGCCTTCTTTGGGGCCGGCTGAGACGACGCGAATACCGATGAGCCCCAGGAGCAGCCCCACGCCCAGGCCGATAGTGAGGACGGGGTAGGCGGTTTCAACGTCCCTGACCAAGATGGCTAGACCCACCCAGCCTGCAACCGAAACCGAAGCCAGCACACCCGAGACACAGCTGATGACCGATTCAAGTCGCCCAACAGCGCCTTCACCGCGGGCTAGTTCTGCCATAAAACTAGCAACCACACCCACCGCAGCGATAGCGGGCAGGAAGGCCAGGGGTGAGTCGCCAGGGTTGAGCCAGGAATAGAGCAGGGAGGCAACGCCGGAGAGCAGAACGATGACGGAGTGGGAGGTGATGCGGCGGCGCCCGCGAAGCTCAGCAATACCTGTTGCGGCGGGCCAGCCGCCTGCGATGAGAAGGACGGCGCCCAGCCCGGTGAGTGCTGCGAGGTCAGGAGATACCGCTGCCGCAACGACCAGGACAGCCAGCATGACGAGGGCTGATATAGCGACCAGGGTGTAGCGGGAGCGGCGGGTTGCCCCAATGCGGCCGATGGGCCCCTCGTAGACGGTTTTTTGGCGGGCTCGCCGTAGTTTGGTGAGTTCGGGTACGAAGGTGCGAATGGCGCGGGTATGGGTAGGCTCTTTAGTAGTCACGGGGGGCGTTTCATCTTACTGTGTGGTGTACCGGGTGTGGGTGCCGGCGTCCTTCTTATCTTCCCGTATTACGAACCTGTTTATCAACGTCTGTAGCCTGCGTTTTATACTGGTGCGTGAGTTGACCTGTTCAAGGGAGTGTATGAGCGTGCTGCATATTGTCGTATTGAGTGATTCTGCGACTGACGGCGCCGACGTCACTCAGTCGCTGGGTTTATTGGCTCATCAGATATCTATTCTTCCTCTGGGTGCTGCGCCGTCCATGGTTCAGGCTGCTGGGCCCGATGTAGTCTTGGTGGATGCCCGTGAGCAGTTGGTTGCGGCCCGTAACTGTGCCCAGCTCTTGAAGGGGTCTGGTTTTGCTACACCGCTGTTGATGGTGCTCACCGAGGGCGGTATGGCTGCGGTGGCCCCCCGCTGGATGGTGGACGATATTGTGCTGGAGTCGGTGGGCCCGGCCGAGATCGAGGCTCGTCTGCGTCTTTTGACCTCGCATACTGCTGAGGGGTCTGAGCCTGAGAGCACGATTATTCGGGTCGGGGGCGTTACGGTCGATGAGGCCTCGTATTCGGCCCGTTTGCAGGGGTCACCTCTGAACCTGACCTATAAAGAGTTTGAGTTGCTGAAGTTTTTGGTGCAGCACCCGGGCCGGGTTTTTACGCGTGCCCAGCTTCTCTCTGAGGTGTGGGGTTATGACTACTACGGTGGTACGCGCACGGTTGATGTGCATATTCGCCGCCTGCGCTCAAAGCTGGGCCCCGACCATGAGCAGTTGATTACGACCGTCCGCAACGTGGGCTACAGCTTCAGCTCTGCGCGGTCAGATTCTCGGTAGGCTTGGAGGAACTAAAGTTTATGCAGGAGGCGCGTGTGGTCTATGAAATTGTTTCACCCAAAGTTTCGGGTGCGGTGCTAGCTGATTTTGAGCGGTTAGCTGAGATGGCCCGGCGGCAGGACGGCGCGGCCCCCTTTTCTGAACAGACCTTTGTTGAGCTGCGCAAGGCAGCCGCGGGGGCAGACGCCGGTGTGCGGCTTTTTGAGGCCCAGCAGGGTGGCCAGGCGGTAGGTTATGCCGCGCTGGTGCGCGAGGGTAGTACCTGGGTTTTAGAGGCTGCGGTTGCCCCTGATGCCCGCAATCGGGGTATAGGTTCAGCCCTGCTTAACACCGCTGTTGAGGCTGCCGGCGATGCGCCTCTTAGGGCCTGGGTCCACGGTGGTTCTGATACGTCTAGCCCTGCCCTGCAGGCTGCAACCCACCTGGCCAATAAGCTGGGCTGGCGCCCTACCCGTGAACTCTACAAGCTGGGTCTGGCCCTGACCGACGAGGGGCGGGCGGGCGTCCGCGCCGCTGCCCAGGCTCGTCCTCTCCCCGCCGACCTTTCCCTGACTACCTACGCCCCAGAGCAGGCTGAGGCCTGGGTGCAGGTCAATGCGCAGGCCTTTGCCCACCACCCCGAGCAGGGCCGGCTCACCCTAGAAGATTTGGCAGCCCGCACCGATGCTGACTGGTTCCGCCCCGAGGGCTTCTTCCTCGCGCTAGAAAAGGACGGCCACCTAGCGGGCTTCCACTGGACCAAGATTCCCACCGGCCAGGGCGAGCAACCCGAAGGGGAAGTCTATGCGGTAGGCATCGCCCCCACCTGGCAGGGCCGAGGGCTGGGCAAGGCCCTCACCCTAGCCGGTATGGCCTACCTGGCCGAGGCTACCGACGAGTCCGGTGCTCCCCTTGACCGCATCGTCCTCTATGTTGATGCTGATAACACCGCCGCTGTAGCTCTCTACCGCTCCCTCGGCTTTACCCCCCTCACCGTCGACCGACAGTACGCACCCGCCCACCCCTAAGCTTTACCCCGCCCACCGCACTGAAAGGCACCCCATGACCACCACACCGGTAGAAGCCCCGGCCCACCCCCATATCAACGGCGATATCAGCAAGCTCGAACGCGCCGAAACCCGCGTAGACCGCATCGACGTGGGTGAAAAAATTAAGCAGCCCAACCTCGAAGGCGACTTCGGTAGCGACCGCTTCCTTGACCGAGAAATCAGCTGGCTCGAGTTCAACACCCGCGTGCTCGAACTAGCCGAAGACCCCAACCTCTACCTGTTAGAGCGCCTCAACTTCCTCTCCATCGTCACCAGCAACCTGGACGAGTTCTTCATGGTGCGTGTAGCTGGCCTCAAGCGCCGTATCGCTACCGGCATCGCCGTGCCCTCCGCCGCGGGTCTCTCACCCGAAGAGCAGATGGAAGAAATTTCTGAGGCAGCCCACGCCCTGCAGGAGCGCCAGGCGAAAGTCTTCCACGAGCAGGTCTACCCCGAGCTTGAAAAAGAGAACATCCGTATCGTGGGCTGGGCTGACCTTTCAGAGACCGAGCAAGAGCGCCTCTCCCGCTTCTTCCGCGCCGAGCTCTTCCCCGTGCTTACCCCGCTAGCGGTGGACCCTGCCCACCCCTTCCCCTACATTTCGGGCCTGTCGCTGAACCTGGCCGTCATCGTCCGCAACCCCCAGACAGGCAAGGAGCTCTTTGCCCGCCTGAAGATGCCTGAGACCATCGAACGCATGGTTGCCGTGGACGGGGCCCGCTCGGTTAAATCGTCCTCCGGCGAGGTCCGCTTCATCCCCCTTGAGGTCATCATTGCCGAGCACCTCGATATGCTCTTCCCCGGCATGGAGGTCGTTGAACACCACGCCTTCCGTGTCACCCGCAACGAAGACCTAGAAGTTGAAGAGGACGACGCCGAGAACCTGCTCAAGGCCCTCGAAACCGAGCTACTGCGCCGCCGTTTCGGCCCCCCGGTACGCCTGGAAGTTGAAGACACCATCAACCCCACCATCCTTGACCTGCTCGTTTCAGAGCTGCGCATCGACGAGCACGAGGTCTACAAGCTCCCCGCACCCCTAGACCTGCGCGGTCTGTCCGATATCGCCAAGACCAACCGTCCGGCCCTGCACTACCCCAAGCACATCGCCCACACCTCCCGCTGGCTCAACGCCAACGAGACCTCCAAGGCGGCCGACGTCTTCACCGCCACCCGCGACCACGACGTACTCCTGCACCATCCCTACGACTCCTTCGCCACCAGCGTGCAGGCCTTCCTGGAGCAGGCAGCTGCCGACCCCGCCGTCCTGGCTATTAAGCAGACCCTCTACCGCACCTCGGGCGACTCCCCCATCGTGGATGCCCTCATCGAGGCAGCAGAAGCCGGTAAGCAGGTGCTGGCCCTGGTTGAGATTAAGGCCCGTTTCGACGAGGCCGCCAACATCAACTGGGCCCGTAAGCTCGAACGTGCCGGCGTGCACGTGGTCTACGGCATTGTGGGCCTGAAAACCCACTGCAAGCTCTCCCTAGTCGTGCGTAAAGAGGCGGACGGGCTGCGCCGCTACTGCCACATCGGCACCGGTAACTACCACCCCTCCACCGCCCGCTTCTACGAGGATCTGGGCCTGATTACCTGCGACCCGCAAATCGGTGAGGACGTCTCCCGTCTCTTCAACCAGCTCTCCGGCTACGCCCCCAAGACCACCTACAAGCAGCTACTGGTTGCCCCCCGCTCCCTGCGCTCAGGCCTGATTGACAACATCAACAAGGAAATCGAGCACAAGCGCGCTGGCCACGCCGCCAAGATTCAGATTAAGTGCAACTCCATGGTCGATGAGGCCATCATCGACTCCCTCTACCGGGCCTCCCAGGCAGGAGTTGAGGTCAACGTGGTCGTTCGCGGTATCTGTGCCCTGCGCCCCGGCGTGCCCGGCCTATCGGAGAACATCAAGGTGCGCTCAATCCTGGGCCGCTTCCTCGAACATTCCCGCGTCTTCACCTTCGAAAACGCCGGCAACCCCAAGGTCTACATCGGTTCAGCAGACATGATGCACCGCAACCTCGACCGCCGCGTTGAGGCTCTGGTACATGTGAAGGCAGAAGCCCATATCAAGTACCTGCTGGAGATGTTCGACAACTACCTCTCAGAAAAAACCAGCAACTGGCACCTGGGGTCTGACGGCACCTGGGAGCGCCACCACCTGGCAGTCGACGGCTCACCCCTGCGCGACGTGCAGGCATACTACCTGGCCAGCCGCGACCAAAAGCGCAACAAGCGAGCCTAAGTCGGGCACAGGCGTCCGCGCCTTATCCACCGCTCACAGCTAAGGGGCTTAGAATGTCCTTGGGTTAACATTCGGTTAACTCAAGGACATTCTGAATGCCCGCCCCACCCCCACGGAGCTTCCCACATGCCGCACACCGAGACCTTCTACGCAGCCCACACCCACGACGGAGCGCTCTCGCTCAGCCGGGGCCCCCACAACCGGGCAGCTATCAACGCAGCAGGCGCCATCATCTGGCGCTGGCACCACGACCAGGTGCAGGTCCTGATTATTCATCGCCCCCGCTACGATGATTGGTCCTGGCCCAAGGGCAAGCAGGACCCCGGCGAAACCCTGCCGGAAACCGCCGTCCGGGAAATCCGTGAAGAGGTGGGGCTGCACGTAACCCTCGGTGCCCCTCTGGCGGTGACCGCCTACGAGGTCAAGAGCAAGCCCAAGGAGGTCTACTACTGGGCTGCCGAAGCACCCGCCGGTCAAAAAGCCGTTGCCGACGAGGGCGAAGTGGACGAGCTACGCTGGGTCACCCCCAAACAGGCCCGCACCATGCTCACCAATGCGACCGACAAAGAGCCCCTCGACGCCCTCCTGGCCCTAGAGCACACCCAGAACCTGCGCACCCGCCCGGTGATTATCGTCCGCCATGCCAAGGCCAAACCGCGCGCCAGCTGGGCCGGGGCCGAAGGCGAGCGCTCACTTGCGGCTACCGGCAAGCGCCAGGCCCTGGCGGTAGGACGCCTGCTGGAGGCCTGGCAGCCCGAACGCGTCCTTTCCTCCCCCTGGGTGCGCTGCATGCAGACGGTCTACCCCTATTCGAAGGCCTCTGGTATTTCCATCAAGGAGAAGCGGGCCCTGACCGAAGCCCACCATGCCCGGGCACCAAAGCACGCCCGTAAGGTGGTCGAGTCCCTCTTTGAGAAGCGGGATAAGTCGGTCATGCTCTGCACCCACCGCCCGGTGCTGCCTACCGTCCTTGAGGTTCTGGGTGAGCACCTGAATAAGCAGCTACGCCCCCACCTGCCCGTGCATGACCCCTATCTCAAGCCCGGGGAGATGTGGGTCTTGCAGGTGTCTGTGGCCCACCCCAAGACCGTGGTGTCGCTGGAACAAATTAAGCCTTTTGACGATTAAAGAAGATATGACTGTTATTCCTACCCCCTACGAAGACCTGCTGCGCGAGATTATGGCGACCGGTGACGAGAAAGCCGACCGCACCGGCACCGGCACCAGAAGCGTCTTTGGCCGTCAGATGCGCTTTGACCTATCTGAGAGCTTTCCGCTGATTACCACCAAGAAGGTGCACTTCAAGTCGGTGGTTATTGAGCTTCTCTGGTTCTTGCGCGGGGAGTCCAACGTGCGCTGGCTGCAGGAGCGCGGCGTAACTATCTGGGATGAGTGGGCGGACGAGGACGGCGAACTGGGCCCGGTCTACGGGGTGCAGTGGCGCTCCTGGCCGGCCGGTGACGGGCAGACCATCGACCAGATTGCCAAGGTGCTTGACTCGCTCAAGAACAACCCCGATTCCCGCCGCCATATTGTCTCTGCCTGGAACCCGGCTGAGGTGGACGATATGGCGCTGCCGCCCTGCCATGCCCTCTTCCAGTTCTATGTGAAGACCCGGGAGGACGGCCAGAAGGAGCTCTCCTGCCAGCTCTACCAGCGGTCTGCCGACATGTTCCTGGGCGTGCCCTTCAACATTGCTTCCTATGCCCTGCTGACCCAGCTGATTGCTGAGGAGGTGGGTATGGTGCCCGGTGAGTTTGTCTGGACCGGCGGTGACTGCCACATCTACTCCAACCACTACGAGCAGGTCACCGAGCAGCTGTCGCGCGAGCCCTACCCCTACCCGCGCCTGCGCATTAAGAATAAGAAGCCCTCAATTTTTGACTACGAGTTTGAAGACTTTGAGCTGGTAGATTACCGCCACCACCCCCTCATTAAGGCTCCGATTGCAGTCTAGGACCAAGGAGTTGAGCATGAATGGTGAGCGGGTAAGCGACTCGGGTACCCTGCCCGAGCTAGCGGCTATCTGGGCGCAGGCGGGCAACGGAGTGATTGGCCGTAACGGCGATATGCCCTGGTATGCGCCCGAGGACCTAGCCCATTTCAAGGCCTTGACGCTGGGCGCCCCGGTCATTATGGGCCGGGTGACCTGGGAGTCCTTTCCTCCCCGCTTCCGCCCCCTGCCGGGGCGGCTCAATCTTGTGATTACACGTTCTGTCTCGCAGGTTGAAGAAAAGGACGGCGCCGTCTGGGCGCCTTCCCTCAATGCGGCTTTGGGGGCGGTGCAGAGTTTAGCTCCGGACGCCCCCACCTACTGGATCATTGGCGGCGGCTCCCTCTACACCGAGGCCCTACACCGCACCGACCTGCCCGGAGTAGCTAGTGGGCAGGTGGCCCGGGTGGAGCGCACCCTTTTTGAGGCTGAGATTCCCGGTGATACCTACGCCCCTGAGCTGGGTGCCGACTGGGCGCTAGTTGCTGATGGCGCACCCGTCCGCTCTGAAAAAGGCTATGCGCTGACCGCCACCGGTGAGAAGCTCCCTCTCACCATGCGGTTCCAGACCCTGCGCCGGGAGCCCGTAAAAGCTAGACTGAAACCATGACTTTTACATCTGGTGATTCCGTAGGCTTTGTTGGTTACCGTGGCATGGTCGGGTCCGTGCTCATGAAGCGCATGCTCGAAGAAGGTGACTTCGAGGGTATCAACCCGGTCTTCTTCTCCACCTCCCAGGCCGGTTCAGCAGCCCCCACCTTCGGCGGTACCCTCGAAGAGTCCACTCTCAAGGACGCCCACGATATCGACGAGCTCGCCAAGCTGCCCGTCATCGTGACCGCCCAGGGTGGCGACTACACCAAGGCAGTCCATACCCAGCTGCGCGAGCGCGGCTGGAGCGGTATCTGGATTGACGCCGCCTCAACCCTGCGCATGAACGATGATGCCGTTATCGTGCTTGACCCCATCAACCGCGACGTCATCGACCGCGGCCTGGAGTCAGGGGTTAAGGACTTCATCGGCGGTAACTGCACCGTCTCCTGCCTGCTCATGGGCCTGGGCGGCCTGTGGAAGCAGGGCCTGGTTGAATGGGGCACCTCCATGACCTACCAGGCAGCCTCCGGTGGCGGAGCCCGCCACATGCGCGAGGTGCTCAAGCAGTTCGGCGATATCAACGGCTATGTAGCAACCGAGCTGGACGACCCCGCGTCCGCCATCCTTGAGATCGACCGCAAGGTGCTGGAACTCCAGCGCTCCGGCGACCTCGACACCACCCAGTTCGGCGTTCCCCTGGCCGGTTCGCTGATTCCCTGGATTGACTCTGACCTGGGCAACGGCCAGTCCCGCGAAGAGTGGAAGGCCGAGGCTGAGTCCAATAAGATTCTGGGCCTTGAGGGTGATGACCGCGTGGTTCTTGACGGCCTGTGTGTGCGTATCGCAACCATGCGCTCCCACTCCCAGGCTCTGACCCTGAAGCTCAAGGAAGACCTGACCGTTGAGGAAATCGAGAAGATTATCGATGAGGACAACGAGTGGTCAAAGGTTATCCCCAACACCAAGGACGCCACCGTCGAGGGGCTGACTCCCGTTGCGGCGTCCGGCACCCTGGATATCCCGGTGGGCCGCATCCGCAAGCTCAACATGGGCCCCCAGTACATCTCTGCTTTCACCGTGGGTGACCAGCTGCTGTGGGGCGCCGCGGAACCCGTGCGCCGCATGCTGAAGATTGCGACCGGCACCCTTTAGACTGGTGCTATGACCAAGAACGAGATGCCCCCGATTCACGACTCCCACGAGGAGCTGTGCGGGGGCATCCGTGCTTTAAATTTTAGGGTTGATAAGGGCTCGGACGTCCCGCCCTACTCCCAGCTGCGGCGGGCTATTATTGCGGCACGGGCTTCCGGCGCTCTGGCTGCCGGTGACCGGCTACCGCCTATGCGGGCTCTGGCTGCCGAAACAGGTCTTGCAGTAAACACGGTGGCGAAGGCCTACAAGGAGCTAGAGGCTGCTGGTGCCATTGAAACACACGGCCGGGCAGGGTCCTTTATTACGGCCCTCGACTCAACCGCGCACAAGGCGCAGACCCTGACCGAGAAATACATAACCGCTATGCGCAAGCTGGGCTTTGAAGATCGGCAGATTCACGAGACTCTGGATCACATGCTGGGGTTCGAGAGCTAGAACTTCTACCTTCTCTTGTAGTGGCAACCCGTTGGGCAGTAGTGGCTACGGTTGCTGCGGCTGGCCCAGCGGGCGGCAGTGCGACGGCGGTGGGCCCGATGCCGCTTAGCCTCTAACTGCCGCCAGATATTCAGCACCTTAGCTTTCGCCCACACGTTCAGGCGGTGGGCCCAGTGGAATTCGGTGCCCCACAGGCTCATGCCCATGAAGATAAAAAGCCAGCCGGGGCCGGGCGTCACCAGCATGATAATACCGGCGACGATGCACAAAAAACCTAGCCCGATGATGAGCAGACGGTAGAGCAACAGCAGGGCGGCGTGGCGCCCCATAAAGGCGCGGAAACGCTCCATACGCCGGTGTAGGCGTCCGCCCTGCCCGCTGTCGATTTCTTTCTCTAGGCTCATGACGCCCCTGCGTTAGAGAGTAAACCCAACGACAACAGGCTCAGGCACCAGGTGCACCCCGAAGCTTTCCTCAACGCCGGCTCGCACAGCGCGGGCAATAGCAACGACATCGGCGGTCGAGGCGCCACCGCGGTTGGTGATAGCCAGGGTGTGCTTGGTAGAAAGCGAAGCCCGACCACCGGTGAGCTCCGCTGCTTCACCCTCAAGGCCGAAGCCCTTATCGAACCCGGCATGCTGAATCAGCCAGGCGGCAGAGAGCTTGACCATGCCGTCCAGAGGCTCACCGGCGGGGGTGGTTGCCGGGTAGCGGGGGGCGTCCTCGGGCAGCTGGGCAGCGACGTCCTCACCCACAATCGGGTTGGTGAAGAAGGAGCCGGTGGAGTAGGTGTCGCGGTCGGCGGCGTCCAGCACCATGCCCTTGCCTGCACGCAGGCGCAGCACGGTTTCGCGCACCAGGCGGGAGTCGGCGCGCTCCCCCGCCTCAACACCCAGCTGGCGGGCCAGCTCCGCGTAGCGGACGGGGGCAGACTGGGAGCCATGCGGCAGCTGGAAATCAACGGTCAGCACCACATAGCGGGGGGAGCCATTGACGGTGGATTGCTTAAGGATCGAGTCGCGGTAGGCGAACTTGAGGTCGGCGTTAGCGAAGGTCTTGTAGCCGCCGGTTTCGCGATCCCAGGTGCGAACCGAGGCGATGGTGTGGGCGACCTCAGAGCCGTAGGCTCCCACGTTCTGCACGGGGGTGGCGCCCACGGTGCCGGGAATACCCGAGAGGGCCTCAATACCGGAGAGTTCATGCTCGACAGCGTAGGCCACCAGGTCGTCCCAGGTGTGGCCTGCCTGCACGCGCAGGGTGGTACCGCCGCAGGCGTAGTCGCTCACGATTTCAATACCCGTTGAAGCGATGTGCACCACTGCCCCGTCGAAGCCCTCATCGGCTACCAGCAGGTTAGAACCCCCGCCCACCACCAGCAGGTCTTCGCCTGCGCGGTCGGCGGCGGTTACGGCATCAATAATCTCCTGCTCGCTGGTTGCCTCAACGAAGAGACGGGCGGGGCCACCCACAGCGGCAGTGGTCAGTTCACTTAAAAGCTTGTCAGTCACGGTGCTCATTCTACCGGCTTAGCCCGGGCGCCGCCTGCGAGCGTGCTCACCGGGCACTGGGAGCTGGGCGCGGGCGTCCTGGCAGCTAACGCCCCTAGAGCTTTTCGCTGTGGACGGTGTTGCCCGGCTTCTTGGGTTCCAGCTGGCTGGTGAGCAGTAGGGACACAACCACAAAAACCAGTACGGCTAGCAGGCCGTTGCGGATGCCAAAGTGCTCCCCCAGCAGACCCAGCAGGGGCGGGCCGCCCAGGAAGGCCGCATAGCCGATGGTTGAGACAACGGAGACGCGGACGGCTGCCTTGAGCGGGTCGTCCGAGGCAGCTGACATGCCGGTCGGGAAGCCGAGGGAGGCGCCCAGACCCCAGACCAGCAGGCCGACAAAGCCCAGGGGCACGGTAGGGGCGAAGATGAAGAGGGCCAGGCCGATAATGGCGAGCGAGCAGGTGGTGCGGAGCACCGGCACCCGGCCAAAGCGGTTGAGCAGGGCGGTGCCGCCAAAACGCCCCACCATCATGGCTACCACAAAGGTGAAGTAGCCCAGCGACCCGATGGTGTTGCTGGTGCCGTAGTCGTGGGTGAGGGCGAGCGCGACCCAGTCGTTGGCTGAGCCTTCGGCCAGTGCCATGCCGAGGACGAAGAGGCCAATGAGGATGGTGTGTTTATCGCGCCAGGCGTCGCGCACCCGGTAGGAGCCGACGGCGGCGATGGCCTGGGTGTCGTCCTGGCCGTAGTTTTCGCTGTGGCAGAACTTGAGGGAGATGAGGACGAGGGCAGCAACCGCTAACGCGAAATAGGCCATGTGAACGACGAAGGGAACGCCCAAGCGGGTGTCGAGTGTGCCGATAGCGGCACCTGCTACGGTGCCGATGGAGAAGAAGCCATGCATGATGGGGGTAACGTAGCGCCCCAGTGCCCGCTCGTTGGCTACGCCCTGCACGTTGGAGGCGACGTTGGAGACGGCGCTGCCCAGGCCCTGGAGCATGAGGCCGAGCAGGGTCACGGGCACGCTGGCGAGGTGCACGCCCAGGCCGATTAGGAGCATGCCGGTGACGGTGGTGGTGTAGGCTGCCGCGATACAGCGGATAGCGCCGTGGCGGGCGACGAGGGCACCTGAGAAGCTCACGGCGCAGAAGGAACCGATGGTCATCCCCAGCAGCAGCAAGCCCATGGGCCCGGAGCTCAGCCCCAGCCCGTTAGCCACATCGGGCAGGCGGGTCAGCAGGGCAGAAACCACTAAACCGCTAGCAAAGAAAAGCCCCAGCACAGCCCTGTACCAGGTCTTAATCTGCCGGTCGGAAAGCTGGGTGCGGGGGTTATGTGCCATGGTGGGTAAGGTCGATTCTCTCGTAGTAAAGCTAAGAGGGCGCGTCAGTGTGTTTGTGTCCTGCTGTCTATTCTAGTGGTCGTGCACAACAAGGCGCCCGCTCAATCTCTGAACGGGCGCCTTTAGTGCGCAAGGTGGGGGCTACACTAGGCAAGCTTCACGAGTGCCTGGGCCTTCATCAGCACCTTCTGCTCTTTACCCTCGGTGTCGGGGGCGGTGACAGTTAGGTCGATACGGGCGGTGCGGGCGTCCGCGTCCAGGGCACCGACCTTACCGGCAACCGAGATGACGTTTCCGCCGGTAGCCGGGGAGGCCGCGTCATCAGCATCGGGTACCGGAACCGGCTTGGAGAAGCGGGTCTGGTAGTCCACAACGGCACCGGCGTCGCCTACCCAGTCGGTCACCAGCTGCACGGCAGCGCCCATGGTGAACATGCCGTGGGCAATGACGCCGGGCAGGCCCACAGCGGTTGCGAAGCGCTCGTTCCAGTGGATGGGATTGAAGTCGCCGGACGCGCCCGCGTAGGCCACCAGGTCAGCGCGGGTGACGGGAATCTGACGGGCACCGATCTCGGTACCCTTTTCAAGGGAGTCAAAAGAGATATCCATGGGTTAGTCCTCCGCCCGAACCAGCAGTGATGAGATGCAGGTGGCGACCTTTTCGCCCTCTACAGTGGTGATTTCTTCGCGGGTGGTCAGCATAGCGCCGGCTCCCATGACGCGCACGCTATCGACATGCACCTCGGTGAGCAGCTCGTCCCCTGCCACGATTGGGCGGTGGTGGGTGAAGCGCTGGTCAGCGTGGACCACGCGGGAGAAGTCGATACCGGCTTCGGGGTCGCTAATCAGGGCGGCGTCTGCCTTCTGGGCCAGAATAATGGCGAAGGTGGGCGGGGCGATCAGGTCGCTGTAGCCTGCGCTCTGGGCGGCCTGCACGTCAAAGTGTAGGGGGCTGGTGGCCTTCACGGCTGTAGCGAATTCACGGATTTTTTCTCGCCCGACCGCATAGGGCTCTGTGGCCGGGTAGGTGCGGCCTACGATCTCTTGGTTAATAGCCATAGAAACCACTCTACAAACAAAAAACCTGCCAAGCTAATGCTTGACAGGTTATCTGAGCCCCGACCGGGAATCGATCCCGGGACCTCCATCTTACCAAGATGGCGCTCTACCACTGAGCTATCGGGGCGTAGCGGTGGACGGGCTCGATCCGTCGACCTCACGATTATGAGTCGTGCGCTCTAACCAGCTGAGCTACACCGCCACGTATGAACTTTTGGGCTCATACAGAGCCCCGACCGGGAATCGATCCCGGGACCTCCATCTTACCAAGATGGCGCTCTACCACTGAGCTATCGGGGCAACAGATACTAGCTTACGGTACAACCTTTGGAAGACGCAAATCTAGAACCTGTTTTTTTGGGTGTTCTAGGGCACAACCCTTAGAACTTCTTGCGGCCCTTCTTCTTGCCGCCGAAGTCCTTCTTGCCGAAACGGTCGTCGCGGTCGAACTTTTTCTTGCCGCCGAATCCGCGGTCGTCACGGTCAAATTTCTTGCCGTCGAACTTTTTCTTGCCGCCGAAGTCCTTCTTACCGAAGCCGCGGTCGTCGCGGTCGAACTTGCGTCCGCCTCCACCGCCCTTGGGGCCGCGGTCGCGCTTGATGTTGATGAATTCGCCGGCTACCTGGGTGTCGCGCAGGCGGTCGAAGAAGTCACCGGGCAGTTCTGCTTCGGGCAGGGAGACGATGGTGAAGTGCTGGCGGATGTCGATTGCGCCGACCTGCTTACCCTTGAGGCCGCCTTCGTTGGTGAGGGCACCGACGATAGCTGCGGGTGAGACATGGGAGGAGCGACCTACGTTGAGCTTGAAGTCGACCATGCCTTCTTCGGAGTGGCGGCGGCCGCCGCGGGGCTTGTCGTCGCGGTCGAAGTCGCGGTCACGGTCGCGCTTCTTGCTCTTGGGTTCGGGCATTTCTTCGGCCAGGAAGGGGCGGCCCTGCTGGGCGATGACGGCCAGGGCTGCTGCGATTTCTTCGCCTTCAACGTCGTGTTCGTTGGCGTAGGCGTCGATGAGTTCGCGGAAGAAGCTGAGATCTTCGGTTTCGATGGTGTCGGTGATCTGCTGGGCGAACTTCTGCTTGCGGTTGGTGTTGACGTCTTCAACGGTGGGCATGTGCATCTGTTCGACCTGCTGGCGGGTTGCCTTTTCGATCTGACGCAGCATGTACTTTTCACGCGGGGTCATGAAGAGGATGGCTTCGCCGGCACGGCCTGCGCGGCCGGTACGGCCGATGCGGTGCACGTAGGATTCGGTGTCGTGGGGGATGTCGAAGTTGACGACCAGGGAGATACGCTCGACGTCGAGGCCGCGGGCGGCAACGTCGGTGGCGACCAGGATGTCGATGCGGCCATCGCGCAGGGCTTCAACGGTGCGTTCGCGCTGGTTCTGGGGAATATCGCCGTTGATGGCGGCAGCCTGGTAGCCGCGGGCCTTGAGCTTGTCGGCGACTTCTTCGGTTTCCTTCTTGGTGCGGACGAAGGCGATGATGCCGTCATAGTCTTCGACTTCAAGCACGCGGGTCATGGCTTCGAGCTTGTGGGAGTGCATGACCTGCATGTAGCGCTGGCGGATGTTGGCGCTGGTGGTGGTCTTTGACTTGACGCGAACTTCTGCGGGATCGTTGAGGTACTGCTCAGCAATCTTGCGGATGGTCTTGGGCATGGTTGCTGAGAAGAGGGCAACCTGCTTGGAGTCGGGGGTGTCTGCCAGGATCTGTTCTACGTCTTCGGCGAAGCCCATGCGGAGCATTTCGTCAGCTTCGTCCAGTACCAGGTACTGCAGATTGGAGAGATCCAGGGAGCCCTTTTTCAGGTGGTCGATGACGCGGCCAGGGGTACCGACAACGACCTGGGCGCCACGCTTGAGGCCTGCCAGCTGGGGGCCGTAGGGTGAGCCGCCGTAGACGGGCAGCACGGTGAAGTCGGGCATTTCGGTTGCGTAGGACGAGAAGGCTTCGGCAACCTGCAGGGCCAGTTCGCGGGTGGGGGCTAGGACGAGCACCTGGGTGTCTTTGGAAACGCCGTTGATATCGGCCAGTTCTGCCAGGGTTGAGAGGGCAGGTAGGGCGAAAGCTGCGGTTTTACCGGTGCCGGTCTGGGCTAGGCCGACGACGTCGCGGCCTTCAAGCAGCAGGGGGATGGTTTCAGCCTGGATGGGTGAGGGCTTTTCGTAGCCGACCTTTTCGAGGGCTGCCAGGACGCGGGCGTCCAGGCCCAGGTCGGTGAAGCGGGTGCCGCCGTCCTCGTCCTTTTCTACCTGCTGGGTGGGGGTGTCTACAACCGGTTCCTGGAAGATGGCGTCGGTTGCGGTTTCTGCGTTAACGGCAGTATTTTCAGTCAATGTTGTCCTCATCGAGTGGGGTTTCAGCACTCTCACTGAGGTGGAGGTGCTGTACGGGGTGTCCCCGTGGAATGCTCGCGAGGGGCCTCAAAGATCAGAGGTCTTCGGTTCGTGGGCGCTGGCTATCAGGGGTGCGCGCTTGGGCGAGCTGATTACACATCAGGTTCTCTAGTCGAAGGTTCAACGGTCTGCTTAGCCTAAGTATGTTCGTTGAACGCGCGTGGCCCTGTGGTTGTGTGCCAGTAGCGGGCGTGGGCGCTGAAGAGAAATGGTCGGGGGTTCCCGAGTCTTACGTTTTCAACTCTACCCTAGTTTGGGCGTTTTGGGCCCGGGTGGTGATAGAGGGTACAGCTAGCGGGTGCGGACGGCGATGTCGATGGTGCCGATGGTGCGGTAGTGAACGTAGGTAGCGGTACCGTAGCGGTCGGTGGCGTAGGCGACGGCGCTGGTGGGCGGGTTGCCGCCCCAGGCGCTGCCGAGTTTGTCGACGAGCACGTAGTCGGGGCCGGGTTCCCCGGAGTGGCCGATCCAGTAGGCGGTGTGGTTGGGCACCAGGTAGGTGAGGACGGAGAGGTCGGCAGCTACGGTGGCACCTTCTGGGATAGCGGCGACGGCTTCGGCCTTCATCTGGTCAGCGGTGGAAAGCTCAGTGGTGGCAAAGTCTGGGTCAGTCAGCTGGGCCAGGGGCTGGTTGGGCAGGAATCCTAGGCTGACAATGAGGGCGAGCGCGGGCAGGGCTACCGGGGCGCGGTGGCGCAGGGTTGCGAAGATGGTGCGGACGGTGCGCCCGGCGGGTGTTGCCCCGAGCCGGTAGGCGGGGACGTGTGTGCGGGCGGTGGCACGGGCGAGCAGGGCGGTGAAGACGATGGGCATGAGCAGCAGGTTGTAGTGCCAGGTAGGTTCCCAGTAGCCCTCTTGGGGGGAGAGGAAGCGCCAGATGAGGGTGGGGGCGGCGATGAGGGCGAGGGGGCTGGTGGTCCAGGCCAGGACGCCGGTGAGCAGGAGCAGGCCGAGGGTGGCGGTTTTTTGCCAGGGGTAGAAGAGCTGGGCGAAGGCGCCGAGGGGGTCGCCGATAGCTGCTGCGATGTCGAGTTTGTCGGAGTAGTCGAAGACTCCTGCGGTGTTGAAGTGGGGCAGGATAAGGCCGATGGCCAGCAGGGGCCAGACTATGCCCCAGAGCATGAGCAGGCTGGCTTCGGCGACTGCGGGGGTGTTGACCCAGGAGCGCAGCAGGGTGCGGTAGCGTTCGCGGCGGGGGCGTACCGGGGCGGACGCCGACGGGAAGGCTATGCTGCTGGCGGTTGAGAGCCAGCCGGTGCGGGCCAGGGCGACGAGCCCGATCACGAAAACCGTGATGCCGACGTCCTCTTTGACGAAGACCAGGGGGGCCGCCCAGTAGATGGCGCGGCGCAGCAGGGGGGCGGGGGCGTCCGTCAGGCGGGTCATGGCCAGGTAGCCCAGGCTCATGACGAGCAGGGGCAGGGCGAAGGCAACCTCGTGGAATTGAACGGCTACAGCCTGCTGGATGCCGAAGCTCAGGGCGTAGGCAGCTCCCAGGGCCAGGGCTGCCCAGGGGGCCAGAATCCGCTGGGCAAAACGCACTAGCAGGTAGACAGACAGGGCAACCAGCCCGTTTTGCACATAGAGCAGGGTGGCGGGCGTAGGCCAGAGCCAGTAGAAGGGAGTCAGCAGCACGGTGACGGGGTGGAAGTGATCCCCCAGCAGGTTGAAGCCTTCCCCCTTAATCGGCACAATCGGGGCCTGGCCCGAGGCGTAGGCCTTAGCCAGCTGCGAGAAGATACCCAGATCCCAGGAGGGCACCACGTAGTGCCGCCACTGCAGCCAGGAGTAGACGCTGTAGAGGGCAAAGACAGCTAGGGCCAGGGCTGCAGCGCTGATACGCGCCCTGATGGGGTGGGCTTCTGCTGGCAGTAGGGAGGAGCTCATGCGCCTTCTTCGTCTGAGGTTGGGGTGGGCGCCACGGGTGCGGCGTCTTGTACGAGTATAGACAGCAAAGTGGTTCTGTGGGTCAGGTAGAGCGGGTGTGAGACGATGGTGAGCATGTTGCGCGCGCGTTTTGTTCTGGAACCAACCCATCGGGTACACCTGGGCCAGACCTTTGCTCCCCTACAGCGCGGAGCCTTCGACCCCCTCTTTCGTCAGGTAGCCGGGCCTGCTGGCCCTGTTTTTTGGGCGACGGCCCGCGAAGCTGGGGTGGGCATGCTTGTTCGTTTTGCAAGGACGCACCCCGCCGACCTGCGCGCCCCGATTGAGGTAACGATTTGGGCGGGTGCCAGCTCCCCTAGCGGTACATCACCTGCGTCCGCCTTGGAAGCTTTTGCGGCACGCGTGCCGGGCTGGGTGGGTGAGCAGGACCGGTGGGCCGGATTCTACGCCTCAGAGGCCTGGGGGCAGCTGCCAGCTAGGTTGGTGCAGGCCCGGGCCGAGGCGCCGGGGCTGCGGCTACCCTCTATTGGCCTGCTCTCGCAAAACCTGCTACTGGCCATCACCGAACAGCGGGTCACCGGCATCGAAGCTATGGGAGGTATGCGGGCCCTGCTACGCCAGTACGGTGAACCAGCTCCTGCAACCGGGCTCCCCGACCAGCCGCCGGGGCTTGTTATCTTCCCGCAGGCGTCCGCCTTTGCCCAGATTCCTGACTGGGCCTACCACCGCGCCGGCTTTGACCGCTCCCGCTCATCTACCATGGTGCACTATGCGAACCGAGCTGAGTCCTTCGAACGGTTTGCCTCCCAGCACAGCGTGAGCGAACTCGCCCGGGCACTGAACTCGGTTCCCGGTATTGGCCCCTGGACCATCGCAGAAACCCTGCAACGCTACTGCGGCCACCCCGACGCCGTCAGCGTGGGCGACTATCATCTCGCCCACCACGTCACCTATGCCTTCGACGGTACCCGCGGCGATGACGCCCGCATGGTAGAGCTACTTGCTCCCTATGCCGGGCACCGCCAGCGGGTCGTGGCCCTCATCAAGGCCGCCGGGATCAGCGAACCGCGCCGCGGCCCCCGATACGCCCCGCAGGATATGCGCTCCTTCTAAGACGAAGTCGCCCTCCCCCAATTAGGGGGAGGGCGACTTATATAAAGAAAGTTAGTGGCCTTAGGCCTGCTCAGCCTGGGCTGCTTCAGCCTCGGCAACCTGCTTGTGCACCTCGGCCATATCCAGACCCTTGACCGCGTCGATAATCTGGTCGAACTGCTGGGCATTCAGGGCGCCGGGCTGAGAGAAGACGAGAACGCCCTCGCGGAAGCCCATGATGGTGGGGATAGAGGTGATACCTGCTGCGGCGGCCAGCTGCTGCTGGTCTTCGGTGTCGACCTTGCCGAAGGTGATATCGGCGTGCTTTTCAGAAGCAGCTTCGAAGATGGGGCCGAACTGCTTGCAGGGGCCGCACCAATCGGCCCAGAAGTCGAGGAAGAGAATGTCTGAGCTTTCGACGTTCTGGGTCAGGTTTTCCTGGGTAATTTCAATGGTTGCCATGAGAAACACGCTACCGGTTTTAGCTGGGCTTGTCTAAAGACTGTGGCCGGTTTCTCTGATAATGAAGCTAGCCCACGATGGGAATAAAAAATCCCGCCTCGTATGAGGCGGGATTTTCGCTGTGGCAGATGAGGGATTTGAACCCCCGTAGGCAATGCCAGCTGATTTACAGTCAGCCCCCTTTGGCCGCTCGGGTAATCTGCCGTATTCAATTTCTTGAATGTGTTCGTTTGAGCGAACAGTAGAATACTTTACACACTTTTAGGCAGCTTGCCAAACCAAAAGTAGCTTTTGTTGCAAAGACCACTTAAGCGGGCCGACCGGCGCGCTATGGGAGCGGACGCCGGTCGGGGCCATATTAGTTAGACGCAGAGCTTGCCACCAGGGCTTCTTGCTCTAGCAGGAGCGATATTTCAAGGTTTTCTAGGTAGGCATAAGCCTGATCGGGGGTGCACATGCCACCGCGAATTTCGCGGGAGAGGTTCTCTTTCACGCCCTCAAATCTGGCGACTAAATCAGCATCGTGCAGGGTTTGACCTAGCCCGCGGGCAAAATCTGGGGCCCGTTCGACTTCAGGCAAGCCGCCGCCCGCCGGGGCAGTTGCATCGGCGGCAGTCAAGCCGTCTGCCACTAAATCTGCAAGGAGAGCCTCGTAGGCTCGCTGCATGGTCTCCTCAGTTACAGCTAGTACCTGGTGCGCTGCCGGAGTGGTTCCTGAGCCGGGCTGTACGCCGGCTGCAGCGTGAGCAGCTGTTTTCTTTTCAGCCATAGCTTCATCCTCCCAAACCAAGATGAACTTTAGCTGAGAATGGTGTCACAGTTTCATAACGATTGCGATAACCTGCATAGCCCCCGCAAAACAGGGTACCTTTGTAGGTAAGCGCCCCTCACCCGCTAGCGGTCTACAGGGGCACGGTCACCTATCTACAAGCAAAGAGGTAAGCACCCGTGGCAAGCGATTCATCATTCGACGTTGTTTCAAAGGTCGACAAGCAGGAAGTTTCTAACGCCCTCAACCAGGCCCAGAAGGAAGTAGCCCAGCGCTACGACTTCCGCGGTGTCGGCGCTGAAATTGATTTCTCCGGCGAAAAAATCCTGATTAAGGCCAACTCCGAGGAGCGCGCCCTGGCCGTGCTCGATGTCTTCCAGTCCAAGCTGGTCAAGCGCGGCATCTCGCTCAAGTCCCTGGATTCCGGCGATCCCTACGCTTCGGGCAAGGAATACCGCATTGAGTCCTCTATCAAGGAGGGTATCGCCCAGGACCAGGCCAAGAAAATCTCTAAACTCATTCGCGAAGAGGGCCCCAAGTCGGTCAAGGCCACCATTCAGGGCGATGAGCTGCGCGTAACCTCCAAGTCCCGCGATGACCTGCAGGACGTCATTGCCCTCCTCAAGGGCGCCGACCTTGAGGTTGACCTGCAGTTCGTCAACTACCGCTAGGCACCTGCCCCATAGGGGCGTCCGCACCTAGGTATAAAGCTCCCCACCTGCCCGGGCAGGTGGGGAGCTCTTCTTTAACCTGTTCAGATTTGTACGGTCAACTTTCAGTCAGCGTGACCTGAAGTCTAGAGCTGCCCGTTCTGACGAGCCATGTTTTCCAGGCGGGCGATACGGTCAGCCATGGGCGGGTGGGTGGCCATCAGGTTCTTAATCGAACCGCCGCCGCGGAAGGGGTTAGCAATCATCATGGAGGCAGCGCCTGCGGTCTGGCGGTTCTCGGGGTTCATGGGGTAGCGTGACACCCCGTTTTCCAGCTTGTGCAGGGCGGACGCCAGCGCCAGCGGGTCGCCGGTGAGGCGGGCGCCGTCCTCGTCGGCATCGTATTCGCGGGTGCGGCTAATGGCCATCTGCATGACGGCCGAGGCCAGAGGCGCTAGGAAGGCGATAAGCAGGGTGAAGATGAGGCCGCCACCGCGGTTTTCTTCGCGGTTGCCGCCAAACATGGCACCGAAGGTAGCGAACTGGGCGATAGTACCGATGACGGAGGCGATAGCGGCAGCAATTGAACCGGTCAGAATATCGCGGTTGTAAACGTGCATGAGCTCATGACCAATCACACCGCGCATCTCGCGCTCGTCCAGCAGCTGCAGAATACCCTCGGTGCAGCAGACCGCGGCGTTCTGGGGGTTACGGCCGGTAGCGAAGGCGTTAGGGGTCATGGTCGGGGCAACGTAGAGCTTGGGCATGGGCTGGTTGGCCTTAGCTGAGAGCTCTTCAACGATGGCGTAGAGGCCGGGAATCTGCTCACGGGTCACGGGGTAGGCGTTCATGGAGCGGATAGCGAGCTTGTCGGAATTCCAGTAGGTGTAGGCGACCGTACCTACACCAATCAGGCCGAAGAGCACAATAAAGATTGAGCTTCGGGTGAAGTAGGCCAGGCCTGCGCCAATGAGGAGCAGGAAACCTACCATCGACCCCAAGAGCAGGGCTGTTTTGAGGCCGTTGTTATGGCTGTGCATGAAAGTCCTTTCGTCGGGGTCTTGATTTCTAGGTTAGATACCCAAGCTGAGATAGTGCCCGGTGTTCCGCTAGAGGCTTTAGAAAAACGCCCACCGAGCCCCCTTGTGCGGGGCCGGTAGGCGTTTCTTACCTAGTAGCAGGTGATGTCTTGAATTCGGCTGATGCCAAAGTAGCTCTCAAGCACGTAGGTGGCATAGGGCGATTCGATGATGATGGGGGGCAGGTAGGTTCCAAATCCTGAGGGGAATTCAGCACCTTCAGAGTCAGTGACCAGGAAGGTGATGATACACATACGGTTGTCACCAACGGGGTGCCCAATGGTATCCCAGGGAGTATTAGCGATGAACTCGTAGTACTCCGGAGTACCCACCCAGTCCAGGGGCCCCAAAATCTCAGGGATTCCCGTATCGGGGTCCACAGGGTCGACAGGCACAACCGGGTCAACCGGGGACTTGGGCTCAACCGGGTCGATAGGATCAGCAGGATCAACCGGGTCGACGGGAACCTCAGGGTCAACGGGCTCAACGGGGACCTCAGGGTCAACAGGTTCAACGGGAACCTCAGGGTCAACAGGTTCAACGGGAACCTCAGGGTCAACAGGTTCAACGGGAACCTCAGGGTCAACAGGTTCAACGGGGACCTCAGGGTCAACGGGAACTTCCGGATCGACAGGCTCAACCGGGTCGACAGGCTCTACGGGAACTTCGGGCTCAACCGGGTCTACGGGAACCTCAGGATCCACAGGTTCAACAGGGACCTCAGGGTCAACGGGCTCAACAGGAACCTCGGGGTCCACAGGTTCAACAGGGACCTCGGGGTCAACGGGGTCAACGGGGTCTACGGGGACCTCAGGATCGACAGGTTCAACGGGAACTTCCGGGTCAACAGGGTCTACGGGAACTTCCGGGTCCACAGGTTCAACAGGAACCTCGGGGTCAACTGGCTCGACCGGGTCTACGGGAACTTCCGGGTCCACAGGCTGCTCGGGAGCAATCGGAGTCTCAGGTTCTGCCGGAGGGGTTGGCTCAGAGGGAGCAACCGGCTCCGCAGGAGCCTCAGGGGCTACCGGCTCGGCAGGAGCTTCCGGCTGCGAGGGAACAGCAGGGGCTTCGGGAGCAGCAGGTAGCTCAGGGGCAGGATCCGGAGGAACCTGCGCAGAAACAGGCTCAGTCAGAGACGCTGTAGCATTTTCAGAAGTGGTAGGAGCACTCGCACTAGATGCAGCAGACTCAGCGGCCCTGTTCCTTGAAGCAGAACTACCGTCGGACGAGGCAGCAGCAAGCGACTGCGCAACAGGAGCTTCCGGCGCCACCGCATTGGCCAGAGAACTTGAAGAGGCAGCACTGCTAGAGCTGTTGCTGCCCTGGCCAGCTGAGGGCCCGTTAACGGCTACGGACGAGCGCAAGGTTTCGGCGGTCATGCCGCTAGAGACGCTCTGGGGCTCGTTCACCAGGCTATCGGTAACGCCTGAAGTATCATCGCTCGGCTGGGCTTTAGGGGTCTGCAGCTGGGAGTCTGCGCTGATAACCGCTGACCCGGTCGAAGAATTATTGACCAGGGCCATGCCACCGGCCACAGCACCGATAGCGGTCACGACCGCAGCGGCACCTGCCAGGGCCTGGCTGCCGGGCGTCCAGCGTCCGCCCCCAAAACCTGAGAAAAGGCCGCCCTGGGCACCGGCCCCAGCGGCAGCGCCACCAGCCACACCACCGGCAAGGAAGGGCAGAAGCACCTTGGAACCGTCGGTGATAACGGGCACCAGGCCCGCCAGCACGGGGAAAACCCAAACACGCATGGACTTGTTGATACCGGCCAGGGTCAGGTATTCCGAGGTGCAGTAGGAGCACACCGACAGGTGCAGGCGCAGAGCTTCACTACGCTTCTTAGTCAGGGAGCCACGCACCATAGAGCTCAGGTGGGGTGAGTACTGGGCACATTCGTCGGTCTTCGGCGCATTCTGGTGAGCCCGCAGGAAGCCTTCGCGCAGGCTCTCACGGGCGCGGGTAGCCAGGGCCGAGACGGCGTTGGCAGAAAGATTCATGGTCTGGGCGACTTCGCGGGGCTTCCTATCTTCAACCTCGGTCATCCAGAGCACGGTCTGCCAGCGTTCCGGCAGGCCGGTGAAGGCGCTGATGAGCTCATCTGATTCGTGTAATTTCAAGACGGTTTCGTCCAGCGAGCCCATGGATTCCAGGTGCTCTTCTTCGCTGGGCACTTCTTTTTGGGCAATCAGGCCATTTTCTGCCGCCAGGTGGGCAATAGTAGTAGCCAGGTAGCCCCCCATAAAGGTTCGGGGGCCCTTACCGTTCTTGAGGGCCTGAAGCACACGCACAAAGGCTTCGGAGACGATGTCTTCTGAGAGGGTGTTGTTAGAGGTGTGCTTATAAGCGATGGCGCGAGCCATCGACACGTAACGTTCATACAGAACGCCGAACGAATCAAGCTTGCCTTCGCGGACGTCCGAGAGCAGCAGCTCGTCGGTGGGGCCGCCAGTAGCTGGTTGCGCGGTGTTGTGTGATTGCATGAAAATCCCTGGGTTTATGCGAGTTACCCCTAGTTAGAGTGGTGGGGCATTCTATTAGTCTATCGGGATTATGCCCTGTGTGCAGTAGTTTGTGGAAAGAACAACAACGGCCCGGCCCCTATGCGGTGATAGGGGGCCGGGCCGTGTTGTCCCTAGCGGTAAAGCGGTGCGAGCCTCTCTACCCTCTGTTGGTGGCAGCAGCTCCCCCTTCCCTGGAGGTGCCGCCTGCCGGTGGTGAGTGTGTAGCTTGTGTGCCACCACCCACGAACAGCGTTGGCACTTTGCGTTTCAGTGCCTGCGAAAGCATCTGAAGTGTATTGGGTTGTATGTGTTTGCCCTGGCACAGAACCCGCGAACGGCCCTGTGCGGTGGCTATTTCCTGTGTGTGGTGGGCAGAGCCGCTCGATAAGTTCCAGCAGCGGCGGCTCTGCACCTTAACACATCACAGTGTTGGCTCCTTGGGCGCCGGGGCGTTTTCCCCTAGTCCCGGCGAGGTGCCGTTGTGCTCGTCGAATCCCCACGATTGACGGGCACGATTTATTCCCTTGTTCCCCGCCCTGCTTCCCATAGCAGTTTGGGGGTGGTGTGCCACCGAGCCGATCATGAAAACCGGTAGGCACACCCGACAGTTTTGCGCTGTCATAGATAAAGAGCCGTTTAGGCCCGTTTCATGACGCGAAAACAGGAAGTTTTTTAAAAAACTTTTTCAGACCCCCCCAAATACACCTTTGACAAGCACTTTTGCCCCTCAAAGTTTTTTAAAAGTTTGAAGCTCTACGCCGGGCAAAGCCGCCGCATCGCTCGCAATAGGTAGGTGCGGACGTCCTCCCTCCTTTCCACGCAGAGCCAACTGGGTGCCCCTACTGGACTACCTTACCCAAGGTTCAACCCAGGCATTCTTGAGGGGCTACCCAGCCTTACCTTATTGTGAAAGATTCAAAATAAGGATATTATGGTGACATGATGTCAACAACAAGCACCCTCGGAGCAAACGGCTGCAGCCACATCCCCGGCAGCACCGAAACCCCCGCCAGCGCTCACCAAGAAGCCTGGTCAGCCCAGCTCCGAGCCAAGGGCCGCCGCGTCACCAAGCAGCGCCTCGCCGTGCTTGCCGCTGTACACGATAACCCCCACTCCACCGCAGACGCCGTGGTCACGGCCGTCCGCCAGGAGCTGCCGGGCATCACCGTGCAGTCGGTCTACGTCGTCCTTGCCGACCTCACCGACATCAATATGCTCCGCAAGTTCGAACCACCGGGATCAGCAGGGCTCTACGAGACCCGCACCGGCGACAACCACCACCACGCCTACTGCATCCGCTGCGGCAAGGTCGAAGACGTGGACTGCGCCATCGGGGCCGCCCCCTGCCTGACCCCCAGCGATTTTCACGGCATGGCTCTTCTCAGCGCCGATGTGCTCTACCGAGGCATCTGCGCCGACTGCCAAAACGCCGACGAAAAAGAAGTGGCCCTCGCCCAGCAGGCAGCCGTCAACCAGGCACTAGCCAGCTAGGGCAGAGCGTCATCACCCTCTGCCTGCCTACTAGAACCGCCCCTAGAGACAGGCAGAAAACAACCCCACACAGGAAAGTAGGAAAAATGAACAACCCGATTAAGCCCGGTTCATTTACCACCACCACCCAGGGTGCCCCCGTTGCCTCAGACAACGACTCCCTGACCGTAGGTGCCGACGGCCCCATCGTCCTGCACGACGCCTACACCGTTGAGAAGCTCGCCCAGTTCAACCGCGAGCGCGTCCCCGAGCGCGTCGTGCACGCCAAGGGCACCGGCGCCTTCGGTATCTTTGAGACCACCGAAGATGTCTCCAAGTACACCCGTGCAGCCCTCTTCCAGCCCGGTGTATCCACCGAGATGCTGATTCGTTTCTCCACCGTTGCCGGTGAGCAGGGTTCACCCGACACCTGGCGCGACCCCCGCGGTTTTGCGGTCAAGTTCTACACCACCGAGGGCAACTACGACCTGGTCGGTAACAACACCCCCGTCTTCTTCATCCGCGACGCCATCAAGTTCCCCGACTTCATCCACTCCCAGAAGCGTCTACCCGGAAACGGCCTGCGCAACAACGACATGCAGTGGGACTTCTGGAGCCTGCGCACCGAGTCAGCCCACCAGGTAACCTGGCTCATGGGTGACCGCGGCATCCCCGCTACCCTGCGCCACATGGATGGCTTCGGTTCACATACCTACCAGTGGATCAACGCCGAAGGTGAGCGTTTCTGGGTCAAGTACCACTTCAAGACCGACCAGGGCAACGACTTCCTGACCGGTGCTGATGCTGAGCGTATCGCTGGCGAAAACGCTGACTACCACCGTCAGGACCTCTACGAGGCTATCGAGCGCGGCGAGTTCCCCTCATGGACTCTCTACGTTCAGGTCATGCCCTACGAGGACGCCAAGACCTACCGCTTCAACCCCTTCGACCTGACCAAGGTCTGGCCCCACGCTGACTACCCCCTGATCAAGGTGGGTAAGATGACCCTGAACAAGAACCCCGAGAACTTCTTCGCTCAGATTGAGCAGGCTACCTTCTCACCCTCCAACTTCGTTCCGGGTATCGCAGCTTCCCCCGACAAGATGCTGCTGGGCCGTATCTTCTCCTACCCCGATGCGCACCGCTACCGTGTGGGCACCAACTTCGCTGACCTGCCCGTCAACTACGCGAAGAACGCTGAAGTGAACAACTACAGCCAGGACGGCGCTATGCGCTACACCTTCAACAGCCCCGATACCCCCGTCTACGCCCCCAACACCTTCGGTGGCCCCCACGCTGACGCTGCCCGCGCCGGTGAGGGTTCTTGGGAAGCTGATGGCGCCCTGGTTCGTGCTGCTGCCACCCTGCACGCTGAGGACGATGACTTCGGCCAGGCACGCACCCTCTACGCCGATGTCATGGACGATGCCGCTAAGGCCCGTCTGGTTGAGAACATCGCGGGTCACGTTGGCGCTGTTGTCTCTGACGAGATTCGTGAGCGTGCCTTCAAGTACTGGGATTCAGTCCACGAAGAGCTGGGCGCCCGCGTGCGTGAAGCCTACAAGCACAACAACGAGAAGAGCAACGAGCCCACTCCCCAGACCGCCTAAGGTCTGCGGCAAAGCCTAGCTTTTCGCAAGAAAGCCGCCCCCGGCGTCCTGATGATCAAGGACGCCGGGGGCGGCTTTATGTGTTGCGGGCAAGTGTGGCGGGTCCCTGAGCTGTGCTGTATGTGATGCTGTGCTGTATTGGGCAGCGCGCCTTATTCGGCGATGTGCTTGGGGGCGTCTTCTTCGTCGCGTTCCTTCTTCTCAAAGGGCCACCACCAGGCGGCTTCGCCCAGCAGGTACATGGTGGCCGGGATGAAGGTGGTGCGGATCAGGAAGGCGTCCATAGCAACGCCCAGAGCTAGGGCGAAGCCGATGGGGCGCACGGCGGTGAGGTGGGAGAAGATGAAGCCGGCGAAAACGGCGACCATGATGACGCCGCAGGCGGTCACAACGGCCCCGCCCTGCTTGTAGCCCAGTACAACGGCGTCGCCTGCCGAGTGGCCCTGACGGTGGGCATCTCGCATGCCCGAGACGATGAAGATTTGGTAGTCCACCGAGAGGCCGAAAAGGATGCCGATCAGCAGGATGGGCAGGAAGGCCAGGATGGGGCCGGGCTGGGTGACGCCGAAGACGTCGGCGAGCCAGCCCCACTGGTAGACGGCGACGACGGCGCCGAAGGAGGCCAGGGTGGAGAGCAGGAAGCCGATGGTGGCCATGACCGGCACGATGATGGAGCGGAAGACAAAGGCCATGAGCACCAGGCAGAGGGCAATCACGACCCCGAGGTAGAGCGGGATAGAGCTTGAGATTCGCTCTGAAATCTCGATGTTAGCCACGGTAGAGCCGGTCAGGCCGATGGTGGTTGCGGTGGCTTTTTCGGTGGCTTCTAGCTTGTCGTTCATGGAGTGAACGGTGGCGAGGGTGCTGTCTGCTGAGGGGCCTTCGGTGGGGAAGAAGGCCAGGATGGCGGTGGCGTTGTCGTCACTGGTAGCGACGATGGCAACGCTTTCAATTTTGTTGTTTTTGAGGCGGTCGGCCACGTCGAGGGCTACGTCACGCAGGCGGGCTTCGTCGCCGGGGACGGTGAGGGTCAGGCCCGCGATGATGGGCCCATTGACGCCTTCGCCGAACTTTTCGGAGATAGTCTGGTAGGCCTGGTAGGAGGTTGAGTCGGTGGCCTGGTAGGAACCATCAGGCAGGCCCAGGCGGAGGGAGGTGGTGGGAATGATGGCCAGTACCAGCACGGCTACCGCTACGAAGGTCATGGCGAAGGGGTGGCGGGTGACGAAGCCGCCCCAGCCCTTGTAGGCGGCTTCGATTTCGGCGAAGGCTTCGCGGCGGTTGCGGGGTACCTGGATTTCCTGGGTGCGGGCCAGGTTGAGCTGGGTGAGTTCTTCCCGCTGGGCGCGGGTCAGCAGGCGGGTGCCCAGCAGGCTCAGGACGGCCGGTACCAGGGTCAGGGAGGAAGCCACGACCAGGGCTACGGCGAAGGCCCCGGCAAAGCCCATGATGGCCAGGAAGGGCAGGCCGGTGAGGCAGAGGGCTGAGAGGGCGATGATGTTGGTCATGCCAGCGAAGAGCACGGAGTGGCCCGCGGTTGAGTTGGCGGTGCCTACCGCATCGAGCACGTCGGCGCCGTCGCGCAGTTCTTCGCGGAAGCGGTAGAGAATCAGCAGGGCATAATCGATGCCGACGCCCAGGCCCAGCATGAGGGCGAGGACGGGGTCGGTTGCGGTCATGCCGATAAAGGCGGTGCTGGTGTAGACCAGGGCAACGGCGGTACCGGCTCCAATCAGGGCAAGCACCAGGGGTAGACCGGCAGCTACGACCGTACCCAGGGTAATCAGCAGGACGATAAAGGCCACGACCAGGCCAATGATTTCTGAGATGCCAAAGACGTCACTGACGTCCTGGTCGAGCTCGTAGCTGTAGTTGACGGTCAGGCCGGTGTCTTTGAGCGTATCAAAGGTGCTAAAGACTTCTTCCCGTACCGAGGTGGGTAGGGAGTTGGTGTCCTGGTTGAAGGCAATATTGACGATGGCTGCGGTGCCGTCTTCGCTCACCATGTTGGCATCGGCTGCCGCGTCAAGCTCACACTGGGCGGCATCGACCTTATCCTGGTTCGCGCGCAGGGTGGTGCGGGCTTCGGCCAGGGCGGCTTCCTGGGTTGCCAGATCGGGGGCAAGAGCGGCGATTTCTTCGGCGCTCAGGCCCTCAGGAAGGGCCGCTTTGGCGGCGTCCAGCTGGGCCTGGCCCTCATCAATCTGTGCCTTGGCTTGGGCTAGCTGGGCTTTAGCGTCCTCAAGCTGCACGGACGCCTGGGTCACGGCGTCCGCCGCTACAAAGGGGTCGAGGGAGCCAGCAACCTCGGGCAGCTGGTCAATTGTGGTGACGGCCTGGGCGATAGCCTGCTTCTGGGTGTCGTTGAAGCCGCTCTCGGCCTCTAGTACCACGTAGCCGCTGGAGATACCGTTGTCGGGAATCTTAGCCTGGAGGTCTTCGCGTACCGCCTCAAAGGAGGCCCCCGGCATGGTGTAGCTGGCGGTTGCGCCGCGGGCTAGAGTCAGTGCCCCCACACCGGCAAGGATCAGAAGCACCAGCCACAGCACAATAGTGGCGCGGGCATGACGAGCCGCGGTAAGGCCGAGCGTGCGCAGGGCACCGGTCATGGGGAACTCCTGGGTAAGAGGCGGGGGTTTACTGTGATTCTACTACTGAAATGAGCTGGCGGACCTGTTCCATGGGGAGAGTGGCGTGGGGGGCCAGGGCATTGATACGCACAGAGCTGCTCGTGCCGGCGGCGAGAAGCTTCAGGACGTCCAGGGCCGGGGCGCTTCGCACCACTAGGGTGGGGTCGAGGGCAGCGACCTCGGCAGAGGTGGTAAAGACCAGGGCGACGTTCTCTTCGCTCTCGTCGTCCTTCTTGAGCATGACGGGGCGGCCTGCAGAATCGTCAACCCGCACCCCCAGCAGCAGAACCGAGGCAGGTGCGGTCAGCGCCATGAGCAGATCGTGCATATTTTCTTCGAGCAAAGCCCGCTGGGCAGGCATGTTGTGGGGAGATCCCAGCACCCACTGAATCTGGGCCTTTTCGATGAAGCATTCGTGGTCGCTACCGGGGTCAAGCACCAGCACGTCGATGCTGTCGTCGTGGGCCACCTGCATGAAAACCTTCATGGCGTGTTCTACCACCAGGCGGGGGTTAGGTTCGTTCAGCACCTGGGTCGAATAGGCCTGGGCCGGTTCTGTTGCCGTGTAGGCGGTCAGGGCCCGCATACCGTTGGCCAGGCGGAGTACCTGGTAGTTGAGCTGGGGGGTGCCCTCGGGTGTGAGGGTGCTCTGGGAGATATCCATAATAAGATTGCCGCCCTGGGCGGTACGGACGACGTTCGCCAAGGACTGCTCGCTTCTGGCAGCTGCGAAGCCCGCCAGGGCCTCGGTCAGGTAGCGGTTAACGGGGCCTACCGGCAGGCCCCCTTCCCCACCGGGCTCAGCAAAACCTGCGCCCCGGCGTCCTGCCAGACGCACAGCGGCCCAGTCAGGCACATGCTCGGGGTCACGGGGGAAAAGCTCAAAGTGGGCGCGGATATCGCGGGCACTCAGGCGGCCCTCGCCCTTCCAGTCCACCGGCTCGTGGGCACGGTCGTAGGAGGCCCCGATCTGGTACTGGGGCTCAGGCCAGTTGCTGGCGGTAATCACCACAGAAGCGGTGAACCAGGTGCCTTCCCCCTCAACAAAAGAGGCATGCTGCAGCTGTTCGATAGCGGGCAGTACCGGGCTATCTGACTTCACCGGGCCCACGGTACCCACATAGTCCTGCTCATCGCGTGATTCGGTAATACGCACAAAAACGGTCTCAGACAGGGGCTTGATATCGAGCACCAGCTCATTCCAGCCGGGTTCAACCTTGACCGTACCCAGCATCCAGCTACCGATAGCGTTCAGGGCATCTTGCACCATAGCGGGGCGTTCAATCTCGGTGTAACGGGGCGAAGAGGGCGACATACTGTTCCTGAAGGTTTGGGCGAAGCAAAACCCTGCGCGGCGCTACACGGGTAGCAGGGCCACAGGGTGCGAGTTATCTCCCCTATTAAACCAAGAAACTACCCGCACCGGGGCAGAGTACACCGCCCTTCTCGCTGGGTGATCCACCCCCAGTTGCGGGGAGGTAGCTGAATATATCAGAAATTCAAGCTCTTACCGCGGCAAAAAGGTGCGGGAGCACCGCAAGAGTTGCTAGCCTTGACCGTATGACTACTACACTGCAGGATCTGATTGACGATTCAATCTTTATCTCCACCGAGTACCAGGCCCGTCTTGCTGAAATCAGCGGCGGCGCAGAATGGACGGTGGACTTCTCTGCACCGTCATTCACCCTCCAGTCTGATGCTTCCGTAAGCCTCACCCCCTACCTGCTGGGCACCGAATCTGAGAACCGCGGTTCCTGGATCTGGTCCTGGCAGGAGCTCGGTCACTTCCCCGACCGCGTCGTTTCGGCAGCAATCCAGGCGCGTGAAGGCGGAGCGAAGCACAGCATCTCTGAGCTCACCACCGACGAGCTCCCCCTCGACTCGGGCCTAGCCCGCAAGCTGACCTTGGCTTCCAAGGCCCTGACCGGCATCTACGCCCACTACCCTGTAACCGCCGGTGCGGGCGTCCGCGCTTGGATTCTGCTCGATGGCAGCCAGCTTGAACTTGAGGCCCCCACCGTTAACCGCATGGGCCAGGTCATGGCCCAGGCCCTGCAGACCGGCACCGCCGTGAACCACCTGCGCGCCGTAGACTCCTACGCCAAGCTGCGCGGTGCCCACATTGCCTGGGACACCGAGGCAACCGCCGTCATCACCGCATCGGACGGCGCCCTGCGCCTCTGGTTCGACAACGGCAAGATTTCGG
Source organism: Rothia nasimurium (assembly GCF_035916755.1). GTDB lineage: Bacteria > Actinomycetota > Actinomycetes > Actinomycetales > Micrococcaceae > Rothia. Next base: position 186,069 of record NZ_JAYWIX010000002.1, on the reverse strand, counting down.
GTATCGAGGCCGCTGAGCCCCAGGCTGGAGCCGACGAGCTGGCTCGCATGGCGCAGACTGCCCGTGACCTGCGCGAACAGCTGGCTGCTGAGCGTCAAGGCATCGAAGCTGTAGCAGCCCAGGAGGCCGCTACCCAGGTCGCGGCCCGCGAAGAGGCTAACCGCCTGGCAGCTGAAGAAGCTGCCCGTGAGGACGAGGCCCGCGCCGAAGCCGCCCGCGCAGCCGAGGCTGAAGCCCTGGCCGCTGAACAGGCCGCCATCGAAGCTCGCGAGGCTGAGATCGCTGCCGCTGAAGAGCGCGCCGCAGCTGAAGCCGCTGAGGCCGAGCGTCTCGAGAAGGAACACGCTGCAGAGGCTGCCCGTGAGGAAGAGGTCGAAGGTACCATCACCACCGACCGCGTCTACCCCAACGCAGAGCAGCCCTACGACCGCGATCCTGCCGAGGACGCCCGCCCCGGCCGCGTCACCACCAGCGCTATCGCCGATGAAGATATCGTGCGCGATGAGCCTGCCCAGGTAGAAGAGCCCGCAGCGGCTTCTATTGCCGCCGAGCAGGTTATCGAAGAAGCTGAGACCGAGCAGGCCCCTGCCGGTTACGAGCAGGTTGAAGAGCCTGCCCGCCCCGCCTCAGAGATTCGTCTGGCTGGCCAGGCCCCCGACCTTGAGGCTGAACGCGCAGAAGCTGCAACCAAGCCCAAGCCTAAGGAAGAAAAGAAGGGCTTCTTCAGCCGCTTCTTCGGCCTCTAGGCCCTCGCATAGAGCACCTGTCAGTGGCTACCCGGTATGCACCGGGTAGCCACTTTCTCGTAGCGCCACCGATTCACACTTGCTGTGGCCCCAGAGAAACTGCCACCTGATTGACCGCCCACACGATACCGAGAGAAGCACGAAGAATATGCCGGTGAAAACAGCCAAAAACGAGCAGGTAGCAGGCGGCCTCTACGCCTTTTTCTGCTACCTCATCTGGGGGCTCTTCCCCCTCTACTTCATGCTGACAGCACCAGCTACTCCCCTAGAGATCGTGGCTGGCCGGGTGCTCTTCTCGCTGGTCTTCTGTTTAGCCCTGCTACCGCTCACCCGGCAGGTCAAAAACCTGCTGGCAGTGCTAGGGAACCTGCGCCAGGTGGGCCTGCTACTGGTTGCCAGCCTGCTCATCTTCGGCAACTGGCTGCTCTATGTCATTGCCACCACCAGTAATAACGTCATGGAAGCCTCCCTGGGCTACTACATCAACCCCATTGTCTCGGTCGCCCTAGGCGTCGTCTTCCTGGGTGAGCGCCTGCGCCCCCTCCAGTGGGCCGGCATCGGTGTTGCTGCACTCGCGGTGCTGGTGATGGTGGTCTTCTACGGCTCAGTCCCCTGGCTGGGTCTGGGGCTGGCCTTCACTTTCGGTTTCTACGGGCTGGTCAAGAAACGAATCGGGGCAGTGCCTGCCCTGGTGTCTCTGACCATGGAGACCCTGCTCCTAACCCCGCTGGCAGCTGTACTGATGTGGTACTTTGCTCGCACCGGCCAGCTCACCCTCCTCGCAGAAGGCCCGGCCCACTTCTGGATTCTGGCTGCTAGCGGCGTACTCACCGCCGTCCCCCTGCTCCTCTTTGCCGGTGCCGCTGCCCGCATCCCGCTCTCTGTTCTGGGCATGGTGCAGTATGTTGGCCCCACCCTGCAATTCCTCCTTGCCCTGTTTGTAACCCAGGAGCACCTCTCAGCAGGGCGCTGGGCAGGCTTCATTCTAATTTGGGTAGCTGCCGCCTTCTTCATCACCGACTCCCTGCTCACCCAGCGCAGGGCACGACCCCGCAAGCCGTCCGCCGAGGTGCCCTCCCCCGACACCAACACAGGTATGCTGCCCCACATCAAAACTAGCTAGCTCCCTCTACGCCGACAGCCCAGATCCGCTTTGAACGGGTCTGGGCTGTCTTACCGCGTTGGTGCTACTGAGCCTAACTTACTGGGCCAAGCCTTACTGGGCGGTGGGGTTGAGCACGCGGGAGAGGAAGAGCTGGGTGCGTTCGTGCTGGGGATTGCCGATGACGGCGTCAGAGGGGCCCTCTTCGACGACCACGCCGCCGTCCATGAAGACCACGCGGTCAGCTACATCGCGGGCGAAAGCCATCTCGTGGGTTACCACGATCATGGTCATACCCTCGGCGGCGAGCTGGCGCATAATGGAGAGCACATCTCCCACAGTCTCAGGGTCCAGGGCGCTGGTGGGCTCGTCAAAGAGCATGAGGGCGGGGTTCATGGAGAGGGCACGGGCAATAGCGACGCGCTGCTGCTGGCCACCGGAGAGCTGGTCGGGGTGGCGGGCGGCCTTATCGGCCAGGCCTACCTTTTCGAGGTTGGCCAGGGCGATTTCTTTGGCTTCGGCTTTAGAGCGCTTGAGCACCTTGACCTGGGCAACGGTGCAGTTTTCCAGCACGGTCAGGTGGGGGAAGAGGTTGAACTGCTGAAAAACCATACCCACAGAGCGACGCATGGCGTCGATATCAACATCGGGGTCGGTCACTGAGTGACCGGCCACCTCGATGCTGCCGGAGTTAGGGGTTTCGAGCAGGTTGACGCAGCGAAGCAGGGTGGACTTACCCGAGCCCGAGGGGCCGATCAGGCAGACGACCTCGCCGGGAGCTACCGACATGTCGATGCCCTTGAGCACTTCGACGTCGCCGTAGGACTTATGCAGGTTGGTGATGGTGACGGACGCTGGTACGGTCTGAAGAGTCATGGCTGGTTCTTCCTGGGGTAGGTGGGTGCTTTACTTGCGGGAGCGGGCCTTGACGCGCTTTTCGAAGTGGCGGGCAAGGAAGCCCAGCGGGACGGTGATAATCAGGTAGCAGGCGCCTGCCAGGACGAGCGGGGTCAGGCCCGCGCCGGAACCCGAGATGCCCTCACGGCCGAACTTGGTCAGTTCGTATTGAGCCACCGACATACCGAGCAGGTAGACCAGGGAGGAATCCTTGGTGAGCAGGATAATCTCGTTGGTGAGCGGGGGCAGGACGATGCGGAAGGCCTGGGGAATAATGACGGTGACCATGGCGCGGGTGTGGCTCATGCCCAGCGACCGGGCTGCCTCGTACTGGCCTTTGGGCACAGCTTCCAGGCCGGCGCGCAGCACCTCACCGATGTAGGCGGCCGACACCATACCCAGGGCCAGCATGACGGTGACGTAGTTATTCAGGCGCAGGCCGAAGGCCAAGGGAATACCGTAACCAAAGGCGATAAAGACCAACAGCGCGGGTAGACCGCGGAAGAGCTCAATATAGAGGGAGGCTAGCCAGCGGTAGGGGGCAACCGATGAAATCTTCATCAGGGCCAGCAGAACACCGCCAGCCAGGCCCACCACGAAGCCTAATGCCGTGTAAATCAGGGTGTTCTTGAGGGCAACGGTGATGATGTTGGGGAACTGCTGGGCGATAATCTCGGGGTTAAAGGCCTTATCGCGCAAGGTAGCCCAGTCGGCAACGAGAATAACAACGAGTGCGATGATAGCCAGCAGGGCGTACTGGGCGTAGCGGGCGTAGGTTTGTTTCTGCCGGGTCGACAGTGCCATGGGTAGTCTTTTCCTTTTGTTTCCCCGGTTGCCCGGGCTCGTATCGGCGTAGAAGAGGGGTATACGGGTGAGGGGTAGGCTACGCCTGCGCTAGCCTACCCCCGTTGGTGAGCTTGGGTTTACGCTACTACCCGTTGTCCGTGGTTACTGGGATACGCCCAGGTATTTTTCGCGCAGGTCTGCCAGGCGGCCGTCCTCTTCCATCTTCTTGAGGGTCGCGTTGGCGGAGTCAAGCAGGGCGGTGTTCTCGGTAGCAACGGCACCAGCGATCTGCTCACCGGTCTCGATTTCCTGGACTACAGAAAGGGATGAGTCAGAGGTCAGCATTTCAGACAGCACGGTGATATTACCGACGATGGCATCGACCTGGCCGGTCTGTACTGCCTGCAGGAGCAGGCCGTTGTCTTCGTATTGGACGGTGTTAGCGCCGGCTTCCTGGGAGTACTTTTCACCGCTGGTAGCCTGCTGCACGCCGATGTTGCGGCCAGAGAGGTCAGCGTCGCTCTTGATGTCGGAGCCAGCGGGAACCAGGATGGCCAGGTTGTCATCGACGTAGGAGTCGGTGAAGTTCATGACGGTCTTGCGCTCATCGGTGATGGTGATGCCAGACAGAGCAATGTCGCACTGCTTGGAGGAAAGGGCTACACCGGACTGGATGCCCTCGAAGCTGGTGGTGAACATTTCGGCTTCGACGCCCAGGTCTGAGGCGATAGCTGCTGCGATATCGGCGTCCAGACCAACGATCTTGCCGTTTTCTTCGTATTCAAAAGGAGCGTAGGGAGGGTTGGTGCAGACGGTCAGTTTGCCCTCTGACATCAGGGAAACGCCTGACTCAGTGGTGGTGCCGGTGCTGGATGAGCCACAGGCGGTGAGCATCAGAGCAGCTGCGGCGAGAGCGAAGGGAGCCTTCTTCATGGTGTACCTCGTATCTAAAACTGTGTAGGTGCGATGTGCTTTGAGGTTTATTCTGCACGCCTATGCGTAAAAATGCAAACCCATGCATGAATATTCATTATGAATTTTTTACACACCCCCAAGGTGAGCTTTAAGCACAAACATGACAAAATAGGCAGGGTGAACCGAGCAGACCTTAACAAAAAGACCACCGACATCTCCTCCATGTTCGATCAGGTAGCCGAACGCTACGACCTGATGAACGGCATCATGTCGCTGGGCCAACACATCTACTGGCGCAAGCAGACCGTTGCTGCGGTCGACGCCCACCCCGGCCAGAAGGTCCTTGACGTCGCAGCCGGAACCGGCACCTCGTCCGAACCCTTCGCCGACGCCGGCGTTAAGGTCATCGCCGCCGATCTCTCCGAGGGCATGCTGGCCGTAGGCCGCCGCCGCCGCCCCGATATCGAGTTCGTACAGGCGGACGTCACCGCCCTCCCCTTTGCCGACGAAGAGTTTGACGCCGTCACCATGAGCTACGGCCTGCGCAACGTCGCTGACTACCCCCAGGCCCTGCGCGAACTCTACCGCGTGACCAAGCCCGGCGGACGCATCGTCATCAACGAGTTCTCCACCCCCACCTTCGCGCCCTTCCGCGCTATCTACCGCAACTACATCATGAAGCTGATTCCGCCGGTTGCTCGCAAGGTTTCTTCAAACCCCGAAAGCTACGAGTACCTGGCTGAGTCTATTCTTGCCTGGCCCGCCCAGGATGAGCTGGCCCGCCACTTCACCGACGCCGGCTGGCAGAACGTTCAGTACAAGAACCTGACCGGCGGCATTGTAGCCCTGCACCGCGCTTATAAGCCCGCGCAGTAAACCCGGTAGACTTACACCAGCAGCTTGCCGCGGCTCTGGGCCGCAGCCACCCACCGAAGAAATGTGAAAGACACCGTGACTGAACCCACCAGCTCCCCTATGAGCGTTGAAGCGCTCATGCCCGAAGCTGACTTCAACCTGCCCAAGGGGTTTGAACTCATTGCACAGGACGCTGAACTCGGCCCCAAGATTCTTGAGGCCCTTTCTGAGGTTGAGCAGCGCCTAGAACGTGCGGTTGCCCAGACCAACCACCTGGCAGATGTGGCATCCCGTCACTTGCTTTCTGCCGGTGGCAAGCGGGTACGCCCCCTGCTCACCCTGCTGGCAGCAGAGGCCGGTGGTGGCATCAACGACCGGGTCATCGACGCAGCTGTTGTCGTTGAACTAACCCACCTGGCTACCCTCTACCACGACGATGTCATGGACGACGCCCCCAAACGTCGCGGTGTAGATACCGCCCAGAACATCTGGGGCAACTCTGTCGCTATCTTGACCGGCGACCTCATCTTCTCCCGCGCTTCTCTGATTGTTTCCGAACTGGGTGGCCGCGCTCTAGCCGTTCAGGCTCAGACTTTTGAACGCCTGGTACTGGGTCAGCTCTTTGAGACCACCGGCCCCGAGAAAAACGAAGACATTCTCAGCCACTACATTAAGGTCATCGAGGGCAAGACCGGCTCCCTGATTGCAGCAGCGGGCTCCTATGGCACTATTCTGTCGGACTCCCCCGAGGCAACCGTGCAGATGCTGGCCCGCTACGGCGAGCTAGTAGGTGTAGCCTTCCAGCTGGCCGACGACGTCATCGACGTCACCAGCTCGGGGGTCGCCTCCGGCAAGACCCCCGGCACCGACCTGCGCGAGGGCGTCCCCACCCTGCCCACCATCCTGCTCGGCCGGGCTGCCGCAACCGGCGACCTTGAAGCCCAGCACGTCCAGCAGCTGATTCAGGGCGACCTCACCAGCGACGAAGCTCTAGCCGAAGCCGTTGCAGCCCTCTCGGCCCACCCGGTCACAGCAGAAGCATGGGAGATTGCCTACCAGTGGGCTGACGATGCTATTGCGGCCATCGAGCCCCTGCCTGACTCTGTGGTCAAGGAGGCCCTCAAATCCTTCGCTCACGCCGTCGTCCACCGCGACGCCTAGAGCTGCTCCCGGCGGGAAACCGCCGGGATTTTTTTACCCAATTTTCTATCCACTATTTGAGATTTATTTATCACTTACTAGTCTGACCCCACATACTACAAAAGATTCATTCACACGTTAGCCTGCGGAGGACTACTCACATGAGTTCAAACCCCACCTCAGCGCCCAAGAAACGAGAAGGCTTCTCAAGCCGCAAGGTCTTCATCTTTGCAGCTATCGGTTCAGCCGTTGGTCTCGGTAACATCTGGCGCTTCCCCTACGTCGCCTACGATAACGGTGGCGGCGCCTTCATGATCCCCTACCTGGTCGCCCTGCTCACCGCGGGTCTGCCCTTCCTCTTCTTTGACTACGTCATCGGTCACCGCGCCCGCGCGTCCTCTCCCCTGGCCTTCCGCCGCCTGAACCGCAAGACCGAGTTCATCGGCTGGTGGCACATGGGCATCAACTTCATCATCGCTATCTACTACGCAGCGATTCTTGCCTGGGCCGCCCGCTACTTCATCTACTCCTTCACCCACGCCTGGGGCGACGACCCACAGATCTTCTTCTTCGCGGACGTTCTGCAGCTGGCTGATCCCGTAGCCCTCACCTTCGATTTCGTGCCCGGCATCCTCTATCCCCTGATTGGCATCTGGGTACTGCTAGCCCTCATCATGTCCCTGGGCGTACAGAAGGGCGTGGGCCTGGCTAACCTCTTCTTCATCCCCGTGCTCGTCATCATGTTCCTGGTTATGGTCGGCTATTCCCTAACCCTGGACGGCGCAATGACCGGCCTCGATGCCCTCTTCACCCCCGACTGGGCTGCTCTGACCGAGCCCGGCGTCTGGGTTGCAGCCTACGGCCAGATCTTCTTCTCCCTGTCCATTGGCTTCGGCATCATGATCACCTACGCCTCCTACCTGAAGAACAAGACCAACCTAACCGGGTCCGGCGCGGTTGTGGGCTTCGCAAACTCCTCCTTCGAGCTGCTGGCCGGTATCGGCGTCTTCGCAGCCCTGGGCTTCATGGCAACCGCTGCTGGCACCCAGGTCTCCGAGGTAGCAACCTCAGGTATTGGTCTGGCTTTCATCGCTTTCCCCACCATCATCTCCCAAGCCCCCGGTGGCACCCTGATCGGTGTGCTCTTCTTCGGCTCCCTGCTCTTTGCAGGCTTCACCTCCATGATTTCCATCGTTGAGGTAATCGTTGCCGGTGTTGAAGACAAGTTCAACCTGGGCCGTGTGCGCTCCACCCTGTTGGTTATCGCCCCTATCGCGGTAATCTCCACCCTGCTCATGGCCACTACCTCCGGCCTCTACGTCCTGGATATCCTGGATAACTTTGTCAACCAGTTCGGCATCCTCGCCGCTGGCCTGGTCTCCATCTTCGTGGTTGCCTACCTGCTTCGCGCCCTGCCAATCTTCCGCGACCACCTCAACGAGCGTTCGTCCTGGAAGATGGGCAAGCTCTGGATAATCCTGCTGGCAGGCGTCACCCCCGTCATCCTGGGCTACTCCCTGATCAACACCTTCATCTCGCTCATCAATGAGCCCTACGAGGGCTACCCCGACCAGATGCTCAACATCTTCGGCTGGGGCATGGTCATCGCCCTGCTGGTCGTAGCCATCATCGTCTCTATGCTGCCCTGGTCTAAGACCTCCCGCGCAGCGCTGACTCCCCCGGCTCCCCCGATTGCCGGCGGTAAGGTCGTCCACGGCCACGTAGACGCCACCGCCCAGTCGGCAGCCCAGTCAGCCACCGAAAAGGAAGGTGCCTAGAATGAGCTCCATCGCCATCGTTATGCTGATTGTCTCCATCACCCTCATCTGGGGCGGCCTGGGCCTGGCCCTGGTTCACCTCTCCCGCAACCCCGACGAAACGGGTAACGAGGTAGAGGCCGACGAGACCGCAGTTCCCTGGGCCACTGAAACCGCCCAGAAGTAACCGACCTTCCGCAGAGAAAAGCCCTTCCACACGCAGGTGTGGAGGGGCTTTTGTGTAACTAGTAAGAAGACCCTACGGCCGCACCACCCTGACGCTGATTCCGTTCTCGCCCCAGGCTGTTGCGAGTTCTTCGAGCTGGACGGTGTGCGGGGTGGTGAAGAAGCGGCGGACGGCCGGGGCGAATTTCTCGTGTTGGGCTAGTTGGCCGTGTTCCAGGGTTGAAAAGATTCCGCCGCCCCGGTCGTCGTAGACCAGCACGTCGAGGTTGGGTTTGCGTTCGAGGGGGCCGATGTTGAGGGAGCCGGTGTCGTGTAGGAAGGTGAGATCCCCGACGAGCACGCGGACCGGGCGATTGAGGGCCAGGGAAATTCCGGACGCGGTGGCGATTGTGCCGTCGATGCCAGCTAGGCCGCGGTTGGCAAAGACCAGGGGTGAGGCTGCCAGGGAGGGGGCGATGAGGTCAAGGTCGCGGATGAGGTTGGATGAGCCCACCATCAGAACAGCGTCATCGTCTAGGCAGCTCCGCCAGGTGGTGTCAACGAGAGAGTAGCCTGCGGTGCGGTCGGCTGAGCTTGCCCCGGGTTGGGCGTTCAGGGTGTAGGTGCCCTCCCGGTAGTCGGCGACCTGCTGGCCCAGTTCCTGGGCTAGTTTCTGGCCGGCTTCGCTCCAACTGACCGTCCAGTCCTGGCCGTCCTCGGTTGTAGCCCCTTGGCCTGTGCCTGCGAAGTCGACCAGTTCAGTCAGGGTTGCAATCTCCCGCAGGTCAAGGGCCCCGGGCTCATACCAGGGGGCAGGTGAGGGCGCGTAGAGGGCGCGTTCTATCGCGGAGTTGGCCAGCAGGGTGGCAACCGGCCGGGAAAGGGTGGGGTGGCCGAAGATGACGGCCCGCTCGATCTGCTGCCCCAGATGCCCTGCCAGTACCTGCCGGTAGGCGGGCACGGCCAGGGGCGAGAAGCGGGCGTTCGATGAGGGTTCGGCCAGCAGGGGCAGGCCCTGCTGCTGGGCGAAGGCTTGGGCGATTGGCCCTGCCCCGTCACCGGCCACAACGACGGTACGGCGGGCGGTGCCAGCGCCGTCCGTCCGCCCAGTTCCCTCGGTGGTGCCTGCGCGTAGCCAGCTAGCTGCGCTGGGGTCGGCCGGGGGTAGCGGGGTGGCAGGTGCCGGTGGGTTCTCAGCCAGCGAGCGCGCCCAGCGCTCTAGGATCTGTTGGTCTAGAGGGTTGGGGGTGAGTGGGGTATCAAGGGCCAGGTTGATTTGGACGGGCCCCCGCGGAGTGCTTGCGGGGGCGTCCCAGTTGTCTGTTGAACGCCCGGTCAGAGCTGCGAGCGCCGCGTTGAGCTGGGCGCTCTGGGGGTCAGCGGGGTCGGCCGTGTAGTTTTCAAGGGTGCAGGACGCCCGGGTGTGGGCGGGAGCAATCACTTGCTGGTCGGTGGTTTGGTTGGCGCCGGTGCCCTGGAGCCGGGCAGGGCGGTCGGCCGAGAGCAGGGCCAGGGGCGCGCCAGCGTGGTAGGCCTCCATAAGGGCCGGGAGGCATTCGCCCACGGCGGTGCCGCTGGTGGTGACGATACCCACTGGTTGGCCGCTGGCCTTGGCCATTCCCAAAGCTGTGAAGGCGGCGCTGCGCTCGTCGATGCGCACGTGGGCTTCGATGACCCCGGCCTGGTCTAGGGCAGCGAGAGCGTAGGCCAGGGGTGCTGAGCGCGAGCCCGGGGCAATGAGAACATGCCGCATTCCTGCTCGCACCAGGGTATCGAACACAGAAATTGCGGTCATAAAGGAGGTTGAGGGTGCATCAGTCACCCCACCAGTTTACTCGCTGCCCTCTTCAAGGCTCGGCCGGGTTCTGCTGCTGCCCAGCTGCCCCTATTCAAGCAGGCGGTAGCAGGCTTCTATTCGGCGGTGCCACCAGGCGGTGCGGTCGGGGCTGGCTGCTACCTCTTCCATCAGATGGGGCTCGGGGGTGACATCCCGCAGGGGCAGCTCCCCGTCCCGGGCCATAAGGGGGTGGGCTGTGACGTCCTGGGCCATGAGCGAGACCGTGCCCAGGCCGCACCCGTAGGGCAGCTCGGGAAGGGCTGCGGCCAGTGCTGACCCGGTACGGATGCCGACCGAGCTTTCAAGGGCAGATGAAACAACCGCGGGTAGACCCGCCTGCTCCACGATGTGCAGGGCCCGCCTTAACCCGCCCAGGGGGGCAGCCTTAATAATGATGAGGTCCGCAGCCCCCAGGCTGGCAACCCGCAGTGGATCGTCAGCCTTGCGGACGGCCTCATCGGCGGCAATGAGCAGGGGGTTGCCGTGCGCCCGCAGCTGATCGCGTACCCGGGCAAGGCCCTCAATACCCGGGACCGGCTGCTCAGCGTAGAGTAGGTCGTAGTCGGCCAGCTCGTTGAGGGCGCGGACGGCCTGGGCCTCGGTCCAGCCGCCGTTGGCGTCAATCTTCAGGCGGGCTCCCGGGCAGGCAGCACGCACTGCGGCTACCCGGGCGAGGTCTTGGGTTAGAGATTCTTCAAACGGCAGCCCGGCCTCAGCCACCTTGATTTTGACTTCCCGCACCTGCCCCTCGTAGCGGGCTAACACCGCCTCAACCTCGCTAGCGTCCACAGCAGGAACCGTAGCGTTAAGGGGGATACTGGTGCGCAGCGGCTGCGGGTAGGGCAGCCAGGCTGCCTCGATAGCACAGGCCAGCCAGGCGGACGCCTCTGCTGGCTCGTACTCAGTAAAAGCAGCAAATTCCCCCCAGCCCACTGGCCCCTGAATCAGGGCGGTTTCGCGCAGGGTGACGCCGCGAAACTTCACCCGCATAGGCAGGGCCACGACGCAGGTAGCGGCCAGGATTTCTTCGAGCGGGGGCAGGGAGCTAGCTGTCATACCTTCTAATCTACTCTTTCGCCGTTTCTGCAGGGCTGTGTGAAGGTGCTCGCGCAACATTAGGGGTTCTCTCAGGAAAGTCCCATGTGAGTTTGTCACAATAGCAGTGCAGGCTGAGCCTGTTAGCTCCTAGCAGGGTCTAGGGCTGAAATAGCAGGCAGGGCTTGGTAGGCTCGTTGAGGTGTCTACACGCGGCAGAAAGGTCTTTGGCGATAACTGTGAGTTTTGAAAAGCGCGATTCTAACGCTGTTTCTGGCACACCCGACGATGCCACCGAGGTGCTAACACCCCAGGCCTACGACGACCGCACGGTTGCTCTGCCGGTGAGCCCCGGTGAAGACGCTACCGAGGTGCTTCCCGCTTCTCAGGCCCGCGCCGCTTTTACAGACGATGATGCCACCGTGGTGCTCCCTGCCTCTGTACGGTCGCAGTCTGCCCAGCAGCACCCGGTGACTCAGCCACTGACTAGGCCTGCATCCCTTCCCTCGGCTGACCCCGACCGCACCCAGCTCTTAGAAACCCAGCCTGCCGCGCCTTCTACTCCCCAGGGTGAGGCCATCAAAGCTAAGTTGCAGGCCGGTACCGCCAGCGGGTTGGCAGCAGCTAAGACCGGTTTTGCCGCCGCCCAGGCCGCTGCTCAGGAGGCAGCGCACCGGGTCAAGAAGGAACGTGCTGCCCGCGCAGCGAGCAAGGCCCGTGCCCAGGCCGCGGCCCCGCGTCCGGACGCCGTCAGCGCCCACCGGGCCCCACAGGCCCCCTACGGCGCCCCCGCCTCTGCTAGGCAAGGACAGCCGGCCCCCGGCTACCCCGCCCAGAATTATCGCGCCCCGAGGCAGCCGGCTCCGGATTACGGCCGACCCCCCTATGGTAGCCAGGCCCACTCGGGTGAGGGTTCCCCCTCGGGCCGTCTGCATATGCTCACCCCCTCGCATATTCGCCAGACCCGCCCCTCGCTCTGGACCCTGATTCAGCACTTCTTTGCGGCAGGCACCCTTTTCTGCCTTCTGGTAGCGGCCTTTATTTTCTTTATTACAACGCCAACCGGCCAGGAGCTCGACGAGATTTCCTTCCAGGAGTTCTCCTATCAGTTCATGACCTACACCGAGCAGACCTCTACCCTGCTCGACTTCATTCCTACCGCCGCCGGTATTACCGCGGCTATCGGTATTCTCTTTGTGCTGTTATGGAAGCACCGCTTTGTACCTGCCCTGGTGGGTGTGGCCATTGCCACCGGTGCCAACCTCACCACCCAGCTGCTGAAGAACTACATCATCGTCAAGCCCAACCTAGGTATTCAGGAGGCCCTGGGTAACTCGGCGCCGTCCGGCCACACGACTTTCGCAGCCGCTGCGGGCCTGGCCCTCTTCCTGGCTTCCCCCAAGCGTTTCCGCCCCACCGTAGCGCTCGTCAGCATGGTCTTTACGGTAGCGGCTGGCTATTCCACCGTGGTCAACGGCTGGCACCGCCCAGCCGATGTGGTCGCAGCTATTCTGGTCACCGGTCTCTGGGGTGTGCTGGGGCTCGTGATTCTGCGCTTTATGCGCTCAGAGGAACTTGATATGAGCGATACCCAGCGGTCGGGGCTGATTCTGGTTCCCCTGCTTTCTATCTCGGGGTTCTTCTCGGGTTTCTGCGCTCTGGCCCTCTACTGGGTCACCTACACCAACCCGATTCCCGGTTCTGCCTTTATGGCAGCGATCTGCCTGATTGGGGCGGTAGCGGCCCTGACTACCAGCACCCAGGTCGCCCTGTTGCGCCCCCAAAACAAGAAGCGCAGCGCCTACCGGAAGGTCTGGGCCTACTAGGCGCTCAGGGGCTTTAGCCCTGGCCCAGGGTAATGGGGCCGGTGAGGCCGGACGCGGCGTCCCCCTCGAATGTGACGGTTGAGAGCCCCTGCCCCTCAGCCTCACGAGCTTCAAGCTTCATCAGGCGGTCAAGCAGAATACGGGTGGACCCGCCAGAATAGGGTAGCTGGTACATGGAGGCTGTGGTAGCCCCCTTAACCTTCTTCAGGGCAGAGTCAGCAATTTTCTGGACGGCGTCTTCCATGGTGTCGGCCATACGCTCGATAAAGGTGCTCTCCACCGGGGTGCCGTGCCCGGGAACGAAGATACGGTAGCGGTCGAGCCCTGCCAGGGTACGCAGGGTGCCGACCCACAGTTCGGGGTAGGAGTCGTCGAAGGCGGGGTCTGAGCCCTGCTCGATAATATCGCCAGCAAACAGCACATCGTCGACGCCTACCAGCACGTCCCCGTCGGTGTGGGCCAGGCCCAGATACATGAGAGTCACGGCCCGCTGGCCCAGCTCTACGCGGGTAAAGGCCGGACGGGTGCCGTCACCGGGCAGGAAGCGGGTGGGTACCACAAGCTCGGTATTGGAGCCCTGCTGGTGGGCCATCTCGGGTTCTAGCACCTCAACGTAAAGACGCTGGCGGTCACCGTAGCTTTCGATAGCGCGGGCTGCGCGGGGGTGGGCCCAGATATCAGTGACCCCGTCGGCGATGAACACAGCATTGCCCATAAAGCGGTCGAAATGCGCGTGGGTGTTGACCGCGACCAGGGGCAGGTCGGTGACCCGGCGGACCGCTCTTAGAATCTCAGCGCCCTGACGGGGCCCGGCGCCGGTATCAATCACCATAGCCTTCTCTGCACCCACAATAAGGCCGGAGTTAAGACGGTAGTTATCCGTTGAGATCTGATAGATACCATCGGCAATTTCAAGAGTTCTAGCCATACTCTCTAAGGTACTGGACTGAGGCAGGTGAGCAGCCTGTTTAAACCCCACTTGCGGGGTTATTTCTTGCCACACTGCACTTTTTGACGGTTCTCTGCCTACTCAGCGCAACCTTCTGTCATATTACAGAAGCCTGTGAGCTACTAGACTAGAGGGGTGATGTCTTCTACTTCCTCCCCCGCTGCGCCCCCGTCCACTCCCCTGCCCTGCGGCCGCTATGCGCCTTCCCCCTCGGGTGATCTGCACCTGGGTAACCTGCGCACCGCCCTGATGGCCTGGATGATGGCCCGCACCGCGGGGGGCCGGTTTGTGATGCGGGTGGAGGATTTAGACCGGGTCAAGAAGGGGGCTGCTGAGCGCCAGCTAGCCGACCTTGCGGCTCTCGGTATCGACTGGGACGGGGAGGTGCTCTACCAGTCCACCCGCCTAGATGCCTACGCGGACGCCCTTACCCGCCTGCGAGAGGCAGGGCTAGTTTACGAGTGCTACTGCACCCGCAAAGAAATTCAGGAGGCCTCCAGCGCCCCGCACGGCGCCCCCGGCGCCTACCCCGGCACCTGCCGCAACCTCACCGAGGCAGAACGGGCCGAGCGCAGGGCGCTGAGGCCGGCGTCCTTACGACTGAAAGCCCAGGTGAGCGAATGGACTGTCACCGACCGTTTCGCCGGAGATTACACCGACGCGGTCGACGATTTTGTGCTGGTGCGGGCCGACGGGGTCTACGCCTACAACCTGGTGTGTGTGGTTGATGACGACTACCAGGGGGTCACCGAGGTGGTGCGCGGCGACGATCTGTTACCCTCTGCTCCCCGCCAGGCCTATCTAGCTCACCTCTTGGGGTTGCAGGTGCCCACCTACGCCCATGTGCCCCTGGCCCTCAACGCCGAGGGCAAGCGCCTGGCCAAGAGGGACGGGGCCGTCACCCTCGCTGAGCTCACCGCCGCGGGTGTACCCACCGAGCAGATTATGCGCATGATTGCTGCCTCTATTCCGCTGCCTCCGCTCACGGGGGCCAGTGCGGGCGAGGCCGGCCCCCACCTGCCCGAAACGGCTGCTGAGATGCTCTCTGTCTTCAGCCCAGACCGTATCAAGCAGGCCCCCTGGACTGTGGTAGACCCGCTGCTCGAAAGCACCTGCGGGTTCTAGGGGGCACTGTGAACCTCGCTGACCGCATACCGGCCGAACGTCGGGGCACCGCTGCCCTGCTTCTGATCCTCACTGGCTCCCTGGGTATTCAGATTTCAGCTGCGATTGTCTCGGTACTCTTTGCCAGCGTTGGCCCCACCCAGGTCGCCGCCCTGCGTGCCCTGATTGCCGCTGTGGTCCTGTGGGCGCTGGTGCGCCCTAACCCCCTTGCTCTGCGGCGGCAGGACCTTCCCCAGGTGCTGGTCTACGGGTTTGTGCTGACCCTGATGAGCGTCTGCTTCTACAACGCGGTGCACCATATTCCTTTGGGCGTGGCGGTAACCTTTGAATACCTGGGCGCCTTTGTTGTGGCCCTCTTGGGGGTGCGGCGGCTGCGCGACGGGCTTATGGCCTTCTTTGCCCTGGCCGGGGTTGTGATGATTGCCGGGCCCACGCTCGCCGGGAACGCCCACCCCATCGGCTTTATCTGGGCGCTCGGGTCTGCCGCTTCCATGGCAGGCTACACCATCTACTCGGCCCGCATGGGGTCGGCATCCGCCGCTACCAGCGGCCTGCGCGGCACCACCATGTCCCTGGCTTTTTCGGCTCTCATTCAGCTTCCCCTGTCGGTGCCTGCTATGGCGAATCTGGACGCGGACGCCTGGTTCAAGCTGGCTCTCTCCGCCATCGTGGGCGTAGCCCTTGCCTATTCTGCCGATAACATCGCCGGGCAGCTGACCAGCGCCGCCGTCATCGGGGTGCTTTTCTCCATCGACCCCGTGGTGGGGGCCATCGTGGGCACCTTCATGCTGGGTGAAGTGCTCTCTGCCTGGTCTTACCTGGGCATTGTACTCATCGCTACCTCCGGCGCCTACATCGTCTGGCGCACCAACAGGTCAGCCATTGCGGTAACCCTGCACACATCAGCCCTACCCGTGATAGATCCGCACATCCAGGGGCACCCTTAAGAAAAGCTCACCGGTGTTGCACACCGATTCTAAATAGCTTCAGGCGGTGAGATAGTGTCAAGCAGACCCGCAGGGTGTAAGCTAACGCACAGACCAAAACATGCATGCGGGAAGATGCCTCAAGTAATCTAAACAAGATACTTTAGAGAAACTACACAAAGGGGAAGGTGCGCCGACGTACCCACCCCAACCCGCACGTCCTCGCCTACAATCCAAGGGGAGCTCATGAGCAACACCACCTACCAGCTGATAGCCCTGGCTATCTACTTCGCCGCCATGGTCGGCATCGGCATCTGGGCCAAGTCCAAGAACAACAACCTCGACGACTACGTGCTCGGCGGGCGCTCCCTCCCCCCCACCGCAGCGGCCCTCTCAGCAGGTGCTTCAGATATGTCAGGCTGGCTCCTCATGGGCCTACCCGGCGCCCTCTACATCACCGGCCTGGCTGAAGCCTGGATCGCAATCGGCCTAACTGCCGGCGCCTGGCTCAACTGGAAGTTCGTAGCACCCCGCCTACGCGCCTACACCGAGGTCTCCCGCAACTCGGTAACCGTCCCCTCCTTCTTCCACAACCGCCTACGTGACCCCCGCGGCATCATCCGTATCTTCGCCGCCCTGGTGATCCTGATTTTCTTCACCTTCTACGTCTCTTCCGGCATGGTCGCCGGTGGCGTCTTCTTCCAGTCCTCCTTCGGCGGTAACTACCACACCGGCATGCTGCTGGTCGCCGGCATCACCGTTGCCTATACCCTCTTCGGCGGCTTCCTGGGTGCAACCTACACCGACGTCGTCCAGGGCCTGCTCATGCTGACCGCCCTCATCGTCCTGCCGATTATGGCCCTGATTTACGTCGGCGGCTTCTCCGGCCTTGAAACCACCATCGAGTCCGTCAACCCTAACGCCCTCTCTCTCTTTGCTGGCACCACCCTACTGGGCATTCTCTCCTCAGCTGCCTGGGGCCTGGGCTACTTCGGTCAGCCCCACATCATCGTGCGCTTTATGGGTCTGCGCTCAGCCCAGGACGCCACGGCCGGCCGCCGCATCGGCATCACCTGGATGATTGCCACCCTGGTCGGTGCTATGAGCGCTGGCCTGATCGGCATCGCCTACTTTGCCCGCCACCCCGAAGCAACCCTGACCGACACCACCAATGCTGAGTCAGTCTTCCTAGATATGTCCCAGATTCTGCTCCACCCCCTGCTGGCTGGTTTCGTGCTGGCTGCGGTATTAGCTGCGATTATGTCAACCCTTTCCTCCCAGCTGATCGTCTGCTCTTCGGCTCTGGCTGAAGATCTCTACAAGCTCACCAGCGGCGGCAAGGAACTCTCAGACGCTAAGGGCCTCTGGCTGGGCCGCGCGGGCGTGCTGGTTGTCTCTGTTATCGCAGGTCTACTGGCCTGGAACCCCGACTCCTCCGTGCTCTCCTTAGTCTCCTTTGCCTGGGCAGGCTTCGGCGCAGCCTTCGGCCCCATCGTGATTCTCTCCCTCTACTGGCGCAAGCTCACCGCACTTGGTGCCGTAGCGGGTATGGTGGCAGGCACCATTACCGTCTTCGTCTGGGGCTACAACGAGGTTCTCTCGGGCTATATGTACGAGATTGTGCCTGGCTTCCTGGTCAACCTGCTCTTTGCCTACCTGGTGTCGGTTGCCACCTACAAGGGTGACTCCGCCACCACCCGCGAGATCAACGAAGAGTTCGACCGCGCCGTGGAACTCTCCCGCTAGTAGCTTCATCTGGGTCAGGACGCCGCCCCCTACTCCCCTGCCTGCGGGCAGGGGCACTGGGGGCGGCGTCCGTCCTTTTCTGCGCCGAATGTCGTCGAAAGCTTCATCTGCGTGTTCTTTGAACGCGTAGATGAAGTTTTCGGTTACGCACAAGGAGCCAGCGGCGGGGACGCCCTGGGTAGACTGGTGGCTATGACTAACGAACTTCCTGCCAAGGTTTCTGATATTTTTGACCCCCACCAGTGGCGCCTGGTTGAGGGCTTTGAGGATCTGACCGACATCACCTATCACCGTCAGGTAGAACGCAACGAGGCCGGTGAGATTCTGCGAGATCTACCGACCGTCCGTATTGCTTTTGACCGGCCCGAAGTGCGCAACGCCTTCCGTCCGCACACCGTCGACGAACTCTACCGGGTACTGGACCATGCTCGCATGACCTCCAACGTGGGCACCGTGCTGCTGACCGGCAACGGCCCCTCTGCCAAGGACGGCGGCTGGGCCTTCTGCTCCGGTGGCGACCAGCGTATTCGCGGCCGCGACGGCTACCGCTACGCCGAGGGTGAGACCCGCGATTCGATTGATCCTGCCCGTGCTGGCCGCCTGCACATTCTGGAGGTGCAGCGCCTGATTCGCACCATGCCCAAGGTAGTCATTGCCCTGGTATCTGGCTGGGCGGCCGGTGGCGGCCACTCCCTGCATGTGGTTGCTGACCTGACCATTGCTTCTGAGGAGTTCGGCAAGTTCAAGCAGACCGATGCGACGGTGGGCTCTTTTGATGCCGGCTACGGCTCAGCCCTGCTGGCCCGCCAGGTGGGCCAGAAGTTTGCCCGCGAGATTTTCTTCCTGGCTAAGGAGTACGACGCCAAGCGCATGTATGAGATGGGCGCTGTGAATGACGTGGTGCCCCACGCCGAGCTGGAGACCAAGGGCCTGGAGTACGCGGCCCACATTGCCCGCCAGTCGCCGCAGGCGATTCGTATGCTCAAGTTCGCTTTCAACCTTCCGGACGACGGCATGGTCGGCCAGCAGGTCTTTGCCGGTGAGGCCACCCGCATGGCCTACATGACCGACGAGGCCGTTGAGGGCCGCGACGCCTTCCTTGAGAAGCGCAACCCCAACTGGGAAAACTACCCCTACTACTTCTAGCCGCCCACCGGCGTCCGCGCGTCCGGCTCAGAGCTGCGCAGGCTAAGTGCCCACCAGACTCTCATACTGCCCATCTTCCCTGTGGGCAGCACGAGAGTCTGGTGGGCTTTCGCTCCCTGAGCAAAAAATAAGACAATACTTCCCCTGCTGAGTGCGGTATTCCAAAAGAAAAACATGAGCTCTTGAAGATACAACCTCTCAAGCGTACAGTTTTCTGTACAGGAGGTTTTGATGAAAACTATGACCTACACCGAGTCCCGCGCCAACTACGCCCAGGTACTCGATATCGCGGTAGAAGACCTTGAAGAGGTTGTGATTACCCGTGCAGGGCGCGAACCTGCCGTTATCCTTTCACTTGCCGAATACGAATCGCTCAAAGAGACCGCTCATCTCGTACGTTCGCCTGCCAATGCTCGAAGGCTGTTAGATTCAATCGACGAGCTTGAAGCAGGTGGAGGCTCCAGCCAGGCACTTCTCGAAGATTAGGCAGCGGCGTGGAACTTATCTGGAGCAGTCAGGCCTGGGAAGATTACCTGTGGTGGCAAAAGCAAGATCGCAAGGTTCTCAAAAGAATCAATACCCTACTCAAGGATATTCAACGCAACGGTAACGAAGGCATTGGCAAGCCAGAGGCCCTGCGCAACAACCTCTCCGGCTACTGGTCCCGCAGAATTACTGAAGAACACCGGCTGGTTTACAAAATCGTGGGCAATTCTGTGCGCATTGCTGCGGTGAGGTACCACTACGAGTAGGACGCCCCGCCCACCTTCTCCAGGGAAGGCGGGGCGGGGCGTCCTTGCATTCGGCCTAAGTCTAGGCCTCAGGGCCTGCCATGCGGCGGGCAGCCTTGCGATTGTCGATGGCGCGTTCTTCGAACTCCAGCTCGATGATGCGCAGCTTGTTCTTGCGGTGCCAGGTCAGCAGCACGTTGACCAGAAAGACCAGGAAGACCAGCATGAAGACCAGGTAGGCTGGGCCAATCACAGAAAGAACGGCCTCCCCAGTAGTGGGCACCAGCGGGTTGGTAGCAAGTACAGTCATGGTTAGGCTCCCTTGTCGGTGTTACCTGTGGCATTCTCGCCCAGGCCCAGGCGCTTACGAATCACCCGAATCTCGGTCTTATTTTTCTTGTGAAAGCCCAGTAACACTACGAAGAAGAGCACCAGCAGGGCCAGGTACAGTAACAAAAGCGCGATTGCAGCGCCGGTTGCTTCAAGCATGGGTTGGCTCCTATCTCGACCTTGAGAAGCAGAAGGTGTTACCCACCAGATTACCAAGCAGGCGTACTATCTGGCAATCATCACCAGGCGTAGACTAAAAGAGCCATGACACTAGATTCCCTTACCCCTCTCCCCTCTCCCACCCTGCCCGAGCTGGGGATAGCCGTCCGCGTCGGGTCAGATCAGCCCACCAGCCCCGCCCAGCAGGTCACCGAAGCCCTGCACACTTTCAGCACCCGCTTTGCAGAGCTAGAGAGAGGGCAGGACGCCCCCGCCCTAGTGGTCACGACCAGCGGCTCCACCGGCACCCCCAAGCAGACGATACTCGTGGCCTCGGCGCTACGTGCGTCGGCTCAGGGCACAGAAACAGCCACCGGGACAAGCAGTGCCCAGTGGCTCCTGGCTCTTCCCCTGCAGTACGTTGCCGGGGCGCAGGTGGTGGCGAGGTCTGCCCTGGCAGGTACCGCCCCCGTCCTGACCGCTTCAGTCAGCAAAGGCACCCGCTTCACGGCCCAGGATTTCGTCAACTCCGCCGAAAAGCTCTCAGCCCCGCACCGGTTGGTTTCCCTGGTACCCACCCAGCTACACCGCTTGCTCGAAACCCCGGAAGGGCCCCTTCGTGAAGAAACCCTCGCGGCCCTGCGTTCTTTCTCCGTAATTCTGCTGGGCGGGGCACCGGCCAGCGCCGACCTTATCGCAAGCACCCGCGACCTGGCACTGCCCGTAGTGCGTACCTACGGGTCGGCCGAAACCGCCGGAGGCTGCGTCTATGAAGGTAAGCAGCTGCCGGGCGTCCGCGTGCAGATAGAACCCGATGCCTCAAACCCAGACGCTCCCGGGCGCATCTGGCTGGGCGGGCCAACCATTGCCAGCGGCTACGCCAATGACCCGCAGCGCACCGCCGCCCATTTCTTTGTAGACGGTCAGGGAACCCGCTGGTACCGCACCGACGATTTGGGCACCCAAGACCTGCGCACCGGAACCCTCACCGTAGCGGGCCGCGCCGACGACGTGCTGATTTCTGGCGGCATCAAAACCAGTGCGGCAGCCGTAGCTACCGCCCTCGAAAGCCACCCGGCCGTGCGCGAGGCCCTGGTAGCCGGGGTTCCAGATGCCCGCTGGGGTACCGCCATCACCGCCGCCGTCACCCTGGTGGCAGGCAACAGCGCACCCGCTTCTGAGCTTGCGGACGCCCTCCCCCAGCTGGTGGCAGAAAAGCTGGGGGCAGCGTCCGCCCCCAAACTCGTTGAAGTATTCCCTGAGCTGCCGACTCTGCCCACCGGCAAGCCTGACCGGCGGGCCGTGCAGGCGATCCTTGCAGAAGCCTGGAAACCCCAGTCAGCAAATCGGGGCAGGTCACGCAGCCACTAGCGGGCACCCACCGCTAAAAAGTGAGAGAATGGTGTGTATTTGTGGCGTAGCGACGCCACATCGAGACTTGGGTTGATAAGGAGCACGACAGTGGCAACGGTTGCACAGTGGATTGAAGGGGCGCGTCTGCGCACGCTCCCCCTGGCGGCAGCTCCTATCATTGCTGGTTCTGCAGCCGCCTACGAGGTGCACCAGTTCAAGCCCGGCCGTGCCCTGCTCGCCTTCCTCGTGGCCTTCTTCTTGCAGGTGGGCGTCAACTACGCCAACGACTACTCCGATGGAATTAAGGGCACGGACGAGGTGCGCGTAGGGCCCCTGCGTCTGGTCGGGTCGGGCGTCGCCAAGCCCTCCCACGTGAAAATGGCAGCCTTTATCTGCTTCGGTCTGGCCGGTTTGAGCGGGCTAGCCCTGATTATGCTCTCGCAGCAGTGGTGGTTCCTTGCCATCGGTGCCTCGGCTGTGCTGGCAGCCTGGGGTTACACCGGCGGCAAGCACCCCTACGGTTACATGGGCCTGGGCGATATCTTCGTCTTTATCTACTTTGGCCTGGTCGCCACCCTGGGCACCATGTTTACCCAGAGCAACCAGCTGACCCTGAGCTCCTGGGTCTTCGCCATCGCCCTGGGGCTGTTCTCCTGTGCCCTGCTGATGGCTAATAACGTACGCGATATTCCCACCGATATTGATGCGGGTAAGAAAACCCTGGCTGTGCGCCTGGGCGAACGGGCTTCGCGCATCACCTACGCCGTGGAGATGGGCCTGGGCTTGGCCCTGACCGCCCTGCTGGTTCCGCAGAACCCTTGGTACGCGCTGGCCTTTATTCTGATTGGGCCGGTCGTTCATTCAGCCCTGGTGGTGCTCTCGGGCGCCCTGGGTCGCGACCTGATTCCGGTGCTGAAGCAGGCTGGCATCATTGCCCTGATTTATTCACTGCTCATTGCCCTGGCGGTAGCCCTGCACCCGCTTGAAATCTTTGCCGAGCGGGCCACCGTCTTTACCGGCTACTAAAAGCCCTGGCTGCGGCGGGCTGCTTCGTCCAGCTCGTCTTCAATCGCCTGGTTCTCATCTTCGACGCTTGTTTTCTTGGGCTTGTTCTTGCGGCGAATCATCCGGTTAAAGTCGGCAGCTGCGGCGTCGTGCAGGCGGGGGAAGGCCAGGTAGCAGATGGCAAAGCCGATGAGCGCGCCGAAGATGATAGCCAGGATAAAGCCCACACCAAAGTAGTAGGAGGCGAAGAAGGCGGCAGCTGAGAACAGCAGGCGGAGCAGGGAGTACTTCAGAAAATTCACCCCTTCATTCTACCCAACCCGCTACGGGCAGGGTCTGCGCAGCGGGCACCTGCTCAGCTGGCACGCTGTGAGCGCACAAAGCGGGGCGGGCGGGCCTATTCATGCAAAAATGGGGGGTATGGGTAGAGCTATTTTGATTATTGGCGGCGCCGCTCTTCTGCTGGGCGTATGGATTTATTCGATTCTAGATGCCGCCCAGACCGACCGTTTGCGCGTTCGCACCCTGCCCAAGGGGGCTTGGCTTGCTGTACTGGTGCTCTTTCCGTTGCTGGGGTCGGTGCTGTGGTTTTGGCTGGGGCGTCCGCGCGGGTCGCGCCACGGGTCTTTTGGGGCGCCTGTTGCTAAGCCGCCGGTAGCTCCCGATGATGACCCTGAGTTTTTGAAGTTTCTTGAGGCCCGGGCCCGGCGCGAGCGCCAGGACGCCGAGTGGCAACAGCGCAAGAACCGTAAGGACGCCGGTGGGCAGGGCCCTGCTCCTGGCAAGCAGGCCCCCGGCCAGGGCGACGATGCTACCGGCTCCACCGACGATAAGGATCACCCAAGGTCAGAATGAGCTGGACTGCGCTTTCGCCTGGCTGTAGGCCCGGTAGTGCCTTCTAGTTTCAAGAACACCACCGATGACAATGACAACTAGAAGGGGCAGGCGCCAGGTCAAGCTAGCGTAGTCATCAGTCGTGTAAAGTCCGTAGCCCCATATGCCGAATATCGCGAGCATGAGTAGGGAGTGCAGATAGAGACGGTAGGGCTTGACCTTCTTTTGTTCTGAGAGGGAACGGGCATAGGCTACCGGGTTGCCGAATTCTTCGAGGTAGCTACTTCCGGTGCTTTGGGTGTACTCCTGCACCCGGCTTATTTCTTCCTTTACTCGATTATCGCTGATATCTCCCCGAGCTCGGAGAGCCTGAACAAATGCATCCTTCCACTCAACGTTATCGCTGAAATCTACGCTAGAGGCATGGGCATAGTTGAACTCAGGCAGTAATCGGTTGGCTAGGTAGGCAAGGGCGAAGCTGGCAATTCCTGAAACAGGTAGCATCCACCATACTGAGTAACGCCCCGTATTTTCTGAGAACCATGCAAAGAGCAGGGCAAGGCAGCAAGCTATAGCTCCAATAACGAGGCCAGTTAGCCCTATAGCAGCTACGAAACCAAAGTGACGCTGAGACCTCTGGAAAGTGTACTGGCTGCTGGATACCGCTAGCCCCAGCAGGATAATCCCTAGCAGCAGTCCCAGGTGGGCGGTATCAGGCCTATTGCTGGGCAATGCGTACACCAGCATGAAGAAAATAGAAAATATCCCGCCTGCTGTCAGCCCATAGGTAATAACCGTTTTTATGTTGAGAGGTTCGCTCTCTTCAAAGGCTTGGGTTCCCTTTTCCTTCCAGCCCGCTATTTTACTGTAGGCCCACCCCTCTGGATTACCGTAGAGGTCCGTGGCGCTTTCGCCACTTTCTGCGACCTGCCTAATAACACGGTTGAGGGCGCTTTCGCTGGTGACTGCTTTGACACCATTTGTAGCCAGGGTGGCAAAAGCTGTTTGCACCCAGTCTTTGTCTGCCGGGTTGTCGCTGACTTCTTCGATTGCAATGGTCAGGCGTTCGTAGGGATTGTTTGCCATGTCTCCTCCTTGAGTCATGTTGCAACGGTTCGGGTGGGTTTAGGCTCCGAGGGCGCTAGCGAGCCGGGCCAGGGCAGCTCGTTCGTCGGCGAGCTGGCGGGCGCCTGCGTCCGTCAGCCGGTACTGGCGGCGGGCGGGGCCGTTCTCTCCTTCCGTCCAGCTGGTGGTGACGTACCCGGCTTCTTCGAGCTTGGAGAGGGCCGGGTAAAGGGAGCCGCCGCGTAGGCGTCCGTAGCCCATCTCTTCCAGGCGGGTAGCCAAGCCGTAGCCGTGCAGGTCTTCTTGAGCCAGGCAGGCAAGGACGGCGGTGGGCAGGGTTGCCCGTATCAGGGCCGGTGGGTAGGTGGTGGGGTTCATGAGCACCTCCTTCTGTATCTAAGTACAACATCTACCTAGATAGGTTTCAAGACTTTTGTCGATTATTACCGAATAGCACCTACACAGAAGCCCCCGCACACAAGGTGCGGGGGCTTCTGTGAACCTGTGGAAAAGCGTCAGCGATAAATCCTACAGGCCCGAGTAGGAGTGCAGGCCTGAGAAGTACACGTTAACCACGGTGAAGTTGAAGATGATGCAGAGGTAGCCTGCGATGGAGAGCCAGGCGCTGGGCGGTCCTGACCAGCCGCGGGTGGCACGAGCGTGCAGGTAGGCTGCGTAGACGACCCAGATGATGAAGGTCCAGACTTCCTTGGTGTCCCAGCCCCAGTAGCGGCCCCAGGCTTTCTCGGCCCAGATAGCGCCAGCGCCCAGGGTGAAGGTCCACATGGCAAAGCCGACGGTGTTGAGGCGGAAAGAGAAGTTTTCGAGGGCGGTGGATGAGGGGATCAGGCGCATGAAGCCAAGGCGGGCTAGGGAGCTGTCGTTGCCTTCGATGATGTGGCGTTCGCGGGAGGTTTGTACCAGCTGCAGGATTGCCATGGCGAAGGTGATGGTGAAGATGGCGGAAGCCAGAACAGCAATGGACACGTGGATCACCAGCCAGTAGGACTGCAGGGCGGGCACCAGCTGGCCTACGGGGGTGGGGTAGGCGATGGTGGCTGCGGTCATCATGGTCAGGGCGAGGCCAGAGACTAGGCTACCCACAAAGCGCAGATCGCGGAAGATGAGGAAGCCCAGGTAGACCACGACTACGAGCAGGGCGCCGGTGGTGCAGAATTCGTACATGTTGCCCCAGGGCACGCGGTTGGCGGCGAAGGCGCGGGAGAGCACACCGGCTAGGTGAATCAGGCAGCCCAGGGCCAGGATGACAACGCCGGCACGGGCGGCGGGGCGGCGTTCGCCGGTGCCGTAGCGCATCTCTGAGTCAGCGACGTGGCCGGCAATTTTGGCGGCGGCTGATTTCTTGTAGCCCATGCCGCGTTCGCCGGTGCCCTGTTCAGTGCCGGTGATGCGGACTGAGCGGGCGTTTTTGACGCGGGCAGCGGCGCCCACGAATTCCTTTTCAGGCTCGGGGGCGGTGGCTGCTTCGAGGCGCTTGGTGGTGCGGGAGTGGGCGGCAACGTCCCAGGCGAAGGCAACGAAGGCCACCATGTAGGTGATGGCTGCTAGGTACATAAAGAGTTCGCTCCAGCGGGCGAGCTCTATATTGACTTCTGACATGGTGTTCTCACTTCACAGGTTGAGGTAGGGCGCGGACGTCGGTGCCCGGCCGGGTTACCCCCGGGGCAGGCAGTGGGTAGGTTAGGCTTCATCAAATTCTAGTCCCCACCGCTCTGCGAAGAGGTCGGTGAGTTTGTCGGCTTCGGTAGCGAGGCGGGGGTCTTCGCCACGGGCCAGTAGGCCGTATTCGACGGTGAGTAAGCGGTCTGCCCCGGTACCACTTTCGGTGGCTCGTACCCAGACGCGGCGGCGGGCGACGAAGACCGAGACCAACAAGCCGCCAAAGAGTAGGGCTGCTGAAACCAGGGCGATCGGGCGGCCGGGGTCTGACCTGATCTCAATGCCAGCGTAGCGCTTAACACCTAGGAATTCGATAGTTCCGTGGCCATCGGGCAGGGTGGCGGTGTTGTTGCTGGCATCAAGCACAATACCGTTACCGGCAGCCATGGTGTTGAGCGAGGCCAGGCTATCAACGTCAAGCACATAGACGTTCTGGGGTACGCCGTTATCAAGCCCGAGGTCGCCCGCATAGCTTTGGAGAACCAGCATGGGGTTGAGTAGGTCTGAGTCGATAGAGGTGGGGGCGCTGCCGGTGGTGCGTTCGCCGGTGGGCAGGAACATACCCACAAAACCCAGCTGGTCGGGGCGGGCGTCTGGAACCTTCAGCACGATAGATGAGAGGTAGCTACGGCCCGAGGGCAGGCCCACCACGGGCCCCTCGTAGGCGACAGAGCCGTCAGTGTTGGTGATACGGACGACCGGCGAGTAACCGTTGCCCAGCAGGTAGATAGAGGTTCCCTCAAAGTAGATGGGCTCATTGACTTTAAGGGTCTGCTCGCGCTGTTCACCGTCTGCACTGGTGAGGGTGAAGTCAGCTTCGTAGTTGATATCTGACCCGTAGGTGGGTGAGCCTTCCTGGCGGTCATATTCGACGGTCAGGTTGTTGAGGGTAGCTGAGTAGGGCACCAGCCAGTCGGGGTTGTAGTTGGTGCCGGGGCTGAAGGAGTCATAGGCAACCAGGGAGTTGACGAAGGTTTCGTCCTCGGTCACCACGCGCTGGCCGCTGTAGCCAAAGAGGGAGCCAATCGCTACCGCAATCAGCACCCCGATCATGGCCAGGTGGAAGAGAATGTTGCCCAGTTCGCGCAAGTAACCGCGTTCGGCGGCAACGTTCACGACTCCCGGGGCTTCTTCACGCACCTCAATGCGGTAACGGCGCTTTTTCAGGACGGCGGCGGCGTCTTCGATAGCGCGGGCGGCGGTGAGCTCCCCCGCACCGGCCTCCACAGGAATGGTGAGGGTGCGGTGCTGGGGCAGGCGGGCAAAGTTCTTAGGGGTGCGGGCAGGACCTGACCGCATGGCCCGATAGTGCTTGGCGGCGCGGGGAATCACGCAGCCTATCAGGGAGATAAAGAGCAGAATATAGATCGCGGCGAACCAGACCGACGAGAAGACGTCAAAGAGCTGGAGCTTATCAGCGATAGGGCCCCAGGTGGGGTGAACCTCGATGTAGTCGGCTACAGCTGCGGGGTCCTGAATACGCTGGGGAAAGACCGAACCGGGAACCGCGGCGACCGCCAGCATAAGCAGCAGGAAGAGGGCGGTGTTCATCTTTGTCAGCTGCGTCCATGCCCAGCGCAGCATTTCCAGCGGGCCTAGGGCCGGGGCGTCCTGAGTCTCTGCCATTTTTTCCTTGCTGTCTTCGGTTCGGTGCGTGAGTGTGGGGTGTGTTTAGATGGGAAGTTCGTAGACCGGCATGGTGGCCTGGAACCAGGACATCATCTGCGTCCAGACGCCGGTGGCCAGCAGCAGCCCAATGACAATCAGCATGATCCCGCCCAGGCGCTGAAGTAGCAGCCTGTTCTTGCGGGCCCAGCCCATGGTGTTCACCCCGCGGGCTACCCCCAAAGCAACCAGCAGGAAAGGAACGCCTAGCCCTAAGCAGTAGGCTAAGGTCAGCAGAATTGCCTTGCTGTTATCGGAGCCCCCGGTGTAGACCAGGGTCTGCACGGCCGCGAAGGTGGGGCCGATGCAGGGGGCCCAACCCAGACCAAAGGTGACACCCAGAATCGGGGCGCCCCAGAGGCCGGCCGGGGGCTTGGCCTCAATCTTGCGGTCGCGCTGGAAGAAATCAAAGCGGCCCATGAAGACCAGACCCATGAGAATCACTAGCAGACCCAGCACCAGGTCAACCCAGCCCTGGCCTCTGAGCCAGGGGGCGGCGCCCAGCTGGGCTAGCACTACCGACATGAGCACAAAGATAAAAGAGAAACCCAACACAAAGAGACCAATTCCGGTGACCATGCGCAGGTTGCGGCGGCGGGGGCTCATTTCCCCACCCGACAGGCCCGTCACGTAGCCCAGGTAGCCGGGCACAAGCGGCAGCACACAGGGAGAGGCGAATGAGACCAGGCCCGCCAGTGCCGCAAGGGGCAGGGCGAGCCAGAGGGAGCCGTCGAGGACGATTTGGCCGAAGCTAGGCACTGACCTGATCTTCGAGCAGGGTGTTCAGCACAGACTTGTCGATTTGGCCCAGAATACGGGCAGCTACGCGCCCCTCAGCATCGAGGACGACGGTGGTCGGCACAGCCTGGGCAGGCACGTACTTGCTCATAGCAAGCAGTACCTTGCCGGTCACGTCGCGGAAGGAGGGGTAGGGTACCTCAAAGTTCTTTTCGAAGGCCTCAGCGGTGCCCTTTTCATCGCGCACGTTAGCCCCGTAAAAGGCAACCTTCTCACCAAAGCTAGCGTGCAGTTCGTTGAGCCAGGGAGCCTCAACACGGCAGGGGGCGCACCCGGCGTACCAGAAATTCAGTAGCACGGGCTTGCCGCGCAGATCGGCGGCGGAGACGACGGTGCCGTCAAAGAGTTCACTTTCAAATTCGACGGGCTCGCCGCGCTCACCGGCTGCGTATTCGGTAACGCTACCGTCACCGGCAATATAGCCCTTGGAGTCACCGGCATCTGCCTGGGCTGCCAGGGAGTCCTGGCTTGAAGAGCAGGCGGAGAGCAGGCCGACAGTTCCCAGAGCGGCGATGACCAGGGCCTGCTTACGGCTCACACGGGTGGGGAAAGAGGTAGACATGAATTAGAGGTCTTTCAGGTCAGTGTGGTGTGCGCTTGCAGTCGGTGCCATTATGACCCCGGTAACTGAATAACACCTGAGTAGAGCTCGCCAGCAGGCTCAACATAGGAGAGTTTTGGCTTGCCAGGGGCAAAAATATTGGGGAAGGTAAAACTTGTAATGGAAGCTAAATTGCACTGGCGGCTACGCGGGTCGTGCGGCAGCGCCCCGCCTTCAACCGAGGTGCGGGCCATCCAAATGGGTAGCTGGTGCGAGACAATAATCGCCTCGGCGCCGTCCCCGCCCTTTTCGTAGGCGGTGCGGGCGGCGTCCTTAATAGCCTCAGCCATACGCACCACCTGGTCCCGGTAGGGTTCGCCCCAGGACGGACGCAGGGGGTTGAGCAGGTGCTTCCAGTGGCGAGGGTTGCCCAGCAGCTCGTCCTTATTCACGTGCAGACCCTCGAAGTAGTTCCCGGCCTCAATCACGCGCTCATCGGGCTGGGCTGTTAGGCCCAGCAGTTCCTCGATGGGGGCAGCTGATTCGCGGGTGCGGGTGAGCGGGGAGCAGACCAGGTGCACAATGTTGGCGCCGGCGTCGGCACGGCGCTTGAACTCTTTAGCAGACAGGCGCACCATCTTCTGCCCAGTCTCAGACAGGTGATAGTTAGGCAGGCGCCCATAGACGATACGGTCGGGGTTGTGCACCTCGCCATGGCGCATCAGGTGAACGGTGACAGTTGCCGAAGAAGTGTTCATACCTCTAGTCTCTCAAACCTAGTCAGTAAGCGCTAACCAGCCTTCCGTATCTCCTTTATTCGGCTAGTTTCTTCTCAAGAATCTTGGCCAGACGTTTGGCATTGACCTGCCAGAAGTCCTTGACCTCACCGTCCACCCGCAGAACCGGAATTTCGGTACGGTGGCGATCAAGCAGGTCCGGGTACTCTTCAACATTGATTTCTGTGTAGGTCAGCCCGTAACGGGCAACGACCTGGGCAGTGGTTTCACGGGCTGCCTCACAGAGGTGGCAGCCGGGCTTAGTGAGCAGTTCAATCAGTGGTGTAGCCATTGTTCCACTCTAACCCGCCCCTCCCCCGCCAGGCGAGCGGCCCCGTCCGCACCCCAAGGCCGCACATACAGCGCGAGCCCCGCACCGAAACAGGTGCGGGGCTCGCGGTGAAGAATTTACTTCTTGTTGCGGCGCTGGTGGCGAGTCTTGCGAAGAAGCTTGCGGTGCTTCTTCTTAGACATACGCTTGCGGCGCTTCTTGATAACTGAACCCATTGGATTCACCTCACTTATTAAATAGTGGTCGATACCCGGCCGACAGCAACCACTCGGGGGCGGTAGGTCGGTAGCTATCCGGGCGCTATACCGGTATAAACGCTCCAAAGCACGCATAAAGGGCATAGCAATACCCTCGGCGTGAAAAAACGCTCTCTCCCAAGCCTACAGGTAAACAGAACTTTTCGCCCCCTGTTCACCGGCAAGTGAGAGCATTTTCTCGTTTTATCTGCCCTCTAGCGGTCGCTAGTGGCGTATTCGTAGCCCTCGCGCAGGGCCGCTGCGGCATCTTCCCCCGGGTCTTCTTCCACTGCCCTGGCAGGTTCTGCGGCGCGGGGGTCACGAGCTCTTCCATTCTCCTGCTGGGCAGGGGCGCTTTTGCGGAAGCCAAAGTAGCCAGCCACGTCAAAACGCTTTTTAGCGGGCTGGTTTCTGGCGCCCAGCGGGGCTGCAGCTTCACCGGCGTCACTGTCAGCTTCTTCCCTTGCTTCTTGCAACTGGGGAGCCTCGCTGGCCGCGGGCCTCTCGGGCTTCTTGGGGGCTGCTGATCCGGGGCCAGGGCTGGCGGTAGCGCTAGCGGCGCGGACGACCGGGCTCACCGTCCCTTGCCTGCGGCGGGTTGCACTCCCAGTAGAGGGCTGAGCGCTTGCAGGGGCGACATCCATGGGCTGGATGCTGGTGAGGGCTTCAAACAGATCAGGCTCAATGGGACCACCCCAGGTATCGGGCACCAGTTCCTGGGTCTCAACCTCGATGGGTTCAAGGTTGATTCTGCCCGTTTCCCTAGTCGGGGTCTCAAAATCGACCGGGTGCCCGGCCTCAGCAAAGCGCTCTTGCAGGTTGGCCTTGAGCAGGATCTGTGCGAGGGCAGTGTCACCGGAGCGGGCAGCATCGACGATAGCCCGATACTCCATACGCAGGCGCGAGGCGGTAGCGCTCCACAGGGGAACCTGGCTGACCAGCTCGAACCGGGCTTCAATCATGGCGTCTCGCAGGGTCGCCAAGAGGGCAGAAATCAGGGCGTTGCCCGAGAGCCTTCCCAGCTGGATATGGAAATCAGCTTCCAAATCGTGAAAGTCGCTCAGGCTGGTAGCGGTGTCCTGCATGGCCTCCACGATGCGGTCCAGCTCTTCAAAGGCTGACTGGTCGTAGTCGGGCCCTGTGAGGGCGTGGTTTTCAAGCAGCAGACAGGTTGCCAGCAGATCCTGGCAGGGCGAGAGGGAGCTGGCCAGATAGAGGCTGACGGCTGGCCCCGCCGAAGCCGCCGGTTCCCGCATTAGCTGGGCGATAATGCTCTTTTTCCGCCCCTCGTAGAGCCTGAGCACCCCAATTTCTTCGCAGTGTTTGAGGCTCTCCCGCATGTGGTTCTGACTGATACCCACCTCGCGGGCCAGCACCCTGTCGTCGGGCAGGTTATCGCCCAGGTGTAGAGTCTGGTTAATCAGTTCGTTCTCGATCCATTCGAGAAGCTGCTGATGGTGTGCCATACAGTCTTGTGGTGTCCTTTGAAACTAGCGGTTGGTGGACAAGGGCCTAGCGGGAGCTGCGGCGACCCCAGCGGGTGAGCTTGGCCAGCAGGCCGCGGTCGTCACTCTCTTCGTCACCGGCCTGCTTGTGGGCCTGTTCATCGCTTGCCTTGGCCGCTGCCTCTTGGGCAATGACCTGCTCAGGGGTGGGCACCTTAAAGCTGATGGGCTCCTCATCTTTGGCACCCAAGCTCAGGCTCTGCGCGAGCTGGCGCACCTGGCCGCTGACGGCGTCCTGCTCAACCTCGGCAGGTGTCTGGCTCTCAACGACCTCTTTGTCTACCCGGTTATCGAGCACGGGGGTAAAGGGGGTTAGGGGGGTGAAGGTAATACCTGCGGTGTTGGGGTGGGGCACATCGACGGCCGGAGCGGACGCCTCCTCTTGCCCCTCGGGAACAGAGGTGGTTTCAGGCGCAGCAGGGTTTGCCTCAGGGGCAGGCTCGGAGCTCTCGTTAGCAACAGGGGTAGCCTCGGCGGCAGGTACCGCTTCGAGGGCGGGGGCGGTCTCGGCTACGGGGG
The DNA here is from genome assembly GCF_035916755.1 of Rothia nasimurium. Lineage (GTDB taxonomy): Bacteria > Actinomycetota > Actinomycetes > Actinomycetales > Micrococcaceae > Rothia. Next base: position 153,627 of record NZ_JAYWIX010000002.1, on the reverse strand, counting down.
CAGTAAGCAGGCCGTCGACCCAGTCGGCAACGCTTGCAAGCGGGGCAGGGGTAATAGAGTAGAAGCGCTTTTGGCCTACGGCTTCGGTTTCAACCAGACCGGCGGTGCGGAGCACCTTGAGGTGCTTGGATACGGTGGGCTGGCTGACGCCCAGTTCCTCGACCAGTTCGCCAACGGCTAGTCGTTCGACGGCTAGTGCCTGGAGGATGTGTCGCCGCGTGGGGTCGGCGATAACAGCAAATACGTCGTCTTTCATACTGACATCTTTACATATATATACCCACAATTACATGTTTGACCAGCAGAAATGGGGACACTCTTCGCCTATGCCCAGCTAGCACTCAGGCTGGGAACCCCACAGGCAGGGCCGTCTGCCGGGTCCGGCGACCCGCCCCTATTACCGGCCTAGTCATACCAGGGGTCAAGCCCCCAGAGGGGGAATACTTCCTTGCGGGTGGCCATAATGCTGCGGTCTACGCTGCTGGCAGGGTCGTAGCCAACCTCCCAGGAGTACCACCAGAGATCCACGGGATCCCCCATCATGGTAGGCACTTTAGTCCCGTACTTTTCAAGCATATAAGCCTGCCACGATTCCGGTGTGGGCATATTTATGTCGAGGGGCTGGCCAGCCGCCACCGCAATAAGGTGGCTCCAAGAGCGGGGCACGGCGTTGTAGATAGAGTAACCCCCTCCCCCGGTAGCAATCCAGCGGCCCTCACAGAGCTCGTCCGCCAGCAAGGAGATATGGGCCGCAATTTCCCTCTGCCCGTTAATGCTGATGTTCAGGTGCGACATATCATCGGCCAGGTGGGAGTCGCAGCCGTGCTGGCTAACAATCACCTCGGGCTGGAACTGCCGCAGCAGGCCAGGAACCACCGCGTCAAAGGCTCGTAGCCACCCCGAGTCGGTAGTGCTTTCGGGCATGGCGATGTTAACCGAAGTTCCGGCAGCCAGCCCTTCGGGCCCCACCTCGTTAGCGAAACCGGTACCGGGGAAGAGGGTCATGCCGCTCTCGTGCAGGGAAATGGTCATCACCCGGGGCTCGTCCCAGAAGATACTTTGCGTGCCGTCCCCGTGGTGGGCGTCCACGTCAATATAGACGACCCGCTGCACTCCCGATTCAAGCAGGCGGGCAATGCCGACAGCGCAGTCGTTATAGATACAAAAGCCGCTGGCGTGATCGCGTGAGGCATGGTGCATGCCTCCGCCAAAATTGACGGCGTGTTTGACCTTACCGCTCAAGATAGCTTCGGCGGCCTGGTAGGTGCCCCCGGCGAGTCGAGCGGACGCCTCGTGCACCCCCTCAAACCCGGGGGTGTCTTCGGTACCCAGCCCACAGCTGGCAATGGTTAGCGTGGGATCGGCACTGATTTTTTGCACCGCGTCGATATAGGGGTAGTCGTGGGCCAGCATGAGCTGGTGCACGGTGGCAATTTCGGGTTCCTCAAGCTGTACCTGTGGGAGATCAAAGATTCCTAGGTCTCGCGCCAGGGAGGCTGTTGCATCCAACCGCGAGGGGTGCATGGGGTGATAGTCGCCAAAATAGTAGTTGGCCATGGCGGGAGTCCAGAGCACACGCACGTCGGTGGGCGTGAGACTGTCAATAATAGCCACCAACACTACCTCCTTGGTAATTTAAGTCACACTTACCATTAAACACATAAAAACTCTGCGGGCACCACACCCCGCTTGTATGACACGCAGACTACGCTAGAGACGGCAGAAGAAAGCGAGGTGAAGAACGTGGGCAAAATTGTGCGCAAGGTCCAGGAGCGCAAGCGGGTTCTGGACGCCACGGAACAGGGGCAGCTGGAATACCAGCAGCTCCTGCAGATTGTTAAATTTGCGGCAGCCTTTCAGGCCCGCATGGCCCACCTGCGCGACCTGGTAGACCGCATCTTTGGGTCCTCCTCATCCCGTATCGCTATTGCGGCCTTCTTGCTGGTCATTATTTTCTTCTCGCTTATGCTCTACACCCCCTGGGCTTCACGCGATGGCCAGCAGGTGGAGTTTCACCACGCTATTTTTACGGCAACTAGTGCCGTGACTGTCACCGGTCTCACCACGGTTTCTACCGCCGAGCAGTGGACCTTCTTTGGCCAGCTCATGATTCTCTTAGGCTCCCAGATTGGTGGGCTGGGCACCCTAACCCTAACCTCCATCTTGGCGCTGGCGGTGGGGCGCAAGCTGGGGTTGCGCTCCAAAATTATCGCCCAGGAGTCCCTCAATATCGGACGCCTGGGTGAAGTGGGTTCAGTGCTCCGCACCGTGGCCTTTACCTCCATCGCCATTGAGGCCCTGATCGCCTTCACGCTTATCCCCCGCTTCCTGGTGCTGGGAGAGCCCCTCTGGCAGGCAGTCTGGCACGGCATCTTCTATGCGGTCTCGTCCTTCAACAACGCCGGCTTCACTCCCCACTCAGATGGCATTGTGCCCTACGGCCACGACCTCTGGATTCTCTTCCCCATCGCCCTGGGCGTCATGGTGGGCTCGCTGGGTTTCCCCGTCATTCTGGTGCTGCGCAACAACCTGCGCTTTAGCAAGTGGAATCTCAACGCCAAACTCACCATCATCGGCACGCTGGTGCTCTTCTTCCTAGGCTCCTTTGCCTGGGGCGCCCTGGAGTGGGGCAATGACCGCACCATCGGTGCCATGGGCGCGGGCAATAAAATCCTCAACGCCGCTTTCGCATCCATCATGACCCGCTCCGGCGGCTTCAATCTGGTCGACATGGCAGATATCCATCCCGTCACCATGCTGCTCACCGACGTACTCATGTTCATCGGCGGCGGCTCCGCATCAACCGCAGGCGGCATCAAAATCACCACCATCACCGTGGTCTTCCTGGCGATTCTGGCAGAAGCCCGCGGCGACCAGTTCGTCGTTGCCTTTAACCGCACTATTCCCGACGCCGTCCTGCGCATCGCCATTTCCGTGATCATGATGAGCTTCATGTTCGTGCTGGCTGGCACCACCGCCATCATGCTCATTGGCAACGTCGGCCTCGACCGGGCCCTCTTTGAGGTCATCTCAGCCTACGCGACCTGCGGACTATCCACCGGGCTCTCAGCTGAGCTGCCGCCGTCCGGAACCTACATACTTTCTGTCCTCATGCTCATTGGCCGCATCGGCACCATCACCGTAGCCACCGGCTTGGCGATGCGCTCCCGCCGCCGCCTCTACAAGTTCCCCGAAGAAAGGCCCATCATTGGCTAGAAAAGACTTCCGCCCAGCCCACAGCGCCCCCGTGCTAGTGATTGGCCTAGGACGCTTTGGATCGGCTACCGCCGCCCAGCTCGTCCGCCAGAACAAAGAGGTGCTTGCTGTTGAAAAAGACCCCGTCCTGGTGCAGAAATGGTCAGGCGACCTTACCCACGTGGTGGAGGCCGACGCCACCGATATGAATGCCCTGCGTCAGCTAGGGGCCCAGGACTTTACCGCCGCCGTAGTGGGTGTGGGCACCTCGGTGGAGGCCTCGGTGCTGATTACCGCCAACCTGGTGGATCTGGGCATTGAGCGTATTTGGGCTAAAGCTATTACCCCTTCTCATGGCAAGATTCTCTCCCGCATTGGAGCACACCGGGTTGTTTACCCGGAGTCGGACGCGGGGGTACGAGCAGCCCACCTAGTCTCCGGGCGCCTACTGGACTTCATCGAGTTCGATGACGATTTTGCCATCGTCAAAATGTACCCGCCCAAAGAGACCCATGGCTTTACCCTGGCAGAGTCTGATGTGCGGTCTAAATACGGGGTGACCATTGTGGGAGTGAAATCACCAGGTGAAGAAATTACCTACGCAACACCCGACACCCGGGTTTCTTCACGCGATTTATTGATTGTCTCGGGTCAGGTAGACCTTATTGAAAGATTTGCCACACGACCCTAACAGGTTTATGCCTACAAGGAACCATTGACTATACCCTATACCCACCCGAGTATAGAAACCACCCAGGTGTCTTCCGAAATAATTCGTCTTTTTTCAGATTTCAGGGTGCATAAACTTAAAAACTGGCATATAGTTATAACTACCTCTAAAGGTGCGAGTGATTACTGAACGGTCCGCGAACCCGTTCAAGTAGCTCAAGACCTGAAGATTCCTCAGATGGTTCCCCCTAATCCCATCTGCTTCAGGTGGCGAGCATTCTCTTGAAGCCGGATCCCTACCGGCAAAAGAGAAAGCTGAAGGCCAGTCCGATTCCCTACGGACTGGCCTTCAGTGTATCTAGATTCTTTGTTCAGGAAAGAAAAAGCAGGCTGCCCTACCCCACTCCACAAGGAGTTTTGGTAGCACAGCCTGCTCTTATAGGGCCTTCTTTTTAGACTAGGTCTGAACTATTTTTCGGAGCTGAACTCTTCGGTCATTTCCTCATTCCGAGCTAGGCAGGCCCGCATGGCGGTCTCGGTTAGTTCGAAAAGACCACCATCGATGTAGGCGGTAATAGCCTTATCGGTAGTGCCCTTGGGGCTGGTGACAGCCTTGCGGAGATCCCGGGGGTTGGGGTCAATATCCAGCAAGTGGCCCGCACCAGCTACCGTAGCGGCTGCTAGCTCGGTAGCAGTTTTTTCGTCCAGCCCCAGCTTAACCCCGGCAGCGGCCATAGTTTCTGCCAGCAAGAAGGCGTAGGCAGGGCCTGAACCAGATACAGCGGTTACCGCCCCTATCTGCTCTTCCCCAACCTCAATGACCCGGCCTGCTGCCCCCAGAACCGAAGCGGCGGCGTCCTTAAGCTCCTCGGTCACGGTCCGCCCCACCGAGATAGCCAGTACGCCCTTGCCCACCCGCGAAGGAGTATTAGGCATGCAGCGGATTGCAGGCTGCCCCTCGGGCAGAGCCCGCTGTAGGGCTTCTAAGGTGATACCGGCAGCAACCGACACCACTACGGTCTTCTCGCCCAGAGACGGTGAGATTTCGCGGGCAAGATCAAGGATGGCATAGGGCTTGACCCCCAGCAGCACCACATCGGCCCCTTCAGCGGCTTTAAGGTTAGCCTGCGCATCATCTTCACCGGCAAGGATGGTTACGTCCTGGGCCCCCTCCCCCAGCTTCTCACGCAGGGTAGAGATACTGGCGTGCGATCCTACGGTCGCGCGCACAGAGGTGGGGTCGGTACCCGCAGCAAGCAGGCCCGAGGCGATCGCTCCGTTCATGGAGCCGGTTCCGATAAAAGCAACAGTAGTCACGATGTTCTCCTTCGAATATGACGTATAGCTGAAGGCGCTGTCGGACTCGCAGCACAGCTGCTGGCTCGGGGCTGGCGTGAATCACATGTGAGCGCTAGCGAACCTGTGAGAGGGTCGGCAGCGAGCGCGAGTCCGAAGCGCATTTTTGGTGAAGATTTTTCACCTAGCTAGGTGGGTGCGGGCGAATTGCAGGGTCTCGTAGAGCATGTCGTCGCGGGTGCCTGCGCCCTTTGCCTTGCGGGTTGACACTTCAGCGCAGACAACGCCGTCAAAATCGCTGGCTGCGATGTACTGTAGGGTTTCGGCGACGGGCTGGGTACCGTGGCCGGGTACCAGGTGTTCGTCCATGACCTTATCGCCGGATCCGTCGGTCAGATGCACGTGACCCAGGCGGGAGCCGATGCGTTTGACGGCCTCGAGGGAGTCGTCCCCGGCTGCGGCTGCGTGGGAGAAGTCCCAGGTCATCCAGTCGTAGTCGAAGCGGGAGGGGTCCCAGTGGGGGGCGTACATCTCTACCGCGTGGCCTTTGATGGACCAGGGGTACATGTTTTCCACGGCGATTTTGACGTTTTCGAGCTCTGATATTTCGCGCACGCCAGCAACGAAGTTCTTGGCGTAGAGCTTCTGCCAGCGGAAGGGCGGGTGGGCGACGATGACATCCGCCCCTACCGCCTTGGTCATTTTGGCCGCCATCTGCATCTTGTTCCAGGCCCGGCCCCAGACCTGCTGGGTCAGGAGCAGGGTGGGGGCGTGAATGGCGGAGATGGGAATCTGGTATTTCTGAATCAGGTCAAGCAGATCGTGGGGCTCTTGGGAGAGGGCTGAGTGGGTGATCATAACTTCCACGCTGTCGTAGCCCAGGTCTACGGCGGTTGAGAAAGTTTCGGGCACGCCGAGCGGGAAGAGGCAGGAGGTAGAAAGCGCTACCTGTACGGGTTTGCGGGAGGGCGGGTTCTTGGGGGCATCGGTGCTCACGGCTAGTCCTGCACAAATTCTGCCAGGGAACGGGGGTCAATCATGGCTTCGGGCCCCTGCTGGGAGAGGTAGTTTAGGCGGCGTAACACCAGGCCCTCGCGCAGGGCCCAGGGGGAAACGCGCATGCGATCTACGCCGAAGACCTCCATGGCGGTTTCTGCCGCGATAGCTCCGGCTAGCATCTGCTCGGCGCGGACGTGAGATACCCCGGGTAAGTCCTCACGTTCGCTGGGGGGCATGGCTTCCATACGGCGGGTCCACAAGCGCAGATCCTGTAGCAGCATTTCGCGCTTGACGAAGGGGCCTGCAGAGTAGGGGGCTGCCCCGCAGATACGGGCGAGGGAGCGGAAGGTTTTGGAGGTACCCACAACCATGTTGGGCTGCCCGTAGGCCAGCAGGGTCTCGGCGACGGGTTCTAGGGTTTCGCGCACGTACTTGCGGAGTTTTTTGATTTCCTTGGGGGACGGCACGGGGGTGCTGAACCAGTCGCCGGTCAGGCGGGTGGCACCCAGCGGCACGGAGATTGCGTCGTCGGGGTAGGCGTCCATGCCGGTGGAGAACTCGAAGGAGCCGCCGCCGATGTCGAAGTTGAGAATACGGCCGGCGCCCCAGCCCTGCCAGTGGCGCACGGCGTGGTAGGTGATAGCGGCTTCCTGGTCGCCGGTAATTTCGGTGAGGTTGACGCCGGTCTGGTTCTGCACGTGCTGCAGTACCTCGGGGCCGTTTTTGGATTCGCGGATGGCGCTGGTGGCAAAGGCCAGCAGGTCTTCCGCTCCGTGCTCAATCGCGTAGAGTACTGCGGACTTCACGAAGGCGGTGAGGCGGTCGCGGCCCTCGTCGGTGATGTTGCCGTCCGCGTCGATGTAGCGCACCAGCTGGAGGGGCTCCTTGTGGGCTGCGGTGTAGGCTTCGGGGCGGGAGCCTAGCTGCCCCTCAATCAGAAGCAGGTGGCCAGTATTTGAGCCAATATCGAGCACGCCTAGACGCATGGGTCCCCCCTTGAGTGGTGACAAACAGTTTTCCTGCCTACCAGTGTACAAGGACGGGACCCACGCGATAACCGACTACTCGCCCGCTTTCTGAGCGGTGCTCTTCTTGGTAGCGGTCTTCTTGGCTGTGGTTTTCTTAGCCGCCGGCTTCTTGGCGGTGGTCTTGCGCTTGACCGGTCCCTTAGCTCGTTTCTCAGCGAGCAGCTCAACCGCGCGAGTGTGGGTGAGGGACTCGATGATTTCGCTGCGGGGCACCGTAATGTTGGTGACGCCGTCGGTGATGTAGGGACCGAAGCGGCCGTCCTTCACCACGATCTTCTTCTCAGAGACCGGATCTACGCCGAGCTCAGCCAGCGGGGGCTTGGCGGCGCCGCGTCCGCGCTGCTTGGGCTGGGAGTAGATCTCCAGGGCCTGCTCCAGGGTGATGGAGAAAATCTGGTCCTCGGTTTCCAGAGAGCGGGAGTCGGTGCCCTTCTTCAGGTAGGGGCCGAAACGACCGTTCTGGGCGGTAATTTCGGTGCCCTCGGCATCGGTACCGACCACGCGGGGCAGGGCCATAATCTTGAGGGCGTCATCCAAGGTGACGGTGGCCAGGTCCATAGACTTGAAGAGGGAGCCGGTGCGGGGCTTTTCAGCCTTGGGCTTCTTCTTGGGCTTGGGCTTGCCGTTCTTGTAGTACTCGGTGGGCTGGGCATCCATCCAGGCGGCAATTTCTTCTTCGGTCATCTCGGGGATAACCTCGGTGACGTAGGGGCCAAAACGGCCATCACGAGCCACAATGGTGCGGCCGGTAGCCGGGTCAACACCAAGTTCACGGCCGTCGTTCTTACCGGCTTCCAGCAGTTCAGCGACCTTTTCTTCGGTCAGCTCATCGGGTGCCAGATCTGCCGGTACGTTGGCGCGGATGGGGTCCTTAATTTCGCCGGTTTCGGTGTCTATCTCGCCGCCGGTCTCAAGGTAGGGGCCAAACTTGCCCACGCGCAGGTTCACGCCAGGGGCGACCTCTACAGAGTTGATCGCGCGGGCGTCGATATCGCCCAGGTTGTCAACGATGGGCTTGAGGCCACGCTTGTCTCCCCCACCGAAGTAGAAGTGAGACAGCCACTCGGGGCGGGCTTCTTCACCGCGGGCAATGCGGTCGAGGTCTTCTTCCATTTCGGCGGTGAACTCGTAGTCCACGTACTTGGCGAAGTGCTCTTCGAGCAGGCGGACGACCGAGAAAGCGGTCCAGGAGGGCACCAGGGAGCCGGAGCGGTTATTGACGTAGCCGCGGTCCATGATGGTCGAGATAACGGCTGCGTAGGTTGAGGGGCGGCCAATGCCGAGTTCGTCCATGGCCTTAACCAGGGAGGCTTCGGTGTAGCGGGGCGGGGGTGAGGTTTCGTGGCGGGCAGCTTCGATATCGCTGCCGCGCAGGGAGTCGCCTTCTGCCAGGTTGGGTAGGCGCTTGTCGTCCTTACCGTCCTTGGTCTCGCTCTTACCCTCTTCGCCGCGCTTGACGTCCTGGCCCTCTTCGTAGGCGGCCAGGAAGCCGCGGAAGGTGATGACGGTACCCGATGCTGCGAATTCTGCGTCGCGGCCATCGGCGGCGGTTGCACCCAGTCGGACGGAGGCGGTGGAGCCCTTGGCGTCAGCCATCTGGGAGGCGACGGTGCGCTTCCAAATCAGCTCGTAGAGGCGGAATTCGTCGATACTCAGCGCATTCTTGACCTCGGCGGGGGTGCTGAAGGAGTCGCCTGCGGGGCGGATTGCCTCGTGGGCTTCCTGGGCGTTCTTGGACTTGGAGGTGTAGACGCGCGGGGACGCGGGCACAAAGTCAGCGCCGTACAGTTCAGCCGCCTGCTTGCGGGCAGCCTGGGTCGCCTGGTCAGACAGGGCAACCGAGTCGGTTCGCATGTAGGTGATGTAACCGTTCTCGTAGAGGCGCTGGGCCACCTGCATGGTGGAGCGGGATGAGAAACGGAGCTTGCGAGCGGCCTCCTGCTGCAGGGTTGAGGTGGTAAAGGGGGCAGCGGGGCGGCGGGTGTAGGGCTTGGTTTCGACCGAGCGGACGGCGAACGCGGCGGACGCCAGCGCGCTAGCCAGAGAGCTGGCTGCGGCTTCGTCCAGGTGGGCAACCTTACCGGCTGCGGCGGGCTTGAGGCTGCCGTCATCGGCAAAGTCTTTGCCGGTAGCTACGCGGGCACCGTCAACGGCGGAGAGCTTGGCGGTGAAGGACTCGGAGGCAGAGGTGGTGAAGGTACCGGTGAGGTCCCAGTAGGTGGCTGAGCGGAAGGCCATGCGTTCGCGCTCGCGCTCTACGACCAGGCGGGTTGCCACAGACTGCACGCGGCCGGCTGAAAGGCCGCGGGAGACCTTGCGCCAGAGCACCGGTGAGAGCTCGTAACCGTAGATACGGTCGAGCACACGGCGGGTTTCCTGGGCATCCACCAGGTTGTTATCGATGTCGCGCAGTTCGTTGAAACCGCGCTGAATCGCTTCTTTGGTGATTTCGGGGAAGGTCAGACGGTAGACGGGCACCTTGGGCTTGAGCACCTGCAGCAGGTGCCAGGCAATGGCTTCACCTTCGCGGTCACCATCGGTTGCCAGGTAGAGGGCATCGGACTCTTTGAGCAGGCGCTTGAGCTCGGTGACCTTCTTTTTCTTATCGGGGTTGACCACGTAGTAGGGCTCGAAGCCTTCTTCTACGTTGACCGCAAACTTGCCGACGGGGCTCTTTTTGAGTTCATCGGGCAGCTCAGAGGGCTGGGGAAGATCGCGAATATGCCCCATGGAGGATTCAACGATGAAGGCATCGCCCAGGTACCCGCTGATGGTTTTCACCTTCGAGGGGGATTCCACGATCAGCAGTGACTTGCCGTGCTCGGTGGTTGCCTTAGTGGGCACTGAGGGCTCCTTGGGGTCGGTTTTTCGCGTGTATGCACAACAATAGCCGACTTACGGGGCTTCGTGTCTACTTAGACCAGTGTGACCTTAGAGCGCGGGTTCGGGGCCATCGCCGGTGCTTGCCCCCTTAGCCCCTTAAAGCTCGTCGGCAGGTTCTGCCCCGATTTCGAACTCGCGACCGCTGACGCTCACCGGCTCTACCTCAACCCAGTTGGTCTTGTAGGTCGGTGAGTAGGTGCGTAACCCCAGGGCTTCGACCGCGTCGAGGTCTGCTTCGCTGGTGAGCCAGTGGGCGTTACCGTGCACGACAACGGAGCGGGCAGTACCGTCGATGACCTCATCAATTTCGAAGGCGGCCTTGCGGCTGATCACGACTTCTGAGAGCTTCTGGCCGGCCGCGGTGCGGAAGTAGATTTTCTTCTCGTGCACCACGAAGTTGACGGGGTAGATATCTACCTCCCCGCCAACAGCCAGGGCCAGACGGCCGAACTCGTGGGCAGCTAGCAGCTCCCAGCAGCGGTCTTCGGTCAGGGTTTTAATAGGATTCTCTACCATGGCCCCAGTCTAGTCGCCCTGGTCAATCCGCAAAAAGCCCTTTTCAAGCAGTTCGCGCATGTTACTGATTAATACTTGTCTGGGTTCTTCGGTCTCCCAACCCAGCAGGGCAGCTAGGGCACCGACGATTTGGCCAGCGGTTAGTTCCCCGTCGCAGGCGGAGACAAAGCCCGAGGTCTCCGTGGTTTCTAGAATGGTGCGGCGTAGCCCGGCACCTGCGCGCAGCAGAATCACGGAGGGGTGCTCGGAGCCGGGGGTGGAGTGGCGCTCTTCGGTCACATCTCCGGCAACGACCAGGTGCTTCTCTAGCAGGTCAGCATCGCTCAGGGCAGTGACCTGATCAAAGTGCTCCACTGCCTCGGTGATGAAGGGAGCGATGGGTTGCTGGATGGGGTAGGTGATTTCTTCAAAGCGGTGCAGGCGCTCCCCTGCAGACGCCGGGTTCGGCTTACGCAACCAGATCATGCCAAACCCGATAGAGCCAACACCTCGGGAGGCGAAGTCGCGCAGGTAGGCGGTGTAGGCGGTTTCAAAGTGGGCGGGGTCCCGGTTTTCGCTGGCGTCCCGCAACCAGGTTTCGGCGTACTGTTCGGGTTCAAGCACCTCACGCTGGATGAACCAGGCTTCGGTCTGCTCCCCCACCCAGGTGCGGGGGCGATCTGCCCAGTCGACGGGGCCGTCCTGCCCGTCCACGGGAATTTCCCAGTTACCCAGCATCTGGGCGCGCCCGCCGGGGGCAAGCACGGTGGGTAGCTGCTGCACCAGGGTTGAGACGATACCGTCCCCTGCCATACCGCCATCGCGGTAGGTGAACTGGTCTTCGGGGGTTTCATTGTCGCTCCGCGGGGTGATAACGAAGGGCGGGTTAGAAACCACCAGGTCGAAGGTTTCACCGGCAACCGGCTCGAGCAGGGAGCCCAGGCGCAGGCTCACACGATCTTGGAGGTTGGCCGTATCAAGGTTCAGGGCGGACGCGTTCAGCAGCAGGTTGAAGCGGGTGAAGGCCAAGGCACGCTCGGAAATATCAGTAGCGGTTACATGGCGGGTGTGGGCCAGCAGGTGGAAGACCTGGATGCCGCAGCCGGTGCCCAGATCGAGGGCCCGGTCGACGGGGGTCCGTTCGGTCAGCTGGGCCAGGGTCAGGGATGCCTGGCCGACACCCAGCACGTGGTCCTTTCGCAGGACGCCGGGGCGCTGGTGGGCGCCCAAGTCACTGGCTACAAAGAGTTCGGTTCCATCGTCCGCTGCATGCGGCCGCAGGTCCACGGCGGCTTGAATCAGGCCGTCCCCAGTATGCTCAGCCAACCCCAGAGTCAGAAGCAGGTCAAGGCTACCCGCCCCCAGCGCGTCCTCAAGCTCACCGCCGGGCAGGGCGGTGCCAAAGAGGAAGAAGCGCACCAGCTGGGCCAGGTTCCGCTGGGCTGCTGTGAAGGTTTCTGATGTAGCCTCCTGCCCCAGAATCTGGCTCACCCGGTAGAGGCCTGGCACTACCTGGTCGCGGGTCATAGCCTCAAAAGCGCGGGAGCCTAGCAGCTCCTCGATACCGTCGTAAGTGTAGTTGAGCTCGGTCAGGGCAGTGTGCAGGTGGGCCAGGGCAGCAGTATCGGCGCTGACGGGGGCACCGGGAACACGAGAAAAATCAGAAGTCATCACGCTCTCTATTTAACCGTATGAGCGGTAGGGTAGAGACATGTTATTTGCATTCTCTGTAGCCCCCACCGGCGGCGGAGACCCGTCCGGGTCCGTGCACGACGCCGTTGCAGAAGCCGTCCAGATTGTCCGCGATTCGGGCCTGCCCCACCGCACCGACGCCATGTTTACCACCATCGAAGGTGACTGGGACGAGTGCATGGCCGTTATCAAAGCCGCCACCGAAGCCGTTGGAAAGTACGGCAACCGGGTCTCCCTGGTGCTCAAGGCCGATATTCGCCCAGGTCACGACTCCGGCGAACTCACCGGCAAGCTCGACCGCCTCGAAGAAGCCATCGCCCGCCGAGCTGACCGCTAGTGCGTATCTGGTCTGTTCACCCCTCCCTGCTCGACGCTAAGGGGCTAGTAGCCTGCTGGCGTGAGACCCTGCTTGCTCAGAAAGTGCTCCAGGGTCTCACCAAGGGCTACACCAGCCACCCCCAGCTTGACCGTTTCAAAGCCTCTAGCGACCCCCTAGCCTACATCTGCACTTATCTGCACGGACTGGCTAACGAAGCTGACGGGCGGGGCTATAGATTCAATCGCGGTTTGCTGGTACTCCCCGCTCAACCGGAGTTATCACCGCTACCGGTTACCGACGGTCAACTGGACTACGAAATCTCATTTTTGGCAGAAAAAGTAAAAACCCGCTCACCTCAGTGGTATGACCAGCATTTTGCCACGTCACCCAGCAAAGTCACCCACCCCCTCTTCACCGTCGTCCCCGGCTCCATCGAAAGCTGGGAAAAGGTTAAATAGTAATCAAGGTGATTTTTTCTAGAGGTCTGGGTTATATTTACCTTATGGCTAATGTAGAAAAAATTGCCGAACTGGAAAAGTCCATCGCTGACTGGAAGGAAAAGGCCGCTAACGGTGGCCCTGCCTTTATCGCAGAGATTATCGAGAAGCTCGAGGCCGAACTGGCCGTAGAGCAGAACTCCTAAAGATTTTTCCCTTCGGTATTACCACACCAGTTCAACCGTTATCCAGGGGCGCGCAAGCGCACATACTTTAGAGAGAAATACCTCCCGCATATCGCACTGCGGGAGGTATTTTATTGTCTCTTTAGGCGGCCTGCGGGCTCGTTACAGCCTGCCAGAGATACATACGGTAGTTCTCGTCGGTGATTTCACCGGGCCCGTACACTTCTAGGCAGACGCCGGTAGGCTCCAGCCCCTTCGAGGGGATGAAGGTGCTGGCCAGGTGGTTGAAGCCTGCCTTGATATGGCCAGGGGGGACGCCCGGGGTAATGGCCCCCTGCACCAGGACGGTAGCGTACATAGCGGCCGGTACCATCACGCCGGTAAGCCCCAGGGCTGCGACGTCCTTAATACCGCCGGGCACAATGAAACCGGCGGTGTAGGTAAAACCAGTATCGTCGGCGTCCGGCATTACGACGCCCACCTTCTGTAGCTTTTCTACCGCGGCCAGGCGCTGGGCGGCCAGGTCGCCCCCGCCCGACTCAAGCTTGCTATAAAGGCGCTCCCACCAGGAGCCGAAGTCGCTCTCTTCGGTCGCCGGGTCGGTGACACCGGCGACCATGAAGGTGCCGTATTCAATCAGGGCTGTTTCGTAGGCCGGGGTTTTCTGCTCACTCATGCCGAGGTTGCCGCAGCCTTGAGCTCAGCTTCTGCTTTGGCCTGGCAGTCGGGGCACAGGAGCACCAAATCACGCACTCCGTCCACATCAAGGTTGACGAAGGTGTTGGCCTTAGCGCCGCAGTGTTCGCACTCGCCGATTGTGACGGTGTCGGGTGAGAAGTTCATGTGCTGGCGCTTGTCGAAGATGTAAAGTGAGCCCTCCCAAAGGCCGGAGTCACCGTACTTTTCGCCGTAGCGCACGATGCCGCCGTCGATCTGGTAGATCTCTTTGAAGCCGCGGTTCTTCATCAGAGCTGAAAGAATTTCGCAGCGGATACCGCCGGTGCAGTAGGTGATGACGGGCTTGTCTTTGAGGTCATCGTACTTGCCCGATTCGATTTCTTTGATGAAGTCGTGGGTGGTGCGTACATCGGGCACAATGGCGTTCTTGAACTTACCGATTTTGGCTTCGAAGGCGTTGCGGCCGTCGAAGAAGACCACCTCATCGCCACGTTCTTCAACCAGCTTGTTCACTTCTTCAGGCTTCAGGTGCACGCCGCCGCCCACCACACCGTTTTCATCGACGATGAGTTCATCAGGGGTACCGAAGGCGACAATCTCGTCGCGGGCCTTTACCGAGAGGCGGGGGAAGTCGCTAGCGCTACCGTCGGACCACTTGAGTTCGAGCTTTTCGAAGCCCGGGTACTGGCGGGTAGTCTTACCGTACTGTTTCAGGGCATTGATGTCGCCGCCCAGGGTACCGTTGATGCCGTGCTTAGAAATCAGGATGCGTCCGGTCAGGCCCAGCTTCTCGCAGAGGGCACGCTGCCACAGCATCACGGCCTTGGGGTCGGTCACAGGGGCGAAGCAGTAGTAGAGGATAATTTTTTCTTGAGACACACCCCTATTTTAGACCTTATTCCCCTCGGCGGGGGGGCGGCGACTGGCGCTCCTAGCCCAGGCGGAAGCGGCGCCCGGTCATTTTCTGCGGGGTCAGCTCCACAATCTCCAGCTTCTCGGTATCGAGCCAGGGCTCAAGGTTGAGCTTGCCAACGTAGTCAATGTCGCGGGTTTCGGTCAGCAGGCGGGCTGTAGCAAAGACATTGACCGAGTAGGCGTGACTGCCCTCTGCCCGGTCGAACTGCACGGTTACTTTCTCATTGAGCAAAAGCTGGGTGAGCTTGCTGCCGGAGGCGGTTCGGAAGAAAATGCGAACCCCGTCGGTCACAATGTTGAGCGGGGTGATGTGCACGTAGCCGTCCTCGCCTACCGTACCCAGACGGGCAAACCGGGTGCCCTCAATCAGCTCCCAAATCTGCTCTTCGGTGAGGACCGTAACCACAGGCTCCTGCTCGGTGGTCTTCTTACCCTGAATGTTCATTGGAATACTCATAGAGCCCATTATCCCACCCCTTATAGTGCAGGTCACAGATAACAGGATAGAAAGAGCAAATATTTACGCGCACTCTCGCGGTGCCATAATAGACGGGTGCCTACAGATGCCCTTCCCCCGCGCTCACACCCAGCCGGAGCCCCGTCCACTCACGCTCCCCAACCCGGTGAGCTGGCCGTAGTACTCGACCAGCTGGGGCTGGCGTCCTTACCTGATCAGGTCACCCATGTGCGCACCCTGCCTGCCCGGCGCGCAGAAACTGCCCCCTGGCCGTCCTGGGCCCACCCGCGAGTAATTGAGGCCTACCAGAACCTAGGGGTCGCCGAGCCCTATCTGCACCAGGTGCAGGCGGCAACGGCCGCGCATGAGTCCCCCGGCAACCGGCACGTCATTCTGGCAACGGGAACCGCCTCGGGTAAGTCCCTGGCCTACCAGCTACCTGCCCTTGACGCTATCTACCGGGGCGAATTCGAGGCCCAGGCTAGCGGCTTTGATTCAGGACGGGCAACGGCCCTCTATCTCTCCCCCACCAAGGCCCTAGCGGCAGACCAACTGGCCTCCCTGCGCAACCTGGGGCTGCCCGGGCTCGTGGCTGAGAGCTACGACGGCGATACCCCGCAGGCCGACCGCCGCTTTATTCGCGAACGCGCCAACTTCATTCTGGCTAACCCGGATATGCTGCACCACGCTATCTTGCCCAACCATGCCCGCTGGGCTGGTTTTTTGCGCAAACTCAAGTATGTGATCGTGGATGAGGCCCACGGCTATCGGGGCGTCTTTGGGGCCCATGTTTCTCTGCTGATGAGGCGCTTGCGGCGGGTGTGCCGCTACTACGGCGCTACCCCGGTATTTATTGGAGCGTCCGCTACCAGCGCGGAGCCTGCTGAGTCTTTTGCCCGGCTGATTGGGTCGCGGCCCACCGCGGTTACGGCGGTGACGGAAAGTACCGCTCCGCGCGGTGCTACCCATGTGCTCTTGTGGGAGCCGGAGTTTACCGATGCGGCGGCGGTCAATGACAAGCTTTCTGCCCACGCCAACGGGGTGAGCGTTCGGCCCGGTGCCCAGGGCTGTGGTGCGGGTGAGAACGGAGCGCCGGTGCGTAAGTCGGTCATTACCCAGAGCGCTGAGATGCTCACCGACCTGGTGGTGAACCGCACCCGCACCATCTCTTTCATCAAGTCCCGTCGCGGTGCTGAAGCTATCGCGCAGACCGCTGGCCGCTATCTCGATGAGGTTGAGCCCGGCCTTTCTGCCCGTATTGCAGCCTATCGGGCTGGCTATCTGCCCGAAGAGCGGCGGGCCCTTGAAGCCAGCCTGCGCCGGGGTGAGATTCTGGGCGTAGCCTCGACCAACGCCCTGGAGCTGGGTATTGATATTGCGGGGCTGGATGCCGTGTTGGTGGGCGGATGGCCGGGGACGCGGGCATCCTTCTACCAGCAGATAGGACGAGCAGGTAGGGCAGGGCAGGACGCTTTTGCCGTCCTGATTGCCAGCGAAGATCCCCTCGATACCTACCTGGTACACCACCCCGAAGATATTTTTGACCGGCCGGTTGAAAAAACCGTTTTCGACCCTGAGAACCCCTATGTGCTTAGTCCACATCTGTGTGCTGCGGCAGCTGAGATCCCCCTGCGCCGGGATGAGCTCATGGTTTTTGGGCGCACCGCCGAGGCGCTGTTGGGCCGTCTGGTGGAGCAGGGCTACCTGAGGCAGCGGGCCACCGGCTGGTTCTGGACCCACCCCGAGTCTGCCAGCAATGTTGTGAACCTGCGCGGGGGCGGCTCTCCCCTGCAGATTATTGACTGCGAAACGGGTGCCGTGATTGGCAGTATGGACGACGGCCACGCCCACTCCCAGGGGCACCCCGGCGCTATTTACACTCACCAGGGCAAGACCTACGTGGTGGAAGACCTTGACGAGGACAACAAGGTTATTGCGGTCTCTGCGGTGAACCCCGATTATTACACCCAGTCCCGTGATATCACCGAAGTTACCGTGCTGGGTGCTGAAGAAACGCGGCAGCAGGGGCAGGTGTCGTTGAGCTACGGCAGGGTGCGGGTTCGTTCCCAGGTGGTGGGCTACCAGCGGAAGTCCCTGGTGGGTCAACAAGTTCTGGGCGATGAGCCGCTTGATCTTGCCCCGCAGGAGCTTCAGACTAGGGCTATCTGGTGGGCTATGCCCGCTACCCTGCTCCACGCTGCAGGTATTCATGAGCGGGATATCCCCGGGGCTTTGCATGCCGCTGAGCACGCTGCTATTGGCTTGCTCCCCCTGGTAGCCACCTGCGACCGGTGGGATATCGGTGGTTTATCGACCGCCTTTCATATCGATACCGAACAGCCCACGATTTTCGTCTACGACGGCCACCCTGGCGGGGCGGGCTTTGCCGAGCGGGGCTTTGAGCAGGTAGGCCACTGGCTACGGGCCACTCTCGATACGATTTTGGCCTGCGAGTGCGATCTAGGCTGCCCATCGTGTGTGCAGTCCCCCAAGTGCGGTAACCGGAACGAGCCCCTGCACAAGGCAGGCGCCGCCCGGCTTTTAGCTGCCCTGCTCGTTGAGGCTGATGAACTTACCGATGAAGAGCGCAGAAGACTGCTCAAGCCTTTAGGCCCGACGGCTGAAAGCCCGGTAGCTGGGGAAACAGGAGCCGGAAGTTACGCGGTGGGGCACCGGGACGAGGGGAAACCTACCCCGGTGGATGTAGCTGAGTCTTTGACCGGCTTCGCCGCTACCGACGACCCCTTCTAGCCGTGGTATAGCGAGCGGGGCTGGCCTTGGTTATGAGGAGTCAGGTGGCCCAGCCCGGGATAGGCCCTCAGCAGGGCCAAGGAAGGCGAAGGGGCCGCTAATATCAACAAGGGTGCGCACGTCCACCGTCCCGCCCAACCCGGCAGGCTGGCCGCAGCCACCCAGCCAAGCCCCGTTGGATTGGGCAACGCGTTCGGCGACCGTGCAGGGCTCCCCGGCAGCAAGACCACGGGCTGCGTCCGCTGCGGCAAGGGCGGCTAGATCTGCTGCTGCCGTTGCCCGGTGCTGCGCGGTGATGACCCCAATGAGTCCGGCGCAGGTGGCCCCGAGAATAAGAAGAGCGCAGACCAGACCTACCGTGGCAACGGTGCTGCTTCCTCGTTCCCGCTCGACTTCGCGATTCATGAGTCAGCACTCCCGGTGGTAGCCCTGTATTCGGTGAGGGCCCGTGCATCGGCGGTAAGCGTCCAACCGCTGACCTTTCCCACAACTCCCGGAGCCTGCCTGCTCACCGTTACGACCGTCATGTCGTCATCCTGAGCCAGGGTGACGATAGCAGCGGGGTCTATCTCCTGCACAATGCGAGTGACGGTCTCGGCGGTTTCCCCGCGGGCTGCTGCCCGGGCTCCCAGGCGAGCGCCCTCTTCCAGTTTGAGCTGCACGATACCGGTTGCGGCAGCTCCCAACACCAAGGCCAGAACGAATACAAGAGCCGGGAGTATCACCGCAAATTCGGCGGTGCTTGACCCTCTCTCATCTTCTGTTGCGGCTAGGGTCTGCACGGTATCACCACCTTATATAGTGCTGAGGGTTCCAGGGTTTTCAAGTATCGATTACGGATTTTCCCGTCTCTGTGCCCGGGCGGTTCAGCCCGGGCACAGAGACAGAAGGCGGTCTACGCTCCAGTTGAGAGAGCTGTTTGCACAAGCCCCAGCAGCATCTGGCGGACTTCTTCAGATTTGAGGATGACCACGAGCAGACCCGCAAAGCCTACGGCCGCTAGCATGACGATTCCGTACTCGGCAGTCGTAGCACCCGCTTCGGGGTCATCGAGACCGGCCTGAAAGACCTGGCCTTCTACAGGTGATGTGGGGTGAGTGTTCGACACGGTTTCCTCCTTAATATGGTGCTCCTCGGCGGCCTTGCCGAGGCGCTGTGTTCTTTCGGGTGGGCTCGGACGAAGACGGGGTAAGGGGCGGGTTGAGGTAGTGAGAAAGACGCCGGGGCCTTCACCCGAGGTACCTGTAGCTTTCCAGTTGCCCAAGATGGCGTAAAGAGAAGTGTTACCTGTGGATAAGGGCAGCGGGCCTGCTCTCCCGTCTTTTCAGGTAGCAAAGCTCCCAGCACCCTCTTCAGCGGTGTAGCCGTGACATGTTTGTGACGCCCCAGCGCCCTCCACCGGGTGCCTGTGAACATCCTGTCCGCACCGCCTGCCCGCTTCTAAAAAAGCGCCGGAAACAGGGCGATGAGAACGGGCACCACTCCCAGGCAGATAAAGGACGGCAGCGAGCAAGCTCCCAGCGGCACCACCAGTTTGACGCTCAGCCGGGCAGCTGCCTTCTCGTAGGCCCGTTGCCTGTGACGGCGCTGCCGCTGGGCCAGTACCCTCACTAGCTGGGCGCTCGGTGCACCCGTGCTCAGCGTCAGCCCCAGCGCCTCATACAGGCCTACGAGCCCCGGGGCAACCGGTTGCTCCCAGGCGTCCGCCCAGCTATGCCCCTGATAGAGGCGCTCCACCACAGCGGTCAGTTCTGCCTCGTACCGCCCCTCTTCAAGCTGACCCAGCTGGTGCAGCACCGCAGGAATCGAAAGTCCTGCCGCGAGCATGGTCGCCGCCATATCCAGGTAGAGGGCAGCATCTAGGTCAGGAGCGGACGACCGGGGCTGCTTCCCCGCTCTCGATAAAGCCAGCATCACTGCCCCTCTTCCGCTCGGCGAATCAGGCGGGCCGTCCAGCGGTTGCCGCACCAGGCCAGCGCCAACCCTAGGCACCCGACGAAAGCCCCGGGAACTGAGCCTAGAAGCACCCCTAAGGGATCCGTACCCATCAAGATCCCCAGCCCCAACCCCACAAAAGGCAGCCAGGAAAGGATTCGACCGGTAGCCCGCGGCCCACTCAAAGCGGTCTCCCGCTGCTGGCGCAGGTCAATTTCCGTCTCCAGATAGCAGGCTAGGCGCTCAAACACCTGGGCTAGCGAGGCGCCCGTCCGCTCCCCCACCTGCCAGCAGGCTGCCACCCTGGCGGCTCCCTGTCTCACGCTCTCGCGCAACTCAGCCTGCCCGGCAGCCTTCAGATACACGCCGGTTAGGGGCAGGCCCTTCTGGGCTTGGGCGCTCGCAGTCTCAAAAAGCTGGGCCATCTGGGCCCGAGCACCTTCGAGGCCCTGTTGCTGACGCACGGACGGCCGCAGCTTTCCCACAACTGCGAGCAGGCCGGATTTCTGTTCGGTGCGCTCCTCGTGTTCTAGGCCCACCAGATAGGCCGCTACGTGGGTGCAGGCCTGCGCCGGGGAGCACCCCGCGCGCAGCAGGGCGGCAAGACGCCAGATGGCATCGGGCCATAGCTCCAGCTCTTCCAAGCCCACAGAATCGCTGCGAACCCCAAGACTTTTCAGACTGTCGACCGGCATCAGGATCCCACCCCTGTGCTCTGAAACAGCCCGGCTGCCTGTTGGAGCTCTTCGCTACCGGGGTGCCAGCGCAGGTAGGTGCCGCGGCGGCGCGGCTCCACGGTGCAGACCGGCTCAACAGCAAGGTTGTGCCCGCCTACCAGCCGGTAAACCCCGCGCACCATACGGCGTTTACCCTCGCGTTCAAGGTGAACAATATACTCCAGCGCCGTCGCAGCCTGCAGGGCCACGGCCTGACTACTCACCCCCGCGAGAGCCCCCATGGCATAGAGCCGGGCAGGCACAGCCTGAGCCGAATTGGCGTGAACGGTGGTGCCGCTACCCGCGTGACCGGTATTCATGGCTGTAAGCATGTCCATGACCTCAGCGCCGCGACACTCTCCCACCACCAGCCGGCTGGGCCGCATGCGAAGGGCCTGCCGAATCAGCTCGGCCAGCCCCACCTCCCCCTGCCCCTCAGCGTTAGCAGCCCGGGCCTGCAGGCTCACGGTATGCGGGTGGTCTAGCTGCAGTTCAGAAGTGTCTTCTACCAGCAGTAGCCGCTCACCGGCGTCCGCCTCCTGCAGCAGGGCACCCAGCAGGGTGGTCTTGCCGGTCCCTGTTCCTCCGCTGACCAGTAGATTAGCCCGCGAGCGCACCAGCTGCCGCAGCACCTGTTCCAACTCACGCCCCATCATGCCGCGCTCTTGTAGTTGCCGTAAGGACGGGCGCTGAGCCGGTTGCAGGCGCAGGGACAGCAGGGTGCCGGAGCGGCTCAGGGGCGGGAGCAGGGCGTGGATGCGGATTCCCTGCTGGGTTTGGACGTCGGCTGCCGGGTAGGCGTCGTCCAGGCGGCCACCTGCGGAAAGAATGAGCCGGGTAGCCAGCGCTCTCACGGCTTCATCATTGGGGAAGGTAATGGCAGCCCGGTGCAGGGTACCGGCGGCCTCGTACCAGACGTCCTGGGGGCCGTTGACGAAAATATCGGTCAGCCCTTCCCGGCTCACCAGGGGTGTGAGCGGGCCCAGGTCGGTCTCGGCCGGTTCTACCGCTAAGAGCGGCACATCATCGGGTAGGTCTGTGGGAAGAGACTCAAAGAAACGGCGCCGCGACCGGCGCACACGCATCTCAGTATCGGGCATGGCTACCTTTCAGGGTAGGCCCCTGCCCCGGCATCTTTCTCTTGCCTCTCTTTATGCCACAGAAGAAGTGCCGTGTCTAGCCCTGTGAACAGCGCAAACGGCATAATAGAAAGATGTACATCGTGCTTGGCCCAGCGACCTCCCCCGGCGATACGCCCCTGTGGGAGGCCATTACGCTGAACGACACCGGCTCAGGCACCCACCGCACTTTCCCCTTCACTAAGCTCCCCGACTTTGTGCGCGCGGTGGAAGCCCAAAACCCGCACCGGGTGATCCGCTGGGCCTGGGCGGACGCCCGCGAGCTCATGCCCGCCCTGCTGGTAGCTGGCGTCTCACCGGCGTCCTGCCACGACCTGCGCCTTGCCCAGCGAATCCTGCTCACCGCCGCTACCCGTGCCCAAAACCGGCTGCCCTACACGCCGACCATCGACCTCACCCCCGAACCCCCGTCCCCGGCAGGAGTGCTACCGGCCAGACGGCAAATCGAGGGGCAAACCTCCCTCTTTGACGACCTGGGCACGGCCTCCCCCGAACGGCACGAGGTAGCCGGGCCAACCGCGTCCGCCCTGCTCACCGAACTCCGCGCCCAGCTAGAGGCCGTCGCCACCTGCCCAGCCCCAGCCCGGCTCTCCCTCCTACTCGCCGCAGAATCCCAGGGCGCCCTCATCGCAGCCGAAATGAAGCACCACGGCATGCCTTGGAACCGCGCCATCCACGAAAAAATCCTCGAACACGCCCTCGGCCCCCGCCCCGCAGGCTACGACCGCCCCTACAAGATGGAGCGCCTCGCCGCCCGCATCCGCGAAGAACTCGGGGCCCCCAACCTCAACCCCGACTCGCCCCAAGAAGTCCTCAAAGCCCTACAGGCAGCCGGCCACTCGGTCACCTCCACCCGCAAATGGGAACTCACCGAATGGGCCAACGCCGTTCCCCACCTGCGCGAAGAACGCTGGCAGCTCGTCCGCCCCCTGCTCGACTACAAACGCCTCTCCCGGATCTACACCGCCAACGGCTGGAACTGGCTCGACACCTGGGTAACCAACAACCGTTTCCACCCCACCTACGAAGTCGGCTCAGCCGCCACCGGCCGCTGGGGCGGGCACGGCGGCGGGGCCATGCAAATCCCCAAGGGCGTGCGCCCCGCCATCCGCGCCGAAGAGGGCATGATGCTCACCGTCGCTGACGCCGCCCAAATCGAACCCCGCATCCTCGCCGTCATGAGCGGCGACCGTGCCCTCGCCGTCGCCGGACGCGGCACCGACCTCTACCTCGGCATCGCCCAGATTGGCGAGCGCACCGGCAGCGTGCTCAACGACCGCTCCCACGCCAAAATCGCCCTGCTGGCTGCCATGTACGGAGCCACCACCGGTGAAGGCGGGCAGCTCATGCCCCACCTCAAAAAACTCTTCCCCGCCGCAATCGGCCTCACCGAACACGCCGCCGACGTAGGCCTACGCGGCGGGCAGGTCACCACCTACCTGGGGCGCACCTCCCCAGCACCCTCCCACGCCTGGTTCCAAGCCCAACGCAACCAGGTCACCGCAGCCGACGAACGTGCCGCCCGCTCAGCCGCCCGCGCCCACAGCCGCTTCACCCGCAACTTCGTCATCCAGGGAACAGCCGCCGAATGGGCCGTCATCTGGATGGCCCAAATCCGCAAACGCCTGCGCACCGAACGTCGCTTCGGCAAACGCATGCAAACCCGCCTGGTCTACTTCCTCCACGACGAAATCATGCTCTACGGCCCTACCGGCGAATCAGCCCGAGCCGCCGAAATCGTGCGCGAATCAGCGCAAGTTGCCGCCGAACTCATCTTCGGACCCACCGACGTCGAGTTCCCCGTCACCGTCGTGACTACCGACGATTATTCACAGGCTAAATAGGCTAATTCCCAATTTCCCGAGTGCGCTTCTTATCCCAGGGTTCTTCCCAGCCCAGCTCTTCAAAGACCCGGGAGAGCAGGTTGCCGGTGAAACCCCAGATAGTAAACGGAGCGAAGTCACCGGTCACCTCAAAAGCCGGGGACTTGTGTCTGCTCCGGCCGCGAGTCACTGTCATGGTCAGCCGGTTAGCCGGGTTCAGCAGGTCTGCCACCGGCACGCGCACCACCAGGGTTGACTCATTCCGGTCTACTGCCTCCACCGGGGTCGGTAGGTCCCACCAGCCCAGCACGGGAGTCACCCGGTAGTTACTGACCGGCAAATCAACCGCCGGGAGCTGGCCCAGCAGGCGCACCCCCTCAGCCTGCAGACCGGTCTCTTCAACGGCCTCCCGCAGGGCAGCCACCTGCTGGACGGTTCGGCCGGTACGAGCTGCCTCGTCGTAGTCCTCATGGTCAATCCGCCCACCGGGCAGGGCAGGCTGACCGGCGTGGTGACGCAGGGCGTCCGACCGCACCAGCACCAAGAGGTCAAGGTCCGATGCAACCGTGCCGCACCCGGCATTCTGCGCAGGAGCTTCATCAAGCACCCCCATCAGCACCAGCACAGCGGCCTCTTTAACGGTGCCCGAGTCCATCTGCCCAATCGGCCACGAATCCTCGGGGCGCACAATACTCGGGGCCCGTTCCGCCAACTCCTGCAGGGCCGCTAGGGCGGGGTGCTGACCCGCTATCTCTTCCCCTGAGGTCTCTTTCCTAGGCACTGAGCGTCCACCCCTCTTCCCGCAGCTGGCGACGGGTAGCACCCTGCACAAAACGCAGATGCAGACGCTCACGCCCCGGGGCCATCTCGTACTTGAGCAGTTTCTCTGCCGCCACCGGGTCGGTTTCACCGGCGCCGTAAGCCGGGCAGAGGTCGGCAACGGGGCAGGCCCCGCAGGCCGGTTTTTGGGCGTGACAGATACGCCGGCCGTGGTAGACCAGCCGGTGGGAAAGCTGCGTCCAATCCTTGGGTTCAAAAAGCTCGGCGACGTCGCGTTCGACCTTAACGGGGTCCTCTTCGGTGGTGAAGCCAAAGCGGCGGGCCAGGCGGCCGAAGTGGGTATCGACGGTAATGCCCGGCTTTCCAAAAGCATTACCCAGCACCACGAAAGCAGTTTTTCGCCCCACACCGGAGAGCTTAACTAATTCCTCAAGCCTGCCCGGTACCTGCCCGCGATAATCTGCCACCAGCTGGGCTGCCAGGTTCACGATTGCCTTGGCCTTGGAGCGGTAGAAGCCCAGGGGCCGCACAATGTCTTCCACGTCTTCAATCCGCGCGGACGCCAGCGCCGCCGCATCGGGGTAGCGGGAGAATAGTTCGGGGGTGGTGGCATTCACGCGCACGTCAGTGGTTTGGGCTGAGAGGACGGTAGCTACCAGCAGCTCAAAGGGGTTATCAAAGTCGAGTTCGGCAACCGCATAGGGGTAGGTCTTCCCCAAAATACGGTTGATTTTGCGGGCGCGACGGGTCAGGGCAAGGGGGCTTTCGGCCTCGCCGCGAGCTGACGCGCGGGCATGCTTTCGGGCGGACGCTCGCGCCTTGGGCTCGGGTACAGAGCGAGTTTCAAGCTGGGCGAGCTCGTCAGGGTTAAGAGGTACATCGGCATGTAGGGGCATATACCCAAGCCTACCGCCGCCCGTCCTTGCGGTACCCGGGTTAGCTGCCGCCGGCGTCCTGATTTCGCGTAACACGAACGCACAAATTTGTGACTAGCGCTACAGGGTGCGCTAAGGTGAGAAAAAGTCCGTTTGTGGCGCACATCAATGACGCGCCCCACAGAACAGGAAGGCACACCATGACCGACACCCAGGACGTCTTCGCCCCCAGCGCCGAGTTCTCAGCCCAGGCCAACGCCCAGCCCTGCATCTACGAAGAAGCCAAAGAAAAGGGCACCGAATTTTGGGCAGAACAGGCCCGCAACCTGCTCACCTGGTACAAACCCTTCACCGAAACCCTCGACTGGTCCAACCCGCCCTTCGCTAAGTGGTTCGCAGACGGCGAGCTCAACGCCTGCTACAACGCCGTAGACCGCCACGTCGAAGCAGGCAACGGCGACCGCACCGCCATCCTTTTTGAGGGCGAGCCCGGCGACACCAAGTCCTACACCTACGCAGAACTCAAGGACGAGGTCTCCCGCGTAGCCAACGGCATCGAATCCCTGGGTGTTTCTAAGGGTGACCGCGTTGCTATCTACATGCCCATGATTGCCGAAGCCGTGATTGCCATGCTGGCCTGCGCCCGCATCGGCGCTGTGCACTCTGTTGTCTTCGGCGGCTTCTCCGCCGATGCCCTGCTCTCCCGCATTGAGGACGGCGAAGCCAAGCTGGTCATCACCGCCGATGGTTCATTCCGCCGCGGCAAGCCCTCCATGCTCAAGCCCGCCGTCGATACCGCCCTGAGCAAGGGCGGGGCTTCAGTGGAAAAGGTGCTGGTCGTCAAGCGCAACGGTGAAGACATCAACTGGGTTGAGGGTCGCGACGTTTGGTGGCACGAGCTGGTTGCCGAGCAGTCCACCGAGCACGAGCCCTCCCGCCAGAACGCCGAAGACCCCCTCTTTATCCTCTACACCTCTGGCACCACCGGTAAGCCCAAGGGTATTCTGCACACCACCGGCGGCTACCTGACCCAGGGTGCCTTCACCCACAAGAACATTTTCGATCTCAAGCCCGAAAGCGACGTCTACTGGTGCACCGCCGACGTCGGCTGGGTCACCGGCCACTCCTACGTTGCCTACGGCCCCCTGGTCAATGGCTCCACCCAGGTCATCTACGAAGGAACCCCTGATGCCCCCCACCGTGGCCGCTTCTGGGAAATCGTACAGAAGTACGGGGTGACCATCATGTACACCTCCCCCACCGCTATTCGCACCATGATGAAGTGGGGCGAAGACATCCCAGCCCAGTACAACCTGTCCACCCTGCGCGTACTGGGCACCGTGGGCGAAGCCATCAACCCCGAAGCCTGGCGCTGGTTCCACCGCGTCATCGGCGGCGGCAAATGCCCCATCGTCGATACCTGGTGGCAGACCGAGACCGGCGCGATTATGGTCTCCCAGCTGCCCGGCATCACCACCGCCAAGCCCGGTAGCGCCCAGCAGCCCATCCCCGGCATCACCATCGACGTAGTGGACGACCTGGGTGAGTCCCTCCCCAACGAGCAGTCCGGCTTCCTGACCATCCGCGAGCCCTGGCCCTCCATGCTCCGCACCATCTGGGGAGACGACGACCGCTTCGTCGACACCTACTGGTCCCGTTTCGAAAACATGTACTTCGCTGGTGACGGCGCTAAGCGCGACGCCGACGGCGACCTCTGGGTCCTGGGCCGCGTGGACGACGTCATGAACGTCTCCGGCCACCGACTCTCCACCCCCGAAATTGAGTCCGCCCTGGTCTCCCACCCCGCCGTCGCCGAAGCAGCGGTTGTCGGTGCAACCGACGAAACCACCGGCCAGGCCGTCATGGCTTTCGTCATCCTCAACGACGAAGCCAAGGCAGCAGGGCACGAGGAGACCGAGCTGGCAGAGCAGATTCGCGCTCACGTGGGTGTCGAAATCTCCCCGATTGCCAAGCCCAAGCGTGTGCTGATTGTGGATGACCTGCCCAAGACCCGCTCCGGCAAGATCATGCGCCGCCTGCTCAAGGACGTCGCCGAAGACCGCCCGGTCGGCGACACCACCACCCTGGCAGACCCCACCGTCATGGAAGCTATCGAGGCTAACTTCAAGAAGGGTTAGCAGCGCGATATAACAGGATGTGGGGCATGCGTGCCCGCCGACTAACCTTCTTGCTGGCTCGCAAGCTCGCAAGCAATTCATGCCAGCCCCAGCCAGTCGGCTTTGGCACGCATACCCCACATCCATCGAAGTGAGTGTTCTTGACTAAACGCCCGCCCTCTTGTGCTCCATCTATGGCAGCAAGCTGGAGGCGGGCGTTTTCGTGTGAAAAACTAGAAACTATGGCAACACCACAGACTGCACCACGACATATCTCCGTAATCAACGGCCCCAACCTCAACCTGCTTGGCGTGCGCAAACCCGAGATTTACGGGCGCACCACTCTGGCCGACATCGAAGCAACCCTTCGTGCCCAAGCCGCCGAGCTGGGCTACGAGATCAGCTTCATGCAGTCCAACCACGAGGGCGACCTCATCGACGCAATCCAGGCAGCCCGTACCGCGTCCGCCGGTATCATCATCAACCCGGCCGCCTACACCCACACCTCCGTGGCCCTGCACGATGCCCTTGAAGCGGCCGAGCTGCCGGTCGTTGAAGTACATCTCTCCAACGTGCACCGGCGGGAGCCCTTCCGCCACCACTCCTACGTCTCGCCCCAGGCGACCGCCGTGATTGCCGGTGCAGGTGCTCAGGGCTACGAACTGGCGCTCTCCTTCCTAGCCCGCCACCTGGGCTAGTTCGGCACGATGGCTACCCAACCTCGGGCACAGCTGACCCTCACCGACGCCGTCTACATCGGTGCTGGGTCCATGATTGGGGCTGGCCTCTTTGCCGCTTTCGCCCCGGCAACAGCGGCAGCGGGCAACTGGCTACTACTCTCACTTGCTCTGGCTGCTTTTCTCGCTTTCGCCAATGCCACCTCTTCGGCCCAGCTGGCCGCCCAGCACCCAGAATCAGGCGGCACCTACATCTACGGTAGTCGCCAACTGGGCCATGCCTGGGGCTTTGCCGCTGGCTGGTGCTTCGTGATCGGTAAAACCGCCAGTTGTGCCGCCATGGCCATGACCTTTGCCTCCTATCTAGCACCGGGTTACGAAAAGCCCCTCGCTATCGCCGCAGTTGCTGCCCTCACCGCCGTCAACTACAGGGGCATTACCCGCACCGCGGCCCTCACTAAAATCCTGGTTACGCTGGTGCTCTTAGCTCTGGCAGTCTTTTTCGGGGCAGTTCTACTCGGGGTAGCCCCCGACCCTGCGATCACCAGCCCAAACGCAGGGGCCGGGGCGGGTGCGTCCACTGCCCCCATCAGCCCAGCGGCAACCATCTACGGGGTGATGCAGGGCGCGGGCCTGCTTTTCTTTGCCTTCGCGGGCTATGCCCGTATCGCAACTATGGGGTCAGAGGTGAGGGACCCCGCCCGCACCATTCCGCGGGCCATCATCATTGCCCTCACCCTGGTGGGCTCGCTCTACCTCTTGGTTGCTCTCGCCCTCATTCACCAGCTGGGCTATCAGGGTCTGGCGGACGCGTCCGCCCCGCTGGCTGCCGCCGTGGGGTCCTCGGTCCCGTTGGCAACCCTCATGGGGTTGGCCGCATCGATCGGCGCACTTGGAGCCCTGCTTGCCCTCATTACGGGTATCGGCCGCACCGGCCAGGCTATGGCATCCAATCGCGACCTACCTACCTACTTTGCCCGCTTGCACCCGGTCTACGGGGTACCCTACCGGCTAGAAATCACCGTAGCGGTTGCTGTCACCGCCCTGATTCTGCTCTTTGATGTGCGCGGCGCTATCGGCTTTTCGTCTTTCGGGGTGCTGCTCTACTACTGTGTAGCCAACCTGGCAGCCTTCACGCAAACCGCCCCCTACCGCCGCTACCCGCGCGCCCTGCAGGTTGCCGGGGCAGCGGGCTGCTGCTTGGTGGTGGGGACGTTGCCGCCCACCTCTATCGCGGGCGGGCTACTTCTGCTGGGGGTGGGGCTAGCGATTTATCTTCTGTACGCCCGCCCCACCCAGGCCGCAAAGCCCTAGTTAGGTACGCATTGGCCGGTTGCAACCTCGGGTGAGGCTGCGCTGACCTGGGCCAGGGCCTCAAGAATATGCGTTGCCGGGACGGCATAGCCGGTCTGGCTCTGGGTTGACTTGGCAAAGACCATAGCCATGACCTGCCCGTCCTCGGTGAGCACAGGCCCGCCAGAGTTACCCTGCTGCACCTGGGCAGCGAGCTGGTAGACCAGGCGGGAGGGGTTAGTTTCACCGGTTTGTGAATTGATGGTTTGGGTGTAACCCAACCCCTGAACTATTGCAGCCCGGCTCGTAAAGGGGCCGCCACCGGGGTAGCCCATGAAGGCAACTTCGGTTCCCGAAGCGACCTCGGCCTGGTTGACGGCCAGGGGGGTGAGGTCAAGATCGGGGGCGCTGATAATCGCGATATCGCGTTCGGTGTCATAGTAGACCACATCGCCTGTTGCGGCTTGGCCGTCGCGGCTCAGCAGGGTGGGAGTGCTGACACCTGCCACCACGTGGGCGTTGGTGACCACCAGGCCGCCATCCGCCACGAACCCTGACCCCTCTGATGTGTAATTACAAGCCTGAGCTGATCCCACCACCTGCACAACCGACCACCCGGCCTCGTCCAGGGCCGCCGTTTGTAGGGTGCCCAGAGGGGCAGACTGCTCGGGGTAAAGCAGCTGGGAGATTTCAGGAAGACCGGTAGCCTGCACGATTTGGCCGCGAATCTCGGTGACCTTCTCTTGGGCGGAGGCCGGGGTCATCTGCATCATCCAGCTGATGACCTTAGAGTCTGCGGTCAAAGCGGTAACAGAGGGAATACCCAGGGGGCGGACGACCAGCACCACCGTGACAATCACGAGAGAGGCCAGCACCATGTTGAATAATCCACCGGCAAGCCGCTCCAGACCTCGCAGGGGCGTGCGGTCGCTTGCCCTGCGGATAGCACTGCCCAGGGTCATACCCAGAGTCTGCCCCAAAACCAGGCAGGCAAGTACCGTACCCAGCCCGGCCAGCAGATACCACCGTGCATCAACCTGGTCAATGACCCAGGGGGTTGCGTAGATAGCGGCAACTGCGCCCAGCACGAAACCTACAAAGGTGCCAAGGGTGACAAAGAGGCCCTGCCGCACACCGGCTAAAAAGTAGAGGGCAATAACAGCGATAATGACCCAGTCAAGTACGGTCATGACTCTCCATTCAACGGGGAAGGCTGGGCAGGCCGGGTTCCGGTACCTATCGCTACAGCAAGACACACCGCAGTAGATAGTGCAGCCCCTGCCGACATTCAGCCCTCACAGGAATACCACAGCCTACACTCCCAACCTGAAAAAATAGGCGGAAACTAGGGAAAAATTCTCGGTAAGCGGTAGCGCCCTGCCGTCTTTGGGTATCGAAAGCACCAAATATCCTGTAGGCTCGTAATAGTTGAATAAGTCACAGATAAAAGTGCTGTGTGATGAACTAGGCAAAGACTATGCTTAGAAGTCTGCCCGCCCTGTACGGACAGGGCACCGCACTCGAATCGCCCTTTAGATCCACCATTTCAGGAGTAAAAGAGAACCATGGATATTGAAGTACTACGCCGTGCTCCGCTGTTCGCTTCACTCGACGACGAAGCCTTTGCAGCGCTGACCGAAGACATCACCGAAGTTGACCTTTCACGCGGTGCCACCCTCTTCTACGAAGGCGACCAGGGCGACCAGCTCTACTTCGTTATCTCAGGCAAGATGAAGCTGGGCCGCACCGCTTCCGACGGCCGTGAGAACCTGGTAGCTATCATGGGCCCCGGCGAAATCTTCGGTGAGATGGCCCTGTTCGATCCCTCACCCCGTTCAACCAGCGCAACCGCTGTTTCTGAGACCCGCCTGGCAGGTGTGAAGCACGAGTCCCTGCGCAAGGCTATGGAGAAGTCCCCCAACATCTCTGCTCAGGTTCTGCAGGCTCTGGCCCGCCGTCTGCGCCGCACCAATGAGAACCTGGCCGACCTGGTCTTCTCAGACGTCCCCGGCCGCGTTGCTAAGGCCCTGCTTGACCTGGCTGACCGCTTCGGTCGTCCCGCCACCGACGGTGTGCTGGTTGCCCACGAGCTGACCCAGGAAGAGCTGGCCCAGCTGGTCGGTGCTTCCCGTGAGACCGTGAATAAGGCTCTGGCTGAGTTCGTTTCCCGCGGCTGGATTCGTCTGGAAGCTCGCGCTGTGGTCATCCTCGATCTGCAGCGTCTGCGCCAGCGCTCCCGCTAAGGTGGGGCGGGCGTCCTGCCTGCTCTCAATACTCTAAAACCGGGTGGTCAGCTCTAGCTGACCACCCGGTTTTTTGCACCTACGGGGGCAGGGGCGGACGCCGGTGGTTAGCGGGTCTGCCAGGTGAGACCGTCGGATGAAGTGATGAGGGTAGTGCTGCTTGAGAGCACCCAGGCCGGGTAGCCAACTTCGAGGGTGTATGTGCCGTTGGCGTAGTGGGCCTCTAACAGGTAGGAAGCAGCTGGGTCTAGCTCGTGGGTGGTCCAGGTGAGCCCGTTATCTGCGCTGGTCAGCAGTGTGGCCCCTTCGGCACGGGCTTGGCAGTAGACCAGAACCGTCTCGCTGAGGCGCTGGTGGCCGCAGAGCTCTAGGGGTTTGGCTCCTACCGTAGAAATCTTCCCGCCAAAGAGCCAGTAGCCCTGGTCTGGGCTGTAGGTTGCGGCGTAGATGTCGTTGCTATTGGCCAGAACCAGGCCGAAGGTTCCGCTCTCGTCGATGTCGGTGACGTTCTCAGCCTCAACAAGAGTAAGCGGGGTGGGAGTGTAGGGGTGGCCGGTGGACTCGGGGGCTGACGTGGCGGCCTGGACGTCGCCCAGGTTGCCAGGTGGGGTTGAGGTACTCCCGGGGTCGTGGCTTTTGGGCCAACAGTCATTGGTTCCCCCAAGGTCACGAGCAAATATAAGGTTGACCTGTTGTGCCTCCCTGCAATAGTCACGGTCTAGCCCTACGGGGAACTGGTAGTAGGTTTTCCCCTCATCTTCATAGCGAATCCAACCGGTACTGAAAACCAGAACGATGAAGAAGCTAAAAGTCATTACCAGGGCAAGAGCACTTACCAGCAAGAGCAGAAGCCCTTGGGCGAACCAGGTGGTTAACAGGGCCAGAGTGCTGCCTCTAGCCCCATCTGGCTGGGGAATTCTTCCCAGGCTCTTGAGGATATAGGCGGTTCCACACACCAGTAAGGTAAGGGCCGCCAGGTAAGAGAGTCCCAGGCAGACCAAGCCTAGCCCTGGGATAAGTTGCAACCCCATGGCGCCCAGCCCCAAGCGTCCACCGATCATAGCCACCAGTAACAGACAGGCCCCCAGGGTCGCCCATCTGGTAAGTCTCTGCGAGAACAAGATGGGTTCTGAACTGGGGACCTGATGCTCAAGAGACACAGCTAGGCCTTTTTCTCCTGCACCGCCAGGTAGCAGGTGCCAGCGGCATCCTGCTTGACCTCGGGCAGGTAGAGGGAAACCTGGCGTCGCTTGGCCAGGAAGGCAACCGCCCCGGAGGCCGCAGCGAGCTGTTCCAGCAGGTACATGACCCCGGGGGTCACCAGCTCCTGGAAGGGAACCCCGACGGTATCGTCCTGCCCGATTTCGTTACCAAGTTCCACGCTCATGGGGTGGGCAACCAGCTCGCGCACGCTGACCCAGCGCCCCCATATTCCCTTCCCGGCGAGCAGGGAGGGGTTCTGCCCCACCGGCACCGCGCAGGTGAAATAGTGAATGTCGTAACGCTTGTGGAAGAAGCCCGGTGACTGCCAGCGGGCTAGGGGCTTGAGCAGGTCGGCACGGATTTTGAGGCCACGGCGTTCCAGGTAGTCAGCAAAGGTTTTATCCTGCTGGGCTACGGCCAGGCGGGAGGCCATACACTCGTGCCCGCTGGTGAGCTCGATGGTCGAGAGCTCGCCGCTACCTGCCAAGAGCACGCCGGTCTCTTCAAAGAGCTCACGTACCGCGGTGACCACGGCAGCGTTAGCTGCCCCCAGGTCATCCTCGCTAAAAGCTTTAGCCCAGTAGTCACCACCGGGGCCGACCCAGCCGATGGGGGCGGCGTCCTCAGGCACGCCCAGGCCGCCGGGGAAGGCGACCCGGCCCATAGGGGATTTCACCCGGTAGGTTATAAAGGTTTCAGGCCCCGAAGCGCCATCGCGCACAAAAACGACCGCGGCTGCGGGCTTGGCCGCGCGCGGGGTGCAGTCCCCTTCATCGAGCCAGGTGCGGGCGGAATCCTGCTGGCTTGAGGGGATGGGGTGGGTTTTGGGTGCCA
This sequence comes from Rothia nasimurium, assembly GCF_035916755.1. Classification (GTDB taxonomy): domain Bacteria; phylum Actinomycetota; class Actinomycetes; order Actinomycetales; family Micrococcaceae; genus Rothia. Next base: position 119,993 of record NZ_JAYWIX010000002.1, on the reverse strand, counting down.
AGGCCGCCGCCGAAGCGTAGGGGGCGGACGCCGGCGGCGGCACCCGTTTGAGGGCACCGGTATACATGGGTTGGCTAGGCATATTCCACGATGATTTCAACTTCTACCGGGGAGTCCAGCGGTAGTACCGGCACGCCAACAGCTGAACGGGCGTGCACGCCTGCCTCGCCAAAGACCTCACCCAGCAGCAGGGAGGCCCCGTTAATGACGGCGGGCTGGCCGGTAAAAGAAGGGTCTGATGAGACAAAGCCAACCACCTTGACCACGCGGGTGACGCGGTCAAGATCGCCGATGACGGATTTGACGGCAGCCAGGGCGTTCAGGGCTGAGAGGCTAGCCAGTTTCTGCGCGGTTTCGGGGTCTACAAAGCCTTCGGCGCCGGAATCTGAGACCTTGCCGGTGGCGGGCAGCTCGCCCTTAACGAAAGGCAGCTGGCCCGAGGTGTAGACGTAGTTACCGCTGGTGACGGCAGGAACGTAGGCAGCTACCGGGGCTGCCAGCTCGGGCAGGTCATAGCCAAGTTCTGTGAGTCGATCTTCGATTTTTGACACGGTGTACCTTCTTGAAAAGCAGTGTTTCTAGGGGCCAAAAACCGGGCTCGGGGCGAAGCCTGAACCCGGTTCTGGTGTGAGTATTTAGTTGCTAGCCTTCTTGCGCTTAAAGTAGGCGATTGGATTGCCCTGAGTGGGGGCAACCATGTTCCCGGCGGGAGTGGCGCCGCTAGGAGCGGGGGCACCGGGGAGCACGGTAACGAGCTCCCAGCCGTCTTCACCCCAGTTATCGAGGATCTGCTTGGTTGCGTGAATCATCAGGGGCACTGTTGCGTATTCCCATTTTTCCATAGCACCAAGCCTAGACCACCGGGGCTAAAAAGACGACTCTTACATCTCTCACAGGTTTTTCTTGGGTGGCTGTGACATGCATGCCGGTGCGCTTTTCGCCCTGAGCCGATAAACTGATGCAATGGCTTCTTCAAAGAATGTACGAAAGAGGCGCCGTAGTCCCGGCGACCTTGTTCAGTTTATTGCGCTGAGCATCATTGCCGGTTTTATTGCGGCGCTGATTATGGTGCCGCCCACTACAGCTCTCAGTGCATCCATTAATGCATCAATGAACTGGTTTAAGAGTCTGCCCGCCTCCCTGAGTGACGGACCGCTCTCTCAGCCGTCCGTCATCTACGCAAATGACGGAAAAACTGAGCTAGCATCCTACTACGCCCAGAACCGCACCGAGGTGGCGCTGGATGACATTTCCCAGCACATGAAGGATGCAATTCTTTCGTCTGAAGACCGCAACTTCTACGACCACGGCGCGGTTTCCCCCATGGGTATCGCCCGTGCTCTGGTCAATAACATCATCAACCCGAACGCCCGCCAGGGCGCCTCAACCCTAACCCAGCAGTACGTCAACAACCTGCTCATTGACGCTGCTGAGCAGTCGGGCGAAGAGGCCTCCACTTTGGGGGCCAACAAGGACTACCTTGACAAGGTCAAGGAACTCAAGCTGGCCATTTCGATGGAACAGAACCTCTCTAAAGACGAGATTCTCGAGGGTTACCTCAACATCATTAACATGGGCGGCTCCAACTACGGCGTAGAGGCAGCAGCCTACTACTACTGGGGTATCTCAGCTTCAGAGCTCAGCATCTCCCAGTCGGCCATTTTGGCGGGCATGGTGGTGTCTCCCAACATTTACCGCCCCGATGTAAATCCTGAGCTATCCAAAGAGCGCCGTGACGTGGTGCTCGGTACCATGTTCCGCGACGGTAAGATTACCGAAGATGAATACTCTGATGCTCTAAATGAGGAAATTACTCTCGATATTCACACCACCCCCATGGGTTGCTCTACCGCCGGTGACTTTGCACATTTCTGCTACTACGCTGTTACGGACTTCCTGAACGACGAAACCTACGGCGCAACCGAGGACGATCGCACCAACGCCCTCTACCGCGGCGGCTACAAGATCATTACCACCATTGACCCTGACGCCCAGAAGGACGCCAAGACCCAGGTTGAAGCCACTCAGCCTTCCACCAACAACCCCGACCGTGTCAGTGCCTCTCTCGTTTCAGTTGCTCCCGGCACCGGCAAGATTATTGCCATGGCCCAGAACTCCGGCTACGGCCCCTCTGATACAAGCGACTTTGCGGATAACTACTTCAACTTCAACGTGAGTGTCTCCCACGGTGGTACAGCAGGCTTCCAGCCCGGTTCAACCTTCAAGGCCGTGATTCTGGCCCAGTGGATTAAGGACGGCAAGGGCGTCAACGCCACCATTGATGGCACTTCCCTCAGCTACCCCAAGAGCTTCCAGTGGCCTGCTAAATGCGAGGAGGGCGGCTTCGTTACCTCCGAAGACGCTGATGGCTACGTCTTCACCAACTCTGAAGGCGGCAACCAGAGCTGGGGTACCGTGGCCTACGGCCTGAAGAACTCCATTAACTCCTACTCCATTAAGATGGCGTCGGTGACCGATGCCTGTGCCCTCAACGACCTACGGGCCAAGCTCCGCATCACCGACGGTAACGGGGCAGACCCCTATTCCATCACCCGCCCCGCCTACCTGCTGGGTGGTTGGCCCCAGGGTACCACCCCGCTGATTATGGCTTCGGCCTACGCCACTTTTGCCAGCGGCGGCACCTACTGCGAGCCTGTTTCGCTGGAGAAGGTCAGCAAGGGCGATACCGAGGTCAAGACCTATGAGTCCACCTGTGAGCGCGTACTTGAAGAGGACGTTGCCAACGGCGTGAACTACGTACTCAAGCAGGTTCTGGTGGACGGCTCGGGTTACCAGCGCGGTATTGGCCTGACCGATGCGTCCGCCGCTAAAACCGGTACCACCGATAACTCTGCCCAGACCTGGACCGTAGGGTACACGCGCGGCCTTTCCACCGCATCATGGGTGGGCAGCATGGAAAACACCTCTCGCCCTCTCAACGGCCTTTCCATCAACGGTAGAGTTCTGGACTACGTGGACGGTGCCACCTACGCAGGTGCCCAGTGGCAGAAGTTCATGCAGGCCCAGGCTAAGAACTACAACACCGATAAGTTCGATACCCCCTCGAACACGGTTCTTGGTACTAACCAGTAAGGACTCCCTTGAATTCTCAGAATTCTCGTGGCGTGGCGGCTTCAGCTGGCGCTCTTACCCAGACCCTTTCAGCGGTTCTGGCAGCGGGTGCCGTAGCTGGGGCCGCCACGGCCGCTTATGCCCACTTTATTGAGCTCAATAACTTCCAGGTACGTAGGGAAACCCTGCCGATTCTGCCGGCAGGTAGCCCCGATTTTAAGATTCTGCATATCTCGGATATGCACATGATTCCGGGGCAGGCCCAGAAAACCGCCTTTATGCATTCTCTAACCGAGCTAGAGCCTGATCTGGTCATCAATACCGGCGATAACCTCTCCCATCTCGATGGCCTTCCCGCCCTACTAGAGGCCCTGGACCCCCTGCTGGATTTCCCGGGTGTCTATGTGCCCGGCTCTAACTGCTACTTTGCTCCGGTGCCCAAAAACCCGGCCCGCTACCTCTGGAAGAAGAACACCGGGGACGAGGCCAACGACCAAACCCGCGCGGTACTCCCCACCCAGGTGATGCACGATGCCTTCGATGCCCGCGGCTGGGTAGGGCTGATTAACCGCTATGAGACGCTCACCCTCGGAGGGCTGCGCCTAGAATTCTCCGGGGTGGACGACCCCCACCTGGAGTACGACCGCCACCCCGGTTTCTCCCCCACAGCTTTCAGCGCGGAGCCGGGCCCGAGCGTCCGCCTGGGTATCTGCCACGCCCCCTACCTGCGCACCCTGGACCGGTTTGCGGACGACGGCGCCCAGGCTATCTTCGCGGGCCACACCCACGGTGGACAGGTATGCCTCCCGGGTGGGCGGGCTCTAGTGTCCAACTGCGATCTACCCCCGGCCCGGGCCAAGGGTCTTTCTTACCAGGGGGACGTGCCCGTGCAGGTAACGGCTGGCCTGGGCACCTCGCGCTATGCCCAGGTGCGCCTCTTCTGCCCGCCCGAGGCTGTGCTGGTGACGCTGACAGCCCGGTAACCTATCTGGTTTTTACAGGAATGCAAATGTAAGATAGATTACTATGGCTTCTCGGCTACTGCGCGTCTCCCCCATACCCACGCCTCCCCCTGTGCCCTACGGTGCCCGCACCGAGCAGGACATCACCCTCTGGCAGTATTCCCGCCCTATTCGTGCGCGCTGGGTCTGCGGGCTTTTCGTAGCACTCACCGCAGCCATTATCGCTATCTCCATCCCCCAGGTTTTGGGCTGGATTGTCGATGCCATGCTGACCGACCAGCCCACCGTGGGAGCGGTCTGGGCAGGCGGCGCCCTGGTTTTTGCGCTGGGTCTAGCCCAGTCTGCCCTTTTCTTCCTGCGTAGGCAGCTGGTTATTGAGCCCGCCAGCACGGTAGAAAACACCATGCGCATCGACCTCTTCGACCGCCTGTTGCGCTCCCCCGTGGCCTTCCACGACCGCTGGCCTTCGGGCCAACTCCTAACCCGTGCCATGAGCGATTTAGGCACTATCCGCCGTTGGACCGCCTTCGGCCTGATCCAAATCATTACCGTAGCCGTCCAGGTAACCGTCGGTAGTTTCTACATGTTTACCGGCGCCTGGCAGCTGGGTCTGGTCTTTCTGGCCAGCATGCCGCTGACCCTCTTCTGCGTCTGGCGATTTGTGCTGACCTTCCGCACCCTGACCCGCAAGGCCCAAGAGCGCACCGGCGACCTGGCAACAACCGTCGAGGAATCGGTGCAGGGCTTACGTGTGCTCAAGGCGCTAGGGCGAGGCCCACACGCCCTGGCCGGGTTCCGCCAAGAAGCCCAAGAACTACTAGACCTTGAAGTTGCGCGAGGCCGGGCCATGGGGCGGGTCCGCATGCAGACCACCCTCATTAGCGGAGCCTCCCTCTGCGTGGCCCTACTCTGGGGGCTGCACCTGGTCAGCACGGGCGTCATGACCGTCGGTGCCCTCACCAGCTATTTCGCAACCGCCACCATCCTGTTTACCCAGGTGGAGCGCTCGGGCATGCTGATTTCCATGTATCTGGCATCGAGTGTTTCTATGGACCGCCACCGCCAGGTCATGGTGGGCGAGGCCGGTGAAGATATCGACATTCTGCCCGCCCACCGCGAGCGCCCCGAGGCGGCAGCTGCCCGCCTCGATTTTAAGGACGTCGCCTTCAGCTACGGGGAGCAGGAGCAGCAGGTGCTCACCGGCTTTACTCTGCAGGTGCGCCCGGGAGAGATTATTGCCCTGGTCGGTTCGACCGGGTCGGGTAAGTCTACCGTCCTTCAGCTGGTGCAGAGGCTCTATGAGCCGACCGCGGGCAGCATCAGCCTGAACGGTCGCGATATCGCCTCCCTTCCCCTGCCTGAGCTGCGTTCCCAGGTAGCAATTGCCTTTGAAGACCCCCTGCTGTTTTCGGCGAGCGTGCGCGATAACGTCCTGCTGGGTCTAGACCGCAGCGAACTCACCCTGGCTGAGGAAGAAGCCATTCTGACCCGCGCCCTGACCGTGGCTGCCGCTGACTATGTGTACCAGCTCCCTGAGGGAATCGATACCGTCATCGGCGAAGAAGGTATGAGCCTATCTGGCGGCCAGCGTCAGCGCCTCTCGCTAGCGCGCGCTATCGCCGCGAGCCCGGCCGTCCTCCTGCTCGATGATCCGCTCTCTGCCCTCGATGTGACGACCGAAGAGAAGGTGGTGGGTCTGCTCAAGCAGGAGCTGACCGAAACCACCACCCTGCTCACGGCCCACCGGCCCTCTACAGTGGCCTTGGCCGACCGGGTGGTGCTCTTGCAGCAGGGGCAGGTAGCTGCAGTGGGCACCCACACCGAGCTGCTCAGCAACCCCATGTACCGCGACCTCATGAGCACCGACACCCAGCTAACCCCCGAAAAGCTAGCTGACGCCGGTGAGATTGAGAGCGAGATACAGGAGGGCGGACGATGAGCCAGAGAATTACCGATTCAGAAGATAAAATTCAGCTCTCTAAGAGCGAAGCTAAAGCCGTTCGCCGCCGGTCGGTGGCGCTCTTACTCGATGTACTGAGGCCGGTGCGGAGCCACCTGCTCTTCACCCTTTTCCTGGTGATCCTGGCAACGGCCCTGACCACGGCCATGCCCTGGCTCATTTCTACGGCCATCAACGACGCCCTAGAACCCCTGCTGGCGGGAGACAGCAGCTACGCGATGACGCTGGCAGCCCTCTATGTAGCGGCAGCGGTCGTGGCCGGTTTAGCGACCTACACCAATATTCTGCTCACCTACAAGATTTCCCAGAAGGTGCTCTTTGACCTGCGCCAGCGTATGTTTGAGCACGCCCAAAAACTCTCGGTAGGCTTCCACGATACCTACACCTCGGGTCGTGTAATCTCCCGTCTCACCAGTGACCTCGATACGATTCGGCAGTTCCTCGACTCGGGGCTTTCTGAGCTTGCAGCCATGCTGCTCTCTATCTCCTTTACCATCGTGGCCCTCTGCCTGATGGACTGGCGGGCTGGCCTCGCCCTACTGGTGATGATGTTCCCCGTCGCCTGGCTCACCGCCTGGTTCCGCCGCGAATCTGAACTGGCCTACCGGGCCCAGCGGGTGGCGTCCGCCCGCATCATCTCCCGCTTTGCCGAGACCTTCACCGGCCTACGCGCCGTCAAGGCCTTCCGCGCCGAGGCAAGCTCGCGCGCAGCCTACGCGGACGCCGCCGAGGACTACCGGGTGCGCGTTATGCAGTCCATCAAGGTACACGGCACCTACATGCCAGCCCTTCAGGCCCTGGGCAACACCTTTGTTGCCATTGTGCTCGTGGTTGGCGGCTACTCCATCCTGGGCGGGTCCATGCAGGCAGGCACTCTGCTAGCCCTTGTCATCTACGCCAACCGTGTCTTTGAACCTATCTTCATGCTCTCGGACTACTACAACATGTTCCAGTCGGCTGTCTCGGCCCTCGAGAAAGTGTCGGGTTTCCTCGACGAAGAGCCCGAGGTAGCCGAGCCCGAGCGTCCGGCCCGCCGAACAGCTCCCGCGAGCGGGCACCTGGTCTTTGATGAGGTTGAGTTTGAGTACGTCGAAGGACGCCCCACCCTGCACCGTCTGAATCTCGACATCCCTGCCGGGCAGCGCCTAGCCTTGGTGGGAGAAACCGGTGCCGGTAAATCAACCATCGCCAAACTCATTGCCCGCTTCTACGATGTCACCCACGGGCAGCTCACCCTTGACGGGGTAGACCTGCGTGACCTGTCCGATGAGCAGCTGCGCCGTGAGGTCGTCATGGTCACCCAGGAGGCCTACCTCTTCAAGGGCACCGTGGCTGACAATATCCGCCTGGGCAACCCGGCTGCCAGCGATGAAGAAGTGTTCGAGGCGGCCCGCAAGGTCGGGGCCTACGACTTTATCACCGGCCTGCCCCAGGGTTTCGACACCAACCTCTCTAAGCGCGGTGGGCGGGTCTCTGCGGGCCAGCGTCAGCTCATTTCCTTTGCCCGGGCCTTCCTGGCCGACCCGGCCGTCCTAATTCTCGATGAAGCCACCGCCTCCCTCGATATTCCGACCGAAAAGCTGGTACAGCAGGGGCTTGAGTCCCTACTGGCGGGGCGCACCTCTGTGGTGATTGCCCACCGCCTCTCCACGGTCCTCACCGCCGACCGGGTGCTGGTGGTGTCGGACGGGCGCGTGGTGGAGGACGGCTCCCCCGCCGCCCTGGTCGAGGCCGGCGGACGCTTTGCCGCTATGGCCCAGGCCTGGGAAGAGAACAACAGTACCGAGGGCTAAATCGGGGTGATTTGGCAGGCTTAAGACCACCGCGCTATACTTGAGAGGTTGTTATACGCAACAATCGGGATGTGGCGCAGCTTGGTAGCGCGCGTCGTTCGGGACGACGAGGCCGCAGGTTCAAATCCTGTCATCCCGACCAAGCGTAACCGCCCCTGGCTCTAGCCGGGGGCGGTTTTTTGTTGCCCGCTTTTGCCCCCATAGGGTCACACATCGTCATAGATACTTGCATTGTAAAGTTTACCGAGTGTAAGCTGAAGAAAAATGCAGAAGTGAAAGGACGACCCGTGTCACAGAAAATTCTCGTTATCTCCGGCTCAGACCGCGACGGTTCCTTCAACACCCAGCTCGCCGAGCAGCTCGTCGAAGCCCTGGAAAATGAGGGCCAGCGCGCTGAGGTCTACGATTTCTCAGCAGTTCCCCTGCTCAGCCAGAACTCCGAGTTCCCGGCACCGGCCTCCGTCGAAAAGCTACGCGCCGATATTGCTAATGCGGCCGGCCTAATTCTGGTCTCACCCGAATACAACGGCTCCTACCCTGCCCGCCTGAAGAACCTGATTGACTGGGCCTCACGCGCCGTCATCGCGGGTGACAACACCACTCCCACCGTTCTTAACGGCAAGAAGGTCGGCGTTGCCTCGGTCGCCAACTCAACCTACGGTAAGTTCGTGCGCGAGCACCTGCGTAGCCTGGTCCCCTATGTTCGTGCCAACCTGATGGAGGGCGAGGGCCTGGGCGTCCGCATCCCCGGTGAGGCCTGGGGCACCGGCAAGCTAGAACTGGACGAAGAGCAGCAGAAGAACGTTGATCAGTTCGTTGCTGACTACCTGAAGTTCCTGGCCGACTAATCACCTGAACTCAAAAAATTGGGGCCTCCCTGGCACACAGGGAGGCCCTTTTGCATGGGTTTCAGCAGTTCGGCTCAGCGAGCTAGATTCAGCGGGAGAGCTTCGAGGGCCACCAGATTTTCTTGCCGATATCTTCCACGAGGGCGGGTATCAGCAGGGCTCGCACTACGGTGGCGTCGAGCAGCACGCCGAAGGCCACAATGAAGGCAAGCTGGGCCAGGAAAATCAGCGGGATGACGCCCAGGGCGGCGAAGGTTGCCGCAAGCACGATACCGGCTGAGGTAATCACGCCACCCGTTGCAATCAGTGCCGTTCGTAGGCCCTGTTCGGTCCCCTGATGCAGGGCTTCTTCTCGTACACGGGTCATCAAGAAGATGGTGTAGTCGATCCCCAGAGCGACCAGGAAGACAAACCCGTAGAGGGGCACGGTGGGGTCAGCCCCGGGGAAGTTGAACACATGGTTGAAGACCAGGGCCGAAACGCCCAGGGCAGTGAGGTACGACAGCACCGTGGCAGCCACCAGCATCAGCGGGGCCAGAATTGAGCGCAGCAGAACCATCAGAATCAGGGCGATAACAACAAGCACCACCGGGATGATGAGGGTACGGTCGCGCTGGGCGCTATCGATGGTATCGAGGGCGGACGCGGTCGTCCCGCCAACCAGCGAGCCGGGAGCTGCGCTGGCAAGGCTCTCGCGCATCTGGCGCACGGTCTCTTCTGCCTGCGGTGAGTCGGCGGGGTCAGCCAGGGTCACCTGGAGCATGACTCGGCCGTCCACCTCGGTGGGAGTAACAGCGGCAAAAACCGGCGGCACGGACTCAGCAGAAGCACCCACCGGCACAGTACCAGCGGGTGACTCCTGGGCGACCGCTGCAATGGAGCTCACCCCGTCGAGCCCGTCAAGGGCAGCCACTGCGGTATCTTGCTCGGCAGCAGGCACAATCACGTTCGCCGGGGAGCCTGAGCCACCGGGGAAGTGTTCAGCCAGCACATTCTGGCCGTCCCGTGCCTGGGACTGCCCCAGCACCAGGTCAGACTGGCGCACCCCGTTGGCCTGGAAAGTCGCAGAAAAGCCGGCGAAGATAGCCAGCGCCAGAGCCGTGACCAGCCAAACCTTGCGGGGCTTGCCCGACACGAAAGCCGCAATTTTTGCCCAGAAGCCGGCTGAAGCGTCCTTCACTGTAGAGGAATAGCGGGGACGGGCAGGCCAGAAGGCAACCCTGCCCAGCAGGGCCAGGACGGCGGGCAGGAAGGTCAGTGAGGTAAGCATGGACAGCACGATGCCGGTAGCTGCCACGGGTCCCAGGGCCTTGTTCGACGACAGCTCAGAGAGCAGCAGGCACAGCAGGCCCGCAATCACCGTACCGCCGGAGGCCAGAATCGGCTCAAGGGACCCGCGCCAGGCAAACCGGGTTGCCTCCCAGCGCGAAACGTACTGGGTGAGGGCTTCGCGATAGCGGGCTACGTAGAGCAGGGAGTAGTCGGTTGCAGCACCAACCACCAGAATCAGCAGGATTCCCTGCACCTGGCCGTTGATCATGACCCAGCCGGCATTCGCCATGTGCCAAATGACGAAGATAGCGCCCGAGAGGGCAACCATCGAGCTGGTCAGCACGATGATGGGCAGCAGGGGTGAGCGGTAGACCACCAGCAGAATCACGAAAACCACAATCAGGGCAACTGCCAGCAGGATGCCGTCGATACCGCCAAATGCCTCAACCAGGTCGGCCGAGAAGCCAGCCGGGCCGGTCACGTAGCCGGTGAGGCCGTCGGGAGCCTGGGTTATCTCGGCGCGGATTCCATCAACGACATCTCGGGTCTCATCGGCGGTGGAGATGGGCAGAATGAGCTCCGCTGCCCGACCGTCCTCTGAGTAAATGACGGGCGAGCTTTCACCGGTGAAAGTGCCGGACGCCGCTAGCTGGCCGGTGAGCCCCTCTAGGTAGGTGCGGTGGGCATCGGTGAGGGAACCGTCAGCTTCAAAGACAAGAATCGCGGGCACCGCGTCGGTGCCCAGGAAGTCGCCCTGTTGCTCTACCACCTGGGTGGATTCAGCGGAGGCGGGCAGAAAGTCAGTCTGGGAGTTGGTTGAGACCTCGGAGATTTTTCCGAAGTAGGGCCCGCCGATACCCGCCACAGCAAGCCAGGTAAGGGTCAATAGGACGGCAAGAGCAACCCGCACCCAGGTGCGTGAAGAGGAACCGGCCCTGATAGAGCCGGTTTCCGAAGAAGAAGTATGCATACTGACAGTCTAGCCCCTGCCGGAGACCCAGGCTAAGGGAGTCTCAAGCGGGCCGCGCCGCAAGAAGGTCTGCCCGAGCAGGCGCTGCCAGACCCAGGCAAAGAGCAGGGCACCCAGAATCAGGCCGAACATCATGGCCCAGGAGTTATCAGATGCAGGCAGGCCGTAGGCCGGGGCGTAGTTAGCGTACAGGGCCAGCACGGCAATCTGGAGCACGTAGAGGGAAAGGGTCATGCGCCCGGCTCCCACCAGGGCACCGGCCAGGTGCTCCCGCCCGGCCAGAGCGCGCGCCAGCAGGCAGCACCAGCCCACGGTCGCCAGGCAGGCTGCCAGGCTAAAGGCAATCTCAAGCCGGCTGGAGGTGTAGGGAAGGAACTCTGCAACAGCAAAACGGGAGTACCAGAAGAGACCGCCGGTCGCCAGGCTTCCCAACAGGGCCAGGGCTACATCACCCCAGACGCCCCAGCGTTCGATGAGGAAGACAATCACCGCACCGATGCAGGCGTAGGTCAGCAGAGTAAAAACCTGGTAGTTCTGACCGGTGAACATCCACTCGTAGAGGTAGGCAGTGTAGCTGCCGTCGAGAGATGCCTGCATAGCCTGGGGGCGGAAGTAGGCCCGGGCGGACGCCGCAAACCACCAGCTGCCCACAGCCAGGAGGGCCAGGGCCCAGGAGGGCAGGAAGATAAGAGGGGCCATGAGCAGGCTCAGCAGCCCCAGGTATTCCAGCACGATATCGACCTGGGCGCCCCAGGTACCGATGTAGAGCCCCAGAGCAACCAGGGCGATAGCCCGCACCACCGAGGAGGCGAAGAGGGCGGGGAAGCTCATACGCTGAGATGAGAAGAAGGCGCCCGCCCCCAAGAGGAAGGCAAAGAGCGGGGTGGCCAAGAACTCGCTGAGATTTAGGACATCCCTGGGGCCACTGACTGGAGCACAGTATGCAATAAACATGCTGATCAGGGCAGCACAGCGAGCCAGGTCAATACCGATAACACGGCCTGCGGTTTTTAGGTCGGTCACGCAATACTCCTCAATAAATACCTGCTTTAGCCTAACACTGCCCCACCACCCTGCGCGGGCAGGGGCACCCATGGCACACTGGTTAGGTTGCCCCTCACCTCTTTGAAAGTCACTATGAGCACTCACTCCACCGACGTCGTCCTTCTGGCCGCCGGTTCTTCGGCGACCAGCGAGTATGTTTCTATCTTCTGGATAGCTGCCGCTGCCCTACTGGCGCCCCTGGCGTCCGCCCTGGTGAAGAAGAAAATCCCTGATGTTGTCTTCCTGATTATCTTCGGCGTACTCATCGGCCCGCAGGTGCTAGGGTTTGCCAGCACCGACGGCGGGGTTGCTCTGGTGAAGGATCTGGGCCTGGGCTTACTCTTTTTGCTGGCTGGTTACGAAATTAACGCTGGAGCCCTGCGCGGACGCCAGGGGGCTTTCGCTGTGGGGTCCTGGCTAGTGAGCTTCACCCTCGGCCTGATTCTGGCCATGAGCCTCTCCCAGTTTTCGAGTTCTTTCTCTACCTACGCGGTCGTCGGCATTGCCCTGAGCTCAACCGCCCTGGGCACCCTGTTGCCCCTGCTCAAGAGCCACGGAAAGGCGGGCACGAAAGTCGGCGACGGGGTGATGGTGCACGGGGCTATCGGCGAGGTTCTCCCTATCTTCGCGATGTCCCTGCTGCTCTCATCGCACGCCCCCTGGGTTGCGGTGCTGATTCTGTTGGCCTTTATGGTCATTGCTGTCATTTCAGCGGTTGTACCCCACCGCCTCTTCGAGCATATTCCGGGCCTGCGCCGCACCATGGCTGCTGAGGCTAACACCACCAGCCAGACCATGCTCCGCCTGGCCATGTTCCTTCTGGCTACCCTCATGATGGTCGCCGCGGTCTTTGAGCTCGATGTGGTGCTCGGTGCTTTTGCTGCCGGCATCATCCTTCGCTCCCTTACCCCCGAGGGCGCCTTCGAGCCCTTCTCCAAGCGCCTTGAGGCCCTGGGCTTTTCCTTCCTCATTCCCCTCTTCTTCGTGAGCTCGGGTATGGGCATTAAGGTATCGGTTATCTGGGAGCAGCCATTGCTTCTTGCCGGCATCGTGCTCGGCATTCTGGTGGTGCGCGGTCTGCCGGTCTTTGCCGCCGAAAAATTCTTTGACACCGGTTCGGGGCTCACCACCGTGCAGGAAAAGCTGCAGCTGGGTCTCTACTCTGCGGCGGGTCTGCCCATCATTGTTGCTGTCACCGAAGTGGCGCTGGCCAACGACCTACTCAGCGAACAAAACGCCTCCCTGCTAGTGGCAGGTGGGGCGCTGACCGTCCTTCTCTTCCCCCTGTGGGCCTCGGCCATCGGGGCAGTAGGGCGTAAGGACGCCGGTAGCAGCTCAGAAGCCCATGACGGCTCAAGCTCGCGGCAGCGCCGCAGCGCTAAGAAACTAGAGCGGGCCGCCGCGGTGCGGGCGGCAACGGGCGCCCTTCCCGTGATCAAGCGCCCGAATTCCTAGCTTCCCCTTAAAGCACCCAATAAAAGGGGCCCCCTTGCCTGAGCAAGGGGGCCCTTCTATCACAGAGCGGGCATCAGCCTACTTGAGGATGATAACGTCCAGGTTACGGGGGCCGTGCACACCTTCAACGCGGATCAGCTCGATATCTGAGGTCGCTGAGGGGCCTGAGATCCAGGTGATGGGCTTGTCGAAGTTCAGACGGGCCACGGTCTCGGGGATTAGCTCGACAATGGTATCGACGGGAACCACGCAGATGTGGTGGTCGGGCACCAGAGTGATGGCGCGGCGGCCTTCGGTCTCGGTGCTGTTCAGGGCGATGGTGCCGGTTTCAGCGCAGGAGACGGTCGAAGAGGTGACCACCGCGTCGATGGCATCGAGCTCACGCACGGAGAGGGCCCCGGGCTTGTTGGCGTTACCGGAGTCAACCACGCGGGAGCGGGCTGCGGTGTCTTCGGGCAGCCACTCGGTCTTGAGACCGGTGGGTACCACGTAGCGGGAGGACTTGCCGAGCAGCTCACCCACGCGGGCGGCGATGGTTTCTTCGGTCTCGTGGTAGACGTTAGCCTTGTAGTCGATCAGGCGGTCGACCAGCATCTTGATGATTTCCTCGGTGCCCTTGTCGCTTTCGCGGCGGTAGGCGCGGACGGGCTCAGCCGGCTGGGGGTTGTCCCAGAGGGAGGCGCGGATGCGGCCCAGGATTTCTGCTTTTGCATCAGACATTAGTTGGCCTCCTTGGGGGCGATGGGGTTAGCGGTCTCAGCGTTGGCATGGGCCTCGGCGATCTTGGCCTGGTTAGCGGCAATAATGGCCTGCAGGTCAACGCGTTCGCCGCCTACACGCTTGGGGGAAGAGCCGCGCTCCTTCTTCCATTCGTTGCGGAAGGAGGTCTTGGGGGGTGCCGGGATATCGCGGTATTCGGTCCAGCCGCCAACGATACCGGGCAGCTTGGTGATCTTGCCCTTCTTGCCGGTAATCAGCTTGGAGGCGGGAAGGCCCTTAGTAGCCAGGGCCATGAGGGCACCTGAGCTGAAGAGCTTCTTGGCGCCGAACATCATGGCGTCCATCTGCACGTGGCGGTCCTTCTTGCCACCGGCGAATTCGCCCTGGGCCTTTTCGTGGTCAACAGCCTTGCCGCGCAAGTGAACCAGCACGTCGGGGATGTTGATCTTGACGGGGCAGGCCTCGTAGCAGGCGCCGCAGAGGGAAGACGCGTAGGGCAGGGTGGAGTTGTACTCGTTCTCGATACCGCCCAGCTGGGGGGAGAGAATTGCGCCGATGGGGCCGGGGTAGGTGGAGCCGTAGGCGTGGCCGCCTGCGCGTTCGTAGACGGGGCAGACGTTCATGCAGGCTGAACAGCGGATGCAGTGCAGGGCCTGGCGGCCAACCTGGTCGGCCAGGGCTGCGGTGCGGCCGTTGTCCATCAGGATGACGTGCAGGTTCTGGGGGCCGTCGCCGGGGGTTACACCGGTCCACATGGAGGTGTAGGGGTTCATACGCTCACCGGTGGACGAGCGGGGCAGCAGCTGGGTGAAGACTTCGAGGTCCTGCAGGGTCGGCAGCAGCTTTTCAATGCCCATGAAGGTGATCAGGGTATCGGGCAAGGTCAGGCACATACGGCCGTTACCCTCAGACTCAACGATGGTCATGGTGCCGGTTTCGGCGATACCAAAGTTAACGCCTGAGATGGCGACCTTGTTGGTCAGGAACTTCTCGCGCAGGCGGAAGCGGGAGGCTTCTGCCAGTTCTGCCGGGTCGTTGGTGAGGTTGGGGTTGACGCCATCAATCTTCTTGAGGAAGATGTCGCGAATCTCGGTGCGGTTGCGGTGGATTGCGGGCACCAGGATGTGGGAGGGGCGGTCGTTGTCGCCCAGCTGGACGATTTCTTCTGCCAGGTCGGTTTCAATAGCGTGGATGCCGTGCTCTTCGAGGAACTCGTTGAGGCCGGTTTCAGCGGTGGCCATTGACTTAATCTTGTTGACCTCGGTGACACCTTCGGCCTGGATCAGCTTGAGGGCGATTTCGTTGGCCTCGTGGGCGTCGCGGGCCCAATGCACGTGGCCGCCGCGAGCGGTGAAGTTCTTTTCGAACTCTTCGAGGTAGGTGTCGAGGTTGGCCATGACCTTCTGCTTGATCATGGAACCTGCGGTGCGCAGATCCTGCCAGTCGGGCAGTTCTGAGATGACGGCGGCGCGCTTGTTACGGATCTTGTGGGTAGCAAAGCCCAGGTTGGCGCGCAGCTGCTCGTTCTGGAGTTCCTTCTCTGCATATTCGGGGAAGGGCTCGAATTCGAAGATGTTGCCGACGCCGTGGCGGACCTTAGGCATGCCGAGTGCGGTGGTTGACATGGCTTTACTTACCTCCTGCGGTAACAGCTACGGGGCCGGTGACCTTGAGCGGGTTTTCCTTGGTGGATGCAAGAATCTCGGCGAAGTGTACGGTCTGTACGGGTGAGTTCTTGCGGGAGAGAGCGCCGCCGATGTTCATCAGGCAGGATGAGTCGCCGCCGGTGCAGACCGATGCTCCGGTTGCTTCGATGTTCTCTACCTTGTCGGCAACCATGGCGCCGGAGGTGTCTGCGTTCTTGAAGGAGAAGGTTCCGCCGAAGCCGCAGCACTGGTCAAGACCGTCAATCTGGGTGTATTCCAGGCCCTCAACGGTGCGGATCAGGTCTTCCTGGCGGGTGCCCAGACCCAGCAGGCGCATGCCGTGGCAGGAGGAGTGGTAGGTGACCTTCTCGGGGAAGTAGGAGCCCAGCTGTTCTGCTGCGTTGGTGATGCCGCAGACGTCGATGAGGAACTGGGAAAGCTCGAAGGAGCGGGCAGCCAGTGAGGCGGCAGCGCGGGCGGTGGCGTCGTCACCTGCCCGCTCTGCGATCATAGGCTGCTGGTGGCCCAGGGAGGCTACGCAGGAGCCTGAGGGGGCAACGATGGCGTCGAAGTCCCATTCTTCAAAGGCCTGTACGTGGGTTTTGACGATGGGGTAGGCGTCGTCGAAGTAGCCCGAGTTGACGTGCATCTGGGAGCAACAGGTCTGGCCCTGCGGGAAGACGACCTCGTGGCCGAGACGCTCCAGGATGTCAACGGTAGCCTTAGCTACCTTGGGGTACATTGCGTCGACGATGCACGTTGAAAACAGTGCGACACGCATGTTGGTTCTCTCTTCTTCTGTGCGGCATGGGTAGCCCGCGTCTTCCTTACCGGTTCAGGGGCGCGGACGCCGGTGGCCGGGTGGGAGAGGAAGGGCAGGCAGGGTGCCTGTTAGATTCTTTTCCTACTCCCTCATTTAACACGATGGGGTCGGTGTTTCGATACTTTAAATAGGGCATATTTTCTTATGCAAATAAACTAACGGTCTGACCACATAAAGGAAGCTGAAAGAACCCGGCTCCCCCGCCACGGGCGTCCGCGCACCCCAAGAACCATACAAACAGGCGCATACCAACACAAGAGCGCACCCAAAACCCCCGAAAACCCACAAAACCACAGGGGCGAAAAAAATACCGCAAATAGATGCGGCCACAACTTGGCGAAAGTGAACTGCCTCATGTAACGTAGACCTCGAAAAACAATGGTCTGACCACAGGAGGTTAGGCCTCATATTTTTTGGCTCAGCGCCCCACAGATGTGACGCTGAGCCATACCACACATCACTAAGGAGAATACGGTGGAAAATACCTATACCGCTGTAACCGACGCCGTAGGAGGAAGCCTCGCGCTCAGCGCCCTGGTCTCCACCCTGCCGCTGTTGGCATTCTTTATCATGCTGCTCGGCCTCAAGGCCCGCGCCCACGTCGCCGGCCTGGTCTCCCTGCTGGTCGCCTTGCTCGTTGCCATCTTCGGCTTCGGCATGCCCTGGGATCTCGCCGGTATGTCTGCCTTCCGCGGCGGCATCTACGGCCTCTTCCCCATCGTCTGGGTTATCCTCATGGCCATCTGGTTCTACCAGGTCACCGTACTCTCCGGCCGCTTTGAAGACCTGCGCCGCACCTTCGACCTCATCGGCGGCGGCGACCTGCGCATTCAGGCCATCCTCATCGCCTTCTGCTTCGGCGGCCTGCTCGAAGCACTCGCAGGATTCGGTGCCCCCGTTGCTATTACCGCAACCATGATTCTGGCCCTCGGCGTCAAGCCCCTCAAGGCAGCCACCACCGTCCTCATCGCCAACACCGCACCCGTAGCCTTCGGTGCCGTTGCTATCCCCATCACCACCGCCGGTGAAGTCGGCGGCAAGGACGCAACCGTCATCGCAGCCCTCGTTGGCCACCAGGCCCCCTTCATCGCCTTCTTCGTGCCCTTCATCCTGCTCTGGATCCTCGACGGCGTAAAGGGCCTCAAGGACGCCTGGATGCACGCAGCCGTCATCGGCGCCTCCTTCTCTATCGCCCAGTGGTGGGCAGCAACCTACTTCGTCTACCAGCTCACCGACGTCGTAGCCTGCATCGTCTCCATCGCAGCAGCCGTTGTCTTCCTGCGCTTCGTCAAGCCCCGCGGCGTTGAAGGCGTGCGCGAACGCTACGGCATCACTGCCCCCCTCGCAGTTGAGCACCTGCCCGGCCGCCGCATCTGGATGGCCCTCATGCCCTACCTGGTCGTTGTCATCATCTTCGGTGTCGCAAACCTCTACACCCCGCTGGTCAACTGGATGAAGGAGACCGCCCGTGAGTTCAAGATGCCCCTGCTCTCCGAGCGCCTGCTGACCGCCTCCGGCGACCCCGTCAATACCGTCTACGTCTGGTCCTGGCTCAACAACCCCGGCACCTACCTGCTGATCTCCGGCATCCTGGTCACCATCCTCTACGCCATCTTCAACGAAAACGGCAAGTACAAGCTCTCCATCGCCGACGCCTTCAAGGAAATCGGCGCCGTAGCCTACAAGATGCGCTGGTCAGCCGCCACTATCGCCCTGGTTCTGGCCCTGGCCTTCGTCATGAACTACTCCGGCCAGACCGTTGCCATCGGTGAATACGTCGCCTCCCTCGGCGTAGCCTACGCCTTCCTGGCACCCGTCCTCGGCTGGGTCGGCACCGCCGTCACCGGCTCCGACACCTCAGCCAACGCCCTCTTCTCCAAGCTCCAGGTCACCGCCGCTGAGCACCTGCAAGAAGGCGGCATGACCGGTGCCCACCCCGAACTCATGCTGGCAGCTAACACCACCGGTGGTGTAGTTGGCAAGATGATTTCACCCCAGTCCCTCGCCATTGCGGCCACCTCGGTCAACATGGAAGGCAAGGAGTCCGAAATCTTCAAGGCAGTTCTCGGCTGGTCCTTCATCCTGCTGCTGGCCGTCTGTGCCCTGGTCCTACTCCAGGCAACCGTTCTCTCCGGTCTGCTGGTTGAGCCCTACCTCACCGGTCACTAATCACAGGTTCACACCTATGAGCTAGGCACACAAAGGGCGGTGCAGTCCCACGTAACACACGGTGGAACTGCACCGCCCTTACCTATACCTTGTCTATGTACCTACCCCACCTGAAAGACAGCGCGTGAAAGAAAAAGAGCCCACCTACACCGCCCTGCTCGAGTCCATCGAACACCGGTTGCGCCACGGCCAGCTGCGCGTCGGCGACCGCCTGCCCGGTGAGCGCTCCCTGGCAGAGGAATACGGCATCTCACGGGCCTCGGTGCGCGAAGCCCTGCGCATTCTCTCCGCGGTAGGGCTCATTCGGTCAGGTGTGGGCTCAGGCCCCAAGGCCGGCGCTGTCGTGGTCTCTGAACCCTCCGACGCCCTCGGCTGGGCCCTGCGCATGCACATCGCCACCCGCACCCTGCCGGTCGCAGATATCGTGAGCACCCGCGTCCTGCTCGAAGGCGAAGCCGCCGCCCGCGCCGCCGATGTAGCCCACCAGCCCGAACACGCCGCGTCCCTAGCAACCGCCCGGCAGTACCTTGAAGAAATGGACCACGCAGATATCAGCGATGACCGCTTCCACTTCTGCGACACCCGCTTCCACTACGAAATTTCCTCCCTCGGTGGCAATATCGTCATGGACACCGTCATTGACTCCCTACACCTAGCCACCGTGGGCTACGTGCAGGAGGCCGTGCCCTACCTCGACGACTGGGAAGCAACTAAACGGGAACTACAGGACCAGCACCGGGCCATCTACGCGGCGGTTATTGCCGGAGATGCAGAACGTGCCCAGCGAACAGTCGCTGAGCACATTCGTTGGTTCTACGCCCTCTCAGAAATCGGGGCCGCCCACTACGAGTACCACCAGAAGGTACGCGATACGCAGGTCTAAGCCCCGAACTTCTGCCCGGTCAAACGCTCGTAGGCCTCAACATAGCGGGCACGGGTCTTCTCCACGACCTCGGCGGGAAGCTCGGGCACGGGGCCGGTGCCGTCCCAGCCCGACTCTTCGCTCTTGAGCCAGTCGCGCACGTACTGCTTATCAAAGGACGCCTGGGCACGGCCAGGCTCGTAGTCGTTGGCATCCCAGAAACGCGATGAATCGGGGGTCAGCACCTCATCACCCAGGGTGATCTCACCGCGGTAGGAGTCGGTGCCGAACTCAATCTTGGTGTCAGCCAGAATGATACCGCGCTCACGGGCAATCTTCTCGGCGGTTTCGTAGACGTAGAGGGTCAGTTCCTGCAGGCGGTCGGCGATAGCCTCCCCCACCTCAGCGTCGAGCTCTTCACGAGTGATGGGCTCGTCGTGCTCCCCCACCTCTGCCTTGCCGGTGGGAGTGAAGAGGGCAGGCTCCAGGCGGGAGCCATCCACCAGGCCAGCGGGCAGTTCAAACTCATTGACCTTGCCAGTCTTGCGGTAAGAAGCCAGGCCCGAGCCGGTCAGGTAGCCGCGCACGATGCACTCAACCGGGAACATATTCAGAGACTTACAGATCATGGCGCGGCCTGCCACCACCTCGGGCACGTCGGTAGACAGCACATGGTTGGGCACACCCTTGAGCTGCTCAAACCACCAGAGGGACATCTGGGTCAGAATCTTGCCCTTATCGGGAATCTCGGTGGGAAGCACCTGGTCAAAGGCGCTGATACGGTCGGTGGCAACCACCATCACAGAACCGGCACGCAGTTCGGCGTCGTCCTTCACGTTCAGGCCGGTAACGTCCTGGGTATCCTCATCGGGGATGTAGAGGTCACGGACCTTGCCGGAATACACGTGCTTCCAGCCGGGAATGTCTACGGGGGTATGGCTCATGCTCTTCTCCTGGGGGGTGTGCAGGTGGGGTGTGGGGTAATGATAAAAGTGACTGCCCACGCGGGGTACGGTGGGCAGTCACGGGGAGGTTAGTTCTGGGCGGGAATCTGAATACGATTCTCGGCGGCAGCGAACGCAATGTCTGAACGGTACTGGGCGCCCTTCCAGGCAATGTCGCGCACACCGGCGTAGGCAGCCTCGCGGGCTTCGGTGAGGTTCTCGCCCAGGGCGACGACAGCCAGCACACGGCCACCGGCGGTGACAATCTCTTCACCATCGAGGGCGGTACCTGCATGGTCAACGTGCACGTTTTCGCGCTGGTTGGCGGCGTCCAGGCCGGTGATGGTATCTCCCTTGCGGGGAGTATCGGGGTAGTTCTCTGCTGCCATGACCACGTCAACGGCGGTGCGGGGGTCCCAGTCGAGAGCAAGGTCGGCGGGCAGCTCGCCCTTGGCCGCTGCCAGAAGGACACCACCCAGCGGGGTGCGCAGGCGGGCCAGCACTGCCTGGGTTTCGGGGTCGCCAAAGCGGGCGTTGAATTCGATCACGCGGATACCGCGAGAGGTAACTGCCAGACCGCAGTAGAGCACACCCACAAAGGGGGTGCCGCGGCGGGCCATTTCATCAACGGTGGGTTGGGCGACGCGCTCAATGACTTCTTCGACAAAACCTTCGGGTAGCCAGGGCAGGGGGGTGTAGGCACCCATACCACCGGTGTTGGGGCCCTCGTCGTTATCGAAAATACGCTTGAAGTCCTGGGCAGGTGAGAGGGGCAGGCAGATGCTGCCGTCTGAGATGACGAAGAGGGAGACTTCGGGGCCGTCGAGGTACTCTTCAATGACGACGCTACCGCCAGCTGCAAAGCAGGATTCAGCGTGGGCTAGGGCAGCATCGAAGTCTTCGGTGACAACGACGCCCTTACCTGCTGCTAGGCCGTCATCTTTAACAACGTATGGGGCACCAAAGATAGCGAGAGCGGTTTCTGCTTCTTCGCGGTTGGTGGCGACCTTAGCCATAGCGGTGGGTACATTGGCGCTGGCCATGACTTCCTTGGCGAAAGCCTTGGAGCCCTCGAGCAGGGCAGCAGGCTTGGAGGGGCCAAAGACGGGGAAGCCAGCATCGCGCAGGGTATCTGAGACGCCTGCAACCAGGGGCGCTTCGGGGCCAATGACGACCAGGTCAGCAGCCAGTTCGGTGGCTAGGGCAAGGGCTGCCTCGGGGTTATTTGCATCAATAGCGTGCACGGGCACGTCTTGGGCGATGCCCGCGTTGCCGGGGGCTGAGTGCACCTCGGTAACGGCTGAATCTTTCAGGAGTGCTCGAATAATTGCGTGTTCACGACCGCCGGGGCCCAGTACCAAAACCTTCATTCTTTTAGGCTACCGGCAAGGTCACAATTTGATGAAGTTTTTACCGCAGTTTGGGCGGTTTTTACCGATAGATTTTTGCGGACGCCCGCCCCGGCACGTCCGCTCGGGGCTGGTAGGTGCGTAGCGGCGTCCGCCCCCATCTACTTACCGCATTTATTCTGATTTACCCGCAACTAGTTGCGGGGTTTTCAGAATAAGTGCGGGGAGAACTGTGAGTCACTGCTCCATTTTCTTCACCCCGGCACGCATGAGTCGTTGAATAACTGTCTGCGGTCTATTCATCAGGTCATCCCAGGTGGCCCGAACGACCGTCCACCCCATCAGTTCAAGCGAACGCTGCCGCAGGGCGTCCCGACGAAGCTGCTCCTCGGCCGGGCGGTAGGCACCGTAGTACTTATGCAGGCCGTCGACCTCCAACAAGAGTTTCAGTGCTTCCCAGGCAAAATCTGAGCGGTGCACCCGGCCGTCGTGAGTCCAAATTTCTAGCTGCTGACGAGGGCGTTCAAGCTTTGACTGCACAATTCTAAACATCGCCAGCGATTCAAGAGGCGACTCGGTCAAAGCACTCATGGCCTCAGCAATGAGAGAAAAGCTACCCGTCCCGTAGCCGCTAGCTTCTATAAGCCGAGTGTGCACATCGCGGTAACTCGCATGAGCTCGGTGCAGAAAATAATCTGCAATCGCCAAAGCCTGAACCGCAGGTAAAGTTCGGGCACAATCAAGAATCGTCGTTAACGGGTCTGTGACCGAAAAACCAGCTACCGTACGAGCCAGCTCGCACGCGTCCGACCGGGTACTATGGTACCTAGCCTGGCTATGGCACCGATGGTTAGAACGGGGAAGGGACAGCTCAACCTTGGCAGGCAGCCCGAAGAGCGGAGCACCCCACATCAGCGCAGCAGATGCGTGACTGAGTACCGCCTGCCGATGAGACATCGCGAGCGCTATCGTCACAGCGATACACCGCTCTTCGGGCGTGAACTGCCGGCCTTCTGCAGCTGAAACATAGACACCCCGCGTCAGCCTAATGAGTTCACCCCGCCGGTGCATGGCGCCGATGAGGTTTTTGCTGACCCCTTCAAGGTTGAGCTGCTGAGATGTTTTCACTGTGGCGGCAACGCGTTCAATTCTCTCGTGCATGGGACTACTGTCGCAGAGCAGCAGTGAGCACTCAAGCACTATTTTCAAACCTGTGGATAACTTCAGTTCCACTTTGTCAGGGCATGCATCAAACCTGTGGAAAAAATTGCAACAGAAGGTCACAGTTGAAACCGCTCGACTCACACACTCACCACCTCCCGCATTTATTCTGATTTACCCGCAACTAGTTGCGGGTAAATCAGAATAAATGCGGAAGACTTGCGCCAGCCGCGCCCAACACTCGCTCGTGCCCAACCCCACACTCCAACTATTTGCAGTTCCTGCAATATTGCAGTTACTGTAAATACATGCTGAAACACACCCCTCCCCTCGACCGGCGCAGAGCTCGCTCGACGGCGTCCAAACTAAAAATCGCCGCAGCCGCTGAACACCTTGTGCTCACCACCGGACGAGCAGGCCTAACTGCCTCAGCCCTAGCAGAACAAGCAGGGGTCTCAGAACGCACCGTCTTCAACCACTTCAAAAAACTTGAGGACGCCCTCACCTACCAGCTCTCAACCCACCTAGAACCCTGCATCGACGAGCCCCCCTTCCCCAGAGATCTTGCTATCGAAGACCTCCCACAGGCCCTGGTGCAACACTTCCATGATGCGGTTGAAACCGAAAAGGTGCAACAGGACCTCGCTCGCTTTATCACCTTGGGGGCCGCACTTATCGAAGAAGAATTTGACCTGGTAGCCCGCGAAGTCACCCTCACCCTGGGTGATATCTGCAACGCCCTCTGTAGTGAAATTGACCAGCTCTACCCCGACCTGTCTCTCGACCAGTCACTAGCCCTTGGCCTTTTCGCTTACAACCTGCTCATGGGTTATGTCTTTGCCTTTATTCGGTTCGCCCAAGAGCTAGACAAGAACATCTCTGACGGGGCAAAAGGGCAACTGGTGATCGAACCCCACATGTTCGTGCCACATATTCATACGTCCATCAACCAGGTAGCAGCCGGAACCCCGGTATTTGCCGCTGACGGCAGCGTTACCTCCCACCAGACCGTTTAAGAGAAAACACAACCACACGAAAGGGAAACCGACAGGCCATGTCTGAGTTCCTCTACAAGGTCGGTAGCTTTGCAGCTCGCCGCGCCTGGGCCGTTATCGGCGTCTGGGCACTGGTGATTGCTTTAGCTGGCGGTGCCTATGCCTCTTTTAAGGGCGATTTGACCGATTCCATCACTATTCCTGGCACCGAGGCGCAGCTGGTTCAGGAAGAGCTGACCGATACCTTCAACCTGAATCTCAATGCGGGTACCGGCTCTGCTATTGTGCAGACCGAAGATGGCTCTACCTTCACCGATGAGCAAAAAGCTGCCGTCGCCAGCGCCGCCACTGAGGCTGAGGGTGTTGAGGGTGTTGATACCGTCAACGACCCCTTTGCTATGGCTCAGCAGCTTGCGGACGGCCAGGCCCAGCTGGATGCTGGGCAGGCTGAGCTGGCTAACGGTGAACAGCAGCTTGCGGACGGCCAGGCCCAGCTTGATGCCGCTAAGGCTCAGTTGGATTCGGGGCAGGCTGAGCTTGATGCTCGCCGTGCCGAGCTGGATTCAGCTCAGCAGCAGCTCGATGAGGGCTACGCCCAGCTTGAGGACGCCCAGAATCAGCTGAACGAGACCCGTAGCCGCCTTGAGGATGAGGGTGCTCCGCCGGAGGCTTTTGGTGAGCTCAACGGCCAGCAGGCCCAGCTTGATGCCCAGCGGGCTCAACTGGACGCTACCGCTGAGCAGCTCAACCAGGGCCGCACCCAGCTGGAAGAGGCCCAGGCCCAGCTTGATCAGGGTCGAGCCGACTATGAAGCCGGTCTTGCCCAGCTCGAAGACTCCCGCTCCCAGGTAGAAAGCGGCAAGAGCACCCTTGAGCAGAACGCTTCCCTGCTCGAGATGTCACAGAGCGGTGTGGCGATTTCTGAGGATAACTCCACGGCTATTATCTCCGTTACCTTCGATGCTGAAACCGGTTCTATCCCGGTAGAAACTCTCGAAGAAACCCAGCAGAAGCTTGATGTGCTGGCAGATAGCGGCCTGACCGTCACCTACGACCAGTACATGCAGGGCGTTGAGCCCCACATGAATGCAACCGCCGAGATTATCGGTATCGGCATTGCCTTTATCGTTCTGCTTCTGATGCTTGGCACCCTGGTAGCTGCTGGCCTGCCGATTATTATGGCGGTTATCGGAGTGGGTACCTCTGCTTTGGCCGTTCTTTCGCTGTCTGGCCTCGTTGAGATGACCTCAACTACCCCCACCCTGGGCACCATGCTGGGTCTGGCTGTGGGTATCGACTACACCCTCTTCATTCTGAACCGCCACCGCACCAACCTCGCTAAGGGCATGGGCGTGAAGGAATCCATTGCCCTGGCCACCGGCACCTCCGGCGGCGCGGTCTTCTTCGCCGGCGCCACCGTTATCATCGCCCTGCTGGGTCTAAACGTTGTGGGTATTCCCTTCCTGGGCGTGATGGGTAACGCCGGTGCCTTCGCGGTTGCTGTTGCCGTGGCGGTAGCCACCACCCTCTCCCCCGCTGTGATGTCCCTGCTGGGCGAGCGCATCCTGAGCAAAAAGCAGCGGGCGAAAATTGCGGCGGGTGCGCAGGCTGCCAGCGGGGACGACGCCCAGGCGGCTTCCATTCGAGCAGAAGCTAAGCGGGCGGCGGCTGACCATGAAGAGGCCCGCCGCGGTTGGATTGGTCTGGTGCTCAAGAAGCCGGTTGCTACCGTTGCCGCTGTAGTGCTTGCATTGGGTGCTGTGGCTCTGCCTGTGACCGATATGCGTCTGGGTCTGCCTGCTGGCGACTCTCAGGCAACTGATTCAGCTGCCTATATCTCGTACACCACCGTTGCCGACAAGTTTGGTGAGGGTCAGAACGGCCCCATCGTGGTGGCAGCCCGCCTGCCCGAGGGCACCACCGAGGAACAGGCTAAGGCTCTGCAGGTTGAGGTGGGTCAGGATCTTCTGGATCAGAGTGACGTTTCAGCGGTTATTCCCGCCATGATCTCTGACGACAACTCCGCCCTGCTCTACCAGATAATTCCCGATGAAGGCCCCAACGCCGAGTCAACCACTGACCTGGTGCACGCCCTGCGTGATATGACCGTCTCAACCGAGAACGGTGAGGTGACCTTCGGCGTTACCGGTCAGACCGCGATGTCTGTTGACATCGCCCAGAACCTGGCTGAGGTTCTGCCGGTGTATGTTGCGCTGGTCATGGGTCTGTCGCTGCTGGTTCTGATTCTTGTTTTCCGCTCCATTCTGGTGCCGGTGACCGCGACCCTGGGCTTCCTCTTCTCGCTGTTGGCAGCCCTCGGCGCTACCACGGCAGTGTTCCAGTGGGGCTGGGCTGCTGAGCTCTTCAACGTCTCAACCCCCGGCCCGCTGCTTGCCTTCCTGCCGATTCTGGCGGTGGGTATTCTCTTCGGCCTGGCCATGGACTACCAGCTCTTCCTGGTATCCGGCATGCAAGAGGCCTACTCTCACGGTCGCGGGGCTAAGACCTCGGTTGTGGTGGGCTACAACCACGGCGCCCGCGTGGTCACCGCAGCTGCCCTGATTATGGCCGGTGTCTTTATCGGCTTTGTTTTCTCGGGTGACCCCATGATTGCCTCTATCGGCTTCATTCTGGCGGTCGGTGTTCTGCTCGATGCCTTCGTGGTTCGCATGACCCTGATTCCGGCACTCATGCACCTGTTGGGTGAAAAGGCCTGGTGGCTGCCAGCCTGGCTCGACCGCCTACTCCCCGACCTGGACGTTGAGGGAACCAAGCTCGAAGTTCAGACCCAGAAGGAAGAGGCGGCCCCGGCAGTAGCTGCGACGCAGGCACCTACCCCAGCAGTACCCGCTGAGGAACCGGCGTCCGCTCTGGCGCCCGCCCAGCAGCCGGCGTCCGCTCCGGAGCGTCCGGTGAACCCCACCCAGGTGGTGGCGGTGGAGTCCACGCGTGCCCTGGCCCAGGCAGCTGTGGTTGCTGCCGACCAGGCTCTAGCAGCGGCAGACGAGGCCCAGGTTGAGGCTCAGAGAGCTGCCCGCGCGGCCCGCGAGGCGCTCAAGGCCCTTTCTGAACAGCAGAAGGAGCAGTAGCGAGGACGCCGCACCCGGCTAATCTCGCAAGGCCAGTCAGCTGATGCCCGCACTTATTCTGAAAAACCCGCAACTAGTTGCGGATAAATCAGAATAAGTGCGGGCATCGCTCGTTTCAGCGGCCAGGGCTACCCAGTAGACTGGTGGTCATGCAGACTTTTACCGCGCAGCAGGCAGCAGAGCTGGCCGTCGTCACCCGTGGTGACTTTATCGAGTCCCGCCATGTGGGGTCGCTGGTTGTGCTGGCGCCCGACGGTTCTACCGCCCTAAGCCTGGGAGCCCCCGAGGCTCTGGTCTATGCCCGTTCAGCGCTCAAGCCCCTGCAGGCTATCGCGTCGATGAACGCGGGCGCTGAGCTCCAGGGGGCCCAAATTGCCCTGGCTGCCGGTTCCCATACCGGTTCTTTTGAGCATATGAAGGTGGCCCAGTCGGTACTGGCTGAGGCAGGTCTGACCGCTGATGCCCTGCTCTGCCCGCCTGCTTGGCCTGCTGATGAGCCCAGTTACCACACCCTGGTGAGGGCTGGTCATGACAAGCAGCGCCTAGCTTTCAACTGTTCGGGTAAGCACGCTGCTTTTCTCTGGGGCTGCGTGAAGTCGGGGTGGCCGACCGAGAACTATACCGACCCTTCCCACCCGCTACAGGAACTGGTACTCCAGACCCTCGAGGAGTTCACGGGCGAAACTCCCCAGCACGTCACCGTCGATGGCTGCGGCGCTCCAGTAGCTGCAACCTCCCTGGTAGGGCTTGCCCGAGCCTATTCAACCCTGGGCGCGGCGGTTGAGAACATTAAAGCCGATGCCCGTGCAGCCACCGTGGCCACCGCTATGGTGGACTACCCCGAGTACGTCCACGCCACCGGCGGCTCCGATACGGTTCTGGCTGAAACTCTCGATGCCGTGGTCAAGCGCGGTGCCGAAGGCGTGCTCGCTATCGGGTTGCGGTCTGGCGCGTCGGTGGCCCTGAAGATGCTCGATGGCTCAAACCGGGCTGCTTCCCTGGCGGCGGTGCGGGCACTCCAGGTGGCAGGTTTTGTAGAGGCTGAGGTAGCTGACCGGGCAGTTGCCGGGACCACCTTCCCTATCACCGGCGGCGGTCAGCCCGTGGGTTCTATCAAGCCGGGCGCTGCCTTTGAGGGGCTCCTCTAATGGCGATTCGCCGCAAGATTACCGAGGCGGACGGCCTCGCCGCCGTCGTTCAGGTACGGCAGGTTTTTGAGGGAGCAGAGAACGAGGACGCCCGCGCCGCGGCTTTCGCTGCCCTGCCCCGCGGGGTGCGGGCGGCGTCCGTCCGTTTTCTGCTCGAGGAGCTGGCGACCCTTGCCCCGGGGAATTCTGTGGAAGTACGAGTGCCGCCTCTGGGGGTGACCCAGTGTATCGCCGGGCCGCGCCATACCCGCGGCACCCCGCCCAATGTTGTTGAAACCGACCCGCTGACCTGGTGCGCTATCGCGCTGGGTTATGCCAGCTGGCAGAGTGCCGCCCTCGCGATTTCGGCGTCCGGGCTACGGGCAGATCTCAGCGACTATCTGCCACTTCTTTAAAAATAAAAGCCCCGGGGGCTTACTCAAGGCAGAGGCCACACCGGGGCGTTCACACTCATGCTAGCATGAACACATGCCTGATAAAAATGAGATGGACATTACAAAAATTTTGGAGCTTCTCTCCGAACCACGTCTCTCGCCTTACAGAGCACAAACAGCTTCAGATCCCGAAGCATTGGAACTTTACGCCTGGATCCATCGCATGGCGAGCACTTGTTTTGAGCTGATTGCCTACCTTGAAGTAGGGGTACGTAATTCCATAGATAAGGCGCTCAGGGAATACCACGAACAGAGCCCCTCAAGCGTCCCGTGGATTTTTTCACAGCCACTCATCAGTCATCACATTGCTGAAATGATAGCAACAGGGCGGAACCGACTCCCTGAAGTACATCAAAATAACCGGGACCAGATTTCAGCGTCTCTTTCTTTTGGCTTCTGGTCAGGGCTACTGGGAAGCAAATACGATGAGCTATGGAAAAAGTGCCTGCATAAAGCATTTCCGCATGCGTACCAAGGGAAGCGCAAGTCCGTCGCTGTCGAGCTAGAGGCTGTAAGAAAATTTAGAAATAGAATCGCCCATCACGATTCTCTGCTTAATACGGACATTCTCTTTGAAGTTACAAGAATCTTTAAGTTAGCTGGGTACATTGACCCACAGTTCGAGAGCTGGATGCGATCTGTATCGAGAGTGCATGCTATCTACGCAGAAAAGCCCGTAAGCTCAGAAGACACCGTTGTAGTAGCGGGGAAAGAGGCCTGGCCTCTTTACTGCGACCACCATATCTACGTGTGTCAGGCCGGAAGATCCTTCAAAGACGTCAACTATATGGCCTTTTACTCTGAAAAAGAGATTAAGCCTGAAATAGCCCGGATTAAATTTAAACGTGATGATGTGCTGTGGACCGAAGAACACGCGGAACAGCTCATGGCAAGCAACAACCGAAATGAACGCAAACTTGGTAACGCTATCATGGCTGCTCGAGCTGCTGGCTGGGATGGCGGCCGTTATCAGGTTTTTATCCTTTCATCGCCCAACGAAAAACCTCCCCATGGTGAGCACCGAACCCTTAGCCATCCCATCAAACACGAGCGTCACGGTCGCGGAAGCGCCTATACACAAAGTCAAAGGTATACGTCTCTCCATGCTTTAGAGTTAGCACAGACCACAGACGATTTATAAACCTAGCCTTGGTAAGGTTAGTAGTTATGAGCATCCTGTCGAGATTCCGTCGCCCCACCAAACCTGCTGCTCCTCTCACCGAGGCTGAGAAGCAGGCGGCTCCCGGCCAGCATTTTGCGCCGGCGTCCGCACCTGACCGCGCCAACCTCACTGTGCGCCGTGCCCCGTCCCTGCCGGCTTTTGCTGTCACCGGTCTGCTCATCGGCCTGATTGTAGCGTTTGTGGTCACAGCCCTCGGCCCGGAGAACCCCAACTATACTTTCGGCGCTGTCTTTGGCGTAATGGCGGTCATTTTCGGTGCCCTGTGCACCGCCCTTGCCATAGTGCTAGCCCTGATTCTTGACCGGCGTTCCACCAAGCGCACCACCACCTACCGGGCTGTCAGTAGCCAGGACTAAAAGTAGGCCCATCTGATCACTGAAGAGGTGATGCAGGTGGGCTTTACTTATCAGTAGAGCACTTGGGCAGGTACACTTGTAATGTTCGCTCGCTCACGTGCGCCATCCCACGCTGCACGGCGAGATAACCACCCCACAAGAAGAGACGGAAAACCACCTTGGCTCGTCCTGACGGAAAACTATCCTTCGACCTTGACCCCGTTGACCACGGACCTAAAGACGAATGCGGCGTCTTTGGCGTATGGGCCCCCGGCGAAGATATCGCTAAGCTCACCTACTATGGCCTCTACGCCCTGCAGCACCGTGGCCAGGAGTCAGCCGGTATAGCCACCAGCGACGGCAAACACCTGAACGTCTACAAAGATATTGGCCTGGTATCCCAGGTATTTGACGAGGCTACCCTCAACTCAATGAGCGGCCATATGGCGGTTGGTCACTGCCGCTACTCCACCACCGGTGGCAACATCTGGCAGAACGCGCAGCCGACCCTGGGCGACACCCCCCACGGCACACTAGCGCTGGCCCACAACGGCAACCTGGTCAACTCGGCTGACCTCTACGACCGTCTACTGGCTAAGAACGGCGGCAAGCGCCCCGAACGCGGCGAGCTCGCCCAGGGCAACACCACCGACACCGCCCTGGTCACGGCCCTACTCAAGGACCACGACTTCGACAGCCTCGAAGAAGCCGCCCTCGACCTACTCCCCACCCTCTCAGGTGCTTTCTGCCTGGTCTTCATGGACGAGCACACCCTCTACGCAGCGCGTGACCCCCAGGGCGTGCGTCCGCTGGTACTGGGTCGTCTTGACCGCGGCTGGGTCATCGCCTCAGAAACCGCCGCTCTCGACATCGTCGGCGCGTCCTTCGTGCGCGAGGTTGAGCCCGGTGAGTTCATCACCATCGACGAGGACGGTCTGCGCTCCCAGCGCTTCGCCGAAGCCAAGCCCGCAGGTTGCGTCTTTGAGTACGTGTACCTGGCCCGACCCGATACCACGATTTCGGGTCGTAGTGTCTACGAGTCCCGTGTTGAGATGGGGCGTCAGCTGGCCCGCGAGCACAAGGTAGAAGCTGACCTGGTCATGCCCACCCCTGAGTCTGGCACCCCGGCCGCTATTGGCTACGCCGAAGAGTCGGGTATTCCTTTCGGTAACGGCCTGGTGAAGAACGCCTATGTGGGCCGCACATTCATTCAGCCTTCGCAAACCATCCGCCAGCTGGGCATTAGGCTCAAACTCAACCCCCTACGCTCCGTAGTCGAGGGTAAACGCCTGGTCGTGATTGATGATTCTATCGTTCGCGGCAACACCCAGCGCGCCCTGGTGCGCATGCTACGAGAGGCAGGCGCGAAAGAGATACACGTACGGATTTCGTCCCCGCCGGTCAAGTGGCCCTGCTTCTACGGTATTGACTTTGCCTCGCGCTCCGAGCTGATCGCGAATGGGCTGACCATTGAAGAGATCGGTAAGTCGCTGGGCGCTGACTCCCTGGGCTTCATCTCAGAAGACGGCATGATTGCCGCTACCGAGCAGCCCCGCGAGCGCCTGTGCACCGCCTGCTTTACCGGTAAGTACCCCATCGAGCTGCCCAGTGAAGACCGCCGTGGCAAGTCCATCTTCGATGATTCCAAGGGGGGCCCGCTGGCCGGTACCGCGGCCGAGGTGACGGTGGAGCGTCCTGTTGCCCAGAAGCCTTCTAAGGCCAAGGCGGTGTCTATCGAAACCCGCCCCGGCACCGAGGCGCTGGAGCACAAGTTTGATGGCACCCCGGCGTCATCGGGCACCGGCTCTTGTGAGCCTGGCCCCGATTCAGACCTTGAAGATTTAGTCCTTCCCCAAGATACGATTCCTGCCGATTCTACCGGCACTGACCGAGAGGCCCGCTAAATGAGCGAGAACCAGAACGCAGTTACCTACGCTTCGGCTGGTGTAGATGTTGAGGCGGGCGACCGCGCTGTTGAGCTGATGAAGGACGCCGTCAAGGCAACTCACGGGGCCGGTGTAGTGGGCGGTGTGGGTGGCTTTGCTGGCCTCTTTGACCTGTCTGTGCTCAAGGATTACCGCAAGCCCTACCTGGCGACCTCCACCGATGGTGTGGGCACCAAGGTGGCCATTGCCCAGAAGCTCGATATTCACCACACCATCGGTCATGACCTGGTGGGTATGGTGGTAGACGATATCGTTGTGACCGGTGCCCGCCCGCTCTTTATGACCGACTACATTGCCACCGGCAAGGTGGTGCCCGAGCGTATCGCCGATATTGTGCGCGGTGTGGCTGAGGGCTGTTCCCTGGCTGGTACCGCCCTGGTAGGTGGCGAAACCGCTGAGCACCCCGGTCTGCTGGCTGAGGACGAGTACGACGTGGCAGGTGCCGCTACCGGCATTGTTGAGGCTGACGAGTTGCTGGGGCCCGACCGCGTGCGTGAGGGCGATGTGCTGATTGCTATGGCCTCCAGCGGTATTCACTCCAACGGCTACTCCCTGGTGCGTAAGGTACTTTCGGTTGCTGGCTGGGAGTACGAGCGTGAGGTGGCTGAGCTGGGCCGTACCCTGGGTGAGGAGCTGCTGGAGCCCACCCGCATTTACACCGCTGACTGCCTGGATCTGATTGAGGCTTTCCCGGTTAACGGTGAGGACGGCCAGACCGGCTCGGGTGTGCGCGGCTTCTCACATGTAACCGGTGGCGGCCTGGCCGCTAACCTGGCTCGTGTGCTGCCGGTGGGCACCGTAGGTGTGGTGGAGCGTTCTACCTGGGAGGTTCCCGCTATCTTCAAGCTGATCGGTGAGCTGGGTTCTGTTCCCCAGGCTGACCTGGAACGCACCCTGAACCTGGGTGTAGGCATGATTGCCGTGGTTGACCCCTCTGTCGCCGATGCAGCTGTTGAGCGCCTGAATAAGCGCGGCCTGCCCTCCTGGGTACTGGGTACCGTACAGAAGGACACCGGCGAGCACAAGAGCAACCCCGACTACGTACAGGGCGCTAAGGGCGTGGACGGCGGCGCGGCGGTGCTGCTGGGCTCCTACAAGTAGGCCCTACAGGAACATATACAACGGTGGTGGGGGGGGGGAAAATAAAGGGGCCCCCACCCGTGTTAAAAACAAATGTGGGAATATTGAAC
>NZ_JAYWIX010000002.1:0-86613 GCF_035916755.1 Rothia nasimurium | reverse complement strand
CCCCCGCCCCGAACATACCCCGGGGTGTGCGCCCCCCACACAGCCCCGGCCCCACCACCGTTGTCCATAACTATTGGAGAATTAGGCAACCTTGAGTAAGGCTTGCTGCTCATTTGCCTTCTCTCCCGGCGCAGGCGCGGGGAGGGCGGCGTCCGCGCTCTTTGTCGGTGTGCCCTGCTCTTGATCGGCAAACACCCAGCGGCGCTGCGCTGCGAAGCTCACCGGGATGAGTACCAGCTCAACCAGCATCTTAGCGACCAGCAGCGGCAGCCCTACCCAGGTGAGAACCTCCAGCAGAGCAGTGTTTGTCGCCAGAATCGCTACAGCTAGTACTGCGTACCGCCCCAGGGAGTGGTGGGTCTGCGGGCGGGGCCCGCCGTCGTGCATGACAATGCGGTTGAGGGCAAAGTTGCACAGGGCCGAGGTTACGCGGGCGCCTACGACTGCCAGGCTCAGGGGCGCTCCCAAGGCAACCAGCACCATCAGAGCCACCGTATCAATGATGAAACCCGAGAAACTTGCCGCTAAAAATGCCAGCAGCGGGGCGTAAATGCGCAGGGAGTCCCGCACCGGGTTGAAGTGGCTGGTGGGGTTACCCGGCTCGTAAACCTTAGTAATCGGTACCTGGGTCAGTTGAACTCCAAAGCGCGAAGCCCGCAGCAGCATGTTGAACTCGTACTCGTAGCGGTCGCCGGGAAGCTCTAGCGCCCAGGGCAGAATCTGCGGGGTGAGTCCGCGCAGACCGGTCTGGGTGTCAGCCAGTTCCTGCCCGGTCGACAGGCTAAACAGCGCGGCTGTGAGAGCATTCCCTACCCAGGAGCGCAGCGGCACCCGGGTGTCGGGGGCGGCTGGGTCAGCGATGGTGCGTATGCCCATCACCAGGGTTTTTTGCCCGGCGGACGCCTGCATCGCCGTTTCCCTACCCACGGCCAGGATATCGGCGGGCAGGTGCTGCCCGTCAGCGTCCGCGGTGATAACAACCTCGCCCGGGGCTTCTGTCTGAGCCCAGGAGATTCCAGCCCGCAGCGCTGCGCCCTTACCTCCGTTAGCGAGCAGGTGCAACACAGTCACCGATACCAGCCCCGACCGAGTGAAGCGGCGCTCAACCGAGGGTGCGGGGGCAAGCCGAGCACCCAGCTGCTCGACCTGCTCAAAG
Source organism: Rothia nasimurium (assembly GCF_035916755.1). GTDB lineage: Bacteria > Actinomycetota > Actinomycetes > Actinomycetales > Micrococcaceae > Rothia. Next base: position 85,457 of record NZ_JAYWIX010000002.1, on the reverse strand, counting down.
ATAGGAGCAAAGTCTGAGCCGGAGCCGTCGTTGACCACCAGCACGCGGGCAGTGGCGCCCTCAGCGTTAGCACGGGCGTCTATGTCTTCAATCAGACGCACCAGGGAGGTATCGGGCTTGTAGGCGGGAATCAGAATCAGCATGGCGTTTAGGCTCCTGCGATGTAGAGAATGTCGCTGGTTTCGCGTTCTTTGCCCTTACCGAGCGGGTTGTTGACCAGGGAGTCGTTGAAGAGCATGACCGAAGAGCCGCCACCGTCAATGTTGTAGGCGGTGGTGCAGCCGGCGTCAATCATCATCTGAGCCAACTCGGTCATGGTGGCACCGCGGGAGTAACCCTCTGAGCGGCCGTCGACCACCATGAAGAGCAGGTGGTTAGTGCCGATGACGCCGACAGCGGTACGGGGCTGCTCGCCCTGGATAGAGTGGTTACCGAAGTTGGTATCGACCTCAACGTCTTCGATGCCATCGAGAATCGTGCCGTTCTCCACCAGCGCCGGGCCGAAGGAGAGGGTATTGAGCACTCCCTCATCGACGAGGGCCTGGGCGGTGGTGGCGGTTTCGTCGTAGATTTTGACCTTGCCGTCGGCGTAGAAGGCGAGGCCGGTGCGGGCAGGAGAGTCGCGATAGACCACGCCGTTACGGACAACGATGCCGGTTTCGCGGAAGCCGTAGTAGTCGCCGTTGACAGCCCAGATAGCGTTGTGAGTCTCTGCCATTTCGCTGGGGTTCTGCACAATATTCAGGCCGAACTGGTTGTTGGCGAAGGCCGAGCGCAGGATGCTCGCTGACCCCAGCTTGACCTCCGCGGTGTAGGCTGTGATCTGGTCGCTAGTGCCCTCGTTAAGCACGATGGTGTTTAGGACGATGGAGCCGTTATCAGCGGTGACGCCGGTATCGGTCACCTGCATGTTGGTCAGTTCAGTGTCGGACGCCGCCGCAGCGCTGGTAGTACTGTTAGAAGCTGCCTGGGCTTCGTAGGCTGCTACGTCTGAGATTTCGGTGTGATCACGCAGGTAGCGGTTGTAGGCCCAGCCGCCACCCAGGCCTGCGGTGCCCAAGAGGCCCAGACCGCCGATGAGGGCGGTACGGCGGGTGGTCTTAGATTTGATCCAGCTGGTCTTCTGGTCTGCCTGGGTCTGCTGGGTGTTCTGGTCTGCGCTGTTGTTCATACCTTCAACTATGAGCGGCTAACCCATGACGCAGGCTTGTCTAACCTATGACCCAGCTGTGACTGCAACCGAGCGTACCTAGCCGAGCGCGGACGTCCGCGTCCCTCCCCCACCGCTAACCCTTCTCTAACTGTGGCGCTGAGCCCCAAATGTGGCGGCACCACCGCCACATTTGGCGGTAGCCACAACATGTTGGGCCAACACCCATCAGCGGACGCCCTTATCCACCAGGTTCTTTCGCACAAGCTCAGGGTTATTCATCAGGTCGCTCCACCTAACACGCACAAAACGATAGCCTCGCAGCTCAAGGTCACGCTGACTGATAACCTCCTTCTGAAGCACATGGTCCGGCTGCCCATAAGCTCCCGAGTACTTCACGTCTCCATCGACCTCCAGGACAACCTTGGCATCCTCCCACAAAAAATCAGGACGATAGTACCGCCGCCCCACCCAAATAACTTTCTGCTCCTCAGGCCGAGACAGACCCCACGAAATCACCAGATACCGTGCAACCGTCTCCGCAGGTGACTCAGATTTTTCGCTCATATACTCAGCTATCTTTTGACGCTGTTTCGAATACCTACCGCTGCTTTTTAGCAGGGCACTCCGCAGCTCGGCAGCTGGCACTAAACGGTGGTGCAGAAAATAGTCTGCAACGCACAAAGCGCTCAAAAAAGGAAGACTCTGGCAGCAGTCAAGTATCGTCTGAAGAGGCGTAGTCACAGCTAGCCCCTGATTCAGTACTGCCTGGTCACAGATCTCTTTGCGCGACCTACTCACATGTACCCCCGGTTTTGACCGCACAGCAGAAGAAGCGCTGCTCACCCACATCTTCGCGGGTGCTTCTAACAAAGGCGCTCCCCACCAAAGAGCTGCAGATGAATGGCTCAGCACATACTGAGGGTGCGTCTTCATAAACGCCACATGCTGGGCCATAAACCGGTGGCGGCCATCCCAACTCTGCCACGTCTGCACCTGTGTGTAGGCATTTGTTGCAATCTTATATAGTAGACCCCGTCGACACCGCCGAGAAATTTCGGACGAGCTGATACCTTCGTCTTGCAGCTCCGATGAGGTTTTGATCTGATCGTATATCCTGCTCATACCCACTACCTTGACCACCAGACCTCACGTTTTCTAGAGGAGGCGGTAAATCTGTGGATAACTTCAGCTATTTTTTGCCCTTATCAGCCTGTATGTCGTAGCGGCCTCGCTATGTGTTAAGAATCGTCCACAGGGCTTGACAGCTTTGCGACTATCGGCACTGCTCCAGGAGCTGCGAAGACGGACGGCTCTGTGCGACGCGCCTAGCCGAGCGCGGACGTCCGTGTCCCTCCCCCCCCCACCACCGCTAACCCTTCTCTAACTGCGGCGCTGACCCCCAAATGTGGCGGCGCCACTGCCACATTTGGCGGTAGCCACAACATGTTGCAACCGCTGCCACACAAAAGCCCGCCACCGGCGGGCGGTGGCGGGCTAGAAAAATGATTCGGGAAGAACCCGCGTGGTGCTACGCGGGTTACTTCTCTTGATAATCGTCGGCGTACTTGTCTGCGTATTCCGAGTAATCGTCCTCGTCATCGTACTGATAACCGGACGACTTAGACTGAGAGCCAGCATTCTTGCTGAGCTCTCGCTCAAGTGCAGTGTAGTCGGTATCGGGGCTGAAATACTTCATCTCCCGAGCCTGCCGAGTTGCTTTAGCCTTCTGACGGCCGCGCCCCATGGCGAGACCCCCTCTTTATCGCTCGTATCTGGCCACCCGCGTGCGCGCAGGGGTGTGCCAGAAAAACTTTCAGTCTTTTCTGTATCTAAGGGTACATGTTTTTGCGCGTCTTTGCTTGCCTGTTCGCCACATGAGATGTAAGAAACTACTAAAAACCGCAAAAATATAGAGAACGGTCGTTTTATTTTACGCAACTCCCCTCCTGGCAAAGAGAAGCTCCGCGCCACCCGACCAGAAAGAGGTGACGCGGAGCAGTAGGGCAGCCGGCGAAAGAATGAGGTACGAGTGTCAGCTCGCCGGCTGAGTTTATGGGGCCTTAGGGGCGGCCGCCGAAGCCGCCCATGCCACCTGCAGCAGCACCGGAGGTTGCGGTAACGGTGCCGCCCTCTGAGCCGTTGACGCTGATGGTGTAGGTTTCACCCTCGGTCATGGAGCTACCTGCTACGACCACCTGGGAGATGGTCTTGCTTGAGGTGTACTCTGCTACGGCCTCGCCGCTGGAGTTGGTGACGGTGACGGTATCACCCGCTGAGACGCTGGCAGAGAACTGGGCGTAGGTGCCTTCCATACCCTCGAACATATCGCCGGAGTCGCCCTGAATCAGGGTGCCGCCGGTGACGGTCAGGCCGCCTGCGGCGTCGGTTGCGCCGTTACCGCCGGTGGAAGGGCCGTTGACGATGACGGTGCCACCTGAGATTTTTGCAGTGCCGTTAGAATCAACGCCGTCGCCTTCAATGTTCAGGGTGAGTTCGCCACCGGTGATGGCGATGGAGGCGTCAACGACCTGGTTCATGCCGCCACCGGAGGTGGTGGTTGAGGTGGAGTCGGTGGAGGGGATGGTGGCGTTGAGGCCATCATCGGAGCTGGTAGCGTTGGTGACGCCGCCACTGATGGTCAGGTACTGACCTTCGATCGCTTCGACCGATTCTTCGATGGTCAGGCTGCCGCCGGCGATTTCAAGTTCGCGTTCTGACTTGAAGCCGTCGTCACCTGCGCTGATGGTGACGGTGCCATCCAGCAGGCGTACCCAGCCGCGTTCGGCGTCGGTGTCATTGGTTGCCTTGATGCCATCGCTAGTGGCGGTGACGTTGATGGTGCCACCGAGGATGTCAACGTAGTCCTTACCCTTGATACCGTCGTCTGCGGCTGTGACGTTGATGGTGCCGCCTGCGATGGTGAGGCCGTCGCCGCTGGCGATGCCGTCGCCGTAGTTACCGGTGGCGGTCAGGGTGCCTTCACCGGCCAGGGTCAGGTCGGTGCGGGCGTAAAGGGCGGCGTCCGGGTCTTCGGTGCCGGTTGCAGCGTAGGTAGAGCCGTCGGCGATGGTGTTGGTGGTGCCAGCTTCGGTGTAGATGATGGTTTCGTTGGCGCTTTCGGCGTCGATGGCGGCCCCGTCACTGTTGGTGATGGAGGCGTTATCGAGGATTAGGCGTACGACGTCCTCTTCACCGGCTGCGACCACAACCTGCCCGTCTGCCAGGGTGCCGGTGAGGCGGTAGTTACCGGAGGCGGTGATAGTGATGACGCCGTTTTCAACGGTCACGCTGTCGGTGGCGGTGGGGTTGGAGAGGTCGATGGTGGCTTCGGTTGAGGCGTCCCAGGTGAGGTCGTCTGCGTCGTAGTGGGTGTCGTAGCTGATCACGGAGGCTACGGTGGTTCCGGACGCAGTGGCTACAGCGGTTGCCGCAGCTGAGCTTGATGAGGAAGTGGTTGTTGAAGTGCTGGAGCTTGCGGTGGTTCCTGCAGAGCAGCCTGCCAGGGCAAGAGTGCCGACCAGGGCTACGGAGGTCAGGGCTTTGGTGAGGGTTGCGGGCATCTTCATGGGTTTTTCCTTTGTTTTCTGGCCTTAGTTTGTGGAAAGTTTGTGGGGCTAGCTGGCCAGGGCCGCGAAGCGGGCTTCGGCTTCGACCGGCTGTAGGTACATGTTGCGGGCGATAGTTCGGTTCCACTTGTTGGAGGGCAAATCGGGGTTGAGGGCTGCCATGCCGGTGGCAAACTTTGAAATCTTGGAGGGGCGGATGCCTGCCCGCCACAGGTGCTTGTCTGCTACCGAGGGGGCGGAGCCCGACTTGGTTTCGATGATGACCATGCCGGCTGCGGTGTAGTCGGTGCCTACCTCGTACTGGGAGTGAAGCCCCAGGGCCCGTTCGCTCATGGGGGTCCAGGTCAGGTGGGTGTCGATGGTCATGCGGGAGTCAACCGGGTTGTGTTCGGACGCCGGTAGCAGCACGGTGGTGCGGCGGTAGGCAGTGGTCAGAATCGGCTCGAAGGCGGTTGCCGGTGCATCGATGAGGCCGCGCAGGGATTCTTCGACGTAGTCGCGGCCTGCGGCGTTGAGGTAGGCCCGGTCGGCTGAGGGGTAGGGGATGCGTTCCTTGACGGTGACCGCGCGGGCGCCCTCGGTTTTGACTTCCAGGAAGGTGTCGCCAGTGTCTACGTAGGAGCGGGTGCGAATCTTGTAGCGGTTGCGACGACCGGTGGCAGCGAGCTTGTAGGAATCCAGGTTTTCGGTGTCGAAGTAGACCGAATCGTAGGCGAAGTCGCGTTCGCCGTTGATTTCGAGTACGGACGCCTCGGCGGGCAGGTTGGAAAGTACCGCTGCGGCGTAGAGGCCGTCGACGATGTACTTGCGGTCAACGCGGGTCTGCATGGCTGCTTTGGCGTTCAGTTCGTCCAGGCTGATGCCGGGCCAGTGGGCCGGTACCAGGGTGGTTGCGGTGTTCTGGGTGAAGGCTGTAGCAGTCATGATGGTCTTTCTCTCGTGCTCTGTTCGGGCTGTTGTTAACAGTCTGGTGGGCGAAGCTATGTTTAAGCTGTGGTGAACTTAGCTTGAACTTATGTACGCCAAACTTTTTATTTCCACTTGTCAATGGGTAAAAAATAAGGACGCCCGCCCCCCTGCTTACCTGCCCCTGGCAAGTACAGCGGGTGCGGGCGTCCTACTCGCCACTCTCTACTAACGCACGCTGGTGAGGGAGCCGGTGGTGGGCAGAGTCTTCTTAGAGTCCCCCACGGTGTAGCGAATATTGGCGATGGTCTTGTCGTTAATCAGGTCAAGCTCGGCGATGGTAGCGTTCTCAATGCTGTAGCCCAGCTGGGTTGAGAGGTAGACCTTGAGTTCTTCTTCGTCGCTAATAGCACGGTCGACGATGATGGTCTGACTGCGCAGGGTGGTCATGAGCTTGGAGTGGTCAACCACGAACATGATGGCCAGCAGTAGGGCGGAGAGGCCGATAGCCAGCCCGATGGGTTCGAGGCCGATACCCATGAGTAGGCCCAGGGCGAGCGCTGCGAAGTAGTAGGCGACTTCGCGTTGGTCGAGCTCGGTGGAGCGCAGGCGGATGATGGACAGTACGCCGAAGAGGCCCATGCCCATGCCCGCGCTGGTGGCGTCGGCGGTAGCCAGAGCGACGGTGACGGCGAAGACACCCACGTTGATGATGATGTATGAGACGACGAGGTCGCGGCGGCGGTGGCGGGCCACGTACATGCCGCACAGAATCAGGATGGCGACGAGGTCAAGGGCAGCTGCTGTGATAATGGTGTTCACGGGAGTTCTCCGAGGGGTGTATCTGGTCTTGTTTTGCTTGATAACCAGTGTTCTCCCAGAGTCTGTGTTTAGCCTGTGTTGTACTTAGCCTTCACTTATGAGTACCTACAGGCAGCCCCTTCAGTGCCTTTGACCTGGTGATACTCACAGAAGAAAAAGTTTTAGATGCCTTCATGCGGGGCAGTAACGGCGTAGAGGGCGTCGGTCACGTCGGCGCGCCAGAGGTAGGTGGCACGTGCGTCCGCCCGGCCCGGGCCCTGGTTGATGACGGCGATGGGCTTGCCCGCGCGGGCGAAGTCGAGGGCGATTTTGTAGGAGCTCATCACGGCCAGAGATGAGCCGAGCACCAGCAGGGAGCGTGCCTGCTCCCCCAGTTCTTTCACGGCCTGCTTGCGGGCAGGAGGCACAGGCTCACCGAAGTAGACCACGGCGGGTTTGAGCTTGGTGGATCCACAGGCCAGGCAGCCGACCATCTGAAAATCCTGGATAAAACGGGCGTCGATCTCTGCGTCACCGTCGGGGTTAACCTGCAGCGTGGTGCTGGCAAGGCGTTCGAGGTAGCCGGGGTTAGCGGCTTCGATGCGGGCATCCAGGGAGGTGCGCCTCTCGTCCGTCCCGCAGTCTAAGCACTCGATGCAGGAGAGGTCCCCGTGCAAGGGGAGAACGTTACGGGACCCCGCGGCGGTATGCAGGCCGTCCACGTTTTGGGTAATCAGCCCGGCAAGGTGCCCCTGGGCTTCGAGGTCTGCGAGCAGGTAGTGGGCGGTGTTGGGGCGGGCCCGGTTCATCGTCCGCCAGCCTACAAAGGAACGGGCCCAGTAGCGCTGCCGCGCCACCTCGTCGAAACGGAATTCCTGGTAGGTCATGGGCCGGTGGTTGCGCAATGACCCGGCGGGGCCACGGTAGTCAGGGATCCCTGAGCCTGTGGAGATTCCTGCCCCGGTGAGCACCAGAACCTGCCCTTGGTGAAGAAGCTGCCGGACGCCGTCCGCCGCTACCTGCGGGTCGGTGGGTTGGGCCGTTTCTGCCACCACCCGGTCGATGGAGCGCAGGGCTGCCGCGTGGGTGGCGGCAATATCGGCGTGCGCGGTGATGGACGCGGACGCCCCGGCAAATCGGGTATCGATCGTGTTGGGTGCAGGCTGGGTCTGGTTCACTCTTCCAGTTTAAAAGACAAAGCCCCTATCGTTTCTCTCTTGACCCCGAGATAATCCGTAGGGTCAAGAGAGAAACAATAGGGTCATTCCCCGTTTTTACTCGGCAGTAACGACCAGCCCGTCCACGGCGACGTCGGGGTTGACGTCCACGCGCACGGTGTCACCGTCCTTGATGGCGCCGGCCAGGATTCCCTTAGCCAGGCGGTCGCCGATTTCGCGCTGCACGAGGCGGCGGAGCGGACGGGCGCCGTAGGCCGGGTCGTAGCCGGCAAGGCCCAGCCACTCGGTGGCGGCGTCGGTGACATCCAAGGTCAGGCGGCGGTCTTCCAGGCGGCGGGCCATCGAGGCGATCTGCAGGCCTACGATGGATGCTAGGTCATCAGCTGATAGAGGCTCGAACATGATGACCTCGTCCAGGCGGTTGAGGAATTCCGGCTTGAAGCTGGCGTTCACGGTGTTCATGACGGCGCTCTTGCGGGCTTCATCATCGAGGTTCTGGTCAATCAGGAACTGGGAGCCCAGGTTGGAGGTCAAAATCAGGATGACGTTGCGGAAGTCCACGGTGCGCCCCTGGCCGTCGGTCAGACGCCCATCGTCGAGTACCTGGAGCAGGATGTCGAAGACCTCGGGGTGGGCTTTTTCGACCTCGTCGAGGAGCACGACCGAGTAGGGGCGGCGGCGTACAGCTTCGGTGAGCTGGCCGCCCTCTTCGTAGCCGACGTACCCGGGAGGAGCACCGACCAGACGGGCAACGGCGTGCTTTTCGGCGTATTCGCTCATGTCGATACGTACCAGGGCGCGCTCGTCGTCGAACTGGAACTCGGCCAGGGCCTTGGCCAGCTCGGTTTTACCGACACCGGTGGGGCCGAGGAAGAGGAAGGAGCCGATAGGACGGTCGGGGTCGGCGATGCCTGCACGTGAGCGGCGGACTGCGTCGGCAACGGCAGTGACTGCCTGGCGCTGGCCGATGAGTCGCTTGCCCAGTTCGTCTTCCATGTGCAGGAGCTTCTCCGATTCGCCCTGGAGCATGCGTCCGGCAGGAATGCCGGTCCAGGAGGAAATCACCTCGGCGATGTCGTCGGCGGTTACTTCTTCAGAGACCATGGACTCTTCGGACGCGGTGTTCTCGGCCTGCTGGGCTGCGGCCAATTCGGCTTCGAGGGCGGGGATTTCGCCGTAGAGTACGCGGGAGGCTTCAGCCAGGTTGCCTTCGCGCTGGGCCACTTCTGCCTTGGAACGCAGCTCGTCGATCTGGGTTTTGAGGTCGCCCACGCGGTTAAGACCTGCCTTTTCAGCTTCCCAGCGGGCATTGAGGGCGTCCAGCTCTTCCTTCTTGTCGGCCATATCTGCCCGCAGGGCTTCAAGGCGCTCAACGGAGGCGGGGTCGGTCTCGTTGGCTAGGGCCAGTTCTTCCATGGTCAGGCGATCAACGGCGCGGCGCAGGGCGTCGATTTCCTCGGGGGCCGAATCGATTTCCATACGCAGGCGGGAGGCTGCCTCATCGATCAGGTCGATGGCCTTATCGGGCAGCTGACGCGAGGGGATGTAGCGGTTCGACAGGTTGGCGGCAGCCACCAGGGCGGAGTCTGCAATGGCAACCTTGTGGTGGGCCTCGTAACGTTCCTTGAGGCCGCGCAGAATACCGATGGTGTCATCGACGCTGGGTTCACCCACGTAGACCTGCTGGAAGCGGCGTTCGAGGGCGGCGTCCTTTTCAATGTTCTCGCGGTACTCATCGAGAGTGGTGGCACCGATCAAGCGCAGCTCGCCGCGGGCCAGCATGGGCTTGAGCATGTTGCCGGCGTCCATGGACCCTTCGGAGGCACCTGCCCCAACGACCGTGTGAATCTCGTCGATGAAGGTGACGATTTGCCCCTCGGACTTCTTGATGTCTTCCAGCACAGCCTTGAGGCGCTCTTCGAACTCGCCGCGGTACTTGGCACCGGCGACCATGGCCCCCAAGTCGAGGGATATCAGGGTCTTGCCGCGCAGAGATTCGGGCACGTCACCGGAGACCATGCGCTGGGCCAGGCCCTCAACGACGGCGGTTTTACCGACGCCCGGTTCGCCGATGAGCACTGGGTTGTTCTTGGTGCGGCGGGAGAGCACCTGGATCACGCGGCGGATTTCGCTGTCTCGCCCGATGACGGGGTCGAGCTTACCTTCGCGGGCAACGGCAGTCAGGTCGGTGCCGTACTGTTCTAGGGCGCCGAAGGTTCCTTCGGGGTCGGGTGTGGTCACGGTGCGGTCTCCTCTCACGGTCGGAATGGTGTCTTCAATGGTCTTTTCGGTGGCTCCGGCCTGCTGCAGGGCGCGGGCGATTGCGTCATCACCGGCGGTGAGCGCCAGCAGCAGGATTTCGGTGGAGATATAGGTATCGCCGAACTGGGCGGCTTTAGCTTGGGCGGTTTGAATGGCGGTGAGGACGGCGCAGCTCGGCTGGGCTTGGGCGGCTGAGGCGCCCTGCACCTTGGGGAGTTTAGAAATCTCGGTGGAGGCTGCCAGCGAGATGGCCTCAACGTCGAGACCTGCGGTTTTAAGAACGGCCACGGCCACTCCCTCGCGCTGGTCCATGAGGGCCTTGAGCAGGTGGGAGGTGTCAAGGGTGGGGTTGCCCGCGGTTTGGGCGTTCATATTGGCTGCCGAGAGCGCTTCTTGGCTCTTGGTCGTAAATTGTGCGTTCATTGTTCTCCTTTACCTTTTGCGTAGGTAGTTCGCTCATACTTGAGTGTACTCCACTCAGCTTTAACTTGAGTCTACTACACTCAACTTACTTGCACTAGATATTTACAAGAAATTTTTCACGCCCAGCATTAACCAGCCATTGACCTGCCTAATATTTCTAAACTAGATTTAAACAGGAAGTCTGCTTCATGTTGCTAGCAACCAGCCTATGGAGGACTCCCATGTTCTTCTTCTCATCCGCCGTCTTCTCATAGCGGCCTTACCGGTTGCTCTTCTCTTGGCAGGCGGGCAGAGTCTTGCGTCCAGCGGTTATAAGGTAGGCCCCTCCCTCAGGTAAGCTATCTGTCAATCGCTTCACATACAGGGAGAACCATGACCCGCACCGTCTACGCCGTCCGCCACGTTGCCTTTGAAGACCTTGGTATCTTTGAAGATTTACTCATTGAGCGCGGCTTTAACGTCGAATATCGTGACGCCGGTATTGATGCGCTCAACACCCCCGAGGTGCGCGAGGCAGATTTACTGATTATTCTGGGTGCCCCCATCAGCGTGAACGATACACAGGACTACCCCTTCCTCTTTGAAGAAGTAGAACTCATCAAGGCGCGCATTACCGCGCAGAAACCCGTGCTGGGTATCTGTCTGGGAGCCCAGCAGATTGCCTTAGCCGCAGGTGCCAAGGTTGACCCCACCGGCGCCATCGAGCTGGGTTATTCCCCGGTGGAACTAACCGAAGCCGGGAAAGAATCTGTTCTCGCGCCGCTGGGCAACACCCCCGTCCTGCACTGGCACGGCGATGCCTTTACTCTGCCAGAGGGTTCCCCCAGCCTAGCTCGCACCCAGATATGCGAGAACCAGGCCTTTACCCTAGAGGACGCCGCGGGGCACCCCTACGCGCTGGCGCTCCAGTTCCATCTTGAGGTCAACCCCCGCCACATCGAGCAGTGGCTCATCGCCTATGCCGACTACATTAGGGCTTCTGAGCAGGATGTGGCGGTCATTCGCCGCGAAGCCTCCCTTTACGCCGAAAAACTCACTGCCGCCGCCACCGAGGTGCTCACCGGCTGGCTGAAGAAGCTAGGGCTCTAAGGGGTCTGTGGTGCTTTTCTAGTCGAGAAAATCGTACATGGACTCTTCTCGTTCGAGGCGTTCGCGGGTTGCTTCGTCCAGCCCACGCGTGAGAGCCCGCGCTTTTCGGTAGTCACTCATGGCCAGCAGTAGTGTGGCGATGGCGAAGGAGAAGGTGAGAATACCGCTGGTATTTCCAAAGGCAGCGGACAGCCCGATGACGTCGGGGCCCAGCAGAGCAGCGGCAGCTGAAATATTTTGCCCCTCAAGTCGGTCAGGAGCCACCATGCCAAAGAATCCGGCGAGCACCCAGGTAGATGCCGCAACCAACGCGGTGATGGGCGGCAGACCAGCCCGCCGACCGGCTTCTTGGAGTGACATTTCTTTGAAGGAAAACAGGGCAGCTACCAGCAGAATGATCAGCAGGGCTGGCCCAAACGATATCGCATAGATGGGCACCAGCTCCCCTGCTGCCCCAAAGAGGGCACGCCCGGCGGTAATCCAGGCGGCCGACACAAAAGCCAAGGGCACCAGCAGGTAGGCGAGCACCCGGCACGCAGAGCTGGGCGGACGTCGCAGGCGCGGGTGGGCGGGCAAGTGGTCTGAGGTAGTGAGGGAGCGCTCTTGGTTCACCCACCCATCTTAACCGGGCGCCAGCCTGCAAAGGCGGGTAGGGTGGTGTATATGAGCAGACTTGAAGCTATTTTCTTTGACCATGACGGAACCCTCGTAGATACCGAACCTCTCTGGGCTGAGGCAAAAACTGCCCTAGCTGCCGAGTTTGGTGCTAACTGGACCGAACAAGATACGCTCATGGCCCTGGGTAAACCCGCCGCGGTGACCTTTGCCCGTATGCAGGAGCTGGGTGCAGATGCTCCCGCCGATGAGCTCTACGATCGTCTCAAGGCAAAGATGTCGGTGCTGCTGAAGGACGCCCGGGTCGAGTTGCTACCCGGCATTGAGGCGCTCTTGGCGCAGGTAGCCGAAGCGGGCGTCCCCGCAGGAATTGTCACCAACGCGACTACCGAAGTTGCCGCCAACACCGCCAAGCTGGCGCCGGAGGGGCTTTTTAAAACCCTGGTAACCGATGAGCAGGTCACTCACGCTAAGCCCGACCCCGAGCCTTATCTGCTTGCAGCCCGTAATTTAGGGGTAGATCCCGCTAACTGTGTTGCCGTAGAGGATTCTGCTTCTGGCGCTCAGAGCGCTATGGCCGCAGGCATGAAAGTGGTCGTCGTGCCCGGCATGACCGAGGTACCCGAGCACCTGGGCCATGCCCGTTATGCCCACACGGAACTCACCCTCGAAAAGATTCAGGCGCTGGTCGAAGGCTAAGAAGTACATTGCCGCACAGAAAAAGGCGGGTCCATCGTGCGATAGACCCGCCTTTAGCGCGTGGTTCAAGCGTTGAAGCTCTGAGACTTACTTGAGGTTGCCCTGACCGTCTTCAAGGTGGCCACGCAGGAACCACTGGAACAGTTCCAGTTCAGCGGTCTGGCCGATGAGCAGATCCTCGGTGATGGGGTCGATGTCTCCCACCTTGGCGATAGCTGCGCGGTGGTCTTCAACTACAACGTTGTAAACCTCATTTAGGGCACGGATGTGAGTCAGAGCGTCCGCACGGTCCACGTCGTATTCAGCCCAGGTGCGCTTCTCGACCAGGGCGCCGGAGAGGCCATTGGGAGCCACGCCCATGGTGGCCATACGCTCTGCAATGGCGTCAACGAAGCCGCGTACCAGGTCGACCTGGGGGTCAAGCATTTCGTGAACGGCGATAAAGTTGGGGCCGACGACGTTCCAGTGGGCGTGCTTAAGCACCAGGTGCAGGTCGTTCAGGGCGTGCAGGCGAAGCTGCAGTACATCAGCTACGTGGTGGCCTGATTCTTCAGTGAGACCGGGAACGGTGAATGATGCGTACTTGCTCATGAGTGAGACTTCCTTTCGAGGGGGATAACCGGTATTTTTCAAAGCTCCGGCTGGCTTGCTGTACTTCTAGCCTACGCACTCGCAGCAGCCCTTTCAAGCATTATTATGATTAATTCATAATAAGCAAAACCTCGTTTGACTTGCTGGAACACCTTATAGCCACCTTATGCAAGCCTTACCTGAGCATGGCTGACCTGCCAGAACACAGGCATCCCGCCACAGCCATCGCAATAGCAAAAACCCGCCTTCGCTAATTCCAGAGCCCAAAAAAAATTTTGCCTCGGCGATACACTGTCGCTAAAGTAGTGTGCAGCGAAGGGGAGTAGCTCCCAGCGGCGCAGGCACATGCCCACCACAGCGCTAAAGCGGTTTATCGACACACTGGTAGCCCACACAGATAGGCACCCGGTAAACCACCGTTTCTTCTTCAGAGGCGGCGAGCGAGACTTTCGGCTAAAAACGTACGTTCTTAGCCGAAGTGCATCCAGCCCACCCACCTTCGGCTCCTGACCAAAGGTAAACACCATGCCAGCAGCCACCTCGCATTCCCCCGCCTCACCCGGCCACCAGCGTCCTGAGCCCAGTCGCGCCCAGATTCGCCGCTGGCGCCGCTACCTGGCTGAAGAAATCTCAGAAGCTCGCATCTATGCCGCCCTGGCAGAGCGTGCCGAAGGAAAAGAAGCAGAAATCCTCCGCGAGGTTGCCCAGGCTGAGGAGCGCCACCAAAATCACTGGCGGGAACTATTAGGCGAGCACGCCCATCCTGAGCCCAAGCCATCTATCTCCGCCAGGTTCCTGCAGCTTCTTGCTAAGAACTTTGGGTCGGTTTTTGTGCTCGCCCTAGCCCAGCGCGCTGAGGGGCGCTCCCCCTACGCGGAAGACCCCGATGCCACCGAAGCTATGGCCGCCGACGAGGCGATTCACGAAGAGATTATTCGAGCGCTCTCCACCTCTGGCCGCGAGAAGCTCTCGGGCAACTTCCGCGCCGCTGTCTTCGGCGCAAACGATGGTTTGGTATCGAACGCTGCTCTCATTATGGGTGTGGGCGCCTCTGGCGTGAGCAGCTCCATGGTGCTTCTTTCAGGCGTTGCCGGCCTACTGGCTGGCGCCCTCTCTATGGCAGCAGGTGAGTTCGTTTCGGTACGCTCCCAGCGTGAACTCCTAGACGCCTCCCGCCCCACCCAGATTACTCTCGATGTTGCTCACCAGCTCGACATTAACCAGAATGAGCTGGAACTAATCTATAAGGCCCGCGGCATGAGCGAGGAGGCCGCCCGCCACCGTGCCATGGAACGTTTCGGCTACTTCACCTGCGACTGTGACCCCTCGCTCTCCTTCCGCGATGATATTGAAGGGGAGGACCCCGAGGACGCCCACGGTGCGCTCGGCAGCGACGTGGGGGCTGCAGCCTCAAGCTTCTGTTTCTTTGCGTCCGGCGCCCTTATCCCGATTCTGCCCTATATTTTCGGTTTGTCGGGCGGGGCGGCCATGCTGATTTCTATGCTGCTGGTGGGCTTTGCCCTGATGGTCACCGGCGGCGTGGTGGGCCTACTTTCAGGCGCTTCACCCCTCAAGCGGGGGCTGCGTCAGCTAGCTATTGGTTACGGGGCCGCCCTGACCACCTACCTTTTAGGCCTGCTTTTCAACACCACAGTGTTATAAGGCTCCGCTTTCACAAGCCAGCCCCAGCAGGCCCGGTGCTTGTGCCCCTAACTATCCCCATTTACGCATGCACCCCGGCTTTTGGCCGAGGTACATGCGTTGAAGATAGGGTAGGTGACAGCTAGCGCTGACGACGGCGCAGGGCCAGGACGCCTGTTCCCACGGCCAGGGCACCAGCGGCAACGATCCCCATCACCGGGGCACCGGTTGAGGCCAAGCTTCCTTTACCCCCTGTGGCCTGCTGATTCTGACCGCCAGTGGCTGGTGGGCTCGCGTCTCCACTAGGGGCGGGAACAGACTCATCGGCGCCAACCGTCGACTGCCCTGTGGGCATGATACTGGCCTGCCCAGTAGGCTGGAAGCTAGGTTCAGCGCTGGGCTGGGAAGATGGCTGGCCGGTAGGCTCAGGGGCAGAGGTAGGTTCAGCGCTGGGCTGGGAAGATGACTGGCCGGTAGGCTCAGGGGCAGAGGTGGGTTCAGAAGCAGGAGTGGCTTGGGCGGCAGTGAGGCAGTTCTGGATTGCCTTCTCCCCTACCGCATAGACCATGCGCTGAGTCTGGCTCTTAGCCTGAGTACCGTCGGGCAAGGGGGCGCTGTAATACACATCGAAGGTGTAGGTGCCGGGCTGACTAAAGACCCAGTTGGCGTGTACGTGGGTAGCGAAGTCTACGTCAATGGCAGTGTCACCGGTGAAGCTGTCAGCAAGCATATTGACTTTGCCGGCGAAGTCCTGCTCGTAGACCCCGTAGTTTCCCCCCTCGGGTTGTTCATGAGGTAGTAGGTGCAGGGTCACGGGCCCTGCCAGCTGGGAGTAGTCAATGTCTTGGGTGTTCCAGCCGGGCCAGAGCAGACCGGTCTGTTGGGTCTGGGGTAGGCCGTAGAAGAAGCTCCCCTCTTCACCCAGGAAATCTAGGGCTGGGTCCATAAGCTGGGCAGTGCGGGGGAACTTAGCGCTTTCGCGGACTGCCAGCACAACGTCTTCTAGGGAACGCTCAATGGTGCGGCGGTCGATGGCGCCGCTGTCGTCTTTGAGGGCTAGGCTGAGGGCACCGCCCGCTAGGTTAGCTTTGATGTCGATATGTCCCTCAGAAATCAGGTAGCGATTCTCTAGCCCTGGCGCCAGGCACTGCTGGGCTGATGGGTTACTGGAAGCCGGGCTAGTAGAGCCTATAGGGGTGGGGCTTGGGCTGTTTGTGGGTTGGGCTGTTGATGTGGGCTGGGCAGGTGTGGGACTGGGGCTAGCGGTGGGGTCAGCAGGGGGTGAGGCTGGCAGGCTGGGGGTACTGCTGAGATCAAGCTCTAGACTGCCCTTACCCTGGTAGCTTTGCCCGAGTTGGTAGTTGTCGGTAAGGTGGTGGGTTTGGCTGCGGGCATTCATATCGGGGTGGGGTACTACCGTGAAGATAGCGTGGGAGTTATTGAGCCAGCTGTCTCCAGTGAGATAGCAGGTGGCAAGGCCGTTATCGATGTGGGCGTTACAGCCTGACCAGGGGTTTTTATCACCAGCTTCACCATACATACCACCGTTGATGAAGCCGCGGAACTTGGGGTCAGCAAAGCGTATATCGACCCTGTTGTAGTCCTCGATACCTGAGGGAGTCATACTGATGGTGTAGTCGCCACTGCTAGGGGTGTAATGGCCGGTGGGCAGGGTGGTGTTAGCAGGATCGTTCTCTTCTTGCGGCCAGCTACCTTCACCCTGGCTTGAGGTAAGGCTGGCAGTGGAACCGGGGGTGTAGGCGAGGACGGGGCTAATCCAGCGGGCGTCCTGCTTACCTTCGGGAACAAAAACTGCCTGAATCTTCGAGTCCAGCGAGCCGAGCATTTCTGACCAGGTGGCGGCACCTTCAGTGACGGCGAGGTCAGTGAGGAAGTAGCCATTAATGTAGAGACTTAGGGTGCCCCTGAGGTCGCCATTGAGGGCGGTGAAGGTGATGTCGGTGAGTTTATCATCGCCATCTTGGGTCTGATTCTTTTTGGGTTCCAAGGTCAGGCTGTAGCCTGCTGTGGCTAAATCTGCGGCGGGGGCCTGGTCGTAGGCCTGGCGGACGCTGGTGCTGGTGGCGGTACCGTCACCTTCCAGGGGTTTTTGGCCTCCTACCTGCCAGACAGCTGTGGTGGGTTTGGATTCAATGGTTTTACCGTCGTGGGAGCGGGCTACAGTGCGGTAGGTAATTTCGTAGCGGCCGGGGCGGGAGAAGGTGGTGTAGTTGTGAGTGTGGGCGCCGGGGGTGAGCTGCACGGATTGGAAGTCGGGGTCAGCGGAGCTGAGCATGCGTTCCATATCTCGGGGGTAGCGGCCTTCGCGGTAGGAGAAAAATTCGACGGTCCCGGGGCCATTGACGTCGAGCAGGTCAAGAGTAAAGGTGCTGTCGCGGAACTGCTCAGCGGGGATGTTGATGTCTGCTCCGTATCCCGTCCAGGTGGGGTTGTGGTTGCCGGTAGGCAGGGCGGGAGCCATATAGAGGTGCTGGCCGGGTTCACCTAGGAAGCTGGCGGTAGGTGAGTCTGGGACGGTGAAGATGTACTGATTGAGCGCTACGGGGCCGCTCCAGCGGCTGGGAACTGACCAGCCCTTGCCGACCCAAAGTACGGACTGGTCAAAGGGGATGAGCGCATCTTTTTGTCCACCTCTGGCCATCTTAGCGTAGAGGCTGAAGCTGTTATTTTCCCAGACGGTTTGGGGGGCATCGATATGGGCTTGGGTTGCTACGATTTTTCCGTCGTCGGGGCCTGCACTAGCGGGCATGTTTGAGACCAGCAAGGTGGCAAGGGCCAGGCCGGTGAGGGTAAGAGTTTTGGATAGGGTAGCTTTGCCCTTGCGGACGCTGATGGCGACGGCGCCGGTGGCCTCGGTAGCTGGTGAGCGGAAGGAAATCTTGCTCATAGGTTTATCTTTCTAAGATGGGTGGGCAGAACCTGGAGTATTTGAGAATGATTTTCATTAAAGATAACTCGCAGATAGTCTTCCGTGCAAGATTCCAGTTCCCCTGGTGGAGCAAAAATTTCACTGGTAAAATTATTTCTCTCTGCCCCCTTTACACATACTCAAAAGGCATACCTCCCCCAATGAAAAAGAAACTTCTTTCTCTCACAGCCAAGACTGCTTTGGCCTCCCTTGCTCTCATAGCCCTGCCCTGGACCAGCGCAGCGCACGCTAACCTCATCGATACTGACGGTGACAAGCTTCCCGATACCTGGGAAATCAACGGCTACGACGCCAATGGCGATGGTGAAATCGACATTGATTTCCCTGCCATGGGTGCCAACCCCTACCGCAAGGATCTCTTCGTTGAGATGGACTGGATGCCCCGTGCTGACGGTGGCGTTGAGTTAGCACCCGTTGAAGATCTAGATCGCATCGTTGATGTCTTTGCCAAGTACCCCATTCGCAACCCTGATGGCAGTACCGGCATTAGTCTCCACCTCGATGCGGGTGATGCCCGTGGCGAGAAGTACAATCTAGGCGGTGGCAATCAGGTAGAGTACAACCGCCTCGATAACCATCTCAATGATTTGGCCACTATTAAAAACCAGCCTGGAAATTTTGACCCTGCCCGCACCGGCATTTTTTACTACATGATTTGGGCAGACCTCTACAGCAACAGCCGCTCGTCAGGGGTTGCTTGGTCACCAGGTATGGACTTCCTCGTAACTGTTGGTCAGACCTACTATGGCAAGGCCTCCAGTAATATCCGAGTGGGTACCTTCATCCACGAATTTGGGCACAATCTAGCGCTGGGCCACGGAGGTAACGATAACATCAATTACAAGCCCAACTATCTGAGCGTCATGAACTACTCCTACCAGTTCAATGGTGTTCCCAGAGTAAGCGGGGGTAACTATTTTGGCTTCTCCAACCGCCAGGGTCTCACTCTAGATGAAAACGCTATCAGTGAGAGCCGCGGCCTAGGCCCGGCTGCAGCAGGTTATACCTACACCAACAGCCGCTTCAGCCTCAGCCGCGCAGCTGCCCACAAGAACCTGGATTTCAACAAGAACGGTGTGATTGATGCTGACCCTATCAAGGTAGACATCAACAATGATGGTCAGTACACTCAACTCACCGCGCCTAACGACCTCCTACTGATGAGGTTCCAGTCACGCAAGTTTGCCGGGGGTGCTTCGCTCGATGAGCACGATCATGAACCTCATATTCACTTCAACGAGCTCACCTCAGATGACGCTAGGGCCCAAAACCTCATCCCCTAGATGACTCCTAGCACGGGGGCTAACACCCCTCATACCTGTCACTACTAAGAAACAAATACACATATGACCTCTTCAGAGAATCGACAAATAAGCCGCCGTTCAACTCTTAAAGCAGCTAGCTGGAGCGCACCCGTCCTGGCCGCTAGCACCGCTGTGCCTGTCTATGCTGCCTCAGCAACCAACTCCAGCACTGAGCTATCAGCCAACTACGGCATCTTCGCCCAGATGATCAACCGGAACCTTGAGAATCCTTACGCCACCTATGCAGGTGTCCACTCCTACGACGGTGCCGTCAGCGATTCCAGCGGGGATGCCCAGTACATCGGCGGTGAGGTTGTAGGTGACAGCGGGCTAGCTGCCAACGGTGAGGGTAGCTTCACCCCCGGTGGCACCATCGCTGATAACCTTTACGGTGGCATGGGCTTCTGGTTCTCAGCCCCCTATGATGCAGCTACTGGTGAGCAGGTTCCCGGCACCACTTTGCTAGCGAGCGGTTCCAGCTTTGATGTAACCTACCGTTTTACCTTCAATGACGAGGCTGCTCTGGATAGCCCCTTACTCTGGCGTACCGGCGCAGACGGCCCTTATCTGAGCATTGACAACCAGTCCACCAGCCGCCTCAAGCAGATTAATGGCGCTCCCTTCCACGCCCGTATGTTTGAACCCGTAGTCGAGGGGCTTACTTGGACAGGCCAGGTCGTTATTGTTCTGACAGAAGACCTGCTGGTGAGCAATGAGGATGCCCAGCGTAACCTGGGTCAGATTCTGGCCAGCCACCATTCGGTTTACTACGATATGTCGGAATTCCTCACTGAGGGCGAGGTAACGATCGCAGCCGCCGATGGTGCCCAACTGGTGCTGACTGCGGCAGGCTACGACTCCAAGGTCATCAGCCTAGCTGGTCAGCGGGTTGCGGCCTCACTGCCCTTTAGCTCCACAAGCAACTAAACTACAGACCTAAATTTCAGGGAGGGGGCAAGGCTAAGCAGATATGGCATAGCATCTTGCCCCCCCCTTATTTATGCCCATAATGAGAGCTTTCTTGCTCTACATATGCCCTACAGAAGAAAGAGAATATGTCTCAAATTCCCTACAATGCCGAACTTAACCCCTTTGTGGGCTTACCCGGTGTTACTACAATGCACGGTGATGCGCAGGCCTCCGATTGTACTCCCCTGCCCGGCCCCGGTATCGGTCCCTGGAAGGTGACCAAGACTCCCTTGGGTGGAGCCTGCCCCACCATCTTGGTAGGTTCTGACCATTTTGTGCAGGTACTCTGTACCCAGGTTTTTTCAGAGAAACTTGAGATGCTGGTACCCAAAATTGTTCTGCTTGACCCCCAGGGCAAGGAGCTGGCTAAGCTAGACCTTCCCAAGGGAGCCCTTTTGGGAGGTGTCTACGCTTATCTTGATGAACAAGATCGTATGGTCCTGGTTGATGGCACCAACACTCTCATTCGTCTAGCGCACTCGGCCGATGGTCGTAGTATTTGGGTTGATTCACGTATTGATCTTTCTGGCATGCTGTCTATGGTTGCCGGGGATCAGGTGGTTGGCCTAGTACCTGACTGGCAGGGCCGAGTCTGGGTTGCTTCCAAGAACGGTGCTGTAGGTGTTATCGACCAGACCCAGGGCACCATCCAAGCTTGCCTTTTGCGTTCTTTCACTGGTGGGAGCATTGAGCGTATTGATAATTCTATTTCTGCCTGCCCCAGTGGGGTAAGTATCGTTACTTCACACGGCATATACATGCTTACTGCCGATGAGCGTACCGGCCAGCCCACTATCGTCTGGAGCAACCCCTACGATCGAGGCACTGCCCGCAAGCCGGGCAAGCTAGCTTGGGGTTCTGGCGCTTCGCCTACCTTTTTTGGCCCTAACGGATCAGATTATGTGATGCTGACCGACAACGCCGATGCCCAGGAGAATGTCATCATCTACCGTACCGCAGATGGTACTGAGGTAGGCCGGGCGCCTCTCTTTGCGCGAGGAGCTTCGGGCACAGAAAACTCTATGATCGGTATCGGTAATACTGTGGTGGGCGCTAATACTTTTGGTTACCCCTACCCCAAGTACCCCGAAGGGGCTGGTCGCTCAGTTCCCGCAAGTGCCCTCTTTGCTCCCGGCATGGAGCGCTGGGATGTAACAGAGAAGGGTTTGGTGCAGGTTTGGTCCCGCCCAGATGTTTACTCTTCGGCAGTGCCGCGTTACTCCTCAGCTGACGGCATCATTTATACCTGTGAGCGCCGGCGGGGCCCGGCCGGTTTGGCTGATGGTGCTTATGCTCATGCTGTGGCTCTTGATATGGCGACCGGTCGTACCCTCTACGAGCAGCGTCTACCTGACCATGTGAGCATTCTTTTGGGTGGCGGTGACACCTTGCAGATGGTGGGCACTATTGATGCCTTTGGCACCTGGTGGCAGGGCACTATTAGCGGCGTTTACCGAATTTCATCACGCGGTTAGTCGTAAGGGAAAGGTCTAGATTATTATGGTGAACATTTCACGACGCCAGTCTGTTCAGCTGGCTCTGGCAACAGGGCTGGGGGCTACAGTTCTTGGCACTCACCTACCTGCCCGGGCTCAGAACCTGCCGGGGTCTGGTCAAGTTTCAGTAGCATTTGAAGGTAAGGGCGCCAGTATTTTTGTCGGTCAGTATTCTGGTGCTGCTACCCTGTCTAATTTGCCGGAACGTTTAGTAGTCCGTAATGACTCCGATGTCACTTTGCGGGCCGGTACCCAGATTCTGGTGACTTCACGCGGCCTGGACTCTGCCGGTTTGCTGACCGGGACCCGTCAGACCCTACAACTGACCAGGGTAACTGGCGCTCAGGCGCGCACGGTAAGGGTTCAGCAGCGGTCTGACGCTTCGGTGCTGATTCTCTCTCGCCCTTTGGCTACTGGCCAATCTCTAGTGCTGGGTGCAAGTTTTAGCCTGGCAGCAGGTGTAGCAGCACAGCAGTTAGGCTCAGTGCAGTTACTGGCTAAGGTTCAGTTGCGCCCCGGTGTTGGTCTTTATCGTGAGGCTCAGTCACCAGAGCATCTTGTAGTGAGCAAGTAAGAGGAGTTATGGGAGCGACATTTCGCCCTTCTGAGGCTTGGTTGAGTAACTGGCCTTGGCAGCAGTCTACTATTGTGAGGTTGCAGGCTGAGTACGCTGGGGGCTGGAAGGCTGATCAGGCAGCCCAGGATTTTATGGCATCGTTGAGCTACCAGTCTGAGGACGGGGTGGCCTGTGAAGGTGGCTATTGTGTGAGAAAGCTGGAGTCTGATCAGCCCGATATGATTTCTTTGGAGTTCTACTCCGCAGGTGAGGACGGTTTCTCGTCGGTGCTCTTCGGGGTGGAGGACTTTGAGGCTTTTGCCGCTGGAAGATCTGAGGTTACTGGCTTAATCTGGCACGAGCTGGAGCCCCAGAGGTCAACGATTAAGTAGAGCTCTTAGACGGCAGAAAGGGTGGGGCCGGTTCCACTAGTCAAGGGAACCAGCCCTACCCTTTCTCGGTGTCTGATACTTTCTACGGCAGAGGTTAGGCCCTCTATCGTGGGGGCACTAGAGGTGATTGAGATTCGGTAGAGCCACCTTAGTTGCTGCTGATGTTCCCCGAGGTGTCTCCAGCAGGGGGACAGGCTGTGGAGATGGGACCGTAGGCAATACCCTGCCAGCCGACATAGTCGGTGAGGTTGTCGGTGTAGGTGACGGAGAAGGAGGTGATGGGGGTGGACGAGGTGTAGGTGGCAACCAGGTCGGTGCTGGCACCTGCCAGTGATGAGGCGACCATTTCGGTTAGGTAGAACTCAGTGCCACCGGTGTTATTAAGTTTGGCAGCGTTGTCCCCGGTCATGGTTACGGGTACAGAGAACTGTAGTACGTCCCGGTAGGCCTGGTAGGAGCGCCTGTCTCGTTCACCGATGACGTAGGTAAGGTCGTAGATGGGCATGGAGAAGGCGTAGACCGGCTGTTCAAAGGTAAAGGTAACGGTCTGGGATGAGGGGGTGTTGGCGGGGTAGCGCAGCTGGGTAAGGACCAGGCCTCGTTTGAGTTCGGTACCTACCTGGCCCAGTCCGTTGACAGCGTAAGAGACAGCTCGTTTGGCTTTGTTGGCATCAATTTGCCCGGCTCCTACACCGCCTGTTTCACCTGTCCAGGCGCCGGTGGTGAAGGTGCCGTTACGTACGGTGGTCTGGTTGGAGGGCTGAGTGACTGCGCTGCCGCTGACGATGTTGATGGTGTAGGCGTTTACTTCTGTGCCGCCGGAGATGATGGGGATGCGCTTGCCCTGGGCTGAGCCTGAAACAGCGGTGCCGCTGTAGGTGGCTGAGCCGGTAAGGGACTGGTCGCAAAGGCTAGCTGCGTAGGCGGGGATAGCGGTAGTGGCAAAGACGGTAGGGGCAGCCCAGGCAGCGCCCTTAGCCAGGGAGCGGCGTGTAATGTGTTCAGTCATATTAAATAAAACCTCTGTTTATGAGTGATTAAAGCAAACTAGTGAGAAGTTCTAACCGTGCTCCCCTCTTATGCAGAACGGCTAACGCTCCTTGACACTATGCTGTTAACCCTACCAGTCACCCCGGAGTACAGAAACCCTCTTACAAATAAGTAAAGTCACTCTTGTGTGCCAAGAAGAGGGCAGAGGGTAAGGGGCCGCCCAAGCTCTCTACTTCTTCCAGAAAAATCAATACCGGCAAAGACAGCAAGATGCCGCTGCCTGGCACTAGCACAAGCAACGGCATCCATATGCCCCTAAGGAATTAGGGCTACTTGTTAGCGAAAATTTCCCGCATCAGCTGGGCAGCCTCAGAAGGGGTCTTCCCTACCTTCACGCCAGCTGCCTCAAGGGCTTCCTTCTTAGCCTGCGCGGTGCCTGAGGAACCCGACACAATCGCACCCGCGTGGCCCATGGTCTTACCCTCGGGGGCAGTAAAACCTGCAACGTAACCAACAACGGGCTTGGTGACGTTAGCCTTGATGAACTCAGCAGCACGCTCCTCAGCGTCACCACCGATCTCACCGATCATAACGATTGCCTCGGTCTCGGGGTCAGCCTCGAAGGCCTCCAGAGCATCGATGTGGGTAGTGCCGATGATGGGGTCACCGCCGATGCCGATAGCGGTGGTGAAGCCGATGTCGCGCAGCTCGAACATCATCTGGTAGGTCAGGGTACCTGACTTAGAGACCAGGCCAATCTTGCCCTTACCGGTGATATTGGCGGGGGTAATACCGACCAGGGACTCACCGGGAGTGATGATGCCGGGGCAGTTAGGGCCGATGATGCGGGTAATCTGCTTGCCATCAGCACCAACCTTGCTCTTGGCGTAGGCCCAGAACTCAGCGGTATCACCTACGGGCACGCCCTCGGTGATAACGACGACCAGGGGAACCTCAGCGTCGATAGCTTCAATCACGGCGTCTTTGGTGAAGGCCGGGGGAACGAAGACGATAGAGACGTCTGCGCCGGTCTCCTTGACGGCTTCAGCAACGGAGCCGTAGACGTTCAGCTCAACGTCGTTACCGGAGGCGTCCCTGTGGGAGACAGTGGTGCCAGCCTTGCGGGCGTTCACGCCGCCCACGATCTGGGTGCCAGCTGCGAGCATGCGGGCGGTGTGCTTGGTACCTTCACCGCCGGTGATGCCCTGAACGATGACCTTGGAGTCCTTGTTCAAAAAGATAGACATTGTAAAAACCTTCTAGTAATAATCAGCGGTGATTTATGCGGTGTGGGCCAGCTCGGCTGCCTTGTCGGCGCCGGAGTCCATGGTGTCTGCCAGGTGGACCAGCGGGTGGTTAGCCTCAGAAAGAATGCGACGGCCCTCTTCAACGTTATTGCCGTCCAGGCGCACAACGAGGGGCTTGGTCGCCTTATCGCCCAGAATCTCCAGGGCCTTGACGATGCCGTTAGCTACAGCGTCGCAGGAGGTGATTCCACCGAAGACATTAACGAAAACAGACTTGACCTGCTCGTCGTTGAGGATGATGTCGAGGCCAGCTGCCATCACCTCAGCAGACGCACCGCCACCAATATCGAGGAAGTTAGCGGGCTTGACGTTGCCGTGGTTTTCGCCTGCGTAGGCAACCACGTCGAGGGTAGACATGACCAGGCCTGCACCGTTACCGATGATGCCGACTTCACCGTCGAGCTTGACGTAATTGAGGTCGTTTTCCTTGGCCTTAGCTTCGAGGGGGTTCTCGGCTGACTTATCGACCAGGGCCTCATGCTCGGGCTGACGGAACTCAGCATTGTCGTCGAGGGAGACCTTGCCGTCCAGAGCCAGAATCTTGCCGTCGCCGGTCTTGACCAGCGGGTTGACCTCAACCAGGGTTGCGTCTTCCTTCTTATAGACCTCGCCCAGCTTGACCAGCACGGCGGCGACGTCCTCGCGTACGTCCTCAGCGAAGCCAGCGGCCTCAACGATCTCGGCGGCCTTTTCGGCGGTGATACCGTCCATGGGGTTGACCTCAACCTTGGCCAGGGCCTCGGGGCGCTCGGCAGCCAGTGTCTCAATATCCATGCCACCTTCAACGGAGCACATGGCCAGGTAGGAGCGGTTAGCGCGGTCAAGCAGCATGGAGAAGTAGTACTCTTCAGCGATGTCTGCGCCCTGGGCAATCATAACGCGGTGGACGGTATGGCCCTTGATATCCATGCCCAGAATCTGCTGGGCGTACTCGTAAGCCTCATCAGCGGTCTTAGCGACTTTCACGCCACCGGCCTTACCACGTCCGCCCACCTTAACCTGGGCCTTGACTACGGTGACGCCACCGATCTTCTCAGCTGCTGCCTTTGCTTCTTCAGGGGTGGTAGCTACGATGCCCTGGAGCACGGGGACACCGTGCTTCTCAAAGAGATCGCGTGCCTGGTATTCAAACAGGTCCACAGGGATTCCTTCTTCGTCGAAGTCATGCCAGAAAGCGGTGCTCCCGGCGTTTACATGTACGAAGTTCGGTGCCCGCCCCATTGCGAGAGCTGGAGCACACAAAGCTTCTCCACAAAGAAACTTTAGCGTACTTGCCTATAGGGGTGCGAACTTATTTCCCTCTGAATGAAACAAACCTGTCAGTTATGACCGACACTCCCCTGCCGGGCCTATTTGACCTTCTCGCAGGCGTCCAGAATATTGACCAGGAAAGGGGCGGTATCGGAGGCGCGGGGCACCATCAGGTACTCCAGCTCATCGATACGCCAGAGCATAATGCGGGCCTCAGCCACGGTGCAGGACAGGGCCTTGCCCGGGTCGAAGAAGTCCGGCGGGAAGTCAAAGTGGACGGCCTCGTCGATGACGTCCGCCGCGGCAACCCCGCTCAGGTTCAGCACGGTGCGGTTGACCGAAACATCAAGGACCAGCCCCTCATCGCGCCCCAGGGCCGCGGTGAGCGCGCGCCCCAGCTTTACGGCGTCCACCCTGGTTACCACCAGATACACGCCTTCTTCAACGTAGAGGCAGGCCACCACCTGGCGGGTGCCGTACAGCAGATGCAGGGCGGTTGCATCGCCCGTTACCTGCCCACGAGTAGTGGGAAGGGCTGCGCCCAGCACCTTCTCAATGCGGCGGGCGGCATCGGTCGAGGGGTCAATTTCAATACGAAAGAGGAAGAGATCAGAAATCTCCTGAAGCTGCACGCGGGTATCGGTCACCTCATCCATTGCCTCCACAAATTCTTCGGCGATAGAGGGAAGGGTAGAGTCGTGATGATCCATGGTCGTCCTTGAGTGAATCGGGCGGAAAAGAGCCCGGCACCGCGGTTTGGTGCCGGGCTACTTTTATTTTAGTCGGTCTTTTTAGTCAGCGGCGCGTAGCGTAGCAGGAGTCGTTTTTCTTCTTTTGCGAAGCGTACCTTGGCGACGGTTTTATCGCCGGCCCCTTCAACCGCGGTCACGCGGCCCTCACCAAAGCTGGTATGCTCAACGCGGTCACCGACCGCGAGCGCCGGGATCTCCTTATTCTGCTGCACGCGCGAGACCTTGCGGGTAGCCGCTGCCAGCCCGTAGGTCGATGAGCCGTTGACTTCGCTGGTAGTTGGTTCGGAAGGACGCCGCCGCTCAGCTGGTTCGTCAAAGCGGCTGGAGTAGGTGGAAGACCCGTAAGAGGCCCCGTACCCGTTAGCTGAACCGCCGCTGCGGTTGCCAGCCCAGCCGCCGCGTCCACCCGCGTAAGCGCTACCGGAGTAGCCGCCGAAGGATGAGCCGGTACGCTTCCAGTCAATGAGCTCTTCGGGGATCTCTTCGAGGAAGGGGGACGGCGGGTTGAACTGGCTCTGACCCCACATGGAGCGGTTCTCAGCGCGGGTGAGGTAGAGGCGTTCCATGGCTCGGGTGAGGCCCACGTAGGCCAGGCGGCGCTCTTCGCTCATCTCTGAATCGTCGGTGAGGGCCCGCTGATGGGGGAAGAGGCCGTACTCCATACCGGTCAAGAAGACCACGGGGAATTCTAGGCCCTTAGCGGTGTGCAGGGTCATGAGGGTAATGACACCCTGGGAGCGGGCTTCGGCCACCTCTTCGGCAATCTGGGCGGCGGACGGCCCGCCCTCCTGCTCAGCCTTGGGCTTGTTGGGGATCTGGTCGGCGTCAGCGACCAGGGCAACGTGTTCGAGGAAGTCCTCCAGGGTGGCACCTGCGTTGTCGATTTCGAACTCCCGCACGGCGTCCACCAGCTCTGAGAGGTTTTCGACGCGGGATTCGTCCTGAAGTTCCTTAGACTCACGTAAGGCGGCCAGGTAGCCGGTCTGCTCCAGCACAGCTTCCAGACAGGGGGCAGCTGACTCGGTGGCAGCTAGCTGGGCTAGATCATCAATCATCTGAGCAAAAGCTGCCATCTTCTTGACAGCCGCAGCGCCCAGGCCGGGTACCTGGCTTCCCTGGCGCAGGGCTGCCATGAAGGAGATACCGGTGGCACGGGCATGGTCGGCAACCAGGCCCTCAGACTTGGCCCCAATACCGCGCTTGGGTTCGTTGAGCACCCGGCGCAGATTAATGTCGTCATCGGGGTTAACAAGTACTCGCAGGTAGGCCAGGGCGTCCTTGATTTCCTTGCGCTCGTAGAAGCGGGTACCGCCGACCACGCGGTAGGGCAGGCCCACGCGCATGAGCATTTCTTCGAGTGTGCGGGACTGGGCGTTGGTGCGGTAGAAGACCGCTACATCGCCGGGGGCAGTGCCGTGCTCATCGCGCAGGCGGTCAATTTCCTGGGCAATGTAGCGGGCCTCGGCATGCTCGGACTCTGCCACGTAGCCGGTGATTTTGGCACCGTCGCCGCTGGCCGTCCAGAGCTTCTTGGGGCGGCGGCCCTTGTTGCGCTCAATCACGGCGTTTGCCGCCGAGAGGATGTTCTGGGTAGAGCGGTAGTTCTGCTCCAGCAGAATCGTGTGGGCCGCCGGATAGTCCTGCTCAAAGTCGGTGATATTGCGAATATCAGCCCCGCGGAAGGCATAGATGGACTGGTCAGAGTCACCCACCACCGTCAGCTCCGCGGGCGGATAGGCGTCGGGGTAGGGTCCGTTATCGGCGGGGCCGGTCTCGGGGCGCAGGGACGCCGCACCCCCCACCAGCTGCCGCACCAGCTGGTACTGGGCGTGGTTGGTGTCTTGGTATTCGTCAACCAGGATATGGCGGAAGCGACGGCGGTAGTACTCGGCCACCTGGGGGTGGTTCTTCAGAAGGTTAACGGTCTCGAAGATAAGGTCATCGAAATCGAGGGAGTTAGCCGCCCGTAGACGCTCAGTATAGGCCGTGTAGACCTTAGAAATGACCCCTTCCCAGGGGTCAGTGGGGCTGGTCTCGGCCGCAAACTGCTGGGCACTCACCAGCTCATTTTTGAGGTTAGAGATACGGCTACCCACCGCCTTAGCTGTGAACTTCTTGCTATCAAGGTTCATCTGCTTGATGATGAGGGTCAGCAGACGCTGGGAGTCAGCAGAGTCATAGATGGAGAAGGTTGATTTGAGGCCCAGGGCCTTTGCCTCTCGGCGAAGCACCCGCACGCAGAAGGAGTGGAAGGTTGAGATCCACATGCTCTGGGCCCGCGGCCCCACCAGGGCTGTAATGCGTTCCCGCATCTCAGCGGCAG
Organism: Rothia nasimurium; assembly: GCF_035916755.1. Taxonomy (GTDB): domain Bacteria; phylum Actinomycetota; class Actinomycetes; order Actinomycetales; family Micrococcaceae; genus Rothia. The sequence continues at coordinate 56,243 of NZ_JAYWIX010000002.1, read as the reverse complement.
CCTTATTGGTGAAGGTAATGGCCAGAATCTGCCCCTGGTGGGCCCGACCTGTAGCCAGCAGATAGGCGATACGGTGGGTGAGCACACGGGTCTTACCGGAACCTGCACCGGCCACAATCAGCAGGGGGCTACCGGCGTGCTGAACGGCCTGAGCCTGGTGCTTATTCAGGCCAGCTACCAGGGCCTGGGGGTCAGTGCTGGGAGCGGGGCGGGCCTCTGTAAAATCGGCCATAAAACCGCCCACCTGGTAGGCCGGGGGCATGAAATCGAGTTCAGCCAGGTCGGCAGGAACCTCGAGGTTAGGTTCTGGCTCAACTTCCGGGGTGTAGGGAGGTTCTTCCTCGTAGGGCGGGTAGGGCCCAGCATCGAAGAAGGAGTCAAAGGGTGCCTCTTGATCAGGGGTGGGGCCCTGGTTCTCATCATCAAAAAAACTATGCATGGCACTCCTTAGTCTAGAGCGCATCCAAGGTAGAGGCTACGGGCTTTCGCGGTGGGCTATGATGGAGCCGGTAGCTAGCTAACCAGGTGAGAAGGCAGAGTGAAACCCCAAACCGTTCCCGTACTCGGCGGGCAATCTATAACCCTGCGGACAGGTGCCCTGCGCGCGGCCTCCATCCTACTCACAGGGGTGGCTGTAGCTACCCTAGCCCCGCTTCTAGCCCTCCCCCTACTTGGCCAATCTCTAGACCATGTGAGGGCAGGACGCTGGTGGTTAGCGGCCCTTGCTGCCCTGGGCGCTGCTATCTGTGCCTACGCCGAGATAAGCACCGGTATCTCCGGTGCCCGCACCCAGGAGCGTCAGCTGCGCGAGCGTCTCTTGCGCACCTATTTCGCCTCTGTTGCCCAGGGAAAAACTAGCGGTCCCTCCGCTTCCCCACCTGCCCGCTACCTGGCCCTGCTGACCGAAAGTATTGAGCGGGTGACCGAGTACCGGCAGGTTTATTGGGGAGCTACAGTGGCCTCTGTGGTGGCGCCCCTGCTGCTGGTGCTCTATATAGCAACCCTAGACTGGGTGGCTGGGCTTACTATTTTTGCCCTCCTTCCCCTGGTGCCCCTCATTATCTGGTTCTTCTTCCGCTTCTTCCGTAAGGTTTCTGGTAACTCTAGGGCAGCCCGTGAGCGTCTGACGGTCTCTTACCTAGATGCCCTGCGCCAGCTCACTATTATCCGTCTCTACGGGGCAGGCCAGCGGGTTGAGAACTCCCTGCGGGCAGGCGGGGAGGCCAACCGGCAGGCGGTTATGAAGCTACTGGCAGCAAACCAGCTGGTCATTATCGTCATGGACGCTGTCTTTCTGGTGCTCCTGATTTGCTGGTCTGTTTACGTGATTTCCTGGCGGACCTCGGCAGGGGCCCTCACGCCCCAGGAGGCGATTACTGCCCTCCTGCTCCTGCCCCTGCTGCTTGAGCCCTTAGCCCAGGTGGCCGGTTTCTTCTATATCGGTATGGGCGGACGGGCCTCCCAGCGGGTCATCAGCCGCTACCTGGCAAGTGGCACCCTGGGTTCAGGCCACCCCGGTAAGTCAGGCAGGGGGCACCCCGGTGGGCAGCCTCCGCAGGCTGCCCACCGGCCCCCCGCTACCCAGTACCAGGCCCCTACCTTCTCCGCTAGCGGGCAGCTCCCTAGCAGCCAATCCCCCCAAAAGCAGCAGGAGGCCAGCTCTACCCTAGACCTATCAGCAGCCATTAGCGTCCGGGGGCTTAGCCATACCTACGGGCGCGGACCGGTGCTGACAGACCTCAACCTAGACGTCCCCACCGGAGCCCGCCTAGCCATCATGGGCCCCTCCGGAGTGGGTAAGTCCACCCTGCTTACCCTGCTGGCAGGGGGCCTGCCCATCCAGGCCGGGGCTATCGCCGTCAATGGAAAAAACCTAGCAAGCATGACCGCCGATTTGCGCCACCAGCAGGCCGCAGTCCTGGCCCAGCGCAGCTGGCTGGTAAGCGGCACCATAGCCGACAACCTCCGCTTCGCCCGGCCCGAGGCCACCGATGACCAACTCTGGCAGGCCCTGGCTAGCGCCCACCTGGCCCAGGACGTCCGTACCCTACCCCAGGGGCTTGCCACCGATGTTGGCGAAGAAGGCTCCCTACTTTCTGGCGGGCAGGCCCAGCGGCTAGCCCTAGCCAGGGCCCTGCTGAGCGGCCGAAAAATCCTGCTCCTAGATGAGCCCACCGCCCACCTGGACCCGGCCTCAGAACAAGGCATCATCCAGGCCCTTACCCAACTAGGGAAGGACTACACCCTAATCATGGTCACCCACCGCCCCTCCCTACTGGACCTGGCAGATAGCCTGCTCACCCTAGAAGCCGGTCAAGCCACCCTCACCCCGCTTCACCAGGAGACTCCCCGTGGCTAAGAACATCTCCACCCCGGCCCTAATTCGCTGGATGGCAGGAATCACCCGCCCAGTCCACGCTCCCCTCCTGGCCTCCGTCCTCTTCCGGGTGCTCACCCAAAGTCTGGATATTGCCCTCTTCGCCCTGGCAGGCTACACCCTCGCCGGAGCCCTCACCGGGCATTTCAAGCCCTGGCTCCTGGGCCTAATCGTCCTACTAGCCCTCGCCAGGGCCCTCACCCACTACCTCGAACAGTTCACCGGCCACTACGTTGCCTTCAAATCCCTAGAGGTGCTACGAGGCCATGCCTTCGCCCAAACCTGGCCCAAGGCCCCCGGCATTACCCTCGGCCAGCACAGTAGTTCCCTGCTGACCAACCTCACCCGCGACATTGACCGCATCGAGGTCGTCTATGCCCACACCCTAGCCCCTCTCATCTCCGCCCTGCTTGTCCCAGCCCTGGCCCTGGGAAGCGCAGGGGCAGCCTTCGGGCCTGAACTGACCCTGGTGCCTACCCTCTGTATTCTGATCTCCATGCTGGTGATCCCCCTCCTCGGCTTTAAAAAATCTATAACCTCCACCGAAGCTATCCTGGCTGCCCGCACCGTCCTCGCAGCCCACCTCTCAGATACCCTCCACGGCACCCGCGAAACCCTCACCTACGGCAGGCAGGCAGACCGGCTAGCTGGGGCCGCCGCCCTGGGGCAGCATGTCCGTCTCACCTCCCTGGTCCCGGCCCGTATCAAAGGCGGACGCCGGGCCGCCAACCTCCTGCTCAGCCTCATCACCCTGGCCAGCGTCATCCTCACCGCCGTCCACCTAGATTTACCCCTAACCTGGTCACTTGCCCTAGCCCTGGGAGCCCTCCGCCTCTTTGAAGCCCCCCGCGGTATCGAAAACGCCGTCAGCTACCTGGACTACTCCCTCTCAGCTGCCCGCAGACTCTGGCAACTCTCCACCAGCCCCAACCCCATCACCGAAGGAAGCCGCCAGCTAACCCTCACCCAGGCGCCGCAGATCAGCTGGGACAAGGTCACCTACCACTACCCCACAGCAGCCCCCGGCGCTCCCCCTGCCCTCTGCTCCGCCAGCTTCACCGCCCCAGCAGGCCAGCACACCGTACTCATCGGCCCATCAGGCTCTGGCAAGAGCACAGCCACCCAACTACTGCTACGCTTCGATGATCTAGCCGACGGCCAGATTAGGGTCGATGGAACCCCCATCAGCGACTACACCAGCCACTCCCTCCAAGCCCAGGCCGCCTTAGTGCCCCAAACCAGTTACATGCTCGATGGAACCCTAGCCGATAACCTCCGCCTCGGGGCCCCCCAGGCCAGCGATGACCAACTCTGGCAGGCCCTTACCACCGCCTGCCTGGCCGATGAAATCCGCGCCCTACCCCAGGGCCTTACCACCCCCATCGGCAACAGCGGCACCCAGCTCTCCGGCGGCCAAATCCAGCGCCTAGCCCTAGCCCGGGCTCTGGTCGCCCAGCCCCGAATCCTCATACTGGACGAATTCACAGCCAGCCTCAACAGCCAGCTCGAAACCCAGATCCGTAAGAACCTGAGCCAGCTACAGGGGCAGGTTACCATCATCGAAATTTCCCACCGCACCGAACACCTACCAGAAGCAGACGCCATCTACACCTTTGATCAGGGCCAGGTTAAGGCCCTGGCCTAGGCCTTCGCGGCCCTGCCCTGCTTGCGAAAACCCCTCCCTTCCCGGTTTGGCCCGTACGCCTACCCAGGTACCGTCAGCCCATCTAGGCAATAATAGACAGTATGGGTCTTTCAAAAGGTCAGAAAAAACGTCTCTACGGCTCCAAGACGCAGGCTCCCCCGCCGGAGTCTTCATCTCCCTCCCAGGCGAGGCAGGTATCCGCCCGCGCTCGCCAGCAGGAAGCTGGCCCGCGCTTAGTCACCGACTACAGCCGGGCAGAACTAGCTGCCCAACCAGAAAAAGGCGGAGGCTCCTATATTTTCCTAGGCGTTGCCTTTGTGGTAACAGTCCTCTTCTTGCTCTACTACTACCTCATGCTGCTACCTGGGGTCTCAGCAGCAGCCGGGGCCACCGCCCCAGAACTCATGCTGCGCTTCGACGCCCAGCACCTCCAGGCAGTAGCAGCCGGCCTCGGAGTTGAAGGGCTCCAGGCCTATCAGGTATTGCACCGCTCCACCGGGCTTATCCTGCCCCTGATCTTCGCCTTCACCTGGTGGAACATGGTGCGGGCCTCAGACTTTGAACTACTCTGGGGCAGGCTCATGCTAACCCTGCCACTTGCCTACGCTTTTGTTTTCGCAGCCGGTGGTTTTGCCATTGATTCAGCCCTGGCCAACCCCTTGGGCGGCACCACAGCTGTGGCTTCCCTGCTCATGACAAGCCGCTGGGCCCTCTTTATCCTTTGCCTAGTGCAGTTAGGTTACCTAGCCCTGCGCCTGGTCAAACAAAAAGTCGATGCCTTCGCCCGCGGAGAGCTCCCCGGGCAGTAGGCCACCCAGTCTGCGCCCTGCCAGCCTAGGTCCACCCGTCCGCGTCTGCCCATCCCCCGGGTTCTCCCCACCCACTCAAGCTCTGGCCCCTCCGCCACAAAAAGTGTACGTGCCTGTGCAAAAGTGACAGGCATGTGCACTTTTCAGGGGGAACCTAAGTTTTGGTGTAAAATGGTAGGGTTGCGCCCTCGTAGCTCAGGGGATAGAGCACCGCTCTCCTAAAGCGGGTGTCGGACGTTCGAATCGTCTCGGGGGCACACAAAGAAAGGGAGGGTATGCCATATTGCGCCAAGCGCCGGCATACCCTCCCTTTTTGTGCCCTCTTTAGGGGCGGGGATTCTTTTTACGGTAGATCAGGTGGGCGATAACTAGGCCGAGGACGATGCCGATGCCGCCGGTGATGGAGACCCACATGGCTGCGTGCCCGACGAAGATGGCGATGATGAGGCCGAGGACGATGCCGGGTACGGCGCCGGCTACCATTCCGATGGCCATGTAGGTGAATTCTTGGTCGGATGAACCGGCTGGGCTTTCGAGTTGGGGGCTGTTTAACTTCTGCGACATAGTTCCAATCCTAGCTGTGCCTTCTGTCAGAGTCGAAAAGTGGGTATAAAAAATGCGCCCCAGCTGGTCGTCTGGTGCGCATATGCAAACCTATGTTTGCGGGGGATCCATACCGTGTGATGTGTGGTAGGAATTCTTGTGTTCGTTTTTCAGTAGGAAAGTGACCAGCTACTGAATAAACGTCACCGGCTGGGGCAGAGTGTTATCTACCCCGTACCGTGTGAGAAGTCTTAGATGCCAGCGGTGTAGTAACCGTCGACGGGCATGAAGCCGCCACCGTCAACAGCGGTCAGCTGGGTACCCTGTGAGGGGTTGAGAGCTGAAATCATCTGGCCGTCGCCAACGTAGATGCCTACGTGTGCGTAGCCGTTAGTGAAGACGATGTCACCGGGCTGGGGGTTTGAAGTGGGGGTCAGCTCGGTTGCCATGGTGTAGGTGTAGGCGGTCAGGTTGATGCCAGCCTGTGCGTAAACGTAGGAGACGAAGCCTGAGCAGTCCCATGCCTTGTAGGTCTTGCCGCCCCAAACGTAGGAGCCGCCGATGCCGTCGTAGGCAGCTGCCAGGACGGTTTCGCGAGCGGTTGACAGGTCAACGTTGCTGGAAACCTCGGTGGTGGTGGTTGCCTGGGCGGTAACGGTTGAGGTGGTCTCAACGGTGGTAGTTGAGGTAGCCTCGTAGCCCCAGGTGTTGTAGTTGTAAGAGTGTGAAGCCAGTGCAGGTGCTGAGTGGGCGGGTGCTGATACTTCAGCTACTGCGAATGCGTTTGCGGGTGCAACGGTTGCGGCGAGCATGGCGCCTGATGCTACAACGATACCTGCGGTGCGTACGATGGTTGACTTAGCCATTTTGTTTTCCTCCATTGCCGAACGAGGTGAGCTGTCGGGTTCGAGCATGAAGTTCGCTCGGCCGCAGAATCTGCGACTTAACCCCTAGGGTTCTCGGTGGAGATCCCGAAAGGTGGGTCCCCCGCTTCTGCCGTGATGTTATTTTGTTTGTTTTCCTGTGAACAGTGGCAGAACTAGGCGGTGCTGTTCGTAGGGTGCTAATCCGACCAGTGATGAGCACGAAATAGAACATTACACAGCCTGGGCTGGTTTGTCACGCTTTGGTCACGGTTTTGTTACAAGACCCCCGAAATGCAAAGCAGGGTGATTGATTTTTTGGCTTTCAGGATGCACCCAGCTGGGGCTTATGGGGCGCATAGAGTTAGTTTTGACAAGGGGAAATAAAAGACTTTTAAAGCAGTCTCGCAACACCCTCCCACCAGCCTCCTATCAGGGTTTTGCCAGTCTTAATTTAACTGAGAAGCCGACCACTTAAGGCCCCACACCCTCCCTACCTCCACTCCACAACCTCTCACACAGCCCCCATCAGCACCTTACGTAACACTAAAAACACCTTTTCATCCCCAAAACATCACAATTTGATAACAAAAAGGCGCCCACCAACCAGGCAGGCACCCTTTTCGTTATCAAACTGTTATCTTTTGACGATAATCGCTTCTGCTACTTCGGCGCTAAGAGTGAGTGATTCGTCCTCGCCGTCCGCGTGAACCAGCACGGAGCCGTCCTTATTACCCAGAATCGACACCGTTGCGCCGTAGACGATGCCTGCATCACCCAAACGCTTCAGCAACTGCACATCGGTCTGAATGAACTCGGGCAGGCGAGACACGGTAAAGCGGTCATCTTCAGACGAGTCGCGGCCCGCAATCGACATGGTAACGGTGCGGTCGTCATTCTCTTCGCTCTCAGCGCCCAGCTCCTCCAGGCCAGGAATCGCGTTGCCGTAGGGGGAGAACTTGGGTTCGTTGAGCAGTTCCAGCAGGCGGCGCTCCACGCGTTCACTCATGACGTGTTCCCAGCGGCAGGCCTCTTCGTGGATGTATTCCAGATCAAGACCAATCACGTCAGCGAGCAGGCGCTCAGCTAGACGATGCTTGCGCATCACCTCCACTGCCTTCTGGCGCCCCTCTTCGGTGAGCTGAAGGGAGCGGTCGCTTGCAACGGTCAGCAGGCCGTGTCGCTCCATGCGAGCAACGGTCTGAGAAACGGTGGGGCCGGAGTGCTCTAGGCGCTCTGCGATGCGGGCACGCATGGGAGTGATGCCCTCTTCCTCAAGCTCTAGCACGGTGCGTAGATACATTTCAGTGGTATCAATGAGGTCAGTCATGCCTTCTTGAATCTCCTTGGGCCAGCCCGCACGGTGCGCGGGTTATTAGGTGCAGTGGTTTTGCCCTTAATTGTATGCGCTACTAGGTCAGGGAAACGTTTACTCTCTTCAAGAGCTGAAATTGTTGCGCCCGCGCCTCAGCTACTACACCCCGAAACCATCTCACTATATAAATTTATTCCCCATATTTTGGGTTGGTGCGGGGTGCTTGAGGGCCGCGGGACCCGCGCAGGTTGCACAATAGAAACAGCAGGATGCCGGCGGCCCCCCCCTCCCTCACATCAACGCATAGCCGCCCCGGCACATGTGCTGCTCATGTCTAGGAGATATTCAGTGACCACTTTTCCCGTGATTCCCACCGAGATACTACCTGCCGACGGTCGCTTCGGTGCTGGCCCCTCTAAGGTACGCCCCGAGCAGGTTGCCGCTGTTTCAGCAGCTGCCACTACACTGCTAGGTACCTCCCACCGCCAGGCGCCGGTCAAGAACCTGGTCGGTGAGATTCGCGAGGGCCTGCGCGCTTTCTACTCAGCACCCGATGGTCACGAGGTCATTTTGGGCAACGGCGGCGCCACCGCTTTCTGGGACGCCGCTACCTTCGGCCTGGTCGAGAACAAGGCCCAGCACCTAACCTTCGGCGAGTTTGGCTCTAAGTTTGCTTCAGCAACTAAGGCCGCCCCTTTCCTGGCCGACTCCACCGTTATTTCTTCTGAAGCTGGCACCCGCCCCGAAGCCCGTGCTGAAGAGGGCGTAGACGTTTACGCCTGGCCCCACAATGAAACCTCAACCGGTGTGTTCGCCCCCGTCGTCCGCCCCGAAGGTATCGCCGACGATGCCCTCGTTCTGATTGACGCTACCAGCGCAGCTGGTGGCCTCGATGTCAATGTGGCCGAGTCCGACGTCTACTACTTCTCACCCCAGAAGAACTTCGCCTCCGATGGCGGCCTCTGGCTAGGGCTCTGGTCGCCGGCAGCGATTGAGCGCGCCGAGCGTATCTCCGCTTCTGACCGATGGATCCCCGATTCCCTGAACCTGGTTACTGCTATTAGCAATTCCCGCCTCAATCAGACCTACAACACCCCAGCTCTGGCTACCATGATTATGCTCAATGAGCAGATCAAGTGGATGAATGAGCAGGGCGGCCTGGCTTTTGCAGCAGCCCGTACCGCTGATTCTGCCGGGCGCGTCTACGCCTGGGCTGAGGCCAGCGACTATGCCACCCCCTTTGTGGCTAACCCGGCTGAGCGTTCTAACGTCATCGCTACCGTTGATTTTGATGAGAGCATCGATGCCGCTGCTATTGCTAAGGCCCTGCGCGCCAACGGCATCGTGGACACCGAGCCCTACCGCAAGCTGGGCCGCAACCAGCTGCGTATTGCCACCTTCACCGCTATCGACCCCGAGGACGTCTCGGCTCTACTCGCCTGCATCGACTACGTGGTCGAAAAGCTCAAGTAGTTTTTAGCCAGGCAAAGATAAGGACGCCGCTCTCCCGCTAACCTGCCACCGGGCAGGAAGGCGGGAGGCGGCGTCCTTCTTTTCTTAAACTCTAGCGGGGTTCTTGCAGATCGATTGCTGCTGTGACCGGCGGCGGCTCCCGGTCAGGACCCTTGGTAGTTTCAGGGCGCGGACGCAGCACCAGGCGGGTGCGGGCCTGCCTATCGTAGTGCAGGTGCAGGTGCTTATATTTCATGATCCAGATCAGCCCAATCAGGGCCGCCAAAAAGCCAGAGGCAGAGGCAACACCCAGACCCCAGCGGGCACCGAAGACGTCGTTAACCAACCCGACCAGGGGCGAGCCGATAGGGGTACCCCCAATAAAAACTGCCATATACACGCTCATAACCCGCCCCCGCATGGCAGGCTCGGTTGTTACCTGCACATAGGCGTTTGCTGAGGTGATGATGGTCAGTGCCATGAGCCCGAGTGGAATCAGGGCCAGGGCAAACAGCCAGAGGTTGGGGGCGAGCGCCGCTAGCAGGGTTGCCACGCCAAAACCCAGGCAGGAGGCGAACATGAACCGCATGCGTGGGGTATCTCTTCGGGCTGCCAGTAGGGTACCTGCCACCGAGCCGATGGCAACAACGGAGTTCAGCAGCCCGAATTCGCCCGCGCCCTGACCGAATTCGGTGGTGGCCATAGCAGCAATATTGAGGGCTGTATTCAGGCCGAAAGTACCAATCAGGAAGGCTGCCACCATGACCACGATGATGTCGGGGCGGTGTTTGAGGTAAGTAAGGCCGTCCCTCACCCGGTTGTGAGCGGCGGACGACCGCGGCAACTGCCGTAATTCATTCTCACGGATAGCGGCGATTGCCAGGATCATGGCGATGAAGGTCAGGGTGTTCAGCAGGAAGACCGGCCCGGTGCCCACTGCAACAACCAGCAGGCCGGCAACCGCCGGCCCAATCATGCGGGCGACGTTGAACGACATGGAGTTGAGCGCTACGGCATTAGGCAGGTCTGCGTCTGAGACAAGCTCTGAGACGAAAGTTGACCGCGCCGGGGAGTCCAGGGCTGAGACGATGCCCAGGGCAAGCGCGAAGAGGTAGACGTGCCAGATAGCAACATGGCCCGATAGCACCAGGAGGCCTAGCCCAAGGGCCAGCAGACCCATGGTGCTCTGGGTCCATAGGAGAATTTTTCGCCGATCGCCCCTATCGGCAAGCGCCCCGGCATAGGGGGCTAGGAAGAGGGGCGGGGCGAACTGCAAAGCGATGACGATGCCCATCTGGGTAGAGTCATGGCTTGAGAGGTCGTTGAAGACCAGCCAGTCCTGGGCGGTGCGCTGCATCCAGGTACCGATGTTAGAGACAAGGGCACCAATGAACCAGAGACGGTAGTTAAAAATCCACAGTGAGCGGAAGGTTTTGTTCCTCCCATTCACGGGCTGAGGTTCTCGTCTCTGGGTGGAGGTCATTCAGCGTTGGCACCGTCCTGGGTATCTTCAGCGGAATTCTCTTCGGCAGCTTCAGTACTGTCCTCGTTTTCTGAGGAAACGTCGCTGTAATCTACGTCCTCGTGGTCGTAGTCTTGCGCTTCCTGGTCTTCGGGGAGCAGGCGGTCGGCCCAGGGTACCCAGGCCGGGGCGAGCAGGGCGTCATCGCCGGGCAGGAGGCCAATTTCGCAAACGGTTGCGACCTTCGAGCGGGGAGCGCGTGAGAGGGTGGCAAACCAGAACCAGCCGCGGTAGCCCGGTAGGGTGCACTCAAAGAGGTGGGTGGTCAGGCGCTCTTCTTCACCGCGCAGGTGGTGGACGGGGCCGATGGAGTTTTCGGGTGCGATATCGGCTAGGCCAGCGAGGGCAACATCTTTGGCAGCGGCAAGGACGGCGTCGACCTTGCTGGTACGGCGGCGGCGAGTGGGCTCGCCCAGGGTAGGTTCGGGGGCGGGCGCCGGGGCCTGCTCGGCAGTCTCAAGGCCGGGCTGTTCGTAGCTTTCTGCGCTCGAAGCGACGGGGGCCGTTAGCTCGTCTTTTACCTCTTCAGTCATACTCCTATTAAAGCAGGCCGGTGGGAGGTGTGATCACCGCTCCTCCTCGCGGCGTAATACCGTTGCTTCTTTAGGTAGGTATAGCTGGCCCTGATAGCGTAGAGGTATGTCTTCTGAACGAACCGAAATTCCAGAGCTGCCCTACGGCGGAGCTATCCGGGTGCTGGGGCTTGCCGCCGGCGTCCTCATGCTGGTGGGAACCATCTGCGGCGTCACCATGCTCCTGCTCAAGTGGGCTACCGGAGCCGCTCCCGAGGTCTTGAGCATTACACCGCTGCTGACTCTACCGCTAGCTTTTTTGGCCTTGTTAGGCGCCCTATTTCTCACTCTGCTCCGTCGCCGGGCTAGCTAAAACCGCCCTTTAGCTGACGGCGTATTTACTGCCTTTTCCCAGCATGACTAAAGCAAACTCAGCAGAACATACAGCTGCACACAGCTAGTGCACAGGTAGTAAGCGCACAATTAAAAGCGTGAATACCAAAGAACCTGAAGCAAAACTGCTGGTCGTCGACGACGAACCCAACATTCTAGAGCTCCTCGCAACCTCCCTGCGGTTTGCGGGCTTTGAGGTTGTCACCGCAGCCAACGGCCGGGAGGCCCTTGAGAAGGCTGAGACTGAGTCGCCCGATTTGGCCGTACTCGATGTCATGCTGCCCGATATGGACGGCTTCACCGTCACCCGTAAACTGCGTAGCTCCGGCCGCCTCTTCCCCGTCCTCTTCCTCACCGCTAAGGACGACACCGAAGACAAGGTTACTGGCCTCACCGTAGGCGGCGACGACTACGTCACCAAGCCCTTCAGTCTGGACGAGGTTGTGGCCCGCATCCGCGCCGTCCTGCGCCGCACCCAGCCCCACATCGAAGAAGATTCCCGCCTGCGCGTAGATGATCTGGTGCTGGACGACGATGCCCACGAGGTCTTCCGTGGCGATCGCGAAATCGATCTTTCTCCCACCGAGTTCAAGCTCCTGCGCTACCTGATGCTTAACCCCAACCGTGTGCTCTCTAAGGCCCAGATACTGGATCACGTATGGGAATACGACTTCAACGGCGATGCCTCCATTGTGGAGTCCTACATCTCCTACCTGCGCCGCAAGATTGATAACGACCAGAACCTACCCCCGCTGATTCATACCAAGCGCGGCGTCGGCTACCTGCTTCGTACCGCTAACAAAAACTAAGGGGTTACGAGTTTGCGCTCTCGTCTCTCTGTGCACCGGCTGGGTTCGCTGTCCTTGCGAACCCAGCTCGTGCTTTTAACATCTATGCTGCTGGCCCTGGCTATCTCTGTGATGTCTCTGGTCGCTATTTCAGCGATTCGAGGTAAGATGATGGATCAACTCGATGACGAGATTACTGCCAGCTACAGCTACCTGGTCACAGCTGTTTATGCTGACCAGCAGCTGTCACAGACCCAGGGAACTTTTATTCCCTATGAAGCATATTTGCTAGATAGCGACGGGAATATCGTGCGGCCGGTAGCAACGCTGGCCGATGAGTCATCCTCCCCCGTCATCTCTGGCCTGACCGCTGATAACGTCAAGCGCTACAACAAGGCAGCGCTGACGGTGCATTCAGCCAGCGGCCACACCGAATGGCGGCTAATCGCCTTCCCGGTTGAGGACACCAACCAGACCCTAGTGATCGCCGCCCCTCTGACCCAGATCAACCAGACGGTAGCTATCGTAGGGGGCCTCACCATGCTCTTTGGTGTAGCTACCCTTCTTGCCTCCATCGCGCTGACCTGGGTAATCGTCACCCGAGCCTTTGAGCCCCTCGCCCGCGTGGAACAGACCGCAGCCCAGATTGCCGCGGGCGACCTCTCCCAGCGTATTGTGAACTACAGCCCCTATAACGAGATTGGCCACCTCACCACCTCTTTGAACACCATGCTCTCTCACATTGAAGAGGCCTTTGACGCCCAAAAGAGGTCAGAGGTGAAGATGAGGCGTTTCGTGGGCGATGCTTCGCACGAACTTCGCACCCCGCTGGTGTCGATTCGGGGGTATTCTGAGCTCTACCGTATGGGCGGTCTGCCCAACGATGAAGCCGTGGCAATGGCTATGGACCGCATTGAGTCAGAGTCTAAGCGTATGGGCCAGCTGGTAGAAGACCTCTTGACCCTGGCTCGTCTCGACGAGCGCCGGGTTGCCGAGAACGCCCGAGTAGATCTGCTGAAGCTGGCTACAGACGCCGCTAATGACGCCTTCGCCTCGGCCCCCGACCGCACCATCGAGGTGGTGGGGCTAGAGGGCGCAGAAGCCCTCACGTCCCTGGTCTGGGGCGATGAGCAAAGACTGCGCCAGGTCATAGCCAACCTGATGACCAACGCCCTGCGCTACACCCCGGCGGGCTCCCCGATTGAAATTGCGGTCGGGTCGGTACCGGGCGTTGATGGCACCTGGACGTCCGTGCTCCAGGTGCGCGATCACGGCCCGGGTATTCATGGTGAGGACGCCGAGCGCGTCTTTGAGCGCTTCTACCGGGCCGATACCTCACGTACCCGTGAGACGGGTGGAACCGGCCTGGGTCTAGCAATCGTGGCTGCGATTGTAGGCCAGCATGACGGCACGGTGCGGGTTGAAGAAACAGAAGGCGGCGGAGCTACCTTCACTATTCGCATTCCCCAGTACAGTGACCACGCCGGCCCTATTCCGCTTGCAGCAGGTGAGCAGGCCTAGACCAGGCCTTGTCCTGGCGCTCTAGAAGTTTGGTCGGGGCCTTCCTGTCTTCAGCAGCCTGCTACGTCCCTGGTGCAGAGGCCCTGTGGATAGCCGCTAGAAGCCGTCATAGAGACGTCATCACTGCACCATACTTTCTTCTAGAAGTGTGCAGAACCCCGCCCTGGCAGCTCGACTACCGGAGCGGGGTTTTCCACAGGCACTCTTTTGCTTCCGGCCAGAACTAGCTCCCCCGTAGGCTCAAAGGCATCAGGTAGCTCACCCTAGCGGTACCTGGTACCCCTTACATACCACTGTTCAAAGGAGAGCCCCATGGCCCAGTTCAATGTCGATGCAGACCTCATTGCCAGCAAATCAGCCCAAGCCCGCGCCCAGGTAGAGACCATCGTTTCCGAGGTCAATGCCCTCACCGCCTCACTCCAGGACCTTCAGGGGTCGTGGACGGGCTCGGCGTCCGCTAATTTCCAGGGCGTGCTCGCCCATTGGCGGGCTACCCAGCGCCAGGTTGAAGAGTCTATCGCCCAGATTAACGAGGCGCTCTCCCGCGCCGGTATTAACTACTCCGATACCGAAATGGCGAACGCCGCCATGTTCGTGGGCTAGCCCAGCCTAGTAAGTTCAGCCCGGTGGGTGCGGGGTCCTGGTGTGAGTCCCTGCCCTACCGGGTTCTTGCCGTGTCCTGCCGGTAGGTCAGCCGCCAGGAGCCTGAGGTAAAGGACCAGGTGCTGGAGCGCGTCACCTCGCCCCGAGCAGTACACACCGCACTCACCAGGAGCACCGTACCGGGGATAGGTTCCAACTCTGCCAGGTAGACGGGTTCAGCTGCCAGGGCAAAGGCACGTTCACGGTGCTCTAGAACCGTGGCGCGGTCCACGAGATTTCCGGCGGGTACCACCCAGCTAAAGTCAGGTGCCAGCAGTCCAGATACCAACTTTTGGGAGCGATAGACGGACGCCTTCGCCAACTGCTCCTCCCGAGCACGTACCTGGGCAAGGGCGTCAGCACCGGTAGGCCTAGCTGGCTGAGAGTCAGCAGAGCTTTGGGGAGCCGGGGTAGGGTTAGCTGGGGTGGTGCCAGTCCCCGCCCCGGTGCTGGCAGCTGCCGCCGGTTCTGTGCCTTTCGCGGGTACGTCCTGCCCGGTATAGCCAGGCCCGGCATCCGGTTCTGCCCCCTGCTGGTGGGCTTTGGCGGCAGCATTGGCATGACTATCAGCCTGCTCGTTAAGGGGGTGACCGGTGTGCCCCTTAACCCACTCAAAGGCGTAGGAACGCCCCGCCAGAGCAGCATCCAGAGCCTTCATCAGGTCAACATTGAGCACGGGCTTGCCGTCTGCTTTCTTCCAGCCCTTCTTCTTCCAGCCGGGCATCCATTTGGTCACGGAGTTGATGACGTACTGGCTATCGCAAATCACGGTCAGGTGGGTATCGCCCAGGTGGGCTGTTGCTTCAAAGAGGTCAAGCACAGCTTTGAGTTCGCCCATGTTGTTGGTGCCGTGGTCCCAGCCCCCGGCAGCCCAGTTGGCATCGTCGATGTACCACGCCCAGCCTGCCGGGCCGGGGTTGCCCAGGGCGGAGCCGTCAGCGGCGGCGGTGATATTGAGCGTCATTTAGTGGCGTCCTTCTCTCTGTTCTAGCACGGTGCGGTGTTCATCCAGGGGCTTGGTGAAGGCGTGGTAGGTGCCAGTGTCTGCACCCAGATCTACCGTCTTGTAGCCGTACCCCTCATAGAGTTTGACGGCGGTGGGCTGAGCGGGGCCGGTGGTCAGGTAGATGTGCCGGTAGCCGGCGGCTGCCGCCCTCAGTTCTAGTTCCCGCAGCAGGTACTTGGAGAGCCCCCTGCCCCGGTAGTTGGGGTGGGTCCAGATACGTTTGAACTCTACGGCTCCCCGCGGTGCCAGGCGGTCGCCGGTGCGCATCATGGCACCTCCCGCCACCGCTTCGCCCTTGCTCAGTAGCAGCACAAAATCACCCCCCTGTTCGGGCGTAAAAACCTCAGCGGGGTAAGCATTGATTTCCTTATCTGCCTTAGCTGCCTCTGCCTGGGAAGGATAAAGGCGGTCATACTCTGCCTGCAAATCAGCCAGCAGGAAGGTAGCGCGAGGGTCAGCCGGGTGAACACGAACAAACTCTAGGGCTGGGAGCTCCGGTACCGGGGTCTCAATGAGGAAGGTTGCCATGCCACCAGCCTAGCCCCAGCACCCACCAACCCGCGAACTGCGGGGGCGCCCGGCTGTAGAATGAGGTTTATGTCAAACTCCACCGTCCAGCAGCAGAGCATTGACCTCTTCCTGCTCCCCTCCCGGGCGCTTCGCACCGGTCACGGGGTAAGCTGGCTTGCCTACGTAGGCATCCGCGAGCAGATGAGGGCGGCGGAGTTCAAGAACCCCGAGGACGCCCTGAATTTTGCCGCCCAGCACACCCTCATGCGCTGTATGCTGGCGTCCGCTCTGGGGGTACGCCCGACGGCTGCGGCAGAAATTCCGGTTGATCGCACCTGCCGGGTGTGTGCCGCCGGTGCCCAGCACGGCAAGCCCAGGGTAGAGGGAGTTGAGTTCAGCATGTCCCGTTCCACCGGTATGGTGGCGGGCGCACTGACCCGATCCGGTGGGCAGCTGGGAGCGGATATTGAGCGGATTCGCGGGTCCTATTTTTCTGGCTTTGACCGCATAGCCCTGGGCGAGGCAGAGAAAACCGCCCTCGCTACCATGACGCAGACCCCGGCTCAGGTTGCCCGGCACCTGCTGTGGACCGCTAAGGAGGCGGTGCTTAAGGCGACGGGGCACGGGCTGGTAGCGGGTCCCCACCGTGTGTCTCTTCCCGTGGCTGATTTCCCCGCTACCGTTGACGCGGCAGACGGGTTTAGTACCCGTGCTACCCTTGCCCTAGAGGGCGAAGAGCCACAGGATTTTTGGGTCAGTTGGCGGGTTCGTGGAGAGTTTGTGCTAGCGGTAGCTACCAACGCGCCCCACAACGTGCGGGTGCACGAGGTTGCAACCCCCTTGGCTGTCCGCCAGGTTCTTGACCCGCGCACCTAGTTCCTACCCCGCGTACCTAGCCCTTAGCGTCCCCTAGTTCCAGGTTCAGCCCCAGCGCCCGGGCGAAGGTGCCCAGCTTGGCGGCGGTTTCTGCGTGTTCACCGGCGGGGGTGGAGTTTTTAACGATTCCTGCCCCGGCAAAGAGCACCGCCCTGCTCTCATTCACCTGTGCACAGCGCAGGGTCAGGTACCACTCGCCGTAGCCATCGGCGTCCATGTAGCCCACTAGCCCGCCAAAGTAGCCGCGTTCAAAGGGTTCTAGCTCGTCAATAACCCGCCGGGTGAGTTCTGTGGGGGTGCCACAGATAGCCGGAGTGGGGTGGATGGCGCGGGCACCGTCTAAGGAGGTTAGCCCGTCCTGTAGCTGCCCGGTGATATCTGTTCCCAGGTGCCAGAGCTGGGGTGTGGCTTTGAGGCTGGGGGTTGCCGGGACATTGAGCGCGGTGGTGATGGGTTCCAGGCGGGCCCGAATATCGTCTACCACGGTGGCGTGCTCTGCCCGGTCCTTGGGCGAGCGCAGCAGGGCTTCACCGATTTGGGCGTCCTCGGTGCTACCTGCCGGTTTGGTGCGGGAGGCGGACCCGGCGAGGGGACCGGTGGCGAAGCCCTCCGGGGTGGTTTTGAAGACTAGTTCCGGGGAGGCTCCCATGAGGTAGTCCCCACCGGGCAGGGCGAGACTAAAGACGGTGGCGCGGGGTTGTTGGACGCGCAGGGTGGAGTAGAGCCCGGGCAGGTTGAGGGGGGTGCTATAGCTGGCGGTGAGCAGGCGGGCTAGCACCACTTTTTCGTAGTCGCCCCGGTTCATGGCGGCGATGGCGGTGCCTACTGCCTGTCGGAAACCGGGGTTATCCAGCCCGTCCAGGTAGGCAGGTGCCGGCTGGGTGTGGACGCTGGCGGGTGCTTCTTCGGTGCTGGCCAGGGCGTCGGGAACCGCCAGGTAGGCGGGCTGGGCGGGGTCAAAGGGGATAGCTCCGATGACGGCGCTGCCCTTGGCGCGGGCTACCGCCAGGGCTGTTTCTTCGGTGACCTGTTCCAGGGTGCCGGTTGCCGTCATCACCCGGTTGCCGTGGGCGAGCATAAAGGGTGAGGGCAGGGCGCTGGGGGTGGTCATGGGTGTCTTTCTGAGCATGGGTGTGGGCAAGGGGCTATTCCAGGCTACGCTACGGGAGCGGTGGACGCATGGTTAGAAGGTTGCGCCGCCATCTACGGTGAGGTTTTGCAGGGTGATGTGGCGGGCGGCGGGGCTGGTGAGAAAGGCGATGGGTTCGGCGATGTCTTGGGGGTCTGCGATTCTGCCCAGGGGTATGCCGAGCCGGTAGCTGGCGGGGTTCCCGGCAATGGGTTGGGCAGAGAGGTCTTGCCCGTCCCAGGGGTCGGTGACCATGGGGGTTCGGGTGGTGCCGGGGCAGACGGTATTGACGCGGATGCCGTGGGCAGCCAGTTGGAGCCCGAAGCTGCGGCTAACCTGGAGGGCGGCCGCCTTGGAAGCACCATATGCACCGAATTCTGTGCGGGGTGTGGTGGCGGCGTTGGAGCTGACGGTGACGATTCCACGAGAGTTGGTGGGGTCGGTGTCTGCTTGTTCAAGCATGAGCCGGGTGACCTCACGAGTCACCAGGAAGACGCCGTCGGCGTTCACTGCATTCACCCGTTTCCAGTCGGCGTAGCTGGTTTCCAGGAGGGGCGCGGTGTGGACGATTCCTGCGCAGTTCACCAGCCCCTGAAGGGGCCTGCCCAGCTGGCGCAGGTACTCCCCCAGAGCCGCAACGGACTGCTCGCTGGTGACGTCCACGGGCAGGTAGCTGAGTCTGCCCTCGGCATATGCAGTGGCAAGAGACGGAGCCTTAGCAAGGGCGGGTTCCGGGGCGAGGTCGGTGGCAAGCACGCTGTAGCCGTCTTCCAGCAGGCGGGCACAGACGGCGGCACCGATTCCTCCACCTGCCCCGGTTACAACAATGAGGCTCATGCTGCGCGGCGGGCCTCATCCATGGCGAAGGCGCGGTCGATGTAGTCGGAATCTACGACGCGGGCGCAACGCTGGGCGGCGTAGTCGCATGCCATGGTGTGCTCGTCGGCGGTGAAATCTGCCAGTGAGTCTGCCACCAGGAAGGGCTGAATGTCGCGCATGAAAGCATCGGTTGCAGTGGTGAGGCAGCCGATGTGAGCGTAGACGCCGCAGATGACCAGCTGGTCGCGCCCGGCGTCCTTGAGCTCCTGCTCAAAGGTGCTCTTGGCGAAAGCTGAGTAGCGCCATTTGTCTAGGACGGTATCGCCGTCCTCGGGGGCTACCTCGGCGATAATTTGGGCGGCGGAGTCTTCTGCCAGGCCGGGGCCCCAGAAGTCGGTGAGGAGCTGGCGGTCTGCAGGGTCCTGGCGCGGGGGCTGGGCGGTGAAGTAGACCGGCACGTTGTTCTCGCGGGCGTGGCGGAGCATACCGGCGATGTGACGAATGGCGACGTTGATTTGGGCGCTGTCGTCCTCACGGTCGAAGACGTCGACGAAGTGGTGTTGCATGTCGTGGACGAGCAGGGCGGCGCGGCTGGGGTCTAGGGACCAGTTGACCTTGTTGGGGTGGTCGGTGACGGTGTAGGTGTAGGGGTGGATCTTGGGTAGTGCCACGGTGGGGTGTCCTCTGCGGGGTTGGGTCTGTGGGCGGGGCACTGCGTCATCGCTGTGCACAGTTACACCTAACTCTAAATAATTAAGGCTCACCTAATCAAGCAGTGAGCCTTAACTGTTTTATTGACGAGTCGTCACTAACCGGGCGTTAGGAATTCTTTGCAAGCACCTCGTTGAGCGCCTCGGCGGATGAGGGGTGGGTGTAGATTCCGTCCCGCAATTCGGTTGCCGTGGTGGCGGTGCGGACGGTACACCCCTCCTCCTGTGCCTGGCGGGCGGTAAGCCCTACGGATGCCAGGGGCAGGTTGGTGAAGATGGTGTTGGGGACGGCGATGCGCAGGTGGATGTACGGCGTCCTGGGTGTCCTCAATGCGCACGGGCTGGGTGTTATTGAGGGTGCGGATACCGGTGTCGGCGGCAGTCTCGAAGTCGGGTGAGGCGCAGAGCCCGCTGTTGCTTTCCAGTCGCGTCGACGGCGCTGGTGGGGGGGGGACACCCTCGTAGTTGCAGACGGTTCCGTCGATGTCGAGGAAGATGACTTTACCCATGGTGCTTCCTTTTCGGGCCGGTGGGTTTTAGCGGGGCGCTAGGCTCGCTGAAGTAGCACGATGGTTTCGTAGTGGGTGGAGTGCGGGAACATATCCACTACGCGGGCTGTTACGGGCTTGAGCGAGGGCATAGAGGCAAGGTCCTTCACCAGCGACTTTGCATTGCAGCTGGAGTATATAACCATGTCAATCCCTGATTTTTCGATCCAATGAGCCAGCTCCCCGCCGATACCCCGGCGCGGCGGGTTCACCACCAAAACCTCCGGCGGCTCAACCTGCCCCAGTGCAAAGGTGGTGGCATCCCCGGCGGCAAAGGTAATCCCGTCCAGCCCGTACTCGGCAACAGTACGCCGGGCAGACTCGATAGCCTCAGCGCTCACCTCAATACCGGTCACGGTGGAGCCCTCCCCCATCACCTGCGCGGCGTGCAGGGCAAAGCCGCCCACACCGCAGTACAGGTCCCAGAGGGTACCCGGCTGCGCCTTAGCCACCCATTCCTGCCCCTGCCGGTAGAGGGCAGCGGCAATCTCGGTGTTGGTCTGGAAGAAGCTCTGCGGGCGCAGGTGCAGGGTTAGGTCATTCACCTGCATGGGCAGGGTCTGCCGCTCGGTCAGAATAATTTCCTCATCGCCCTCAACCAGGGCAACGTGTTCGCGCAGCAGGTTGACGCTCACCACCGCCAGCTGGGGTAGCTGTTCGTGGAACCAGGGCAGTTCTCGTTTGAGCGCAACAATGAGTTTCTTCGAGCGCAAAACAAAGCGGACCATCAGTTCGCCGCTATCGGAAGCTGTCACCAGAATGTTTTTCAGTTCCCCTTTGCGCTTCTGAACGCTGTAGGGGGTAAGGTCAGCCCGCCGGATTAAATCAGCAAGGACGGGTATGGCCCGGCTAATTGCGGGCAGGTAAAGCTGGCAGCCGGTGAGGTCAACGCCCTGCCCCTGCCTATCGAGGATACCGAGGGTAGGCTGCTGGGAGGTTCCACCTACAACCAGCTTGGCCTTGTTGCGAAAGGCTTGGTCTGCGCTTGCTACGGGTGGGAGCCAGCTGAGGTTGCCCCAGGGTTCAAGCAGGGCCTGGGCGTCATGCTGCTTGCCCGCCAGCTGGTCGACATAGGGGGTTTCAAGCAGGGAGCATGAGCGGCAGAGGCCGGCATCGAAGTAGTGGCAACGCATAGCTTCACTATTTTACAACCCCAGCCACCGGGCGTATAGGCGGGGCTTCTGGCAAAGAGAAACCGGCGCCTCGTTGCCGAGACGCCGGTTCCAGGAAAACACAATCACTATTAACTCTTAGCCACCTGCACCAAATACAAGATCGCGATGGAGAGCCTCAGCACTCTTCTTCTCGAGCTTGGTCCAGCCGTCGGATGCGTAGGCAACAAGTAGCATCGCCAGGAGTCCTACGATAATTGCGTAGAGAACAAAATCGGCAATGGTAACCATATACCCCACACCTTTCAGTTTCGCCTTTGATACTGATGAGTAAAAGTAAGAGAAGACCTCTTTAGTGATTTAAAGCATACCTATAGATGCATGTGAAGTGCAATACTATTATCTAAATTTTTTAGTCATATTTTTTGGTGGGGTGCAAAAACTCCGCCGCCCCTTGCCCGAGGGCAAGAAACGGCGGAGCTTTGAGCGCATCGAAAGCCGGGTTTCGCCGGTTTTCTCAGGCGGACATGATTACATCATGCCGCCCATGCCCCCCATGTCGGGGGCGGCAGCTGCTGCTGCGGGCTCGGGCTTGTCGGCAACGACAGCCTCGGTGGTCAGGAAGAGACCTGCGATGGAGGCAGCGTTCTGCAGGGCAGAGCGGGTTACCTTCACGGGGTCGTTGATGCCTGCTGCCATGAGGTCTTCGTATTCGCCGGTTGCAGCGTTCAGGCCGGTACCTGCGGGCAGGTTGCGGACCTTGTCGACAACAACGCCGGGCTCCAGGCCTGCGTTGAAGGCGATCTGCTTAAGGGGGGCATCGATAGCGACGCGGACGATGTTGGCACCGGTTGCTTCGTCGCCGGAAAGTTCCAGCTTCTCGAAGGCCTTAACGCCGGCCTGAATCAGGGCTACGCCGCCGCCGGGGACGATGCCCTCTTCAACGGCTGCCTTAGCGTTGCGGACGGCGTCCTCGATGCGGTGCTTGCGTTCCTTGAGTTCAACCTCGGTAGCGGCACCTGCCTTGAGAACTGCAACGCCGCCAGCCAGCTTGGCCAGGCGCTCCTGCAGCTTCTCGCGGTCGTAGTCGGAATCAGAGTTAGCGATTTCACCGCGGATCTGGGCTACGCGACCCTCGATAGCGTCGGCATCGCCGGCGCCCTCGATGATGGTGGTCTCGTCCTTGGTGACAACAACCTTGCGGGCCTGGCCGAGCAGGTCAATGGTTGCGGTGTCGAGAGAGAGGCCGACCTCTTCGGTGATGACCTGGCCGCCGGTGAGAATAGCGATGTCGGCCAGCTGGGCCTTACGGCGGTCGCCGAAGCCGGGAGCCTTAACAGCTACAGACTTGATGGAGCCGCGCATCTTGTTGAGTACCAGCAGAGCCAGAGCTTCACCCTCGACGTCCTCAGCGACGATCAGCAGGGGCTTGCCGGACTGCATGACCTTTTCGAGGACGGGGACGAGGTCCTTGACGTTAGAAATCTTGGAGCTAACGATCAGGATGTAGGGGTCTTCAAGAACAGCTTCCTGGCGGTCAGCGTCGGTGACGAAGTAGCCGGAGAGGAAGCCCTTGTCGAAGCGCATACCCTCGGTCAGTTCCAGGGTCAGGCCGAAGGTGTTGGACTCTTCGACGGTGATGACGCCTTCCTTGCCGACCTTTTCCATGGCCTGGGCAATCAGCTTACCAATTTCGGGGTCGCCGGCTGAGATAGATGCGGTTGCAGCGATCTCTTCTTCGGTTTCTACTTCCTTAGCTGACTCCAGCAGTTCGGCGGTGACGGCTTCTACAGCCTTTTCGATGCCGCGCTTGAGGGAGAGGGGGTCGGCGCCAGCGGCGACGTTGCGCAGGCCTTCGCGGACGAGAGCCTGAGCCAGGACGGTTGCGGTGGTGGTGCCGTCACCGGCGATGTCGTCGGTCTTCTTGGCGACTTCCTTGACCAGCTCTGCGCCGATCTTTTCGTAGGGGTCTTCGAGTTCGATTTCCTTGGCGATGGAAACACCGTCGTTGGTGATGGTGGGTGCGCCCCAGGCCTTCTCCAGTACAACGTTGCGACCGCGGGGGCCGAGGGTTACCTTCACTGCGTCTGCTAGGGTGTTCAGACCCTTTTCAAGACCGCGGCGTGCCTCTTCATCAAAAGCAATCAGCTTTGCCATATGGCTTTCGCTCCTTCTGGAACATTCGGGGTGAGCGCGATTCTTCGGTGCCCGCGACGGACGGCGCAGCCCAGCTCCCACCGTCGGGGTGGGTGGGGTGCACCTCACCAGAGCATCGCTTCAGGTGTTTTACTCGTGGGGTGGTCGGCAGCTGAATCTAGCACATGATTTAGCAGTCGAGCCCTTAGAGTGCTAATACCAATCTTGGCACTTGAGCTCTAGGGGCGCAAACCTATTGCTCCTATAGCCAAACCTTAATCGCCCACAGCGCACAAAGCTGATGAGATAGGGGGGCGGGACCGCCCGTCTTCTTTGCCAGTGGGCGCTACCCTAGCTGGTAGGTGCCGGTTGCCGAGTCGTAGATGTAGTTACCGGTGGGATCTAGGTAGAAGGTGGCGGTGGCCGGGTCGTAACTGTAGCGCTCTACCGAGATAGGTGTGGAGGAGGTAGAGGGAGAATCGGCGGCCCCGGTACCGTTGGTGGCAGAGTCCGTAGCTGATGAGGACGCCCCGGCTAGGCTGGTAGGGTCGAAATCAGCTCCCAGAACCACGTAGACAAGGCCGGTCTCAGCCTGGTAGTCCTGGGCGATGATGGGCAGGCCCAGGGTATCAGCTATTTCATTAGCTTCTGATGAGGCCCCGGTGGCAAAGTAGACCATGGATTCAGCGGTGTAGGCCCCCGCCCAGTTAGCGGTAGAGGTAACGGTGTAGCCGGCCGCTTCGAGGGCTGCGGTGGCCTGGGCGGCAGCACCGGCCGGGGCGCTGGAGTTGTAGACCTCAACGGTCACGCTGGAGGGGTTAGTGGTGGGAGTAGCTTCAGTGCTCGGGCTTGCCGAAGCGGTAGCGGTGGCGCTACTGGATCCGGACGCCTCGGGTGCAGCGGTACGCGGAGAAATCACGTACATGGTGCCACCTACGATAAGGGCCAGCACACCGCTGATAATAATTGCCAGTAGCCCGGCGCCGGAGGTTGCGTTATCAACAGGGGCACCGCGATAGGCGCCTCGGCGGGAGGTGTTTTCGTCGATATCGTCGAACTCATCGCGGGGGTAGCTGTTCAAGGGCATCCTCATGATCGTGCACGGTGGCGGGGTTTTAGTTACTAGGGTACACGCTAGGTACCGGTGAAGCGGGCTCACGCTCGCTGCCAACCAAGAGGCTTAAGTCAGAGCATCGCGCTTGAGACGTAGGCGGCGGGTGAGCGCGGGTTCGGCGGCGATTGCTCTGGGGTTGTCGATGAGGGCGTTGAGCTGCTGGTAGTAGGCCACCGGGGTGAGCCCCAGGGTGCGGGTAATAGCCTGTTCTTTGCTGCCCTGGTACTTGAAGCGTTTTTTCTCAAGATTGAGAATTGCCGCTTCGTTCTCGGTGAGGCCCTCTTCGGGTTCGGTGGTCTCGCTGCTCATCTCTTCACTTTCGGTGGTCTAGTCTTAGTAGGGAGAATACCGCACCGACGCCCAAGGAGTACCGTGCCAGCCCGCCCCCTGCATGAGATTATGGCCCCTGACTGGGCTCAAGCCCTCGCCCCGGTGGAACCCCAGATTCGAGCTATGGGTAACTTCCTGCGAGCAGAGCACAAGGCTGGGCGGGCAACGCTGCCCCCGGGGGCCGATATTTTCCGCGCTTTCACCTACCCCATGAGCGAGGTCAAGGTGCTGGTGATTGGGCAGGACCCCTACCCCACTCCCGGCCACGCGATGGGGTTGAGCTTTTCGGTACGCCCCGAGGTGCGCCCGATTCCCCGGTCTCTACAGAACATTTATAAGGAACTCCAGGCCGATACCGAGCTGGTGCCCCCACCCCACGGTGATCTTACGGCGTGGAGCGCCCAGGGGGTTATGCTCATGAACCGGGTGCTTTCGGTAGGGGCAGGCCAGGCAGGCTCGCACCGTAATCTGGGCTGGGAGCACATCACGACCGCCGCCATCGAGGCGCTGGCGCAGCGGGGCACGCCCCTGGTGGGGCTGCTCTGGGGTGCGGACGCCCGCAAATGCAGGCCCCTGCTTGGCGGCTACCCCTGTGTTGAGTCTCCCCATCCGTCACCGCTTTCGGCCTCGCGGGGTTTCTTCGGCTCGCGGCCATTTAGCCGGGTCAATGAACTCCTGGTGCAGCAAGGGGCTCGGCCCGTGGACTGGGCACTCCCCCAGTAAAAAATAGCCATAGGGGCATATAACTAGGTTACGCCAGATTCCGTGAGTTCCTCGACCGTAAACGCCCTGTCATGTCATCCCACAGGTAAGTGCCGAACACAATCCCCGTGGCCATTAGCAGAACCGTCACCCCGGCGGCAGTGAGGCCCTGGCCCCCGGCAAAGACGTCCTCCCCTCCCAAAACCAGGTAGGAGGAGCGGAAAATAGTGAGACCCGGCAGCATGAACATCATGCCCGGCACATAGTAAATAGAGGCCGGGCTATGCAAAAGATAACCCAAGAAGGCCGAGCTCAAGCCCACCAGGGTTGCCCCGGCGAGTATCTGCAGGCGTCCGCCCTCTAACCCCGTTATAGCACCCAGCCCGTAGTAGCCTGCCTGCCCCAGCAAAGACACCAGCAGGGTCAGCCAGATAGTCTGAGCAGAGCCCTGCCAGACAGCTGCCGACATGGCGCTTCCCACCGCCATACCGGCTATAGAAACCCACAGGGGCGGCGGGCTAAAAACTGACTGCTGTACGTCCAGGCTGGTGGCATCGAAATAATTCATGACCGTCACGGCCACCGCGATTCCCGCAATAATCCCGGTGAAATTAGCCCCTGTAATGACAAACTTACCGGCCGCGGTGAGGGGGAAGCCGTGCAGGGCATCCTGAACCGCTGATACCAGGCGGAAGGTGGGGAGCAGCATCATCAGCCCTGCCGCCACGATATGCGGGGCAGATACGTAGAAGCCCCTGGCATAAAACCAACTCTCGGGGTCAGAGACCAAGAGGGCCAGCACCGTAATCGTTACAGCGCCCAGGGCCATCATGAAGTAGCTGGGCAGGCGCAAACGCCCCGTCCACACCAGCACAAAGTTCACCACGGTAAACACCGCTAGAGAAGTCACAGCGGCCCGCCAGGACCCTCCCACGCCCAGGGTAAAAGCCCCGGCCATCAACAGGTTCCAGGCCAACAAAACAGCCGGTGAATAGGGCTTCTTCTGCGCATTGATCTGAGCCAGACGGCGCTCAGCCCGGCCCCGACTCACGCTCCCCTGGGCAATATCGTGTACCAGGCGGTAGAGCTGGTGCAGGGCTAGGTAATTCTCAGAGGTTGACCGCACCACCCGCACCAGGGTCAGCCCCAGCTTCTCAACACCCAGCCCACCGGCTTCGGGCAACTGCCCGCGCTCCGCCGCCTCATCAAATTCAGAGACATAGTTAATCATGATGGACTGGTAGGTGATATCAACCTCCACATCGTGAATACCGTACATAGCGCATACGGTCACGACAGCTGCGTCTACGTCCGCAGCGTCAGCCCCGTAGTGGAACATAGTCTCGGCCAGGCGAAGGGCGAAAGCCAGAATCTCATGGGTTTCTTTCTTCTGCCGAATCCGCTGCCGGTAGCGGGCTAAGGCCACCTGCGCCACCTGACGCTGGGCCACACGGGCAAGGCCACGAATAGGGACAGTCAGGGCTTGCTGGGGCTGGGCAAAAGAACGAAAGCCCCCGTTAGCGGTCACGCTTTTCTTTCTGCTCGCCGCCCTCAAGAGCGGGGCTCAGATAGCGCTGGATGATGTACTGCATAAGGTAGCTCCCCAGCACCACTCCAGAGGCCATGGAAAGAATAATGGCGATAGCCGCGACCATGCCGGGCACACCGGCATCGGAGTTAGCTTCGACGGTAAACAGGTAGAGGCCGCGGAAGACCGAGAGACCGGGCAGCAGGAAGGTCAGGGCAGGAACGTAGAAGATAGAGGCCGGGGCATGTAGGCGATAAGCCAGGAAGGTGCTCATCAGGCCAATCACTAGAGCGGCAAAAGCCGTGTTGGCTCGCCCAGCACCGGCACCAAACATAAGGGTGTACCCCTGGTAGACCCAGAAGCCGCAGGTTGAAATCAGCAAGATCCACAGCAGTGTTCGCCAGCGGGCGTGGGTAGTCACAGCAAAGGCTAAAGAGGCCAGCATGAAGAAGGTGTAGCTGACACCCAGCCCCGCCCCCACGAATCGGGTTTCGGTGATATCGAGTTCACTCACGCCCAGTACCGACAGCACCGCTACCGCCGAGGCCAGTCCCACCACGATACCCAGGAAGGACATGCCCGTTGACACGAACTTACCCGCCGCTGTGAGCGGGAAGCCGTTGAGGGCGTCCTGCACTGTCGAGACCAGTCGAGCGGTGGGCAGGAGCATGATGAGCCCGGCCGCCACAATGTGGGGGGCTGAGACGTGGAAGCCCACCCGAGAGAAGATAGATGCCTCATCCGATATATAAATAGCGGCGAAGGTAACCACACCGGCACCCGCTGCCATGTTAAAGAAGCCGGGCATCTTGAGCTTAGAAATCAGGCTGTTGACGAAGTGAATCGCTAGGAAGACGATACCGCCCACAGCTCCCGCCGCCAGGGACCCGCCCAGGGCCAGGACCAGGGAGAAAGCCGCCACGATGTTGGCCAGCATAATGACCATGGGTGAGTAGGGCTTTTTAGCGGTGTTGATTTTGTGCAGGCGACGCTCGGCCCGGTGGCGGGGCAACCCACCCGCGGTGATGTCGTTAATGAGCTTGTAGATGTCGTCCAGGGCAGCGTAGTTCTCTGACCAGGACCGCACCACGCGCATAACCGTGTGGCTAAACCGTTCTTTACCGGGTGCGGAGTCTTCGGGCTCGCTCAGGTTAATAGCCCGCGTACGATCATCGACCTCGTCGATATCAGAGACGTAGTTAATGATCACCGACTGGTTGGTGATATCGATTTCTACATCGTCCAGACCGTAGGCTGCACACACGGCCACAATCGCCGAGTCCACATCGACGGTATCTGCCCCGTAGTGGAACATAGTCTCGGCTAGACGCAGGGAGAAGTTGAGGACCTCGCGGGCCTCTTCTTTCTCACGCACGTACTCAGCCCGGTGGGCGGCAGCGATATTGAAGGGGCGCTGGGCCAGGCGGGCAATGCCTCGCATGGGTTTGGTGAGCGACTGGTCGGTGCTCACAAAAGATTTCAGAGAGGAGCGTACCCGCGAGGGGCGCTTACTCGCCCGGCGAGGGGCTGTGGGGAGCGCAACGGTATGAGGTCCAGCCGCTGAGGGGTAGGAGGCCTGCTGCAGACCGGTTGCTTCATCGACAGTGGGAATCCCCGCCGTTACCGGGCCGGAGTCGCCCTCGGTATCAGCCCTACCCAGGCTTAGGTCGGTAGCCGGGCCGAAGGCTGAGGGCACACTGTAGGTCGCAGGGGTCGCCAAATCAAAGGCGGACGCCGGTGCGTCAGCGGCACCCTTCACCGTAGGCCCTGTAGCTTCTGCGGGAGTATCAAAAGCACTAGCAGGCTCCCCCTGCCCCAGGTGGGCCAGGCGGTTGCGCAGCTGCGGGTCCCGCACCTCATCAAGCGACACAACCGGCAGGGGCACCCAGGCTGGCGCGGACGAGGGGGCGGGCGCGTCCTGACCACTGGTGTCCGTACCTGGTAGCGGTTGCCCGGTGCTCCCCTGCCCAACAGCTACTTTCTGGGCTGCTTCTGCTCTTGGCAGCAGAGCTGTCTGACCGAAAGCACCGGCTGCGGTGCCCTCCTCGGTGGGGGCCATATCAAAGGCGGAGGCGGAAGGGTAAGCCTTTTGCTGCAAGGGGGGCTTGCTTGGGGTCAAAGGGATTACTCCTTCCGCCTCTTACGGTGAAAGTTGTTCAGGCACAGCGTCCGCTGCGCCCAGTATGAACCGGGGTCGGTTTAGTAGAAGGGCTGGCCGGTCTTGCGGACCCAGAGCTGGCGCATGACCTTCTCAACAGCCTGGTTCCAGGCCTTGTACTTGACCGGTGAAAGCACCTGGTCCCAGACACCAACGTAGTCGATGACGTCCTTGGTGAAGGAGGTCTTGAAGAGACCCAGGCCGTAGTGGTGGTGGTCCTTGTTCTTGAGCTCGCTCTTGGGCGGGGTGCCGCAGAAGTCGTAGCTCTTGATGTCGAATTCCTTCATCAGGTCGGTCAGGGCGGTCCACTGCACCTGGTGGGAGTCGCCGTACTGCTTGCGACGGGGCTTGGAGCCGCCGTCCTTGTAGGTGCCCTTCTCTCCGTAGCGAATCACGTAGGCGCCTACGGAGGGCTCGCCGTCCTCGTAGGTGAAGTAGAGACGGCCCTGGCCAGCCTGCTCAAAGGTGGTCCAGAAATCGCGATAGTAGTCGTAGGAGCGCAGATGCACGTTGGCGTTGCCCTGACCCACGGTATCCATGAGGGCGTACATCTTCTTCATGTTCTCTTCGGTCAGAGGCACGCGCTCGACTTCGCAGCCCTCACGCAACGAACGGCGCACGGCGTTGCGTCCGCGGGAGGAGAGAGACTTGAGCACGTCTTCTTCGCTCTTGTCGGTATCGAGAATGGCGGTGGAGTCGTTGGGCTGGATGTTCCAGCTCTTGACCAGGCCGGTCTTCGCCATAAAGGCGTTGATGGAATCGTCTGCGATGATATCGGGCTCAATCTTGACCGCGAAGACACCCAGCTTCTCGCGCTTGATGAAGTCCTTGTTGGCATCGAGAATCGCGGGGATCTCTTCAACGGAGTTCACGCCGGGGCCCTTAATCATGTACCAGATTTTGCCTAGGGCAGGTACGGACTTTTCGAGTACCAGGTTGTAGCTGGCAAAGGAGGCCTCCGCACCGTCAAGGACGGTGGTGCCTTCGTAGACCAGGTAGAGGGGCTTCCAGCCGTGCTTGGCTTTGACGGAGGCGAAGGACGCTGACTGCAGCAGGTTGCCGCCACCGGGGCTGGCGATGACGTGGTCATCCCAGGAAGCAATTTCGGCGTCGGTAGCGAAGCGGGCTGTGAACTGTCGCAAGGTCCCTCTTTTTCTTTTCGGTGCGCGAGTGGGCGCGGGAAAGGTTTCAGCTTCCCAGTCTATCGAGACTGGGCGGGCTATGCACCCTGCCGGGGCCGTGAGTTTCGTCTGGTGTAGCTGGGTACCTGCTCTATCACCCCTTATCCGGGCACAGCAAAGCCCCCACTTACGATAAGCGGGGGCTTCACATTCAAACCGTTAGGCTGAGATTACTCGACTAAACCGTATTATTCGGCGTCGTGGTCAGTTTCGAGGATCTTGACCAGGGTGTCGAGTGCCTCTTCAGCGCCTTCGCCCTCTGCGCGCAGAACGACCTTGTCGCCGTGCTTAGCGCCGAGTGACATCAGGGAGAGGATGGATGCTGCGTCCATTGCCTCGTCTGCGGGCTCGCCTTCAGCTGCGATGGTGACTTCTACGGGGAGGTCGCCTGCTGCTTCAGCGAAGATCGCTGCGGGGCGGGCGTGCAGGCCAACACGGCTTGCGATGGTGGCAATACGTTCTGCCATGGGGTTCTCCTTACAAAGGGTGCGGATTTGTTGTCCACTACTGAGTCTAAATCAGGGTGCGTATGTTTCGCGCGCGTTAACCGCTTATTTTAGTGTGATTTATTCAGGAGTGGGCTCTTAGCTTAGAGGCCGAGCTCGTCCAGGATCGGCAGGTGCTTGCGCGCTGCTTCCTTAGCTTCTGCTGAGGAGATCTGATCCAGGGCGTCGTTGGCGATCTGCTGGGCCTTTTCAGGGGTGACCGACTTGAGCACGGCAGAAACGGCGGCCATAGCACCGGCGTTCATGGAGAGGGTGTCGACGCCCAGGCCAACGAGGACGACCGCCAGGGCGGGGTCGGCTGCTGCTTCACCACAGACAGAGACGTACTTCTTGACGCCGGCCTTGGCGGATGCTCGCTTGGCGCCTTCGACGGTCAGCTTGATCATCTTAAGGACGGCGGGCTGCCAGGGGTTATTGAGGTGGGCCAGGTCACCGAGCAGACGGTCTGCTGCCATAGTGTACTGGGTCAAGTCGTTGGTGCCGATGGAGACGAAGTCGACTTCACCGAGGATCGCTTCAGCGTTGACGGCTGCTGCGGGGGTCTCGACCATGACGCCGCGGGTCTGAAGACCGACCTCATCAACCATTTCCTTGAAGCGGCGGGCCTCTGAGGTGGTTGAGATCATGGGGGCCATAACCCAGATGTCGGCATCGGAGCCGTCGGCTGCTGCCTTGATGGCTTCGAGCTGGCGTTCGAGGACGCCGGGCACGGTCCAGTCGGTGCGGTAGCCGCGGACGCCGAGGGCGGGGTTCTCTTCTTCCTTGACGTTAAGGAAGGGCAGGGGCTTATCTGCGCCTGCGTCGAGGGTGCGGACGACGATGTGCTGGCCGGGGAAGGCGTCGAAGACTGCCTTGTAGCTGGCGGTCTGGGTTTCTACTGAGGGTTCAGCGTCGTGGCCCAGGAAGCCGAATTCGGTGCGGAGCAGGCCCACGCCTTCGGCCTTGAGGCCGGCTGCCTTTTCTGCGCTCTTGCCGTCGCCGACGTTGGCGTAGAGGGGTACGAGGGTGCCGTCTGCCATGGCTCCGGTGCCGTCGAAGTCGGGCAGTTCCTTGCGGTTGGCGTACTTTTCGGCCAGGTCGCGGTGCTCGTCGGTGACCTCGGTGTTGACGGTGCCTTCGTTGGAGTCAACGTAGACTTCGGTGCCGTTTTCGATGTCGGTGACGCCCTTGGCTGCAACGATGGCGGGCAGGCCGAGACCGCGAGCAAGAATCGCGGTGTGGGCCTGGGGGCCACCGTCGGAGGTGATCAGAGCGATGACCTGCTTGGGGTCAAGAGTGGCGGTGTCTGCCGGTGCAAGGTCGATGGCTGCCAGGATGAAGGGCTCGGTAGAGACGGGGATACCGGGGGCCTGCTGGCCGGTCAGCTCGGCAACGATGCGGGCGCGGACGTCGTGGATATCGGTGACGCGCTCGGCCATGTAGCCGCCGAGGGCTGCCATCTGGTCGGCGAAGGCTGATGCGGCTTCCCAGACTGCCAGTTCGGGGGCCTTGCCCTGCTTCTCGACAATCTTGATGGCGCTCTTAAGCAGGGCGCGGTCGGTTGCCATCTGGGAGGTGGACTTGAGCACAGCCTTGCCGTCGCGGCTGGCGTGCTCGGCGCGCTCCAGCAGACCGTTCTTGACGGCTTCGGCAGCTGCCTTGATACGCTCGGCGGCCTGCTCGGGGGTTTCGTCGGCGGAAATCTTCAGGGATGATGAGGGAGCCTTGATGGGCTCGGGCATCTGAAGGACTTTGCCGATAACGCGGCCGGCGTAGACGCCGACGCCCTTGTAGGTAGTCATAGTGTTTTCCTTCTAAGAGGTTGAAGTGATTTAGGCAGTTGCCTCGGCCTTACGGCCTGCAAGTGACTTGAGAACAATATACATGAGTGCACCCACTACGGTACCTGCGATAGCAGCCACAAGGAACATGAGGGGGTTCTCAACCAGGGCGATGATCCAGACACCACCGTGGGGAGCGGGTGAGGCGACGCCTGCGCCCATGGAGATAGCACCGGCAACGGCTGCACCAACGACGGATGAGGGGATGACGCGCAGGGGGTCGGCAGTGGCGAAGGGGATGGCACCTTCGGAGATGAAGGAGGCACCCAGCAGCCAGGCGGCCTTGCCGTTTTCGCGTTCGGGGGCGCTAAAGAGCTTGGGGCGGACGGCGGTGGCCAGGGCCATAGCTAGCGGGGGTACCATGCCGGAGATGATGACGGCTGCCATGACCTGCTGGGAGGCCAGGGTACCGGCGGAGAGGCCTGCGGTGGCGAAGAGGTAGGCTGCCTTGTTGACGGGACCACCGAGGTCGAAGCCCATCATGGCGCCCAGGATGATGCCGAGCAGTACAGCTGAGGCACCGGTCATGGAGTTGAGCCAGTTCTCAAGTGAGGTGGTGACCCAGGCCAGGGGGCCGCCGAGCAGGAAGAACATGAGGCCGCCTGCGAAGAGGGTGGCAACCAGAGGGGTAATGACCACGGGCATCATGGAGGCGAGCCAGCGGGGCAGCTTGAGCAGGGAGAGCCAGTAGGCGCACAGACCTGCGAGCAGACCGGCGACGATGCCGCCGAGGAAGCCACCGCCCACCATAACGGCGACAGAACCGGCGATAAAGCCGGGGGCGATACCTGGGCGCTGGGCCAGGCCGTAGGCGATGTAGGCTGCCAGAATCGGAACCATAGCTCCCAGGCCAAAGGCACCGATAGTGTGCAGGGCAGCGCCCAGGTAGAGGGAGAGCGGGGTGTCGCCCAGGTTGGTGAGGGAGGCGCCGGAGAGAATGGCTTCGGTGTCTACGTCACCCAGGTTGGGCATGGTGATGGCTTCGAGCATGAAGCCGATAGCCAGGATGATGCCGCCTGCTGCCACGAAGGGAATCATGTAGGAGACGCCGGTCATCAGGGCCTTGTAGATGCGGGTGCCCCAGGAGCCGCCTTCTTCAGCGGTTTCAGAGGAGTCAGCTGCACCTGCGGCGACGCGCTTGCCGTTGGGCTTCTCAGCTTCGGCAAGGGCTTCTTCGATCATGGCCTTGGGCTCGTCGATACCGCGCTTGACGGGGGCCTCAACATAGGGCTTACCGGCAAAACGTTCGCGGCCGCGCACGGGCAGGGCAACGGCGAAGACAACAGCGTCAGCTTCGTCGATTTCAGCCTGGGTGAGCTTCTCGCCACCGGATGAGCCCTGGGGCTCAACCTTGAAGTCGTAGCCTAGCTCTTCGGCGGCGTACTTGAGGCCGTCCGCTGCCATGTAGGTGTGGGCGATGCCGGTGGGGCAGTTGGTCACAGCCACAATCTTCTTGCGGCGGGCAGGTGCCTCTGCTTCGGCGGTGCCTGCAGCAGCTACGGAGCCGGACGCAGCAGCGGCAGCGGGTGCCTCAGCTGCCTTTTCGCGCAGGCCCAGGGCCTCTTCGACGAGGACGACGACCTCGTCAGCGGTCTTGGCTTCGCGTAGCGCAGTGGTGAAGGACTTCTTCATGAGGGAGCGAGCCATCTGAGAAAGGATCTTCAGGTGGGCTTCGTCACCGTCTGCAGGAGCTGCGATGAAGAAGATGAGATCGGCGGGGCCGTCCTTAGCGCCGAAGTCAACGGCGGGGTTGGGGCGGGCCATAGCCAGGGTGGGCTCGGTGACTGCTTCACTGCGGCAGTGGGGAATAGCGATACCACCGGGGATGCCGGTATCGGTCTTTTCCTCGCGGGCACGCGCAGCGGCGTAGAGGGTCTCAAAGTCGGTGGCGCGGCCAGCACCTACGACGGCGCCTGCTAGATGCTCGATGACATCGAAGCGGGTCTCGCCGAGGTTCTCATCGAGGCTGATGAGATCCGCAGTGATAAGAGCAGACATGTGCTCCTCCTCGGATTGTGTTTTAGGGGTTTGAGAATGTGGTTCGGTTGGGGTTTAGAGGGCCAGCTCGCGCAGGGTGACTGCTTCGGGCGTGGTCGATTCTAGGGTGGGCACCTGGGTGCCGGGGAGGGAGGCTGCGGCTGAGCCGTGGGCTACCGCCTGCACCAGGCATTCAGGCAGGGTTTTGCCCTGCTCGTGGGCGATCAGGAAGCCGGCCAGGGAGCAGTCACCTGCACCCACGGTGGAGCGCACCTTGACGGGGGCGTGCACGGCGTGCCAGGCACCTTCTGCGGTGACCAGCACGGCTCCTCCCCCACCCAGGGTGGCAAGGACCATTTCGACACCGCGGTCAACCAGTTCCTTGGCGGTAGCTGCGGTGAGTTCGGGGCTGGCTTCAAGCTCGTCCGCCATTTCGATCTTGCCGACTAGCTCAGCGAGTTCTTCGGAGTTGGGCTTGATGAGGTTGGGCATGCCATCCAGGCCAACGAGGGCGTCGCGCAGGGCGGCACCGGAGGTGTCAACGGCGATGCGGGGGGCTTTCTCGCCCAGGGACTCGCGGATTGAGCGGCCCACAACGGCGTAGTAGTCGGAGGGGACGCCGGCGGGCAGGGAACCTGCCAGCACTAGCCAGGAGGCCTCGATGGTTTCCTTGATCATGAGGCGGGTCAGCTGCTGCTGGGCCACGTCGTTCAGGGGTTCACCGGGGGCGTTGATCTTGGTGGTGGTGCCGTCGGGCTCAACGATGGTGATGTTGGAGCGGATCGGGGCGCCGATGGGCATGTTGACGAAGGGCACCTCTGCCTCTTTGAGGCTGGCCAGTACGGGGTCTTCGTTGTCGCCGGGCAGCACCGCTACGGTTTCGAAGCCGGAGATATTGAGGGCGCGGGCAATGTTCACGCCCTTGCCACCGGGGTCGGACACCGCCGCGACGGCGCGCTGAACGGCACCGCGCTTGATTTCGTGGTTCAGCTCCACGGTGCGGTCCATGCTGGGGTTAGCGGTTAGGGTAACGATCATGCGATAAGCACCTCTACGTTGGATTCTTCAAGCGCTGCGGCGAGTTCGCCTTCTGGCGCTTTATCGGTAATGAGAGTATCGATGTCTTCAAGCCCGGCAAAACGCACCAGGGACTCCTGGCCGAACTTGGCGGAGTCGCACAGGAGCACCACGCGGCGGGCTGACTTGACGATGGCGGTCTTAACGATGGCTTCGTTCAGACCGGGGGTGGAGAGCCCAAATTCGGCGTCCAGGCCGTTCACGCCGATAAAGGCGATGTCGGGACGGATGGTTTCGAAGTGGGCGGCGGCCCGGGTGCCAACGGCGGCCCAGGTCATTTTGCGGAGCTGGCCGCCTACCATATCGAGCACCACGCCGTCGGCCTCAGCCAGCTTCACTGCGATGTGAAGGGCGTGGGTGATGATGAGGCGGTCGGCGCCTGACTTGAGGGAGAAATCAGCGGCGGCGATACGGTCGGCGAGGATTTCGATGGTGGTACCGGCGTCGAGAACTACCGCACCGGCGTCCGAGTCGCGCAGCAGCTCGTAGGCACGCAGGGCGATTTTCTGTTTTTCGGGGGTGTTCATGTTTTGACGTAGGGCGATAGACGACTCTACAGAGGTCGACTGCTCTACAGTTACGGCACCGCCGTGTACACGGCGCAGCTTACCGTCAGCTTCGAGGGCTGCTAGGTCACGGCGGACGGTTTCCATCGTGACTTCGTAGCGTCTAGCCAGGTCTGCGCCGTTGACACGGCGTGCAGAAGCCACGAGCTTCGCTATTTCGGCACGTCGTTCTTCAGCGAACATGTGTTTATCACCTTATACAACTGGAAGGTGGGTCGGGCGACCCTATCTACAGTTGATTTTATGTGGGTTTCTGTGGGCACGTCAATGTAAAACCCACGGTTACGGGTGTATTTCGGTGTTTTGGTTGGGTTTTTCGGTCAATTTCACTAGGGCCAGTGCCAAAACCCAACCGATAGCACACCCGAGAGTGTTGGCGAGGACGTCCAGGGGTGAGCTGGTACGCCCGGGCATGAAGTGCTGGGTGGTTTCGATCGCCAAGGTACAGGCCAGACCGCCCAGGGGCACAAGCCAGGTGCGGGCCGGGCGCAGCAACCAGGTAAAGAGCAGGCCACCGGGCACAAACATGACCACGTTCGACAGCCATTCCACCTGCCCATAGCCAAACCAGCCGGGCAGCCAGCCGCGAGCGTGGCCGTCCGCAAGTATCCGGGCTAGGGTTTCACCCGATTCTCCGGAGTCAACGTGGGTGGGCCAGAGGACGATAAAAGCAACGGCAGCAACGTACAGGCAGGTGATGCCCCAGAGGAAGATACGCCCCACTAGGGCTTACCCACCAGCAGGGGTTCCTTGGCCTCTAGCCAGTGGGCAAGACCCGGCAGGTCAACTTCGAAGGGTTCAGCGTTAGCGATGGTACCGAACTCCCGGCCGTGGGTGGCAGAGAGGGCACGGCGAATCAGGGAGCCGTGAGAGACGGCAATGACGCGCTGGCCCGGGTAGTCGCGGGCAATCTGGCGCAGCACCCTAATGCCGCGCAAGTAGACGGAGCGTTCGCTTTCAACGCCGCTGTAGTAGGCGTCGGGTTCCTTGCGGGCCTCGGCTGAAATGTCGAGCCCTTCAGCTTCGCCGTAGCCGCGTTCGACCAGGTCGTCGTAGGTGCGGTCGACGGTCAGACCGAAGGCTGCGCCGATAATTTCTGCGGTCTCGTGGGCGCGGGAGAGCGGGGACGACACCACCACGTCGAACTCAAAACCCCGGGCTTTGAGGGAGGCAGCAGTCTCGTGGGCCTGGGCACGGCCGGTTTCGTTGAGGGGAATATCGCTGGAGCCCTGCATGAGGTGGGCCTTGTTCCAGTCGGTCTGGCCGTGGCGGATTAGCATGATGGAGGACGCCCGGCGGGCAGGTGCCAGGGGCACCACCTCACCGTTGTGGGGCACCAGCACCTTCTGGCCGGTGCGGGCGGTTTGCAGGCGGGAAATCAGCATACCGTGCACCACGATAATCAGGTTCTGCCCCGGGTAGTCGGCTTCCACCCGGTCGAGGGCGTCTTCAACGCGGGCGAGGAAGTCGGCCAGGGGTTCGATGTCTGCGGTTTCGTTTTCTACTGTCTCCCAGAGGGCGGGGTTGTTCTGTACGCCTTCGAGGTCTTTGAAGGAGCGTTCTGCTAGGCCCGGGTAGGAGCCGAGGACGGGTAGGCCCAGTTCGTCGGCGATGATGGCACCGGTTTCTGCGGCGCGGGAGAGGGGGGAGGTGACGACGCCGTGCCAGGTGAAGCCGGGGTGGGCGTCCGCTTGGGTCTTGGCGTATTCGAGCACGTTGTGGGCGGCGGCAAGCGCCTGGGCACGGCCGGTGTCGTTGAGGGGTATGTCGCTGGAGCCCTGCAGGCGGTGTACGAGGTTCCAGTCGGTCTGTCCGTGTCGAATGAGTACGCTAGGCATGTGGTCTATTATCGCACTTTCCGTGGGTTTGTGTTGGGTTCTGTGCGATGACTGTAGCTGGGGTCTATCCTTGTGTTGAAGGTAAACCAGACCAGCGCTACCCCTTTGGACCATATACAGCTCACTTGGCTAACCTTTGGACCATACACGGCCCGCCCCGCCGTCCGTCCCGCCCTTTTCACCAGCCTTTGGACCGCGCACGGCCCACCCCGTCGTCCTTTGGACCACTACCAGCTCAAAAACACCCCAAAATTACCTACATTTTGCGCTGAATACGGTCCAAACTTCACAGCGGTGCGCTGATTCTGGTCCAAACCCAATGCAACTACGACCCGGCTCGCTCACCCCACCGTCCTTTGGACCACACACGGCCCACCCCACCAGCCTTTGGACCAGTCGCAGCCCACCCCGCCGCCCTTTGGACCACTATGATATGTACTGGGTTCAGTCCACACCTTCCACCCACACCCCACCGGAAGGAATAATAAAACCATGCCCAACAAATACCCCCAAGAATTCAAAGAACGAGCGGTACGACTCGTCGGTGACCGACTGAACCACCCCGACGCCCCGTCCATAACCGCAGCAATCAAAGACATCGCCCCTCGGCTAGGAATTTCCCACAACACTCTGGCCCGCTGGTGCAACAACGCCGCCCTCGACACCGGCAAAGAAATCACTACTACGAGTGACGCGGCGGCCGAAATCAGACGCCTAAAACGAGAAAACGCGGAACTACGCAGGGCCAACGAAATCCTGAAGACAGCCTCAGCTTTTTTCGCAGCAGAGCTCGACCGACCGGCCCGATGATGATCCGCTACATCAACACTTATAAGGATCTTTTCGGGGTCGAGCCCATTTGCCGAGTCCTATCCGAGCACCTTGACGGTGGCTTCATGACGGCTAGCGGCTATTACCGCGCAATGAGCCGTGTCGCTTCAGCCAGGTCACTCTCCGACCAGCTGCTCATCCCCGAACTGGTAAGAATCTACCAGGAGAACTATGGAGTCTATGGCGTGCGCAAAATGTGGCAGGCCATGAAACGGGCAGGCTGGGCTATTGGCCGGGACCAAACCTACCGGCTCATGCGTGCAGCTGGTATTCAGGGTGTGCATCGGGGCCGTAAGCCTGTGACCACCAGGGCTACCAAGGCTCCTGATCACCGCCCTGATCTGGTCAACCGCCAGTTCACCGCTAAAGCGCCGAACCGCTTGTGGGTTGCGGACTTCACCTATGTCCGTACTGCCAGTGGCTTCTGCTACACGGCCTTCATCACTGATGTGTTCAGTCGAAAGATTGTGGGTTGGGGTGTTTCCTCGAGTATGCATACGCTGGGGATGCCGCTGATGGCTTTGAAGCAGGCTTTGTTTGAAGCCAGGCGGTCAGGGTCTGATTTGACGCAGGTGGTGCATCACTCGGACCGTGGTTCGCAGTATCTTGCTGAGGATTACACGCGTGAGTTGAGGCGGCTGGGTGTTCAGTTGTCTGTAGGATCTACTGGAGATTCATACGATAATGCTTTGGCTGAGTCGGTGAATGGGGCTTATAAAGCTGAGCTGGTGCGTGGCCGGTTCTTTGAATCTGTTGCTCAGTTGGAGGCTACTACGGCGGGTTGGGTGAATTGGTGGAATCAGCGGCGGTTGCATGCGTCTCTTGGTTATCGGACTCCGCAGGAGGTGGTTGATGGTGCGTTAGTCGATGTTGCGTAAAGTATGTGAATCTATTGGGTGGTGAGTGTGACCGAAAGCCAGTACATATCATGTTGATTGGGGCAAGGTTGGTTTAGACACCTTGATTGGAGCAGCAACAGGTACTATTGCTGGTGCTGGTACAGCAGCTACAAAATTAACTATGGCAGTTACAAAATCAGCCTCAAGATTCGTGGGCTCTGTTGCAGTTAACGCTGGTATAAACTTTACTACCGGGGCAGTAGGCGGTGGTGCTACGTATTCTGTTCAATCTGCTATCAAGGGTGAGAAGTGGAGTTTTAATAAATTTATGGGGAACAGCGTAGGCGGTGGATTCGGAGCTGCCGTTGGGGGCTTTTTCGGACCAGGTTCAGGCACCCTATCAAAAGGATCTCCTTATCTAAACAAGAAGGTAACGGAAATTGGAATAAATTTTGCTGGTGGGGTCGGTGCTGAAGCATTGAGCTCTACCATCTCTGGCGAAGAGACCAATCTAAGGAAAATTCTAGTTTCAGGTGGGACTTCTGCTGTTTTTTCTCAGGTTCCTGTTTCAAAGCCTGTTAACAGTAATACACTAAATCAAGCCAGCTATACATCTCCGAGTACTTTCAGGGGTGCGTTTACAGGGGTTCAGTCTTCCCGCATGTGGAGAGGCGGAGCGCAAGGTTCAGTTCTATCTGGTATAAGTGATATATCATTAGGAAGCACACTTAAAGGTGAGTAAAAAATCTAAAGACACGCTAACTCTATGCTCGCTCACTGTGGGATTATTTATCCTATTTTGCAATTTTATAGGGTGGGATTACTTCAGAGAATTATTTATTGTTGCTATTTCTTTTGGGTTTATAGGCTATTTGCTCTTCCGGCACCTTAACCCGAACAAGGCTGGATGGCTATCCTTTATTCTTTTCATTGCTGTCTTTGGTGCGAGCTCTGCCGGCGAGAGTGCATGGCACATTGCCCTTCCTGTCTTTTTTACGGGGTATTTACCGGGGATGCAACTTGGTGCTAATGCCAGAAATAGGGAGAATACTCAGATCAAGAGGGAGAAAAAGTGATTTGTAGTTTTCTACTCTTTTGAAGAAAGTCTATTGGCGATTAATAACCCGCTATCTGGCGCCTGATATAATGCTTATTCTTTCAAGGCTCATAGATTTAATTAGCTATTTTATTTATCAATGTTTGCAGATAAAGGATATATAACCATGGGACCAACAGTTCCTCTGCTGCGTGGGTCTGGTCAAGGATTGAGGCGGAGACAGAAGAAAAATAGTCGGATACATAAGCGACTGCGCCAAGCAGTTGGGCGAGTTATTGCCTAGGTTAATACGCAGCGGATTGTACACTCTGAGTTTAGGTGGCTATTGGTAGTATGGGTAAGACTTTTCGATGGTATAGAGGTTAGCACTTGTAGTCACTGGTGGAATTTTTAAATGAGCCTCTAAAACGAGGGGGCTATGCCCCCCCCATCCTTACTAGTTTATGCTTAGCTCATACGACAGGAACTTGATTTAGGGCAGAACCCGCAAATCAGCCGTACACCTTCCAAGTACACCCACCTGCACCACTCCAAGAAAAAAGAGCAACTAAAAATAGAAAAGAGAAAGCATGACCATTATTTTTCGAGATTCATACAATCAGGAACTACACATAACCCACATCACCCAAGAAAAGAAAGGACTTTTTGGTAAAATCAAGAAAACTCATTATATCCGAATAAGCGCCGGTAGCACATGGGCTGAATTTAGCGCCCACGAACTCACTAAGAAATTCTTCAACAGCAAACAGATAGCTGAGTCGGCTTCCTCTCCAGACGGCCCAGCATTTATCGCAAATGTAGATTGGGCCCCAAAGACGTCCTTATTCGAAAAACAGGTAGCAGATATTCCGGAACACTGGTGGGTACTTTGTTTTATGAATCTCGACCCCAAAGCTGTTCACGCAGCTTTTTCGCCACAAAAATTTGAGGAATTCTTAGAACAGATCCACTTCGAATCCTTCTAGAAAGAGGGGTGCCCCACTCATAATCCACGCCGCAGGTGCTCCCGCCCACCCCGGTATGAGAGCATAGAACCATGTTTGAACTTCACTCAGCCCCCGCCCACTTTGCCCCTGCCTGCGCCGTCTTCGACTGCGACGGCGTCCTGCTCGACTCCGAAACCCTCTGGGGCGAAATCCAGGCCGAAATGTTCAAACACTACCAGGTAGAGCTCACCCCCGAACTCGAAGCCTCCCTCGTCGGCATCTCAGCCGGCGATCTTGCCGACCGTCTCTCAGCCCTCACCCCGCTGGCCTCCGAATTCGACGGCTCCCCCGAAGCCTTCCGCGACAGCGTCTACACCACCATCACCACCACCGAATTCGACATCATCGACCGCGGCGTCACCGCAATCGACGGCGCCCTCGAAGCCATCAAACTGCTCTCAGCAAAAATCCCCGTGGCGGTAGCGTCCAACTCCGGCGGCAAGCTACTGACCAAAAAACTCACCCACTTCGGCTACGCCCCCTACCTGGATACCTGGGTCTCCTTCCACGACGTCGAAGAGGGCAAGCCCGCCCCCGACATCTACCTCGAAGCAACCCGCCGCCTGGGCTTTGCCCCCGAGCAGGCCCTCACCGTTGAAGACTCCGTCACCGGCATGACTGCCGCAACCAATGCTGGCACCAACTGCCTGATTTACCAGCCAGAGCCGGACGCCGCCACCCCCGCTCCCCTACTGACAGCAGGTATCGGGCGGTTCAGTTCCTTCACCGACCCAGTCTTCCTCGCCCAGCTCGACGACTGGGTAGGGCACCTGCCCGACCGCGACCGCTAACCCCGCCAACTTCTCAAGGACGAGCAGTGACAGACCCCGAAAAGAACCCGCGCCCCTCCCGCTACGGCCGCCGCCTCGAAGACCTCAGCGACGACGAACGCGCCTACTACCGCGAATTCCTCCCGCCCCAGGCCTTTACCGGGGAGCAGGTGGCGGGGCAGGCGTCCGCCCCGCTAGAGTCAGCGGACGCCGCCCACCCGGCGCGGACGGTCCCCGACGCCCAGCAGGGCAAACGGTCCCGCAGCCGCTGGTACTGGCTACCGCACTCCCTCACTATCGTGGCAGTGATTCTGGCGGTGGCCTCTTTTCTGGTGGTGCCCGCCATCTACAGCGACGCAACCCCGGAGCTACGCCGTAACTACGTGATTATGTGGGCTGAGCTTGCCTTCTTCTTCCTGCTTTTTGCGGCCCTGCTGTACGGTATCTTTGCGCTCTCGCGGTTCACCGACCACGACGATGAGGATGACGATCGGCTCATGCGCCCCACCGATTTTGCTGAGCGCCTCTACGAGCAGGAGCTTGAGCGCGGTACCGGCCGAAACGGCGGGAACGGGCCGGGGGTGGGAGGGCTCTACGACTCGTCCTGGATTAGCGGCAAGAAAAACGACTAGAGAGCAAAAGGGCCGGCTCCCGAAGGGGAACCGACCCTTAGCTATATCCATTTCTTTCGTGTATTCACTGTCATACAATGAATACATGACTGTTGCCGATAGCGTCCTCACCATCCGCATTCCCTCTTCCTTGAAAGAACGTCTCAGCAAACTCGCTAGTGAGTCTGACCGTTCTGTGGCGTATTGTGCCCGGAGCATCATTGAAGAGCATATCGCTGAAGCTGAACATGCAGCGCAGCTGCACGCCAAGGTCCAGGCTATCCAGAAAGGGGAAAGAGCAACCTACAGCACCGCAGAGATTCGGGCTGAGCTAGGTCTCTAAGATTTAGGGCCGGCTCCCGAAGGGGAACCGACCCTTAGCTATCCCGTTTTAGGCGGTGGGATAACAGAAGAGGACGTGCGGATGCGCTTGGAGCCGGCTGGCTGGGGCTGGCATGAATTGCTTGTGAGCGTCAGCGAACCAGCAAGAAGGTTAGCCGGCAAAAGCGCATCCGCGCGTCCTTCGGTCTGCCTTATCGGCGCATGACCTTGCGGGCCAGCATGTTGCCCACCAGCTGGATAAGCTGCACCAAAACAATGATTACGGCAACAACAGACCAGGTGATGACTTCGTTGAAGCGCTGGTAGCCGTCCACCAGGGCGACCTTACCCAGGCCGCCACCGCCGATATAACCGGCCATAGCTGACATGTCGACTACGCCGATGACCAGGAAGGTGTAGCCCAGGATCAGCGGGCCGAGGGCTTCGGGAATCATGACGGTGAAAAGGATGCGCATCTTGGAGGCGCCCATGGCTCGGGCCGCTTCGATTACGCCGGGGTCGATGGAGACCATGTTCTGCTCGACGATGCGGGCGATAGCGAAGGTAGCGCCAAAGACCATGGCGAAGATGGCGGCGTTGACGCCCAGGCGGGTACCGACCACCATCTGGGTTAGGGGGCCCAGGGCTGCGAGCAGGATAATGAAGGGGATGGGGCGTACCACGTTAACCACGACGTTCAGCAGGATGTTGACGAAGCGGTTAGCCAGGATGTTGCCCTGGCGGGTGGTGTAGAGCAGCAGACCAAAGATCATGCCTAGGGCACCGGCGACCAGCATGGTCAGTGAGACCATGTAGAGGGTATCGCCGAGGGCGGGGATGAGTTTGTCGGTGACGAAGGTTGAGTCCACGGTTAGCGTACCTCCTGCACGCGGGTGACGGTCTTGAGCTCAGCGACCACGGCGTCGAGGCTGGTGACGTCACCGAGCAGTTCGAGGGTGAGGTTGCCGTAGCTCTTACCTTGCAGGGTTTCGAGGCCGCCCTGCACGATGTTGAAGGAAACGTTGCGGGAGCCCAGGTAGGAGAGGACCTTACCGATGCCGTTGTTACCTTCGGTGATTTCGATGTTGATGAGGTAGCCCTTGTGACGGGCTTTGAGGTCGGCGGCTTCGTCGCCTACGGGTAGGGACTTGACGGTGGTGCCGACGAAGCGGCGGGCGACCTCGGTTTGGGGGTTGGAGAAGACGTCGTAGACGTTGCCTGATTCGACGACGCGGCCGTTTTCCATGACGGCTACGCGGTCGGCAATGGTGGAGACGACGTCCATTTCGTGGGTGATGACGATAACGGTGA
This sequence comes from Rothia nasimurium, assembly GCF_035916755.1. Classification (GTDB taxonomy): domain Bacteria; phylum Actinomycetota; class Actinomycetes; order Actinomycetales; family Micrococcaceae; genus Rothia. Next base: position 11,492 of record NZ_JAYWIX010000002.1, on the reverse strand, counting down.
TACCCAGCTCGGCGTTGACTTTTTTGAGCAGGTCGAGCACTTCAGCGGTGGTTTCGGGGTCCAGGGCGCTGGTGGATTCGTCAGCCAGCAGCAGGGAGGGCGAGGTGGCGAGGGCACGGGCGATACCGACACGCTGCTTCTGGCCGCCTGAGAGCTGATCGGGGTAGTTTTTGGCCTTGTCAGCGAGCCCTACGAAGTCGAGCAGTTCGGCGACGCGTTCGGCGCGCTTGGCCTTGTCCCAGCCAGCGATGATGAGCGGGAATTCGACGTTGCCGGCGACGGTGCGGGAGTTCATGAGGTTGAACTGCTGGAAGATCATGCCGATGTTGGTGCGCACCTGGCGCAGCTGCGATTCGCGCTTACCGGCGATTTCAAAGCCGTCGACGGTCAGTGAGCCCTGGGTAATGGATTCTAGGCCGTTGATTAGGCGTACCAGGGTTGATTTACCGGCACCGGAGTAGCCGATGATGGCGAAGATTTCACCCTTGTTGATGGTGAGGTCTACGCCGTTGACGGCGGTGACGGTTTTTTTGCCGACCTTGAACTCTTTGGTCACGTTGTTCAGCACGACCATGGGCTGGGGCCCGGTTGGCTGTAGTCGCTGTTCGGTCATGTCTTCTTCTTCGGTTGGGGGCTTGCGGTGGCTGCGGGCGGACGCACCTGCTGGGGTGGGTGCGCAAAGCGGCAGCCATTGCGGGGCTAGAGCTGGGCACCGGACGGGGCCGAAGTGTCTAGCCTACCGCAGTTGGCTGCCGCTGTTGGGGGTGCGTGAGCTAGCTCAAGGGTGAGCTTTGCCTAGTGTTTTAGCCGTTGCGCTTCTGCTCTTCGAGGGTGGCCAGGGTGGAGCGCAGTTCGGAGAGGTCAGTGGTGACTTCAACTGCGGTGCCCTGGGTGTCTTCCTGTACCACTGCCTGTACTTCTTCGGTGTGGTAGAGCTCTACAATCTTCTTGTAGGTCTCGTTGTCGGCATTATCGGCGGTGGAGACAAAGAGGTTGACGTAGGGGCGGGCTGATTCGTTAGCGGGGTCGTCCTGGGCCAGGGCGTCCTTGGGGTTCAGACCGGCGTCCTTGAGGAAGTCGTTGTTGATGACGGAGCCGTCAACAGATTCGAGGGCGAGAACGGTCTGGGCTGCGTCGACGGGGGTGACGGTGACCTTGGAGGCAGCAGTATCGACGTCGTCAACGGTGGGGCTGGTGGTTTCTGAGGTGAAGGAGACCAGACCGTTAGCTTCAAGCAACAGCAGGGCGCGGGCTTCGTTGACGGTGTCGTTGGGGATTGCGATTTCGGCGCCCTGGGGCAGGGCTGAGATGGAGTCGTGCTTGTTGGAGAACAGCGCCATGGGGTAGATAACGGTGGGGCCAACAATCTGCAGGTCGTCGTTAGCTTCTACGTTGTAGTTGGAGAGGTAGGCGATGTGCTGAAACCAGTTGAGGTCGATTTCGCCGGAGCTCAGGGCGGGGTTGGGCTGGGTGTAGTCAGAGAACTCAACGATTTCGATGTTGATTCCCTCTGCCTTTGCAACCTCGACGAGCTTGTCGTTGGCGGGGTCGGTGCCTACTACGCCGATTTTGACGACGTCGTCGCTGGAGGATGAGCCGCAGGCTGCAAGACCGAATGCAAGGGGTACGAGAGCCAGAGTGGCAACAAACTTCTTCACGGCTATGAATCTTTCTGTTGAGAAATAGTGGTGTGTGCGGCCACGGTTCAGCGGCACCGTCTCTAGCGCTGTGTGCTGATGTGGTTTCGGGTGTCCAGGCTAGACACCTCTTCTATTAGACCACTGTGGCGCCATTGCTCCCCCACGAGGCTTCTTTTTGGGTCATATGTCACGTGTATGACCGCAACAAAAAGTTACGGCGTCATAAAACGTCATAAAAGGATGGTCGGGTTTTAGCCCTTATTTCCTGCAAGCCAGTTGGCCTGCCAGGAGGTAAGGCGGGCCCGAATGCCCACAAAATGCTCTCGCATGAGCGTGGTGGCGGCATCCACATCCTTATCGCTGATGGCCTCGTAAAGTTTGCGGTGGGCTTCAAGCAGGGTGCAGGTCTGCCCTTCGTCGAGGGGGGCGACAGTGTCGAGCACCCCGGCGATGGTGTCATAGACCTGCCAAAAGACATCCAGAAGCCGGGACAGCAGTTCATTACCCAGGGGCTCAAAGATTGCCGCGTGGAAGCGCTGGTCGTGTTCTGCCAGCCAGGTTCCCTGGTGCACGCTAGCTTCCATGGCGTCGTAGGCTTCTTTGACGCGGGCGAGCTGTTCTTGGGTCATCACGGGAATGACCGAGCGTAACAAACCGACTTCTAGGGCTTCTCGCACTTCAACAAGTTCCAGGGCTTCTTGGCCGCCGTGGTAGAGGGCCAACTGTCCTCGGAAGCCAAGAGCCCGCACCATCGAGGTCAGGGCGTTGCCGCCCACGAAGGTGCCAAAACCGTGGCGCACCTCAACGATGCCGAGGGCTTCAAGCACTTTGAGGGCCTCGCGGATTGAGTTGCGGCCCACCCCGAGCTCATCAATGAGCTCTTGTTCGGTGGGCAGGGGGTCGCCCTGGCCCAGTTGCCGCTGGAAGATGAGGTCGATGATGTCATTTTGCAGTTGCAGCTGGCGTTTTTGGGCGGCGCTCAGTGAGGAGGCCCGCTGCAAGAAAGCGGGCGCGGGCCGCTCTGCTCGGGGGCTGGTGAGTGAGTCGTGGTGGTTCATACTACTGATTCTTACATCTTCTGCTTGACCAAATTAGACGTTCGTCACTACCATACAGGATATAGGTAGGATGTCCTACCTCCACTTTAGTTAGACAACCTCCCGCTCCACCCCAGGAGCGCTGCCCCCTAAAGGAGTGAGACATCGATGTCACAGCTCACCCGCGTCAAAGAATTTGACACCTCACGCCGCGGCTTCTTCAAGATCGCCGGTGGTATCAGCGCAGCAACCGCCTTCGCCGCCTCCATCGCAGCCTGCGGTAACTCATCAACCACCACCGACTCGTCCGCGAGCGGCAGCGCCGCAGGTGCCAACAACGACGGCACCATCACCGCCGCCATCGCCTACGACGTCTCCACCACCTTCGACCCCTCACAGGCATCAGGGGCCGCCCCCTTCGCCGCCAACATGCACATCTTCGAAGGCCTCTACGGCCTCGACCCTGCCACCCGCGAGCGCTACAATGCCCTGGCAACCGGCGACCCCGAGGTCGTTGACGAGACCACCTACCGTGTCTCCCTGCGCGAGGGCGCTAAGTTCCACGACGGTGCAGCTGTTACCGCAGCAGACGTTGTCAAGACCTTCGAGCTCTACACCTCAGAAGAATCCCTCTTCAGCCAGTTCCTCTACTTCATCGACACCGTCACCGCTGTTGACGATGCCACCGTAGAGTTCAAGCTCAACCAGCCCTTCCCCCTCTTCGCTGACCGTATCGCCCTGGTCAACATCATGCCCGCCTCGGCCAGCGACGACATTGAGGCTTTCGGAGCCAGCCCCATCGGTTCGGGCCCCTACAAGTTCGTTTCTGCCACCAAGGGTGATCACATCGCCTTTGAGCGCTTCGACGACTACAACGGCCCCCGCCCCGCCCTGGCCAAGAACATGAAGTGGCTGATTCTGGTAGAGTCCTCAGCCCGTGTTACCGCCATGAGCTCCCAGCGCGTCCAGGCCATCGAGTCCGTGCCCTACGACAGCATCCCCGTACTGGAGAACACCAACGGCGTTACTGTCGAGTCGGTTCAGTCTTTCGGTCTGCTCTTCATGATGTTCAACTGTGCCAAGGCTCCCTTCGATAAGAAGGAAGTTCGCCAGGCCCTCTTCTACGCCATCGACATCGAGAAAGTTATCTCCACCGGCTTGCTAGGCAACGCCACCGCAGCCACCTCCTTCCTGCACAAGGAACACCCCGACTACGCCGAGGCCTCCACCGTCTACAGCTACGACAAGGCCAGGGCCCAGCAGCTGCTCAAGGACGCCGGGGTCGAGAACCTCTCCATCACCCTGCGCACCACCGACCATGACTGGGTCAAGCAGTGCTCCCAGCTGGTTCAGGAATCCCTGAAGGACGCCGGTATCGAGGTCAACCTGCAGGACTCCCAGAGCTCCTCCCTCTACTCCGACTACGTCGACACCGGCGACTTCGACGTCGTCCTGGCCCCCGGCGACCCCTCCGTCTTCGGCAACGACCCCGATCTGTTGCTCTCCTGGTGGTACCGCGGTGCCACCTGGCCCGAAAAGCGCTTCCGCTGGTCAACCACCGCCGAGTACACCCAGCTGCAGGATGCCATGGCCGAGGCTGTCGCATCTGACAGCCCCGACTGGAAGGGCATCTTCGACATCGTGGCAGAGAACGTCCCCCTCTACCCCCTCTTCCACCGCAAGCTGCCCGCCGCCTGGTCGGCTGATACCCTCACCGACTTCGCCCCCATTCCCACCACCGGCCTGTCCTTCCAGAACGTAGGCACAACCCAGGCCTAGGTGGTTCCACCGGCACCAGCCTCCCCCAGCTGGTTTACCCGGTACCCCGTGAAAAGGGCATCCCAATTCCACACATTACATCCCCTTTTCACACCCTGCTCGGCACCTGCCCGCCCACTCTTGGGCAGGTGCCGAGCCCACACAAGACCTCTTACCCCACCGGGGCCGCCCATCATACCCCCGAGCCGCCCCGGCTCCGTCCTAAAAACTTTAGGGAGCCAGACCCGTGTCAAACTTTCTCAGACTGCTCGGCAGGCGCCTTATCGCCCTGCCCATCATGATTCTGGGCGTCACCATCTTGGTCTTCGTCATCCTGCAATTCACCCCCGGGGACCCGGCAACCATCGCCCTGGGTGAGGGTGCCTCAGAAGAAGCCAAAGAAGCCTACCGAGAGTCACGGGGCCTCAACGACCCGCTCATCGTCCAGTACTTCGCCTTCCTCTCCCGGCTTATCCGATTCGACCTGGGCATGACCACTCCGCCGGCTCAACCCGTCATCGACCAGATCAAGGTCGCCTTCCCCACCACCTTGCAGCTGACTTTCCTGGGCGTGCTGATTGCGGCGGTAGCCTCCCTGATTCTCGGCGTCATCGCCGCCCTCTACCGCGACCGCTGGCCCGACCAGATTATCCGTGTGCTCTCCATGGCCTCCATCGCAACCCCCTCCTTCTGGCTGGGTATTCTGATGATTCAGTACTTCGCCCTGGGCCTGGGCTGGTTCCCCACCGGCGGCTCCGCCCCTCCCGGGAGCGGCTTTGGCACCTGGCTCTCGCACATGTTCCTGCCCGCGGTGGCCCTCGCTATCCCGGTCAGCGCCTCGCTGACCCGCACCGTCCGCACCTCCATGGTCGAAGAACTCGACAAGGACTACGTGCGCACCGCCATCGGCAACGGCGTACCCCGCCGCGAGGTCATCACCAAGAACGTGCTGCGCAACGCCCTCATCACCCCGGTCACCGTGCTCGGTCTGCGCATCGGCTACCTGCTCGGCGGCGCCGTGGTCATCGAAATGATTTTCTCCCTCAACGGCATGGGCAACCTCATCTTCATCGGTATCACCGGCAACGACATCAACCTGGTTCAGGGCGTCGTGCTCACCATCGCAGTCACCTTTGTGCTCGTCAACATCATCGTTGACCTGCTCTACCTACTCATCAACCCCCGTATCAGGAGCGTCTAACCATGCGTAGCGGACTAGCAGAACGCCTCTCAGCGCCAGGCATCCGATTCAGGGCGCTCCCCACAGGCTCTAAAATCGCCCTCAGCTTCCTCGCCATCATCGCCCTGGTCGCAATTTTTGCCCCCTGGCTGGCCCCCCACGACCCGCTAGCCTCCACAGGTGCCCCCATCGGTGCACCCAACTCCGAGTACCTCTTCGGTACCGACCGCCAGGGCCGCGACATCCTCTCCCGTCTCATGTACGGTGCCCGCGCCTCCCTGCAGGTCGGCCTGGGTGCTGTTGCCCTAGCTCTCATCATGGGCGGCATTCTCGGTGCCCTAGCAGCGACCAGCTCCAAGTTCGTCTCCGAGCTAATTATGCGCGTCATGGACGTGCTCATGGCCTTCCCCGGCATTGCCCTGGCAGCCGTCTTGCTGGCTTCCCTGGGTAACTCGGTAGGCACCATCATCTTCACCATCGCCGTGGTCTACACCCCGCAGCTGGCCCGCGTGGTCCGCGCCCAGGTGCTCGCTGCCTGGGACGAAGACTACGTGCGTGCTGAGCGCGTCATGGGAGCCCCCCGCTTCTACATCCTGCTCAAGCACGTCGTCCGCAACACCATCGCCCCCGTACTGGTCTTCGCTACCGTCATGGTCGCCGATGCCATCATCTTGGAGGCATCTCTGAGCTTCCTCTCAGCCGGTGTGCGCCCGCCCAACCCCTCCTGGGGTAACGTCATCGCCGACGGCCGTGCCCTGGTACTGGCAGGCGGCTGGTGGGCTACCACCTTCGCAGGTGCTGTCATCCTGCTGACCGTGCTGGCCCTCAACGTGCTCTCTGAGGGCATGACCGACGCCATGGTCAACCCCAAGCTGCGCCGCAAGGTCAAGATTGACGACTCCTCCGTTATGGCTGGCAACACCGCCGGTGCTCTGACCGCAGCACCCTCCACCGCCGACGACAAGTCCATCGCGGCCACCTCCCCCGAGGCACAAGGGCAGGATGCCGCCCCCTGGGGCGGGCCCATCAAGCACGCTGGCTCCCGCTCGGCAGCCGAAAGGGACGCCGTCGCCGCAGCTAACCTGGCAGGTGTGCTTGAAGAGCTCAAGGGGGCAGAAGCCCGCCGCACCGACCGGCTGCGGGCGGACGCGTCCGCCCGCGTCATCCTGGAAGTCAAGGACCTCTCCATCTACTTCCCCGAACGCTTCGGCGACACTCCGGTCGTTGACCGGGTCTCCTTCACCGTCACCGAGGGCCAGACTATGGGCCTGGTCGGTGAATCCGGTTCGGGTAAGTCCATCACCTCCCTGGCGATTATCGGCCTGCTCGATAAGAAGGCCAAGATTACCGGTTCCGTGCTCTTTGAGGGCCAGGAACTGGTGGGGGCCTCAGAGGACGACTTCCAGAAGCTGCGTGGCTCAGTGATTTCCATGGTCTACCAGGACGCCCTGAGTTCCCTGAACCCCTCCATGCTCATCAAGGACCAGATGAAGCAGCTCACCCGCCGCGGTGGCCGCAAGAGCCCCGAAGAGCTCCTGCGCCTGGTCAAGCTCGACCCCGAGCGTACCCTGGCCTCCTACCCCCACGAGCTCTCCGGCGGTCAGCGCCAGCGCGTCCTCATCGCTATGGCCCTGTCCCGCTCCCCCAAGCTGGTCATTGCCGACGAGCCCACAACGGCCCTCGATGTCACCGTCCAGGCCGAGGTTATTAAGCTCCTTAACGAGCTGCGGGAACAGCTGGGCTTCGCCATGATCTTCGTATCCCACGACCTAGCCCTGGTAGCCCAGGTCGCCCACCGAATCTCGGTCATGTACGCCGGCCAAATCGTAGAAGCAGGCGCCACCAGCCAGCTCCTGAGCAACCCCATGCACGAGTACACCCGGGGCCTGCTCGGCTCTGTGCTCTCCATCGAGTCCGGCTCAGAGCGCCTCTACCAGATTCCCGGCACCGTGCCCTCCCCCTCCGACTTCGCCACCGGCGACCGCTTCGCCCCCCGCTCCCAGCGCCCCGACGCTGACCCCGAGCAGAAGCTGGTCTTCACCCCCGTCACCGGCGATACCGACCACCACTGGGCCTCCCACCTGGCCCCCGCCCCTACCTCACAGGAGACAGCATGAACACCCAACCTGTGACCCCCGCAGCAGAAAACCTGCTCAACACCACCGGCCGGGCCGCCGTCCGCCGCGTCAGCGAACCCATCATCGAGCTCAAAGACGTGCAGGTACACTACCGGGCCCGTACCGGCGGCATCTTCAAGCCCAATATCGTCAAGGCTGTGGACGGGGTGAACCTGGCCGTCCGCCGTGGCGAAACCATCGGCCTGGTCGGCGAATCGGGCTGCGGCAAGTCCACCCTGGCCTCCCTCATCGTGGGCCTGCAAAAGCCCACCGGCGGCGACGTGCTCTTCAAGGGTAAAAGCGCCCTCAAGCGCAACGCCGCCCTGCGCAAGGAGTTCGGTTCGGACGTTTCCATCGTCTTCCAGGACCCCTCCACCGCCCTCAACCCTCGCATGACCGTGCAAGACATCCTCAAGGACCCCCTGGACGTACACGGCATCGGTGACAAGGCCGGGCGCGACCGCCGCGTCCGCGAGCTCCTACACCTGGTGGGCCTACCCGCCTCAGCAGCGGATGCCCTGCCCTCCCAGATCTCCGGCGGCCAGCGCCAGCGCGTCGCCATCGCCCGCGCCCTGGCCCTAGAACCCAAGGTCATTGTGGCGGACGAGCCCACCAGCGCCCTCGACGTCTCGGTGCGCGCCCAGGTGCTCAACCTGCTCTCAGATCTCAAGGAAGAGCTCTTCCTCGGCATGGTCTTCATTTCTCACGACATTCAGACCGTCCGCTACGTCTCTGACCGTATCTGCGTGATGAATAAGGGAAAGATCGTCGAAGAAGGCAGCGCCGAACAGGTCTTCGACACCCCCAGCCAGGACTACACCCGCACCCTGCTCGGGGCAGCCCCCACCCTGCTCCACGTCTAACTAACCATCCGGGCGGCGCAGTACTTCACAGTCGAGCCACTGCGCTGTCCCCACCCCACCAAGGAGAACACCCCATGACCGCTCCCGCTTTCTCCGGCGTCATCCCGCCCCTGCTCACCCCCCGTACCGCTGACGGTGCCCTCGACATTCCCTCCCTGCGCCGCCTCATTGACCACCTCATCGACGGCGGAGTAGACGGCATCTTCGCCCTGGGTTCCTCATCCGAGGTCCTCTACCTGACCAACGAAGAACGCGAAACCGTGCTCACAACCTGTGTGGAGGCCATCGACGGCCGGGTCCCCCTCATCGTCGGCATCAACGATATGACCACCGCCCGCGTCATCGATGAAGCCCAGCGCCTACTAGCCATCGGTGGCGACGCCATCGTGGTCACCAGCCAGTTCTATGCCATCGACAACGCCTTCGAAGAGGAACGCCACTTTCGCGCCATCGCCGATGCCGTCGACGTGCCCGTCTTCGCCTACGACGTACCCGTCCGTACCAAGCAGAAGCTCCCGCTGCCCCTGCTCACCAAGCTAGCCCGCGAGGGCGTTATTGCGGGCGTTAAAGACTCATCCGGCGACGACGTCTCCTTCCGCCAGCTCGTCCTCGCCACCCGCGACATCGACGGTTTCGCCGCCTTCACCGGCCACGAAGTTGTTTGCGATGGGGCCATGCTCTCAGGCGCCGCAGGCCTGGTCCCCGGTCTCGGCAACGTCGACCCCGCAGGCTACAAGCGCCTCTACGAGGCAGCCCGCGCAGGCGACTGGGAAACCGCCCGCACTGAACAGGACCGCCTGGCTAAGCTCTTCGACATCGTCTTTGTCGAAACCCCCAGCGTCTCCGGCGGTGCAGCAGGCCTTGGCGCCTTCAAAACCGCCCTGCAGGTCATGGGAGTTCTTGACTCCAACACCATGTCCCAGCCCATGGAAACCCTCGGCGACACCGAAACCCAACGCATCCGCGCCATCGTCGAATCAGTAGAGCTCATCTAGCCCCCTCCACCTGAGAAAGGGACGCTTTCATGACCAACCAGCCCGTAGCACTCACCGCAGACCTCGGCGGCACCAAAACCGCCCTCGGCATCGTCTCCCCCACCGGCGACGTCCTGCACCGCGACAAAATCCCCACCCAAGCCCAAGCCGGAGGGATCAAACTCGCTGAGCACACCGCGTCCGCCCTCGCAGACCTTGCCGGTCTGGCCCGCAGCCGCGGCTACCAGCCCGTTGGCATCGGAATCGGGTCCGCCGGAGTCATCGGTGAAGAAGGGCAGGTCATCACCGCAGCCAACCTCATCCACAACTGGAGCGGCACCCCGCTAGCAGCCATCGTCACCGACCGCACCGGCCTACCCGCCTACGCCGTCAACGACGTCCACGCCCACGCCCTGGGCGAAGCCTGGCGGGGTGCCACCGCCGCTGCCGAAACCAGCCTCATGGTTGCCTTCGGCACCGGAGTCGGCGGGTCCTACATCAACGGCGGCACCCAAATGCGAGGAGCCCACTCCCTCGCCGGGCATGTCGGCCACTTCTCATCCCCCTGGGCCGTGGGCATCGACTGCACCTGCGGCGGAGCAGGCCACGTAGAAGCCGTTGCATCAGGAACCGGCATCGTCACCAGCTACCACCGCCTGGGCGGCGAAAACCCCGCAGCAAACCTCTTCGACCTCGAACACCTGGCCGATGCCGGAGACTCCATCGCCTCCGACGCCATCGCCCTCGGAGCCCGGGCCGCAGGCATCGCCCTCGGCGACCTAGCCACCATCCTTGACCCCCACCTCATCGTCGTCTCAGGCGGCGTGGTCAACCTCGGCACCCGCTGGTGGAACGACATGGCCGCCGCCTACCTCGGCGCCGCCCTGGGCCAGGCAGCCGAAACCACCATCGTCCGCGCAACCCTGGGCTCCGACGCCCCCCTGCTCGGCGCCGCCACCCTCATCCCCGACTTTGCCACCCGCTAGGAAAAACACCGTGTTCACTCTCGACCAGCTCACCAACCTCCTCGCAGGCCAGCTCATCGTCTCCGCCCAAGCCTACCCCGGCGAACCGATGCGCGACCCCCGCACCACCGGCCAGGTCGCCGCCTCAGCAGTCCTCGGCGGGGCCGCCGCCGTACGCGTGCAGGGCCTGGCAGATATCCAGTTCACCCGCACCGCCGTTGAGGTCCCCGTCATCGGGCTCTGGAAGGACGGCCACCACGGAATCTTCATCACCCCCACCCTGCACCACGCCCTAGCCGTCGCCCAGGCAGGGGCGCACATTGTGGCACTTGACGGAACCCTAAGGGAACGCCCCGATGGACTGAGCCTGGGCCAGGTTATTCAGGAAGTTCAGCAGAACTCCCCCGCCCTGGTCATGGCAGACTGCGACTCGCTAGAATCTGCCCAGGCCGCCGCTGACGCTGGCGCTGACTTTATTGGAACCACCCTAGCCGGCTACACCGATGCCCGCCCTAAGACAGCAGGCCCTGACCTGGAACTGCTAGAAGCAATTGCAGATTTAGATCTGGGTGTTCCCCTGATTGCTGAGGGCCGTATTCACACCCCGGCCCAGGCCCGTCAGGCCCTGGAGGCCGGTGCCCACGCGGTGGTTGTGGGCACAGCCATCACCCACCCCATCTCCATCACGGGTTGGTTCACGGAGGCCCTCAAGGGCTAGCCCGCCCCTGGTTTCTTGGAACTCTGGTGGGTAGATAAAAGCTTCACCTGTGCCTTCACTGAAGGTGCAGGTGAAGCTTTGGCTTATTTCCCAGGGGTCTCCGCCATTTAATGTTCGTAATATCAAGAAATATTGGTGTTTCACTGGGGGGGGGGGGGGGGGGGGGGGGGGGGGGGGGGGGGGGGGGGGGGGGGGGGGGGGGGGGGGGGGGGGGGGGGGGGGGCGGGGGGGGGGGGGGGG
>NZ_JAYWIX010000001.1:0-411685 GCF_035916755.1 Rothia nasimurium | reverse complement strand
GGACGGCACAGGACGGCACAGGACGGCACAGGACGGCACAGGACGGCACAGGACGGCACAGGAGCCAGCCTGACCCTGCCCACCCACTCTAAGGATGCGACACGCCGAACCACTTATAGAATCTATAACTAATGTGATTACCGGCCAAGAGCGCCCGCCAGCATAGCCCCCTGAGATAGGAGACCATACCTGTGGCTGGCACTCTGCGCCACGCACCCCGGTTGAAACGGCGCGCTTTGGCCTGCACCTTCGATATACAGAAAAGCAGTTCAAAGATAAGCTTCCTGTGAGCTAGGGAAGAGCCGCCTCATTTCCCTCTGGATCATCCCCCTGCATCTTGCGCAGAGCGGTTCCAGCACACGCGGCCTTGGGAGTGCGCAACTTTTTCAGAACTATCATAGCCATGTAGGGGGAACAGAAGTAAACACAACAACTAGTTTTGGGCTCCTAAAAAGGCCCAGGAAGCCCGTAGAGGCATCGAAGGGCCAATCATTGATCAACTAATCACGCAGGGCCAGCGTTATCCCGTTAAAACACGTGTGGGGCACCCCTTACGGGGTGCCCCACACTGTTACTACAACCGTATGTTATTTTTCGATTGAGTCGGCCTTGTGGCCGTCAACCTCATGTGCACCGTGGTGCTCATGGTGAGCTGCTTCGAGCTCAGCGGGAGTTACGGCAACTACGCGGTCTTCGAACCAAATCTTTGAGAGACCTGCGCGGGTCTTCTCGATCAGGCCAACCTTGCCCTTCTTGTTGGGCTGAGCCGGGATGGGCTCAGGTGATTCGAAGGAGACCAGCTCGTAGCGGCGGTATTCATCGAGAGGCTTGTGCACCTCGATGAACTCACCGTGGGGAAGCTGGACGACCTTACCGGTTTCGATACCGTGCAGTACGAGCTCGCGGTCCTTACGCTGCAGAGCCAGGCAGATGCGCTGGGTGATGAAGAAGCCGATGAGGGGACCGAACACGAAAGTGAAGCGGAGCCAGTAGGCGACATCGTTCAGCGAGACATGGAAGTGGGTTGCAATCAGGTCGGAGCTTGCTGCAATCATCAGTGCCGCGTAGCCAATGATGCCTGCTACACCCACACCGGTACGGAAGGGGGCGTTGCGGGGGCGGTCCAGGATGTTGTGGACGCGGTTATCCTTGGTAACCCACTGCTCAATCCAGGGCCAGAAGACCATGGCCATCATGACTGAGCCAGCCATCAGAGCGAAGGGGAGAAGGACGCTCAGAACCCAGGTGCCACCGAGGAACTCGAATTCCCAGGGCCAGGGCCAGACGCCGGGCCACAGACGCAGGGCGCCGTCGCCGAAGCCTACGTACCAGTCAGGCTGGGTACCGGCCTGTACCGGTGAGGGGTCGTAGGGGCCGTAGTTCCAAATCGCGTTGATGGTAAAGGTTGCGCCGAGGAAGGCGATGATACCGAACACGATAAAGAAGAAACCGCCAGCCTTGGCTGCATAGACGGGGCCTACGGGGAAGCCAACAACGTTGTTCTCGGTGCGGCCGGGGCCGGGGTACTGGGTGTGCTTATGCAGTACAACCATGAACATGTGAATAGCCACGAGCAGCAGAAGCATCGCGGGGATAATCATGATGTGCAGAGTGTAGAGGCGACCAATCACAGCGGTACCGGGGAACTCGCCACCGAAGAAGAAAAGCGAGATGTAGGTACCAACCAGCGGGATTGACTTGAAAATACCGTCAATAATGCGCAGACCGTTACCTGAGAGCACGTCATCGGGCAGTGAGTAGCCGGTGAAGCCAGCCAGAATACCGATGATGAGCAGGGTACAACCAACAACCCAGTTCAGTTCACGAGGACGGCGGAAGGCGCCGGTGAAGAAGACGCGTAGCATGTGCACGGTCATGGCCATCATGAACATCAGAGCTGCCCAGTGGTGAATCTGACGCATGAGCAGACCACCGCGGACGTCAAAGGAGATGTCCAGGGTAGAAGCGTAAGCGGCAGACATGTGGGTGCCCTTCATGGGGACGTAGGAACCGTCGTAGGTTACCGACACCATGGTGGGGTTGAAGAAGAAGGTCAGGAAGGTACCTGAGATGATCAGGATAACCAGGCTGTAGAGCGCAACTTCACCGAACATGAATGACCAGTGGTCGGGGAAGATTTTGCGACCAAATTCCTTGATGATGCCTGAAGCACCAACACGCTGATCAACGTAGTGGGCGATACGACCGGTTGAGGTCTTTGCCTTGTAATCAGACTGCATTGAAGTCGACATTATGCTTCACCTGCCATTTCCTTGATGTGCTTTGCACGCTCCCAGTAGCCGGGGCCAACGGGCTCGTGGAAGTCACTCTGGGCGACCAGGTAGCCTTCGGAGTCAACTGCGATGGGCAGCTGGGGCAGGGCGTGACCTGCGGGGCCGAAGATAACCTTGCACTCTTCTGCCGCGTCAAAGGTTGACTGGTGGCAGGGGCAGAGCAGGTGGTGGGTGCGCTGCTCGTACAGAGCGATGGGGCAGCCTACGTGGGTACAAACCTTGGAGTAGGCGTAGATGCCGTCAACGTTCCAGTTTTCGCGACCGGGGGTGACCTTCTTGATGTCAGCGGGATCCAGACGCATAAGCAGTACAACGGCCTTGGCCTTTTCCTCGAGGTAGCCGTTTTCGTGGGTCAGGCTAGAGAGGGTTTCGGGCAGGACGTGGTATGCAGAGCCCAGAGTAACGTCGGCAGCCTTGATGGGGGTGCCGGAGGGGTCGCGCACGAGGCGGACGCCTTCGTCCCACAGGGTGTACTTGAGTACTGAGGGGTCTGCGGGGCCCAGGTCACGGAACAGGGTGACGAAGGTCAGGGGAGCGAGGATAACGGAACCGATGAGGGTGTTACGAAGAAGCGGGCGACGCTTGATACCTGATTCTTCGATGATGGTTTCAACGATTTCCTGAGCCTCTGCGCGGTCCTCTTCAGAAGTAACCGCGTGACGCTCTTCGACCATTTCGTGGTCGGGCATAAGTGAGCGTGCCCAGTGGACGATACCGATACCGATACCGAACATGGCAAAAGCGATGCCGAGACCCAGCAGAAGGTTCTGCAGACGAAGCATGTTGTTTGCTTCGGGGTTCATGACATCGTAGAAGTTGCCGCTTACCTCTACACCGAAGTAGCCAATCCAGAAAAGCAGGGAGCCCAGCATGGAGATGACGAATAGCAGAACTACCTGTCGCTCGGCACCCTTAGCTTTTTTGGAATCGACGTCGGTGAGTCGGGGAGCATGCGGGGGAAGTCCGGGGTTAGCGAACTTCTCCTGACTTGCCTCTTGAGAGGTAACTACGGCAGCCTTTTCATGTGCGCCGTCACTATGGTTTCCCATGTGTTGCCTCAAATCTTCCTTGGTACGAAATTTATGTGTGTGCGTGAGCTTATGCAGCTCGTGAAGTCAGCCAGAGGGTGAATGCAATGACGATGACCAGGCCGAGGGTCCAGATCAGAAAACCTTCAGACACGGGGCCGAGTGAGCCAAGCTTGAAACCACCAACAGATGCGTTAACTTCCTGTGACTTCAGGTAAGTAATGACATCGCGCTTTTCTTCGGGGGTGATGTTTGCATCGTTAAAGACAGGCATGTTCTGCGGGCCAGTTTCCATAGCCTCGTAGATGTGCTTTTCTGAAACGCCCATCAGGGTAGGAGCAAACTTACCGCGGGTAAGTGCACCACCAACGCCAGCAGCGTTATGGCACATAGCGCAGTTTGCGAGGAATACCTTTGCGCCATTGGCTGCATCGCCCTTGGAAACATCGAGGTACTCTTCTTCGGGGATGGTAGGGCCTGCACCGAGTGATGCAACGTAGGCTGCGAGCTGCTTAGTCTGCTCATCGTTGAACTGGCCGGGCTTCAGCTGAGCCTGAACGCCCTGCATCTGCATGGGCATGCGGCCGGTGCCTACCTGGAAGTCAACAGCAGCAGCGCCAACACCAATCAGTGAGGGGCCGTCTACTGAGCCTTCTGCATTAGTACCGTGGCAGGTTGCACAGTTGGCTAGAAAGAGTTTCTGGCCTTCTGAGATGTCTTCTGCAGTGTAGGTGGTGCTTGTAGCGGCTTGAGCCTCGTTAGTAGCCGTGGCAACTGCGTAGAGGCCACCAGATAGGAGGAGGGCAAGGGCAAGCAACACGAGAGCTGCGAGCGGATGACGTCGCTTTTGAGAAAGTGCCTTCACGTCGTTGTTCCTTTGTGTGTGTGCTAGTTGGTTTACTTTTAGCGGTTACCGGTTACTTGAGGAAGTAGACGATAAGGAACAGGGCGATCCAGACGACGTCTACGAAGTGCCAGTAGTAAGAAACAACAATTGCTGAGGTTGCTTCGTAGTGACCGAAACGCTTAGCAACATAGGCACGGCCGATGATCAGCAGGAAGGCGATCAGGCCGCCGGTTACGTGGAGTGCGTGGAAACCGGTGGTGATGTAGAAAGCTGAGCCGTAAGCACTTGACGCGATAGTCATACCTTCAGCTACAAGGTTTGCGTATTCGTAAGCCTGGACGGAAACGAAGAACGCACCCATGATGAAGGTGAGCAGGAACCACTCAACCATGCCCCATTCACGGACATTGAGGAGGGAACCGGTGCGGCGGGGCTTGAGCTGTTCAGCCTTGAAAACACCAAACTGGCAGGTAACGGAGCTCAGCACCAGCACGATAGTGTTGGCGAGAGCGAGAGGGACTTCAAGCAGCGGGGTGTTCTCAGCCCAAATGTCGGGGCGAGAAGCGCGCAGAGTGAAGTACATTGCGAACAGGCCGGCGAAGAACATGAGCTCTGAGGCAAGCCAAACGACGGTGCCGACAGACACCTGGTTGGGTCGATTCAGAGCGGCGTGTGCCGACTTACTTGGGGTATGGGTTGCAGTTGTCACATAGACATTATGTCTGTAAAAGTGCCCGTGAACCAATAGGTAAGGGGGTTTGCTAGGAGGTGTGTTGTAAATCCTGCATATCTTCCCCCTAATCTAGGGGTTTTAGTGCAGGCTTGGCGACACGTTGTGTGTAAAACTTGCGTAACCCAACGACCAGCCACCCTGGTGTGGAAAGTCCCCGCGGACATCCGTCTCACGAGCTCGCTCGGGGGCTAAAAGAGCCGTAGAATGTGAGCCATGACAGGCACCATCACGTGGAAACTCATTCTCAATCAACTCGTAGCCCAGCAGGACCTCTCGTCAGACCAGATTAACTGGGCTATGCAAGACATCATGGCGGGTTCAACCCCGGACGCTATTATCGGAGCTTTCCTGGTTGGACTTCATGTTAAAGGTGAAACCCCTGAAGAGCTTGCCGCGCTAGCACAGGGCATGCTTGACAAGGCAGAACACATAGAAGTCACCCGAGATGCTGTAGACATTGTGGGTACCGGGGGAGACCAGCAGAATACCGTCAATATTTCCACTATGGCCTCACTGGTGATTGCGGGGGCGGGTGTGCCCGTCATTAAGCACGGCAACAGAGCCTCTTCATCATCAAGTGGAAGTGCAGATGTACTGGCTGAGCTGGGCATAAATCTAAACCTAAACATTAAAGATGTGGCAGGTGCGGTGGATGCTGCGGGTATAACCTTCCTGTTTGCCCAGGTGTTCCACCCCTCCATGCGACACGTAGCGCCTGCCCGCCGCTCCATTGGCGTCCCCACTGCCTTCAATTATCTTGGCCCCATGACCAACCCCGCTCGGGTCCGGGCTTCAGCCATTGGTGTAGCAGACCCTGAGATGGCCGAGAAAATCGCCGCCGTTTTCGCTTCCCGCGGCGACCACGCCCTGATTTTCCGCGGGAATGACGGCCTGGACGAAATTACCATTACCGGCGAGTCGCAAGTTTGGGAAACCTTCAATGGGGGAGTTGAGCACCATTCACTAACCCCCACCGATTTTGGTATTGAATGCGCCAGCCTGGAGGATCTACGCGGGGGAGACGCCCAGCATAACGCCCAGGTTGTTCACCAGGTTCTCAATGGGACCCCCGGGCCAATCCTCAACGCGGTTCTATTGAACGCCGCGGCAGGCCTGACTGCTTACCGCCCGGTTGACAACAGGCCTTTCGCAGAGCGCTTTGAGGAAGCCCTGCAGGATGCTCGCCAATCAGTAGAATCAGGTAAAGCTAAGGCTGTACTTGAACGTTGGATTGCTTACAGCAACAGTAAATAACAACAAAAGGTGTGGCCCCAGACTTTCTGGGGCCACACCTTTTTAAAGACTGTCTACATCGAGAAATTTAGGCCTTGCAGCGTACAAGCCAAAGGACAAGACGCCAGCCCACCAGGAAAACCAGGAGAGTAAGAGCTGAGACAAGAACAAAAGCAGTTGCGGCAGTATCACCAAAGGAGAGGCGCAGACCAATCCCAAGCACCAGGGTGCTGACCCACATCATAAAGCCTTCAAGCAAGAGGGGAAGCTGCCGCCTGGAGCTCACAGCCCACACGCCAATATGACCAGCACAGGCAGCCAGCAAGAAAGGTGCGGCGGTGGGTAATAGCTGGGACAGCGGTTCCTGGTGGCTGGTGAGCCCGATAGTAATAAAAAGAAGGACGAGAGCCAGGTCAACCACGGCGCGAACCGGCTGGGAAAAATATTTACCTGAATTAACTGAACTGAGCATAGTTTTACTCTAACGCAGGAGCGCTAAGCTCAGCAGCTGCGGGTCTAGTCGAGGGTATCTAGGGGAGCATTTTTAGCTTTACTTTACATAATGTATATTATCGGCTTTGTAGAAAGCCTTGCTGAGATGGTCAAATCTCCTTATATCTCACGTAATGACTAGCATGGCGAAACAGCATCAGGAAGAATAGATAAGTACTAACACACACCGACCTGTGGGAGGTACACATGATTGATTGGTTCGCACAGAACCTCTGGGCTTTCTGGCTCACCGCTGCGATTGTTCTAGCCATTATCGAGATTTTGATGCTCGACTTCGTCTTTCTGATGATGGCCCTAGCTGCCCTGTCGGCAACACTGAGTACCACCTTCCTCGATTCTTTCGTTGGGCAGGTTGTTCTCTTTGCGATTGTTAGTATCGCCCTTCTCTTGGGGCTCCGCCCACCGCTTATCAAGCGTTTCCATCAAAGCTCACCCAATATTGCAATGAACTCTGACGGTCTGGTTGGCCAGGATGCCCTTGTAACCCAAACTGTCACTGAACAGGCCGGTCTTGCCCGTATCGCCGGTGATACGTGGACAGCCCGATCTGAAAGCAACCAGTTGGTTCTCCCTGAAGGATCAACTGCAACCGTGGTAGCCATTCGCGGCGCAACCGCCTATCTAGCTCCTCACAGCACAAAATAACCTTTAACTTAAAGATTAAGGTCGTAACCTATGACAACTTCAACTATCACCACAACCATCCTGCTGACAGCCCTCGTCCTCTTGGTGCTCATCACCCTGCTCAAGGCTGTGCGCATTATTCCCCAGGCCCGTGCTGGCATCGTCGAACGTCTGGGTAAGTACCACACCACCCTCAACCCCGGCTTCCACGTCACCGTTCCCTTTATCGACCGCGTCCTGCCCCTCATTGACCTGCGCGAACAGGTCGTGTCCTTCCCCGCCCAGTCCGTTATCACCGAAGATAACCTGGTCGTCGGTATCGATACCGTGGTCTACTTTCAGGTGACTGACCCCAAGGCGGCAACCTACGAAATCACCAACTACATCCATGCTGTGGATGAACTTACCAGTGCCACTCTGCGCAACGTCGTCGGTGGTCTTAACCTCGAAGAAACCCTGACCTCCCGCGACCAGATTAACAGCGAGCTGCGAGGGGTTCTTGACAGCACCACCGGCCGCTGGGGCATTCGTGTCTCCCGCGTCGATATCAAGGAAATTCAGCCCCCGCACTCCATCCAGGACTCCATGGAAAAGCAGATGCGAGCAGAGCGTGACCGTCGAGCCGCAATCCTGACCGCAGAAGGCCAGAAGCAATCCCAGATTCTGACCGCCGAAGGTGACTCCCGTGCTGCGATTCTACGAGCAGAAGGTGAAAAGCAATCCCAGATTCTGACCGCTGAGGGTGATGCTAAGGCTGCTATCCTGCGCGCTGACGGTGAAGCCCAGGCTATCCAGAAGGTCTTCCACGCTATCCACGCCTCGAACCCCAGCCAGAAGTTGCTGACCTACCAGTACCTGCAGACCCTGCCCAAGCTGGCCGAAGGCGATGCTAATAAACTCTGGTTCATTCCCACCGAACTGGGCGATGCCCTGCGCGGTATCGGCAACGCCTTCTCGCCCCTGGGTAATGAGGGCACATCTGAGACCGAGGAAGTGTCTACCCCTGCGACTCCCCCGTCCTCTCCCCTAGTCGATACCCCGGTGATCCGCGTGACCCCTGAAGACCTCAACCCCAACCTCGACAAGCTCGATAGCGGCGTTGAAATTCCTCAGGAGGGCGAGCTACCTACCGGCGAATCAGCTGAGGGCACAGACCCCCACACCCCCGGCACCTAAAGGTTATAATGGGTATTTGGCCTGCAGGGTTTACCCGCCTTTGAGTAGTCACAAACCTGCAAGCACTTCAGTCACCGTTTATGGAGGAAGAAAATGAGCGATCGCAGCCTGCGCGGTATGCGCCTGGGTTCACAGTCAATGGAAACCGAATCAGGCGTGGAGCCGGCTCCCCGCCAGCGTGTGGAGTACCGCACCGAAGACGGTGAACGAGTATTCGTTACCTTCGCGCAGGAAGCTGAGATTCCCGCGACCTGGACCGCCAAGTCCGGCAAGGAAGCCTTCCTGGTTTCTGGCGACGGCAAGGTCGAAGAGAACGCTGAAAAGCCTGTTCGTACCCACTGGGACATGCTCCTTGAGCGCCGTAGTGTAGAAGAACTTGAAGAGACCCTGCAGCAGCGTCTTGAGATTTACCGGGAGCGTCACGCCCTCTAGACTAGCCCCGGAAGTAAAGGGCCCCGCCAGTTATCTGGCGGGGCCCTTCGTGTATCAGCTGGTATTACTTCTTGATCAGGGAGCGGACGCGCTCTGCTCGGGCGGTCAGGCCCCAGCGGGTTACCTTGGTCATGGAGTCAACGATGATGTTGCCGTCCATCTTGGAACTGCCGATTTCACGCTCTACAAAGGTGATGGGTACTTCTACAATTTTCAGGCCGGCCTGCTCGGAGCGCCAGGCCAAATCGACCTGGAAGACGTAGCCCTTGGAGTCGATACCTTCGAGGTTTAGCTTTTGCAGGGCTTCGCGGCGGTAGGCGCGGTAGCCGGCGGTGATGTCTTTGACCTTGGTGCCCAGAATCAGGCGGGTATAAAGGTTAGCACCGCGGGAAAGAATCTGGCGGTGCAGGGGCCAGTTTTTGGTTTTGCCGCCGGGTACGTAGCGGGAACCGATAGCCAGGTCGGCTCCACTTTCGATAGCCTGCAGGAGCAGGGGCAGCTGTTCGGGCTGGTGGGAGCAGTCGGCGTCCATCTCAACGAGCACGTCGTAACCAGCTTCTAGGCCCCAGTCGAAGCCTGCCAGGTAGGCGCCACCCAGGCCGTCCTTGACGGTGCGGTGGAGGACATTGATGTGACTGTCTTCTGCTGCCATGGAGTCGGCAAGCTGACCGGTGCCGTCGGGGCTGTTGTCGTCGACGACGAGGATGTCGCAGTCGGGCACGGCTGCGCGCAGGCGCTCTACTACGATGGGAAGGTTTTCCTTCTCATTGTAGGTAGGAATCACGGTTAGTACTCGCATGCGGTCTCCTTGTCATGGCCCATCCGAATCGTGGGATGGCTTGTAAACCAGTTTTTCATTATATAGGGTGCAGGTGCCTAAGCGTGTATCGCGGGCCGGGGTCTGAGGTGACGCCTAGCCCACTTTGTGGCCACTGCGGTACAGGCTGACCAGCTCGGGGCGGGGTACGTCGGGGGCCAGGACAGGGAGCAGGGGGGTTCGGGCGCGCGGATCGGTGCTCCAGGCAGCAATGCGGCTGTCGGGGGTCTGCACGATGAGTTCGGTGATGCCCCAGAGGGCGCAGTGGGCGGGTGCTCCGGGCACGAGCTGGCCGGTGAAGGGGTTGGGGGCGGACGCCGCCCGGTAGACAGCGCGGGTACAGGCGGCAAAAGCGGCGCGAGCCGATACTGCCTGTTCTGTCTGGGTGGGGTTAACGGCGGCGTTGACCAGCTCCCAGCCCAACAGTGAGGGCCGGTTACCGGGGTCTGACCCTAGGGTTACTGCAGCCCCTGCAGCTAGGGCCCGGCCAAAGGCTTCGCCGGAGCGGTCGAAGTCGCCTGAGAAACCGAGGGTGACCTGTAGGTTTTTGGCTTGTTCAAGATCGTCTTGGGCTAGCTCGGTGAGGCCCTCCAGACTGGGGCTGATACGTAGACGGGTGAGGCCGTCAAGAGGCACCAGGTGAGCCAGGTACTCCCCCACCTGGTTTTCGTCGCTAACCACCAGCATCAGTTGCAGATGCTCTTCTGCCAGCGAAGCCAGTAACTGCGAGCTGAGTTCTCCCGGTGCTGAGACAAAGATACCGCGGACGCCCGCCGGTAGCTCCCTGCCCCCGTCAAGGTTGTCTACGGGGAGGTAGTAGTCAGCAGCTACCGCAGGGTGCGCCGCCGGGAGCTCCTGCGCGAAATCAGTCAGTAGCAGGCGGGCGTAACCGTAGCCAGCTGCCGCTAGCTCATCGAGCAGGGTGGGAGCGTCCGCCCCGGTCGTAGAAGCCGCTGCCAGGGCAAAGCTGGGGGTGAGCAGGCGTCCGCCCAGCTCCTGCACGGTCATGGAGGAATCCGCGATAGAGCGGGCACCGGCGTCCTGCCCTACCCATTCCACCTGCCCCTCGTTCATGACCAGGGCGGTAGCGAAGGGGTCAGCGGGGCTGTAGATAGAGCCATCGAGCATGACAGTTGCGGGCATCATTGCCGTCCTTTCACAATACTGACAGTAAAACAGACTAAAGCTGGGTTGCTACCACGCCGCGGCGTAGCAGGTTGATAGCGGCCTCGCACTGGGTGCGCAGCTGGGGGTCAGACGATGCCACATGGGCAATCTGATCAAGGCTGTCGATGACCTGCTTGGTCCAGCGCACGAAGTCTCCAGCGGCCAGGTCGGTACTATCAATAGCCTGGGCGAGGCTCTTGCCCCGCGCCCACTTATAAACGGGCCAGACCATACCAAAGTCAGGCGAGGCGGTCTGCGGTAGCCGGTGGAGTTTTTCGGCGTCGTTAAGCTTGCTCCAGTTCTTCAGCACCGTCATCAGCGCCCCCTCAACCCCATGACCGGGGTAGCGAGAGAGCAGACCCAGCTCATCGCGTTTTGCCTCATAGACCAGGGCTGAGACCACCGCAGCGGTAGAAGCCGGGTCAAGGCCCTGCAAGAAGCCGTCCTCGAGGCAGAGGGAGGTCAACAGATCCTTTTCACCGTAAACCCGGCGCAGGGAGGCCCCCCGGGCGGTGAGCACGCGACGCCCCTCCACCGTCTCAACGTAACCGTAGCTAGCCAACAGCTGAGTGATACGCTCAAAGACCTGGGCAATGGTGTTGGTTCGCCGCTCAATCTGACGGCGCAAACCGTCGGTATCACGCGACAGGCGGTACCAGCGCTCAGCCCACCGGGCATGATTTTCGCGGTCAGAGCACCCGTGGCAGGGGTGGTTGCGCAGGGCCCGGCGCAGCTCTTCAATCTTTTGTTCGTCCCCGCGCTCGCGCTCGTTAAAGTACTTCTTCTGAGACCCCGAACGGGCAGGAAGCCCCTGATAAAAGGCCTCGCGCATACGAGAGGCCATGTCCCGGCGGTCCTTGGGGGTCTTGCCGGTGAACTTCTTAGACACCTTGATTTTAGAAATCGGCAGGACGGGCCCGTCGAGGTCACGGGGGTCAAGGCGGCGCAGCTGCGCCGCCATCGTCAGGATGGACGGTCGCGGATCGTCCAGAGACTCAGCCCTGGTCAGCACCACGGCTGGGCCCGCGTTACGGCCCCGAGGGATTTCGATGACATCGCCGGGCAGCAGATCAAGGACGGACGCCACCGCCTGGGACTGCCGCAGACGGCTACGGCCCTTCTCGGACTTTTTCTCGAGGTCAGAGAGGTCTCGGCGGATGCAGGCGTACTCGGTAAAGTCACCCAGATGGCAGGTCATCGCCTCTTCGAAACCCGCTAGAGCTTTTTCGTTCTTCCTCACCCGAGAAGCTACCCCCACCACCGACTTATCGGCCTGGAACTGGGCAAAGGAACTTTCCAGAATCTTCTTGGTGCGCTCAGTGCCAAACTGGGCAATCAAGTTGGCGCTCATATTGTAGGTGGGTTTGAAGGAGGAATTGAGGGGGTAGGTGCGCTTTGAGGCCAGGCCCGCTACCTGCTGGGGCTCTAGACCGGGACGCCACATAACCACAGCATGCCCCTCAACGTCGATACCGCGGCGGCCGGCGCGTCCGGTCAGCTGGGTGTACTCCCCCGGCGTGATATCTACGTGGGTCTCACCATTGAACTTGGTCAGCTTCTCAAGCACCACCGACCGGGCCGGCATATTGATGCCCAGCGCCAGGGTCTCGGTCGCAAAGACCATGCGAATCAGCCCCTCAGAGAAGAGGGTCTCAACAACCTCCTTGAAGACCGGCAGCAGGCCCGCATGGTGGGCCGCTACACCCCGCATCAGGCCTTCACGCCACTCGTAAAAACCCAGCACGGCCAGGTCACTGGTCTCGAGGCTAGCGGTAGCCTCAGCGATATAGGCCCGAATGGCCTGGGCCTCAGCCTCGGTTGTTAGGCGAATATCAGCATCGATACACTGCGACACCGCAGCATCGCAGCCCACCCGCGAGAAAATAAAACAAATACCGGGCAGCAGGCCCGCCTTATCGAGGGAGCGAATCATCTCTGGGCGGCTAATGCGCTGGGGGCGGACGAGCGCGCTCGCCTCGTCCGCGCTGGTGCGGCGCTCGCGGTCATAGCCCTGGGACTGGTAGCTCTGGTTGCGATTACGTTTGCCCTTGCCCAGGCGGGAGAAGGACTTGCCGCCCGGGCCGCGCGAGGGGCGGGGGCGGCGTCCGACCCGCACCAACTCCGGGTTGACCTCGGGCAGGTCGGTAGCGGCTGCGGCGTCCTCAACGGTGGTGTCACCTGCGAAGAGGTCCATGAGGTGTCGGCCCACCATCACGTGCTGCCAGAGGGGAACCGGGCGGTGTTCAGAAACGATAATGTCGGTCTGCCCGCGCACGGTATCGAGCCAGGCCCCGAATTCCTCAGCGTTAGAGATAGTGGCCGATAGGGCGATGACAGAGATCGATTCGGGCAGGTGAATAATACACTCTTCCCACACCGCCCCGCGGGAGCGGTCGGCCAGGTAATGCACCTCGTCCATCACCACATAGCCCAGGTTGGCAAGGGTGGCGGAATCTGCATAGAGCATGTTGCGGAGCACCTCGGTGGTCATCACAACCACAGGGGCTTCGGAGTTAATGGAGGTGTCGCCGGTCAGCAGACCCACGGCATCCTCACCGTAAGCTGCCACCAGGTCGTTGTACTTCTGGTTGCTCAGGGCCTTAATCGGGGTGGTGTAAAAAGCCTTTTTGCCCTGCGATAGGGCCAGGTAGATAGCGAACTCCCCCACGATCGTCTTGCCTGCCCCGGTGGGGGCAGCGACCAGCACTCCCCGGCCGTCCTCAACCGAGGTGCAGGCCCGCCGCTGGAAGTCATCCAGGTCAAAGCCCAGGGTCTGCTCAAAGCGGTAGAGAGCGGTCTTTGAGAAGGTGGCGCGTTCTTTGGCGCGCAGGTACTGTTCAGCGTAGCTAGCCATAGGTCTAATCTTAGGCGGTAGATTTAGGCTAGGGGCACCCCGCAGTCAGCTTTCGTTCCAGCGCGAACAAAAAACCGCCCCGGCACGGTCTGCCGGGGCGGGATAAGTTTAGGAGCGACCGAGCTGGTCGAGTTCTTCGAGGCTGGTAGCCCGGTTGAGCTCGTCGTCGGTAAGGCCTTCTGCCAATTTGGCGTTGCGGCGGTCGCGGCGCTTGTCGTTGAGCATAGCGATACCTATAGCGACAAAGAAGAAGAAAATCAGGGGAACCATGAGGTAGAGCATCGACATAATGTCGTTACCTGGTGCAGCCATAGCAGCGAGTAGGGCAACGAGAACAACAACCCAGCGCCAAGATTTCAGAATAGTTTTACCCCGAATCAGACCGATGAAGTTGAGACCTACCAGAATGACGGGCAACACAAAGGCGATGCCGAAGACCAGCAGGAATTTGACTACAAAGCTGACATAGACGTCGGCGGTAAAGAGGTTGGTGGCACCGTCGGGGCTGAACATGGTCAGGGTGCGGACGGCGGTGGGCAACACCCACCAGGCCAGGACGGTTCCAAAGAGGAACATGGGGATGGCGGTGAAGGTGAAGCCCAGGGTGTAGAGCTTTTCCTTGCGGTAGAGGGCCGGGGTGATGAAGGCCCAGAGCTGGTAGAGCCAGACGGGGCTTGCGATAACCAGGCCGATATAGAGAGAGATACGCACCATCTGGTCGAAGGGAGATGTTGCGGTGGAGTAGTTCAGGGCAGCGGTGCGGCCAGCTTCGGTGTTGATGGCGTAGACCGGGGCGCTGATGGCCTCCATGAAGGGCTCGTAGAGGAAGAAGCCGCCGATAGCGCAGATAAAGGTAGCAACAGCCGCTTTAATTAGGCGGTTGCGGAATTCGCGAAAGTGCTCGCCGAGGGCCATGGTGGCCTGGGGGTTATTCTTTCGGCTGGTTGATTTAGCCATAGGTGCCTTCTACTGAAACTCTGGGAGCCCATAAACCCGTGCCCTGGGTGGCCAGGGCACGGGTCGGGCGGTTAACTCACGAACGCTCTGGGGGGCGAGAACTTAGTTCTGTGAGCCCTTGTTCTGGTCGGTGGTGGTGGGGTTGTTGATAACCTCACCGGAAACGACTGAGCCGTTGGTGTCACCGTTTGCTTCGTTGTTCTTCTTAGAGTCGTTCTTCAGGCCGTCAACTTCTGACTTGAAGATACGCATGGACTGGCCGAGGCTGCGGGCCATGCCGGGGAGCTTGGGGGCACCGAAGAGCAGGATAATGATGACAAGGAGGATGATGAGATGGACGGGGCCGAGGTTACCGAGCACGAGCGTCACCTTTCTTGAAGACGTTTGAGGTCTCCGACGAGTTGGGGCTGTCCGAGTTCGTCGCGGCGCTGTGAGCGGCGGCGGGCTCGGTCGAGCGTTCGAGTGTTTTTGCCCTGGATGTAGTCTGCGTAGGCGGTTCCTACGGGGGTGAAAAGAGCCGGTTGCGGTTCTTCTCTGAGGGGCTGGGCGTGGTTGGCCTGCCCCAGTGCATTTGTAATGCTGGACTCCCAGTCTTGGGCGGCATCGAGTGCCCCTAAGGCTTTGCGGAAGACGCGGTATAGCAGCCAGGCTAGCAGGCAGAGCGAGCTCACGACGAGCACGGTCCACAAAACTATCCAAAACCACCAAGGCATAGTGACAATTATATATCCCAAGCGGCTTTAGTATTGAGAATATTTTGCTGTGGGCTTGCACCGATTCTGCTGGGATATGGGTGAGTAATGTGCCCGGTCAGTTGTTTGTGACCCCTAGTCGCCCAGTAGCTCTAGTAGGTCTTGCCGCAGGTAGGCAGGGGTAAGCAGGCGGACGGTCGGGCCCAGGTCTATCAGTAGGTTGAGAGCCCAGGTGGTGTGGGCGACCGGTATTTTGTAGAAGGTCACACCGTTTTCTTCGGCTGTTTCAAGGGTGTAGCGGTAGAGGGTGCTGTGGGTTTTTTCGCGCTGGGCTACCGGCAGGCTTTTAGCGACAGCCAGAATCATGATCTCGGCAGCTACCTGGCCGCTGGTCAGCTG
Organism: Rothia nasimurium; assembly: GCF_035916755.1. Lineage (GTDB taxonomy): Bacteria > Actinomycetota > Actinomycetes > Actinomycetales > Micrococcaceae > Rothia. The sequence continues at coordinate 395,919 of NZ_JAYWIX010000001.1, read as the reverse complement.
GGTGAGCCAGCTGCGAGGGCTAACGGGAGCGGACGCGTCCTCCCCCGTCTCAGGGCCAGTCAGCACCTGCTGGGTGAAGCTATCACCCTTGACCGGGGCCATACTCAAGATCTGGTCAAGCCTAAAGTGCCGCACCTGCCCGCTCAAGCGACACCAGGCTTGCAGGTAGCGGGGCCCGTTATCAACGATGAGGGCCAGCGGTTCAATAACGCGGCGGGAGACAGAACGGTGGGAGCTGTAGGTGATATCGAGGGGAATCTGCTGATCAAGAGCCCGCTGTACTAGGGGGTCAAGGTCGGCCCGATAGACCCCTACCCGTTCAGACATGGGCGCAACTTCGGGCCGGTTCTCGGCAGCAACCGAGGCCCATACCTTCTGGCGCAGATGGCTGTAAAAGGACTCCGTATCGAGGCTGGCCGACAGGTCAAGAGCCAGGCTCAGCACCAGGGCCTCGGTTTCAGTCAGTGACACACCGCGGGTCAGCACCTGCTGCCCCCGCAGGGTCACAAACCCAGCCGAGTTAATGTCTAGGTTCAAAGACTCGAAACCAAGGCTGCTGGCTAAGCCTTCCAGCTGGGTACGGGCCTTCTGCTCCGTCGTTGAAAAGAAATCTGCCAAGGTAGCAAGGGGCAGGCCCCCGGTACTCTCAATCAGGGACACCATGAGCAGAAGCTTCATGAGCTGGTCAGACGCACTTTCACGGGCCCGCTGAGCAGCTACAGGCTTCCAGGCCTTAGTCCGTTCAGGACGAGCAATATCGGCTACCGGGGCATGCCAGGCCCGCAATTCCCGCCGAAGCCTTTCCTCTTCATCAGCGACCTTCTGCTGGTAGTCCTCCACCACGCCAAGAACCGACCTACCCTCCGGGATCCGGTGGGTGCGTCCGCCCTTCATCGCCTGCAGGGCAGACTCCACCACCCCGTAGGAGGGAGCCAGCTGCACCCCGTCCGCACCCTTCCCGGGCAGCAGGGGCACGGTAGCTACCTGCGGAACCTGCTCAGGCTCAAGGGCAGCTAACTCCCGCACCATCGAAAACGAAGCAGGAGGCTGCGGCCCCTCAACAGCCAGAACAGACAAACCTGCCGCCCGATCAAGCCTAAAAATACGCTGCCCCTGACGGGCCCGATCCCAGCCCACCAGGTACCAGTGGCCAAACCGCAACCCCAGGCCCCAGCAGGCAACCGCGCGCACCTCGTCCCTGCCGGCATAGCGAAAACTCACACCCTTACCCTCAGCCACCGCCGCCAGGCACTCAGCGACCCCGGGAACCGTGGTAAACCGGGCAGGCTCCCCCAGCTCACCGCCCAGACGCTGGCCCACACTCGCACCCACCTTGAGCAGGGCAGCACGAGCCAACCGCTCCACCTCGGTACCCTCCCAGGCTCGCGCACAGTGGCTCAACACCACCACGTCCAGGGCTGAAAAATCAGCCACCGCCTGCGACCTAGCCTCAAGCCGATACACATAACCCAGCCGAGAACGATCAGCCCGCTCAGCCACCAGCTCAACACCCAGGGCCCGCAAGACCTGCTTATCGCGCTCAAACATACGCTCAAACGCAGCATCGGTGGCCGCCTGGTCATAGCCCGGCACCCGCTGGCGCACAGCATCCCGGTCCAGCCCCCAAGGGGCAGACGAGAGCACATCAAGTAAGGCAGCAGCACGTTCAACAGCTTTAGAAGTCACATACATAAAGATAGCCCCCGGCTCTTTCGAACCGGGGGCCAAACACGCGCAGGCACAAGCCCGCAGCGAGAATTAACGCTTGATGACGTCTACCAGGTCAACCACGAAAATCAGTGATTCGTTAGGGCCAATAGCAGAACCGGCACCGCGGGAACCGTAAGCCATCTCGCTGGGAATCTCCAGACGACGGCGGCCGCCCACCTTCATACCCAGCAGGCCCTCGTCCCAGCCGCGGATTACCATACCGACACCGACCTGGAAACGCAGGGGCTCACCGCGACCCCAAGAAGAGTCAAACTCTTCACCGGTGGAGAAAGCTACACCCACATAGTGGGCTGAAACGGTGTCGCCGGCCTCGACGACCTCGCCAGCACCCTCAATCTCATCGATGATGATGAGTTCTTCGGGGGTACCGCCTTCGGGGAAGTCGATTTCGGGCTTGCTACGGTCGAGATTACGCTGACCAAATGACATGAGGTTTTACCTTTTCTAATGAAGTGATAACAGAGGTCTTATTCGCTGGCTGAGGCGCTAGCTGATGCTGCGGCGGTGCGGGTAGGTGAGGAGCCCAGGATGTCTACCACGAAGACCAGGGCACCTTCGGGGGCACCGCTGGTGGCAGCGTCCTCACCGTAAGCCAGCTCACTGGGGATTACCAGCAGGACGCGGGAACCGACGGTCTTACCGGCCAGGCCCTGCTTCCATCCCTCGATGACGCCGTTCAGGGAGAGGGCGGTGGGGGTAGCACCGAAGTTACCGTCGAACTGGGTGCCATCTGACCAGGTCACACCAACGTAGTTGACGTAGATAGTGTCGGATTCACTCACGGTTGCACCGGTGCCAGTGATGAGGTCTTCGGTGTAAAGCTCGGTGGGGGCATCGCCGCGGTCTGCTGACAGGGTCAGGGTGGCGCTGCCGTCATCAGCCAGGGAGAAGCTTTCCAGGGCGGATGACTTCTTCTCGTTCTCGGTGCCTTCAGCGCTCTTGAGCAGCTTGCCGGAAACGGTGTAGACCTCAACGTTGGTGGCGGTGCCTGCTGAAACGGTGGGGGTTGCCTCAGCGGTTGAGGTGGAGGCGGTATCGATGTTGGTGGAGTAAGAGAAGGACATGCCGACCTTTGAGCCGATCAGGATGTCATAGAGCTCGGGGGCGGCGTTCTTCAGGTCTTCGCCCACGGGGATAATCATGGGTGCGTCGGTGTAGGTGGTACCCAGGGAGGTGCCATCGGCCCCGTTGAAGACGGTGGCGTCAACGAGCAGGCTATCGCCGTCTTCGATGGTGGCACCGTCGCCATCCTCAATCTTGTAGGCTTCGGTGCCATTAGCTGCGAAGGGGGTTGCGAAGGAAACCGAGGGTTCGGCGGTTGCCCCGTTCATGGAGTAGTCAACATCTGAGAGGCTACTGCCGCTGCCGGAGCCACCGCAGGCAGAAAGAAGGAGGGCGAGCACGGCGCCGCTGGATGCGAAAAGGGCTGACTTTTTCTTCACTGGTTTCACTTTCCTTGAGGTTGCGCTCTTCGGCAGAACGCTTTTCTTCACCGCGTACATACTAGCGGATAGAGCTGGGTGGGGTCTGGTAATTTGCTGGTTTACCTAGATAAAGGGCGGGGACCAGGCATCCTGGGGGCCGGGGTTGAGGGTGGCCAGCAGGTCGTCCATGGCGGCACTTTCGGTGGCGAAGGGGTCCTTGCACATGACGGTCAGGTGGGGCTTGTTGTTGAGTTTCAGGTGCACCCAGTCCACAGTGAAGGGCTCCCCGGCGTTGCGGGCAGCACTAATGAAGCGACCGCGTAAGGCCGCCCGGGTAGCAGGCGGATGCACGGTGGCGTGGGCAATCTCATCGTGGCTGACCAGGTTCTTGACCAGGCCCTTGCTGGTCAGCAGACCAAAAACACCGCGGGTAGGGTCGATATCGTGGTAGGCCAAATCAAGCTGCTGGATTTTAGGGTCGGCGTAGCCACTGGCCCCGCGGGCGATGTAGGTATCGAGCAGCTTCTTTTTGATGGCCCAGTCGATTTCGGTATCAATGAGGGAGGTATCGCCGCTTTCCACCGCGTCCAGGGCCCGGCCCCAGAGATCCAGAATGTAGGGTACGTCCTCGTGGTGGGCCCCCTTCTCTTCGATGTAGCGGATGGCGGCTGCCTGGTAGTGGCGTTGCAGGGTCAGGGCATTGGCTTCACGGCCGTCCGCTAGGGGGAAGCTGGCTGTGCCGGTCAGGTCGTGGGAGATGACGCGCAGGGCGGTGGCAGTGTCTTTGATTTCGAAGTTCTCGAGGGGGTAGTAGTCCTCAAGCATACGAAGTACCAGGTCGGTGGCCCCGAGTTTGAGCAGGGTGGTGGCCTGCGACATGTTGGAGTCCCCGTTAATCACGTGCATGCGACGGTAGAGCGAGGCGTCGGCGTGGGGTTCATCGCGGGTGTTAATGATGGGCCGGGCCCGGGTGGTGGCTGTTGATGAGCCTTCCCAGATGTAGTCGGCCCGCTGGGAGAAGGAGAAGCTGGGCTGCCCCTCTGCCCCGAGCGGACGTCCGCCCCACTGCGGGGGGCCCGCAGGGTGAACCTTACCCGCCCCGACCACAATCTGGCGGGTAATCAGGAAGGGAATGAGGGAGCGGACCAGGCGGGAGAACTCCACCTTGCGCTCTAACATGTAGTTCTCGTGGGATCCGAAAGAGTTGCCCGCCGAGTCAACATTGTTTTTGAAGAGGAAGATCTGCCCCTGATAGCCCTCTGCTTCGAGGGAATCTTCTGCCTGGTTGACCAGGTCATTGAGCAGGTACTCCCCCGCCTTGTCTTGAATGAGGGCATCTCGGACCGAGGCGGTCTCGGCGGTGGCGTATTCGGGGTGGGATCCCACATCGAGGTAGAGTCGCCCGCCGTTGGGCAGGAAGACATTGGAGGAACGCCAGGTGTCTACCACCGGCTTGAAGAGCTTGCGGGCGGCCTCTTCTGGGGCCAGGGGGCCAAGCCCTTTCGGGATGTATCTGATGCCGAACTCGGTTTCGATGCCGAATATTCTGCGTTCCACGGGTCTTCCTTAGGCGTTGGGGCGAATGCTGGCTGCTGGTGAGGGGCTGGGCCTACTGGCCGCCCTTTTGGACGAAGCCCTTGACGAAGTCTTCGGCGTTTTCTTCGAGCACGCCGTCGATTTCTGCCAGCAGGTCATCGATGTCTGATACTGCCTGCTCGTTCACCTCTGTCTTCTGGTGGGCGATGGCTACTTCTTCTACCTGCTGGGAGGTGGTTGAGGTGGTGTTCTGGCGCTGGATGCGGTCCATGATGTCTCTCTTTCTGTGGGGTATGACGGCTAGCTGGTCTGCTGGCCAGCCAGTAGGGCAAAAAGCTGGTCTGCGTGCTCTAGCCCCAGGTGGGGTTCAACGATTTCGGCGGTAAAGTGCTCGGGGTTATCCATGGTTAGGCGGTGCAGGTCGATGGAAAGCGGGTTGCGTACCGAGAGGGTGTCCCAGTTGGCTCCCACGACCTCGTCGGGCCAGGTGGTGATGAGCTTGCCGCGCAAGTAGGCACGGGTGTCGCGCGGTGGCTCGGCCGCAGCCCGGGCGATTTCTTCGGGGCTAAAGATGGTCTTCATGCGGCCCAAGGCTACCAGCTTGTGGTACAGGCCCTTGGCGGGGCGGACGTCCGAATACTGCAGGTCGATGGCAGCCAGCTTGGGGTTATCCCAGCTCAGGCCCCGGTCAACGTAGCCCTTCAGTAGGGCGTACTTGGCAACCCAGTCCAGGCGGTCGGCCAGAGACAAGGGGTTATCGCCCAGGGCCTCTAGCACCTCGCCCCAAAGCTGGAGAATCTCGGCGGTCGCTTCATCGGGGTTGGTCTCTAGCGCGATGGCAGCATCGAGGTAGGCCCGCTGAATCTGCAGGGCGCTCATGCTGCCCCCGCCCGTGAGGGGTAGCTGGGCGCTTAGGGTTAGGTCGTGGCTGACCGTGTGCATGGCAGCAACCGGGTCAGCCAGTTCAATGGCAGGAGCGGTCTTGGCCTCGATGAGGTTCAGTACCAGGGACATGGTGCCAAACTTGAGCAGGTTGGAGGTGTGCGACAGGTTAGCGTCACCGGTAATCACATGCAGGCGGCGATAGCGGTTGCTGTCTGCGTGGGGCTCGTCGCGGGTGTTAATCAGCGGGCGGCGGACGGTGGTTTCCAGGCCGACGGTGCGCTCAAAGAAGTCAGCACGCTGGGAAATCTGAAAACCTGCCTGCTCCCCGGAAGTACCCAAGCCCAGCCGTCCTGCCCCCACCATGACCTGGCGGGTCGCGAAGAAGGGCAGCAGGCTAGCTGCCAGGTACTCAAAATCGACGGCGCGGGGCACCAGATAGTTCTCGTGGGAACCGTAGGACTGGCCCTTGCCGTCCGTATTGTTCTTGTAGAGGTTGACCGCGGACATCGCCGAGCTCTGGCTAGCGGTCACCTTTTCAATGGTGGCTACGGTTTGTGCGGCGATATGGTCGCCTGCTGCATCCCAGAGGACGGCGTCGCGCGGGTTGGTTACCTCGGGCGAGGAGTACTCGGGGTGGGCGTGGTCCACGTAGAAACGGGCCCCGTTGGGCAGAATCGAGTTCATGGTGACCGCATCCCAGTCGATTCGCTCGGCAAAATGCCCGGCCTCACTCAGGGCTTCTGCCGCGATGTCTTCGCTGGTGAGCACATGGGCGGTATCGGTCAGTTGGGTGGGGTGGGCCTGCTCGCGTGGCATGTCGAAACCGCGGGCATCGGTTAGCGGGGCTTCTGAACCATACTCCCAGCGGGTTTCAAGGGCCGCTGAGAGCTCCTGCTTGAAAAGGGTGTCGTAGGTGTTGATCACAAAGGCAGAGAGCACCGTGGGGTTGGCGTGGGGCTTTGCCGGGGCGTGCACCCCGTACTCGGTCTCGGCCCCCATGATACGGCGAACAGTCATCGCTAGACCCCCGCTCCGGTATCGACGGAACGAGCCGGGGCTGCGTTGAGCACTCGCAGACGAATGTTGAGGGTAGAGAGGACATCCTCAATTTCGCTGGCCTGGGGCACCTCGACCTGGTCCTCGAACTCTGCGCGCACCGCCTCTAGCAGGTGCTCGGTGCTGATACCCTCAGCCCCGGTAGAAAGGTAAGACTTAATCGCCAGCTTCTTAGCCTGATCGACGATATTGCGGATTACGGCGCCCGAAAGGAAGTCGCCCCTGAAGAGCCAGCGACTCACGCCGTTCTCTAAATCAACGCTGATGTAGCGGTTCGCCGGCTCAGCAGAGAAGAGGTGTTCAATGACCGTCTCAATCATGCTGGCAACCGCCTGCTGCTGGGACCCGGCTCTTGCCACCTCAGCCTGACTAATCGGCAGGTCCTCTGTCAGGTAAAGCCCGAAGATTTCGGCAGCACCGGCCCGGTTGGGGCGGTTAATGCGGATTTTCACGTCCAAACGCCCCGGCCGCAGCACAGCCGGGTCAATCATGTCTTCGCGGTTGGTCGCACCAATCACAATGACGTTATCCAGGCTCTCAACACCGTCAATCTCAGCCAGAAGCTGGGGCACAATGGTGGTTTCGACGTCCGAAGACCGGCCCGAACCGCGGGTACGGAAGAGCGACTCCATCTCGTCAAAGAAAACTACCACGGGATGACCCGCTCGTGCCTTATCGCGGGCAGCAGAGAAGATATCGCGAATCTGGCGTTCGGTCTCACCCACATACTTATCCAGCAACTCCGGGCCCTTGATGTTCAAGAAGTAGCCGGTCTTTTTACCATTCTCAGACCGCTCCGCAGCGCGTGCTGCCAGAGAGTTAGCCACAGCCTTAGCAATCAGGGTCTTACCGTTACCGGGAGGGCCGTAGAGCAAGATACCCTTGGGCGGAGTCAGGCGGTACTGACGGTAAATATCGGGGTGCAGGAAGGGCAACTCAACAGCGTCCCGAATCAGGTCAATCTGGTCGCCCAGACCACCGATATTGTCATAGGTAACATCGGGCACCTCTTCCAGTACCAGCTCCTGGGCATCGGTATGGGGAACCAGGGAGGTCACCATCTGAATACGCGAATCGTAGGTGACGGTATCACCCACGCGCAGCTCGTCCGGGTCCAGGGCACCCGAAATACGGGCCACAGCCTTTGACTGGTTGGGCAGGTCAACCACCAGGTGGTCGTGATCTAGCACCTCCCGCACCGTCACCACATCACCGTAGCCTTCAAACCCCAGCGATGCCACCGCCTGGGTATGCTCGTTGAGCAGGACGGTCATCCCCGGCTTCACCTGCGCAATCGGCAGCAGAGGCGAGCAGGTGATACGCACCAGACGGCCGCCCAAGAGAACGTCCAGATGCTCCTCAATCTCAGCCGGAGTCTTGCCCTCGGCAAGATCCTGGTAGGTCATCGTCGCCCCGTGCACCCCCAGCACCAGGGCAGAATTCAGCGGCGGAGCCACCTCCTGAGCCAGCGCCATGCGCAGATGCTCAATCTCGTTCTTAGTCTTGGTCAGAGCCGTCACCAGCTTCTGGTTGCGCTCGCCAGCCGCCCGCAACTGCCGATCAAGATTGCGGCGGTTATCGTTAGCGATATTGAGCTGCCGCAGAATACGCTCGTAATCTACCGACGAAACGGTTAAACGTTCACTCATGCTGGGGCACTTCCTTCTGGTGACGACTCACCGGTGAGTCAGAACCCCGCCACCCCAATCATCGGGTGGCGGGGCCGTCCTGGGGTTTTAGTTTTCGGAATCCTGGTCAGCCTGTGCGGCCTCAGCCTTCTGGGCAGCGGAGGCGGCCTTTTCAGCCAGGTTCAGGGCATCGCGACCGGCCCGGCGGAGCTTACGGTCAGAGACATTGCGCTCGCCCAGGGCTGCGGGAGTCCAGGCGTTCATATCCTCTTCTGAGAAATCGGTCTTTGATGCTCGGCGCTTGGGGGCAAGACGCTCTGCCCCGTCAGCTAGGCGGCGGGCGGTAATGAGGAAGCCGGTGTGGGCTACCATGCGGTGGTCGGGGCGTACTGCCAGGCCCTCTACGTGCCAGCCTCGCACCATGGTTTCATGGGATTCGGGCTCGGTGAAGCGGCCGTCGGCGCGCAGGGCCTCGGCCACGCGGGAGAGCTGGGTTACGGTCGCAACGTAGCAGATGATGACGCCGCCGGGCGCCAGGGCGGTGGCTACGGCGTCCAGGCACTCCCAGGGGGCCAGCATGTCGAGGACGGCGCGGTCTACGCTACCGGGTTCTTCGACCTCGCCCAGGGCTTCAGCCAAATCTCCCAGGGTCAGTGACCAGGCGGGGTGCTCCCCACCGAAGAAGGTTTCGATATTGCCGCGGGCGATATCGGCAAACTCTTCTCGGCGTTCGAAAGAACGCAGGTGGCCGCCGTCCCCCACGGCCCGCAGAAGGGCGATAGAGAGGGCACCGGAGCCGACGCCAGCTTCAATCACGCGGGCACCGGGGAAGATATCGGCCATGGCCACAATCTGGCCGGCGTCCTTGGGATAGACCACGGCAGCGCCGCGGGGCATAGAAAGCACAAAGTCCTTGTAGAGCGGGCGCAGGGCCTGGAACTTGAACCCCTCGGAGTTTTCAATCACGGTGCCCTCAACGTTGCCGATGAGCTCGCTGTGCTTAAAGAAACCGCGGTGGGAGTGGTATTCCCCGCCTTCAGCCAGGGTAATGGTGGTCATGCGTCCGCGCTCGTCGGTCAGCTGGACGCGCTCTCCCGGGCGGAAGGGGCCACGGCGGTTGACGCTACCGGTAGGGGTGCTCATAAGGTCAGATTTCTCTTTCGTTTTTGGTCTGGTTTCTTCTATTGTCTCAGAAAAGCGCGGTGGGGTCATTTAGATGAAGACGTGCCAGCGCCCACGGTGACCAGCACCGCCTGAGTAATGGCATGGGAGGTTACCAGCCCCACGGGGGTGGCGGCATCCATCACCACCCAGGTGAGGTTCTGCCCCCGTTGCTCTTCGGGCAGGCGGTAGTGGGCAAAGCCGCTGTACTCATCGAGGGTGTCGATGTAACCGGTCTGGGTGCCCAGAGTGCGGGCGGCAAGGGGCTGAGCGATAGCGGCCAGGGGCTGCTGGTCAAGAGAGCCCAGCGAGGCAGCGAGCGTTGTAGGTCCAACAAAGGCAAGGGGACGCACGGACGCCCCCTGCTGCTCTACTAGAAGCAGGTGGGAGGTGCCGTCCCAGCGCTGATGGGCGCCACCGATGCTGCTACGAGGGTCAGCAAGCTGGGCGGGAACCATCAGGGCGGACGCCCGTAGGGGGTGGCGAGAATCAGAATCCTGCGCGAGTTGTTTGAGGGAGTGGTTGGTGCCGCTCCACAGATAAAAGGCCAGGGCAGCGGCTACCAGTAGCACCCAGGGAGACCGCCACAGGCCGGTGAAGAGCAGAGCGCTAGCTAAGAGGGCAAGGAGCAGAAGGCCCGTATAGGCTGTCACCCGGGTTGCCACCGACCGGCGGCCTACCAGGATAAAGACCAGAGCTTCGAGGGCATAACCGCCGTCGAGGGGGAAGGCCGGTATCAGGTTAAAAATACCGATAGCGAGGTTGACCTGGGCAGCCAGGGCGAAGCCAAAGAAGTCAGCGGAACCCGTCGCCCACCATATCAACTGACACAGGGCCGCTACCGCAAAATTCACCAGCGGGCCAGCCACCGACACCAGTAGCGAGGTCGCCGCCGAAGCGGTCTGCATCTTGGTCTGCCCGCCCCACATGTTCAGGGAGATGGACGAAATCCGTACCCCCCGAGCCCGGCCGACCGCAGCGTGTGCTAGTTCGTGGGCGAAGACTCCCAGCGCCAGGGTACCGGCAACCACACCGGCAGCAAGATAACCCTGCGCTTCCGTTAAAGACCGCGAAGACGCCAGGTTCATACCGTAACCCACCACGACCAAAGCCATGAGGGGGAACCAGGAGAGGCGCAGATATATTGGCGCCCCCGCGAAAGAACCAATCCGAAGACCCGGATGGGACGTCATACCTTTACCTCCTGAGCGCTGCATCACCGGAGCTGCCACCCCGGAACTCTCTAGTCTATTGCCTGTAGAGGTTACGGCCTATCAGGGGTAGGATATGGGGGTGATTAATCAGCCCCTCCCCCTCAACGCTCTGAACCATTTCGCAAGCACCTCCACCCTACCGGCTCATGCCCCCACCGTGCTCCTGGTCGGTTTCACAGGGTGGAATGACGCCGGCGACGCCGTTATCGACGCCTTCCGCGCACTATGGGAGCACTACCCCGCCACACCGGCGCCCGGCTTTGACGTGAGCGGCTGCTACAACTACACCGAAACCCGACCTCTTCTGAGCATCGACGAGGACGGCACCCAGCGCATTACCTGGCCCGATACCATCTTTAGTGAAGCGCGCACCACCGCCGGCGTCCGCCTATTGACCCTCGCTGGCCCCGAGCCCTCCATGAACTGGCAGACCTACATCGAGCGTTTTAAAGACCTGGTGCAACAGGAACAGGTTGACCTGGTTGTTTTCTGCGGGGCCCTACTCGATGAGGTCCCCCACACCCGTCCCCTGCCGCTGAGCGTCACCAGCTATACCAGCAGCGTCCTCGCCTTAGAGGGAGTAGAGGCCAATACCTACCAGGGCCCAACCGGCCTGATTGGTGTGCTGGCGTTCGAAGCCGGGCAGGCTCACATACCGGCCCTCTCCCTCTGGGTATCGGTTCCCCACTATCTGCCTGAGCCGCCCCACCCCAAGGCAACTTTCACCCTGCTCTCTGCCCTCGAAGCGATTCTAGGCTTCCCCATGCCCCTAGAGCGCAGTGCGGATGACATCGCCAGCTGGAACCACCAGGCCGACGCCCTAATCGAGGACGAGCCCGAGCTGGCCAGCTACGTACGAACCCTAGAATCAATAGCTGAGGCCAACGACGATATCGCTGACCTCAGCCAAATAGATATTGCGGCCCAGTTCGAGAAATTCCTCAAGAACCAGGGCGACAACTAGGCAGCAGGTGCCAGATCAACGCCCAGGCGGGCCATGAGCAGGTCAGCTACCAGCTGACCGCCGCCACCACCGTTCTCAAGGGTAGAGAGGGCCCACTGGTCAAGGGCAACCAGGGCGGCGGGGGTGTTGAGGTCGTCGGCAAGATGCTGGCGGACGGTCTCAAGCAGGGCCAGCGCGGCCTCATCGGCCTGCCCCTCGGCAACTGCCGCAGCCGAACGGTAGAGTTCCAGACGCCCCTGGGCCTTGGTTAGCAAATCTTCCTGCCAGAACCAGTCGGTGCGGTAGTGGTTATCCATAATCGCCAGGCGGATAGCGGCAGGTTCTACGCCGGCAGCCCGCAGCTTTGATACCAACACCAGGTTTCCCAGGGACTTGCTCATCTTCTCCCCGTCAAGACCCACCATGCCGGTGTGCATGTAGTGGCGGGCCATAGGCTCGCCGTTCAGGGCAAAGGAATGGCTCGACCCCAGATCGTGGTGCGGGAAAATCAGGTCAGAGCCACCGCCCTGAACAGAGAAGGGTGCGCCCAGGAACTCACTCGAAATCACGCTGCACTCGATATGCCAGCCGGGGCGGCCGCGCCCTAGCTCCCCCGCCTCCCAGGCAGGCTCCCCCGCCCGCTCAACACGCCACAGCAGGGGGTCAAGGGCATTGCGCTTACCGGGGCGCTCAGGGTCGCCGCCGCGCTCACCAAAAATGGTCAGCATCTCTTCCAGGCTGTAGTGGGCTACCTGGCCCAGCGACCAGCCGTCTTCGCGGCCTTCACCCAATTTCTGGGCGGCCTCAATATCGAAGTAGATATCACCGTCGGGATGGGTAGCACCCTGCTCATCAGTGAAACCCGGCACGCGGTAGGCCACGCCCTCGTGCAGTAGTTTCTGCACGGCAGCCGCCACAGAGGGCACTGAGTCGACAACGCTTACGTAGTGGTCGGGGGCAATGACGTTCAGGGCTACCATATCGGTGCGGAACAGCTCGGTCTGTTCCTCAGCGAGCTGCCGCCAGTCAACGCCGGTCGCTTCGGCGCGCTCAAGCAGGGGATCATCCACGTCGGTGACGTTCTGCACGAAAGTTACCTCGACCCCGGCATCGCGCCAGGCCCGGTTCAGCACGTCAAAAGCAACGTAGGTAGAAGCATGCCCCATGTGGGTCGCGTCGTAGGGAGTAATGCCGCAGACGTACAGCCCAGCGCGGCTCTCACGCTCAAGGGCCTGCCTGCCTCCGGCCGCAGTATCAAAGACGGTGGGAAGGGGCGCCTGCCCCGGGAGTGACGGAATGGTGGGCTGGTCCCAAGCTCGCATGAAAACCTCACTATAGTTGATGTGCGCCTACCCCGAATAGCCTGGGGGCGGCGCTTTTTCTCTTCCTAAAACAATACCCGCCCGGAAAGGTATTTCCGGGCGGGTAAAAAGTGAGACAGGTCTATGCGGCGAGGACGCCGGTGCCCAGCAGGATGTACAGGGCAAGACCCAGGGCGATACGGTACCAGACGAAGATGCTGTAGCTCTTGTTGGAAACGTACTTGAGGAACCAGCCGATGATTAGGTAGCCGACCACGAAAGCAACCAGGGTTGCGACCATAGTGGAACCGAAACCGTAGTAGCCGGTGAAGCCCTCAGAGATGCTGCCTGCCAGCTTGTAGAGGCCCGATGCGAAAACCGCGGGGATCGCCAGCAGGAAGGAGTAACGGGCTGCTGCCTCACGGGTGTAGCCCATGAGCAGACCGGCCATGATGGTGCCGCCGGAACGTGAAACACCGGGAACCAGGGCCAGCGCCTGCGCGAAACCGTACAGAATACCGTGCTTGATGGTGAGGTCTTTCAGCTCGCGCTGTTCGCGACCGATACGGTCTGCGATGCCCAGGAAGATTGCGAACACAATCAGCATGGTTGCGGTAATCCAGAGGCTGCGGAAGGTTGAATCGATGTAGTCCTCGAGCAGGATGCCCAGAATACCAATCGGCAGGGAACCGATGATGATGAACCAGCCCATGCGGGCGTCCGGATCTTTCTTATCAACCTTGCCCACCAAAGAACCGAACCAGTTCTTGATGATGCGAACGATGTCCTTCCAGAAGAAGACCAAAACAGCCGCTTCAGTACCCAGCTGGGTGATAGCGGTAAAAGCCGCACCGGGATCCTCGTCGTTCGGCAAGAACTGACCCACGATACGAATATGACCCGATGACGAGATCGGCAAAAACTCAGTTAGACCCTGGACAAGACCCAGGATGATTGCTTGTATCCATTCCACAGCAGAAAACTCTACGCGAGTCAAAGAAAAAGCACAGCACCGCTCGCGGTGCTGTGCCTGGAATAACAGGTAGAACCTGGGTAACCGGTCTACTTCTGCTCTTCATCGAGGTAGTACTCCACCTCATCATCGTCTTCTTCATCGAAGTCGTAGTCAAAGTCATCATCGTCTTCATCTTCGATGAAAACTTCGAGCGGGGTGACCTCTTCGTAGGCGTCGAACAGGGCTTCTTCGTAGCGTTCAAAGGCGTTTGCGATGGCTACGTAGGTGTTGTCAACGGCGGCGTCGTGTTCACCGCGGCTATTGATAATAGCGTTGAGGTGCTCTTCGAGGGCGGCGGTCAGGTGCGCCAGTTCGGCACGAGGGTTATTACTCATACAGTAGACGTTACTCCCTTTCGCGGTGGGTGGGAAATACCGGGCGGTAAAAATTAGGTAAATCATAAAAGCGGTGCCACCCCACTCGTAGGTGAGTGGGATGGCACCGCCGTTGGGCATATCTACCGGTTGGGCTAGGTAGACCTAGGTTTTAGAAACCCAGGGTTGCCAGTGAGGAGTTGATGGCGTTGGCTGAGGCGCGCAGACGCTCGATTTCCTCGTCGGTCATGGGGACGTCGAGTACGCGCTTGACGCCATCACGTGAGACAACGGAGGGCAGTGAGAGAGCAGCTTCGCCCTCGATGCCGTAGCGGCCGCGTACCTGGGTTGCGACGTTGAGTACGGCGTTCTGGCCGTGAAGGATAGCTTCGGCGATGCGGGTAGCTGAGATGCCGATGGCGTAGTTGGTGGAACCCTTACCTTCGATGACCTTGTAGGCTGCACGCATGGCTTCTTCTGCCAGTTCTGCCTTGACCTCTTCGGTGAAGACCTTTTCGCCGTCTTCGTTGGTCCACTCGTCAAGGGGAACCATACCGATGTTAGCTGCTGACCAGACGGGGAATTCTGAGTCGCCGTGCTCACCAACAATGTTGGCGTGAACTGACTTGATGGAGACGCCGGCCTTTTCAGCGATCAGCCAGCGCAGGCGGGATGAGTCGAGCACGGTACCGGATGCGAAGCAGCGCTCGGTGGGCAGGCCGGTAATCTTCTGAGCAACAACGGCGAGGACGTCGCAGGGGTTGGTGACGATCATGAGGATAGCATTGGGGGCTACCTCCATGACCTTGGGAAGCATGGACTTGAAGATGTTGACGTTTGCTTCTGCCAGTTCGAGGCGGGGCTGGCCGGGCTTCTGGCGGGCGCCTGCGGTAACGATGATGAGGTCTGAGTCGCGCAGGATTTCTACGTCGCCGCTGCCTGAAACTTCAGCTTCGTGGGCGAACATGGTGCCGTGGGCGATGTCGAGGCCTTCTGCCTCAGCGCGCTCACCGGCGATGTCGTAGATAACGATTTCATCAGCTACGCCGCGCAGGGTTGCTGCGTAGGCGGTTGCTGAACCAACACCACCTGCGCCGATAACGCCGAGCTTGGTGTGCTTCTTTTCGAGAGCCATGGGAGGTTCCTTTCAGCAGATGCTGTGGGGTTGTTTTGTGTTCGTTACATCTCAAGTATGCCAGAAAAAATGCGCTTTTATGTGGGTTTATCTGCTTTTTATTTGGGGTTTTACTGACCTTTACTTAGAAAAGCCCACAAAACCAAATATGTGCAGGGTGACCCTTTGTGAAAGGTCACACCCGGTCTTACGTAGATAATTTCAAACCGCCCTACCCACTGTGGCACACAAGACGCTTCCAGAAGGAAGTATTTTTGCAGAACTGCACTTAAGCTTGTTAAGTTCGCGAACCCAAGACTACGCAACCGCCCGCCACAAGCGTCCGCGCACCGTAGACCAAGCAAAACCGCGCGAGCCCACAATTCACTCCAAACCTAAAGGTTCGTCATGTCTACAGCACCAGCTACACCAGAGCAGACAACCGCCCAAGACCAACCCCTCATGACCCATCGGCAAATCATGCTGGTCATCGTCGGTCTTATGGCGGGCATGTTCCTCTCGTCCCTCGATCAAACCATCGTCTCTACAGCTATCAGGACGATCGGTGATGACCTCCACGGCCTAGAACAGCAGGCCTGGGTCACTACCGCTTACATGATCACCTCCACGATCACCACCCCCATCTACGGCAAACTCTCCGATCTCTTCGGCCGCCGCCCCCTCTACCTCTTTGGTATCGTCGTCTTCATTCTGGGTTCGCTTCTTTCCAGCTTCTCCACCTCAATGATCATGCTAGCTGCCTTCCGCGCCTTCCAGGGCATCGGTGCGGGCGCTCTCATGTCTCTGCCCATAGCGATCATGGGCGATATGCTGGCTCCCCGTGAGCGCGCCAAGTACCAGGGCTACTTCCTGGCCGTCTTTGGTATCTCCTCTGTGCTCGGCCCCCTCACCGGTGGCCTCTTTGCCGGTAGTGACGAAATTCTGTGGATTACCGGCTGGCGCTGGGTCTTCCTCATCAACGTCCCCATCGGCATCATTGCCCTGGCTATGGTCTGGAAGTTCCTGCACCTGCCCCGCATCACCGATGTGGCCCTCAAGCCCCGCGTTGACTGGTGGGGCACAACCAGCGTTGTCGTAGCTCTAGTTCCGCTCCTGCTCGTTGCTGAACAGGGTCGCGAATGGGGCTGGACCTCCGCAGCATCCATCACCTGCTTCGTCATCTCCGCCCTGGGCCTTGCAGCTTTCCTCATCATCGAATCCAAGATGGGCCAGGACGCCATCCTCCCGCTGGCCCTCTTCCGTTCAGGCGCCTTCTCCATGTCGTCCATTCTGGGCTTCTTGGTTGGCTTCGGGATGTTCGGCGCCATGATGACCATCCCCCTCTACCTGCAGATTGCCACCGGGCTAACTCCTACCGAATCGGGCTTCGCAACCTTACCCATGATAGCCGGTATTATGACCGCCTCTATCATGTCGGGTCGCATGGTCGCCAGCACCGGCAAGTACCGCATCTTCCCCATTCTGGGTACCGCCCTCATGGTAGTTGCCTACTACTACCTGACCTTCATGACGGCGGACCGCCCCCTCTGGTTCCTCATGCTGGGCATGTTCATCATGGGTCTTGGCCTGGGTCAGCTCATGCAGTCCCTGACCCTGGCAGCCCAGAATGCTGTTGCCCCAACCTACATGGGTGTCGCGTCGTCCGCTTCAACCTTCTTCCGTCAGATTGGTGGCACCATGGGTACCGCCGTCCTGCTGTCGGTTCTTTTCTCAGCTATGCCCGGCAACATTATGAAGGCCATGGGCAACGAGGACGACCTGCGTTCGGGTCTTGACGCCGCGCTGACTCCCGCCGTGGCCTCCGCTCCTGAGAACCAGGGCATCATGGAGCAGATGTGGAATCAGATTGTGGAGCCTGCTCAGAACTCTATCGCTTCCCAGCTTTCAGCAGCCGCTGACCAGGCTCGCACCGCTGGAGGTGAGGCTGCCCTGGCATCTGCAGCTGAACAGGCTCACGCCTCGGTTCAGGACGGTACCCTGGTCGTTGACTGGTCCGATGAAGCCCAGCGCTCCTACTGGGTGGATCAGCTTACCCCCACCCTGGCAGAGCAGATTTCTTCTACCTCCACCGATGCTGAAGAATCAGGCGTTTCAACCTCTGATACCTCTTACCTCACCGGTGCAGACGCCCGCCTCACCCGCCCCTTCATGGTTGGCTTCAACGCTTCAGCCCTGTCGGTCTACTGGGTCGGCTTCTTTGCCACCGTTCTGGCCTTTGTTCTAGCTCTCTTCTTCAAGACTCCCCCGCTGCGTGCATCTTCGGGCTTGCAGGAAAACGCCCAGGGCAACAAGCAGACCGAAGACGCAGCTGAGCCCCAGGCTCCCTTAGCGTCTGGCAAGAAGCCGCGGGCTGGCGTCCTTGCCGCTGCTGCAGGGCCCCTGGCGCTAGGTCTAGGTGCCGCCCTGTGGAGCTGGCTGCGCCGCCGCTCTAGGTAGCAGAAGGACGGGGCCTGCCACCGACGAGTTCGGTGGCAGGCCCCGTCCTTTTTAAACCAAATTCTAGATAAGAGAAGTGGCTCTACGTTCCGCAAAAGCTCGTGAAGAAGCGGGACTCGATAGGCGCGCCTTCCAGGTAGTCAAGGCCGGCACGGCGTTCAAAGGGGTTACTGACAGCTTCCAGCAGCTCCTCAAGCGGCAGCTGGTTTCCGCGCTCCACCTGCCGCAGGGCAGCATCGAGTGCCAAATTTCTGGGGATGCAGACCGGATTATGTGCCAACATGAGTTCCGTGGCGCGTTCAGGAGTAGTACCTATAGCACTCTTCAGTTCTTCCCACCGGGCCAACCAGCCCTGCCGGTCATCCTCCGGAATCAGACAGGTTCCTTCGGCCAAAGACCTAAAGAACCCTGTAAAGTCTAGGGCATGGCGCTCCAGCAGCCCCAAGGTAGCCTGCCCAAACCTACCCACCTGGGCACGGACGTCCTCACCAACCCCATCCAGGTCAAGCCCCAGCTTGGTAGCAAAGGCAGCTATTTGCTGCTCCACCACTTCATCTTCGAACTCCGATATCACTTCGGTGGCTAGGTGGATTGCCCGGTTCGGGTTTTCAGGGTCGATGATATCGAGCAGGGTTTCGGCAAAACGGGAAAGATTCCAGGCGGTGATACCGGGCTGGTGGTTATAGGCGTAGCGGCCCTGGCGGTCGATAGAACTAAAAACCTTGTCGCGCTCAAAAGCATCAATGAAAGCGCAGGGACCAAAATCGATAGCTTCGCCGGAAATAGTTACGTTATCGGTGTTGAGCACCCCGTGCACAAACCCCAGCGCCTGCCAGCTAGCTACCAGGTGAGCTTGCCGCTGCGCCACAGCACGAAGCAGGGCAAGGGCCCGCTCACTACGGGTTTCCCCCGGGGTGAGGTGGGGGTAATGACGGGCCAGGGCATAATCGACCAGCTGCCCCCGCACCTCAGGGTCGCAGTGGTACTGGGCAAACTGGAAGGTACCTACCCGCAGGTGACTGGCGGCAACGCGCAGGACCAGACCCGCCGGCTCCGGTTCAGGTGCGCGGCGCTGCACCTTCTCTCCGGTCCCGAACACAGCCAGGGCCCTGGTAGTCGGCAGGCCGAGCGCATGCAGGGACTCCCCGATGACAGCTTCCCGCCAGGCCGCCGACAGCGGAGCCTTGCCATCCGAACCGGGGCGCGAGAAGGGCGTCCGCCCGCTGCCTTTCAGGTGAAGATCACAGCGGGTAGCACTACCGCCTTCTTCTCGCGCGGGTACAGCCAGTTCGCCGATGAGGTGGGCCCGCCCGTCGCCCAGCACCGGCGAAAGCTGCCCGAACTGGTAGCCCGAGTAGGCCAGGGTAGCCGTGGGGGCCTCTCCCCTGCCCGTCATCCAGGCTAAACCGGCGTCAGTGCGCAACCAGGCCGGGTCCAGCCCCAGGTCACGGGCAAGATTCTCGTTGAGCCAGGCCAGGCGGGTACCCTGCGGGATATCCGGCTGGGCATGGCGAGCAAGGTCAGGGAAGGCCTCGCTGTAGGTATGGTCAAGGAGCGGGGCGGACACACGAGGTTCAGTAGGCTGCATAGGGCTAGTTTATCGCCCGGTCGAAGGCTAGTGAGACTGGCTTAGAGGCAGGGAGTTGCCACCGATTTTAAAATTTCTTAAAGACACCAACCGAAAATAATCAGTTTAACTGATGAGTAAAGTTGATAATCTATCAAGGCATAAAAATCCTGCCAGGGGCCAATGTGCTACGGCAGGGCTTAAGTCAACAAAAAACCGGCTCTTATCAACAAGAGCCGGTTTTTCTGTGTCCCACATGGGGTTTTCTTGTGCGCGAGGGGGGACTTGAACCCCCACCCTCTAATACGAGGACTAGCACCTCAAGCTAGCGCGTCTGCCTATTCCGCCACCCGCGCAAGGTGTCTTGCACTTCTTCAACCGAAGGCGTGCTGGCAACGAGTAATAACTATACCGGGCGCTTTTCGCGCACGCAAACCAGAAAGGGGATTTGGTGGCATAAGCTCCATCACACCCAAGCGCTGGATGGTTACCAGACAAGCACTCCCCTACGGGCTGGCGCTCAAGTTTCCTGATTTAAGCCACCTCAGCAGAGTCCTTCTCAACAAAAAACCGGCTCCTGTTGACAGGAGCCGGTTTTTCTGTGTCCCACATGGGGTTTTCTTGTGCGCGAGGGGGGACTTGAACCCCCACCCTCTAATACGAGGACTAGCACCTCAAGCTAGCGCGTCTGCCTATTCCGCCACCCGCGCAAGGTGTCTTGCACTTCTTCAACCGAAGGCGTGCTGGCAACAAGTTATTACTATACACAATGTTTAGAGAACCTGCAAAATCCACCTCTCACTGCCCCCACCAGCGCTACCCAACTCGACCTTGTACATACAGGGGCTTACTATAGTGATGTGAATAACGAAAATTTGACCCAAGAAGAGGCCGCTCTGCGCGCCCGTACTATCAGCGTTGATACTTACGATGTGCATGTTGATCTCACCCATGCCAGCTCTGACTTCGAAACCTACCCGGTAGCCACTACCGTCCGGTTTACGGCGACCGAGGGTGCTAGTACCTTTATTGACTACATTCATCAGTCGGTGGAGTCGGTGAAGCTGAATGGGGTGCCGCTGCCTGTTGATGAGGTGGTTGAGGGCTCCCGTATCGCCCTACAGGATTTGCAGGCGGAGAATACCCTCACCATCAAGGGCCGGTCGTACTTTAGCCGCTCAGGTGAGGGCCTGCACCGCTACATTGACCCGGCTGACGGCAAGATTTACCTCTACACCCAGTATGAGCCCGCCGATTGCCGACGGGTCTTCCCCAACTTTGAACAGCCCGACCTCAAAGCTGTGTTCAACTTCCGTATTACGGCCCCTAAGAGCTGGGTGGTGAGCTCGAATGCTGAGCTGGACCGCGAAATTGATGACCCGTCAGATTCATCGATTTCTAAGCGTGTTTTCAAGCCGACTGCCCGTATTTCTACCTATATCACCGCTATTGTGGCGGGCGAGTACTTTACCGCTTTCGATACCTATACCCCGGCGTCCGCTGTTAATTCCGGGCCTATCCCCCTGGTTGCCTACTGCCGCCAGTCGCTCAAAGAGCATTTTGACTACCAGAATATTTTTGCCGTGACCAAGCAGGGCCTGGACTTCTTCCAGGACCTCTTTGACTATGCCTACCCCTACCCCAAGTACGAGCAAGCTTTTGTACCGGAGTACAACCTGGGGGCGATGGAGAACCCCGGCCTGGCGACCTTTACCGAGGGGTATATTTTTGTCTCCGGTGCTGATGAGTCCCAGCTTGAGGGCCGGGCTAATGTGATTTGCCACGAGATGAGTCACATGTGGTTTGGTGACCTGGTCACGATGAAGTGGTGGAATGACCTGTGGCTCAAGGAGTCTTTTGCAGACTTCATGGGGCACCTGGGCGCTGCTGAAGCCAATGGCTATAAGGACGCCTGGGTCACCTTTGCGAATTCCCGTAAGGCCTGGGCTTACCGTCAGGATCAACTGCCGACAACTCACCCGATTGTTGCGGATATCCCCCACCTTGAAGCTGCCCGTCAGAACTTTGACGGTATTACCTACGCCAAGGGTGCGAGCGCCCTGAAGCAGCTGGTTGCTTATGTTGGGTTTGATCAGTTTATTGAGGCTGCGCGGGTTTACTTTAAGCGGTTTGAGTGGGGTAATACGACTCTTGATGATTTCTTGGGTGTGCTCGATGAGGTCTCTGATCGTGATGTTCGTACGTGGGCTGAGGCGTGGTTGCAGACGAGTGGTTTGTCTGAGCTGTCGTGTGAGCGTGTAGCTGGTGCTGATGGTTCGGTGCAGTTGGTGGTGCGTCAGCAGTTGCCTGTGGGTGTTCCCGCTGAGTTGGGGCGTCCGCATCTGTTGAAGATTGCCCTGTTCGCCTCTGAGGGTGGGGGTCTGGTGCCTACGGGTGTGGTGTCGGCTGATATTCCTGTGGGTCAGAATGAAGTGCTGGTTGAGTTGACTGAGCAGGAGCAGGCTCTTGTGGTTGCTGCTGATGTGGTTTTGCTCAACGCTGAGGATTTGACCTATGCCAAGGTTGCCCTGGCTGAGGCTGATGGGCTTGAGCTTGCTTTGAGTCAGGTCTCGTCGGTGGAGGACGCCCTGTCGCGGGGTCTGTTGTGGGGTAGCTTGTGGAATATGGTGCGTGATGGCAAGCTTGCTAGCCGCCGGTTTGTGCTGGCTGTGGGGCAGGCTGCCGCTGCTGAGCCGTCCGCTACCCTGCTGTCGAATATTGTGGATCAGGCGCAGACTGCGATTTCTTTGTATACCCCGGTGGGTGCTCGTGGGGAATTGTGGGATACCCTGTATGCTGCGCTGTCTGAGGCGCTTGCCTGCGCTAAGGAAGGTAGCGATGAGCAGCTGATTCTGGTGAGGGCGTTACTGTCTGTGTCAGCGCATTCACAGCTGGGTCTTGAGTTCGCTCAGGATCTGGCGCGGGGTGCGCGCGGGCAGGTTGAGGGCTTTATTTCTGATGCTCCTGGTATGAGCTATAACCAGACTCTGGGTTGGAAGGCTCTGGGGGCACTTGCGGTTCAGGACGCGGTGACCCAGCAGGAGCTGGATGAGGCGCGGTCTTTCCGTCCTTCTGCGACGGCTGAGCGTGGCTATGCTTTTGCGACCGCTGCCCTGCCGGTGGCGGCTGCGAAGCAGGCCGCCTGGAACCTGGTGACTGAAGATATGAGCCTTTCGAATGAGTTGCTGTCGGCGACAGCTGCTGGTTTCCAGCACGGCCCGGAGGAGCTGCGCACAGGTTACCGGGATGCTTTCTTTGAGCTTCTTGCCCCCACCTGGGCTGCCCGTACCGGCGGTATGGCTACTCGCGTTATCCGCGGCCTCTATCCGGCGGTAGAGATCGCTGAGGGGGACGAGGCAACCCACCCGGTTATCCGCGCCACCGAGCGCTGGCTAGCCGAGCACACGGACGCCCCCACCGCCTTGGTGCGACTGGTGCGGGAGCTGCTCGATGATGCCGTCCGCATCCTTAACGCTCAGGCCTATAACGCACCTGCTGCCGAAGAGGGGGCAGGTAACTAGTTCTTTACCTGGGAATCTACGCAGAAAGCCGGTTTTGGGGCGCAGCATTGCAAACCAAAACCGGCTTTTTCGTGAGAAGCTATAGAGAGTAACTTTTTGGGATAAGGAGCCTACTGTGACCGACTACGTACTGGGCGATCGCGGCACCGTGCAGGTCATCACCGATGACTACTACGATGCAGAAATTCTTCAGGTTTTTGAAGAACTCTTGATTGACCGCGAGCGGGTCTGGAACGGTGAGGTTCGCCTTGTACCAGAGCCCGATAACCCCTACCAGCCCCAGGCTATTGCGGTCTATGCTGACGACCTCAAGCTGGGGCGGCTTTCCCCCGAGGACTCCGCTGCCTATTGGGGCCCGATTACCCGCGTTGTGGCCTCGGGCTACGATGCGGTCACCCGTATGCAGCTCTCTGCTGTTCTGCGCGGAGTCACCGGTGAAACCCACATCGAAAGCAGTGGCCAGCTCTCCCTGAGTGCTCCCGGTTCCCTCTTCCCCCTCAACAATGCCCCCACCCAGGCAACCCTGTTGCCCCAGGGGGCCTCCATGAAGGTGCTCGATGAGAAGGACCATTCCGAGTACCTGCACTCCATCCTGCCTCCCTCCGGTGAGGGGCGGGTGATTCTCTCCCTGGAGAACAACCAGATTAAGCACGCGGACGGGCGTGTGGTTGACTCGGTCGACGTCCTGCACGACCGCAAGGTAGTGGGCCGTCTCTCCACCCAGATTTCCGAGCAACTGGCCCCCGTCATCCGCTACGCCTACGAGCACGATAAGCTCACCAGCGCCTGGGGCACCATCCGCGGCAATTCCTTTGAGCTGTCCCTGACGGTTCAGGCCGTCCGCCCCTCTGAAATTCCTGCCGAGTGGTATCAGGAGCTCCCCAACTACCTACCCGAGCTTCTACCGGCAGCGCCCTCCTACGAGGTGCCCCCCGCCTACGCGCCGACCGAGGGTGAAGCGATCCGCAGCAACGCCCCTAAGAAGAAGCGCTCACTCATGCCCAGCCGTCCTGCTGTAAGCGAGCCCACTGCCCTTGAAGCCAACAGCGCAGAGGCCGCAGAGCCCACTACAGCAAGTTCCCTGGGCCTACAGCGTATCTCTGTTCTCCTTGGGCTTGTCGGCGGGCTTATCCTGGTCACGGGCCTGGTTCTTGTCTTCTTCAAGCCCCTGCTCGGCGTCCTCGGTATCGTACTGGGAGCCTCCATTGCCTTCCTCGCCCTCTTCTTCGGGCGCGACAACAGCTACACCGAAGAAGAAGTATCAGCAGACCCGCTCGAACACTAGCATCACTATCAAAAGAAAATACAAGGGGAGACCCACCACAAACTGGTGGGGCTCCCCTTATACCCTCTGGCGAGGGGCTACCTGGGCTTAGTCAGAACCGTAGGTAGCAATGTAGTTAGGCATGGTATCGGTCTGCAGGGCATAAGACAGGGCGCTGGTTGCAGCAGCATCGAGAACCACGATGGACTGGCCATCCCAGGACCAGCCGGTACCGGCATTCGGCAGGGTCATGGAGACCAGCTGGGTGTTACCGTTGGAAAGCACAGGCTGGGCAATACCCACGATGGCTGAAGGTGACAGACCTGAGTCAACACTCATGTAAGGTGAGACAGACTCAATGACCTGCAGCAGCTTGCTGGCAGAAGACAGGGCGCCATCGGCCTTGAGCTCATTGTAGACACCGCGCAGGAAGGCACGCTGGTTACGGACGCGCTGGTAGTCACCATCAGAGAAAACGTAGCGTTCGCGCACGAAGACCAGCGCCTCACCACCGGTCATGGTTTGGGGACCGGCAGCAAAGGAATACCCAGCGGGAGTTGCGTTAAAAGCGAAGGGAACATCAACAGTTACCCCGCCCAGAGTATCAACCAGAGCCTTAAAGCCCTGGAAGTCAATTTCAGCAACGTGATCCATCTGAATACCGAGAAGCTGCTCAATGGTAGCAACCTGCAAGTCAACACCACCGTAGTTTAGACCGGCATTAACCTTGTGGGAGCCGTAACCGGGGATATTGACCCAGGTATCACGCATAATTGAAATCAGGTAGGCAGCTGAGCCGTCCTCAGGGATATGAAGCACCATGATGGTATCGGCACGGGCACCGGTCACATACTGTGCCTCGGCACCAGAGCGCTGGTCAGAGCCCAGCAGCAGAATATCAGTGGAGGCGGTGTTGACCGGACGGTCGGTGACAACACCACCGGCTACAGCATCCAAAATGCCGTCGCCGTTAGCATCGCCCTCAGAGACGTTGCTTTCTAAGGTAGCGCCCGACTCATTAGTAATCGTTGCCTCAGCTGCCTGATCAACCAGGGCCTGCAACTCGTCATTATGGGGGGTAGTGACGGAGCCGTCCTCATTGGGCATGGCGTTATCAAAGGTCTCGGACTTATTCCAGGCCTTATTAATCATGAACAGGTAGCCGCCCACAGCGATAACCGGAATCAGCAACAGAATGAGCAAGGTAATCCAGAGGGCTTTTTTGCTTTTCTTCTTTTTAGGTTCTTCGTGAGCCGCGACGGACACGGTACCTCCCTAACTAATCTCAAAAGGGGCGCGCACCGCACCCGGCAAAAGGGTGCGGCACGCGGAGTGAATCGAACCCAATTCTACGCAGTGAACCTACAAAAACACCCCGTAACGCGTGATAAATCACGGTCGCGGGGTGTGATATTAAGCCTGAATAGACTGGCTGTAAACTTAGGCCTTCTTGCCGAAGTTTGCGAAGCGAGCGTTGAAGCGCTCAACACGACCAGCGGCGTCCATGATGCGCTGCTTGCCGGTGTAGAAGGGGTGTGAAGCTGATGAGATTTCAACTTCTACGAGGGGGTACTCATTGCCGTCTTCCCACTTTTCGGTCTTCTGAGAAGTCATGGTTGACTTGGTCAGGAAGGTCTCGCCTGATGCGAGGTCGCGGAAAAGAACGTAGTTGTATTCAGGGTGGATGCCAGCCTGCATGATATTTACCTTCTTCGTGCCCTGGATTTTGCCAGTGCATATCTTGTTGCTACCGGGGCGGGTGCCTACCGGTGGTTGCGGTTTACAACCGAGGAACTACTCTACCATCTTTGGGCGGGTTTCCCAGAAGGCAACGGCTGAGGCGGCCGCTACATTCAAGGAATCGACCCCGTGGCTCATGGGAATCATGACGGTGTGCTGGGTAACTGCCAGGGTGGATGTGGCCAGCCCGTGCCCCTCGGTGCCCAAAATCAGGGCCAGCTTCTCGTCTTTGCGGTCTGCCAGTTCGGTCAGGCTCAAAGAATCTTCTTCCAGGGCGAGCGCCGCGGTGGTGAAGCCCGCTGTGTGCAGGGTGTCGAGGGCGCCGGGCCAGGAGTCCAGCCTGGCCCAGGGTACCTGGAAGACAGTGCCCATGGAGACGCGGATTGAGCGCCGGTAGAGCGGGTCGGCGCAGCGCGGGGTTACCAGCACTAGGTCGACGTCGAGGGCGGCTGCTGAGCGGAAGATGGCGCCCACGTTGGTGTGGTCCACGATGTCTTCCAGAATTGCGATGCGCCGCACCCCCTCAAGCAGGGACTGTAAGGGGGTGGGTTCAGGCCTGGCCATGGCAGCCAGGGCCCCGCGGTGCAGGGCGAAGCCGGTAACCTGCTCCAGCTCGTCCTCACTTCCCACAAAGGCGGGCACCTCGGGGTGTTCCTGCAGCACGTCAATGAGGTCGTCAGCCCATTTTTCGCTCATGAGAAACGAGAGAGGCCGGTGCCCGGCGGCGAGCGCCCGGCGGATTACCTTGGAGGATTCTGCGATGTAGATTCCCCATTCGGGTTCTTTGATGGAGCGCAGCTTGACGTCGGTGAGGTGGGTGTAGAAGCGGGTGGCCTCGCTCGGGGCTGTGCTGAGCGGACGCGTGTTAGGCAGGGCGGTGACGCGGGCTGAGCGTTCTGCCAGCCGCTCGGGGGTGAGTTGTTTGGGTTTCATGCTTGTGAGCTAGCGGGCGAAGGCTGAGTAGCGGCCGGACTCGTGAATGGTCAGGTCGAGGTCGAGGCCGTAGGTGGCTGAGACGTTGGCCTGGGTGAGGGTTTCTTCGATGGGGCCTGCTGCTACGATTTCGCCTTCGCGTAGGAGCAGGGCGTGGGTAAAGCCTGCGGGGATTTCTTCGAGGTGGTGGGTGACCAGGATGGTGGCTGGGGCGTAGGGGTCAAGGGCCAGGTGGGTGAGGCGCTTGACCAGGTCTTCGCGGCCTGCAATGTCCATGCCGGCGCCGGGTTCATCGAGAATCAGCATTTCGGGGTCGGTCATCAGGGCGCGGGCGATGAGCACTCGCTTTTTTTCGCCCTCAGACAGGGTGCCGAAGGGGCGGTCAGCTAGGTGGGCTACCCCCCAGTCGTCGAGCAGGGCCTTGCCCTGGTTGTCGTCGAAGGAGTCGTATTCTTCGTTCCAGCGGCCTGCTACGCCGTAGGCTGCGGTGATGACGACATCGAGCACGGTTTCGTTGCCGGGGATTTGGGCTGCCATGGGGGCTGATGAGAGGCCGATGCGGGGGCGTAGTTCAAAAACGTCGACGGCGCCGAGGATTTCGTCGAGGATGTCGACTTCTCCGCGGGTGGGGTGCAGGCGGGCTGCTGCGATGGAGAGCAGGGTGGTTTTGCCCGCGCCGTTGGGGCCAAGGACGACCCAGCGTTCGCCTTCTTCGACAGACCAGGTGATGTTGTGGATGAGGTTCTTACCGCTTCGTGAGACAGTAACCTTATTAAGTTCAAGAACTGATGCCATGGTTCACAACTTTAGTAGATAATGGTGCCTATGAGTACTTCTGTGAATATTGTTGCTATTTCTCGTGCGGACGCCCCCCTGATTGCTACCGAGGAGCAGCTGGTTGCTGCGCTGCAGGCGGTTGAGGGTCTGGAACTTGAGTCGGGTCTTTTGATGGAGGTTCCTGCCTCTCGCGTGGAGCGCGAGGCTGAGGGCCCGGCCTATTCGGTCTATATTGCCGCAGCTTCGTGGGAGCGCGGTGATGTTGAGGACGCCCGCGGCGCCTTGGATCTGCTGGATGGGGAGCGTTCGCTGGGCTTTGATTTGAATGTGGTGCCCGCTGAGTTGGCCAATGATGAGAAGAAGCTGCTCATTATGGATGTTGACTCTACCCTGATCCGCCAGGAGGTCATTGACGAGCTGGCAGCTGCGGCAGGACGCGGCGCTGAGGTTGCTGAGGTGACCGAACGGGCGATGCGAGGAGAGGTCGATTTTGAGGCATCCTTGCGTGAGCGGGTTGCCACCCTAGCCGGCCTCGAGGAGTCGGTGATTGATGAGGTGGCTTCCAAGGTGCTGTACTCCCCCGGCGCCACCAAGTTGGTTGAGGTTTTCCTGGCTGCCGGGCACGAGGTCTGCGTGGTCTCGGGCGGGTTTGTGCAGGTTCTCTCCCCGCTGGCGGGCTACCTGAACCTTTCCAAGGCGCGGGCCAACGTCCTTGACATCATCGAAGGTAAGCTGACCGGCAAGGTCACCGGAGAGGTCATTACAGGTGAGGTCAAGAAGGAGTCGCTGAAGGAGTGGGCTAAGGAGTTCGATATAAAGTCCTCCCAGACCATTGCTGTGGGCGATGGTGCCAACGATGTGCTCATGATTCTTGAGGCGGAGCTGGGTGTTGCTTTCAATGCCAAGACTGCCCTGCTTGAGGTTGCCGATGCCCAAATCAATACCTTGCGCCTGGACGCGGTGCGCCATTTCGCTGGGCTCTAAAGATTTGCGGGGCTCTGCCCTCACGCTATATAGATAAAGGACGCTGGTAGGTGGCTACCAGCGTCCTTTTACGTGCTGAAATCAGCGGGTTTGTACCATGCCCTGCCCACTTTTGACCTTAAAAACGGGCAGGGCGCGGTACAAAGTCCGCCAGGAGATTACTTGATGAAGCCGCCCGCGCCGCCGACCAGCTCGATGTGACCGGTTTCAACGTCGGCAGTTACCATCTTGGCAACTTCCTGGGCGAACTCGTTGACGGTGTAGAGCTTGCCGGCTTCTTCGCGGCGGGCCTCGATGGCGCCGGGGTGTAGGCGGTTGAGCAGGGCCGCAGTGACGGTACCCTCAATCATGTCGGCGGAGACAACCACCAGGGAGATGCCCTTTTCGGTGAGTGCGGGGATTTCTGCTAGCAGGGCGTCCTCGCCGGCGCGCTTGGACTCAGCAACCGGCTTGTACTCGGGCATGGTCTCTACTTCGCGGATGAAGTGGGCCTGGTGGCTAGTCACAAAGACGATGCGGCCACCCTCGGGCATCTTTTCAGCTGCCAGGCGGGCCAGGCGCAGCTGGGAGTCGCGGTTGAGCACCATGGCGTAGTCGTCGGGCATGCCGGCTTCCATGCCTCCAGAGGCGTTGAGAATGAGGTAGTCCAGGGAACCGAAGTTCTCGATGGCAGCCTCTACAAGGGCGGCGGCGTCCTCAGCCTTGGTCACATCCCCCTGTACGGCAACGGCCTTACCGCCGGCCTCTTCAATGGCGGAAACAACCTTGGTGGCGCGGGGTGCCTTGGAGCGGTAGTTGACGATGATGTTGGCTCCCTGGGCGGCAAGGATCTGGGCGGTATCTGCGCCCACGCCGCGGGAGGAACCGGTAATGATAATGGTCTTGTTCTGAAGTGACATTCTTAGTCCTTATAAGCGTTGTACAAATGATTTGTTTAAGTAGCAATGGGCGGCAGCTCCCCGGCAGCCGACTGGCTGGGGCTGGCATGAATCGCCGTGATGAGTGCCGAGATTCCGAGCAAGCGAGGAAAATAATCTCGGCGCGAATCTGGCGAGCTTGCGAGCCAGTTAGCGAACCGGCGAGAAGGTTAGTCGGCAGAGGGGAGCTGCTGCCCTTCGCTGGCATATACCGGCCAGGCTGTTTTAGTGCCCCATACCCAGGCCACCATCGACGGGAATCACGGCACCTGAGATGTACCCTGCGGCGTCGGAGGCAAGGAAGAGAGCTACGTCGGCGATTTCTTTTGGTTCGGCGAAGCGGCGGGCGGGGATAGAGTCGGTGTACTGCTTTTTGAGGTCGTCGGAGAGTTCCTCGGTCATGTCGGTTTTGATGAAGCCGGGGGCGATGACGTTGGCGGTGATGGAGCGGGCGCCGAGTTCGCGGGTGATGGAGCGGGCCATGCCGACGAGGCCTGCCTTGGAGGCGGAGTAGTTAACCTGGCCGGGGTTGCCGTAGAGTCCGACGACGGAGGAGATGAAGATGATGCGGCCGCCCTTGTTTTTGAGCAGGCCCTTGGTGGCGCGCTGGGCGACGCGGAAGGCGCCGGTGAGGTTGGTGTCGATGACGGAGGTGAAGTCGTCTTCTTTCATGCGCATGAGCAGGGTGTCTTTGGTGATGCCTGCGTTGGCGATGACGACGCCGACGGGGCCGAATTCTGCTTCAACGGCGGTGAAGGCTGCGTCGATAGAGGCTGAGTCGGTGACGTCTGCTTTGACGGCGAAGAAGTCGGCGGGGGGTTCACCGCTGCGGTAGGTGATGGCGACGTTGTAGCCGGCTTTTTTGAATTCGGTGGCGATGGCGTAGCCGATGCCGCGGTTGCCGCCGGTGATGAGTACGGTGGGGTTGGTCATTGTTTCACCTTGTTGTGGGGTTTTGTTTCTGCCCCTATCTTACGCTCTTGAGAAAAAAGTGGTGGTTTGTTCAAGTAGGCGCGTGTTATTTGGCCTGACGGGTTTGGTTAAGGGGTCGGTCGGGGTGTGCATGCGAGGGGTAGACTAGTGGGGTGAGTTTGAGCCTGTGTGAGGAGGGTACCGGTGGTGCAGAAGTATTGGACTGCTGAGGATTTGAAGGCTGCCGGGTACTCTTCGGGCGATTCTGAGGTTTTTGAGATTACGGACGCCGCTGAGCGGCAGTCGGTGGGGGTCAGCTCACGGGCAAAGGTGTATGCCTTCAAGATGTTTTTGCGCATTGTTTTTATTATTGCTGCGGTGATGGTGGACGGTGTGTGGCAGTGGGTGTGCCTGGCGGCTGCTGCGATTATTCCCTGGACGGCAGTGGTGGTAGCTAACGGTGAGGCTAAGCAGGGTGGTGGCGGGTTTTCGGCCATGCTTCCGCCGGAGCAGCAGGCTGCCATTGAGGCGGCCCAGGCAGATCGGGCTGCCCGTGCTGCGGCAGCAAGTGGACGAGACACCGAGGGCGCGGACGCCGGTTGGCCAGCTGGTAGTCGCACCCAGGCGAGCACTCACCCGGCAGATTCTGCGACTGAGGGTTCTGATGAGCCGGTGATTATTGATGGTGAAGTGGTTTTTGATGAGGACGGCAAGGAGTAGCGGGTGGATATTTTAGGTTCTTTGAATCAGGGGCAGACTGCTAGCAGCGGTCAGGGGCCTGATTTTGTGAAGTGTAGCCGTAAGGGCTGCCAGAGGCAGGCTCGTTTTGAGGTGCTGTGGAATAACCCGAAGGTACATGCCCCGGAGCGGCTCAAGAGTTGGGCGGCCTGTGAGGAGCACGTGCAGTATTTGCAGGATTTTTTGGTGGCCCGTAGTTTTTGGAAGCAGACTGTCCCTCTGGGATAGGGTGGTTGGTTGTGAAGAAATACGGTTTTTTGCTCTCTGGTAAGTGGGTTGGCCTATTTGTGCTGACGGTGGTCGCCTCGCTGGTGTGCCTGTATTTGGCGAGCTGGCAGATGAGCCGCAAGGAGGCGCTTGATTTTTCGAATGAGCGTATTTCGCAGAACTACGATGCCGCTCCCCTGGCTTTTGCCGATGACCCTACCCTATTTGCGTCCGCTCATTCTGAGCTGCGCTGGCAGCCGGTGACCATGACCGGCCAGTACCTAAGTGAGCACCAGTTGCTGGTGCGCAACCGGCCCTATAACGGTTTGAATGGTTATGAGGTTCTGGTGCCTTTCCAGACTGACCAGGGCCATATTGTGGTGGTGAATCGCGGCTGGATGGAGGCTGCTTTTGGAGATGCCGGTTCGACAGCTACCCCGGTACCTGCTCCCCCAGCTGGGCAGGTAACCATTACAGTTCGCCTGGTGGAGGGTGAGATCGATACGGGTGCTTCATCGGTGGACGGGCAGATTACCAGTATTGACCTTCCCGAGGTTGCTGAGATGACCGGTCTTAATGTTGATACGGTCAACTATGGTGTGCTGGCGTCTGAAGACCCGGCCCCGGCGAGCGCCCCGGTCGCTAAGGATAAGCCAGAAGAGGATTACGGGCCGAACCTGTCGTATTCGGTGCAGTGGTACTGTTTTGCAGCCATGTTTTATATCGCTTATTGCTGGTCTGCCCGCCAGAAGGTGCGCAACGATGAGCTCGATGCTCAGGTCGCCGCTGAACTTGAGGCCTATTTTGGTCAGTTCTACGATGCCGATGGCACCTATATCGGTGATGAGGACGAAGATGTGGTGCGCCGCCGTATGGAGTTTGTGGATGATATGCCCGCGCACATGAAATCTATTGTGCGCCCCAAGGCTCCTAAGCGCAGTAAGAAGATTACCGATGAAGAGGTGGAGGACGCCCTGCTCGATGAGCAGCTCTACCGCTAGGTTTTGTGGGTGCTTGAGATAGAAAATGCTCCCCAGCTACGCCAACTCCGTGACCACCGGCGTCCTTTTAGAACAAATATTCGAAACTGTGTTAAAGTGGTGCTTTCACTTCCAGAGGATTATTCATAAGGATCGCACCATCATGATGGGTTATTCCCACTCCATTAGCGCAGCAGCAGCCTGGCTAGCCCTCAACGAGGCGGGAGTCTTGGGCCTTGACGACCCCACCACCCTGGCCGTCACCACCCTAGCGGCTGCCGGTGCGGGCATGCTCCCCGATATTGACCACCACAACGGCACCATCGCCCACTCGATTTCGCCGGTCAGTCGCTGGGTTGCCCTGTTGGTGGGCCGACTTTCAGGCGGCCACCGCAAGGGAACCCACTCCCTGGTGGGGCTGGCAGCTTTTTGGGCGCTCGCCTACTTTGCCGACCGGCTGACCTACGCGGGCATCCCCGTCCTAGCCCTGGCCCTAGCCGGTTTTGCTGGCGGCCTGGCCCTGCGCACCTTCAAGGCCCCGGGGGGCTGGCTGGGGGCGCTCGCGGTCATTGCCGGAACCATCTATACCGATTCACTGGCCCTCATGCCCTGGGCTGTTCTCACCGGTGCGACTGCCCACCTTATCGGCGATGCCCTGACCACCCGCGGGGTTAACCCCTTCTGGCCAGCAACTATCAAGCCCGTAGTGCCCAGCAAGCTCTGGCGCAAGAGCGGCTACATGGCCCTACCCATCCTGGGCGATGCTGGCTCAGCCCGCGAGAACTTCCTCACCGCCACCCTGACCGTCTATATCGGGGCCTACACCCTGGCCTTTTTCGGTTTCCTCACCAGCTACCCGACCCAGCTGGTCAGCGGCCTCTTCGCCGGAGCCTAAGACTTCAGGCAAAGACAGCAGGGCCCGGCACCATACGGTGCCGGGCCCCTGTCTTTCACCCGTGTATCACTTCTATGTAGTCACTCATGAGGTGGGGTGGGAAGGAAAACAAAAATATATCTGTGCCGCTGAGGCAAACGATGTTTAGTCTTCGGTCCAGAAAACGTCGACCTCTACGCCCTCTTCAGCGATTTCGGGGTAACGCACATCGTGTGATTCCAGCATAGAATCATCCTTTCAAGGTTCGGCCCAACGTCGGTGTTGGATTTGTGTGCCGCCTCATCGGTGAGGCGGTGTTCTTGAGGTATAGCTGGGGAAGATTGGCTTCCGAAGCTGGTATTCACTCTACGCTGCCCGACCCGCCCTGCACCAGGGAAATAGGGCCGTTATCATTTCGTGACCTTTGTTTGGGAAAGGAAAACCCACGAAACACACAGAACTTTTTCGTAGAGTGTGGTGGCCCCAACAGCGGGTTTATGTAAGAAACAGACAAACAAGCCTATTTGTACGGACCAGATAGGGTGCTGACACAAGACCGCCCCGCCCGGTCAACTACCGGGCGGGGCGGGCGTCCGCTCATTCCAGCCTAAGCCAGGGAGATAAGGTCCTGATATTCCTTGCTCCACAGGTCTTCGACCGCATCGGGCAGCAGTAACACGCGCTCGGGGTCAAGGGCCTCCACTGCCCCCTCATCGTGGGAAACCATCACAATGGCCCCCCGATAGTTCTTCAGGGCGTTCAAAATCTCTTCGCGCGAGGCCGGGTCGAGGTTGTTGGTGGGCTCATCGAGCAGCAGAACATTGGCAGACGAGGCCACCAGGGTTGCCAGCGACAGGCGGGTCTTCTCGCCACCAGAGAGCACGCCTGCGGGCTTATCGACGTCATCTCCCGAGAAGAGGAAGGAGCCGAGAATGGTACGGACGCGGGTGTCATCAAGGTCGGGGGCCGCCGACTTCATGTTCTCAAAGACGGTGCGGTCGTGGTCCAGAATCTCGTGTTCCTGGGCAAAATAACCCACCTTGGCCCCGTGACCGTAGGTGACCTCGCCAGTATCGGGCTGGGTGCTCTTTGCCAGCATGCGCAGCAGGGTGGTCTTACCGGCGCCGTTAAAACCCAACACCACCACGCGCGAGCCGCGGTCGATAGCCAAATCGACGTCGGTAAAGATTTCGAGGGAGCCGTAGCTCTTAGACAGACCCGTCGCCGACAGGGGTGTCTTGCCGCAGGGGGCAGGGTCGGGGAAGCGAATCGCGGCCACCTTATCGACCTGGCGCTCTTCCTCCAGCCCGCGCATGAGCTTTTCAGCGCGCTTAATCATCTGCTGGGCGGCAACAGCCTTGGTGGCCTTGGCACGCATCTTATTGGCCTGCTCCATTAGAGCTGAGGCTTTCTTCTGGGCGTTGGCGCGCTCGCGCTTGCGGCGGGCCTCGTCCTGCTCGCGCTGCAGCAGGTAGTTCTTCCAGCCCATGTTGTAGATATCGATGACGCAGCGGTTGGCATCCAGGTAGAAAACCTTGTTGACCACCAGTTCCATCAGTTCCACGTCGTGGGAGATGACCAGGATGCCGCCCTGATAGTTCTTCAAAAACTCGCGCAGCCAGACCACTGAGTCGGCGTCCAGGTGGTTGGTGGGCTCATCGAGCAGCATGGTGTCAGCATTAGCAAAGAGAATGCGGGCCAGTTCAACGCGGCGGCGCTGACCACCAGAGAGGGTGGACAGGGGCTGATTGAGGACGCGCTCGGGCAGGTCAAGATTGGCGGTGATGGTAGCTGCCTCCGACTCAGCGGCATAACCGCCACCGGCAATAAACTCAGCTTCGAGCCGGTCGTAGCGGCGCATGCCCTTGGCGTGCTCTGCGGGGTCTTCGCTAGCCATCATTTCCTGGGCCTGACGCATTTTGCGGGCAACCCCGTCCAGGCCGCGGGCCGAGAAGATGCGGTCCTTGGCGAGCTGGGTCATGTCATCGACCTTGGGGTCCTGGGGCAGGTAGCCGATGGTGCCACCGCGGGTGACAGTGCCGTCAGCGGGCAGTGTCAGCCCGGCCAGCACCTTGGTCATAGTGGTTTTACCGGCGCCGTTTCGACCCACGAGACCGACCTTATCGCCCTTATCAATGCGGAAGGTGACGTCCTCCATGAGCAGGCGAGCGCCAGCTCGCAGTTCGAGGTTGTTGACTGACAGCACGGGTCTGCTCCTTGGGTGGGGTGGGTTGGCCAGCTATCTATCTTACCACCCCGGTGTGGTGCTGGTCGATGTTGGAAGGACCACCGGGCGTTGATTCGGGCTGGCGTCACAGAAGCGAAAGAAAAGCGGAGTTTTTGAACGGTGTTCAAAACCTGTTTATAGTAGTGGGCATGACATCATCACAGACTTCCCCGCGCCCGGAGCGCACCGTTGCTAATCCCGGCCGCGATTTGGCCCTTATCGCTGTTTTTGCCGCTTTTATTACCGTATGCGCCCTACTGCCCGCTATTCCGGTGGGTCCGGCCGCTGTTCCGATTACCCTCCAGACCCTGGCGATTTATATCGCAGCCCTGACCCTGGGGGGCACCCGCGCTGCCCTTGCCGTCACCCTGTATGTCGTCGCTGGCCTGATTGGCCTTCCGGTTTTCTCTGGAGGCAAGGGCGGCTTCGGCACCATCGCCTCCCCCTCCTTTGGCTATCTGCTGGGCTTCATTCCCGGTGCCCTGGTCACCGGTGGGCTTGCCTACGCAGCCCTGCGCCGCCGCATGAGCGGGGCCGGGCTGTTTGGCGCCTTTGTGGTGGCTGTACTGGCAGGTTTTGCCATCATCCAGGTCTTTGGCGTTGCCGGCATGATGATTAACGCTGACCTTGAACTGGGTGCTGCCGTTGCCGCTGCCCTGATTTACGTCCCCGGCGATCTCATTAAGTGCCTGGTAGCCGTACTAGTTGCCCTGGCTGTGCACCGGGCCTTCCCTACCCTGGCCCGCCGCTAGGTACGATAGAGCCCGTGTTTTTTTCTCGCTCTTCACGCGCAAGCGCTGCAAGCCCGTCGACCCAATTTTCGGACGACGGGCTGCTTGCCACCCGCTCAGCCACCGTAACCGTTGACACCGGCACCAGCGACCGCACTCTCTTACACAACATCACCGTGGAGCTCTCTACCCCGCGTACCGCAGTGCTCGGCCTCAATGGCTCGGGCAAGTCAACCTTCCTACGACTCTTCAACGGGCTCTCCCAGCTCACCTCGGGCGAGGTCACCGTACACGGGGTGAGCGTGAGTGAGCATCTACCCGCGGTGCGCTCGCGGGTAGGTATGCTCTTTTCAGATCCCGGCGCCCAGCTGGTGATGCCGACGGGGGTTGAGGATGTCGAGCTCTCCCTTCAGCACATCAAGGGCAAGGACGCCCGCCGCGCCGCCGCCCTGGAGGCCCTTGCTGAGCGCGGGGTTGAGCACCGCGCTTTTGACTCTGTCTATAACCTCTCAGGCGGTGAAAAGCAGTTGACCGCCCTAGCTGCCGTACTTGCAGTAAATCCTAAGGTTCTACTTTTAGATGAACCCACAACGCTTTTAGACCTCAAGAATAGGTTAAGACTATTTGACCTGCTTGACTCTCTTCCCCAGCAGCAGGTCATCTCCACCCACGACCTTGACCTGGCAGCAACCTGCGATGAGGCAATCGTTATCCACGAGGGTCGCCTGCTGGCGCAGGGGCCGGCGGCAGACGTCCTGGCAGATTACCAGCACTGGTGTGCCACGGACTTCCCAGCCCCACCTGAACCTGCTGACCCCCAACGTCCCGGGGGGCAGGTGTGAAC
Organism: Rothia nasimurium; assembly: GCF_035916755.1. GTDB lineage: Bacteria > Actinomycetota > Actinomycetes > Actinomycetales > Micrococcaceae > Rothia. The sequence goes on along the minus strand of NZ_JAYWIX010000001.1, from coordinate 358,924 downwards.
ATTGCCAACCAGCTCTTTGGCATCTACCAGCCCCTTAGCACCCCGGTGCACTGGGCACCCCTGTGGGCTAAAGGCGTCTTTATTCTTCTGCTGGGCATCTCCCTGGCAGCTACCAGCCACTGGGGGTTTGGCCTTGCGGCCCTCGCGCTGGTGCTGGCTCTTGGGGCTCTGGCAAAAATTCCCTGGCGTACCTGGGTGCAGTCCCTGGCTTCCCTTTCCTGGTTGCTGGCGATTCTGTTGGTCTACTACCTGGTGAGCGGCAAGCTAGAGTCGGGGGCGGACGTCCTGCTGACCCTGCTCACCATGATTGCCGCTTCAAGGGTCTTACTCTGGTCAACTCCCCTGCCGGTGCTTATTGACGGCTTCATCTGGCTATGCACCCCTCTCAAGTGGGTAGGAGGATCCCCTGAACGGGTGGGCCTGGCCCTGGCATTAATGGTTCGCTCAATCCCGGTGATTATGGATAACTGGAACCTCATTCAGGCAGCTGTGGCAGCTCGCGGAATCAAGGTGGCCCCATTCCGCCTCTTCATTCCCCTGGTCATCGCCACGGTAGCCTACGCCCAGGAAACCGGCGACGCCCTGGCAGCCCGGGGCCTTGATGCACCATAAAGCCCGCAAAGGAGCAAGGTGGTGAAAAGTACAGCCCTACCAGGCGGCAGAATACCGCCTGCATCAGCGGCAGGTGGGCCATAATAGGAAGGACGAAGGTGCAGAGATGCACCTTTTTTCTTTGACAAAAACGCCCTAGGATTCCATGAAAATCAACCAATTCATTCACCGGCGAGAATGGTTACTCGTCCTGGTGGCGGTGCTGTCCATCGTGGCTCAGGTCTACCTTGACCTCAAGGTACCCGAGTACATGGAGAACATCACCCTCACCATCTCAACCCCCGGGTCCAAACTGAGGGACGTCACCTCTGACGGCACTCTCATGCTGGCAGCAGCCCTGGCCTCTATGGTCTGCGCCATTATCACCGGCTTCTGCACCGCAATTTTCGGTACCACCCTAGCCCGGCGCATGCGGGCCGGGGTCTACAACAAGACCTTTGACCTCTCCAGTGCCGAGGTGAACCACATCGGCACCGACAGCCTCATCACCCGCTCCACCAACGATGTCACCCAGGTGCAGATGTTTGTGGTCATGGGCCTGCAGATGAGCATTAAGGCCCCCATCATGGCGGTCTGGGCTAGCTCCAAAATCGCTACCCAGTCGCTGACCTGGACCATCCCCACCGGGATCGCCGTCCTTGCCACCCTGCTGGTGTTGGGCGTCGCCATGGGCCTGGCCATCCCCCGCATGATGCGTATGCAGAAAATCACCGACCGTCTCAACCGGGTGACCCGCGAGCACCTGACCGGTTTGCGCGTCATTCGGGCCTACACCACCGGTGCCTTCCACGAGGAGCGGTTTGAGGAGGTCAATACCGACCTGCGTAACACCACCCTCTTCATCAGCTCCACCATGGCCTTCATCATGCCCCTGCTGACTGCCATTATGACCGGCCTGTCGCTCTCTATTTATGTGCTGGGTGCTGTGCTGATTAACGGTACAGCCGACTTGACCGAGCGCGTCACCCTCTTTGGGCAGATGGTGGTTTTCTCTACCTACGCCCTGCAGGTTGTCACCAGCTTCATGATGATGACCGTTATCTTTGTGATGGGCCCGCGAGCGCTGGTTGCCTGGCGCCGTATCCGCGAGGTTCTTACCACCCAGGCGGCGGTTGTGGACGGCGGGGTTAGTGCTGGTGCGGCCCCGGCAGGTTCCCTGGAGTTTAGGAATGTCAGCTTCCGTTACCCCGAGGCGGACGGGGACGCTCTGCATTCAATTTCATTTACGGCTGCCCCGGGTGAGACCGTGGCGATTATCGGCTCGACCGGCTCGGGCAAGTCGACCCTGGTGAACCTGATTCCGCGTTTTGCCGATGTGCGCGAGGGGGCGGTACTGGTGGACGGCGTTGATGTTCGTGACTGGAACCAGAAGGACCTGCGCGACCGCCTGGCCTATGTGCCCCAAAAGAGTGTGCTCTTCTCTGGTTCGGTGGCCTCGAACCTGGCCCTGGGTGAGGGTCTGCGCCCGGTGACCCCCGAGGACGTGGTGGCGGCGGCTCACGCTGCTGCGGCGGCTGAGTTCGTGGGGAAGAAAGAGGACGGCTACGCCTCGGCTGTTGCCCAGAACGGCAAGAATTTCTCGGGTGGCCAACGGCAGCGCCTGTCGATGGCCCGGGCCTTTGCCCGTGGCGGGGAGATCATGATTTTCGATGATTCCTTCTCAGCCCTGGATTATAAGACCGAGCGGGATATCCGCAGCCAGCTCAAGAACTCCGCTCAGGGGGCGACCATTGTGGTAGTAGCCCAACGTATCGGTACGGTACGGGAGGCCGACAAGATTCTGGTGCTTGATAAGGGCCGTCTGGTGGGATCCGGCACCCATGAGGAACTTCTGGCTACCAACGAGGTCTACCAGGATATTGCCCTGTCCCAGCTCTCTGAGGAGGAACTTCGCTCATGAGCCAGTCACCAGTGTTTACCCCCGAAGAGCTAGAGTCAGCCCGCCGGGGCCTAGAATCTGCCCAGAAGCTGCGCGATAGCCAGCTCAAAAGCGAGAAGGGCTCCCGTCCAGGGGGCCCGGGTGGCCCCGGTGGCCCGCCGCGCGCACCCATGCCGGGGCAGGCGTCCGCGCCCTTTAAGCAGACCATGGGCAAGCTCCTTGCCTACCTACGCCCGGTGCTGCCGGGCATGGTGGTCGCTATCGTCGCTGCCGTCATCGGGGTAATTCTCAACATTGTGGCCCCGCAGTTCCTCTCGGCTATCACCGACGAGATTCAAAAGGGTTTTACCGGCCAGCTGGATATGGGCGAAATCTACCGCCTCATGTGGATATCCATCGGCATGCTGGTGGCCTCCCTGCTCCTAAGTCTGGTGGAGGGGCAGATTATGGCCCGCTCGACCGTCTGGGTATCGCGTTCCATGCGCCACGACCTAGACCGCAAAATCGACCGACTGCCCCTGGCCTACATGGACAAGGGTTCTACCGGCGATACCCTCTCGCGCGTGACCAACGACGTCGATACCCTACAGCAGACCCTCAATAACTCCCTGGCTACCACCATCACCGGCGTGGTCACCCTGGTGGGCTCAGCCGTCATGATGTTTGTGACCGACTGGCGCATGGCCCTGGCCGCTATTGCTGCCTCCCTGCTCGGCATTGTGGCCTCCGGCTTCGTGCTGGCCCGCAGCCAGAAGTACTTCGTGGCCCAGCAGCAGCTCCTCGGCAAGCTCAACGGCCACATCGAAGAAACCCTAAGCGGCCACTCCATGATTCGCGCCTACAACGGAGAAACCGCCGCCCGCGCCGAATTTGCCGACCGCAACACCGACCTCTACCGGGTGGCCTGGAAGTCCATGTTCTTCTCGGGCCTCATGTTCCCCCTCATGAGCTTCATCGGCAACCTGGGCTACGTGGTGGTCTGCGTGGTCGGCGCCGCCCTGGTGCTGAACAACACCATCACCTTCGGCGTCATCGTCGCCTTCATCGTCTACGTCCGCCTCTTCACCAACCCCCTGGGCCAGCTCGCCCAGTCGGCTACCTCCCTGCAGTCGGCGGCAGCTGCGGGCGCTCGCGTCTTTGAGTTCTTGGAGGCCGAGGAGCTGGCAGACGAGTCCGCCAAGACCGGCGCGCTACCCCAACCCGTGCGCGGCGCTGTGGACTTTGAGGACGTGCGGTTCAGCTACGAGCCGGGCAAGGAGATTATCCACGGCTTTACCGCTTCGGTGGCACCGGGCCAGAAGGTGGCGATTGTGGGCCCGACCGGGGCCGGTAAGACTACCCTGGTCAACCTGCTCATGCGCTTCTACGAGCTGGATTCGGGGCAGATTCGCATTGACGGGGTACCCACCACCGACCTGACCCGTGAACAGGTTGATTCCCTCTTTGCCATGGTGCTGCAAGATACCTGGCTCTTTGAGGGCACCCTGCGGGAGAACGTGGTCTACGGGGCTGGGGAGGTGAGCCAAGAGCGCCTGGATGAGGTCATGGCCTCGGTTGGCCTGGACGAACTCGTATCACAGCTGCACCACGGGTACGACACGGTACTAACCGACCAGACCCAGCTCTCAGCTGGCCAGAAGCAGCTGGTTACGATTGCCCGCGCCATGGTGGCTCAGAAACCCCTGCTGATTCTGGATGAGGCGACCTCGTCGGTCGATACCCGCACCGAGCTGCTGATTGCCCGGGCCCTGGGCCAGCTAGCCGTGGGCAAGACCTCCTTCGTGATTGCCCACCGTCTCTCTACCATCCGGGACGCCGACGTCATCTTTGCTATGCGCGACGGCGATATCGTCGAATCCGGCTCCCACGCTGAGCTGCTGGAGCGCGGCGGCTTCTACGCCGAGCTCTACAACTCGCAGTTCGCAGGGGCGGACGAGTAGGGAGGGCGGAGCAGGCTCCCGCTCACTGCCCCCAAGGGGACTGATTTCCACAAAGGGACCGCATCATGTGCGGTCCCTTTTAGGTTTTGAGCTCCTTTTATCCGTTACTGCCCATTTACCAGGCCGAAGCTGAGGAGCGCTACCCCGAAACGGACGACTGGGCCGCCAGCAAGGAACGCTTAGCAGACATCGACAGCAAGCTAGCGGACGCTGTGCGCCGCTGCCTGCCGATAGACAGCGCCGAGGCGAGCGAGCTCGTCCGCGCCCACCGTCAGCTGCTGAGCGAGTTCTTCCCCGTTACCCCCGCCAAGCACTACCTGATCTCTCGTGGTTATATTACCGATGAGCGGTTCACCAGCTACTACAAGTCCCAGCAGCCGGGCCTGGCTCAGTGGCTGGCCGACGCCATCGAGGCGGAGGCCCAACGTGCCGGGGTGGATCTGGCTAACCCCACCTGGGACTAACAACCGTCTCTTCCCTAACCGAGCGTGCGTCATATCGCTGAGCGTGCACTTATCAGCCGCACACTCAGCGATGTGGTGCACGCTCGTTGTATGGCTGGGCACCTCTGGTTCGTTGAGGACTACTGGCGCGAAGAAATCCTGCTCGGCCGCGCCCTACCTGAGCCTTGGGCGTCCTTCGACTGGGAGCAGGATACGGACGCCGACTGGCATCTGACTCTTTCCCTACCTCAGGTTCTAGAGAACCTACAGACCAGCATGGAAGCTACCCGGAAACTGCTAGCTGAGCGCAACTGGGATAACCTTAGCGAAGGTGCCCTCAAGGACGGTACCCGTTTTAGCTACCGCTGGGTCGCCCTACACCTCATTGAAGAGTGGGGCAGACACCTGGGCCACGCCGACCTGCTCCGAGAGAATATCGACGGAGAAATCGGCGACTAAGTTGAAAAATAATCTGCTCAGCCATAGCCCTCACCCTGTACGTAATGTACATTTAGTACATGACAACAACTACCGGAACAGCAGAATTTCGCCAGAACCTCGGCCACTACTTTGATGAAGTACAGCGAGAGCCCGTTGCTATCGAAAGCAGAGGCCGCCGCCGAGCTGTCCTTGTCTCCCCAGTCTTTTTCGATCAAGCACTCGAAGCACTCGAAGACAAACTTGATGCTGCTAAAGCTCGTCAAGCCCGCCAAGAAGCAGACGAAATCCCCTTTGACCAGCTCATGGATGAGCTCGGCATTAAGCTCTCATGACAGCTAACTACTCAGTTACCTTCAAACCTTCTGCGGCAAAAGAACTGCGCAAAATCAATAGAAACGATCAGACCCGCATTGCCAAGAAAATCCAAGAGCTTACCTCAAACCCCTACCCACCAGGGATCAAGAAAATAGTTGGAGGAGACGGCGAACTCAGACTTAGAGTTGGCAACTACAGGGTAATCTACACTGTCGAAGAAGGACGACTCATCATCTTGGTTCTAACAATCGGTCACCAGCGAGAAGTCTATAAAAAATAGAAAACGGACTCACCCAGCTCGCTATACCAACCAATAACTATTTTGGCTGATTGAAGGATAAGAGACCTTTATGGAAAACTACATGGCCCATAGGAGACCCTAACCGAGCGTGCACCATATCGCTGAGCGTGCGCATGGTCGGTGCACGCTCGCTCACCTAAGCCAGCAGCGCGTTGAACACCTCGGAGGTCGAGGGGTGGGTATAGATGCCCTCACCAACCGCAGTAGCCGGAATCTTCTGGGTCATGGCCAGGGCTACCGTATTGATTAGCTCCTGGGAGTCAATGCACCAGAGAGTAGCACCCAGAATCTGGTTGCTCTCCTTATCGAGTACAAACTGGGCGATACCCTCTGGCCGACCCATGATCTTGGGGCGGGGCACAATCGCCAGGTCAGCGATTTTTGACTCGCGCACCTCAATCTCGTGGTGGGCACCAGCGGCCTCAGCGGTGAGCCCTACAGTTGAGAGCGGCGGATCAATAAAGGTCGTGGTGGGCAGCAGACGGCCGGTACGGGTTCGGGAGCCATCGCCCCAGCGGTGTGAGAGCACAATGCGGTGGTCATCATAGGACGCGTAGGTGAACTGGGGTGCGCCGGTTACGTCCCCGACCGCGTAGATACCCTCCACGCTGGTGCGGCAGTGCTCATCAACCGTGATGCCCTTCTCTGTGTGCTCAACCCCGGCAGCCTCAAGGTTAAGCCCGACAACCACAGGACGGCGTCCGGTCGCCACCAGAATAGCCTCATCGTCAAGCTGCTCGGTAGCCTGCTCCACTGAGATACGCTGATCAACGATTGTAATGCCCTGGTTCTCCAGGTGCTCGCGCACCGCCTGGGCGATGTGCCGGTCGAGGGCGGGCAGGAATTCCCCCTCGCCCTTGTACATGGTCACCCGGCTGCCGAAGCCAGAGAACATAGTGGCGAACTCAAGACCAATCGGCCCGCCGCCAATAATGGCCAGAGACGCCGGGGGGTGCTCTAGCTGCTGGATGCTGGTGGAGTCGTGCACGCGTCCGCCCACCTCAACACCCGAGCTGGCCCCGGTGTTAATAATGATGGTCGAGGCGCTCATCTGCACCTGCTCCCCCACTTGAACAGTAGAAGAATCAAGGAACCGGGCAGCGCCGTCTAGAAGCAGCACGCCCTTGCCTTCCACCATCTTCTGGTTAGCGGCGTTCAGGCGGTCGATGAAAGTATTGCGGGCATCGCGGGCCTCAGTAAATTCCCGGTGCAAGTGGGTCTGCTCCAGCAGGAACTTAGTGGGCACACAACCAATATTGATGCAGGTACCGCCGTACATGGCCGGGTCTTGTTCTACCAGCGCTACCCTATCGCCGGCAGCTGCCCGCTTCATGGCAATCGTTTTCCCGGCCTTACCAAAGCCCAGTACCAGCACATCGACGGTGAGCTGTTCCATCATGACTCCTCTGTAGTTTCTTAGGGGTTTACCCTGCCTACTTTACTCCCGGCAGACGTCCGCCCCGGGCACCTGCCCAGCAATTTCGCGCAGAAAAAAACTCCCCGCACCAGAGGCTGAACATCTAGGGACGGGGAGTTTTCAGGGGCTAGCTCGGTTTTAAACCTGCGCTATCGCACCTCACCAATCATGTCGAAGGTGGTGGCTGCGCCCTTGGTGTTGGAGTTGACCATCACCGCAATGGAGTTCTTACCCTGCTTGAGGTCAGAGGCGGGAATCTCAATGACCAGCGGGGTGGTGCGGGCAGCGCCGAAGTCCACAGCGCGGGTGGCGGTGTAGGTGGGCAGGGCACCCCAAATCAGGTTCTGGCGGGTGTACTCCTTGCCGTTGACCCAGATCATCATGCCATCATCCACGTAGGTGGTGAGCACCAGTTTCTGACCCGCTGCCAGGTTCAGGTCGAGCTCCTTGCGTAGCATCATCGATACCGGCTGGTTGGTGGACGAGAACTGGTACATGGTCGCCACACGCGGCTCACCCCAGCCCACAGAGGAGTAGGTGGTGTACCACTTGGCGGTGTCGTACTTGTAGTCGGTGGCGCGCCAGGTGGAGTCCAGGCCCTGCCAGGCTTTCAGACCGAAGGCAATCTTCCACTCGTCACCCGATGCCAGAACCGGCTCAGAGTTTTCTACCGGAACCGCAAACGGCTCGATGGGAGCGGGATTGTTGATGACGGTACCGTTAGCAGGAGCCTCAGCAAGGCGCTCGGGCTCAGCGGGAGCGGGTTCTTCAACGACCGGAGGCTCAACCGGGGCGGGCGCCTCGGTGGTCGGCTCTGCGCTCGCCTCAGCAGTCGGAGTGGGCTCAGCGGTCGCCTCGGCGGTGGGCTGGGCAGTCAGTTCAACCGGGGCGACCGGCTGCTGGGCCTGCTGGGCCAGCGCAACGGGGGTTGAGGCAGAGAAGTTGCCTGCGGCGTCCGCTGACCGCACGAAGTAGCGGGCATCATCGGTGTGGGCTACCGAGTAGGTGGTGTCGGTGGTGGTTGCGATGACACGGTTATCACGTAGCACCTGGTAGATCACGTTACGACCGGCTGAGGGCCAGGTCAGGACGTCAGTGGCACCGTCGGTGCTCACAGCAAGCGAGCGCGGAGCGGCGGGGGCGGTCACATCTCGCGGGGCGAAGCGGGCAAAGCCCACGGTCTGCTGTATGCCGTTAGCACCCTGGGAGCGGTTGATGTCGCCACCTAGCCAGAGGGTACCGGTTGAGTCGACGAACTGCTCCCACACACCGTCGCCGCGCGGGCCGCGCAGGTTGGGGGCGAATTCGCCGATGACGCGGCCGGTTTCAGCGTCAAAGGCTGCTGAGAGGCGGATGGACTGCAGGTTGAAGAAGCCCTTGTTGGTCCAGGGCTGTAGCCAGGTGCCAGAACCTTCGTAGATGTAGTTGCCGCAGTGGCAGGCGCCGTAGATGACCTTGTTGTTCTGGTCTTCGTAGAGGTCCTGGAAGTCGCCGCCCTCGATGGTGATCGCTGAGTAGAGGCGGCTCATGGTGTTCTTGGCGTACTGGTGGATGATGTGCTCTGAACCGGCTGCCCAGACGGTAGCACCGGCGTCCTCAACGTCGTTCTGGTAGCCCTGGCGCTGGATGGTCGGGAAGGAGGGCTCCCAGGTCCATGCCTTGGCAATGTTGCCCTCGGTGGTGTTCAGCTGGGCCAGCTTCCAGGTCTTGGTGCCGTTGACCTCTGAGAAGTAGCCTGCGGCAGCGACGGTTGCACCGTCATCTGAGGCTGAGAGGCCGTTGACGGTGCCGTTGAGGTAGGGGCGCCAGCTACCGTCCGGCCCGTTCTGGCTAAAGCTGAAGCGGCCGGCGTTACGAGAGTAGCCGGTGGCACCGGTTTCGGTGTTGACCACGTGGGAGAAGGCACCACCCACGTAGAGGTAGTCACCCTGCACATCGAGGGTGCGGGCGCTGGTGATGGAACCTGCCCCTCGGTTTTCGATACCGAAGTTGTAGGTGCGGTCGATCTCACCGGTGACGGGGTTAAGAATGACCAGGCCAGCAACCTTTTCGCCGTTGACCTCGGTGAACTCGCCGCCTACAGCCAGGGTGCCGTTGGGCAGGGCTTCAAGGGCCTTAATCTGACCGTTGAAGGTGGGCATGAAGGTGCGCACAAGCTCGCCGGTAGTAACGTCGTAACCTGCCAGGAACTTCTGCTGTACCTTCTCTCCGGTGGCAGCGTTTTCTACCCAGGCGAAGTCGCCGCCGGTGAAGACGGTGTTACCGACCTGGGTGATAGCCTGCACGTAGGTGTTGAGTTCGCCCAGGTTGCCGGTGCCGGTGGTGTCGCTGGTGCGCCAGGTGACCTTGGCGGAGTAGGAGTTGGGCAGGGCGCGGCGGGTGGATGCGGACGCGCCTGCGTCAGCGTAGTCGGCGAGGTTGAGATCTGCTTGTGTCAGCTTGGGGCGCAGGAAGACCTGGGAGAAGGGCAGGGGGCTAGCGCCGGTCTTGGACCAGAGGTGGGTGGTGGCGTTATCGGAGCCACGGGCAATGGGGCCATAAGCAAAGCCCATACGCCAGCCCTGCTCGCTGGTGCCCAGGAAGTTGACCTGGTACATGGAGAGTATCGGCTTCATCATCTGACCCGTCAACGAGGAAAAGTCTCGGTAAGAGGCAGTGACAGTCGGTGAATCGCCGCGGAACTTGACATCGCGCCAGGCCTGGGTACCAGAGAGAGCCCAGGTCCAGTCTGTTGCGTTTGAGCGGGTTACAGTGACGTTCTGCCACTTGGTGCCGTCAGCGTTGGCTGCGCGGCGGATGCGGAAGCCCTCTTTGAGGTCTGATACTTTCTGTTCACCGATGAGGGCATCAATCGTGGTGGAGGGCAGCTGTACGGGGGTGAAGGCATCGGTGCCATCTGGGTTGGTGTAGAGCTGGGAGGCCTTACCCTTACCGTTGTAATTTTCTTCCCAGCCGTCGCGGCCGCGGCCGATCATGACCCAGCCTCCGCCGTCAGTTTCCTGGTCGCAGTAGAACTGTTCGGGGGCTGCCATCTCTGGGGTCCAGAGCCAGTAGGTGCCGCTAGTAGCAGCGGGGTCGGTTTGCTTGGCTTCCCAGCAGCTTGCAGCTGCGGTTTCGCTGGTTTTACCGTCGGGGGTGTAGGTATCCGAGGCAGTTGCGCCAGGGAGTATGGTCACGGCGGTTGTCAGGGCGAGGACGCCCACCCCGGCCTTGGTGGCCAGGTTGGGCTTTTTGAGCGCGAAGGGGGCTTTGAGCTGGGTGCGAGTAGCAGCCCAAAAATCGCGCGCTGTAGCGCGCTTCGACGGGCGCGCCGAAGTGTCTTTATGTTCCATGTATTCCCTAGTGTGCGAGTAGCCCGCCGGTTGTTCGGCGGTGCAAGGTGTGTATCTAGCTTAGGGTTTTCTGTGCCCACCCCGCCTACTGCGATGTGTGGTCATTGCTGGGGATAAGAGCCACCAACCGGCCCACAAGCTACACAGGATATGAGTGTATGCCCTGGTGAAACCGATTGAGGAACATATAAGAAGCCCGTGAAAGAGTTCCGTGCCTCATGTTGTTTTAGACACGGACCCTGCCACGGGCTATTGAGCTTAGTGACGGAATTAGCTCACGACGTAGTCGATACCGGCGAAACCACCGTTATCGGGGCCGCCTTCCCACATGATTTCAGCAGATCACTTCTGAGATACACCAGCTTTGCCAATACAGCCGGATGGCAAAAGTTATTAAAAACACAGGGCGCAAAGATAGGGACGCCACCCCGCGCTCCCCTGCCAAAAGGCAAGAAAAGTGCGGGGAGGCGTCCTCACATGTTAACCGCGTTGGCTAGATGTTGAAGCCGAGGGCGCGCATCTGGTCGCGGCCGTCCTCGGTGATGCGCTCGGGGCCCCACGGAGGCATCCAGACCCAGTTCACGTGCCACTCGTCAATCATGGTTTCCAGGTTCTGCTGAACCTGTTCCTCGATGACGTCCTGCAGGGGGCAGGCGGCGGTGGTCAGGGTCATGTCGAGCACGAGGGCGCCTTCGTCATTCCAGCGCATACCGTAGAGCAGACCCAAATCAACGATGTTGACTCCCAGTTCGGGGTCAATCACGTTCATGAGAGCCTCTTCAATGGCCTCTTGGCTGGGGGCACCAGCGGGGGCATCTGACATAGCAGTCACCTTTCAGTTCAGCCGCTACTACTTAGCAGCCAGGTAGCGCTCGTAGCCCTCTTCTTCAAGACGGTCAGCGAGCTCGGAGCCGCCCTGGTCTACCATCTTGCCATCCACGAAAACGTGAACGAACTGGGGCTTGATGTAGCGCAGGATGCGGGTGTAGTGGGTAATCAGCATAACGCCCATGTCATTGGCCTGGTGGGCTCGGTTGACGCCCTCAGAAACGACCTTGAGAGCGTCGACGTCCAGGCCGGAGTCGGTCTCATCGAGAATACCGAACTTGGGCTTGAGCAGTTCTAGCTGCAGAATCTCGTGGCGCTTCTTTTCGCCGCCGGAGAAGCCTTCGTTGACGTTACGGGAGATGAAGGCGGGGTCGATGGAGAGGTTCTCCATGGCTGCCTTGACGTCCTTGGTCCAGGTGCGCAGGGCGGGAGCTTCGCCGTCAACAGCGGTCTTGGCTGAGCGCAGGAAGTTGCTCATGGTGACGCCGGGGATTTCGACGGGGTACTGCATAGCCAGGAAGAGGCCGGCGCGGGCGCGCTCGTCGACGGACATCTCAGTAACATCTTCGCCGTCAAGCAAGATCTCGCCGGAGTCAATCTGGTACTTGGGGTGGCCAGCGATGGTAGAAGCCAGAGTGGACTTACCGGAGCCGTTGGGGCCCATGATGGCGTGGATTTCACCCGAGTTGATGGTGAGGTTGACGCCCTTGAGGATGGGCTTGGTGTTTTCGTCGTCCAGAATAACGGAGACGTGGAGGTCCTTGATTTCAAGGGTTGCCATAGTTTGTTTCTCCTGTAAAAGGTAAAGCTTTAGTTGTTGGAAATCGCGAGTTCAGCTTCGAGGGCATCGGTGAGCTGTTCTTCGAGCTCGGGGATACGGATCTGCTGAATAATCTCGTTGAGGAAGCCACGGACGACCAGGCGGCGGGCTTCAGCCTCGGGAATACCGCGGGCCTGCAGGTACCAGAGGTGCTGCTCGTCGAGCTGACCGGTAGTGGATGCGTGGCCGGCGCCCTCGATGAGGCCGGTTTCGATTTCCAGGTTTGGCACGGAGTCAGCGCGGGGGCCGTCTTCGAGAATCAGGTTGCGGTTGAGCTCGTAGGTGTCGGTGCCTTCTGCGTCCTTACCGATGAGCACATCGCCTACCCATACCGAGTGTGCTCCCTTGCCCTGCAGGGCACCCTTGTAGGTGACGCGGGACTTGCAGTTGGGTTCGGTGTGAGCGACGAAGAGACGGTTCTCAATGTGCTGGCCGGCATCGACAAAGTAGAGGCCGTACATCTCGGTTTCAGCGCCGGGGGCGGTGAACTTGGTGGAGGGGGTGACGCGCACCAGGTCACCACCGAGGGAGATGTTGACGTGCTTGAACTTGGCGTCACGCCCCAGAGCAGCGTACTGGGCTGAGGCGTGAATTGCGTCGTCCTCCCACTGCTGAACGGTGATGACGGTCAGAGAGGACGAGTCCCCCACCTTGAATTCAACGTTCTGGGAGAGCACGGCTGAGCCAGTGTGGCGCAGCACAACAACGGCCTTGGAGAAGGGCTTGGTCTCGATGAAGAGGTGCTGGGCTGCGGCGTCCTTATGGGTGCCGTTGATAGCAACCTCAATTTGGCCTTCCAGTTCAGCTTCGGCGGGAACGGTAATGGCGGTTGCCTCGGAGAAGGTGCTCCAGGCGTTGGCCGCTACGCGGTCCTCGGGAATACCGGCGGAGCCAATGCGGGCGTCGTCGCGGGCGATAGTCTCGACCTGGACGCCAGCAGGCGCGTTGACCTCTACGGCGGGGGCAGCACCGGTGAGTTCATCGGTGTGCAGACCGCCCAGACGCTTGAGCGGGGTGAAACGCCAGTCTTCTTCACGGCCGGTGAGAGCTGCGAAGTCTTCAACCTTGTAGGAGGTCTTACGCTCGGCGCGGGAGACGTCAATCTCGACCTTGTCGGTGTTGTGCTTTGAGACGCGGATGGTGTCGTCGGTGGCCAGCTCGGTTGCAAGCTTCTCACCTTCCTGGTCCATACCGGGAATCGCGGGGTTGTTGTGACCCTGGTTTTCTGCGTTAGCCATAATTTAGCCTACGGATCCTTCCATCTGGAGTTCGATCAGGCGGTTAAGTTCAAGCGCGTATTCCATGGGCAGCTCGCGGGCGATGGGCTCCACGAAGCCGCGCACAATCATGGCCATAGCTTCGTCTTCGGGCAGGCCGCGCTGCTGCAGGTAGAAGAGCTGTTCTTCTGAGACGCGGGAGACGGTTGCCTCGTGGCCCATGGTGACGTCGTCCTCGCGGATATCTACGTAGGGGTAGGTATCTGAGCGGGAGATGGTGTCGACCAGCAGGGCGTCACAGACCACCGAGCTCTTAGCGTGGGAAGCACCTTCGCGCACCTGGACCAGGCCACGGTAGGCGGCACGGCCACCGTTACGAGCCACAGACTTGGACACGATGGTGGATGAGGTGTTGGGGGCGATGTGGACCATCTTGGAACCGGTGTCCTGGTGCTGGCCCTCGCCTGCGAAAGCGATGGAGAGGGTTTCACCCTTGGCGTGCTCACCGACCATGTAAACAGCGGGGTACTTCTGGGTGACCTTGGAGCCGATGTTGCCGTCGATCCATTCCATGGTGGCACCCTCGTGGGCGATGGCGCGCTTGGTCACCAGGTTGTAGACGTTGTTCGACCAGTTCTGAATGGTGGTGTAGCGAACGCGGGCGTTCTTCTTGACCACGATTTCAACGACTGCTGAGTGCAATGAGTCGGTCTTGTAGATGGGGGCGGTGCAGCCTTCGATGTAGTGAACGTAGGATCCCTCGTCAGCGATGATGAGGGTACGCTCGAACTGGCCCATGTTCTCGGTGTTAATACGGAAGTAGGCCTGCAGGGGGATCTCTACGTGAACACCCGGGGGCACGTAGACGAAGGAGCCACCTGACCATACGGCGGTGTTCAGGGCTGCGAACTTGTTGTCACCGGCGGGGATGACGGAGCCGAAGTATTCCTCGAAGAATTCGGGGTGTTCCTTGAGGGCGGTGTCGGTGTCCAGGAAGATAACGCCCTGGGCTTCGAGGTCCTCGCGGATCTGGTGGTAGACGACCTCTGACTCGTACTGGGCGGCAACGCCGGCGACCAGGCGGTTACGTTCAGCTTCGGGAATGCCCAGCTTCTCGTAGGTGTTGCGGATGTCTTCGGGCAGTTCTTCCCAGGTTTCTGCCTGGCGCTCGGTGGAGCGGACGAAGTACTTGATGTTGTCGAAGTCGATGTCCGAGAGGTCTGCACCCCAGGCGGGCATGGGCTTGCGGTCGAAGAACTTGAGGGCCTTCAGACGAAGGTCCAGCATCCATTCGGGTTCGTTCTTCTTGGCTGAAATGTCGCGTACGACATCTTCGTCAAGACCACGCTTTGCAGCCTGGCCTGCTTCATCGGAGTCAGCCCAGCCGTACTCGTAGGTACCGATACCTTCGAGTTCGGGGTTTGCCTCCAGAATTTCTGAAATGACGGTGTTGTTGGCAGTGCGCTCAACCTGTTCAGTCATTACGGCCTTTCTTGGTGGGTTGGTTTTCACCGAGGTAAGTCGGTGAATTCTTCTTCTCAGTGGCAGGATCTGCTGGGCATGCCCTGCCGGTGGAAAGTTTTAGGGGGCTGTGTCGCCTGCGGTTTCTTCGGAGTTTAGCGGGGCGGACGCCGGTGGGCGGCCCAACGGGATGTGGGTGGTGCAGACGTGGGCGCCACCTGCCATGGTGGAGAGTCTGCGCACATCGACCCCGAGAAGTTCGGAGATGATTTCGGTTTCCTGGTCGCAAAAGACGGAGAAGTCTTCGGCGAGGTCTCGCACGGGGCAGTGGCCCTGGCAGAGCTGAATAGAGGCAAGCAGGTTATCTGGCAGCTTAGACCTCATACCAACAGCCGGGGCCATCTCGTTGGCGGTGGCGACGAAGCCGTCGCGAGTCATTGCTTCTGCCAGCGCTTCGGCGCGGGCTGAGACGTCATCGCCCGCTGCTTCGACGATGGGGCGGTAGCGCTCTGCCATATCGTGGGCGCGGGCTGAGGCGAACTGGCGCAGGGCGTCTTCACCGACGGCGTCCTTCAGCATGGTGAGGGCGTCGCGGGCGATGTCGAGGTAGTCGTTGCCCAGTTCGCTGTGGCCCTGCGGGGCGATGACATAGCGGCGGGCGGGACGGCCGGCTCCGGCACCGTGCTGGCGGTGGGAGGCAACCTCGATGAGGTTGTTCTTTTCAAGCGCGTCGAGGTGGCGGCGGACGGCTGCCGGGGTGAGGCTGAGCAGTTCACCCAGTTTGGCCGCAGAAACAGGGCCGTGAGTGAGAACTCCCTGGAGCACGCGGTCGCGCGTGCGTTCCTCTGTTTCTGCAGGGCGGGCAGTTTTAGTGGACACAGTTCTGCCTTTCTCTGCGGAATACACAAATAAAGTATGTCGTAATTGTGGAACCTTAAGCTAGTAAGGCCAACCTATTTAAGGCAGTACAGCGGTAGGTGTCCGCCCAGAGCCGAAACGAAAGGGCTAGAATAGACGGGTGACGACACACCATCTGCCCCCCAGCCTTAGCCCACGTGAGAGCGCATCTGACGCACCCGCGTCCGCCGCTCTCATCATTAACAACCTGGTCAAGGACTTTACCCCCTCCAAGGACTTCGCACGCAAGCACCCCGAAGCCCTCACCAGCGAGGGGCTCAAACGAGCGGTAGACCACCTCTCCCTCACCATTGAAGCGGGGCAGGTAACGGTTCTGCTAGGAGCTAACGGGGCCGGAAAAACCACCACCCTAGCCTGCGCTCAGGGGCTACTCAAGCCCACCGGCGGTAGCGTCTCCCTACTCGGTCATACTCCCTGGGGAGCCTCCCCTGAGCTGCGTGCCCGCGTGGGCATTATGCTGCAGGACGGCGGCCTCCCCCCGTCCGTCCGTCCGCTTCCTCTGCTGCGGCACATCGCCCGCATGTACACCACCCCCCTCGACGTTGATGCCCTAGCAGCCCGGCTCGGCATTGATTCCTTTAACGGGACCACCATCCGCAGGCTCTCAGGCGGGCAAAAGCAGCGCGTTGCGCTGGCTGCGGCTATCATTGGGCGGCCCGAGATTCTCTTTCTTGACGAGCCCACCGCCGGGCTCGACCCGCAATCCCGCAGCGTCGTTTTCGACATTATCCGCGAACAGCGCGACGCCGGCGTAGCCGTTGTACTCACCACCCACCTGCTCGATGACGCCCAGCGCATCGCCGACTACGTCTACATGATTGAGCACGGCAGGGTCGTACTGGCCGGAACCATGGCTCAGGTGCTAGCCAGCGGGCAGGACGACACCCGCTGCCTCACCTTTACCGCACCGACCGGCATTACTCGTGAAGCAATCTGGCCGCAGGCAGATTCCCCTCTCCAACTGGTTGAAAGCTCCGAAGGGCACTACCGGTTGAGCGGTCCTCTCGCCCCCCAGCATCTGGCAAATCTCACCGCCTACTGGGCCGCCCAGGGCATCATGCCCGGCGAGTTCTCCCTGACCAACCGCACCCTAGAAGACGTCTTCCTCGAACTATCAGGCAGTGATATCCGATGAGCACCACCTCAACAGCAGCACCGGCCCTCACCCGCGTGCTAGCCCAGGGCAAGTTCGAAACCATCGCCATGCTCAAAAACGGCGAGCAGCTTATGCTGAACATCGCCTTCCCCATCATGGGCCTGCTGGCACTTGCCTACACCGGTTTTCTCGACCCCTGGGCTACCCGTTACGGGGTGAGCCGGGTCGATATAGCTGTACCCGGCGTACTGGCCCTCTGCGTACTCTCCACCGCGCTCTCGGGCCAGGGCATTGCCACCGGTTTCGACCGCCGCTACGGGGTGCTACGCTTCATATCTACTACCCCACTGGGCAAGGGCGGCCTGATTGCGGGCAAAGTGCTGGCGGTACTCTCGGTGCTCCTGATTCAGTACCTGCTGGTGGGGGCACTCGGTCAGCTGCTGGGCTGGACGGCCACCGTGCCCGGCGTCCTCATGTCCCTGCCGACCCTCTTACTGGGGGCAGCCTGCTTTACCTCCCTGGGGCTACTCATTGCCGGGACCGTGCGTGCCGAAGCGACCCTGGCTATCGTCAATATGGCGTGGGTAGTTCTAGCAGCAGCCGGTGGCATATTAATTCCCACCGACCGCTACCCCACCTGGCTATCCCCCATCATTGACCTGCTCCCCTCAGCTGCCCTGGGTAACGCCCTGCGCGGGGACTACATCTACCAGAGCTTCCTGCTTCTACCCCACCTCATCCTGCTGGTGGCAACCGTTCTCTTTGCTGCCCTGGCCACCCGATTCTTTAAATGGTCAGCCTAGCCTGACCCAGACCATCCGCAACCTTTGTGAAGGAACGCTCCATGCCGACCCCACACACACCCACCGCTGGAACCTACCAGCCAACTACCCTGGGTGAACACCTTATCCCCCGCCACTACACCCGCTGGATTAAAAAGACCGCCTGGGCTGTAGCCCTCGCCAACATTGTGCTGATTATCTCCGGAGGCGTCGTCCGCCTAACCGGCTCCGGCCTGGGCTGCGACGCCTGGCCCCGCTGTACCTCAGACGGCTCCTGGACTACCACCCCAGAAATGGGCATCCACGGCATGGTCGAATTCGGCAACCGCCTGCTGACCTTCGTGCTGGTCGCCGTAACCATCATCGCCTTCCTAGCAGTGCTGCGAGTGGTGTTCCCGGAGCCTGTGACTCTGGGTAGCTTCATGTGGGGTCTGCTCGTAGGCAGCCGCTTTGAGAACTTCCGTGCTCAAGGTATCGGTGCTCGGTTGGAGTCCCGTGGCTTAGTCGCCCCTCGCTCCCGCTACTCTGACCTCTTCAACCTGACTCTGCTGCTGCTTTGGGGTATTCCGGTGCAGGCTGTGGTCGGTGGTATTTCGGTGTGGCTGCGCCTCAACCCCTGGATGATTACCGCCCACTACATGCTCTCAGCACTCATGATTATGATCGCCGGTATCTACCTCAACCGCGTCTACCGCTACTTCGAGGGCACCGCTGCCCGCGAGGGGCTCGTCCCCTCCGCTGCCCCAGCTCATGCCCCGGCTCGGGGCGCGGACGCCGGCGCCCCCGCGTCCGCCCACCTCATGCGGATGCTCGGTTGGGTCGGCGTGGTGCTGGTTGTTGCACTGATGTTCATGGGCACCGTTACGACGGGTACCGGCCCGCACGCCGGTGACGCCGAGACCCACCGCCACGCTTTTAACCCGGTATGGGTGACCCGCCTGCACGGTTCTCTTGTGTGGATTTACTGCGCATCGGTGCTGGGCTTTTTTGTGCTGTGGAAGCAGAAGGGCTGGGCCCCTATCTTTGGCAAATCTTTGGTCTTTGTGCTGGTGGTGCTGGGCTACCAGGCCATCGTGGGTTACACCCAGTACTTCAACGGCCTGCCGATTTGGCTGGTGGAGATGCACCTGATCGGGTCGGGTGTGTTCGCTCTGGCCGCGTCATCGCTGTTTGAGCGGCAGCTGGTGCTGTCGTCTCCCGCTGCGCGCGAGAAGGCGGCGGGGCGCGTCCTAACACCATAGCCTCCTCGATAGGTACCATCTAAATCAGAAAAACCCACGAACTAGGTGGGTTTTTCTGATTTAAATGGTCTTTTCCACAGGGCCCCGGGATCTCTTCACAATGCCGTCATAGCTGCACCAATTTTAGGTAAGTCGGAGTACCTCCCTCCCGAATTCTCACTATTGGCAGTGCCCAAACCTTATCCACAATCACCTCCAACGCTAGCCAAAAGATTTGGCCTTGGTTATGCCTATTGTCATGAAGATGAATAAATACACCACCACGATACGTACGACCCAGCAACTCCTAGACCAGGGCTATACCCATGACAGCATCAGACGAGGGCTGGCAGACCAACAACTTACCCGCATCAGAAAGGGCATCTACTGCCCAACTGCCTGGTGGAGCTCCTTGAAACCCCATGAAATCTACCGGGTACATATTGCCGCTGTGCACATATCTGACCCTACTACCACGTTCTCGCACGCAGCAGCAGCCTGCCTACACGGATTAGCTCTAGCGAAGACCCCACCGGCAGTGGATATCGTTGGACCACCGGATTCTCGCGGCAGGGCAGCCGGAACACGCAAACATTACACCTATAAGCCGATAGAAGAGCACAGGACGCTGGTGGGCGGTTTTAGAGTGACAGGTTTAGTTCAGACGGTTGTAGATTGTTCCCGATTCCTGCCATTTGAAGAGGCAACTGTGATTGCAGATAGCGCTCTTCATCAAGGGTTAGCCAGCGTTGAGGGTCTTGCCCATGAGCTCTCTCAGGTTACTGGGTGGGGATCATCAAAGTGCCGCAGAGTTATGAATGCTATGAGTCCTTTTGCCGAGAGCCCGGGGGAAACCCTTCTTCGTCTTATTCTCATTGAGGCTGGCCTACCAGCACCCGCTGAGCAAGTTGAGGTAACGCTGAGAGGGCTTCGATACAGGGTTGATTTAGCCTACACCGATTACAGGATAGCCCTGGAATTTGATGGCGAGATGAAGTACGAGAACTTCGGGCCGCGACATAAGGCTGAATGGGCTGAACGACGGAGGGAATCTCTTCTCCAAAATTCGGGGTGGACTGTTCGCCGGTATCGATGGGTGGATCTGATGACGCGTCGAGCAGAAATCGCAGCTGAGATCCGTTACCTCCTCGACCGCTAGACTCCGAGAGAAAAGACCATCTAAATAAGAAATACCCACCTAGTTCGTGGGTATTTCTTATTTAGATGGTACCTACCTGGGTAGGGGGCTTAGAGAGGGAGCACCGGGCCACCCACGAAGGGGTCGACCGCCAGGGCAATAAACAGCACGGTCAGGTAGGTGATTGAGCCGTGGAAAACCACCATAGCGGTTCGGCTGGTTGCCTGCTCCGCCAGGGCCAGGCGGTGCAGCTTGTGGCAGTGGTAGAGGAACCAGGCCCCAATCAGCACAGCGGTTGCGGTGTACACCCAACCAGCGCCGCCCAACGGTACGAGCAGCAGGGAGCACATGACCATGGCCCAGCCGTACAACACCACCTGAACCGAGACGCTCTTGGCCGAGTCGGTCGCGCCCAGCATGGGAATGCCGGCGGCCCGGTAGTCTTCGGCGTATTTCATCGACAGGGGCCAGTAGTGCGGGGGCGTCCAGAGAAAAATCACCATAAAGAGCACCACAGCGGCCCAAGAAATGGTGTTCTCTACAGCCGCCCAGGCGATAAAGACCGGCATGCAGCCCGCCAGGCCACCCCAGACGATGTTCTGCTTGGTGCGCTTCTTCAGCCACAGGGAGTAGAAGACAACGTAGAGGAAAATCGCGACGACACCGAGACCGGCAGCCAGCGGGTTGACCAGGAAGTAGAGGTAAATAATCGAGATGACCGACAGTACCCAGGCGAAGACCAGGGCTTCCCGGTCGGTAAGATCACCGGTGACCAGCGGACGCTTCTCGGTGCGCTTCATCAGTCGATCAGCTTCGCGGTCGATATAGCAGTTGAAGGCACAGGACGCCCCGGCGGCAAGTGACCCGCCAATCATCGTATGGAGCACCAGCCAGAGGTTGGGGAAGCCACCGGCGGCAAAAATCATGGTGGGCGCGGTGGTCACCAGCAGCAGCTCGATAATTTGAGGCTTCGTGAGGTGAATGTAGGCCCTAATTTTGCGGCCCAGGGAGACGCGGCCGGGTGCAGGCGCAGCTGGGGTTTGCTGGCCTTCTTCGGTACGGTCGATCACGGTGTTGATGCCATGGCCCTTCACGTATGCTGACTTCCCTTGACTGTTGTGTGTGCAGCTCTTCGGTTCCCCGCCGGGTGATTCACTATGTGAAACAGGTGACGGTTTTCGGCGTGTTGGGGGCGGACGCCGTCTGCGCGTCCGGGCGCCCCTCGCACCGATTTTTTGGTGGTGCCCATCACTTTTAGCCGACCTTGGCCGGTTTGTGAGCACGGCAAAAGAGCTTTTGGTCAAATTACATCGTATAACGCCTACCTATCCCCTGGCTAATAGATTAAGCGCACCCCTGACTGGGGGGTGTCCGCTGAGAGGCAAACCAAGCCCACATATGCGCAGGTGAACTATCCTGGAAGTAGCGTCTTTTGCCGGTTTTACCGTGTGCTTGTGTGGGCTTGCCCCGCTGGGCGACGGTGGGCGGGTAAAAGAATAAGTTTGATGAATATTTCTGGGTAGCCAGATTGAGAGAGGACGGCTGATGCCTAACCTGAATCAGAAGCTTGAATGGACCGAGAAAGACCAGCGCGCGGTTGATACCGCTCGTGTGCTTGCTGCGGACGCCGTTGAGAAGGTTGGCTCGGGCCACCCCGGTACCGCAATGAGCCTGGCTCCTGTGGCCTACCTGCTCTTCCAGAAGGTCATGCGTCAGGATCCCCGCGATGACCGCTGGGAGGGCCGTGACCGCTTCATTCTCTCCCCCGGCCACACCTCACTGACCCTGTACAACCAGCTCTTCCTGGGTGGTTTTGGTCTGGAGCTTGACGACATTAAGGCCCTGCGCACCGCGGGCGCCCTGACTCCCGGCCACCCCGAATTTGGCCATACCAAGGGTGTCGAAATCACTACCGGCCCCCTGGGCCAGGGTCTGGCGTCCGCTGTGGGCTTTGCCTACGCCCAGCGCCGCATGCGCGGCCTCTTCGACCCCGAAGCTGCCCCCGGCACCTCCCCCTTTGACCACACCGTCTTCACCATTGCTTCTGAGGGCGATGTGCAGGAGGGCGTGACCGCCGAGGCGTCCGCTCTGGCCGGCCACCAGCAGCTGGGCAACCTGGTCGTGATCTACGACCGCAACCACATCTCGATTGAAGATGACACCGATGTAGCCTTCACCGAGGACGTCGCAGCCCGCTACGAGGCCTACGGCTGGGACGTTGCCCAGGTCGATTGGACCGCTGGCGGCGACTACAAGGAAGACGTCGAGGCCCTCTACGACGCTATCGTCGCAGCAACCAAGGTCACCGATAAGCCCTCCTTCATCGAGCTGCGCACCATCATCGGCTACCCCGCCCCCACCAAGCAGAACACCGGTGGCATCCACGGCTCCAAGCTGGGTGCCGACGAAGTTGCAGCCACCAAGAAGGCACTGGGCTTCGACCCCGAACAGCACTTCGTGGTAGAGCCCGAGATTCTTGAGCACACCCGCGCCCTGGTTGAGCGCAGCGCAGCTGAGCGCGACGAGTGGCAGAAATCCTTCGACGCCTGGGCTGCCGCCAACCCCGAGCAGGCCAAGCTCTACGAGCGCCTGCTTGCGGGTGAGCTGCCTGCCGAGCTTGATGAGGCCCTGCCCACCTTTGAGGCTGGCACCTCCATCGCAACCCGTGCAGCATCAGGCAAGGTCATCAACGCAATCGCTCCGGTTCTGCCCGAGCTCTGGGGCGGTTCGGCTGACCTGGCCGGGTCCAATAACACCACCATCGATACCGAGAAGTCCTTTAACCCCGAGTCCCGTTCCACCAAGAGCTGGACCGGCCACCCCTACGGCCGTGTGCTGCACTTCGGTATTCGCGAGCATGCCGCCGCAGCTATCACCAACGGTATCGTGCTGTCTTCACCAACCCGTCCTTTCTCTGGCACCTTCTTCGTCTTCACCGACTACCAGCGCCCAGCCGTCCGCCTGGCAGCGCTGATGGGTGTGCCCAACATCTTCGTCTGGACCCACGACTCCATCGGTCTGGGTGAGGACGGCCCCACCCACCAACCCGTTGAACACCTGACCGCTATGCGCGCGATCCCCAACCTCGATGTCGTCCGCCCCGCCGACGGCAACGAAACCGCCGTCGCCTGGCGCAAGATCCTGGACATCAAGGATCACCCCGCCGGGCTGGTGCTCTCCCGCCAGAACCTGACCAACGTGGTTCGTGAAGACCTGCACGCGGACGCCGAGGGCGAGAAGTTTGCTTCTGCTAACGGCGCTGCCCGCGGCGGCTACGTACTAGCTGATACCGAAGGCACCCCCGACGTCATCCTGATTGCCACCGGTTCTGAGGTCGAGGTTGCCCTAGCTGCCCGCACCCAGCTGGCAGAAGAGGGCATCGCTGCCCGCGTTGTCTCCATGCCCTGCCGCGAGTGGTTCGCAGCCGAGTCTGCCGAGTACCGCGAATCAGTCATCCCCTCCGCCGTCAAGGCCCGCGTGACCGTTGAAGCCGGTCTGGCCATGCCCTGGATGGACATTCTGGGCGAAGCAGGCCGCGCCGTTTCCCTGGAACACTACGGTGCCTCAGCCTCAGCCGAAGAACTCTTCGCCGACTACGGCTTCACCGCCGAGAACGTTGCTGCCAAGGCGCGCGAGTCCATCGCTGCTGCCCGCTAACCGAACTAAAATTCAAGGAAAACATTATGACTACCCCCACCCAGAAGCTTTCTGACGCAGGCGTCTCCATCTGGCTCGACGACCTCTCCCGCGATCGTCTCACCAGCGGTAACCTGCAGGAACTGATCGACACCAAGAACGTTGTCGGTGTCACCACTAATCCCTCCATTTTCGCTGCCGCCCTGTCGAACGGCGCAGCCTACGCCGAGCAGATGAAGAAGCTGGCAGCAGAGGGCGCCGAAGCAGAAGCAGCTGGCTTTGCTGCCATGATTGACGATGTGCGCGACGCCTGCGATGTCTTTGCCCCCATCTACGAGGCAACCCAGGGCTTTGACGGCCGCGTCTCCATCGAGGTCTCTCCCCTGCTGGCCCGCGAATCAGCTGCGACCCTAGCTCAGGCCAAGGAACTCTACTCAGCAGTTGGCCGCGAGAACGTCATAATCAAGATTCCCGCCACCGAAGAGGGCCTGGAGCCCATCGCTGAGGCCCTGGGCGAAGGTATCTCGGTCAACGTCACCCTGATTTTCTCCCTGGAGCGTTACCGCGCCGTCATCAACGCCTACCTGCTGGGCCTCGAAAAGGCACTGGAAAACGGCAAGGACCTCTCAAAGATTCACTCCGTAGCCTCCTTCTTCGTCTCCCGCGTCGATACCGAAATTGACGCCCGCCTTGAGGCCATCGGCACCGACGAAGCCCTCGCCCTGCGCGGCAAGGCCGGTGTAGCTAACGCCCGCCTGGCCTTCGAGGTCTACGAGCAGGCCTTCTCCTCCGAGCGCTGGGCCCGCCTGGAAGCCGCAGGTGCCAACCGCCAGCGTCCGCTCTGGGCATCCACCGGCGTGAAGAACCCTGCCTACCCCGACACCCTCTACGTCACCGAAATTGCAGCCCCCGGCACCGTCAACACCATGCCCGAGGCAACCCTCAACGCAACCTTCGACCACGCAGAGGTTGCTGGTAACGCTATCGAGGGCACCTACGAGGAATCCACCGAGATCCTCAACCAGCTCGAAGCTGTAGGTATCTCCTACAACGACGTGGTTGAGAAGCTGGAAACCGAAGGCGTTGAGAAGTTCGAGGTCTCCTGGAAGGAACTGCTCGATACCGTCACCACCGCACTGGCTGACAGCAAGTAGTACCGTTTCATGCTGAGGGTGGGGGGCCTATCCCCCCCACCCTCACTGCACCCGCTCACCTCGCCCCAGCCCGGCGGCAAGCACCTGCCGGCCCGGTGGGCACTAGTACACTAGAACAAGAGAACCGCGGCAGCCCCCACGCCTTTCGCAGCTGCCGCCCCAACCAACCTGTGAAGGATTCACGGCGGTGGCCAACACTCACGATTCAAACCCCCTGCGCGACCCGCGCGACCGCAGACTAACCCGCGTGGCAGGCCCGTCCTCCCTGGTCTTCTTCGGCGTCACCGGCGACCTTGCGCGCAAGAAACTACTCCCCGCGGTCTACGACCTGGTTAACCGCGGCCTGCTCCCGCCCAGCTTTGGCCTGGTGGGTTTCGGACGCCGCGAGTGGAGCCACGAGGACTTCCAGCAGGAGGTGCGCGGGCACGTTGAAGCCCACGCCCGTACCCCCTTCCGAGAGGACGTCTGGAACCAGTTCGCTGCCGGCATTCGCTTTGTCACCGGCACCTTCGACTCCGATGAGTCCTTTGAAAAGCTCAAGGCAACCCTGGCAGAGCTCGACGAAACCCGAGGCACCCGCGGCAACCACGCCTTCTACCTGTCGATTCCGCCCAAAGACTTCGACCAGGTACTGCAGAAGCTAGCCGATCACAACCTGGCCAACCACAACCAGCACGAGGGTTGGCGCCGTGTGGTTATCGAAAAGCCTTTCGGCCACAATCTCGAAACCGCCCGCGAGCTCAACGCCATTGTTGAGCGGGTCTTCCCCGCCGATTCGGTCTTCCGTATCGACCACTACCTGGGCAAAGAAACCGTGCAGAATATTCTGGCCATGCGCTTTGCCAACCAGATGTTCGAGCCCCTGTGGAACGCCACCAACGTCGACCACGTGCAGATCACCATGGCCGAAGACATCGGCATCGGTACCCGCGCTGGCTACTACGACGGCGTGGGCGCTGCCCGCGACGTCATTCAGAACCACCTGCTGCAGCTGCTGGCACTCACTGCCATGGAAGAGCCCGTCAGCTTCAACGCCGAGCACCTGCGCGCCGAGAAGGCCAAGGTGCTTGAGGCAGTCCAGATTCCCGATGATATTGCCTCAGCCTTTGCCATCGGCCAGTACGCTGCCGGCAACCAGGGCGGTGAAGAGGTCAATGGCTTCTTTGACGAGAACGACATTCCCGCCGACTCCCGCACCGAAACTTTCGCCGCCCTCAAGCTGAACATCAACACCCGCCGCTGGGCGGGCGTGCCCTTCTACCTGCGCGCGGGTAAGCGTCTGGGCCGCCGCGTCACCGAGATTGCTGTGGTCTTCAAGAAGGCTCCCAACCTGCTCTTTGGCGGCAGTGCCGATAGCTCCGGCCAGAACGCGATTGTGATTCGCGTGCAGCCCGATGAGGGCATGACCCTGCGCTTTGCCTCGAAGGTGCCCGGCACCCAGATGGAAATCCGCGACGTCAACATGGACTTTGGCTACTCCCACTCCTTCACCGAAGAGTCCCCCGAGGCCTACGAGCGTCTGATTCTCGATGTGCTGCTCGGTGAGCCCCCGCTCTTCCCCCGCCACGAAGAGGTTGAGCTCTCCTGGAAGATTCTTGACCCCTTCGAAGAATACTGGGAAGAAAACAAAATCAAACCCGAAGCCTACGCCCCCGGTTCGTGGGGCCCGGCTTCTGCCCACGAAATGCTGGAACGCGACGGCCGTGCTTGGAGGCGCCCATGATGAAGAAACTCAAAGACACCACTGTGGGCGAGGTTGCCAAGGAGCTTTCCCGCCTGCGCAGTGAGGAGGGGGCGACCACGTCCTCTCGTGTGCTCACCCTGGTCATTCTGGCCGAGAAGGGCCACTCAAAGACAGCGGTTGAGGCGGCCCTGAAGGCCTCCTACGAGCACCCTTCCCGCATTATCGTCCACATTGATTACGGTCAGGACGCCGACGATCGGCTTGATGCCCGCATTTACGTGGGCGGCGACGCGGGTGCTTCAGAGCTCATCATTCTGCGCGGGTACGGCTCGGCAGCGGTTGCTACCGAGTCCCTGATTTCGGGGCTGCTACTGCCTGACTCCCCCATCGTTGCCTGGTGGCCCCACTCGGTTCCTGAGAACCCCGCAGAGCACTCTATCGGCAAGATTGCCCAGCGCCGTATCACCGATTCAGCCCGCGCCTATGCCCCCCTGGGTGTGCTAGAGAAGCTGGCTGCCAGCTACAAGGACGGCGACACCGACCTGGCATGGATTCGCCTGACCCTCTGGCGTATTCAGATTGCTGCTGTCTTCGACCAGATCGAGCCCTCCCCCGTCAAGCGCGTGGTGGTCTCCGGTTCGTCCATGAGCCCCTCGGTTGTTCTGCTCGGTGCCTGGCTGGGTGACCGCCTGGGCGCTGAGGTGCACCTGCGCACCACCGATGTGCAGCGCGGCCTCTACAAGGTAGAACTTGAACGCGAAGACGGCTCCATCATCATCCACCGCCCCGGTCGCAACATTGCCACCATTTCTTCCCCCGGTGTGCCCGACCAGCAGATTTCCCTGCCGGCCCGCTCCCTGGCCGACTGCCTGGCAGAAGAGCTGCGTCGCCTTGACCCCGATGAGGTCTACGGCGAGGTGCTCAAGTCTGTTGTCGCCAGTGGCAACATCGTGGTCGATGTGAACGTAGACGATGTGCACGATGAGGGCGCCGACTATACGGAGGTCTACGATGCCTAATCCTATCGTCGTTCCCCACCTCGATAAGGCCCAGCTGCAGCTGGCAGGTGCCACCCGCATCATCAATGTAGCTGCAACCGCTGTGGCTGCCCGCGGTATTGCCCACCTCTCGCTGACCGGTGGCACTATGGGCATTGCGGTGCTTGCGGGTATTGCAGAAAGCCCGCTGAGCGCTACCGTGGACTGGTCTAAGGTTCATTTCTGGTGGTCAGACGAGCGTTTTGTACCTCGCGGCCACGCTGATCGCAACGAACAGCAGGCCAAGGACGCCTGGCTCACCTCCCTGGGACTACCGGAGGAGAACCTGCACGTCATGGGTGCCTCAGATGTTTTTGACACCCCGGAGGCAGCGGCCGAAGCCTACACCGCTGAGCTAGCCCGCTACGCCCCCGAGGGTGAGGCCTCCCCCCTCTTTGACCTGACCCTACTGGGTATGGGGCCCGATGGCCATATCGCCTCCCTCTTCCCCGACCGGGCCGAGATTCTAGAGGCTGAGGCCACCACCCTTGCGGTGCACAACTCCCCCAAGCCCCCGCCCACCCGCGTAAGCCTGACCCTGCCGGTGATCAACTACTCAGAGCGCATCTGGTTCCTGGTTGCCGGGAGCGACAAGGCCGAGGCAACTGCCCGTCTGCGGGCGGCGTCCGCTCTGCCTGAAACCCAGCTAACCGCCGAGATCCTCACCCAGACCCCGGCAGCTGGAGCCCGCGGCCTGCTCGAAACCCTGATTCTGGCAACCGAGGACGCCCTCGGCTCAGCTTCCTAGAGTTCAGGGATTCAGAGACAAAAAAATTCCCGCCTACCGGTGAACCGGTAGGCGGGAATTTTTGATGTAAGCCTAGATAACAGCAACCTCAGAGAAACGCATCACCAGGGCGTAACCGATAATTGCAAAGACCCACAGCAGAATCACTGTAACGGTCAGGCGAATCAGGTTTTTAGATGCCATGCCCGAAGAGTTCAGTGAGGTGGTCATGCCACCACCGAACATATCTGAGAGGCCGCCGCCCTTACCGCGGTTCAGTAGAACCAGCAGGATGGTAAGAATGCTCGCGATAGCGATCAGGACCATCAGGATAATCTTGAGGGTTTCCACGCAGAACCTTTCAGTCGGGTTGAAGGGCGTTTCGAAGCGCCACCAATCTACTATACCCCTAGTTAGGGTATTTTTTAGGCCTTGTATCGTGCGATGTTAGCGAATTCGGTGGCGTCGAGGGATGCACCGCCCACCAGTACGCCGTCGACGTCTGCCTCTGCCATGATCTCGGGGGCTGATGCTGCCTTGACGGAACCGCCGTAGAGTACGCGAACCTTATCGGCGACCTCTGCGGAGTAGAGCTTGGTCAGTTCCTCGCGGATAGCCTTGCTCATTTCCTGGGCGTCAGCTGCGGTTGCAACCTTGCCGGTACCGATAGCCCAGACGGGTTCGTAGGCTACGACCAGGGTCTCAGCCTGTTCTGCGGTCAGGCCCTCGATGGAGCCGCGCAGCTGGTCCAGGGTGAAGTCGACGTGCTCGCCGGCTTCGCGCTTGTCGAGGCCTTCACCGACGCAGAGTACGGGGGTGAGCTCGTTGCGGTAGGCAGCCTGTACCTTAGCGGCGCAGACGGCGTCGGTTTCGCCGTGGATGGTGCGACGCTCTGAGTGACCGACCAGCACGTAGGTTGCACCGAGCTTCTTGAGGAAGACGCCGGAGATATCGCCGGTGTAGGCGCCGGAGTCCTGGTCTGAGAGGTCCTGGCCACCGTAGACGATGTTGAGCTTGTCGCCGTCAACGAGGGTCTGTACGGAGCGGATGTCGGTGAAGGGAGGGAAAACGGCAACTTCGGCAGTGTCGTAGTCGAAGTTGGTGTCGTCCAGGGTCCAGGCCAGTTTCTGGAGCAGGGTCACACCTTCGGTGTGGTCCATGTTCATCTTCCAGTTGCCTGCGATGAGGGGCTTGCGAGTCATGGGCTCGTTCCTTTCGCGAAATCTTGAGGTGGGTGGGCAGGACGCGGTGGGTGTGCCCGTCCTGCCCGCTGGCGGGTTAACCGCCGGGTGGCTTACTGCCACGTGGTGTTGTTTTAGGCGCCGAGTGCTTCGAGGCCGGGCAGGGTCTTACCTTCGATGTATTCGAGGGAAGCGCCGCCGCCGGTGGAGATGTGGCCGAACTGGTCGTCTGAGAAGCCCAGGTTGCGCACTGCTGATGCTGAGTCGCCGCCACCGATGATGGAGAATGCCTCTGACTCGACGAGGGCGTCGGCTACTGCCTTGGTGCCGCCTGCGAAGGCTTCAATTTCGAAGACGCCTACGGGGCCGTTCCAGAAGACCAGCTTGGCTTCCTTGATCTTCTGGGCGAAGAGTTCGCGGGTTGTGGGGCCGATGTCGAGACCCTCTGCCTTGGCGCCTAGCTTGCCGCCGGTAAGGTCTTCGATGGGGCGGATTTCGGTGTTAGCGTCGTTGGAGAAGTCATCTGACCAGACGATGTCTGAGGCGATGATGAGTTCGGTACCCTTCTTGGGGGCTTCTTCCATGTAGCGCTTGCAGTTTTCGATCTGGTCTTCTTCCAGCAGGGACTGGCCGATCTCGTAGCCCATGGCCTTGGCGAAGGTGTAGCCCATGCCGCCGCCGATCAGCAGGGTGTCTGCCTTGCCGATGAGGTTGTCGATAACTGCCAGCTTGTCTGAGACCTTAGCGCCACCCATGACAACAACGAAGGGGCGGTCGGGGTTCTTGATGACCTTCTGCAGGACGTCAACTTCGGTCTTGACCAGGTCGCCCAGGTAGGCGGGCAGTTCCTTGGCGATGTCGTACACCGAGGCGTGCTTACGGTGCACAGCACCGAAGGCGTCATTCACGTAGGCGCCGTTCTCGCCGGTCAGGGCTGCCAGCTCTGCTGCGAATTCGGCGCGCTCGGCGTCGTCCTTGGAGGTTTCGCGGGCGTCGTAGCGTACGTTTTCAACGACGAGCAGTTCGCCGTCCTTCAGAGCCTCGGCCTTAGCCTTGGCGTCCTCGCCCACCAGGTCGGTTGCGATGATGACGGGGAAGTCTGCCAGTTCTGCCAGGCGCTCTGCTGCGGGCTTGATGGAGTACTGAGGGTCTACCTGACCCTTGGGGCGACCCAGGTGGGCGGTGACGATGACACGGGCACCGGCATCGGTGAGCTTCTTGAGTACGGGCAGGGAGGCACGGACGCGGCCGTCATCGGTGACGACGCCGTCCTTGAGGGGTACGTTCAGGTCGGAGCGGACGAGAACGCGGCGGCCTGCTACGCCACCGTCAATGAGCTCTGCGAGAGTCTTAGCCATGGGAGTTTTCATCTCCATTGTTTGTGAGGGTAAATGGGGTGGGCACCAGGGTGGTGCCGGGTATAGGTAAGGGTTAGCGAACCGCGCGTGTGCGCGTCGATTCGCTAACCCTATCCTATTGCTGTCTCATGAAAGACCGGTGGATGACAGCTTAGAGAGCTGCAACTACCTTGTTGGTGAACATGACCAGGCGTGAAACGTAGCCGTATTCGTTGTCGTACCAGGCGATAACCTTGACCTGGTTGCCGATGACCTTGGTCAGGGGTGCGTCGAAGACGGTTGAAACGGGCTCACCTTCGATGTCCTTGGAGACGATGGGCTCCTCGGAGTAGGTGATGATGCCCTTCATGGCACCCTCTGCTGCTTCCTTGACGGCTGCGTTGACCTCTTCAACGGTAACTTCGCGTGAAGCGGTGAAGGTCAGGTCGGTGATGGAGCCGGTGGGGGTGGGAACGCGAACTGCGAAGCCGTCCAGCTTGCCCTTGAGTTCGGGCAGAACCAGGCCAACAGCTGCTGCTGCACCGGTTGAGGTGGGAACCATGTTCAGGGCTGCGGCGCGGGCGCGGCGCAGGTCTGAGTGGGGGGCGTCCTGCAGGCGCTGGTCAGCGGTGTAGGCGTGGATGGTGGTCATCAGACCGCGCTCGATACCGAACTTGTCGTTCAGTACCTTAGCCATGGGTGCCAGGCAGTTGGTGGTGCAGGATGCGTTTGAAACGATGTTCATGGTGGCTGAATCGTACTGGTCGTCGTTGACGCCCATGACGAAGGTGCCGTCGATGTTCTTACCGGGTGCAGAGAGGATAACCTTCTTGGCGCCAGCTTCGAGGTGAGCCTTTGCCTTCTCACCGTCGGTGAAGAAGCCGGTGGATTCGAGAACAACGTCTACGCCGAGGTCTGCCCAGGGCAGGTCTGCGGGGTTGCGCTCAGCCAGAACCTTGATTTCCTTGCCGTTGACGGTCAGGCCGTTCTCAGAAACAGCAACTTCGCCGTCGAAGCGACCCATGATGGAGTCGTACTTGAGCAGGTGTGCGAGGGTCTTGACGTCGGTCAGGTCGTTGATTGCAACGATTTCGAAGCCTTCGCCGTGCTGCTGTGCTGCGCGGAAGAAGGTACGACCGATGCGGCCAAAGCCGTTAATAGCTACGCGTACAGTCACTGAAATCAAACTCCTAGATACAGTTAGTGACGTTGGTGGACGAGACGCCGGTTCTGGCGTTTCATCGCCGAACTTGGGAAAACGTGGTTCCTTCAGCTCAAGCGGGTGAGCTCTCGTCCGGTTCGTTAACCATCATACCCTGTTTATGTGAGTTTTGGTGTGTTTCTGTCGTTTTTTTAAGTGGACTTGCGTGCGTTTGAGGACGCTTACCCCCCGTTTTGACCTGGAAATATGGGTTTTGCCGGGTAAGAGCATGAGCAAGACCACCCAGTAAAGGGCAAACCAACAAAAACCCACACAGCTTAGTTGAGGTGACTGACGCCGTTCACACCGGCTTCAGTGCCGGGAATGCCGCGTTCAGCTGCCCGCTTATCAGCCATAGCAATCAGGCGGCGGATACGGCCGGCGATAGCGTCTTTAGTCATGGGAGGTTCAGCCAGGCGGCCCAGTTCGTCGAGGGAGGCCTGCTTGTGGGCAACACGCAGTTCACCGGCGTAGCGCAGGTGCTCGGGCACCTTATCACCCAGAATCTCTAGGGCTCGCTCAACACGGGCACCGGCGGCCACAGCGGCCTGGGCTGACCGGCGCAGGTTGGCATCGTCGAAGTTGGCGAGGCGGTTAGCGGTCGCGCGCACCTCTTTACGGGCGCGGCGTTCCCGCCAGTTATCGAGGGCATCTACAGCCCCCATGCGCTCTAACAGTAGGGAGATGGTTTCACCGTCGCGCACGACCACCCGGTCCACACCGCGTACTTCGCGGGCCTTTGCAATAACGTCCAGGCGACGGGCGGCACCGATCAGGGCCAGGGCAGCCTCGGGGCCGGGGCAGGTAAATTCCAGGGCGGACGAACGACCGGGCTCGGTCAGTGACCCGTGAGCCAGGAAAGCCCCACGCATGACAGCTTCAGCATCGGCCAGGGAGCCGTTAACCACGGCAGGGGGTAGACCACGGACGGGGCGGCCACGTCCGTCCAGCAAACCGGTCTGCCGGGCCAGGGCCTCACCACCCTGATCAACGCGCACAAGGTAGCGCCCGCCCCGGCGCAGCCCGCCGCCGGAGATAGAGGTAATGGAAGCGTCGTGGCCGTACATTTCGGCAATGTTATAGCGCAGGCGTTCTGCGGTAGTTTCGAGGTCAACTTCAGCTTCGACCACGATTTTGCCTTGCACGAGGTGAAGACCGTTCGTGAAGCGCAAGATTGTGGCTACCTCAGCTTTACGCACGGATGAGCGCGTGGCTTCGTAGTGTGCCAGCTCTTCTTTGACCGATGCCGTCAGGGCCATGCGGGTCTTCCTCCAAAGTTGTGTCTGCTCTCGTAAGCGCGGGGTGCCGGTGTGTGGTCGGCGTTAGTGTTTGAAGACGTGCTTGTAGGCAGCTGCTAGTTTAAGGGGGTCGTGCACGCCAGGTTGGTCAGCTTCTGCCACATCAGCCCAAAGCACCTTCGCCCCTAGCTGGGCTGCTACATCTTCAAATGTCGTGCCTTCTCCTGCGGCGGCGGGATCAGCGATGACTGTATTAACCCTAATTTCTGGAACGTATTCACGCAAAACGAGCAGGTGGTCTGCGGCACTCATGCCGCGGGTTTCTTTGCCGTCAAGTTCGAGGTTCATCACCAGGCAAATCTTGGCGCTGGTGTTGAGTATGGCGGCGCGCAGGCCGGGCAGGAGCAGGTGCGGGAGCAGGGAGGTATAGAAGGAACCTGGCCCCAAGACCACCCAGTCGGCTTCGTGCACCGCGCGGACGGCGTCCGGGCAGGCTTCGGTGTTCTCGGGTAGCAGGCGGACCTTGTCTACACGCCCTGCCTTGGCCAGGGTTGCCTGGCCCTGGACGGTATCGCGGAAGGTCACCCCGTGGTCGTTGGTGGTAACGATATCGCCCTCAATCACCAGGGGCCTAGTAGCCATGGGGAGCACGCGTCCGCGGGCGTTAAGCAAGGCCCCGGCCCAGTCCAGCCCGGCGATAGTGTCGCCCAACAGCTCCCAGAGGGTGACAATCAGCAGGTTGCCCAGGGCATGGTTTTCAAGAGCGGTGGGGCGGTCTGCGCTTCGGGAGGTGAAGCGGTGCTGCATGACGTCGCGCCAGGTGCGTCCCCAGTCGGTATCATCGCACAGGGCCGAAAGGGCCATGCGCAGGTCGCCGGGTGGCAGCACGTCCAGCTCTTCGCGGAGCTTACCCGAGGAGCCACCGTCGTCCGCCACGGTTACCACGGCGGTCAGGGCGGTGGTGATAAGTTTGAGGGCAGAAAGTGAGCCGTAGAGGCCGTGCCCGCCACCCAGGGCAGTGACACGAACGGGTAGGTCGTGCCCCTGGGCGGTGACGGGCAGTAGGCCGGTTTCGGGAAACCGGCTCATACGGGTTGCCTCAGACATTATTCACGCCCCATGTCGCGGTGGTGCACGGAGATATTTACATCTTCCATCTCGCTCAGGCGGCGGGCGATTTCTTCGCTCACGGCCACCGAGCGGTGCTTACCGCCGGTGCAGCCGATAGCGAAGGTGGCGTAGAGCTTACCCTCACGGCGGTAGCCAGCGATAACGGGCTGCAGGGCAGCAATGTAGTTGCTGATGAACTCTTCGGTGCCGTCCTGGGCGAAGACAAAGTCGCGGACGCCGGCGTCCTGCCCGGTCTGGGCCCGTAGGCCGGGTACCCAGTGGGGGTTGGGGATAAAGCGCATATCGGCCATGTAGTGCACATCTGAGGGGGTGCCGTACTTAAAGCCGAAGCTCATGACGGTGATGTTGACCAGGCGTTCCTTACCCGGGGCGTAGGTTTCGCGCACCTTTTTTGCCAGCTGGTGGACGTTCATGCCGGTGGTATCGATGATGTAGTCGGCTTCTTCTTGCAGGCCAGCAAAAATACGGCGTTCTTCGGCGATGGCTTCGGCCACGAGCCCCCCCTGTTGCAGGGGGTGGGGGCGGCGCTGGGCCTCGTAGCGGGCGATGATGTCCTTATCGGCGGCGTCCATGAAGAGCATGGAAAAATCGACATCAGAGGCGCGGAGCTTGTTAATAGCCTCGGGCAAGTCTGCCAGCTGGCGGCGGGCACGAATATCGATACCCACAGCTACTTTGGGGAGTTTACCCGGTGAGTCTTTGACTAGCTGGGCCAGGGAGCCGAGCATCTGCGGGGGAATGTTATCGACAACGTACCAGCCCTCATCTTCGAGGGTGTTAGCTGCGGTGGATCGGCCGGCGCCAGAGATACCGGTGATCACGAGAATTTGCGGCTTGACGGTCTGCTCGCTGGAGTGGGGTGACATGGGTGGGGGTCTCTCGCTTCCACGCTTCAAACGGTTAGTACTTCTAGCTTAGTGCACTGCTTCACTTTCGGCTTCATTCACCTGCCCCAGGTGCAAAGCGTTCCCGTATTTTCTGTGCCATGGCCGGGCCGATACCCGGCACCTCTTGAAGTTCTTCGATGCTTGCTTCAGAAAGCTGTTTAAGGGAGCCGAAGTGCTTGATGAGGGCTTCGCGTTTGGCAGGGCCCAACCCGGGGACGGTGTCAAGGGCAGATTTAACCATTTCTTTACCGCGCTTGGAACGGTGGAAGGTAATAGCGAAGCGGTGGGCCTCATCGCGAATACGCTGAATTAGGTAGAGGGCATTAGAGGTTCTGGGCAGGATAACGGGGAAGTCATCGCCCGGCAGCCAGAGCTCTTCGAGTCGCTTGGCGATACCGACCACGTAGATATCGGTAATACCCAGGTCTTCGAGGGCCCGGGTGGCGGCGGCAACCTGGGGCTGACCACCGTCCACCACCACCAGGTTGGGCGGGTAGGCGAACTTGGCAGGCTCCTTGGTGTAGAGGTCCTCGTCGCTGATTTGGCCGGACGCCCGCACCCGGGCCCCAGGGGCCTCGTCGGTGAGGTAGCGGCGGAAACGCCGGTAGATGACGTCGTACATGCTGGCGGTGTCGTCCCGAGCGGCATCCCCGGTAATGGAGAACTTGCGGTAGTCGCTCTTCTTAGGCAGGCCGTCCTCAAAGACCACCATGGAGGCGACCACATTGGTACCCTGCACGTGGGAGATGTCGTAGCACTCAATGCGCATGAGAGCCTCGGGCAGTTCCAGGGTCTCCTGGAGCTCTACCAGGGAGGCCGAGCGAGTGGTGAGGTCACCTGCCCGGCGGGTCTTGTGCAGGGTCAGAGCCTGTTTGGCGTTCTCGGCAACGGTTGCCATCAGCTCAACGCGGTCACCGCGCTGGGGCACGCTGATGCTCACCTTGGCCCCGCGTACCCCGGTGAGCCACTCTTCGAGCTTCTCGTGGTTTTCGGGTAGCACCGGCACGTTAATCTGGCGGGGTATCTCGTTGAGGTTGTGGTTGATTTCTTCCTCGGTTGACCCAGCGGCCAGAGCGGCAGCGGCCTCGCCGTAGACCTGAACCAGTAGGTGGTCGACCAGGGCTTCGGGGGTGGAGTCTTCGACCTTCTCAACGATCCAACCCCGCTGACCGCGGATACGTCCGCCCCGCACATAGAAAACCTGCACCGCAGCTTCTAGGTCATCTTCAACAAAGTTGAACAGGTCGGCATTCACCGAATCGGGCAGTACCACGGCGTTGCGTTCAAAGGCCTTGGTCAGGGCTTCAATGTCATCGCGCAGGCGGGCCGCCTTTTCAAAATCAAAGTCGGCGGCGGCGTCCTTCATCTGCCGGGTCAGGTCGGCAATGAACTTCTCGGCACCGCCTGCCATAAAGGAACAGAGATCCTCAGCGATTTTCTGGTGGTCTTCGCGGCTCACCCTACCCACGCAGGGGGCAGCGCACTTGTCGATGTAGCCCAGCAGGCAGGGCCGGTCGGAGGCCTGGGCCCGGTTAAAAACGCCAGTTGAGCAGGTACGTACCGGAAAGACCCGTAAGAGGGCGTCAAGGGTTTCGCGGATAGCCCAAGCCTGAGAATAAGGACCGAAATAGCGCACCCCCTTCTTCTTTTCCCCGCGCATGACCTGGGCGCGCGGGAAGCGGTCTTTCAGGGTGACGGCCAGGTAGGGGTAGGACTTATCATCGCGGAATGCGATATTGAACCGGGGCTTGTATTCCTTGATCCAGGTGTACTCCAGCTGCAACGATTCGAGCTCGCTTCCAACCACCGTCCACTCCACCGAGGCAGCCGTGTGCACCATGGCGTAGGTTTTGGGGCTCAGGGAATCTACGCGGGCAAAATAGGAGTTCAGGCGGTTGCGCAGGTTCTTGGCCTTGCCCACGTAGATAATACGACCCACCTCGTCGCGGAAGCGGTAGACCCCGGGGTTGGTGGGGATTTCGCCGGACGCCGGGCGGTAGGAGGCAGGATCGGCCACGTGTATCAGGTCCTTTGAGCTAGGTCAGGAGCGGCAGGAGCCTCTAGCCCGCGCGGGTGCTGGGCTAGATTCCCCCGTCGCGTTCTGCTGACGGTGAGACGTTGTATTCGTTTTTGCGGGGCTGGCCAGAGAGCTGGGCGATAGCGTCCATAATCTGGTCGGTGGTCTGGCGGCGCTGCTTGCCGCTCATACGCTCCCCCAGTTTTTCGAAGGTCATGGGCTCCCCCACCCGCACCGTAAAACGGTGGGGGTAGACCATGTTGGAGCCCGGCTTTTGAATCTTATCGGTACCGATCAGGCCGATGGGCACTACGGTAGCCCCGGTCATGTGAGCCAGCCAGGCTACCCCGATTTTTCCCTTATAGAGGTAGCCGTCACGGGAGCGGGTGCCTTCGGGGTAGATGCCGAAGACCTTGCCCTCGTTGAGGCGGTCAAGGGCGGTTTCGAGGGCCTTCATGGACTCTTTTTTGTCGGTGCGGTTGACCGGAATAATGTCGATGACCTGGAAAAGGGTCTTCATGGCCTTGCCCTTGAGGCCCGGTGAGTTGACGTACTCAGACTTGGCGAGAAAGGCAACTCGACGGGGCATGAGGGCTGAGATAATCACCGAGTCAAGGAAGGCCAGGTGGTTGGAGGCCACGATGACGGGTCCCTCAGCGGGGAAGTTCTCAAGGCCGGTCACGCGGGCGCGGAAGACGGTACGGAGCAGGGCTTCGATGGTCTTTTGAGTTACCTTGTATTTGAGGGACATGAGAACTCCTTGAGCGCATAGGGGATGGAATGGATGCTGGCCACCCCGCCCGAGGTATGCTTTTGAAATTTTTAGGCTGTTTTGACCTATTTAGCATACCCCGGTGAGGTGCTGCTACCCTAGAGCATCTCAGCGAGGAAGCGGCCGGTGTGGGATTCGGGCACAGTGGCCAGATGCTCGGGGGTACCGGTTGCCAGCACGGTGCCACCACCATCGCCGCCTTCGGGGCCCATATCGATGAGCCAGTCAGCGCTCTTGATGACGTCCAGGTTGTGCTCGATGGTAATAACGGTGTTGCCCTTATCGACCAGGCCCTGCACCACACCCAGCAGTTTGCGGATATCTTCAAAGTGCAGGCCAGTGGTGGGCTCATCGAGCACATAGATGGAACGGCCGTTGGAGCGCTTTTGCAGTTCGGTAGCCAGCTTGACGCGCTGGGCTTCACCACCGGAGAGGGTGGTCGCGGACTGGCCCAGACGCACGTAGCCGAGGCCCACATCCACCAGGGTGTCGAGATAGCGCGAAATCTTGGTGAAGGCGGCGAAGAATTCGGCGGCTTCAGAGACCGGCATTTCAAGCACGTCGGCAATAGTCTTGCCCTTGTAGTGCACTTCGAGGGTCTCGCGGTTGTAGCGCTTGCCCTTGCAGACCTCACAGGGCACGTAGACGTCGGGCAGGAAGTTCATCTCAATCTTGAGGGTGCCATCACCTGAGCAGGCTTCGCAGCGTCCGCCCTTGACGTTGAAGGAGAAACGACCGGGCTGATAGCCGCGCATCTTGGCTTCGGTAGTTTCTGCAAAGAGCTTGCGGATGTGGTCGAAGACGCCGGTGTAGGTCGCCGGGTTTGAACGCGGGGTGCGGCCGATGGGCGACTGGTCCACGTGGATAATCTTGTCGAGGTGGTCCAGGCCGGTGATGGTCTTGTGACGGCCCGGTACCTGCTTGGCCCCGTTGAGCTTATTTGCCAGGGAGGTGTAGAGAATATCGTTGACCAGGGTGGACTTGCCCGAACCGGAGACACCGGTGACGGCGGTGAGCACACCCAGGGGGAACTCGACATCCACGTTCTTGAGATTGTTTTCGCGGGCCCCAATGACCTTGATGGTGCGCTTGGGGTCAACCGGACGGCGGGTGGCAGGAACCGTGATGGCGCGACGTCCGGCCATATAATCACCTGTCACGGAGTTTTTATTCTCAAGGAGCTCGGCAAAGGTACCCGAGTGCACGATCTGCCCGCCGTGCTCACCAGCGCCGGGGCCAACATCCACGATCCAGTCAGCTTCCTTCATGGTGTCTTCGTCGTGTTCCACCACGATGAGGGTGTTCCCCATGTCGCGCAACTTAGTAAGGGTTTCGATCAGGCGGCGGTTATCGCGCTGGTGCAGGCCGATAGAGGGCTCGTCCAGCACGTAGAGCACGCCCACCAGGCCGGATCCAATCTGGGTTGCCAGACGGATACGCTGGGCCTCTCCACCCGAGAGGGTACCCGCCGAGCGAGCCAGGTTCAGGTAGTCCAGGCCCACATCGAGCAGGAACTGCAGGCGGGCATCAATTTCTTTAAGCACCAGCTCAGCAATCTTAGCCTCGCGCTCACTCAGGGTCAGCGAGCGCATGAAGGTGAGGGCTTCACGCATAGACATGTCGGTGACGTCGGCAATGGATTTGCCGCCGACGGTGACGGCCAGGATGGTGGGGTTGAGGCGGGCACCCTTACAGGAGGTGCAGGCGACCTTACGCATGTACTGTTCGTAGCGGTCTTTTGACCAGTCTGATTCGGTTTCTTCGTACTTGCGTTTGATGTAGGCGCTGGCGCCCTCGAAACCGGAGGTGTATCGGCGTTCGCGGCCGAAGCGGTTTTTGTAGGCGACGGTGACCTTGTAGTCCTTGCCGTTCAGAATAGCTTTTTTGACCTTGGCGGGAAGGTCTTTGAAGGGGGTGGCAAGGTCGAAGTCGAGTTCGTCAGCAAGACCGGCGAGCAGGCGCAGCCAGTATTCGCTGGTTGCCTTGCCGGTGGCCCAGGGGGCGACGGCCCCCTCGGCCAGGGAGAGGTCGGGGTTGGGAACGATCAGATCGGTGTCCACTTCAAGGGTGGAGCCGATGCCGTCGCAGGCAGCGCAGGCACCGAAGGGCGAGTTGAAGGAGAAGGCGCGGGGTTCTACCTCGGTGACGGCCAGGGGGTGGCCGTTGGGGCAGGCCAGATTTTCGCTGAAGGAGCGGGTGCGGCCCGGGGCGTCGGCGTCCTCGTCCACGAAGTCGATGAGTACCTTGCCGTCGGCGAGCCCCAGCGCGGTTTCGACGGAGTCGGTCAGGCGCTGGTGGACGTTCTCCTTGATGGCGATACGGTCAACCACAACCTCGATGGTGTGCTTGTACTGCTTTTCGAGTTTGGGCGGGTCGGTGAGCTGGATGACCTCGCCGTCCACGCGGGCGCGGGCGTAGCCGGCGGTGGAGAGTTCTTTGAAGAGGTCAACAAACTCGCCCTTGCGGGCCGAAACGACGGGAGCTAGCACCTGCAGGCGGGTTTTCTCGGGGTAGTCCATGAGGGTATCAACAATTTGTTGGGGGGACTGCTTGGAGATTTCCTCGCCGCATTCGGGGCAGTGGGGGTGGCCCACGCGCGCCCAGAGCAGGCGCATGTAGTCGTAGATTTCGGTGATGGTGCCGACGGTTGAGCGCGGGTTCTTGGAGGTTGACTTTTGGTCGATGGAGACGGCCGGTGAGAGGCCCTCGATGAAATCGACGTCGGGTTTGTCGACCTGGCCCAGGAACATACGGGCGTAGGAGGAGAGGGATTCGACGTAGCGACGCTGGCCCTCGGCAAAGATGGTGTCGAAGGCGAGGGAAGATTTGCCCGAGCCGGAGAGGCCGGTGAAGACGACCATGGCGTCGCGGGGGATGTCGAGGTCAACGTTTTTGAGGTTGTTTTCGCGGGCGCCCTGCACACGGATATGGGTGAGGTCGTTGCCGGTGGGTTGTGTGGCTGAGCCTGCCATGAGTCACCTATCTAAGAGAATGTTTCGAAGATATATTCTATAGGCTTTGAGTGGCCGATGAAAGTGCCAGCTCCTCCCGGTTTGTACCGCGCCCGGCTCATTCTAGGGTCTTTAAACGGGCAGGGCGTGGTACAAATGCGGGGTGAGAGCATAGAATGGGGCCATGAGTGACCTAGCCAATACCCTGATTTTTGAGTCCGATGCCCTGACCGTGCGGTCCATTGCAGTATCGGAGATGGAAAACAACGTCTACCTGCTGACCCACCGGGCAAGCGGTGGGCAGGTGCTGATTGACGCCGCGGACGATTTTCCCGCCATCAGCACTTTCGTCCAGCAGGCTGCCGCCGCCGACTCCTCCGCTGCCCACGACCATGCGGGGGCTGGCGTCCGCGCCCTGGTGACCACCCATTCCCACTGGGATCACATCCGAGCCCTGCCCGAGGCTGTTGAGGCCTGGGACCCGGTAACCTACTGCGGCGCCCCCGATGCTGAAGCTATCGCTGAGCAGGAAGGCGTAGAGATTGAAGAACGTCTGGTGGGCGGCGAGCGCCTGACCTTAGCCGGCATTGAGCTTGAGGTGATTGCCCTGCGCGGACATACCCCGGGTTCAATTGCCCTGACCCTGCGGGTATCTGAGGGCGCGGACGCCGGTGAGCGGGTTCTGCTGTTCACCGGGGATTCGCTCTTCCCGGGCGGGGTGGGCAAGACCAACTCTCCCCAGGACTTTGAGCAGCTCTTTACCGATGTTTCAGAGCGTATCTTCGGCCGCTTTGACGATAACACCCTGGTGCTGCCGGGCCACGGCGACTCCACCATCCTAGGCAAGGAACGCCCCCAGCTGCCTAAGTGGAAGGAGCGGGGCTGGTAAGAGCCCTCCTGGCAAGCCCGGTGGGGCCGTAATACAGAAGTTATACCTTGTCACCCACCGACCTGCTTGTTAGCATGAACCTTACAACTGGTTTGGGGTGCCCTTACTGCCGATTCTTTTCGGGCGGACGGGGCTGAGAACACACCCACTGAACCTGCTCTAGTTAGAACTAGCGAAGGGAAACCCATGCAGGAGCATGCCTCTATTTCTGCGCGCCTCGATGCGTCCTCTGACTCAAGCACCGCCGTCCTTGCAGCAATCACTGCGGTGCGAACTACCACGCCTTTAGTGCAGTGCCTGACCAACGCTGTGGTCAGTAACATCACGGCCAACGCCCTGCTGGCGGCAGGTGCTGCCCCGGCTATGTGCGATACGCCGGCTGAGTCCTACGATTTTGCCCGGATTGCTACCGGCGTGCTGGTCAACGGTGGCACCCCCAGCGCCGAACAGTACGAGGGAATGCGCCAGGCCATTGCCGGAGCCAAGGACGCGGGAACCCCCTGGGTGCTTGACCCCGTTGCCGCTGGCGCCCTCACCGCCCGTACCGCTTTCTACCGGGAGGTCGTGCAGCTCTCCCCCGCCGCGATTCGAGGTAACGCCTCAGAGATTGGAGTGCTGGCTGGCAGCAGCCAGGGCGGACGCGGGGTAGATGCAACCGATAAGGCTAAGGACGTACTCGCCGCAGCCCGCGCGCTCAGTCAGCAGACCGGCGCCACGGTTGCTATGAGCGGGGCGGTTGATTACATTATCACCGGCGACCGGGTAACAGCGGTAGAAGGTGGGCACCCCACCATGGCCCAGGTGATTGGAACCGGCTGTTTCTTAGGAGCCCTGGTCGCTGCCTATGCCGGGGCAGCTCTGGCAGCGGGTCTAGACCGCCACGATGCTGTGGTTGCTGCCCATGCCCATACGGCAGCTGCAGGTTCAGTTGCCGGAAGTCTTTATGCTGCCAAGCCCGGTTCCTTCGCGGTCGCCTGGCTCGATGCCCTGGCTGAGCTGAGTGCTGAGCAGATCCTTGGGCAGGTCAGCCTGCGGGAGCTGAAGGCAGGTGGGCAGGCATGACTGTATCCCCTACCGAGCGCGAATCCGTTGACTGGTCGCTCTACCTGGTCACGGACCCGTCCTTTCAGCCTGCAGAAGACCTGACCAACCACGTTCTGCGGGCCATCGAGGGCGGGGTCAGCGTGGTGCAGCTTCGCGATAAGCAGGCGAGTGACGAGAAGCTTGAAGTTCAGGCCCGGGCTCTGGCCCGCGCCGTGGGCGGACGGGTGCCAATTTTCGTCAACGACAGGGTGCAGCTTGCTCTCTCGTTGGGCCTGCACCTGCATATTGGGCAGTCCGATATGCCCTATATTCAGGCCCGCCAGCTCCTGCCGGAGCATTTGATGATTGGCCTGTCGATTGAGAACCGCGACCAGCTAGAGAGCTGTATCGCAGAGTGCACAGCGGCCGGGGTTCGGCTCCCCGATGTGGTGGGCCTGGGCCCACTGGTTGAAACTCCCACCAAGCCTGATGCGGCACCGGCGCTGGGGATTGCGGGTATCACCGAACTGGCCCAACGGGCGGCCGAAGCGGGCATCGCGAGTGTAGCCATCGGCGGCATTCAGCTTGATAACGCAGCCGAACTCGCTGCCACCGGGGTCAACGGAATCTGCGTGGTCTCTGCCCTCATGGGGGCATCTGAGCCGGGGCTAACCGCTGCTCGGTTACGCGGGCTTTTTACGGCAAAGAGCTCCCAGCACTCTCGCCCCGTCCCCAATATTCTGTCTATCGCAGGCACCGACCCCAGCGGCGGGGCAGGTGCTTCAGCTGACCTCAAATCCATTGCGGCAGCAGGCGGATACGGCATGAGCGCTATCACCGCCCTGGTCGCCCAAAATACCCTGGGGGTCCGGGCCATTGAGGTTCCACCC
The DNA here is from genome assembly GCF_035916755.1 of Rothia nasimurium. GTDB lineage: Bacteria > Actinomycetota > Actinomycetes > Actinomycetales > Micrococcaceae > Rothia. Next base: position 315,009 of record NZ_JAYWIX010000001.1, on the reverse strand, counting down.
ACCGACTTTTTACGGGCCCAACTTGATGCGGTGAGCGACGATGTGCGTATTGACGCCGTCAAAATTGGCATGCTGGGGTCGGTGGACATTATCGATACGGTGGCCGCCTGGCTCGACGATAACCCCCAGCAAGTTGTGGTCCTTGACCCGGTGATGATTGCTACCAGCGGCGACCGGCTTTTAGAACCTGCCGCAGAAGAGGCCCTGCGTGACTTTTCCCGCCGGGCTACTGTGCTTACCCCCAATATCCCGGAACTTGCGATTCTGGCCCAGGAGCAGCCACCGACTACCTGGGACGAGGCCTGCCAGATGGCCCAGCGGGTTGCTACCCGGTACGGTGCTGCCGTTATCGTCAAGAGTGGGCACCTGACCGGCTCCGAGGCAGGGAATGCGGTGGTCACAGTTGACGGGGTCCAGGCGGTCTTTAGTAGGCAGCGCCTTACGACCGCTAACACGCACGGCACGGGCTGTTCCCTATCGTCCGCGCTGGCCGCCCGTCTAGGGGCGGGTGACAGTCTTGAAGAGGCCCTCTCCTGGGTCACTGCCTGGCTGTACGGGGCTATCGCCACCAGCGACCGCTTGCAGGTGGGAGCCGGTCACGGCCCGGTTAACCACTTCTGGAACCTCTGGGCTGGCTCGGCGGCTGCCGATACCACCCCGATTCCCCTGGGTGCTTTTGCGGACGCAGCCGCCCCGGCTCCCCTGATTCCGGCAGCTGGCCCGCACACGGCTGCCCTTTGGGACATGACCGGCGGCCTCTGGGAGCGCATCACGACCCTGCCCTTCATCCGCCAGCTAGCCGATGGAACGCTGCCGGCCGAGGATTTCACTTTCTACCAGGGTCAAGATGCCCTCTACCTGCAGGAATATTCACGGGCCCTGGCCCTCTTGAGCGCCAAGGCTCCCACTTCCGAGCAGCAGGTTTTCTGGGCACGAGGGGCAGTAGAATGCATCACGGTAGAGTCCCTACTCCACGGGAGCTGGCTGGGCTCTGACTACGTTTCGGCAGGCCCGTCCCTGGTCACACGAGCCTACACCGACTTCCTGACAGCTTCAGCCGGAGTACAGGACTACGCTATCGCCGCAGCGGCCGTACTCCCCTGCTACTGGCTCTACGCAGAAATCGGTGAACTTCTCGCCGCCTCCAACACCCCCAATCACCCCTACACCGCCTGGTTAAGCATGTACGGGTCAGCAGATTTTAGAGCCTCGGTCGAGCAGGCCCTCAGCTACGTGGAGGAAGCTCTCGAAGATGCCCCACCGCGCGTCCGTTCCCTCGCGGCGCAGGCCTACCAGCAGGCGTCCGCCCATGAACTGCATTTCTTCGACCAGGCTCACCGCCGCACCCTTTCTGTTTGACAGCTCTAGGTCGGCGGCGGATGATGGCTATGGGCCTTACCACGGGGCGCGGCCCCTCCCGGTGCAACGGCACAGCCTGCGCACGGGAGTACCAACCGACAGAAAGAAGTGAGATGACCGCCCAAGCAAACCCTGGAGCCCATCAGCAGGCCCTCGATGCCTTTAAAGACATCGTTGGTGCTGAACATGTGCTCACCGCAGAGCACGCGACCATGCCCTTCAGCAAGGGCTATCGCTTCGGCGGCGGCCCCCTCTTTGCGGTTCTGCGCCCCACCACCCTGGTGCAGATGTGGAAGGCCCTCCAGGTCTGTGTCGACCACAACCTCATGGTGATCCCCCAGGCCTCTAACACCGGTCTGACCGGTGGTTCTGGCCCTGGCTTCCAGGACTACGACCGCCCCATCGTGCTCATCTCAACCCACCTCATCAACCAGGTGCACCTGATTAACGACGCCCACGAGGCCATCTCCCTGGCTGGCGCCACCCTCACCCACCTGACCGAAGAACTGGCACCGCACGGCCGCGAACCCCACTCGGTGATCGGATCAACCTCTATCGGCGCCTCGGTCATCGGCGGTATCGCCAATAACTCCGGCGGCAGCCAGATTCGCAAGGGCCCAGCCTTCACCCGCGAAGCCATCTACGCCCGCGTCACCGAAGAAGGCAAGGTCGAGCTGGTCAACCACCTGGGTATCTCCCTGGGCGACGATCCCGAGACCGCCCTCGATCGCCTGCAGCGCGGCGCCTGGTCGGCGGACGACGTCACCCCCGCCCCTGCCGACAGCAGCGAAACCGAATACGCAGCCCACCTGCGCAAGATGGAGCCGACCCCCGCCCGCTACAATTCCAACCCCGAGTACCTGTTTGAGGCATCCGGATCCGCTGGCAAAATCATGGTCTTTGCCGTGCGAACCCGCACCTTCCCGCTCGAGAAGAACCCCACCATGTTCTACATCGGCACCCATAACCCCCGCGAGCTCGAAGAAATCCGCCGCATCTTCCTCGAAGCCGATATGCCCCTGCCCATCTCGGGTGAGTACATGGGCCGCAGCGCCTTCGACCTGGCAGAAAAGTACGGCAAAGACACCTTCGTCTTCCTCAAATACATGAGCTCTGCCCTGCAAACCCGTATGTTTGCCTTCAAGACCTGGGCTAACGGAGTTTTCGGTAAAGTACCAGGCATCGGGCCCACTTTTGCCGACACCGTCTCCCAGCGCATCTTCGACCTGGTCCCCAGCCAGCTGCCCAAGCGTATGATGGACTACCGCGACCGCTTCGAACACCACCTGCTGCTCACCGTCAGTGAGGCCCAGAAGCAGGCGACTGAAACCATGCTTAGGGACTTCTTTGCAGCTCCCGAGCATGAGGGCGACTTCTTCATCTGCACGGCGGACGAGGCACAAAGCGCCAACCTCAACCGCTTTGGCGCTGCCAGCGCCGCCACCCGCTACGCCAGCATGAAGCGCAAGGAACTGGGCGAGCTCATCCCCATCGACGTTGCCTTGCGCCGCGATGACTGGGACTGGCTAGAAGTACTGCCCCCTGAAATTGCTAGCCAGCTGGATGTTACCGCCTACTACGGCCACTTCTTCTGCCACGTCATGCACCAGGACTACGTCGCTAAGAAGGGCGTTGACCCCCATAAGCTGCACGATGATATCCAGGAACTGCTCGAAGCCCGCGGCGCCAAGCTGCCGGCTGAGCACAACTATGGGCGTCTCTACCACATGCCCGAGGCTATGGTAGAGCATTTTAAGCAGCTTGACCCCACCAACACCTTCAACGCCGGCATCGGCGGCACCTCCCCCAAGAAGGACTGGGCCTAGTTGCCGTTTATCCGCCTGTAGGCGGGGAGCAGGTTCATCCTGACGGCTGATTTCTTAAGACAGGTGTGAGACTACACTGGTTTTTACAAACACATGAAGACCATTCTCACCAGGTTCAACCTGCTGCCTGCGCAGCCCGCACGCCGCGCAGGCAACAGGCTCAACCGTCGAAAGAAGACAGCCGTGACCACACTCCAGCACCAACCAGCCCGACGCCGCGCCGCCTACCTCACCATAGCCGTCCTAACTGCCAGCACTCTGGCCCTGGCAGGCTGTAGCCTCAGCGTCCCCTCAGCCCAGCAGCCCTCTGACCAGGCCCTCACTCCCGCGGCCGACCGCGCTCACGGGGCCAGCTGGCAGCGGGAAAACTTTGAAAACTTCTACGAGCAGACCATCGCCTGGGGTGAGTGCACCGCCGAACACAGCGGCTTCTCCCCCGAGGACGAAGAGCTTCTAAAAGAAACCGGCTTCGACTACGCCAACTACGAGTGCGGCACCGTCACTGCCCCGCTGAACTGGGGAGATCCGGACGATAACCGCACCGTGGAGCTGGCGGTCAGCCGCACCGTCTCTACCGGCAGCGACCAGCAGATGCCCCTCTTCACCAACCCCGGAGGGCCGGGTGCCGGCGGCATTCAGCACGCCATGTCGCTGGCGACCGACCCCTCTTTTGCACCCGTACTGGAAAGCCACCAGCTCTGGGGCTTTGACCCGCGCGGTATTGGGGCGTCCTCCCCCGTGGTATGCGAGTCAGACTCTGAAGTTGCCGCCGTGCAGCTTGCCGAATGCGCCGCCGGCTCAGAGGTTGCCAACTACATGGGCACCTCCCAGGTGGCCCGCGATATGGAGCTGCTCCGCTCCCTGGCCGGGGGTGAGCGCCTTGACTACCTAGGCTACTCCTACGGCACCATGCTGGGGGCCACCTACGCTACTCTCTTCCCCGAGAAGGCAGGACGCATGGTGCTCGACTCGGCTGAAAATGCCCAGTGGGGTGCCCTGACCCATAATTATGACCAGATGGTGGCGGTATCGAAAGCTGTGGGTGCCCTGGCAGAACGTTGCTCCGGCCTCACCACCTTAGAAGGTGAAGCTGTGACCTGCCCCTTCACCAGCGAGCGCGAGATGCTCGACTACCAGAAGTCCCTGACCGACAAGCCCCTGGTGGCCAGTGATGGTACCGAGATTACCGGTTTGGAACTGCGTGATTACCTGACCAGCCAGCTCTACGAGCCGGACGTCATACAGGGGGACGGCTTGGATCTACTGGGTAAGGCCAAGGCTGGGGATAAGGACGCTGTCGATACTCTGGCTGAAATGATTGCGCATACCAGCGCTGAGATTGATACTGCCGGGCAGCTGGTGGTGTGCCCGTCTCAGCCTAAGACTCCCGATGTTGAAGCCCTGCTGGCGCATATGAAGGAGGTGGGTGTTCCCGAGTTCATTGGCGGCCCCGAGATCACTGATGAGGTGCTGGCGGAGTTTACCGCATTCGACTGTGCGGTTTTGCCCGCTACCGGCACCGATATCACGACGTCTTTTGACGCTTCGAAGGTTTCAACCGACCTGCTGGTCATTGGCATCACCGGTGACCACGCAACCCCCTACCAGCACGGTAAGGAGCTTGCCCGTCAGCTGGGGAAGGCCTCCTTTGTGACCTTGGAGGGGACCGGCCACGGGGCGTCCTTCGCCGGCCGCTCTACCTGCGTCGATGAGCTCACCACAGCCTACCTGGTCGACGGCACCGTTCCCAAGGACGGCACAGTGTGCCAGCCGGACGTCCCGGGCGAGGACACCCCCGAACAGCAGTAACCTTCCCCTTAAGGGACTAGGTACCATCTACATCAGAAAAACCCACCAGTCACGTGGGTTTTTCTGATGTAGATGGTACCTACCTGTTTAAAGGCGGTTTAGAAGAGGCCGACCATGGTGCCATTCTCATCAAAGCCAATTCGCTCAGCAGCCGGGGACTTAGCCAGACCCGGCATGGTACGCATGGTGCCGCAGATGGCGTACACATAACCGGCGCCTGCTGCCAGGCGCACCTCGCGCACGGGCAAGGTCCAGCCGGTGGGCGCACCCTTGAGTGAAGCATCCGAAGAAATTGACAGGTGGGTCTTAGCAATCACCACAGGCAGGTGCCCAAAGCCCAGCTCCTCAAACTTCGCCAGCTGCTTCTTCGCCGCCGGGGCGACCTCGATGCCGTCCGCCCCGTAGACCTTGGTGGCAACCTTCTCAATCTTGGTGGTCAGGCTGTCTTCGTCCTCGTAGGTGTAGGTCAGCTCGCTGGTATCGTCACAGGCGGCAACAACAGCCTCCGCCAGCTCCGTCACACCAGCACCGCCCTCAGCAACACCGCGGTGAATCGCCACGCGGGCTCCAGCCTCCTCGGCAATGCGGCGAATCGTCTCGTGTTCTGACTCGAAATCGGTGGGGAAGGCGTTGATAGCAACCACTGGCTGCACGCCGAAGGAGCGCACAATCTCGATGTGCTTGAGCAGGTTAGCGGCACCTGCCTCGACGTCTTCGGTATTCTCGGCCAGCAGGCCCTCGGGCAGGGGCTTTCCGGGCACAATCTTGTAGCGGCCCGAGTGGGACTTGAGGGAGCGGACGGTGACCACCAGGACGGCGGCGTCCGGCTTGAGACCGGAGACGCGGCACTTGACGTTAAAGAAGCGCTCCGCACCCATGTCTGCGCCGAAGCCGGCCTCGGTAATTACGTAGTCGGCGTGCTCAAGACCAACGTAGTCAGCGACGACTGAGGAGTTGCCGGTGGCGATGTTGCCGAAGGGGCCGGCGTGAATCAGGGCGGGGGTCTTCTCAAGGGTCTGGAGCAGGTTGGGGTTGATGGCATCCGCCAGAATGACGGCCATAGCACCGTCAGCCTTGAGGTCGGCTGCGGTGACGGGGTCGCCGTCCACGTTGAGGCCAATCACGATCTTGGCCAGGCGCTCCTGCAGGTCGGCGAAGCTGGTGGAGAGCGACAGAATCACCATGATTTCGCTGGCTGAGGTAATATCGAAGCCGGTTTCGCGGGGTACGCCGTCCATGCGCTCACCCAGGCCGATAACGATGTTGCGCAGGGCGCGGTCGTTCATGTCGATGACGCGGCGCCAGGTGATGGCACGGGTGTCGATGCGCAGTTCGTTACCGTGGTGCAGGTGGTTGTCGATCATGGCAGCGAGTAGGTTGTGGGCTGCGGTGACGGCGTGGAAGTCGCCGGTCAGGTGCAGGTTGAGCTTCTCCATGGGGACGATCTGGGAGTAGCCGCCGCCTGCTGCGCCACCCTTGATGCCGAAGGTAGGGCCCATGGAGGGCTGACGCAGGGTCAGCATGGCCTTGCGGCCAGTTGCTGCCATGCCCTGAGCCAGGGAGACCGAGGTTGCGGTCTTACCCTCACCGAGAGGGGTGGGGGTAACGGCGGTGACCACGATGTACTTGGAGCCGCGAGCCAGGGCCTTTTCTGCGGTGGTGTCGTCGGTCAGCTGCACCTTGGCAACATACTTGCCGTAGGGCTCTAGGCGATCTTCATTGATGCCTGATGCCTCGGCAATCTCGGTAATCGGCTGCAGGGTCGCTGCCTGAGCGATTTCAAGATCAGAGGGGAAGGGCTTGCTCATAATGTGAACTTCCTTGTTAACTAGCTTATCTGCCACCACCCAGTTTAGTGCCCTGAGTCATGTTTTGCAGACCCAGCACACTCAACACATCTCAAGGAATACTCAAAATTTTAGAAGAGCTACCAGGCCCGCCACCCCTAGGACAGGTAGCATACGCCAGCCGTCGGCATGAGGTAATGTTGAGCGCATCACTACACATTGAATTTCGCCAGCAGACACACATCTCAGAGGAAAGCTTCATGTCAGTTCTTGATAGGTCAGCTATCATCGCGCCCGTCACTTTCAACCGCTGGTTCATGGCCCCAGCGGCACTTGCCATTCATCTCTGCATCGGGCAGGTCTACGCTTGGTCAGTCTTCAAGACCCAGCTGGTCACCCACTTTGGCTCAACCGAAACCGCGGTGGGCTGGGTCTTCTCTCTCGCCATCGCCATGCTGGGCATCTCAGCGGCCATCGGCGGCACCTGGGTGGAGCGAGTTGGCCCTCGCAAGTCGATGCTGACGGCAGGAACCTGCTGGGTTCTAGGCTTTCTTATCGCGTCTCTGGGCGTGACCACCAACCAGCTGTGGTTAGTTTTCCTAGGTTACGGTGCATTCGGTGGCGTTGGGCTTGGCCTGGGCTACATTTCCCCGGTATCTACCCTCATGAAGTGGTTCCCTGACCGCCCGGGTATGGCCACCGGGCTTGCCATCATGGGTTTTGGTGGCGGTGCGCTCATCGCTTCTCCCGTATCAGCCCAGCTCATGGAACTCTTTTCAGGCTCAGCCGAAAAGACAGAACAGGCATCAGCGCTCGTCCCCTCATTCTTGGTTCTCGCTGCCTCCTACGCTCTTATTATTCTGCTCGGCGCCTTCGTCATCAGGGTCCCCCACCCCGACTGGAAGCCCAGCGGCTTCGACCCAGCCCAGCAGAAGCCCAACACCATGCGCACCAATAAGAACGTCACCGCAGCCCAGGCTATCCGCACGCCCCAGTTCTGGCTGCTCTGGACGGTACTATTCACCAACGTCACCGCCGGTATCGGTCTGCTGGAATCAGCCTCCCCCATGATTCAGTCCTACTTCCCCATCTCCGCCGCGGCAGCAGCCGGCTTCGTCGGTCTGCTGTCCCTGGGCAACATGGGTGGCCGCTTCATCTGGTCATCAACCTCAGATATCATCGGCCGTAAGAATATCTACGTCATGTACCTGGGTGTGGGGCTGGCCCTCTACATCATCTGGGCACTCTTCGGCAACGTCAGTCTGGTACTCTTCATCGCTACCGCTTTCATCATCATTTCCTTCTACGGCGGTGGCTTTGCCACCATCCCGGCCTACCTGCGCGATATGTTTGGCACCCTACAGGTAGGGGCCATCCACGGCCGTCTGCTAACCGCCTGGTCAGCTGCGGGCATTGCTGGGCCGCTCATCGTCAACCTGGTTCAGGACACCGTACGCGGCGGCAACCCCGATGCCTCGGGTGCCGAGCTCTACCAACCCTCCCTCTTCATCATGGTGGGCGTGCTGGCTATCGGGTTCATCGCCAACCTGCTGGTCAAGCCGGTGAACGAGAAGCACCATGCCTCAGAAAAGGACATGGCCAAGCTGGCGGGCCACGGGAAGCTGGGTACCTCCGACCAGCAGATTAGGGTCAACGCCGATGGCCCGCTGCATACCCTGGCAGCCTGGGCCCTGACCCTACTCGTCACAAGCGGCTTGGTCTATGGCCTGGCCCAGACCGTGATTCGCTCACTGGCGCTTTTTAGCTAAAGACCAGATGCCCTGCCCTGACAGCTCCCCGCGAGTTCAGAGCAGGGCCTTAGTCGTCATCGAGGTCGCCAGCTAAGGCCTTGGCGGCCAACGATTCCTCATGGGCGGTTTCCCATACTTCCTTGGCAGCCCCCAGGTTCAGCACCAGAATGAGGGCACCAAGTACCAGATCAGGCCAGCCGCTACCTACCCAGGCGGTGAGACCGGCTACAACGATGATAGCGAGGTTGATGAGCACATCGTTGCGAGCTGCCAAAAAGGCGGCTGCTGTGAGCGACCCGGCACCGGCACGGAAACGGGCCAGAATCAGGGTACAGATGAGGTTAACCACCACGGCCCCGCCCGCTGTAACGAAGAGAGCGAGCGCATCGGGGGCGCCAGGGTCAGGGAATTTAGCCACGATCTGCCAGACGGCGGCCAGGGCCGGGAGCAGGATAATGAGGGCGGACGCTTTCCCCGCCCTCGCCTGCCAGGTCAGTGACCAGCCCAGAGCGATTGCAATGAGAGTATTGACCGCAAAATCCTCGAAGAAATCTACGCTGTCGGCCAGCAGGCTGACCGAGCCAATGGCCAGGGCGATAGCTCCCTCGATGAAGAAGTAGGCCAGGTTGAGACCGGCAACGAGCAGGACGGCGCGGCGCAGGCGGACGGGGTCGGTTAGGGGCTTAGATGAACTCACGGGTCTAGATTAGCACCGCCCCGCCCGGGGTCTCGGGCGGGGCGGCAGCTTAGCCAGGGTGAATGAAGCCCAGACGTCTTAGACCTGTGAGGTTTCTTAGGCGCGGGCAAAGATTTCTGCCGGGGCACCCTCTGCAACCAGCTCACCGTCTTCAAGGAGCACGGCCCGGTCAGCCAGTGAGGCGATGCGGGCATCGTGGGAGATGATGATGACGGCCCGGCCCTGCATTACCGCGGCCAGGGACTGGCGGGCGTCCGCCAGTTCCAGCTGGGTGGTTGATTCATCCAGAATCACCGCGTGGGGGTTGGCAGCCACAATGCGGGCTAGACCCAGCTGCTGAATCTGGTCGCGGGTGAGCTCTGTGCTACCGCCGCCGACCCGGCTCTCCAGCCCCTCGGGCAGGTCATCGACCCAGGTCGCGCCGACCGCCCGTAAGGCGGTGAGCATCTGCTCGGTGCTAGCGTCGGGGGCTGCCACGGTCATGTTCTCGGCCAGGGAGCCGACAAAGACGTGGGCCTCCTGGGTGCAGATGAGCAGGGCGGGGCGTCCGCTGGCATCGGGCTGGGTGGGGTACAAACCGTTGCCCACTAGCTGACTGCCGACCTGCACGGTGCCGCTATCTGCGGTGAGCGACCCGGCAATCAGGCGGGCAAGGGTGGTCTTACCCGAGCCGGAGCGCCCTACCAGGGCAAGGCTCTCCCCCGCCGCCAGCTGCAGGTCAACCCCCTTAATCACGGGGGCGTCCGGGTCGTACCCGTAGGTCACGCCCTGCAGACTAATGACCGGGGCGGACGCGCCCTGCCCGGGCAGGTGCGCCGGGGCAGATACCTGCCCGGCGGCACGGCGGGCCTGCTGCTGGTTCGACAGGTCAATAACACCAAAGACACGCCCCATGGTGACGGTCATTTCGCGCAGGCGGTCGAGCCAGAAGTTGAAGATATCCGAGTTCTCGCGCATAGTGAAGAGCATGATAGAGGCGGTTGCAACGTCGCCCCAGGTAGCCCACCCCTGCTCCACGCAGTAGGCGCCCCAGACCATGGAGAGCACCAGGGGTAGGAAGGAGTTGAAGGCGTCCACGGCCCAGAAGATGGAGCGCACCACAACCATGCGATCGCTGACCTCAAAGGTTTTCCAGATGCGCTCATCCTGCACCCGGGCACGGGCCTCACTGATCCCCAGCTCTTCAACGGTCCCAGCACCGCGAATGTTTTCGGTTGCTACCACGGTCAGGTCGCTGACCGCCTCGGTCTTTTCCCGGGTGAGCTTGGCAATCCGGGGTAGGAAAATCGAAAGCACGATGGTCATCACGATAAACATGGGCACGGTCACCAGGCCGATGGCCGGGTTGACGGTGAAGATGGTAGCTGCGGTAATCAGCATGTAGATGCTGATATGGGCGAATTCCGGCAGGCCGGTGGCCAGTACCTGGCGCACGCTGTCGACGTCGTCGGTCAGGCGGGCTACCAGGTCACCGGAGCCGGCATCCTCAACGGTCTGGGCGTCCAACTGCAGGGAGGCCCCGACCAGGTCAATGCCCAGGTCGCGGTTGAGACGCACACCCATTTTCTGGCCCTGGAAGGTCCAGGCGCGGGCCAGCAGGGCCCCGGCCAGCACAGCAGCACCGATAACCGCCAGCTCTGCCCAGGGGTAGCCGGTCAGCTGCCCGGTGGTAGCCCGGTCAATGAGCTGCCCCACCATGATGGGGGTAATCAGGGTTGCCACGGAACTAGCTACAAACAGCAACACCAGCAGAGCAAGCTGCCAGGGGGTCTTGAGAATGGACCGAGCCAGCAGCCGCCAGGTGGTCTTACCGTCGGTTATGGGAAGGAGGTTAGCCACGGGCCTCACCTGCTTTCAGTCGTCGCTCAACCTCCATGGTGGTTGAGACCAGGTAAATCTGGCGGATGTGTTCGAGAGGGCCGGGCTGGCCCGTATGGGTTTCGAGCTGGTTCAAGATGAACTTCTGGCTGGGTTCGTCCACCGAGTTCAGCGGTTCGGTGAGCACCAGCACAGACGCCGGCTGGGCCAGTGCCCGGGCTAGGGCAAGGCGCTGCCGCTGGCCACCAGAGAGGTTGGTGCCTTCTGAGGCCAGGGTACTGGCCAGGTATTTTTCGGGGTCGCGGCCACCGAGTCGGAAAGCGATTTCTTCGGAGTCGGTGAGCTTCAGCAGCTCAATCATGCGTTCCCGGCTCAGCCCCTCGGTGCCCATCTGCAGGTGGTCAGCCAGGGAGCCGGCAAAAATCATGGGGTTGGGTTCCGAAAGAAGCACACGCTCACCCCCGGCGAGGACGCCCGCCGCCTGCTCCCTGCCCGGGGCAGGTTGAGTTTGGCGTAGGGCTTCGGTCAGAGCTTCGGCGTAGTCCTGGGCTGGCAACCCGGCTTCGCGCGGGTTGATGTAGTGAACCGGGGTGCTGGCCCGGGGAATCTCAACCAGAACCTGCCCTGCTGCGGCGCTGGTCGCCGGGGCGGGGGCGTCCTTACTCTCTACCTGAGAGTTAGCCTCAACCTCAGCTGCAAGTCTATCTACGCGCTTGAGGGCAACACGGGCATTGCGCCAGTCAAAGAGCAGCATCTCTACCGACCAGATGGGCCCGGTCAGGGTGTTAATCAGACCAACCACCGTGACCAGCTGGCCAGCCGGAACCTCAGTGATCCAGGTGCCCTCAGGGGCAGCCCCCCGCAGGGCCAGGGCGATAACTACCCAGGTCACGGTTCCCACCAGCAGATTGCGCACAGCGTAGGACCAGGTCTGCACGCTCTCCAGGCGGATTTGGGAGGTGTAGACGTCCTGGGCTGTTGCCCCGTAGCGGTCCATCATGCGGCGCTGGGCGCCCAAGCCCAAAATAGTGCGAATCGAAGAGGCAATATCTGAAGCCCGGGAGGTAGACACCCCCACCTTGTCACGGAAAATATCCGCGTGCTTTTCCAAGAGTTTGGAAATCCAGGTGAGGGTCAGCATGGTGAGAATCAGCCCGCCCAGAGCCACCACCGCAATCGCCGGGCTAATGCGCCAGAGCTGCCAGGTGCCCAGGGCGGTCACGCCCACCGCAGAAAAAGCCATAATCATGGGCTCCCACATCTCGGCCATTGCCCGGGCGTCCTTATTCAAAATCGCAATGAGGGCACCGGTATCGCGGTTGGGGCTGCGGGAGATTAGGTGGGCGATGTAGAGCCGCCAGTCCCTCTCGATGCGGGCTACTACCCTAAAGGTGATGCCCCAGCCCACAAATTCAACGATCGACAGGTAGACCACCACGCCCACCAGCAACCAGACCAGTCGCCAGGCGCCTGCCTCATCGCCTGAGGTGTGCAGGTCGATAATCGTGCCTACCAGAACTGGCAGAAAGACCAGGGCGAGGGAGGTCAGAATATCGAGGGGGAAGGGCAGAAAGAAGAGGGGCCGCCAGCGGAAGCCCGGCGGGGCGATACGGAACTTAACTTTTTCTTTGGGCGTCTTTATCTCGTCAGTCATCTCAGTCATCTCAGTCATCAGGCTACTCTTTCAACGTGTGCGTGCGGGTGTGCAGGTCGTGTGTGAGGGAAAAACCCGCAGGGCATAAAAATACCTACCGGGTTCGCTTGCCCCGATAGGTGTGTCTACGTCAGGTTATCGTACTCGTCTAACCGGCAGTCGGGCTAGAAGCGAGCGCACCATCGATGTGTCTACCCACGGGGAGGCTGTTGAAGGGAATAGGTCGATTATTCATTTCGCGGGCCTCCTTTCGTGAGCTAGATATGCGGTTAAGTTCTGCCCTTTACCTTAGAACACTCTAGGCAGGTTTGACAAGCGTCATACCCGCCTTTATCTTGACCGGTCTATTAAACTAGAAGAACCATGAAGATTCTTCCCTTTCTCTCCCCCTCTTTAGCCGATAACAGCAAGCCCTATTTCCGTGGCGATTTTGCCTCTAACCCGCTTACGGGCGATGAAGCCTACGAGGCCTTTCTGGCTTGGATTGAGGCTCGCGGTATGCAGCTGTACCCGGCCCAGGACGAAGCTGTGCTTGATTTGGCGGCGGGCAACAACGTCATTTTGGCGACCCCCACCGGGTCGGGCAAGTCTACCGTGGCGGTAGCTGCCCACTTTATGGGTCTGGCAAGCGGGCAGCGCTCCTACTACACTGCCCCCATCAAGGCCCTGGTGTCTGAGAAGTTCTTTGATCTCTGTGAGATTTTTGGGGCAGAGAACGTGGGAATGGTGACCGGCGATTCTTCGATTAACGCCGACGCCCCCATTGTCTGCTGCACCGCCGAAATCCTGGCTAATGTGGTCTTGCGGGAGGGTGAAGGGGCAGACCTGACCCAGGTGGTCATGGATGAGTTCCATTTCTACTCTGACCCCCAGCGCGGCTGGGCTTGGCAGGCTCCCCTGCTTGACCTACCCCAGGCCCAGTTCCTGCTCATGAGCGCAACCCTGGGCGATACCAGCCGTTTTGAGCGTGAGCTGACGGAGCTCACCGGGCGGCAGACCTCCCTGGTCACCAGTGAGACCCGCCCCATTCCGCTCAACTACACCTACTCCCGGGAGCCCCTGGTTGAGAAGGTAGACGAGCTAGTGAGCACCCACCAGGCCCCGGTCTACATTGTGCATTTCTCCCAGCTCCAGGCCATCGATACAGCCGCTTCACTCATGAGCCTGGCTATTGCGTCTAAGGAAGACAAGGAGCGTATCAACGAGCTGACCGCCGGATTCCGCTACTCGGCGGGCTTCGGTAAGCAGCTGCAGAAGTACATCAAGAACGGTATCGGCATTCACCATGCCGGCATGCTACCCAAGTACCGCCGCCTGGTGGAGCAGCTAGCCCAGGCGGGTCTGCTCAAGGTCATTTGCGGTACCGATACGCTGGGTGTGGGTATTAACGTCCCCATCCGCACGGTGCTCGTGACTGCCCTTTCGAAGTTTGACGGGCAGCGCACCCGCCGCCTGAAGTCCCGTGAGTTCCACCAGATTGCAGGACGTGCGGGCCGAGCTGGCTTTGATACGGCCGGTTACGTGGTGGTTCAGGCCCCCGAACACGAGATTGAGAACGACCGGCTTGAGGCCAAGGCCCGGGAGAAGTTCAACGGGGATGAGAAGAAGATGGCTCAGTCGTTGCGGGGTAAAAAGAAGAAGCCCCCGCAGGGCTTTGTGGCGTGGAGCGATAAGACTTTCGAGCAGATTATTGCCGCAGAACCCGAGCCGCTGACCTCGTCCTTCCAGATGACCCACTCCATGATGCTCAATATGCTGCAGCGTGAGGCTGACCCCTTTGAGACCGTCATGCTCTTCCTCACCGCCAACCACGAGCCGCCGATTAAGCAGCGTGCCCTCAAGCGCAAGGCGATTGGCATCTACCGGGAGCTGCTCAACGGGGGCGTGGTGGAGCGCCTGCCGGAGCCCGACGAGTTTGGCCGCACCGTGCGCCTGACCGTCTCACTGCAGGAGAACTTCGCCCTGAACCAGCCGCTCTCCCCCTTCGCGCTGGCTTCGCTGTCTCTGCTTGATAAGGAGTCGGAGTCCTACGCTCTCGATGCGGTCTCGGTGATTGAGTCCACCCTGGAAAAGCCCCGCCAGGTGCTGATTGGCCAGGAGAAGAAGGCTAAGAGTGAGGCCCTGGCCGAGATGAAGGCTGAGGGGCTCGACTACAACGAGCGTATGGCTGAGCTCGACAAAATCACCTACCCGCAGCCCCTGGCTGACCTGCTAGAACAGGCCTTTGAGACCTACTCGGCGGGCGCTCCCTTTATGAAGGAGTTTGAGGTTGAGCCCAAGAGCGTGGTGCGCGATATGTACGAGCGAGCCATGGGCTTTGGCGATTACATCCAGTTCTACGGGCTGGAGCGCTCCGAGGGTATTCTGCTGCGCTACCTGTCGGACGCTTACAAGGCCCTGCGCCAGACCGTGCCCCTATCTGCCCTAACCGACGAGCTGACCGATGTGATCGAGTGGCTGGGCGAGGTTATCCGCCAGACCGACTCATCCCTGGTGGACGAGTGGGAGCGCCTGGCCGCCGGTGAAGAAGGTATCCCCGTACAGGACTCTCTCGAAGAGCTCGTTGCCGAGTCTGCACCCAAGGTGACGAGCAACGTCCGCGCCTTTAAGGTGATGGTGCGCAACGCAATGTTCCGCCGGGTGGAGCTCTTTGCGGACGAGCGCGACCGCCTGCTGGGTGAGCTGGACGGCGAGCGTTCGGGCTGGGACGCCGACCGCTGGGCTGAAGCCATGGATGACTACTTTGAGGAGTACGAGGATATCTATACGGACGCCGAGGCCCGCTCCCCGCGCCTGATTGAGATTGATGACGACACGGCTGAGCACCCCGGGGTGTGGAAGGTACGCCAGGTCTTTGCCGACCCCGATGACAACCACGATTTCGGGATTGTCGCCAGGGTCGACCTGGACGCCTCAGACGAGGAAGGCGCGCCCGTGGTGCTGATTGAGAGCGTGGGGGCTTTCTAGTTTCCCGATAAGGGACCAGATTCCTACCGAAGTCCTGATGGGCATGACGTACTATCGGTAGTTATCTGGTCCCTACTAGGTGGGGGTAGCGATTCTCACTTCTAAAGCGGTCACATTAGAACTTCTTACTCACCACCTCAGAGCCGGTGCAGGGAAGCTAGGGTAGCCTATCGGTAGAAGAAAGACCTTACTTGCGTGCAAAGGAGCCCCATGCCTACCCACCCCCGCCTGCCCCAGCCGACCCACCGCGTCGGCACCACCCACACCATTGACTCCCTCAAACTGGTAGACCACTGGTTCACCGTACCCCTAACCCACGGGCTCATCTACGGCAAGGGTGAAGCGGCAGCCCTAGAATCCCGCTTTGCTGACCAGACCATCACCGTCTTCGCTCGCGAAGTCATCGACACCTCTGATGCCCTCACCACCCCCGTCGATGAGCGCCCCTACATGGTCTATCTGCAGGGCGGCCCCGGCGGCAAGAGCCCCCGCCCTATCTCTGAAGGCGGCTGGGTCCAGGAACTCGCCAAGACCCACCGCCTGATTCTGCTGGACCAGCGCGGCACCGGCAATTCCACCCCGCTTTCTGCCCGCGTCATCACTGCCCAGGGCACCCCCGAGGTGCAGGCTGAGTTCTGCGAGCTCTTCCGCGCCGATTCCATCATTGCCGATGCCGAGGTCGTCCGTGAATTCCTGCTGGCAGACCGCACAGACAAGCGCTGGTCGACCATGGGCCAGAGCTTCGGCGGCTTCTTGACCCTCTCCTACCTTTCCTTTGCGCCCGAGTCCGTCAAGGATTCCCGTATGACCGCGGGGCTTGCCCCCATCCGCTCCCACGTGGATGACGTCTACCGCTCCACCCTTGACCGTATGAAGGAGCGCACCGAGGAATACTACGGCTGGTACCCCGAAGATAAGGACCTGGCCGTCCGCATCTGCGAGCACCTGGCCAAAAACAAGGAATACCTGCCCACCGGCGAGCGCCTGACCCCGCACCGCTTCCAGATGCTGGGCAATATTCTGGGGGGTAACGGCCGGGCTAGAGGCCTGCACTATGTACTGGAGTCGGCGTTTGCTGAGTCTGATAAGTGGCTCTCTGACCAGTTCCTGACGGAGGTTAGCGCCCAGGTCAGCTTCCAGGCGGGCCCCCTCTACGGCCTGCTACATGAGACGATTTATGCGGACGGCCCCGCACAGGAGCTGGGGGGAACCTCGCCGTCCGCTTCACCGACGAACTGGTCTGCTGCCCGCATGTACGCGGAGCGCCCGGACTTTGCCGAGGACGCCTCTCCCCTGCTGCTGACCGGTGAGCATATCTTCCCCTGGTATTACGAGGAGGACCCGGCTCTGCGTCCGCTGGCTGAGGTTGCCCAGCTGCTGGCTGAGAAGAAGGACTGGGGCCGCCTCTATGACCACGACCAGCTGGCCCGCAACGAGGTGCCCCTGGTTGCAGCGGCCTACGTGCCCGATGTGTACGTGGATTACGCCCACTCGATGAAGACCGCCGAGTTTGTGGGTAATACCCGCGTGTGGACCTCCAAGACCCACCACCATGACGGTCTAGGCGCGGACGGCCCCCTGATTCTGGGCCATCTGAAGAATCTGCTGGCTGATATGCACTAGATACCCGAAAAACTCCAGGGTAGCCTGGGGCCCTTCTCAACGAGCTTCAGGCTACCATTAACACCCCACAAAAAAGCGAGGCGCCATCCGCCTCGCTCTCTAACCTCTATTTCTGGTCATCAGAGTGTTCCCGCTTCCAGGTGTCATGGGCCTCGTTCGCAGCAGTAGTTGCTGTGGTTGTGGAGACCAGCAAAAGACCCAAGACACTCATCATCATCACAACCAACCCAGTAATCACCGCAACATCTGCATCCTGCGTAGTAAAAGCAAGCACTACCACCAGCACAGCACCGAAAAGCTGCACTAGGGCCCCAATGCGGATACCGGGAGCCGCCGCCTTGTGCCCAGCCTTCCAAGCGACGTCCGACTGCATCGTGGCGCTCGTACGAATCCCAAAGAAACCGTTCCGTTTCAAAGTTCCGGCAGCTCCCATACGTGCAAGCACCCAAAAGACGGCAGCCAGCACCAAAAGGCTGATTGGCATGGGGAGAACTTCAAGGGGAAACATACCGACTCCATAAATCGCTGACAAACATATTCACCCCACCATAACCTCTTATTACCTGCACCACAAGAGCAAAAAGCCGCCGGCTCTCCCTGCAACGGGGAAAGCCGGCGGCTTTTACTCATCAGCACCCTGATAGGGGCTAATCCCCTACCGGCGCGAGCTATCAGCGACTAGGCGCTACGCTCAGCGTGGGCGCTGCGAGCGCGGTTGACTAGATCCTGGTACTCGTGTTCGGATTCGATCAGTTCCTCACGGTACTTCTCGGGGATCTCCTGAGATTTAGCGACCTCAGCGTCGAGCTTGCGCTGGAGTTCAGCGCGCTCAGCGGCAGTGGCGGTCTCGGGCAGGTTCAGGTATTCCTCGGAGTACTTCTGGACACGCTGGATGGTTGCCAGGGCCTTGCCCTTGGGTGAGAGCAGGGATGCCAGGACGGTTACAATCAGCACGCCGACGATAACGGTCAGGGAGAAACCGATGGTCACTTCAACAACGTGTACCGGTTCGCCGCCGTTGATGAAGGGCAGGGTGTTCTCGTGCATCGCGTGCAGTAGCAGCTTGACACCGATGAAGGCCAGGATGATGGACAGACCCCAGGAGAGGTAGATGAGGCGGTCCAGCAGGCCGTCAATCAGGAAGTAGAGCTGACGCAGACCCATGAGGGAGAAAGCGGTGGCGGTGAAAACAATGTAGGCTTCCTGGGTCAGACCGAAGATTGCGGGGATAGAGTCCAGGGCGAAGAGAATATCGGTACCACCGATAGCGACCATGACCAGCAGCATGGGGGTCATGACCTTCTTGCCGTTTTCTACGGTGAAGAGCTTGTCACCGTCGTAGTAGTCAACGGTGTGGAACATCTTCTTAGCCAGGCGCACCACAATGTTGTTGGCTTCGTCTTCTTCTTCCTTATCGGTGATCTCACCCTTGATGAGGTTACCGGCTGTGTAGATCAGAATGAGGCCGAAGAGGTAGAAGACCCAGCTCCAGCGCTCAATAGCGGCGGCGCCGAGGAAGATGAAGACGGTACGGGCAATGATCGCGAAGATAATACCGAAGAGTAGAACCTTCTGCTGGTCCGCACGCGGCACACGGAAGGAGGCCATGATAATCAGGAAGACAAAGAGGTTATCAACACTCAAGGCCTTCTCGGTGATGTAGCCGCCGTAGTATTCAGCGGCGTACTGGGTGCCGTCCCAGAAGAGGATGAGCAGGCCGAAGAGCAGGGCGATACCCACGTAGACAGCCGACCAGATTGCTGCTTCTTTGATGGTAGGTTCGTGCGCTTTACGCACGTGGAAGAAGAAGTCGTAAGCAAGCAGTGCCAGGATGAACGCAATCGTTACACCCCACTGCAACCCAGTGATATGCATTGGGAGCCTTTCTTGTGGTTGGGGTTTGCCAAAATCCACAAGTCTCTCCCACCACCGCTGAGGGTGGTTTCCTGCCCCGGTTGGGCGCCTTCGGTCAACGTGCTGACGATGCAGGAATTAGTGGGATACTCCCTTGCTCGGTCTACAACTATAACCCATCTTCTTACTTTTGAACAGACGCGCGGGCGTCCTTCAGGCCGAGCATAATGACACAGACCAGGAGAAGGACGGCCGCGCCCGCCCAGGCTGCGGCAAAGCTGGTCGCCTGCGCGGCGGCACCGATGACGAGAGAGCCCAGGCCGGTGCCGATGTCGAAGTGGGAGTTCCAGGCGACGGACGCCCGCTGGGTGGCGTCCGCCCCACCGGCATCCGAGAGAGCGCGCACCATGGTGACCGACTGTAGGAAGCCGTAGCCGAACCCGATCAGGGTTGCGCCAGCCAGGAGGAAGATGATGGAAGGCAGGCTCGCCCCATTGACCCAGCCGACAAAGGCGACGCCCAGGGCCGTGAGAGCCAGCACCGGGGTCATGAGAAGGCGGGTACCAAACCGGTCGGTGAGGGAACCTCCGTAGAGACGGGTGGGGGTTGCCAGGGCGCAGAGCAGGAGCAGGGCCCCGGTCGCCAGGGTAGCAGTGGGGACGATTTCGGTGGAGAAGGTCATGAAGGCACCGCCGACACTGGTGACGAGAGTGAGGGTCAGCAGCGCGGGCCATATGCGGGCAATAATGGTTGCGGTGGACGTTGCAGGGGTGGCGTCTCTCCCCTGTTCGCCGGCCCTTTGTTCCTCCATGAAGTGATCAACCAGTCGGCCTAGCTGCAGGGCGAAAGGGGCTGCAATCGCAGCGATTGCCCCGACTGAGATCACCGAGCGGTACCCGAAGGTATCGAGAGCCCAAGGGGCGACGGGGGTGAAGAACATCTGGGCACCTGCAGCTGCCAGCCCGTAGAGCCCGACGGCCCGCCCGCGGTATTCAACGGGAATAAGGTAGGACATAGCCGATGAACAACAGACGGTGACAATTCCGAAGCCGATACCGCGCAGACCCGAGGTGACAAGGACGTTGAGCAAATCGGGGCTCAGCGCCTGAATGATGGAGGGCAGCCCCATAAAGAGGGTGCCCACCGGCAGTACAAGAGCCCAGGAGAAGCGGCGGGTGAGGGCGGGGACGCTGAACTGGGTGGCTACGGTGACAGCCATGAGCACCGCGTTGGTGGAACCAGCCCCCAGGGAACCTGCCCCACCTGCGAGCGCCCAAGCGGGGGATGCTGGAAGCAGGATAGATAGACTGCAAATGGTCAGCCCGAAGGTAAGCAGAATCTGGGGCATACCCGGCATACGGGCAACGCTGGGACGCGCGGTTTTCTGGCTCATGGGACCTCCCGGGGTGGTGCTGACACAAACTGCACCAGTCTACACCAAGACCACAGGTCGGTGAAGTGCCTCGGGATTTCTCCTGCCCTTCTAGGCGTGCCCGGCTTCCTGCATAGCGCGTAGCTCCTTCTTCAGGTCGGCAATTTCATCGCGCAGGCGACCCGCAAGCTCGAACTTGAGTTCTTCGGCGGCCTGCATCATCTGGGCGTGCATCTCTTCGATCAGACCCAGCAGGTCTTCGGCGGGAGCTGCCGCAAGGCCGTCCTGACGCACCCGGGCCTCTGCCTTCTTGAAGAGCTCTTCGGCTTCGGAGCTGGTCGCCGCATACTTGGTGCCCTTCTTGACCGGAGCCAGCTTGCCCGATGCCCCCTTGCGGGCGGCAAGGAGCTCTGCGGTGTCTTCTGATTCCCGAGCCAGGGCGTCGGTGATATCGGCAATTTTCTTGCGCAGGGGCTGGGGGTCGATGCTGTGCTCGCGGTTGTAGGCCTGCTGGATCTCGCGGCGACGGTTGGTTTCGTCGATAGCGGTGCGCATGGAGTCGGTGATTTTATCGGCGTACATGTGCACCTGACCGCCCACGTTACGGGCGGCTCGGCCGATGGTCTGAATCAGTGAGGTAGTGGAGCGCAAGAAGCCCTGCTTGTCAGCGTCCAAAATAGCGACCAGGGAAACCTCGGGCAGGTCTAGGCCCTCACGCAGCAGGTTAATACCGACCAGTACGTCGAAGACGCCCTGGCGCAACTCGCTGAGAAGCTCCACGCGGCGTAGGGTATCAATATCAGAGTGCAGGTACTGCACCTTAACCCCGTGTTCCAGCAGGTAGTCGGTGAGGTCCTCAGCCATACGTTTGGTCAGGGTCGTGACCAGCACGCGCTCGTCGCGCTCTACCCGCAAACGGATCTCTTCAAGCAGGTCGTCAATCTGCCCCTCGGTCGGCTTAACCACGATTTCGGGGTCGACCAGGCCGGTGGGACGAATAATCTGCTCCACTACCCCGTCGGCCTGAGCTAGCTCGTACTTACCGGGGGTAGCTGAGAGGTAGACGGTCTGGCCGATGCGATCGAGGAATTCCTCCCATTTGAGGGGGCGGTTGTCCATAGCTGAGGGCAGGCGGAAGCCGTGCTCGACCAGGGTTCGCTTGCGACTCATATCGCCCTCAAACATGGCACCAATCTGGGGAATGGTCACGTGGGATTCGTCGACAATCAGCAGGAAGTCATCGGGGAAGTAGTCCAGCAGGCAGTGCGGGGCTGTGCCGCGAGCGCGCCCGTCGATGTGGCTGGAGTAGTTTTCGATACCGTTGCAGAAGCCCATCTGCTCCATCATCTCAAGGTCGTACTGGGTGCGCATGCGCAGGCGCTGGGCTTCAACCAGTTTGTTCTGGGACTCCAGCTCCTGTAGGCGGTCTCGCAGCTCGTCCTCGATGGACGCAATGGCTCGGGCCATGCGTTCGGCGCCGGCGACGTAGTGGGAGGCCGGGAAGACATACATTTCGGTTTCTTCGCGGATGACCTCGCCGGTAAGCGGGTGCAGGGTGTAGATAGCTTCGATTTCGTCGCCGAAGAACTCGATACGGATCGCGTTTTCTTCGTACATGGGGATGATTTCGACGGTATCGCCGCGCACACGGAAGGTGCCGCGGTGGAAGTCTAGGTCGTTGCGGGCATACTGCATGGAGACGAAACGACGCAGCAGCTCGTCCCGGTCGATTTCTTCGCCCTGGCGCAGGGTCACCATCTGGGCAACGTATTCTTCGGGGGTACCTAGGCCGTAGATGCAGGAGACGGTAGCAACCACCACGACATCGCGGCGGGTCAGCAGGGAGTTGGTGGCGGAGTGGCGCAGGCGTTCGACTTCTTCGTTGATGGAGGAGTCTTTTTCGATGAAAGTATCGGTCTGCGGCACGTAGGCTTCGGGCTGGTAGTAGTCGTAGTAGGAGACGAAGTACTCAACAGCGTTGTTGGGCAGCAGCTCGCGCAGTTCGTTAGCTAGCTGGGCAGCCAGGGTCTTGTTTTGCACCATGACCAGGGTGGGGCGTTGGACGGCCTCAATGAGCCAGGCAGACGTTGCAGATTTACCGGTACCGGTGGCACCCATGAGCACGATGTCTTTTTCACCGTTCTGGACGCGTTCGGTCAGCTCCGCGATTGCCTTGGGCTGGTCGCCAGCCGGCTGATACTCAGAGACGACTTCAAAAGGTGCAACGACGCGGTTAATTTCTTGGGCAAGGCTCATGCCCTCTACCCTACCGAAAAACCCCCGACAAAACTAGAACATATGTACTAGTTTCATCGGGGGCTAACAAGCGGTCGCTTAGACCTTACTTCTTCGGGTCGATGTCGGTAGCGGGCAGGTCACCGGTGACTACAGCGGTATGGGTGCCCTGCTCTTCAGCCGGCTTTGAGGCTGCTTTCTTCGCGGCGGCGTCCTCGGCAATATCTTCAGCCGTTACCACAGGAATCTGACCGGTGTTGGGAACCAGACCCTCAAACTCTGGTTCGGTGCCCAGCTCGTACTCGGGGCGGATAGTGACTTCTTCAATCGATGAGAAGTCTTCCTGGGCACGGCGGTGGTATTCCTCGATGGGGATAACCTGCTTCCACTGGCGGGTACGCATGGGAGGAAGCTCACCGGCATCCTCGCGCAGGGCGCGCACCAGCATCCACATCTGCATGAAGCCAATAAGCCAGACCGGGAAGCCAATCACAATAATGACGTTCTGCAGGGCGGTCAGGCCATTATCGCCTGCCGCTACCAGAATGGAAGCCGATACAACGCCGATTGAAGCGGCCCAAAAGATACGCTGCTTAACAGGAGCCGGGTCCTCATGGCCATTGGCAATCGCGTCCATCACCAGAGCAGCTGAGTCGATGGAGGTAATAAAGAAGATGGTGATGACCACCAGGGTCACCGCAGCGACCACCTGGTAGAGCGGGAAATGGCCCAGGAATTCAAAGAGAGCAGCAGGAATATCCCCCTGCTCTACGACGGTCTGCACCAGGGTTCCGTTTTCGTTGCGCTCAATATTGAAGGCGCTCAGCCCAAAGACACCCACCCAAATCAGGGTAAAGGTGGTGGGGGCAGCCAGCACGCCGACCACAAACTGGCGGATGGTGCGACCCTGAGAAATCTTGGCAATAAAGAGGCCTACGAAGGGTGCCCAGGTAACGGTCCACGCCCAGTAGAAAACGGTCCAGGATCCAACCCAACCGGTATCGGCAAAGGCATCATTGAAGAGCATCATCACGGGTAGCTTCTGCAGGAAGTAGCCAGCTGACTCAATAGTACCCAGAGTGACGAAGCGGGTCGCTCCGGTCATCAGGATAAAGAGCATCAGGGCAATGGCCAGCAGAATGTTGATGTAGGACAGGCGCTTAACGCCCTTATCGAGCCCCATCATGACGGAAGTGATACCGGCTGCGGTAATCACGGCGACGATCGCTGCCTGGATCCAGCCGCCCAGGGGCACACCGTACATGATGCCCATACCCGAGTTAATCTGCAGGGCACCCAGACCCACCGAAACCGCAATACCGAAGACGGTAGAAACAATGGCAACCGAGTCGATGGTCTTGCCGATGGGTCCGTGGATCCGCTCGCCCAGCAGGGGCTGGAAAATGGAGGAAACGCGCGGGGGCAGCTTGCGCTTGTAGGTGAAGTAACCGAAGGCTAGGGCTGGGATGGTGAGAATAATCCAGACGCCCAGGCCAATGTGCCAGTTAGCAATAGCAAGAGCTTCGAGCGCTGCATGATCCGACTGGGGTTCTACCCCGTCGTAGGGCGGGTTAGCGTAGTGGGTGATAGGCTCTGCAGCACCCCAGAAGAGTAGGACGGCGCCCACACCGGCAGCAAAGAGCATACCGAACCAGGCCAGGCCGGAGTACTCGGGTTCAGCATCATCTTCGCCGATCTTGATGCGGCCAAAGCGGCTCATGGCCATGTAAATCAAGAAGAAAAAGAAGATGGCAATACCCAGGGTGTAGACCCAGCCCAGGTAGGTGATGATGAAATCTGAAATCACGCCAATACCGTTGGACATGGCCGTTGGGAAGACCATCATGAGGAGAGTGAAGACGATGATAAAGAGTGCAGATGAGAAGAAAATGACAGGGCTAGTTCGCAGCCCTAGTCTGTCGTGTAGCTTGTTCAGCACAGGATTATCCCGGTGGAAGTAAGAGTGTAACCATGCGGGCCCCTTGCATCCACCGCCCGCACGGCGGCTACCCGGTCTCTGGGCAACATATCAATAATAAGCGGGCTTGGGGTCAATTTCCAGGTGATAGCTAACCGGTTGATTTTACTAACGGACGCTGTTCTCAACTGTTTCCAGTCGTCACGCAGCACTTCTTTAGACTTATAGTTCAATTTCCTGCTGCATAAATTTTATTCATCACCAGAACCCGCTGTGATTTTGGCAAAGACCTCACCCACCTGCGCAGCAGTGCACTCCAGGCTTCCCGAATTATCAATGACCCAGGTAGAAATGGCCCGGCGCTGCTCGTCGCTGGCCTGCGCAGCAATGCGGGCGCGGGCGTCCGCCTCATTCATACCGCGCACCTCAACTAGGCGGCGCAGCCGCTCCCCGTGCTGCGTCTCAACCACAATCACCGCATCAAAGTCTGCTGCCTGGCCTGTCTCGGCCAGCAGGGGGATATCCTCAACAATGACAGCCCCCTCCCCCAGTTTCTGCACCGCCGCCTCACGCTGCCGCGCAGCTTCAGCCCGCACCGCCGGGTGCACGATGGCGTTCAGACGGGCGCGGGCAGACTCGTCCGCAAAGACCAGGGCCGCCAGGGCAGCCCGGTCAAGCTCACCGTTAGGGGTCAAAATACCCTCACCAAAAGCGCGGACGGTCTCAGCCAACACCTGCTGGCCCGGCTCCATCAGCTGACGGGAAATAGCATCGGCGTCAATCAGCACAGCCCCACACTCCACCAGCATCTTCGCCACCGTCGACTTACCCGACCCGATACCGCCGGTCAGACCAATTCTCGCAACCACAGGCGTCCTTTCGTCTCTAACACCGGGTACGGTACCCGCTCCCACCAGCCTACGCGCCGCGACCACCGCACACTAGAATAGACACCATGACTGATGAAACCCGTGCCAACCGCTACACCGTGCTCGCCACCCACAAGGAGACCCGGCACCTGCTAGAAATCAAGCGCAGTGAGTTCATCGGCTATGTTCAGCGCGTGGAAACTGAAGAAGAGGCCCGTGCTTTTATTGAGTCCAAGCGCAAGGCCTACCACGACGCCCGCCATGTCTGTTCTGCTTTTATCATCGGGGCAGACCGGCAGACCCAGCGCTCCAACGACGACGGCGAGCCCGCAGGCACCGCGGGAATTCCCATGCTCCAGGCCCTGCTGGCCCGTCGCACCGAAGGGCGCAACGGCGAAACCACCGACCTCTCCGATATCTGCGCTGTGGTGGTGCGCTATTTCGGTGGCATCAAGCTGGGTGCCGGCGGACTGGTGCGCGCCTATACGGACGCGGTGGTCGCCACCCTAGACGCCGCTGCCCTGGTACCGCGCGAACGCCTGCGGCTGGGAACCGTCACCGCCTCCCACGCCGAGGCAGGACGCTTCGAGAACGACCTGCGTGCCCTGGGCTACACGGTGCTGGGTACAGATTACACAGCCAGCGGCGCCCACATCACCCTGGGCGTTTTTGACGATAAGGCAACCCTTGAAGACACAGAAAAGGCCCTGGCCGAGCTGACAGCCGGCGCAGGGCACATTTCGTGGGGTCAAACCCAGTGGGTTGATCTAGCCTAGAAGATTACTGAAATAGCCAGCACACCTACCGCGCCAATAGCGGCTGAGATGGGCAGGGTGATGATCCAGGCAAGGGCAATGGGTCGCATGAGCTTCCAGTTAGCTGAACGGTTGACGATACCGACGCCCAGCACCGCACCAATCAGGATGTGGGTGGACGAAACAGGAAGACCCAGAACCGATGCAGTCATGACAACGCCGGCGGCAGCAAGTTCTGCTGCGAAGCCCGAGGACGGGTGCATCTTGGTCAGACCGTGACCGACAGTAGCAATCACGTTACGGCCAACGAACCACAGGCCCACGATCAGGGCGATGCCGAAGGTCACCAGGGCAGGCACGGGTACAACTGCTTCTTCACCGATAGCACCGGTCTTGAGCACATCGAGGATGGCGACGAAGGGACCGATCGCGTTGGCGATGTCGTTGGCACCATGGCTAAAGGCGAAGGCAGCTGCGGTGAAGACCTGCAACCAGGCAAAGATGGTGAAGGTTGCGCGGGAGAGCTCCTGCTTCTGCAGGCTACGGGCAAAGACAGAGACGCTCACCCAGGCGATAGCAGCAACCATCACCATAATCATGACGTTACCCATGGTCGAGATACCCAGTTCCAGGTTATCCAGACCCTTGAAAAGCAGCATGGCGGCAATCAGGGCGGCACCAAAGGCAGCCAGGATGGGTACGTACACCTCAAGTGCCCGGTGGGAGTCAGAGCGCTTAGCCTTCACATCAAGCTTGTGCACCTGACGGTAGTACTCGCTCTCGGGGGCCTCGGGGTCAAGCTTCTTGAGCTTGAACTTCTTCTTGCGCAGCATAGCGTTGGCGTAGGCGTCCGCCTGCAGGTCAGTGATTCGCTGGAAACCATCGTGGGGGGTGTGGGCCGCGCGCTCTTCTTCCTGGTGCTTCTTGATTTCGAGCATGGCCGCATCGACCTTCTCGTTGTAGCCCAGAATGTACTTCTTGATGAAGCCAAAGAGCAGCCAGGCGAATAGGCCGCCCAAGACCGGTGAAAGAACCCAGGAGATAGCGATCTGGCCGATCTTGTTCCACTGCACCATATCCAGGCCGCCTGCGCCAGTGGTGAACCCGGTGGTCAAGGCAGCGCCGACGATACCGCCGATGATGGAGTGGGTGGTGGAGACGGGCCAGCCCATCTTGGTTGCAACCAGCAACCAGATAGCGGCACCCAGCAGGGCGGCCATCATGATATAGACAAACTGCATGGGGTCCAGGTCGATGGCCCCAAGGTCAACGATGCCTGAACGCACGGTGTCGGTGACCGAACCGCCAGCGACCACAGCGCCTGATACCTCGAAGACAGCCGCAATGAGCAGGGCCTGCTTGATGGTCAGGGTACCCGCGCCTACGGAGGTTCCGAAGGAGTTCGCTACGTCGTTACCGCCGATGTTGAAGGCCATGAAGAGGCCCAGAAGCACAGCGGCAATGAGGACGAAAGTGCGTGATTCCTGGGCGACGTAGTTGAGTGACCAGAAGGTGAAGATTGTGAGTGCGACAGCCATGAGGCTGCCGAAGGCGAGGTGCCACCATTTATCGGTGGTATCACGCTGCAACGCGGGAGTTGCAAGTTGTGAACCCGAATTCGCGCTGGAATTCACGAGTCCCCCTTTGAGGTTGTTTTCATACGGTCTTAAGGCAAATTTTGAGCCCTGTTAATAGTCTGGGCAAAAGGTTAACACAAGGTTAACTAGCTCTAGCCTGTGCATGAACTATAGGTATGAGCCTGCCCCTACTCTCGGCGTCCTCATAAAAGCGGGAAAAACAAAAGAGCCCCGCCCACCCGAAGGTGGAAAGGGCCCTTTATGCTTGGCCTAATTCAAAGAATTAGTTGCCAGTCAGCTTCTTGCGGGGATGGAAGCGAAGATTCCGAGCGCGCGAGGAAATAAATCTTCGCTGGAATCGGAACTCCGCTTCCTTCACCTACTAGTTGCCAGTCAGCTTCTTGCGGAGTTCCGCAAGTGCCTCATCGGAAGCCAGGGTGCCGGTTTCGGCAGGCTTCTCGGATGAGTATGAGGTGGGTGCAGCTTCGGCGGGAGCGGACGCGGGGGCAGCAGCTGCTGCTTCTGCGTCGGCTTCGAGGGCCTTAGCAACCTGTACCTTGTGAGCTTCCCAGCGAGCCTGGGCGTCAGCGTACTGCTGCTCCCATGCTGCACGCTGGGTTTCGAAGCCTTCGAGCCATTCGTTGGTCTCGGGGTCGAAGCCCTCGGGGTACTTGTAGTTGCCTTCTTCGTCGTATTCTGCAGCCATGCCGTAGAGAGCGGGGTCAAACTCGGTGGACTCGGGGTCTACACCTTCGTTGGCC
The DNA here is from genome assembly GCF_035916755.1 of Rothia nasimurium. GTDB lineage: Bacteria > Actinomycetota > Actinomycetes > Actinomycetales > Micrococcaceae > Rothia. Next base: position 286,377 of record NZ_JAYWIX010000001.1, on the reverse strand, counting down.
TGCTTCAGTGACAGGGAGATACGGCGACGGTCGAGGTCGATGTCGATAACCTTGACGAACAGTTCGTCACCGACAGAGACAACCTGCTCTGCCAGGTCCACGTGGCGAACGGCGAGTTCGGAGATGTGGACGAGGCCTTCGATGCCGTCTTCAACACGAACGAATGCGCCGAAGGGTACGAGCTTGGTGACCTTACCGGGTACAACCTGACCCAGTGCGTGGGTGCGAGCGAATGCCTGCCAGGGATCTTCCTGGGTAGCCTTCAGTGACAGTGAGACGCGCTCACGGTCGTGCTCAACGAGGAGAACCTCAACGGTGACTTCGTCGCCAACTTCGACAACCTCTGAGGGGTGGTCGATGTGCTTCCAGGAGAGCTCGGATACGTGGACGAGACCGTCAACGCCGCCGAGGTCAACGAAGGCACCGAAGTTAACGATGGAGGAGACAACGCCGGTACGAACCTGGCCCTTTTCGAGCTGGTTGAGGAAGGTTGAGCGGACCTCTGACTGGGTCTGCTCGAGCCATGCACGGCGTGACAGAACAACGTTGTTGCGGTTCTTGTCGAGCTCGATGATCTTGGCTTCGATTTCCTGGCCGATGTAGGGTGCAAGGTCACGGACGCGACGCATTTCGACGAGTGAAGCGGGGAGGAAGCCACGCAGGCCGATGTCGAGGATAAGACCACCCTTGACGACCTCGATGACGGTACCGGTAACGACGCCGTCTTCTTCCTTGACCTTCTCGATGTCGCCCCAGGCGCGCTCGTACTGTGCGCGCTTCTTGGAGAGAATCAGACGGCCTTCCTTGTCTTCCTTGGTGAGGACAAGAGCTTCAACGGTGTCACCAACAGAAACAACTTCGTCGGGATCTACGTCGTGCTTGATGGAAAGTTCACGTGAGGGGATGACGCCTTCGGTCTTGTAACCGATGTCGAGCAGAACCTCGTCGTGGTCAACCTTGACAACTTCGCCTGAAACGAGATCGCCGTCGTTGAAGTACTTGATGGTTGCGTCGACTGCTGCGAGGAATTCTTCTTCGTTGCCGATGTCGTTGATTGCAACCTGGGGAACGTTGGTGCTCATAGAGAGTAGGGCTCCAATATGGATAGTTTTCTAGGTCAATACAGGCAAGGCCTTACTGGGTCCCGCAGTACAGCTTGTGGCTGTGGGCAGGGTAAGGTCCGCATGGTTCTCTGTATTGAGCGTTGATACGGACAATATAGTGTGCGGGTGCCGTGCGCACGCCGAAGCGGGCACTGTACACGCACAGATTCAAGTCTAGGGCGCGTGCGGGTGCCGGTCAATGGTTTGGTGGGCGTTTTCACCGCGTGTTCACGGGAAAGTGGGGTGATGTTGGTCTTAACCCGCGCCCGGGTGTGTTGCACCGGCGTCCGCGCACCTTTTACCTGCCCTACTAGTGCCCTGCCTCGTGCCAGGAGCGGCCCCAGCCAACCTGTACATCCAGGGGGACGCGCAGGGAGGCCGCCCCACTCATTTCTTCAACCAGAATGGCCTCGGCAAGCTTTTCTTCACCCGCAGCAACTTCGAGGATCAGTTCGTCGTGTACCTGCAGGAGTATGCGGGTGGCCAGGTTTTCGCGGCGCAGGCGTTCGTCGATGTTAATCATGGCGATTTTGATGATGTCGGCGGCAGTTCCCTGAATGGGTGAGTTGAGCGCTGCGCGTTCAGCGGCTTCGCGGCGCTGACGGTTGGAGGAGGCCAAATCGGGCAGGGCGCGGCGGCGGCCAAACATGGTCTCGGTGTAGCCGGTCTTGTGAGCCTCGCGCACGATGGAGCGAAGGAACCTACCGACCTTACCGAATCGCTGGAAGTAGTTGGTGCGCAAGCTGGTCGCTTCGTCCACGCTAATGCCCAGCTGCTTTGACAGGCCAAAGGGTGAGAGGCCGTAGGCAAGGCCGTAGCTCATAGCCTTGACCTTAGAGCGCATCTCGGGGGTCACGTCTTCTGGCGCTACTCCAAAGACCTCTGAACCGACGAAGCGGTGCAGGTCCTCCCCCGCCTGATAAGCGGCGATGAGGTCTTCGTCGTCCGACAGGTGCACCATAATACGCATTTCGATCTGGGAGTAGTCGGCGGTCAGCAGGGTGGTGTAGTCGGTGCCGTCGACCGGTTCGGGGGCGACGACAAAGGCGTCACGGATCTTGCGGCCCTCTTCGGTGCGAATCGGGATGTTCTGCAGGTTGGGATCGGTTGATGAAAGGCGACCAGTAGCTGCAATATTCTGCTGGTAGGTGGTGTGGATGCGGCCATCCGCGGCAGTTGCCTTACCCAGCCCCTCAACGGTCTGCTTGAGCTTGGTGTAGTCACGGTAGGTTTGCAGCTCGCCCAGGAAGGAGGCCCCCCGACTCTCGGGGTCTACCTGCCCAAGGATTCCCGCGAGCGAGTCGGCATCGGTGGAGTAGCCGCTCTTGAGCTTGCGGGTGGTCGGTAGGCCCAGCTCGTCGAAGAGGACACCCTGCAGCTGCTTGGGGGACGAAAGGTTGACCTCGTGGCCCAGAATCTCGTAGGCCGCGTCGGTGGCGCGGGTGACGTGTTCGCCGTAGTAGCCCTTAAGTTCCGAGATGGCGCTGGCGTCGATGGCTACACCGGCGATTTCCATACGGGCCAGGGCTGACGCAGCCGGCAGCTCAATTTCTTCATAGAGGCCGAGCTGGTTTTTAGCAACCAGGTCAAGGTGCAGGGCGTAGGCCAGTTCTTGCACATGGCGGGCGGCAAGGGCCTGGTAGTCGGTATCGACAGCAGGTTCGAGCGAGAAGAGCTCCCCCTGGTCTTCCTGCTCGGGGGCGGCAGGGTAAGTCTGCCCCAGGTAGTCGCGGGTAAGGTCTTCGAGCATCTCGCGGTGACCGCGCCGGCGGGCAGTGGGGATAAAGCCACAGACGTAGGAAGAGAGCACCGGGTCTTCAATGACGCCCGCCAGGGGCAGGTCGTAGGCGGCTAGCGACTTAAAGTTCTGCTTAACATCGAAGGTGATTTTGGGGGCGGACGCATCCCCCAGCCAGTCGCGCAGAGCCGCGCAGACGCCGTCCGCCTGCTTCTCAACATCAAGGTAGGCTGCGCGGGCACCGGCAACCAGCATGAGACCGTGCAGGGCCTGGCCGTGGGCCAGCCCCTTTTCACCGACTTGCTCATCGATAACAGGCCAGAGGGTGATGGCCTGCGCCAGGCGTTCAGGTACATCGACCGACCGTTCAACCGCCGCGAGTGCTTCGGGGGCAGCTGCCAGGAAGGCGGTGAGGGCGTCCGCGCTGGTGACGGACTCAACCGTTTCAATATCAATCTCAACCGCAGGTGTAGTTTGCCCCATGCCTTCGAAGAGCTCAGCAACGCGTTTGCGAATGGAATTGAACTCTAGGTAATCAAAGAGCTCTTCTAGCTCCTCAGCGTTAGGGCCGTAGCCCTCGGCATCATCGAGGGTAACCGGCAGGTCAAGGTCGTCCACCAGGCGGTTGAGGCGGCGGTTGCGCAGCACGTCGTCGATATGCTCGCGCAGTGCCTCACCCTTCTTACCCTTAATCTTCTCAGCGTTGTCCAGCACGCCCTTGAGGTCACCGTATTCGTTGATCCACTTGGCGGCAAAGCCAGGGCCCACGCCAGGCACGCCCGGCAGGTTGTCTGCCTGCTCGCCGGTGAGGGCAGCAAGGTCAGGGTAAAGGTGAGGTGCAACCTTATACTTTTCCTCGATGGCAGCGGGGGTCATGTAGCGGATACCCTTGGTAGGGCCGGTCGTGACCGGGTAGAGCACCGTAACGGTATCGGTCACCAGCTGGAAGGCATCGCGGTCACCCGACACAATCTGAACCTCAAAGCCAGCCTCCCGCCCCTGACGGGTGTAGGTAGCGACAATATCGTCAGCCTCATAGCGCGGCAGGGTCACCGAAGGAATGTTCAGGGCCGCCAGGGCCTTCTGAATCAGCTCAATCTGACCAAAGAACTCCTGCGGGGTCTCATTTCGCCCGCCCTTATACTCACCGTATTCCTCGGTGCGGAAGGTTCCACCGGAGAGGTCAAAGGCCACAATAATGTGGCTGGGCTGCTCATTTTTAATCAGAGAAATCAGGGTTGAGAGGAAGCCGTGAACCGCGTTGGTGTGTTGGCCCTCGGTATTCACAAAGACATCCACCGGGGTGCCGTAGAAAGAACGGAAAGCCAGTGAATGCCCGTCAATGAGCATGAGCTTACCGGGTGCAGGTGCAGAAGTTTCAGGTCTAGTCATCACGCCTACCATCCTACCGTCTGCCCCTGCCCTACGATTGAAGGCAGACAATCTCCCCCCCCTATTTTCTAAGGAGCACCCATGACCGAGCCCCAGGAGCAGGACGCCCGCTACCAGCAGATACTTGAACGGCTAGGGGCAGGGGCCCTGGCGCAGAAGCTGGACATCACTATTCTCGAAGCCTCCCCCGAACTGACCGTCGCCACCATGCCGGTGGAGGGCAACACCCAGCCGGTGGGCCTGCTTCACGGGGGCGCCTCTGCCGCCCTGGCAGAAACCCTGGGGTCTATCTCTGCTTTTCTTTCGGTGGCAGAGCAGAAGAAGGCTGCTGTGGGCGTTGATTTGAACATCACCCACCTGCGCCCGGTTCGTTCCGGTACCGTCACCGCGACTTGCCGGGCGGTCAACCTGGGCCGCACCGTCTGCGTCCACGCCATTGATATCACCAACGAGGCGGGCAAGCTCATTGCTACCGCCCGCATTACCAATAACATCATCGACCTGCCCTAGCAATCTGCCCCAGCCCCGGCGTCTGCCCCTTAGCTCCGGGCACCTCTGGCAGCGTCCTGATAAACTGACAGTCCGTGCAAACGCACATAAGACCACACAACACCAAGGAACCCCATGAAGAAGATTCCTCTGCTCGTGTGGATTATCGTCGCTATCATCGGCGGTATCCTCATCGGTGCCTTCACCCCCGGCCTCACCTCCGGCATCAACGACGCCCTGGGAACAGCCATTCCCACCGACTTCGTCGTCCAGCTCTTTGTCTCCTTCTCCACTGTTTTTAGCGCCTTCCTGAGCTTCGCGATTCCGCTGATTATCATCGGCTTCATCGTGCCCGGTATCGGCTCACTGGCTAAGGGCGCAGGCAAACTGCTCGGCACCACCGTGGGCCTGGCCTACACCTCCTCCATCACAGCGGGCTTCCTTGCCGTGACCGTGGCTCACTTTATCTACCCCATCATCCTCAAGGGCCAGCAGCTCACCGCCTTCGAAAACCCCGAAGAAGCTCTCTCAGCCGGCTATCTGGAATTCACTCTCGACCCCATCATGTCGGTCATGAGCGCCCTGATTCTGGCCTTCATCATGGGCCTGGGCATCACCGCCCTGAACAGCAAGAACATGCTGAACCTCTTCCAGGACTTCCAGACCATCATCGAAAAGCTCCTGGGCTACGTCATCATCCCCCTGCTGCCCGTCCACATCGTCGGCGTCTTCGCCAACATGACCATGGCAGGCCAGGTCGGCCAGATTCTTGCGGTCTTCGGCAAGGTCTTCATCATGGTCATCATCCTGCACTGGATCATGCTGGCGCTCCAGTACACCGTCGCCGGCGCCGCCTCCAAGCGCAACCCCATCGCCATGCTGCGCGGCATGCTGCCCGCCTACTTCACCGCGATTGGCACCCAGTCATCAGCTGCCACTATCCCCGTGACCGTGGCGTCCGCTAAGAACGTGGGTATCAAGGGCAAGATTGTAGACTTCGCGATCCCCCTCTGCGCCACCATCCACCTCTCAGGCTCCATGATCACCATTACCTCCTGCGCGGTTGCAGTGGTGTACATGACCAGCGGCTCCCTCAGCTTCACCGCCATGATCCCCGTGGTTCTGGTTCTGGGTCTCATGATGGTTGCAGCTCCCGGCGTTCCCGGCGGCGCTGTGATGACCGCTATCGGCCTGCTCCAGTCCATGCTGGGCTTTGATGAATCCATGGTCGCCCTCATGATCGCCCTCTACCTGGCCCAGGACTCCTTCGGCACCGCCACCAACGTCACCGGCGACGCCGCTATCGCCTCACTCACCGAGCGCGTGGCTAAAGCCTTCGGCGCGGACGAGGACGACCTGCCCGAGACCGACGAGCGCAACGGTAGCCTGGCAGCAGCCCACTAACCTCCAGTTCACGAAAGGCCCACCATGACCGCAGAACGCCGCAAACTCATCGGCAATATCTTCTTGGTGCTGACCCTCATCTTCACGGTGACAGCCCTGAGCCAGGGCGGCCTCTGGTGGGCCGCTGTGACCGTCAGCGCCGCCATCACCCTCTGGGGAATCGGAACTAAGAGCGACCACAAGGACGCCCTCTAGCACCACACAGGAGGGGGCGGACGCCTCCCCACCGGCAGGCGTCCGCCCCCTTCTTTTGAATACAGCAAAGCCCGCTCCAGTAATACGCTGGGGCGGGCTTAGTTACAGGCTAGGGGTGCTGCCCTACTGAACCTGCTTGACGATGGTTTCGGCGACCTCGCGCATGGAGAGGCGGCGGTCCATGGAGGTCTTCTGAATCCAGCGGAAGGCCTCGGGCTCACTGAGCCCCATCTTGGTCATCAGCAGGGACTTAGCACGGTCAACCAGTTTACGGGTCTCGAACTGTTCCTTGATGCTGGTGACTTCGTCCTGAAGGGCACGAATCTGCTCGTAGCGGCTAATTGCCACCTCGATGGCGGGAATCAGGTCGTTGGGGGTGAAGGGCTTAACCACGTAGGCCATGGCGCCTGCTTCGGTGGCACGGTCTACCAGTTCTTTCTGGCTGAAGGCGGTGAGCAGGACGACCGGCGCCAGCTGCTGCTCGCTGATTTGGCCGGCTGCTTCGATGCCGTCCATGATGGGCATGTTGACGTCCATGAGTACCAGATCGGGGCGGTGCTCTTCAGCCAGTTCTACAGCTTTTTTGCCGTTATCGGTTTCGGCGATGACGTTGAAGCCCTGGTCTTTGAGGATTTCGACGATGTCGAGGCGAATCAGCGCCTCGTCTTCAGCGACGACGACGGTGCGTGCAGGCTGCTGATCGTGGTTCTCGGGCTCCTGGGTGGTCTGCTCTGACATACCCTGCTCCTTAGGTCGTTTCAGCGTTTAGTTGAGGTTCGCTATCTATTTTCGCACGCGCACAACCTTGTGGGCGTACATATTCGTGGTGATAGTGCGTACCCTCTTCGGTTCCTATCATAGTAGGGCTTGGGGCTTTTCTTCTAGGGCGAGGGCCGATTGGCTTTTAGCAGGCAAAAACGTGTATTGTAGAAGAGCTTTCGCACTTGCCCAAGTGGCGGAATTGGCAGACGCGCCGCACTCAAAATGCGGTTCCTCGGAGTGTGGGTTCGAGTCCCACCTTGGGCACAAAACAAGCCCCCGACCTGGTGAAACATTGAACTAGCCCCCGAAAGTTGGACTGGTTTAATCCTAGACCGTTAGGGCTGCCAAGGCCTGGCTCCGATACCCCATCGGAGTCAGGCCCTTTAATCGCTTCTGAAGCCTACCGTTGTTATACCAATAGATATAGTCATCAACCGCCTGACAGAAATCCTCAACACTGGCAAAGCTCTCACCGTGATACACCTCAGACTTCAGGTGCCCAAAGAAGTTCTCCATCACCGCGTTATCGTAGCAGTTACCCTTACGCGACATCGATTGCACCCCACCAGCTCCTTCAATCAGCTTCTTCCAACTGGAATGCTGATACTGGAACCCCTGGTCAGTATGAACAATCAGACCTTCAGCTGGCCCATGCCAGGACATCGCATCTCGTAAAGACTTCGCAGTAAACGTAGTGTTCGGCGATAACGATAATTCGTAGGACAAGATTGTGCGGTCGTATAAGTCCATGATCGGCGAGAGATACACCTTAGTACCGCAAACCCGAAACTCGGTAACATCACTAACCCACGCGATATTGGGCTTATTGGGGGTGAAGTTACGGTTCAAGAGATTCTCAGCGATATAACTGATCTGCCCCTGGTAGGAGCTGTATTTTTTACGTGGCCTGACTTTGGATTTCAGGTTCATCTGATCCATGAGTTTGTAGACGAGCTTGTGGTTAACCTTCCAACCTTGGCTACGTAGCTGCAGAAGAATTCTGCGATAGCCATACCGCCGCTTCGAACCAATAAAAATCTGGTGTATCGCTTGCTTTAGGGCACCATGTTTATCCTGCTGAGTAAGCCGACTTTGATGATAAAAATAGGTTGAACGAGCTAAGGAAGCTGCTTCTAGGAGGTCTTCAAGTTTATGTTCAGACTTGAGGATGACGACGGTTTGAGCTTTTACCAGCGCCCCTGGTTCCTCAAGTCTCGCAATTTTTTTAGGTAGGCGTTTTCAGCCCGCAGCTTTTCAACTTCACGGCGAAGCTTATCTTCCTCTGTGAGTGTCTTTGGTTTGGTGGAGCCTTTGGGACGTCCTTTAGGTTTTGGCATCAGTGCTTCGTCCCCGCCATCACGCCATGCGCGTACCCAGTTTTTGACGAGGTTATCTGATGAAAGGCCGAATTCTTGGGCTAGGTGCATTCTAGATTCGCCCTTGAGGTTTCGGGTAACGACTTCTTTTTTGATGTCGTAGGGGTAGTGCTGTTTGGTTGGTTTTTCCATAAGGCATAGTGTGCCATGGAGTTTGTAGCGGCGTTCGAGTGCTTCTGCGGCGTAGCGGGAGATGTGGAGTTCTCTGGCTGCTGCTTTGCTTCCTGTGCCTTGTTGGAAGAGGTGGATGAGTTGTTCTCGTTGGTGTTGGGTGAGTGAGCTTCGTGCTCGCATAGGAGATGCTCCCCATTGGTTGGTGACTGTTTTTTTAGTAGTCCAACTTATGGGGAGCAGTTCACATTCCAGGTCGGGGGCTTTTCTTTGCCCTCTCAAAAACAGTGTGAACCCCTTTTTGAACCCCATTCCATTTTTACGCCAGCTCGTGCCACTCAGGTTTATAGGACATAACGGGTGCCCCACCCCGGGAAGTTTTGAGATGAATCTGAGCACTGATATCCGTGCAGGCTTGGCCAGGTAGCGCCGGGTTTTTCTCACAGTGCAGCCCCTGTGCTGTCTGTGTTCATAAGTGAGCGTGCGTGATATCGCTGAGCGTGCATTTGCCCGCTGCACGTTCGGCGATTTGGTGCACGCTCACAGGCACTGGCGCGGGTGGTTCCGGCTCTGGTTTTTCCGTCTCGTTTGGTTCGGTGGTTGCATATCAGGCAGGGAGCTAACGTGTGGGGCTGGTTATCTTGTGTTTATGCGAGCGGAGGCACACTTTCTGTCATATAACCCAAAAAACCCACCCACCCCGAAGGGGCAGGCGGGCTGGTGAGGAGACAAGACCGAAGCCAGGCTTTGATCTTGTGGTTCCTACGGCGGTTCGATTCAAAACCAAATCTCCGGTCCTGAATCACCACTAGCCAGTCTACACCTGTCAGTCAGGTTAAAGTTTATTCTTCAACCAAAATAGGTAACTATGACCCCTATATGACAAAGAACTTTCCCGCAGGCAACCGGGGGCGGCGGGCGTCCTAACGCTCTGCTGCCACCTTGAGACGGGCCAGGCCGCGCTCAAAGTCCGAACCGATACGCTTCTGCATATTAAAGACCTTGAACATCACCTTCATCATCAGGTTCTGCTCGCCGCTCATCGACCAGGCAACGGCGGTGCCGCCTTCAATGGGCTGTAACTTGAAGTGGCTGCGGTTCTTGGCCACCCAGGGCTTGATGAATTCAATATCGATTTCAACCAGGTTGTCCTGCACCGTCACCACGGTCATGCGGCCCTCACCGGCCTTCTTATTGCCGGCCCAGGCCATCTTTGCACCAACGCCGTGTTCGGCACCGGAGTAGGTCTGCTGCATAGTGGGGTCAAGCCCCTGCCAGGGTGACCAGCTTTCCCAGGCATGCAGGTCCTCAATCAGGGCGCGAACCTGCTCAACGGGGGCATCAATAACAGTGGAGCGAGTGAGTAAAGTATTTGCCATGTCAACCAGTCTACCTAGACGAAGGCCCCGCCAGTTCATCGTAATGAAGTGGCGGGGCCAACGTATTAGCTCCCAGGAGCGGGCTAACCCTTAGTCAGCGTAGGGGCCGACCTGCTCGCGGGCCTCGGGGAGCACAGCACCGGCGTCATCAAGGTCACCAACGCGGTGAACCTTGACGGTGTTGGTGGAGCCTGCAACGCCGGGAGGTGAACCAGCAGCCATGACGATCATGTCGTTAGCCTGAGCCAGACCGTTAGCCAGCATGTAGCGGTCGACCACGGCGGTCATCTCGTCGGTGTCCTTGGCGGTGGGTGAAACCGCTGCCTCAACACCCCACAGCAGGGAGAGGAAGGCACGCACGGAGGGCTCGGGGGTCAGGGCAAGCACAGGCTTGGCCGGACGCAGGCGGGCCAGACGGCGGGCGGTGTCACCAGACTGGGTGAAGGTGGCGATGTACTTAACATCCAGCTGGTCAGCGATGTTGACCGCTGCGCGGGTGATAGCGCCACCGCGGGTCTTGGGTGAGGTGCCCAGCTCGGGAACACGGAAGAGGCCGCGCTCTTCGGTGGACTTGATGATGCGAGCCATAGTCTGGATGGTGATGATGGGGTACTTACCCACTGAGGTTTCACCGGAGAGCATGACAGCGTCGGCACCGTCGAGGATAGCGTTAGCGCAGTCAGAGGCTTCTGCACGGGTGGGAGTGGGGTTCTGGATCATGGTTTCCAGCACCTGGGTTGCCACGATAACGGGCTTTGCCCAGCGGCGGGCCAGTTCGATGGCGCGCTTCTGTACCAGGGGAACCTCTTCGAGGGGGAACTCCACACCCAGGTCGCCACGGGCGACCATGATGCCGTCGAACTTGTCGACGATATCCTGCAGGTTTTCAACTGCCTGGGGCTTTTCAATCTTGGCGATGACGGCGATCTTACGGCCTTCTTCTTCCATGATTTCGTGGACGCGCTGGATGTCGTCGCCGGAGCGAACAAAGGAGAGAGCGATGATGTCCACGCCCATGTTCAGGGCGAAGCGCAGGTCGCGCTCGTCCTTCTCGGTCAGGGCGGGGATGGAAACAGCAACGCCAGGCAGGTTGATACCCTTGTTGTTGGAGATGGGGCCGCCGACGATGACGCGGGTGGTCACGGTGGTTTCGTCAACCTCGATAGCTTCGAGGCGGATTTTACCGTCGTCAATCAGCAGGGTGTCGCCGGGCTTGACGTCACCGGGCAGACCCTTGAAGGTGGTGCCGCAGATTTCCTTGGTGCCTTCAACATCTTCGATGGTGATCTTGAAGGTGTCGCCGGGCTCAAGAACCTCAGCGCCGTTCTTGAAGGTTTCGAGGCGAATCTTGGGGCCCTGAAGGTCGGCGAGAATCGCGACGTTGTGGCCAAGCTTTTCGGCCTGCTCGCGGATGGTTGCGTATGAGTTGGTGTGAACCTCGTGGTCACCGTGGCTCATGTTCAGGCGGGCGACGTTCATGCCCGCTTCGATAGCCGCAGCAATTTTCTCGGGTGCAGAAATTGCGGGGCCAATAGTACAAACAATCTTTGCGCGTCTCATCAATCAACCTTAGGTTTGTAGGGGTCTGAGAACCTTTGGTGTGGTTTCTGTCGGTAGCGGATTGACCACCGCCAACAACCAACATATTCACAGATAGTCAGCATGAAACCAACATGTCCACACCTCATTATACGTTGTTTCGTGAGGTTTTGGTGGAGGCATCGGGCACTTTCTGTGTAAATATTCGACACAAACCCCACCAAAACACACATAAACAGTCACAAACAAACAAAATCCGTTATCTAGCTTGTCAGCTTTGAGAGCACACGCCCCGGGCGCGTATCCTGAATGCAGAACACAACGCTAGCTACCCACCCGCAAACCGACGAAAGAGTGCCCATGCCTACCCCGAACGTCCTTATCCTCTTCGGCTCCACCTATGGCCATACCGAACGCTACGCCCACTGGATCGCAGAAGACCTGCGCGCCCATGCGTCCGCGCCCCAGGTGACCCTCTCCCCCGTCGCCGAAGCCACCGACGAAATCATCGAAGCAGCCGACGTACTCATCGTCGGCGCCAGCTACCTGGGCGGTTTCCTCACCGGCGCACCTACCCTGCGCAAGCGCCGCGAAGCCATACTTACTGTGCCCAACCGTGTCTTCTACACGGTCTCCTTCAACGGCACCGAAGTATACCCCCGCTCCTACCTCGACGAGCGCGTCATGAAGAGCTACAAGGCAGACGTCGCTGGCGACCGCCCCGCCTTCCACTTCCGCGGGGGCCTCAAGATGGATGAAATGTCCAAGCTGCACAAGACCGCCCTCACCGGTGTGAAGACCGCTTACAAGCTCAAGCCCAAGCAGAACGAGTACGACAAGCAGCTCATCGAAGCCTTCGAAAACGGCGGGGCCGACCACACCAACCGCGAATGGACCAAGCCCCTGGTCGCCGAGGTCGAAACCTACCTGACCGACATCGCCGCCTCCTAGCGATGAAAACACTACTGATTGCCTACGGTAGCCAGTACGGCTACACCGAGCAGTACGCCCGCTGGATCAGCCAGCAGTTAGAGGGGCGCTTTGCCACCCAGCTACTCCCCCTGGAAAAGCTGACCGAGCGTGCTGTAGCAGATGCGGACGTCCTGGTGGCGGGCCTGAGCGACTACGGCGGGCTCCTCACCGGCGCCCAGGAGCTCAAAAAGTACGAGCAGGAACTGAGGGTCAAGCCCTTTGCCCTCTTCACCGTCTCGTTTAGCGGTCTGGCAGGGGCAAGCCAGCAGAAGCTCGATGCCCTTCTGGCCAAGAACCTGGGCAAGACCCTGGTTCAGGACGCCCTCGGCACCTTTCACCTGCGCGGCGGCCTCGACCACACCCGGCTTTCTTTTAAGCACAAAACCGTGATGGTGGGCATCCGCTCGGCTATCGCCGCCCTGCCCAAAAAGTCTGAAGCTAACCAGCAGATGCTCGATAGCTTCACCCGCAAAACCGTTGACTACTCCAGTCAAGAGCAGGTTGAACCGCTGGTCGAGGCAGTAGCTGCCCTAGCCTAAGAGCAGGCTGGGTCTCAACAGAAAACCGGCCCCGCCCCAGAGATTCTGGGACGGGGCCGGTGTTTTGGTGGTGCTTCGTTACTAAGGTTAGATAGGCAGACTCACAGCGAAGCTGCTGGCTCGGGTGAAGTGAGCGGATGAGCACCAGTTTCCGCCCACAGGCGACAAAGAAACTGGTGCGAATCTGGCGAGCTTGCGAGCCAGCTAGCGAACCAGGTGAGAGGGTCGGCAGCGAGCGTGAGTCTGTCTGCCGTCCGCTATTAGAGCGCCAAATCAATCGCCCGGTCGCTGGGTGCGACGGGGGCCGGCAGCAGGGTGGAGCCGGTCAGGTGCTTTTCGACGGCTGCGGCGCAGGCGCGTCCTTCGGCGATAGCCCACACGACCAGGGACTGCCCGCGGCCGGCGTCACCGCAGGAGAAGACGCCGGGGACGTTGGTCATATAGTTCTCGTCGCGGGCCACGTTGGTGCGGCGGTCGAGTTCTGCGCCGACCTGGGTGGTGATGGCGTCGTTTTCCTGGCCCGTGAAGCCCAGGGCCAGGAAGACCAGGTCAGCGGGGATGACGTGTTCGGTGCCTGCCTTGGGCACGCGGCGGCCGTCGGGTAGGTATTCGGTTTCAGCAACCTTGAGGCCGGTGAGTTTACCGTTTTCACCCACGAATTCGACGGTTGAGGCCAGGTACTTGCGTTCGCCGCCTTCTTCGTGGGATGAGGAGACCTCGAAGACTTTGGGGAACATGGGCCAGGGCTCGTGGTCGGCGCGGTCTGCTGGGGGCTGGGCGCCGATGGCCAGGGTGGTGATGGAGGCAGCTCCCTGGCGGACGGCGGTGCCGATGCAGTCTGAACCGGTGTCGCCGCCACCGAGTACGATTACGTGCTTACCCGCTGCGTCGATGGTGGGGGCGGCGAGGTCGCCGGCTACCACGCGGTTGGCTTCGGTCAGGTAGGGCATGGCGAAGTGGACACCGTCCAGGTCGGCCCCGGGGATGGGCAGGGCACGCGGAGCGGTAGCGCCGGTAGCCACGATGACGGCGTCGTAGCGGCGCTTGAGGTCATCCCAGGTGATGTCCTTACCGATTTCAATGCCGGTGCGGAAGCGGGTGCCTTCGGCTTTCATGACCTCAATACGGCGGTCAACGATATCTTTTTCCAGCTTGAAGTCGGGGATGCCGTAGCGCAGCAGGCCGCCCACTTTGTCGTCGCGTTCGAAGACAGCAACAGTGAAACCTGCCTGGGTGAGCTGCTGGGCTGCGGCCAGACCGGCGGGGCCAGAGCCAACCACAGCCACGGTCTTATCGAGCATACGGTCGGGCATGATCGGCTCGATGTAGTCGCCCTCGAAAGCCTGCTCGGCAATCGAGTACTCGATCTGCTTGATGGTTACCGCGGGCTGGTTGATGCCCAGCACGCAGGAGGTTTCGCAAGGAGCCGGGCACACGCGTCCGGTGAACTCGGGGAAGTTATTGGTGGCGTGCAGTCGTTCTACTGCCTTTTCGGTCTGCTCCCGCCAGGTCAGGTCGTTCCATTCTGGAATCAGGTTGCCCAGGGGGCAACCGACGTGGCAGAAGGGAACGCCGCAGTCCATGCAGCGGGATGCCTGGGTCTTGAGCACGGCCGAGTTCTGGGCGACCTGCACCTCGTTCCAGTCAAGGATGCGCACGGGCACGGGGCGTTTGGGTCGGTCTTGACGGGTGGTTACTTTCAGAAAACCGCGGGGATCAGCCACGAGCGGTCACCTCCAAAATCTTGTTCCAAACCTGCATGGATTCGGTGTCTTCGCCGGCGGCTTCAGCCTCGGCACGGATAGCTTGTACGGCGGCGAAGTCGCGCGGGAGTACCTTGGTGATGCGGGCGTAGGTGCCCTCCAGGTCTTCTAGTAGGGCGGACGCCAGGGTTGAGCCGGTCTCGGTACGGTGGCGGGTGAGCAGCTGGGCGACCTCGGCGCGGTCGTCCTCGGTCAGTTCCAGGAAGCCGAGTTCGCCGGATTCACGGGACTGCTTGTTGACCTTGGCCATATCGAGGTCGAGCACGTAGGCGGTACCGCCGCTCATTCCCGCACCGAAGTTACGGCCGGTTGCACCTAGAATCAGGGCCTTACCACCGGTCATGTATTCGCAGCCGTGATCGCCGATGCCTTCAACAACGGCAGTGGCACCGGAGTTACGAACGAGGAAACGCTCACCGACGATACCGCGGATGAACATTTCGCCGCTGGTGGCGCCGTAGCCGATGACGTTACCGGCTACCACGTTCTCTTCGGCAACCAGGGGGGCTGCGGCATCCGGAGCCACGATAATGCGGCCGCCGGAGAGACCCTTACCTACATAGTCGTTGGAGTCGCCGGTCAGGCGGATGGTGATGCCCTGCGGCAGAAAGGCGCCCAGGGACTGGCCCGCGTGGCCGGTGAGGTTGAGGGTGATGGAGTCGTGGTCCAGCACCTCAATACCGAAGGTTTTGGTGACGGTGTGGCCCAGCATGGTGCCCACGGAGCGGTCGGTGTTGACCACCGGTGAGTTGATAGCAACCGGGGTGCGGTCGCTCAGGGTTCCCTGGGCGGCTGCGATGAAGGTGTTGTCGATGTGCGCCTCGAGCTCGTGGTCCTGGTCCTTGAGGTGGCGGATGCCCTGGCCCTCGTATTCGACGGCGGTGGAAGTGAGCACCTTGGTCAGGTCAAGGCCGTCGGCCTTCCAGTGGTCGATAGCCTGGGACATGTCGAGCACCTCAGCGTGGCCGATGGCTTCATCCAGGGTGCGGAAGCCCAGCTGGGCCAGGTATTCGCGCACCTCTTCGGCGATGAACTCGAAGAAGTTGACCACGTGGTCTGCCTGGCCGGTGAAGCGGGCGCGCAGGTCGGGGTTCTGGGTAGCGACGCCCACGGGGCAGGTGTCCAGGTGGCACTTGCGCATCATGATGCAGCCTTCGACGACCAGGGGTGCGGTGGCAAAGCCGTATTCTTCGGCACCCAGCAGGGCAGCGATGATGACGTCTCGGCCGGTCTTGAGCTGGCCGTCCGCCTGGACAACCACGCGGTCGCGCAGGCCGTTAATCATGAGGGTCTGCTGGGCTTCAGCTAGGCCGAGCTCCCAGGGGGCACCTGCGTGCTTGAGGGAGTTGAGCGGGGCTGCGCCGGTACCGCCGTCGTGACCCGAGATGAGCACGACGTCCGCCTTAGCCTTGGCGATGCCTGCTGCCACGGTGCCGATACCGATTTCGGACACCAGCTTGACGTGGACGCGGGCGGACGGGTTGGCCCGCTTGCAGTCGTAGATGAGCTGGGCGAGGTCCTCGATGGAATAAATATCGTGGTGGGGCGGGGGCGAAATCAGGGAAACGCCGGGGGTGGAGTGGCGGGTCTTAGCTACCCAGGGGTAGACCTTCTCGGCCATGAGCTGGCCGCCCTCACCGGGCTTAGCCCCCTGGGCCATCTTGATCTGGATATCGTCGGCGTTGGTCAGGTAGAGGGAGGTGACGCCGAAGCGACCGGAGGCTACCTGCTTGATGGCAGAGCGACGTTCGGGGTCGAGCAGACGATCGATGTCCTCGCCACCCTCGCCGGTGTTGGACTTTGCCCCCAGGCGGTTCATGGCGATCGCCAGGGTCTCGTGGGCTTCCTTGGAGATAGAGCCGTAGCTCATAGCACCGGTGGAGAAACGCTTGACGATCTCACTGACGGGCTCGACCTCGTCGATGGAGATGGGGGTGCGGTCTTCGGTGAAGGTGAAGAGGCCGCGCAGGGTCATCAGGTCCTTGGCCTGGTCGTCAACCAGCTTGGTGTAGGACTTGAAGATGTCGTAGCGGCGGGTCTTGGTCGAGTGCTGCAGACGGAAGATGGTCTGGGGGTTGAAGAGGTGGGGCGGGCCCTCGCGGCGCCAGTCGTACTCACCGCCGGTTTCCAGGGCACGGTGGGGTACGGCAACACCGTCATCAGGGTAGGCGTCGTGGTGGCGCTTGCGGGTTTCAGCTTCGATGACGTCCAGGCCCACACCGTCCATCTGGGAATGGGTGCCGGTGAAGAACTGGTCAACGACCTGCTGGGAGAGGCCCAGAGCCTCGAAGGTCTGCGCACCACAGTAGGAGGAGACGGTGGAGATGCCCATCTTGGACATAATCTTCTGCAAGCCCTTACCCAGAGCCTTAATCAGGTTGTAGACCGCTTCGGACTCAGTCACACCGGTGATTTCGCCCTGGGCAACCAGCTCTTCTACTGATTCCATGGCCAGGTAGGGGTTGACCGCCGAGGCACCGTAGCCGATCAGGGTGGCAACGTGGTGGACCTCGCGCACATCGCCGGCTTCAACAATCAGAGCAACCTTGGTGCGGGTGGCTGAGCGCAGCAGGTGGTGGTGGACGGCGCTGGTTAGCAGCAGGGACGGGATGGGCGCCCAGGCGCCGTTAGAGTTACGGTCTGAAAGAATCAGGAACTGCACGCCGCGTTCTACAGCGGCAGAAACCTTTTCGCAGATTTCAGAGATACGGGCGCGCAGGGCTTCTTCTCCCCCGTGGGCCGGGTAGAGGCCGCTGACCTTGAGAGCGGCGGGCATGCCGTCCTCGTCCTCAATGTGGGCAATCTTGTCGAGTTCGTCGTTATTGATGACGGGGAAGTTGAGCCCCACGTGCTGGACCTTGACGCGGCCGTTGCGCAACAGGTTGCCGTCGGCACCGATAGAGGTCTTGAGGCTGGTCACCAGCTCTTCACGGATGGAGTCCAGCGGCGGGTTGGTCACCTGTGCAAAGGACTGCACGAAGTAGTCAAAGAGCAGACGGTGACGGGTAGAGAGCACCGCGATGGGAGTGTCGGTACCCATGGCGTAGATGGGTTCAGCGCCGGTCTTGGCCATCGGGGCGAGAATCTTCCGCAGCTCTTCTTCGGTGTAGCCGAAGGTCTGCTGACGCTTGAGAATCGACTTGCGAGAGGCGCGGATGTGCTCGCGCTCGGGCAGGTCAGCCAGGTCAACGATGTTCTCATCGGCCCACTGCTTCCAGGGCTGCTCGGCAGCTACCTGAGCCTTGACCTCTTCGTCGGGCACCAGGCGTCCTGCCTTGGTATCTACGAAGAACATCTTGCCGGGCGAAACGCGGCCCTTCTCAACGATCTTCTCTTCGGGCATGTCGACCACGCCGACCTCAGAGGCCAAAATGACCAGGCCCTCGTCGGTGACCCAGTAGCGGCCGGGGCGCAGGCCGTTGCGGTCCAGGACGGAGCCGACGTTGTCGCCGTCCGTAAAAGCAATGGCGGCGGGGCCGTCCCAGGGCTCCATGAGGGAGGAGTGGTAGCGGTAGAAGGCACGGCGGTCCTCGTCCATGGTTTCGTGGTTTTCCCATGCCTCGGGAACCATCATCATGAGCACCTGGGCAGCCGAACGGCCCGAGAGCATCAGCAGTTCTGCAACTTCATCGAAGCTCTGGGAGTCAGAGGCACCCACCGAGCAAATCGGGAAGAGCTCTTCGGGGTTGCGGCCCAGTACCGGGGACTTGAGCTGGGACTGGCGGGCGCGCATCCAGTTGCGGTTGCCCTTGACCGTGTTGATTTCGCCGTTGTGGGCGATGGTGCGGAAGGGCTGTGCCAGGGGCCATGAGGGGAAGGTATTAGTCGAGAAACGCGAGTGGACGATTGCCAGCTTGGTGGAAAAACGCGGGTCGGAGAGATCCGGGTAGAAGGGTTCAAGCTGCGCGGTGGTCAGCATGCCCTTGTAGACAATAGTGCGCGATGAGAAGGACGGGAAGTAGACACCGAGCTTGTGCTGGGCGCGCTTGCGCACGCGGAATGCCTTCTGGTCGAGCTGGCGGCGTTCTGAGTCTTCGTCCAGGTTGACCACGGGGATGTGACCGGTGAAGGGGGCGTTGACGGCGTCCACATCTTCGCCAGATGCCTCTGCGATGAACATCTGCACGAAGTAGGGCATGACCTCGCGGGCAGCCTTACCGACGATATCTGCCTTGACCGGCACCTCGCGCCAGCCGAGCACGCGCAGGCCCTCGCGCTGGGCAATCTGGGTCAGCCCCTCTTTGAGTTCATCTGCGTTTTCGCCGTCCGTAGGCAGATATGCGGTACCCACGGCGTACTTGCCGAGTTCGGGCAGGTCAAAGTCCACGACCTCGCGCAGGAAGGCGTCCGGAATCTGCAGCAGAATACCGGCGCCGTCGCCGGTACCCTCGTCCGCGCCCACAGCACCGCGGTGCTCCAGACGGCGCAGGGCTGTCAGTGCGTGATCGACGATGTCGTGGCCGGGGGTGCCGCGCAGGGTGGCAATCATGGCCAGGCCGCAAGCATCCTTTTCATTCTCCGGGCTGTAGAGACCGGTAGCCTCGGGGATGGAGGCAAAGGTGGTGAAGGGTGAAGGGGCGTGCCCGAGGGTATGGGGGTCCTGGGTGAAGGTCTTATCGGCGTGGACTGCACTGCCGAGCATGGTGTGACTCATGTGGGCCGTTCCTACTTACGTTGGGCTCTGGTGCCGGTGGAGTAGGCTAAACGGCTGGCGCGCGGGAGCTGATGGCATAGGACGCCTGCGGTTTAGCCGCTCCCTTGCAGCACAAGATGTCGGTGGTCGCCTCGCTGTGACGATGGAGCGTGCGGTGACTCAAGGACGCCCGGGTGGGGGCCTGAGTCTGCGGTTCGCCTCGCACTCGGGTAGGTGCGAAGGTAATCGCCCATCAGTCTCTAGAGACTTCGTTACGTATGTGTAAATTTATACGACCCTGCGTGTAAAGATTCAATAGGCAGCTGGGTATTACACAGGCAGACTCGGGATCGCTCCCCTACTAGATACGCCCTTTGCCTAGAAATTGAGCCCGTGTGACCTAGGCAAAGCCAGATTAGGTCATGAATATTTTGCGTAACTATTCAAAGGCTGGCTTTACTCTGGGGCTGCAAAATGAAACAAACTTGAAACTTTGAATCTTGATATGTGAGATGAATATTTCATATAGAGAGTAGAAAAGTGGGGCCCTGGAAAGTTCCAGAGCCCCACCCAGCGGTAGGCGATTTAGCGGGTTGCCCCCGTAAAGTCGAGCACCATGCGTCCGTTAATTAAGCCGGCGTGCATTTCGTCAAAAATTGCCTGGGCATCTTCGACCGGGCGCAGCTGAACCACGGGCTTCACGCGCCCCTGGGCGCCAAACTCGAAGGCTTCAGCGAGATCCTGGCGGGTACCCACCAGGGAGCCCTGCACCTTTATACCGTCGAGCACCAGGCGGGGGATATTGAGGTCCATGGACTCGGTGGGCAGACCCACGGCAACCACGGTACCACCGGCGCGCACAGAATCAACAGCCTGGTTGAAGGCTGCCTTAGCCACGGCGGTGACAACAGCAACGTGGGCACCAGCACCACCGGTGGTGTTCTTGATTTCTTCTACAACGTCTTCAACGTTCTTGGCGTTGATGACCACATCTGCACCGCTGTCCTTAGCCAGCAGGAGCTTATCTTCATTAAGATCAACGGCAATGACCTGGGCACCAAAGACGTTCTTGGCGTACTGCACAGAGAGATTACCTAGGCCACCAGCACCAAAGCAGACAATCCACTGGCCGGGGCGCACGCCACTTTCCTTCACAGCCTTGTAGGTGGTTACACCCGCACAGGTAATAGAGGTTGCCTCAACCGGGTCGAGAGCGTCAGGAACCTTGACGGTGTAGTCAGCATAGAGCAGGGTGTATTCGCTCATGCCACCATCGGCGGTGTAGCCAGCGTTGATGACGGAGCGGCAGAAGGTTTCGCGGCCGTCAGTGCAGTATTCACAGTGGCCGCAGCCCTTGAAGAACCAGGGAACACAGACACGGTCGCCCACTTCAAGGTGGTCTACACCGGGGCCAACTTCGGTAATCACACCGACACCCTCGTGCCCCAGGATGCGACCGGGCTTTTCGCCAAAATCGCTGGCTGCTACGTGCAGATCGGTATGGCAGATGCCCGAGTACTCAATCTTGGCAAGCACCTGCCCGTGCCCCACTTCGGGTACGGGCACGTCCTTAATGTCAACGGTTCCATCGAGGCGGTCAGAAACAACAACGGCTTTCATCGTGGCCATATGATAGCTCCTTACAAAGCAAACCAATTAGGGTGTTGTGGCTCACTTAAAGACTAGGTGTTTAGTGTGGCTACGCGCCAGGGCTCTAGGGTTTTTTCTGTTCTGTTACGGTTCAAACTGCACTAAGAGCGTCGAAGGGGATGTGCCGCCATGGGCAGCACCTGGTAGCTACACTAGAGCCATGAGCGACCAGACCGCATCCGCATTATCTACCAGCCAACGTGCCACTTGGGCAGACCTCCCGCGTTCCGTACAGGCGTGGGTTGAGAAAGAGCTAGAAAGCCCCGTAATAGGCGCTGAGTCGCAAAGCGGCGGGTACAGCCTGGGCACCGCCGACCGCCTAGTGACTGCAAGCGGGCGCAGGGCTTTCCTCAAGGCTGTTGACGCCAACCTCCACCCTCGCACTGCTGACCTGCACCGGCAGGAGGGCCGTATCACCGCGTCCTTCTCCAGTAGCACCCCGACCCCGGCCGTCCTTGCTACCCGCGATTTCTCCGGGGCGGACGGCGCAGGTTGGGTTGCCCTGCTCCTAGAAGATATCGAGGGGCGGCACCCGGAAAACCCCTGGCAAAAAGAAGAACTGGCCGCCGTTTTCCGGGCCTTAGAGAGCATGAGCCGAGTTCCGGTTGACCCAAGCCTAAACCTGCCGACCACCGAAGCTGACCTGACCGAGGAACTCATTTTCTGGCACAAACTCACTCGGGGTGTAACCCTAGAGCACCTGGTCTACGTTCAGGCCACTGATTCCTACCAGCAGCTAGTGCAGCTTCTGCCCTTTATCAACCAGAAGGCCGCCGAGTTTGCCGCCTTTGTAGACAAGCACCTGGTTGCCCATCTGGCAGGGAACTCCTATGTGCATACCGATTTGCGCGGCGACAACATTCTGATTCGCCCCACCGGCGAGGCTATTCTGATTGACTGGCCTTGGGCGACGGTGGGCAACACCCAAATTGACTGGGCCTCGGTGGCAACTGACGCTCTGATTGCTAACCCCGAGCTGACTCTTGCTGGGGTATACGAGCTAATGCCGGCATCCGGGCGTCCTGCACTCGAGTTCTTGCAGGCTACTGTTGTCGCTTTTGCGGGCTACTATTTCTACGCTTCAATGCAGAAGCCCAGTGACTCTACGAACTCGTCGCTGGTGGGCATGCGGGCCCACCGCGCGTCCGCCCTGCTCACCAGACTAGCCCAGGGTGAAAAGTAATCCGCACTTATTCCGATGTACCCGCAACTAGTTGCGGACTTTTCAGAATAAGTGCGGATTAGGCGCCCGGGTTAGGCGTTACCACCGCGAGCCAGGTTTCGGTTAAAACCAGCAGCGGCAACCGGAAGCGCTGCCACTAGCCCCATGAGCGCCGTGACCCAGGTGAAAGCTGCGCCAGTTACTAACCCAATTACATACACAGCACCATTGACAGCACAACCATATACAAGAAGTGCCAGCACAGCTTCAACAGGGCTACCCGGCAGCCAGGAGTCAAACATTCCACGGCGCTTTGCACCGCCTGCTTGTTCACGCTCAGCTTTTACCCGGTGGTGTAGAGCCAAGAACACCAGTACGCCACCACACCAGGCTCCAAATAAAACCGTTAACCCAGGCTGGAAAAATCGCGAAGAAAATACTGTTCCTAGCGAGACAAGCAGCCCGTAACTTGCTAGCGAATACAGGGCAAAAGACAGTAGATAGGCCGGAATCGTTGTGAGATTTGGGAAAGATGAATACTTCATATTTACCTCATCTGTGAAGCTGACTACCTCTACCCTACCTTTCAACAAGCAGACTTATCAACTTTTTACTGTTTCAGAGTGAAAAGTAATCCGCACTTATTCTGATGTACCCGCAACTAGTTGCGGACTTTTCAGAATAAATGCGGATCAGGTTCTAATGTGCAGGTACTACTCACCCTCGCCCAGAATACTCGCATACGAGTTATGTGTAGGTAGGTCTTTTCCGTCTAGTGCAGAAACTGCCATAGTTACTCGCTCATCTCTAGTCACATCTAAAAATTCATTAATGTGCTGTGGGCACTGAAGCTGATAACTAGCTATAGACGTACCGTCTTCGTATGAAACATCGACAGTAAATCCGGCACCCTCTTCACCGCCACATTGAGCATCAATAACATACGCTTTGCCTTGTACAAGGGAGAGGGTTATTTCTGAACGGTCAAATCCTTCAGTAATTGGAGTCCAAGCATAAGCATCCGCAGGTGACTCCAGACTTACCGCATCAACACCGGATTCAGACGCGGAACAACCGACTAGGAGGACCATTCCCGTTAACACAAGCGTTTGTAAACACTGTTGCTTCATAATTACACACCACCTCTTGTCGCACTTGCTAGTACTCTAAAAGACCCTATCACTTCTCCCTTCACCCCGAGATAATCTGTAGGGTCAAGAGAAAAAGAGTAGGGTCTAAGCCAGCCGTTGCAGGTGTAGGCCCGAGAACCGCTTCAGGCTGGCCCAGGGTGAAAAGTAATCCGCACTTATTCTGATGTACCCGCAACTAGTTGCGGACTTTTCAGAATAAGTGCGGACTACTTTTTGTGGGGCGTTAGGCTCGGGTGTCTACGCTAGTCGCCGGAGCGGACGGACGCCGGGGCGGGCTCGTCCGCGCTGGGCACGACAGCGCCCTGCCTATAGGCCCCCGGGAGCTCCCCTCGCCTACGCGCTCGTAGACCCATCAGGGCAAACATGACTATGCCCAGCAAGAAGATAGAACCAGAAGTCCACACGTGAATACGAACCCCCAGCAGCATCTCAGCGGTATCGATGCGCAGGAAGCTCTCAATCATCAGACGGCCGAAACCGTACCAGACAACATAGGCCCAGAAGGTTTGGCCCAACTGAAAGATGCCGCGGCGGCCCAGGGCAATCAGCAGGGCCGCACCCAGTAGGTTCCACAGGGACTCATAGAGGAAGGTCGGGTGGAAGAGCGTGCCCGCCGGGTACTGATCAGGGAAGTTGGGCGAGGTGGCCGAAATTTGCAGCCCCCAAGGCAGGGTGGTGGGCTTGCCGAAAAGTTCCTGGTTGAACCAGTTGCCCCAGCGGCCCATAGCCTGGGCGATCATGATTCCGGGGGCGGCGGCGTCCGCGAACTTAGCCAGCGAAATCCCGTAGCGGCGGCAGGCGTACCAGGCACCCAGGCCACCGACCGAAATCGCGCCCATGATGCCGATGCCACCCTCCCAAATCTTGAAGACATCAAGCGGGTCAGCGCCCTCACCGAAGTAGGAGCCGGGGTCGGTAATCAGCACGTGGTAGAGGCGGGCGCCGATAATGCCTGAGGGGATCGCCCACATGGCAACGTCCCAGACACGTTCGGAGTCCTCGCCCCAGGCGGCCCAACGGCGGCTAGTGAGCCACATGCACACCATAATGCCCGCCAAAATACAGAGGGCATAGAAGTGGATAGTCAGGGGGCCCAGCTCAATAGTCGAGATGGACGGCGAGGGGATAGAAGCAAGCACAGTGGTAGTCATTCGGCCCCTACCCTACTCGCGGCCAGCCAGCTGGCGGGTCAGGGCGCCCACGGCGGACGGGCCCCCCTCAGCCAGAGCCTTCACCAGGGCGGTACCCACAATCACGCCGTCGGCGTAGGCACCGATTTCTTCAACGTGCTCACGCTTAGACACGCCCAGCCCCACGCAGGCCGCAGGGGCACCAGCGGCACGCAGGTCAGACACCAGGGTCTCTGCGGCGGTGTTTACCGACGAGCGGGCACCGGTCACGCCCATCACCGAGACAGCGTAGACAAAGCCGCTCGAAGCCTTCGAAATCAGGGCTAGACGCTCAGGGCTAGATGAAATAGCTGCCAGGAAGATGCGATCCAGGCCGTGCTCTTCTGACGCTTCAAACCAGTCAGCGGCCTCATCGGGCACCAGGTCGGGGGTAATCAGACCAGCGCCACCGGCTGCGGCAAGTTCCTCTGCGAATCGGTCGACGCCGCGGCGCAGCACGGGGTTCCAGTAGGTCATCACCAGCACCACGGCATCGGTGGCGGCGGTAATCTCACGGACCGCACGGAAGAGGTCGTCGGTGCGGAAGCCCTTCTCAATCGCCTCAACGGTGGCCCGCTGAATCACGGGGCCGTCCATAACAGGGTCTGAGTAGGGCAGGCCCAGCTCGATAATGTCGACCCCGTTCCGGCCCATCTCAATCGCAGCCTCGATAGACTCATCAACGCTGGGGTAGCCCACCGGCAGGTAGCCAATCAGTGCAGCTCGCCCCTCAGCCTTGCACTCGGCAAGGCGAGCGGCCAGCTTGGAGTCGGGGTTGGGGGGAGGAAAGGTGCCCTTACGCACGGAGTAGCGGGTTTCGTCCTGAAAATCGATGTGGCTCATTAGGCACCCTTGCTTTCGTTCTGTGCAGCATTGTCGTTCTGTATGGTGGTCTCTGCCGCCGCTTCCTTGTTCCCCACGTTCAGGCTGGTCGAGGGAATAGCCTTGCCCAGGCCGAACCACTTGAGCGCGGTTTCCATGTCCTTATCGCCGCGACCGGAGAGGCAGACAATCATGGACTTTTCGTGCGCGGTGGCGGGGTCTGCGTCCGCCCATTCCTTAGCTATGCGCAGGGCACCTGCGAGCGCGTGGGCCGATTCGAGGGCGGGAATAATGCCTTCGGTGCGGCAGAGCAGGCGCAGGGCGTCCATGGCTTCGGTGTCGGTGACGGCCTGGTAGTCTACGCGGCCGATGTCTGAGAGGTAGGCGTGTTCGGGGCCGACGCCGGGGTAGTCGAGGCCCGCTGAGATGGAGTGGGACTCGATGGTTTGGCCGTCCTCGTCCTGCATGAGGTAGGTGATGGCGCCGTGGAGCATGCCGGGGCGGCCCAGGTTGATGGTGGCTGCGTGGCGGTCGGTGTCGATTCCGTCGCCGCCGGCTTCGAAGCCGTAGATTTTGACGTCGGCGTCGTCGAGGAAGGCGTGGAAGAGGCCGATGGCGTTGGAGCCGCCGCCGACGCAGGCTGCAATGCCGGTGGGCAGGGTGCCGGTGGCCTCGAGGAACTGTTCGCGAGCTTCGGTGCCGATGGCGTCGTGGAAGTAACGCACCATGGCGGGGAAGGGGTGGGCGCCTGCTGCGGTGCCAAGCAGGTAGTGGGTGGTGTCGACGTTGGATACCCAGTCACGCAGAGCTTCGTTGATGGCGTCTTTGAGGGTGCGGGAGCCGGTCTGCACGGCGATGACGGTTGCGCCCAGCAGCTGCATGCGGGCGACGTTGAGAGCCTGACGTTCGGTGTCTTCTTCGCCCATGTAAACCACGCATTCCATGCCGAAGAGGGCGGCGGCGGTAGCGGTGGCGACCCCGTGCTGGCCTGCACCGGTTTCGGCGATCAGGCGGGTCTTGCCCATGCGCTTGGCGAGCAGGGCCTGGCCGATCACGTTATTGATTTTGTGGGAGCCGGTGTGGTTAAGGTCTTCGCGCTTAAGGAAGAAGCGCACTCCCCCAGCTTCGGCGGAGAGGCGGGGAACTTCGGTCAGCAGGGAGGGGCGGTTGGAGTATTCGGCCGAGAAGCGGCGGAACTCGTCGATAAAGTCGGGGTCGAGCTTTGCCTTTTCAAAGGTTTCTTCGAGCTCATCCATGGCGGCAATCAGGGATTCTGCCATGTAGCGTCCGCCGTACTGCCCGAAGTAGGGGCCGGGCGCGTTTTTGAGGCTCTGGCCCGAGGCCAGGAATTGATCTGCGAGGGTTTCAGTCATGGGGTTTCCCTTCGGTGGGCTGAACGTTGAGTGTCTGATGGGGGGCGGACGCCTGGGCCCGGCTCTCTCTTCGGGGAGCGGCAGGCGCGGTGCTTGGGTAAGTGGGGTGTGGGGTTAGGCAGGCTGGGCACCCAGCCAGGCTTGGCGAGCCTGGGCACCGGCGGCGCGGAAGTCGCGCAGGGTCTCGGTGGGGGTGCCAGATTTTACGAGGGCCTCACCCACCAGCACAGCCTTGGCGCCGTGCGAAGCGTAGTCGGCGACGTCCTCGGGGCTGGCAACGCCGGATTCTGCCACGATGATGGCGTCCGTGGGTAGCAGGGGGGCTAGCTTGCTGAAGTTGGCGTTATCGACTTCAAGAGTCTTGAGGTTGCGCACGTTCACGCCCACAATACGGGCACCCACCACAACAGCCCGCTCGATTTCTTCGGGGGTGTGGGTTTCGACCAGGGCGTTCATGCCGAGCTCGTGGGTGAGGTCGAGGAAGCGGCACAGGGTGTCGTCGTCGAGGGCGGCAACGATGAGCAGGACCAGGTCGGCACCGTGGGCGCGGGCCTCCCAAATCTGGTATTCATCGACGGTGAAGTCCTTGCGCAAAACCGGGATGTTGACGGCGGCGCGGACGGCGTCGAGGTCAGCCAGGGTGCCCTTGAAGCGGCGCTCTTCGGTGAGCACAGAGATGGCGGCCGCTCCTCCAGCCTGGTAGGCGGCAGCCAGTTCGGCGGGGTCGGGGATGTCGGAGAGGGCGCCCTTAGACGGTGAGGACCGTTTGACCTCTGAAATAATTTCAACGCTCCCAGCTTCAGCACCACGTAGGGCTGCCAGGGCATCGAGCGCGGGAGCCTGGGCGGCTGCCTGCTTTTTGAGCTCGTCCAGTGGCAGGGCGGCGCGGCGGGTTTCGAGGTCTTCGCGGACGCCTACGATGATGTCGTCAAGTACGGTCATGGTGCCCCTTGGTGCTGGTGCGCGGACGGCGCAGGTTGGGTAGGTGGTGCCCCTCTAGTATCGCTCAGGTGGCTGAACGTTTGCCAGACGGGTTCACCGGGTGAGAACAAGTGTGAAGAAAAGGTAAGGGGCACCTCGCGCCTGTGCGGGGTGCCCCTTTCCTAACCTCACCCGGGTGGGTTTGAGTTTAGTGGTGGTACTTGGTGTGCTTGCCACCCTGGCCGTAGCCTGCTGAGCGCAGCACGATACCGGCAACAACGCCGATGGCGATGATGGCAACGCCGACAACGAAGATGGGGGTGTTTGAGATGCAGAAGCCGACTGCGCCGATGATTGAGCCGACAATCATGATGATGACCATGGCCCATGAGGCGGTGGTGTTGCCGTGGTTGTTGTAGGGCAGGTCGGGGACCATCTCAACGGTCTGCTGTGCCATGTGAGTCTCCTTGTAGTGTGTGGGCGTGCGCTTGCCGGTGTATGGGGTGCCGAGCACACGGGTGCTTATCTCTATCTTAGAAGATAGCGGGCTCTTTGGCCCAGTTTAGGCACCCGTGTGCCTTTTTATTTCCGTAAGACGGAGAACTAGGCGAGACTGCCAGTGACGCTCTCAGCCGCAGCCAGCAGTTCGCCGTTGGCGACCAGTTCGACGGTCTGCTCGATTTCGGGTGAGAGGAAGCGGTCGGGGCCGGGGCCAGCGACGTCCTTGCGCAGGCGCTCAATCACAGCGGCGGTTGCCGGTGAGGGGGTCTGCGGGGCGCGCAGGTCGATACCGCGGGCGGCTGTCAGGATTTCGATAGCCAGGACGCGGGTGAGCCCGTCCACCGCCTTGCGCAGCTTGCGGGCAGCCGACCAGCCCATCGAGACGTGGTCCTCCTGCATTGCCGAGGAAGGAATGGAGTCGGCCGAGGCGGGTACGGCCAGGCGCTTGAGCTCAGAGACAATCGCAGCCTGGGTGTACTGGGCGATCATGTGGCCCGAGTCCACGCCGGGGTCATCGGCTAGGAAGGGCGGCAGGCCGCGGTTGCGGGCAACATCGAGGAAGCGATCGGTGCGGCGCTCCGAGATGGAAGCAGCATCGGCCACGGCGATTGCCAGGAAGTCCAGCACGTAGGCGACCGGGGCACCGTGGAAGTTACCGTTTG
Source organism: Rothia nasimurium (assembly GCF_035916755.1). GTDB lineage: Bacteria > Actinomycetota > Actinomycetes > Actinomycetales > Micrococcaceae > Rothia. The sequence continues at coordinate 257,571 of NZ_JAYWIX010000001.1, read as the reverse complement.
ATTCCACACGGCCGTCCAGGGTCACCACGGGGTTATCAACCGCCGAGGCCAGCTCACGCAGGGCAACAGTGCGAGCGTGCTCGATGGTATCGCGCACGGCCCCGGCGACCTGGGGTGCGCAGCGCAGGGAGTAGGCGTCCTGCACGTAGGTGGTCACGTTCTCGGCGTGGTGCTGGATAATACCGGAGCCCTCCAGCACCTTCTTCATATTGGCAGCCGCTGCCCCCTGGCCGGGGTGGGGGCGCAGCTCGTGCAGTTCGGGGGCAAAGACGCGGTCGGTACCGGCAAGACCCTCCACGCTCATGGCCGCAGCGATGTCGGCAAGCTTGACCAGAGCGTCCAGGTCGGTCAGGGCCATCACCAGCATGCCCAGCATACCGTCGGTGCCGTTGATGAGGGCCAGACCCTCCTTCTCAGCCAGTTCAACCGGGGTCAGCCCGAACTTCTCGAAAGCCTCGGCGGTCTCGTAGAGCTTGCCGTCGGCGTCCCGCGCCTGCCCCTCACCAATGATGGCCAGGGCGCAGTGGGACAGGGGCGCCAGGTCACCGGAGCAGCCCAGTGAACCGTATTCGCGCACCACCGGGGTGAGCCCGGCAGAGAGCATGTCGGCGTAGGCCTGGGCGACGACGGGGCGGACGCCGGTGCGGCCGGTTGCCAGGGTTGAAAGGCGCAGGAGCATGAGAGCGCGAATCACTTCGGTTTCGACCTCGGGGCCGGAGCCTGCCGCGTGGGAGCGGATCAGGCCGCGCTGCAGGGCCTTGCGCATCTCAAGGGGGATGTGCTTGTTGGCCAGGGCGCCGAAGCCGGTGGAGACGCCGTAGACGGGGGTGTCGGAGTTGGCGAGGTCGCGGATGCGCTGGCTGGATTTTTCGATTTCAGCCAGGGCTTCGTCGCTGATGGTGACGGCTGCGCCGTGGCGGGCAACTGCGATCAGGTCGGCGAAGCTCACGGGCCCAATGCCGACGGTGACGGTGGTGGTCATGGTTTTCTCCTTTGAAAGTGTCTGAGGTGAAGCAGGCGCTCGGCGAGCGTGAGCCTGCAGAACCTATAGAGTTTTACTCCGGCAGAGGTGCGTGCCGGGTCAGGACGGTGTGAATTAGGCGGGCTGCGGTTTTGGCGGTGCGTCCGTCGATGTCGAGGGAGGGGTTGAGTTCGGCCACGTCGAAGGCGGCGAGCTTACCCGAGGCAGCAACCCTGCCCATGATGCGGTTGATGATGACTGGGTCGACACCGAGCGCGGCGGGAGCGCTGACGCCGGGGGCAACGGCTGCCGGGAGCACATCAAGATCGAGGGTCAGGTAAATCAGGTCAACGTTTGCGGTAAAGACCTCAATGAACTTGTCGATGGCTTGCAGGTTGCCCCAGTGGGTTTCTTCATCGAGCAGGTAGTGAACTCCTGACCGTGCCGCTGCGTCGAAGAGCACCTGGGTGTTGGCTGCCTCAGAGATGCCCACCACCGCGTAGGTGAGTTCAGTGCCCGCCCATTCTTCCTCGGCGAGCGCCTGGCTGAAAGGGGTTCCGCTGGTGGGTTCGTCCGCTTCGCGCAGGTCGAAGTGGGCGTCGAGGTTAAGGATGCCGATGCGGGCGGCCCTAGCCCGGCCCCGGTAGTTTTGCCTACGGGAGGACGTGGCCAGCCCCAGGTAGGTGCCGTAGGCGACTTCGTGCCCGCCACCGAGAACCACCGGCAGGGACCCTTCGTCGATGGTGGCGGTGACGGCTTCTGATAGTCTGCGGTGGCCTCCTACCAGGTCGCGGTAGGTGACAACGACGTCACCGGCGTCCCCCAGGACCAGGTCGGTGCGGCGGTTGCCGGACGTCCCTTGGGCCAGCGCCAGGGTCCCCAGGGCCGAGCGTAAGGCGGTGGGACCTTCGGCAGCTCCGGTGCGCCCCTGGTTGCGGCGCACACCCTCATCGGAAGCAAATCCGATGAAGAGGGCATCCGGCTTCTGGGTGAGCTGGGCAAGCGGTTGCACCACCTGGAAGAGCCTGCGGTGTTCAGCTCCGGGCCCGTCGTCGCGCCCGCTCCATGCCGGGGCTGGCCGGTCGGTTATTGCCTGGATCATTAGATGTCCTCCTCGTGCAGGGGTACGACGGTTTGCCCGTCCTTCCAGACGCCTGCGACCAGGGGCACGCCGGGGCGGTAGGCCAGGTGCAGGTGGTTGGGGGCGTCCAGGGCGAGGACGTCGGCGCGGGCTCCCACGGTGATGGCACCGATGTCGGTGCGCCCCAGGGCTGCCGCTCCCCCGGCTGTTGCTGCCCAAACGGCTTCGTCAGGGCTCATGTGCACATCGCGCACGGCCAGGGCGATGCAGAAGGGAATGGAGGTGGTGAAGGAGGTACCTGGGTTGCAGTCGGCCCCCAGCGCTACCGTTGCCCCGGCGTCCAGCAGGCGGCGGGCGTCGGGGTAGGCACCCCGGGTTGAAAAATCTGCCCCGGGGAGCACGGTAGCCACCGTCGAGCTGTTAGCCAGGGCGTCGACGTCCGCGTCCGTCAGGTAGACCACGTGGTCCACGCTGGCAGCTCCCAGCTCAACGGCCAGCTGTACACCGGCCCCGTAGGTCAGTTGGTTCCCGTGCACGCGCGCCTTCAAACCGGCAGCCATACCGGCCTTGAGAACTGCTCGGGACTCGTCCTCGCTAAAGGCACCGCGCTCGCAGAACACGTCAATCCATGAGGCGTAGGGGGCGCACTCCGGAATCATGGTGTCAACCACCATCTGCACGTACTCGTCGTGCTTATCCCGGTACTCCGGCGGAGCCACATGGGCAGCCAGCAAGGTGACCTCGTCGGTGCAGGCCGCAGCGACCTGCACCGATTTCAGTTCAGATTCAGCCGACTGGCCGTAGCCGGTCTTCACCTCAATCGTGGTTGCCCCTGCCCGGGCGTACTCCTGCATGAGAGAGCGGGTGTTGCGTTCCAGCTCAGCTGCGCTCGCAGCCCGGGTAGCCTCGATGGTGGTGCGAATGCCACCGGCTTCGTACGGTTTGCCTTCCATGCGGGCGGCAAACTCATGCGAGCGGTCCCCGGCAAAGACCAGGTGGGAGTGGGATTCCACGAAGCCCGGCAGCACGGCGCGCCCGCCCACATCAACACAGCGGTCGGACGCCGGTGCCTGGCTGGCTGCGCCAACCCAGGTGATGCGTCCCTGCTCCACTACGAAGGCGGCATTTTCGAGCACGCCAAGGGGCCCGCGGTCCAGGGTGGGGTCGTTGGTGACCAGCGACCCGATGTTGGTAAAGAGACGGCTGGTCATGGCTAGCGGTTTTCCTGCATGGGAATACGGACCCCGCGCTCAGCAGCAACCTGCTGGGCGTACTCGTAGCCGGCGTCCGCGTGGCGAATCACGCCCATGCCGGGATCGTTGGTCAGCACTCGCTCCAGCTTGGCAGCGGCCAGCTCAGAACCGTCGGCAATGCAGACCTGACCCGCGTGGATAGAGCGGCCCATACCCACACCGCCGCCGTGGTGGATAGATACCCAGGACGCACCCGATGAGGTGTTCACCAGGGCGTTGAGCAGGGGCCAGTCTGCAACCGCATCGGTGCCGTCCTTCATACCCTCAGTCTCACGGTAGGGGGATGCCACAGAGCCGGAATCCAGGTGGTCGCGGCCAATGGCGATGGGGGCAGAGAGCTCGCCGCTAGCTACCATCTCGTTGAACTTGAGACCTGCCTTGTGGCGCTCGCCGTAGCCCAGCCAGCAGATGCGGGCGGGCAGCCCCTCGTAGGCGACCTTCTCGCCAGCCATAGTAATCCAGCGCTTGAGGTGCTCGTTCTCGGGGAAGAGTTCGAGAATCGCCTGGTCGGTCTTCTTGATGTCTTCGGGGTCGCCGGAGAGAGCACACCAGCGGAAGGGGCCCAGGCCCTCTTCGAAGAGGGGGCGGATGTAGGCGGGCACGAAGCCGGGGAAGTCAAAGGCACGCTGGTAGCCTGCTTTGCGGGCCTCGTCGCGAATGGAGTTGCCGTAGTCGAAGACCTCGGCACCGGCGTCCATAAAGCCAACCATTGCCTCAACGTGGGCTGCCATGGCCTCGCGGGAGCGCTTGGTGAAGAGTTCGGGGTCGCGGGCGGCTTCTGCCTTCCAGTCCTCGAAGGTGACCTCGGTAGGCAGGTAGCTGAGCGGGTCGTGGGCGCTGGTCTGGTCGGTGACAATGTCGATGGGGGCCTTGCGGCGCAGCAGCTCGGGGAAGATCTCGGCGGCATTGCCAACCACACCGATAGAGAGGGGCTTCTTGGCGTCGCGGGCCTCGACTGCCAGTTCGAGGGCGTGGTCGAGATCGCGAGCCTTAACGTCAAGGTACTTGTGGTCAATGCGGCGGTCAACGCGGGACTCATCAACGTCCACGCAAATAGCCACGCCCTCGTTCATGGTCACAGCCAGAGGCTGGGCACCGCCCATACCGCCAAGGCCAGCAGTCAGGGTGATAGTTCCGGCCAGGGTACCGCCAAAGCGCTTGCGGGCTACCGCACCGAAGGTCTCGTAGGTACCCTGCAGAATGCCCTGGGTGCCGATGTAGATCCAGGAGCCTGCGGTCATCTGGCCGTACATCATCAGGCCTTCAGCTTCGAGCTTGCGGAAGTGCTCCCAGTTAGCCCAGTCGCCAACCAGGTTAGAGTTGGCCAGCAGCACGCGCGGGGCCCACTCGTTGGTGCGGAAGACACCCACGGGCTTGCCGGACTGCACCAGCATGGTCTCGTCACTCTTGAGGGTCTTGAGGGTAGCGACAATGGCATCGAAGGCTTCCCAGGAGCGGGCTGCGCGGCCGGTGCCGCCGTAGACCACCAGGTTATCGGGGTGCTCGGCTACCTCGGGGTCGAGGTTGTTCATGAGCATGCGCAGGGCGCCTTCCTGCTGCCAGCCAAGGGTGTTGAGTTCGGAGCCGCGAGGGGCGCGGACGGGGCGGGGGCCGCTGGTGGTCATGTCTACTCCTTTGTACATGATGGTCTGCTTTGCCCAGCTTCTAGTTCTTTACTTTTGCCTGACCGCACCGGGGCGGTACAGTTGAAAGATGAAGAGGGTCACACACCTATCTTCTTGTATATACAACTGGTTGTCAATGGAGTAGGCGTGGAAAAAATTACCGACTTGTCCCAGCAGTTCGCTGACCACAAGGCCGCAAAAACCCCCGCCTACCAACTGCTTAAAACCATCATCACCGAGCAAATCAACAGCGGCCACTGGGCAGCAGGCGAAACCATCCCTTCAGAAAACGAAATAGCTAACGCCTTGGGGCTCTCCCGCATGACGGTCAACCGCGCAATCCGCGAGATGACGCTTGAGGGACTGCTGGTGCGCACCCGCGGGGTTGGCACCTTTGTGGCCGAGCACAAGAACCCCTCTGCCCTGCTTGAGGTGCGCAACATTGCCGATGAAATCACCGAACGCGGCCACACCCACAGCAGCAAGGTGCTTACTCTTGAGGAAATTCCGGCAGCCCAGGCCCAGCGCCGCCTAGCCCCCGGACTGGGTGAGACGGTCTTCCACAGCGTGCTGGTGCACTACGACGACGGGCTGCCTATCCAGCGCGAAGAGCGCTACGTCAACGCCGCAGCCATACCCGATTATCTAGAGCAGGACTTCACCAGCATCACCCCCAACTTTTACCTGGGGCAGTGCTCCCCCATCACCCGGGGCACGCACACCGTCGAAGCGGTACTACCCACCAGCTCACAGGCGTCCGACCTGCAGATTAACCCCACCGAGCCCTGCCTGCGCCTGTTGCGCAGCACCTGGTCAGGCGATGAACTCATCAGCCAGGTGGTACTGCTGCACCCAGGCTCCCGCAGCAGGCTCGAAGGGTCTTTTGGCCCTGAGACACAGTAAAAAAGCACCCCACGTTTCGACGCAGAGGACAGTTTATTTAATGAAGAAAATACTCTCAATCTTGCTAAAACTCACGACAGGTCTGGGGCATCTCATAACGCTAATTGCTCTTCTAGGCTTCATCGGAGTACTAGGTGCCAGGGGGAATACACTGGCTCAACTTGGCTCAGCTTTATTTCCAGCGGCAGGCATAATCTTGACCACCCTGGCAACAATCCTTCTGCTTTCAGCCGCAAACCTTCTCTGGCGTAGCAAGCGCAAAGAACCACTCAAGAAATCTTTGGTTATCCTTTCAATTTTGTCGTTTGTAGCTTTAGGTTTTGGTGGCAGTGAATGGCTGAAAGAAAAGCAAGTCGTTGAAGCCCATGGCGGTGAAATGTCCCTACTGAGCGGAGTCAGCACCCTCAGGCCTTCACCAGATGAAGTCATTACCTACGCAACAAAAGATAACCAAGACCTCACGCTATCCGTCTATCAAAATCCTGAGAAATTCCGAGGTCAACAACAGCCTGTCTACGTTTATATCCACGGCGGAGGATGGTCAAGTGGAAATTCGGAGTCACTAGCTGGTCTCCACCGCAAGGTAGCGGACCAGGGCTACGTGGTCTTTTCGCTCAACTATCGATTAGCAACCGAACAGACCCCTAGCTGGGACACCGCGACTGAAGATATCGCTGATGCCATGAACTGGATTAGGGATAACGCTGCACAGTACGGTGGTGACGCAGATAAGCTGATTCTTTCTGGAGAATCCGCAGGTGCCCACCTTGATCTGCTGTACACCGGGCTGGTTTCAAACGGTCAGCTAGATGCTCCATTGCCTGCTGCTGTCATTACCATGTACCCACCTGTTGACCTCGCATGGATTGATGAGAATGCTCGTTTCTTATCGCCATTCCCTCAGCCCGGAATCGTTTCAAAGTATGTAGGTGGTAACTCTGAAACTTACCCTGACCGCTGGGAAGCTGTTGATGTTTTGAATAAAATCAATGACAACTACCCACCTGTCTATATCATGCACGGTGAAAAAGACACCATGGTCAATATTGAAGGCTCAGAGACCTTTGTGGAAGAACTCAACAAGGCTGGTGGGAAGGCTCTCCTTGTGAGCTTCCCCTACTCTAATCACGCTATAAATCAACAGGCTGTTGTCAGCCTGCTCAATCATTTTTCCGAGCAGGAAGGCTTAGGCGTAGTAAATCCCTAATATCTCTTAAAGCAAGAAACAGCCCCTTTGCCACTGCTGATAATGCAGCGTGGGAAAGGGGCTGTTTTATGTTGTATCTGACCTTATCCCTTGCGTTTTAGCGCTCCAGAGTAGGGTCCTTACCCTCACTCAGGGAGTCCCAGACATCGATCTCGTCTGTCTCTTCAGCAGAGGCCACACGGGCGGCCCGGGCAGCCGACCGGTCGTACTTGCGCCCGGTCTTCCAGTGGGAGGTAGCAACAAAGGCCCATACACCGGCTAAGGCAACCAGCACACCACACACGGTCGCCAGCAGGGGCATGACGGTCACAGCGTAAGAGTCAGCGGGGGCATTAGTACCGGTCATCGCACTGACCTGGGCCATAGAGGCAGCCTGCGGGTCGGCGTTCACGCCAAAGGCAGCTACCGCCAGGCCCAGCCCCACGCCCACCAGCAGGAGGGCCAGTACCTTGCGCAACTTGGGCCCGGCAATCCGCAGGGCTACCGAAGCCACCAGGGCAACCAGAGCCAGGGCAGAGACAGTGGGGCCGGCGTCGGCCCCCGAAATGTCCAGGGTGGAGGTCGATATAACCGTGCTGACCTCGGCGCGAACCCAGGTCGGCAAAGTGGTGAGGAAAGCGGCAGCAGAAACCGCCATGGCCCCCAGCATGACGCGGGCAGGCTTAGCCCAGCCCGGCACCGGGTGCGCGGTAGCAACCTCAGCAGGCTGGGCCTGTAACTCGCTCATTTAGTCGATCACCTCGGTCGACAGGGGCGCAAGACCCGAGGCGGTGAGTACGGCGCGCAGCGGGGCGGCTGCCTTATTCACGGTTTCCTGGGCTTCAGAAGCGGGCACCGAGTCCATGACGATACCGGCACCAGCCTGCACGTAGGCTCGTCCGCTCTTAAGCACCGCGGTGCGAATGGCAATTGCCATATCCATGTTGCCCGCAAAGTCGAAGTAGCCGCATACACCGCCGTAGACGCCGCGAGCGCTGACCTCATACTCGTCGAGAAGCTGCATGGCGCGAGGCTTGGGCGCGCCCGAGAGGGTGCCTGCGGGGAAGGCTACGCGCAGCACGTCGTAGGCGTTCATGCCCTCGGCCAGCTGGGCCTGTACTTCGGAGGAGATGTGCATGATGTGGCTGAAGCGCTCGATTTCCATGAACTGGGTGACGTTGACGCTGCCGGGTACCGCGATGCGGGAGAGGTCGTTGCGGGCCAGGTCGATGAGCATGAGGTGCTCGGAGCGCTCTTTTTCGTCGGCCAGCAGCTCTTCGGCTAGCGCCAGATCTTCGTCGCGGGTGGCGCCGCGCGGACGGGACCCCGCGATGGGGTGGGTGGTGGCGGTGCCGTTTTTGAGGGTGACCAGGGCTTCGGGGGAAGAGCCGACAATCTGGAAGGGTTCGCCGTCTTCGGTGGATTCGAAGTTGAAGAGGTACATGTAGGGCGAGGGGTTGGACTGGCGTAGCACCCGGTAGACATCCAGGGCGCTGGCGCGATTTTCTGCCTCGAAGCGGCGGGAGATTACGATCTGGAAGACGTCGCCGTCGATGATGTTTTTCTTGGACTTCTCAATGGTGTCCAAGAAGCCCTGCTCTGCCCAGGTGTGCTTGACCTGGGCAACCTTTGCTTCGGCGTCCGCTGTGCCGGTGAGGGTTGAGACCGACTCGGGGGCGGGCTGGGCAAGCTTGTCCATCATGGCGTAGACGCGGGAGAGCGCATCAGCGTAGGCGGCGTCGATGTTGTCGTCGGTGCCGTTGAAATTGATGGCGTTGGCGATGAGGGTGACGGTGCCGTCAGAGTTATCGTGTACTGCCATGTCTGAGACGATGTTCAGGGCGAACTCGGGCAGGTTGACGTCGTCCGCCGGGCTGCCGGGCAGTTTCTCCCAGTGGCGCACGACGTCCCAGCCCATGTAGCCAACCAGGCCGCTGGTAAGCGGGGGCAGGTTATCGAGAGGCTCGGTATGCAGCATTTCCAGGGTCTCGCGGATAGCCTCAACGGGGTCACCCTCGGTGGGGGCACCGGCGGGGGTGAGGCCCTGCCAGACAATCTGCCCGTTCTTGGTGGTGAGGGTTGAGCGGCTGGAGGCACCGATGAAGGAGTAGCGTGACCACTGCTTCTGCTCGTTCGCTGATTCCAGCAGGAAGGTACCGGGGGCGGGTGCGCCGTCGGCGGCGACCAGGGCCCGGTAGATGCCGATGGGGGTCATGGCGTCTGCGAGAACTTTGACGCGCACGGGAATGACGCGGCGGCTTGTAGCTAGTTCACGGAACTCTTCTAGGGTCGGTTCGACGATTCCCAAGTCGTGCATAGTTTCCTCTGGTTGTGGTGTGTCTGGGGAGCTATTCGGGGCGGATGCCGGTAGCAGCTGGCAGGGCGCCGCCGGCTTGGAAGCAGGTGATGGTGCCGGTGTGGCAGGCTGCGCCTACCTGGTCGGCCTCGATGAGCAGGGCGTCGCCGTCGCAGTCGATGCTGACGCTTTTGACGTACTGGTAGTGGCCGCTGGTGTCGCCCTTGCGCCAGTATTCCTGGCGGGAGCGGGACCAGAAGGTGACCCGCCCTTCGGTGAGGGTACGGCGCAGGGCTTCGTCGTTCATCCAGCCAAGCATGAGAACGTCGCGGGTATCGTACTGCTGGATGATGGCAGCGAAGAGACCGTGCTCGTCGCGCTTGAGGCGGGCGACAATATCGGCAGGCAGTGAAGCGCCGTCGGTGGCGCTGGGTGCTGGTGTACTCACCTTTCCATCCTAGCTGATGGCGCTAGCGGCTCTGGGGCTGCTCTCACCATCTGGCTACGGGCTGGGGCTGGCGCCTGCGCTAGGCGGGGCAGCCTGCCCGTAGGTTTCTGCGTGGTTTGCTACCTGGTTGGCGTAGGCCACCGACCGGTTGTAGGCAAGCACTCCGCGCTGCCAGCCCTCGTCGGTGCTGGTGTCACGCTGCCCCTGGCAGAGGTAGACGGCAGTGGTCAGAGCCGCGTCGTCGATCTGGTGGGGGTCGCGCTTGCCGTCGGCGTTGCCGTCCTGACCTATATAGTCCCAGGTGGAGGGGATGAACTGGAGCGGCCCCACGGCGCGGTCCCACTCGGTGTCGTCATCAAGTTCACCCCGGTCGGAGTCTTCAACTGCCATGACTCCGGGGCTGCCGTCGAGGGCAGGCCCGAAAATCTTAGGGGTCACCTGCCCGTCCCCATCGGTGCTGGCACCCCTGTAGGTGCCGTGTAGGGTCTCTACCGCGCCGATGCCTGCGATAGTGTTCCAACCCAGCTGGCACTCCGGGTAGGTCTGCGCCACGCGCAAGGACGCCCCCGCATAGGCCGCCAGCACCCGCCAGGGAATATCGGTCGCCTCGGCTGTAGCATCGAGCCAGGAGCTATCGGCCAGCTCGGCGATAGGGGTCTGCTCTGTTACGCTTTGCTGCGCGGACGCCGGCAGCACCTGCTCGGGCGCGGCAGGGAGCGTGGTGGGAAGTTCCTCCCGTGAAGAACCCTGGAAGGAGGCCGAGCAACCGCTCACGGCTAGAGCAGCCAGGGCAAGCAAAGGGGTCATGCGAGCTTTGGTAGAAACTGTCATACGATCTTTCAGGGGTTGGGTTCTGGTAAAAGCCTAGCGACTGCTGGTCAAGGCGGGGTGGGCGGACGCTGAATGTTTCCTGCAAGCCGTAACCTGTCTCGACAGTTGCCCTGGCTCGCTCTCTGGCCCAGCTTCGGGTTTAGACTGGGCGTATGACTTCTTCTACCCTTGTTACCTCAGAACGCACCGCCCTACTTGACGCTCTCGCTGTGGCGGGGCCGTCCGCCCCTACCCTCTGCGAGGGCTGGGAAACCCGCCATATGGCGGCCCATCTGTTGCTGCGGGAGTCCAAGCCGACGCTGGCAGCCGGCGTGGTGGGTGGGCCCTTGGAAGCCCGCACCGAGCGCCACACTAACCAGCTCGCCGATGAGCTGACCGGCCAGCGCCGCTACGAGAAGGCCCTGCGCGATTTTGAGGCGCTGCCGGGTTATCTGCACATGCGTACGCGCTTCCCGAGTCTGGACGAGGCAATGAACCTGGTCGAGTACTTTGTGCATACCGAGGACGTCCGCCGCGCCGCCCCCGTTGACGGCGAACAGCCTGCCCCTCGCGCGCTGGCTGAGGGTGTGCAGGAGAAGATGTGGAAGGTGCTGCGGGCGCGTGCTCGTCTGATGGCCGGGAAGAAGTACCCTCAGGGGCTGGTGTTGGAAGCTCCGGGCTACTCCCCCGCTGTTCATACTGTGATTGCTCCGCCTGCTGGCCAGGTTGCGACTGTGCTGACTGGCGAGCCGGGCGAACTGGTGCTCTACCTGTTCGGGCGCGAGGCCGCGGCCCGGGTTGAGGTGGGCTAAGGGCCGGTTGCGGCGCACGTCCGCTCCGACCTGCCCCGCCCCAAGTAGGGACCAGAAAACTCCCAATAGTATGTGTTCGCCACAAGGATTTCGGGAGGAATCTGGTCCCTAGTTGCTACATAGCCTCTGCGGCCAGGTAACCCGGCAGCCACATCGCTTCCCAGGCCGGAGCCTCGGCAGCCAGCACGGTACCTTCCCGGTCAGGAGCCCGGGTTGCCAGGCAATACGCGGAGGCGTCAGTGGTTCGCACCAGGTAGCCGTACTCGACCATTTCCCGGCGCATAAAGGCATAATCCTGCCAGAGGGCGGCCAGGATCTCATTGACCTGTTTCTCGGTGTAGGTGCGCCCGGGCTCAAAATAGGTCACTAGGTGCAGCAGCAGGTGGGCGCGGGTGCGGCGTTTGGAGGGCCAGGCTGTGAGGCGGTCGCCCTGTAGGAAGCGGTCTACGACTGCGCGGTGTTCTGCGTAGGCTTGTTCGCGGGGATCGGCCAGGACGTCGGTCGTCGGCTTGGTCTTGAGCAGGGCGGCTCGGGCGGTGGTGTAGTTTTCACCGGTTTCTTCCATGCGGGCGCGCACGAGCTTTTTGAAGTTTGATTGGGCAGTCACGGGTATCGACTTTCTTCGCACTCTAGCTGCGATATCAATCGACGGTTCGGTGGTGCCTGCCCCGGCTTTGGGTTAGCCGGTGCAACCCGAGAATTCTCTTCCCTTCGCGCTGGTGGCCTGCTTGCTAGAGTCACAGGGGCAAAGCGCTGGGCGGTGGGTGACGCCACACACCTTTATATCACAGTTTCTCCCGTATGTAACCAAAAGGCCTAGAGGCTAACCTCTCCCCTGATGAGGGTGTGGGTTGTCACGCCAACCCAGATGTCGGGGGTGCCGGTGGGGTCGGCGTCCTGCCCTACCGTGATGGTGAGTCTGCCGTCGCGGTGCAGGCAGGTGCCCTGGCGTACGGTGTAGGTTCCGGCGACCCGGTTTTCGCGGGCGAGCCACTGGGCGACGGAGGCGTTGAGGGAGCCGGTGACCGGGTCCTCAGAAACGCCGATGCCTGGTACGAAGGCGCGGATGTCGTAGGCGATGTCTGAGCCTTCCGGGTGCATGGCGAAGACGCCGAGTTTGAGGTCTGTGCCGCGGGCGAAGTCCGGGGTGAGGGCGAGCAGACGGTCGGGGTCTGCAATTTCGACGGCGGACCAGCCGGGCCCGTTGTCAACCCACTGGTGGGAGAGAATCTGGCTGCGCTCTAGCCCTAGTGCGGTGGCGATTTCTGCAAGGGTTGCCTCGTCGAGGGCACCGGTGCGGACGGTTGCGGGTGCGGCGAAGGCAAGCTCTTGGCCGCTGCGGGTGATGTCGATGAGCCCGGCTGCGCATTCTTGCACGATGACGTCGGGGCGCTGCGGCTGATCACCGGCTTCTAGCCAGGCGTGGGCGCTGCCCAAGGTGGGGTGCCCGGCGAAGGGCAGTTCGCCGTCGGGGGGTGAAGATGCGGACGGCATAGTCGGCTCGAGCGTCAGTCGGTTGGGTGATGAAGGTGGTTTCTGAGAGGTTGGTCCAGCGGGCGAAGTCCTGCATCTGCTCGTCGGTGAGGCCGCTGCCGTCGAGCACCACAGCTAACGGGTTGCCTTTGAGCGGAACCGAGCCGAACACATCGACCTGGGTGAAGGGGCGGGTTTTCACTTTGCGATTTCCTCCTTCTAGTGGGGTTTTATTTTTCAGCATTAACGAGGCTTATTCGTAAGGGTAGGTGGAGCAGGCTCACAGCGAAGCTGCTGGCTCGGGACTGGCGTGAATCGCCCTTGTGAGCGAAGCGAACCAGGCGAGAGGGTCGGCAGCGAGCGTGAGCCTGCGGAACCCCTTATAAATAAACCTCAACATATAATCCAAACAGCAAGTCAGAAACACCACACATCCCTTGCGCGCTAATCCAACCTTGAAATTAATTGAATGATATTAGACATTACAAAGATTTTAATTTTTCATATTTCCAAATTGTCCGAGCCGAATCTATAATCAAAGTGAACTGGGGCGTTATTTTCCCGAGCATCAGCATTAATATTAAATATAATATCCACATCTTTTTGGGCGTTGATAATAAATGTTTTAACAACTCCGGTATCCCATCCTCGGAAACTAGATCCCTGACTCTGAATAACCTGACCCACCTCGCCCGTGAGTACATATATCTCTATCGGATCCCTGAAGCCTACGCCAAATGAATAAGTTGCATAAAAATTAACATAACCTAACGGGGGCCCTAGAAGGGTTAATTTTATCCTTCGCTGATTACCATCAATTTTTTCTTCTTCAACAGAAAACCATTGTTGAAGTACTGTAGTTGAAGATAGATTCAAAGCTGATTCTAGTGCTTGAGCAGCTCCTTGATGAAACACCTTTAGACGAAGTGAATACACTTCCATCAAATAATTCCTTGCAGATTGTTCTTTACCCCAAGCGTTTTCATACTTCGGAAAGCCTGGGTCGATTACTGCAATAGAACGGGATTCTTTGCCCTCCAGCCAGGCAAAAATAAGATTATTGATATGTTCATCTGCAAACGAGTAACCTGCAACGACAAGATGGTCTGCACGTTCCAATGCTTCTTCACCAGCTCGTAGCAGGTCTAACGTTGGGCCCTTCGTTGATAGCTTTTCTTTGTCACCTAGAACAATCCAAGGCTTACTAGAGACTGGAACTAAATCAGCTTCTGCTGTAACATGCGGAAGGAAAGAACGCTGATTTGTTTCGTGCCAGTTTAAAGAGCCGTGCATTTTTATGAGGTTAATATTTCCTGGCGTGTGATTCCAGTTAAGCTGAGTTCCAGGGCGCCATTGATCAAAACCATAATTTACATTGACCTCAAGTTGCTCTGCCATTGATTCAACAGCTAAATCATAGTTAAGGGTCAGGACATCCAGCCCTTCTTCTTGAATTTCAGCAAGTTCAGCAAGAGGATTTAAATATTGCGTTTCGTTGAGCTCACTCAAGATTTGTTTTACTATTTCAAATACTTTGTTTTCTGCTTCTTCAAATGATTTTCTGGAGTCAAGCTTGAATCCGATGAGGTTACGAATTTCTTGATACAGATCGCGAGTTCGATTTCTATAGTTATTGATGGAACCTGTAACTGCCCCATGAAAAGCTCTTTCAAACGAGTGTGAGGACGTGCTATGCCTAGTAGACGATGAAAAACCAGCTGAACCCGGCTTCCAATTCATAACAAAGGGAGCCGATTCGTGGTTATCAGGATCTTGCAAAAGGCGAATTGCAGAAACCAGTCTTTCAAAATCAACCGCCTTTAATGGATTTCCCCCTTCTCTTGATTCGAAATCAACCATAGAGCCGTAAATAAAATTCAGAGACTGAACCCAGTCCTCAGGCACACCTCGAGAAAAAGGATGAGGCTGATTCGCAATTTCTAGCACATTTCTGGCTAGTCCCTGTGTTTGCGGAAGACCAGCGTCGACAGATGCACCAGCTCCAAATAAAACAGCTGTACGCCTTTTTGAAGTTGCCATAGTTTAAACCCTTCTCCACTTTCAAACCAAAATATAGCTAGCCAATGTAGCCTTATGATTATAGAAAAATAGCAAGTCTATTTTAGTATCTCCCAAAAGTTATGGTGGCTAAGGAAACCCTTAGCCACCACCTCTTGTTCTTATTCGGTTACCTCAAACTTCGGCAGAGAATTGACCAGCTTCTGAGTCTCTAGTGAGACCGTCACGATACGTTGTAGCAGGTCTGCGATATAGCGGGGATTGCCTACCTCACGAGAGTAATCGTTCGGGTCATTCGTAATCTGAGAGTCCTTATGTGTCTTCACCTGGTAGCTCTCCATAATCCACGCAATAGCAGAACGACCATTCACCTGATACTCATAGACTTCCTCAGGAATACCCTCAAAAGTGATGTTCTCGTTATAGATAATCTTACTCTGATCCTTACCCTTGCCGAAGCTTATCTTCTTAACCCTGAAGAAGTCATACTGCGCATCTTTGGAATTAGGAACATCCTTCTTATATACAACCTTCAGAGGGTAAAGCGCAGCAGACTCATAGTTCAGATGCAAGTCAGCCAGTTCTCTGCCGGCCTTCACAAACTCTGAGAAGCCCTGAGCCAGAGGAATACGTGGCAGCATCTTCTTTAAGTCAGCTGCATATTTTTCACGATATTCGGAATGGTGCAAAAGAGCGTAGATGTAGTAGAAAATATCTTCCTTAGTGATAGAAGAATCTTCATAGTATTCCCGATACTTCTTCAGAGTTGTATCAGTGATGTTATCCTTACGAACGTAACCGCCAACGACTTCACCATCCATAATCTCAAAGTTGAAACCACCATCAGTATCGACAATGGGTTCATACGTATAAAGAGAAAATACCTGGTTAGCCGTAAGAATATTCAAATCGGGAAGAACATTTGTCACTAACAAAGAAAACGGCTTTGGAACCGCGACGCCTGTCGTGAAGAATGCGATATTTGAATGTTGTGGTGATGGAAACAACTTCGGCAACTGATAAATCATATCGTTAAGTTCACGATTGAAATACGCGGTTTGCTTACAGAACGGACGATAATACGACGCCCTGACAGAATCCTGTTCGAAAGAAAGCTCTTTCCCTTGCTCACGATATTTAAGCAGTGATCTGTTCCAGCTAATCTGTGTTGAATCTAGTACAGGTTCGGCTAGTTCAATCTGGCTTGTATAGAAGTCAATCATGCTTCGCATATTTGATTCGAGGTTGTTCTTTGAAAAGTTATATGCCCAAGCATCACGGTTAGTTTTAAGACCGCTAGAGTACAGTTGGAAAACGGCTGGGGTATCTTTCTTACCCTTGGTTTCTTTATCACCAATTGGCTGATACGAGTCATACTTTTCATCGCGCTGGTTTATCCAGTCACCCGCTTCATTCGGGGTAATCAGCTCCCACTCAGTACCCAGAATAGACTCCTCTTTGCTGAGGATATCCAGCTTCTCCTCACGAGACAGATAATCACCAATATCCCGATAGAGTAGCTCAGCAGAACCAGTGAAGCCTGCTTTCTTCACTAAGAGACAGATAGCAACCTGCGTACGGGAACCCGAGCCAAAAATCTTGCCGCCCTCACGGCGAGACTGCTCACCCGATGTCCTCTGATTACCGCGCAAATTGTAAACATATATCTTCGAAAACTCTTTCACAAAAGTCTTACGAATACCATCTGCACTATTGCCGTCAATAAAGGAACCGTTCGAAACAAAAGCAATTACGCCGTCTCCCGTCACACGGTTAGAGGCCCAACGAATACCGCGAATGTAGGAGTCGTAGAGGCTGTTCTTATTGGTACCCGTTGAGAGTTTGGCATAGGTGTTTGCAATCGAAGCATCCAAAGCCGGGTACTTCTCATTCTGGTTATTATCATTGGCACTCGTCTGACCAGCAGAATAGGGCGGGTTCATCACCACCACCTGAATATCCTGCTCCAATTCACGAGCCGCACGCTCACTATTTGCCTTAAAACCAGGCACATCCAAATGACGTGCAGACTCCGACAACTGGAAAGTATCAGTCAGCACCATGCCCTCAAAAGGTAGGTACTCGCCGCCAACACCAGCTGCATCAGCCGCCTCAGCATAAGCAGTCTCAATATTAATTGCCGCAATATAGTAAGACAGCAACACCAGCTCATTGGCGTAGAGCTCACGAGTGTACTTACGCCGCATATCTTGCGGACGAATCAAACCCAGCTGGAAGAGACGAGTTACAAAAGTCCCCGTACCCACAAAAGGCTCAATAATCGAAACACCCTCATCAGATAAGGACTTACCAAAAGCATCCTGCAAAACAGCATCAGCAGAACGAAGAATATAGTCCACCACAGGAACCGGAGTAAAGACAATACCCAAGCGATCCGCAACTCGCGGGAAGGCATTCTGGAAGAAACGGTCGTAGAGGTATTTAATTGTCTCCTGCTTACCAGCAGCACTATCAAGGCCAGCCACACGCTTCTGTACCGACTCGTAGAAAGGTTCCAGGGACTGACGCTCACGCTCAAACGCCGCATTAGAACCCAGATAGTCCACCACGTTCTGCATAGACATAGAGACCGGGTTCATCTCGGTGAACTTATGGCCAGCGAACATCGCGTCAAAGACAGGCTTAGTAATCAGGTGCTGAGCCAGCATCTCAACCGCCTGAGCACGGTCAATCGCAGGGTTTAGGATAGTCTGCAAGCCCTCAACGAACTCAGAGAAAACCCTCTCAAGTTCATCATCAGCATTTTCTAGCAGGCTGTTAATCAGGGAGATGTGCTTACCAGCGATAGAGGCAATATCGTTCGACCAGTCGTCCCAGTATTCACGGGTGCCGACCTTATCAACGATCTTGGCGTAAACGCCGTCCTTCCACTCTTCAGCCGGGAAATTCAACAAGCCCTGAATACCCTGCGGGCTACTACTGGCCGGAAAATCAGACTCGCCAGCATCTGAAGCATCAGCAGAGCCAATGCCCTCAGAAGAACCGGTGTTCTTACGTAGGTCAATCATCTCAACCACAATAGACTCAGGGTTCTTATCATTGAGCTGAATCTGGTTAATAGCTGCATCCATACGCTCATCGTGAGCACGCAAAGCTTGAAGAACCTGCCAGACCACCTTGTAACGCTTGTTATCAGAAAGAGCCTCAGCCGTGGACACGCCTTCAGGGATAGCAATGGGCAGAATAATGTAACCGTACTTTTTGCCCTCAGCCTTACGCATCACGCGACCAACAGCCTGAATCACATCAACCATAGAGTTACGCGGGTTGAGGAAGAGAACCGCGTCAAGGTTGGGAACATCCACGCCCTCGGTCAAACAGCGAGCGTTCGTGAGAATACGGCAGACCGGATTCTCAGACTCGATATCTTCTTTCAGCCAATTCAAACGCTCAGCACGAGCCTGAGCGTTAAAGCCACCGTCAATATGCTGAACCTGGACGCTAAGATCATCGGTCGGGTCTTCGTTATCGAGGTTACGCAGGTGCACGCGGACGAGTTCTTCAAACTCGTTGGCGATGTTCTGTGAAGCCTTGATGGACTTGTTGAAGGCAACCGCACGCTTCATGGGTGCGAGGTCGTCACCGAAACTGGTTTCAAAAGAACCGCCTCGACGCTTTGAAAGTCCATTCCAGCAACCGATAAGTTTAGCCACGTCATCAATGTTCAGCTCATTGTATTCGTCGGCAAGAACGCCCTGGAATGATGACGTAACTTGGTTTTCATCAACGCCGAGCACCATCACCTTGTAATCAGTCAAAAGCTTCTGCTCTACAGCTTCACCAAAACCTATACGGTGGAAAACCGGGCCGAACTTCGCTTCATCATCCATTGAAGTCAGAACAGCGTCGGCTTCTTTTGCCTTGTTCTTCACGTTGTCGTTGAAGAGGCGAGGGGTTGCTGTCATGTAGAGGCGCTTATCGCCGCGTACCAAGTCGTTATCATGAATCTTAACGAAGTGAGACTGATCTTCACCAGGTAGAGTAACACCGGTGGTGCGGTGTGCTTCATCGCAGATGATAAGGTCGAACTCAGGAACACCAGCGTTTTGAGCAGCGGTCACCGCATCAACAGATTGGTAGGTAGAGAAAACAACGGTGAGCCCTTCATCGAGTTCGTTGTTTTCCAAAGCTGCTGCAAGGGTCAGACCGTCTGTGGTTGCTGGAATCTGGAGGTCTTCAATTTTGGTGTCGCCGGTGTCGTTGGCGGTGGCACGGCGCCCTTGCCCTACCTTAGTATCGGAGCAGACCGCGTAAGCGTGCAGGGGTAACTCGGTATCGTCTGAAAATGCCTTAATAGATTGAGACATGAGAGCTAGAGACGGAACCATGAAGAGCACTCGGGCACGGCCGTCGTTCTTCTCTGCAAACTTTTCAGCGATCTTGAGTGCGGTAAATGTCTTACCGGTACCACATGCCATGATGAGCTTGCCGCGGTCTGCTTCTTCAAAGCCTTCGATAGTTTCTTTGACTGCTTTGTGCTGATGCGGCAGCAGGGACTTCTTCTGAACGGTTTGAACGTTTTGTTCAGGGCGGTCGAAGTTGAAAGTAGACCAGTCGATGTTGGATTCTTCCATCTGGCTTAGACCGATACGCTGTACAGGCATCAGCTGGGAATCCAGCATTTCCTCTGCGTTCTTAGACCATTTCGATGTGGTAGAGACAAGAACGCGGTGGGTGAAGGGGCGGCGCGATGATGCAGAGAGGAAGGAGTCGATGTCGCCCTTCACAATGGTGTGGTCTTCTTTGTAGAACTTACACTGGATTGCGGTGAGTCCGCCGTCCAGTCGTTGTGCTACCAGGTCGATACCGATGTCGCCGAAGTTTTTGCGTTCAGGCCATTCGTTCCAGAGCCAAACTTTAGAGTACTGTTGGGATTGAACACCATCATTGACTAGGTACTGACGAAATAATAGTTCCAAGCAGTCACCGAGGTCGCGAGGGCTAGTCGAGCTGTTACGGTAATGGTCCAGTAAATTTTCGAGCGTGGTAGACATAATATTCCCCTCTTGTGTGCGGAATGAGCAACTACCGTAATCCTACCCTTAGAGAGCCACCGCCCTTTAATTTTGAGGTGTTAATTAGGGGCTCACCATCTGAAGGAAAATTATTACTAGTAGCCCCAAAAGGGCTATAGAAGGTTGAACTAACAACCAGTAGTCATCATCAAGATACTTTCCTACCGAACTTCGCACCCCGCCGCTTGGACTGCACCCTTGACTTCCCCAATGCTGACTTCGCCGAAGTGGAAAATTATAGCTGCAAACTAGGCTTCCGCGCCGATCTCAGTGGCGGGCGGGAAGTACCAGGCCAAAGCAGTTCTCGATATGGTTAAGGACTACCAGCCCTCTTCCCAGAAATAGAGTAAGAACGATAGGCTCTACGTTAGAGAACAAATACGTCATACCTAGGATAGGAGGGTAGGAAATGACTATTAGCGCTGTGAATTCTGCAATGTGCAGAGCAGTCAGAAAAGCTAAAAAGGTACTAAAGACCAGTAGCGAAACTACAACTCGTCGCTCACACACCGAACATACGCGTGGCACAGATGGGCTAATAGACGCAAAACGGAGTCTCTATGCTCTACAGGCAAAGTCTCTGCACAACAGCCTGCCCATCAAAGACCTCGAAAAAGCATTTAGCCGTCTAGCTACAGAGAAACGCTAAAGCCCTTTAGGTTTCATTTTCGGAATTCCGCTCGGAGTGGTAAGGCCAGCCAGGCTCACAGCGAAGCTGTTGGCTCGGATGAAGTGAGCGAGTGCGAGCGCGCGAGCACACAAGAGCTAACGTAATCGGCCGTAAGGCGGGGCGTGAGGGTCAGGCTTGCGCCTATTCCGCCCGCAGATTTATTTCCTCGCGCGCTCGGAATCTGCTGGGCTCCATCCAGCGTGAGCCTGGTGAGCCTTACTTGTCTTGTCCTCTCCTACCGTACTTCGTACCCCGCCGCTCGGATTGCGTCCTTCACTTCCCCAATGCTGACCTCGCCGAAGTGGAAAATTGAAGCTGCCAGGACGGCGTCCGCCCCTGCTTCGATGGCGGGTGGGAAATGCTCGGCGGCGCCCGCGCCGCCCGAAGCAATCAGTGGTACGGTGACAACAGAGCGCACCGCACGAATCATGGGTAGGTCAAAGCCGGCCTTGGTGCCGTCGGCATCAATGGAGTTCAGCAGGATCTCGCCCGCGCCGCGCTCCTGGGCCTCAGCAACCCATTCAAGCAGATCAAGCCCGGTGGATGTGCGGCCGCCATGGGTGGTCACCTCATACCCCGAGGGGGTAGCGTCCGACTTCTTAGCGTCCGCAGAGAGCACCAGCACCTGGGAACCAAACCGCTCGGTAATCTTGTTGATTACCTCGGGCCGGGCAATAGCCGCAGTATTGATAGAGGCTTTATCGGCGCCGGTGCGTAGCAGGCGGTCGACGTCCTCAGCAGTGCGCACTCCTCCGCCCACGGTCAGCGGGATAAAGACCTGCTCGGCGGTCGACGACACCACATCGAAGGTGGTCTGGCGGTCAGAAGAAGAGGCGGTGACGTCCAGGAAGGTCAGCTCATCGGCACCCTCAGCGTTGTAGCGTTTGGCGAGTTCTACCGGGTCGCCAGCATCGCGCAGACCCTCAAACTTAACGCCCTTGACCACGCGACCGGCGTCCACATCAAGACACGGAATAACACGAATGGCAACACCCACGGGCGCGCCCCCTTTCCTTGAAAGCAAAACTGAAGCGGCGGCGTCCGCCCATATCAGGGGCAAGGATGCCGCCGGGTAAGGTTACAGGCGCGCAGCCTGAATGGCGGTGACCAGGATGCCGCGGCCACCGATCTCGTAGAGGGAATCCATGACCTTATTCGCTGCCTTGCGCGGCACCATGGAGCGCACGGCAACCCAACCCTCGCGCGAGAGCGGCGAGATGGTCGGGGCTTCCAGGCCGGGGGTCAGTTCCTTAGCCGCACCCAGGTTAGCCTCCTCGATGTTGTAGTCAATCATGACGTACTGGCGGGCAATCAGCACACCCTGCAGGCGGCGCTGGAGGCGCTCAAGACCGGCGTGGTCCTCAACCCCGGGGCGCTTAATCAGCAGGGCCTCGGAGCGCATAATCGGGTCGCCAAATGGTTCAAGACCAGCGGCGCGCATGGTGTTGCCGGTTTCCACGACGTCGGCGATGGCGTCAGCAACGCCCAGGCGAATTGAGGACTCAATAGCACCGTCCAGGCGTACGACTGAGGCATTGATACCGGAGCGTTCCAGGTAGTCGGTCAGCAGGCGCTTGTAGCTGGTGGCAATGCGCTTACCGTCAAGTTCGGACGGGTCGGTGTAGGTACCGGTGGGCCCGGCCAGACGGAAGGTGGAGCGGGCAAAATCGAGTTTGAGTGCTTCCTCAGCGTGGGTGCCGGAGTCGAGCAGCAGGTCACGCCCGGTGATACCGACGTCCAGGGTGCCCTCGCCCACGTACACGGCGATGTCGCGGGGGCGCAGGTAGAAGAATTCAACCTCGTTGTCCTGGTCAACGAGCACCAGCTCGCGGGAGTCGCGGCGCTGGAGGTAGCCCGCTTCGGTGAGCATGGTGATGGCAGCCTGAGAGAGCATGCCCTTGTTAGGAACTGCAACGCGCAGCATAGGTTTTTCCTTTGCAGTGGTGGTTTAGAGGTACTTGTAGATATCTTCGGGAGTCAGTCCCTTGGCGATCATCATGCACTGCAAATGGTAAATCAGCTGTGAAGCTTCTTCGGCGAACTCTGCGTCAGACTGGAATTCAGCGGCCATCCAGACCTCGGCTGCTTCTTCTACGATTTTCTTGCCAATAAAGTGCACGCCTTTGTCGAGTTCCGCAACGGTGCCGGATCCCTCGGGGCGGGTTTGGGCCTTTTCGGCTAGCTCTGCGAATAGGGTTTCAAAGTTCTTCACGGTCACTAGCCTACTCCTCTTTAGGCAGCTGGGCTTACCGGGTAGGAGCAGATTTCATCTTTCGGGCACGCGTGCAGGGTGAGATGCGCGGACGGACGCCTGCCCCGCGCCCAAGGCAGGGGCGAGGGCCGGTGCAGGCGGCTGAATGTAACTGAAAATGCCATCTGCGCGTCAAAAGAACAAGCAGATGGCACTTTCCGTTACAGTCAAGGCTTGAGCCTAGGTGGGGTGGGCCGCTTTAAAGCCCACCTATCTTTAGAGCCCCCGCAGGGCCACCACGGTTTCCAGCGCCGCCGCCATTGCCTCGTAGCCCTTGTCTTCGGTGGAGCCGGGCAGGCCGGCACGGTCGATGCCCTGCTCTTCGGTGTCGCAGGTCAGCACGCCAAACCCGACGGGGGTTTTGGTTTCTACAGAGACCTTGGTCAGGCCACTGGTAGCTGCGTCGCAGACGTAGTCAAAGTGGGGGGTGCCGCCGCGGATGACCACGCCCAGGGCGACGAGCGCATCGTACTTCTCAGCCAGGGTTGCGGCGGCTACCGGCAGTTCAAAGGTGCCGGGCACGCGCACGATGGTCGGTTCGATACCGGCATCCGCTGCCGCGCGCTGGGCGCCGTCGAGCAGGCCGTCCATAATCTGGGTGTGCCAGGACGCCGCAATCACGGCGACCTTCAGACCTGCGGTGTCTGCGGGGTTGAGTTTGGGGGCGGGTGCTCCTGCTCCGCTCATGGTGTTCTCCTTAGGGTTGGGGTGGGGGTAGGTACCAACTAATTCAGAAATGACCACAAACTAGATGGGTTTTTCTGACTCAGATGGTACCTAGTTGAGGATGTGGCGCATACGGTCGCGTTTGGTGGCGAGGTAGCGCTCGTTTTCGGGCCGGGGTGCAATCACGTCGGGCACCAGCCCTGTGACCTGTACTCCCAGCTCGGCCAGGGCTTCGGCCTTGGCCGGGTTGTTGGTGAGTAGGCGGACGCGGGTCAGCCCGGCTGCTTTCAAGATGGCGGACGCCTGGGTGTAGTCCCGCGCGTCAGCTGGGAAGCCCAGGTGTAGGTTGGCGTCGAGGGTGTCGTCCCCGGCATCTTGCAGGGCATAGGCGCGGAGCTTATTCACCAGGCCAATCCCCCTGCCCTCGTGCCCACGCAGGTACAGCACAGAACCGCCCATCTCTTGCACGGTGGCGAGGGCTTTTTCTAGCTGGGGCCCGCAGTCGCAGCGGTAGGAGCCTAGCAGGTCACCGGTAGCGCACTCGGAGTGGAGCCGAACCAGGTGGTCTTGCCCTTCCTCCCCAGAGGCGAGGGGGCGTCTGTCCGCACCGACCGCTGTGGCGAGCATGTGCTCGGTGCCGTCGGCAAACTCGTAGGCAGACACGGCGAAGGTACCGTGAGGGGTGGGCACCAGCACCGGCTCGCTGCTGGCTACCAGGGTGTTTTTATCGGTCACTGTCGCGCTCCTGCAGGTAGGTGACCAGGTCAGCGATGGAAATCATGGGCATGTTGTGTTGGGTGGCGAAGGCGCGTAGGGCGTCGAAGCGCATCATGGTGCCGTCGTCGTTCACGATTTCAGAGATCACGCCGACCCCCGAGAGGCCCGCGAGCTGGGAGAGCTCTACCGCTGCTTCGGTGTGGCCGGGGCGCTGGCGCACTCCCCCGTCGACCGCGCGCAGGGGCAGCACGTGGCCGGGACGGGTCAAATCTCCCGCAGAGGACGCCGGGTCGGCGAGTACCTGAACGGTGCACGCCCGGTCAGCGGCTGAGATGCCGGTGGTGACGCCGTCGCGGGCGTCGCAGGTGACGGTGTAGGCGGTGCCCTTGGTGTCCTCGTTGACCTCAACCATGGGCGGCAGGCCCAGGGCATCTGCCCGTGCGGCGCTCATAGGGGCGCAGATGACACCGGAGGTGTAGCGGATGGTGAAGCCCATGAGTTCAGGGGTGGCGTGTTCAGCGGCGAAGATGATGTCGCCTTCGTTTTCGCGGTCTTCGTCATCGACCACGACGACGGCCCCGCCGCGGGCAATTTCGGCAATCGCCCGGTCGATGGTGTCGAGGGCGGCGGCGCGGTGCTGGGTGCCACCGCCAGCGCTACCGGTGGGGGTAAGGCCTAGACCAGCTACCGACCCCGATACCGCCAGAATACGCTGCACGTACTTGGCGAGGGCGTCGGTTTCGAGGTTGACGGTATCACCCACGGTCAGCTCACCTAAGGTGGTGGCTTCAAGAGTGGCAGGGATCAGACCTACTTCGAACCAGTGGGTGTCGGCCTGCGGGTGGGATACGGCGGTGACGGTCAGCGACGCACCCGAGACAGTAATGGAGCCCTTCTCGGTCAGGTGGGCTGCCATATCTCGCGGCACGCGTATGCGCACGGTACGCCAGGATTCGTGGTCTTCGACCTTGACCACGGTGCCGAGCCCGTCCACGTGGCCCTGCACGACGTGCCCGTCAAAGCGGCCGTCGGCTGGCATGCAGCGCTCAAGGTTGACGCGCGCGCCAGGGGCCAGCTGCCCCAGGTTGGTGCGGCGCAGGGTTTCACCCATCATGTCGGCAGCGAAGTAGCCGTCGGCAAGCTCACGGGTGCGAGTAGCGGTCAGGCAGACGCCATTGACGGCCAGGGAGCCGCCGTGTTCCAGGTCGTCGATAATCGGGCCAGCATTGATCGTCACAACGGCTGATTCAACCCGGCCCGAGCTATCGAGTACGGGTTCAAGAGATTCTACGGTGCCGACAGCGGCAATGATTCCGGTAAACATGAGGTCCTTAGGTGGGAGGGTGGGGCCGATAGAGGCAGCGCCGCGTGTTGGCGTGGGGCTGGCATGAATCATGTCGAGCGCCCCAGCGCGAGACATGAGAGGGTCACACGCGGCGCTGCGTCTATCGGGCGCACCTTATCGGGTTTCTATTCCGTTTGCTGGCACAAGCCGGGTGCGGACGTCCGCTCCCAAGGTTTGCGCTGCTGGGTGGTGGGTGAGATGGTCGAGCTGCCAGCGCCCCGCCTGGTTCAGGCTGCTGATGCCGAGGTCGCCCAGGGCTGGTTTTCCGGCGCCGAGCAGCAGGGGCGCTCGGTACCAGTAGAGTTCGTCGACCAGGTTGGCGCGCATGAAGGCGGTGATGAGGGTGGGGCCGCCTTCCAGGAGCAGGTGCTTCACGCCCCGTGCGTAGAGCTCGGTAAGAGCCTGCTGGGGGTCTCGGATTGGCAGGTGAATTGCTGTGCCCTCTGCTACGGCCTCGGCCAGGTGCCCGTCTACAAGCTGG
This sequence comes from Rothia nasimurium, assembly GCF_035916755.1. Lineage (GTDB taxonomy): Bacteria > Actinomycetota > Actinomycetes > Actinomycetales > Micrococcaceae > Rothia. Next base: position 231,538 of record NZ_JAYWIX010000001.1, on the reverse strand, counting down.
CTGGTACCCATGACCACGCGCAGCGGTTGCTGCTCGGCAAGCTGCCCAGTGCCCGTCCTTGCTGTGAGCTGCGGGTTATCGGCTTGCACGGTGCCGGTGCCGACCATGATGGCGTCGGCGCGGGCGCGCAGGGCGTGGCCGTCGGTGCGGGCTTCTTCCCCGGTGATCCACTGGCTTGTTCCGTCGGCGGCTGCGATGTAGCCGTCGAGTGAGCTGGCAATTTTGGCGGTGACGAAAGGACGCTTCCCGGCAGCCGCTGCGAACCAGCGGGCGTTGAGGGCGTAGGCTTCGTTCTCGAGTACCCCGCCGCGCACGGTGATGCCTTGGGAGCGCAGGTAGGTGGCTCCCCCGGCGGCGTGCTCGGTGGTATCAGAATAGGCGTAGATGACCTCGGCGATTCCTGCCTTAGCGATGGCGACCGAGCAGGGGCCGGTGCGGCCGGTGTGGTTGCAGGGTTCTAAGGTGACGTACATGCGGGTACCACGCACGTCGATGCCGGCTTCGCGCGCGTTTGCTAGGGCGTGGGCTTCGGCGTGGGGGGTGCCGGCGCCGCGGTGCCAGCCGGTGGCAAGGAGCTGCCCGGTGGCGTCCACAATGACGGCGCCCACCAGGGGGTTAGCCCCGCGCACGCCCTTGCGGGCTTTATCGAGGGCAAGGCCCATGGCCTGGGTGTCGGTAAAGAGTGCCATGGTTAGCGTACATCCACGGTGGGGTCGGGGAAGGCTGTTTCGACCTCAACCTTGCCCATTTCGCGGTTGCGGGTGCGCCACCAGACGAAGAAGCCGGTGAGGGTGAAGGCCCCGTAGAAGAGGTACATGAAAGCGCTGGCGTAGTAACCTGCTGACCAGAGCAGGGGCACACCGACCACGTCCACGGCGGCCCAGACCAGCCAGAACTCCACCCAGCCCTTAGCCATGCCGTAGGTGGCGAGCAGGGAGCCGGTGAAGATCCAGGCGTCTGACCAGACCGGTTCGTAGGAGCCCAGGGCGCGGAAGATGGGGGTCAGAACGCCGGTGCCGACCAGCATGAAGGCCACGATGAAGGCTCGTTCGCGCCAGCTGGCCCACTGGGGAATCACTGCTGCCTGGCCTGCGTCGCCGGTCTTGCGGGTTTGGTTCCAGCGGTACCAACCCCAGATGGAAACAGCGATGAACATGATCTGGCGGCCTGCCTGCCCCAGCAGGTTAGCGGTGCCGTAGGTTGACCCGAAGAGGGTGCCTAAGAAGACGGTGAGCAGAAGCAGGTTGCCGAGAATACCGACGGGCCAGGCCCAGACTTTGCGGCGCATGCCGCCGAGGGCTGATAGTAGGCCAAAGATGTTGCCAAGGACTTCGCGCACCAAGAGGGACTGGTTATCGCCAATCGCAATTTGAGCGTCGAAGAGCCACCGCAAGAAATCCATAAAAAACTCCCAAAGCGAGTGGCTCCGGGAGAACAAATCGAGTGTACCCGGCGTTGGCTAGCTTCGGTGGGCGTTAGTCAGGACGTCGGCGGGCCGGGCAGTCGGGTACGGCAGATGCCGCGGGGGGCACCTTACGGTTTGCTCGTGCTACCTTCCATCCAGACTGTACTGTCTGCCAAGGAATTCCACCTTGCAGGTATCGGGCACGTGGATGTGCCGTCAATTAGCGGGCTATCACCGCAGGTTCGGATTTTCACCGGGTCCCGGAGCACGATATTTTTTCTTTTACTCTTCAAGTTATAGCACGGCAGGCGGCTGTAACCGTCATATTGTGACTTAATTCCCGCTAAGCTGCATACTCTCCTTTTTCAACCTGGGTGCCTGGGGTGCCCTCTACGCCATCGGCCCAGAACTCTACCCCGGCCACCTGCGCGGTTCCGGTACGGGTGCGGCTGCCGGCTTCGGCCGTCTAGCCTCTATCACCGCCCCCCTACTCGTGCCCGCCCTGCTGCCGCTGGTAGGTGTTTTGGGGCTCTTCGTTTTGTTTGCTCTAGCCTTCTGCACTGCAGCTGGCGCGACCTTCCTGCTGCCTGAAACCCGTGGCAGGCAGCTCGCCTAACCCCGAGACGGTCATCAGTCGCTACACTTGAGGTGCATAAAGTTTTCTACCCCCGACCTTAGGTGAGCTGTGTCTGACGCGAAACCCGCCAATATTCAAAAACGTGATACCACCTTCAAGCAGGAGCACGGTGCCGTGGCGCACCTGGTCAAGCGCAAGCCCGATCAGGCTGTCGCCCGTGCTGTGAAGGGCGCCCAGAAACTGCTGGACGAGGGCCAGGGCAAGCAGGCCCTGAACGTTCTCACCCTGGCTAAGCCTGTACTGGTTGCCGGGTCAGAGGACGCCGCAGCCTACTACAGCATGCTGGCCACCATCCACCGCTCTATGGGCAACGAGCAGGCTGCCGAGCGGGCCGAGAAGAACCTGGCCTAAGGCAAACTAGCTGCCGGGGAGCCGGTTCAGCAGCTCCTTCACAAAGGTCTCATTATCGGCATCCCCAGCGGCGGCGTAGTGCTGCGCCGCCTGCATCAGGTAGCCCTGGGCGGCGTCCGTGTCCCCGCTTTGAGCTGTGACCAGGGCAAGTAGCTGGTAGGTTTCCCCTAAGAAGGCGTGGTCTTCTAGTGCACGGGCAAGGTCAAGAGCTTCAGCGAGCAAGGGGCGGGCAGCGTCCGCATCCCCTGTTGCCAACAACCCTTGAGCCTGGGCATTGCGCACGTGCATGAGCTGAACCCTGTGATTGCCCGCGGCATACAGCTCGTACGCCTGGGCCAGATAGCTCTGGGCACCAGCTTCATCCTGGGCCTGTCGGGCAAGTCCCGCCAACGCCACCAGGTTGTGGGCCTGCCCCTCAGCATTCCCTTGGGCTTCATATCCGCGCAGCCCCTGGGTGTACCAGGTCTTGGAACGCTCGAAGTCTCCCAATTCAGCGTGCAGGGACCCCACCTCGGTGGCGAAGTCGGGCAGCTGCTCGGCATCGGGTTTAGCTTCAGCCAGTAAGGCGTGGGCACGGGTCACCTGAGTAAGAGCAGGGGTGGGATTGCCCAGGTCTCGGTTGACCTCGCTCAAAATTTTCAAGGCAAGAATCTGCCCGAAGACTTCGCCAGCGCTCTCAAAACCACCGGCGGCGGCCTGCAGAGCGGGTAGGGCATCGGCCAGCTGCCCGGTAGCGATGAGTTCCTGGGCGCGGGCTAGCTCGCGGTCGGCTTCTTCAAGGGGAGTTAGGTTCTGAGTCATGGCGTCCTAGTGGGTGTGGGCGGACGCGGCAGCCCGGCGCAGGCCCGCGATAGCGGCTTCAAGGTCGTCCGCACCGTAGATAGAGGAACCGGCAACAAAGCAGGTGGCACCTGCCTCGGCCGCGCGCACAATGGTTTCTTCGGTGATACCACCGTCAACCTGCAGAATCACCTCAGCCTCTGAGCCCTCAATGGCGGCAGCCGCCCGCTTAATCTTTGGCAGGGTGACGTCAAGGAAGGCCTGGCCGCCAAAGCCCGGTTCAACAGTCATAATTAGGAGCATGTCGAGTTCGCTGAGCATATCCATGTAGGGTTCAACGCCAGTGGCAGGGCGCAGGGCCATGCCCGCCTTAGCACCGCTTTCACGCAGGGTGCGGGCCAGTTTGATGGGAGCGATAGCGGCCTCAGCGTGGAAGGTCACCGACTCGCAACCAACCTCAGCGTAGGCGGGGGCCCAACGGTCGGCGTCCTCAATCATCAGGTGCACATCAAAAGGAATGGGCGAGACCTCTTTGAGACGCTTCACAACGGGCAGCCCCCAGGTCAGGTTGGGAACAAAGTGGCCGTCCATCACATCGATATGGGCGGCGTCAGCGGTCGAGATAGCGGTGAGCTCCTCCCCCAGCCGGGAGAAGTCAGCGCTCAAAATGGAGGGGTTAATAAGGCAGGTCATACAGGCTCCGTTCAAAAAATATCTTTCTCCATAGCGTTACACCTGGTATCCAAGGAAAAAATCACCAATTTATCATAGGATATGACTACACTCACCCAGGAGAATGTATGCAAACACTAGGAAATCTCTCAGAAATTATTTCTGCTCTCACTGCAGCTGCCGCACTTATAGCAGCCATATTCGCAGCCCGCTACGCTAAAGGACAAATGGAAGCTGGCAAAGAGCAACTTGTGGCTGTCAACAAACAAATTGATCAGATGCAGCATCAGCTTACCATCGAACAGCAGCGAGACTTTGCGGCCCAGGAACAACTCGAAAGAACTCAAGCATCTGCAATTGCAAGCTGGGTAGAGACCTGTGACAGATTTAGCAACCGAGTGATTATTGAGAACACCTCTGTAACCCCGGTCAAAGACGTTCAAGTTACTGTCAACACCCGCCTTTCATACTGGCATCCAGCTGAAAAAACCTATAAGCCGACCTTTAATGAAAAGGTCAAACTTGATGTTCCTGTCGTCCCGCCGGGTAAATATTCATTTGAATACCGGCCAAACCCAGGTAAAGAGAAATCTCTCAAAGCTATTGACTGGCATTGGGCTTACGGGCAACCTTACAGTAACACAGCCACTCCAAGCCATCCTGTCCTCAACAGCCCCAAATGGATGGTAACAGAACTAATCTTCACGGATGCCACTGGTATGACATGGGTTCAGGATCACGAGGGACTACACCGGCCATCCCCCACACATCAACGTTAACGATATGAACCTGCAATACTTTTTGAATAAACCACAATCATAAAGTAAAAAATTTAATTAACAGCACCCTCCTGTATAAGCCATGTCGAATCCTCGTTGCTATCAGGAAGGTGTCGTCCATGCGCCCCAAGTCGCTAGTACCACGCTAAACATAAGAACTATCACAGACAGAAGGCCCCTTTCACAGCCCATCAGGTTGAAAGGTAAAAGCTAAAATTTACTCATATTTATTCAACGGTTAGGAAAACTATGAACTCGGTTCTGCTTGCGGTCCTGGTCATGCTCGTCCTCTCCGCAGCACGCGTACACGTCGTCCTGGCGCTCTTCATCGGAGCTCTCGTGGGCGGCCTTCTCGGCGGGCTCGGACTGGACGGCACCATGGTCGCCTACCAGGAGGGCCTCTCGGGTGGTGCCATGCTGGCACTCTCCTACGCCCTGCTCGGTGCTTTCGCCATGGCGGTTTCCAGCTCGAGTCTGCCCCAGCTCATCGCCAACGGCATTATTGCCAAGGTCGGCTCAGAAAGCTCAGAGACCAACCATCGCATCGAATACACCGTCAAGTGGCTGCTGCTGGCCGGTATTCTGGCCATGTCGATTATGTCGCAGAACCTGATTCCCGTTCATATCGCCTTCATTCCGCTCATTATTCCGCCCCTGCTGGCTGTCTTTAACCGCTTGAAGCTCGACCGCAGACTCATTGCCTGTGTGCTCACCTTCGGCCTGGTAACCACCTACATGTACATGCCCGTAGGCTTCGGCGCGATCTTCCTCAACGATATTCTTTTGGGCAACATCAGGCTCGCTGGTATGGATACCAGCGGCATCAACGTCATGACCGCCATGGCTATCCCCGCCCTGGGCATGGTCGTTGGCCTGCTCATTGCCATCTTCTTTAGCTACCGCAAGCCCCGCGCCTACCAGACCGTAGAGCTAGCCCCCACCGAGAGCACAACCACCGAGGTCAAGAAGTTCAACGTGGTCGTTGCAATCATCGCTATTATCGCCACCTTCGTGGTTCAGGTGGTCATGCAGTCCATGGGCACCGAGGCCAACTCCCTGCTGGTCGGTGCCCTGGTGGGCCTGACCATCTTCATGGTGACCGGTGCGGTCAAGTGGAAGGAGGCCGACGACGTCTTCACCGCGGGTATGCGCATGATGGCCCTGATCGGCTTCATCATGATCTCGGCCCAGGGTTTCGCCGCGGTTATGGATGCCACTGGCGACGTGGATCCCCTGGTGACCACCGTGGCTGACCTCTTCGCGGGCAACAAGGCAGCAGCTGCCATGGCCATGCTGGTAGTGGGTTTGATCGTCACCATGGGCATCGGCTCGTCCTTCTCTACCCTGCCCATTATCACCACCATCTATGTGCCCCTCTGCCTGGCCCTGGGCTTCTCGCCCCTGGCTACGGTTTCTATTATCGGTACCGCAGGTGCCCTGGGCGACGCGGGCTCCCCCGCCTCCGACTCCACCCTGGGTCCCACCGCCGGTCTGAACGCGGACGGCCAACACGACCACATCCGTGACTCGGTGATTCCCACCTTCATCCACTACAACATCCCCCTGCTGATTGCAGGTTGGGTAGCTGCTATGGTGCTCTAACCCCGGCAAGGGGATCTGAAAACTAAAAAGGACCGCATAATATGCGGTCCTTTTTAGTTTTCAGGTCCCCTCGTGTTCAGTGGGGTGGCCATGAATTTGCGGTGAGGACTGAGTGCCTAGTTCTTGCGGAAGAGGGCGAAGAACATAGCGTCGGTGCCGTGGATGTGCGGCCAGAGCTGGGCGGTCGTAGCCCCCTCCGCTAGGGTCGCTCCCTTGGGCGCTTCGGGGGTGAAGGCGGGGTCCAGTTCCCCGGCAAGGACGGACGCCCCCGTTTCGTCCCTGCGGGCAACGGCCCGCAGGGCAGCACCGGAGTCCAACAGGGTTACATCGACCTTGCGCAGAATATCGTGCACGATGCTCTGGGTTTCTGCGGTGTGAGGTGAGCAAGTTACATAGGCGATCAGGCCGCCGGGGCGGGTAACTGATGCTGCTGCCTTAAACAGGTCGAGTTGCAGGGGCAGCAGTTCAGCGATGTCGCGGGGGCTCTTGCGCCAGCGGGCTTCGGGGCGGCGGCGCAGGGCACCCAGGCCGGAGCAGGGCACATCGACCATGACGCGGTCAAAGCGCACATCGCGGGGCATACCCTCGGGCAGGTTGGCACCAGCAGCGACGGTGCGCTCAATCTGGCGGCCGTCACCGGCCACTACCGAGTAGGAGGCGGACGGCAGCGGGGCCAGGGAGCGGCGCACCAGCTCGGCCCGGTGTTCAGCAGCTTCGTTGGCCAGCAGTCGGGCCCCGCGCTGGGCGCCCAGGGCACCGAGCAGGGCTGCCTTGCCACCGGGGCCGGCGCAGAGGTCAAGCCAGTTGCTGTCGTTGCCCTCAAGGGGAGCATCAGCCAGGGCGCGGGCAACCAGCTGGGAACCGGCGTCCTGGGCACGCACAACCCCCTCCCGCACCGATTCAAGGCGGGCAAGGTCGCCTGCCGAGTAGAGGGCGGAGCCCTCGACTAGAGGGCCGTCCTCGGCACCGGCGGCGCGGGCTTCGTCCAGGGTTCCCAGGCCCGGCAGGGCAACCAGGTTGACCACGGGTGAGGCGTTATCGGCATCCAGCAGGGCCTCAACCTCGCCGGGGGTCCGGCCGTGGGCAGCCAGAGCCTGTCGGAAGGAGCGCACCACCCAGGCCGGGTGAGACTTCTCAAGGGCCAAGCGGGTGAGCTCGTCGGGGGCTTCCTCGGCGATAAGGGCGTACCAGTCTTCGGGGGTTCGCTCAGAAACCCTGCGCAGTACCGCGTTCACAAAGTTAGCCGGGCCGGTGCCGATCTCGGCGCGGGCCAGGGCAACCGTCTGGTTAAGGGCGGCGTGGTCGGGCACGCGCATAGCCACCAGCTGGTGGACGCCCAGGCGCAGCACCAGCAGAATCTTGGTACCGATTTTCTCCACCGGGCGGTCAACGCAGTGAGCCAAAATCGCGTCGTAGGTGCCCTGGTTGCGCAGGGTGCCGTAGGTCAGCTCGGTGGCAAAACCAGCATCGCGGGCATCAAGCCGGGCAGAGCGAATCGCCTTGGGCAGCACCAGGTTCGCGTAGGAGTCGTCCAGGGCAACAGCGCTCAGCACCTCAAAGGCCACGGCGCGGGCCCTATCTGCTGTGCGGGCGCGCTGGGAGGGAGCGGACGCCGAAAACGCCCGGTCCTTGACCGCCTTGCGGTTGCGCTCGTGCCCCTTAGCATTGCGGCGGGTCTCTCCCCCACCGCCGCGCTTGGCCTGGTGCTCGCCACCGGGGTTGCGGTTACCGCGCGAGCCACGGGGGTTCGGGGTACCCCCGGCCTGCCCCTGCTGGGTGCGGTCGTCGCGCTTGCGAGCCCCGCTGCGGCCCTGGCCAGCTCGGTTAGCACCGGAGCGGTTAGCCCCCGCCCGGCCCTTACCGCCGTTTGAGCGTCCGCCTGCTCCGCGTCCACCTGCGTTCATGCTCATACCAGCACCACTTTCCCTTCTGCCAGGGCCGAGCCCTGACCGCGCGCCCAGTCGGCGGCGTTCATCATTTTCTTGCCTGCAGGTTGCACCTGGGTCAGTTCTAGAGCACCGTCGGCGCAGGTGACAGCCACCTTTTTACCGGCCCAGAAGAGGGTTCCGGGCTCCCCCACGGGCTGCGCCTGGCTGGTCTTGGCCATACCGAGTTTGAAGCGGGCTCCGTCGAGTTCAGCCCAGGCCCCGGGTTCGGGGGTCACACCGCGCAGCTGGGCAATAATATCAGCGCAGGAACGGGCAAAATCCACCCTGCCATCGTCGATAGTGAGCTTGGCTGCGTGGGTGGCTTCGCCGGACTGCGGAGTGCCGGTAGCACCTGCGGCAATATCGTCAAAGGTAGCAGCCAGCAGGGCGCCGCCGGTTGAAGCCAGGCGGTTGAGCATATCCCCGGCGGTATCAAGTTCCCTTACCTGCGCCGATTCGGACCGGAAAACCGGGCCGGTATCGAGACCGGCATCAATACGGAAGGTGTTGGAGAAAATCTCGGTCTCCCCCGCCATTAGGGCCCGCTGCACAGGAGCTGCCCCGCGCCAGGCAGGTAGCAGCGAGAAGTGCAGGTTAATCCAGCCCTGGGGCAGCAGGTCGAGGGCGCTCTGCGGCAGCAGGACGCCAAAGGCCACCACCGCCGCAATATCGGCACCCAGCTGCGCAACGGCGTCCGCAACCTCATCGGACCAGCGGTTAGCCTTGATGATAGGCAGGCCCAGCTCCTGGGCGCGGGCTGCCACCGGGGACGGGGTCAACACCCGTTTGCGCCCCACGGGGGCGTCCTCGCGGGTGAGCACCCCCACCACCTCATAGCCCGCCTCAAGCAGGCCGTTCAGAGGCGCGACGGCGACCTCCGGGGTACCGGCGTAGAGAACCTTCATGCTTACCTTTCCACTTAAACTTTCGAACCAGCAGGTTTAGATACCAAAAGCGCCGGGCTTTTTAGCAGCGCCGAAGGAACCACCCAGGGCACCAAAGCCCGATGAGGTTTTCGCTGCGCGTTCACCCTGCACAGCAGCGGCAACCTGGTTGTAATCTGCCTGGCGAATCTTGCGCCAGATATTCTTCTTGTCCTCTCCCTCAACCCGGTCAATGAACATGGTGCCGTAGAGGTGGTCGGTTTCGTGCTGGAGCATACGGGCAAAGAGCCCCTCGCCCTCGTAGACCACCGGCTCACCCTTGCAGTTCACGCCGGTAACCCGTGCCCAGTTCTTACGCGGGGTGGCGGCAGACAGGCCGGGGACCGACAGGCAGCCCTCGCCACCCTCCTGGGGTTCGTCGCCTACCTCAAGCACAGGGTTGATGATGTGCCCCTCGCGGCCGTCAATGTTGCCGAAGGTAAAGATGCGCTTAGAGATACCCACCTGGGGCCCAGCTAAACCTACACCCTCTACGTCGTACATGGTTTCAAGCATGTCGGCCACCAGTTTTTCAAGGTCGGCGTCGAACACGGTGATGTCGTCGCACTCGGTGCGCAGAACGGGGTCGCCTACAGTGCGAATGGGCAGAATAGTCATGCTTCTCTTTCTCGTCGGTGAGGTTAGGACGCCGCTGCGTCGGGTAGGTCTGTTCCGGTAGCTGCCGGGGGCGGAACTACCGGCATGAGGGAGTCTTCGGGGGTTTCGGAGAGGTCGCGGTTGAGGTCCCAGACCCGTTTGAGGGCGCAGAACTTGTACCAGTTACGTTCTAGTACCCGGGGGTTGGCCTGCTGGGGTACCACCTGGGTTTCGCCCAGGGCAACACCCATGAGGATGCTCGCTCCCCCGTGTTGCCAGGGCTCCCAGCTGCCGTGTTCAGCGTCAACCAGTGCTTCTTCTGCTTTGACACCGGCGACCAGCTGCATGACCACCTTATCGTCCAGGGGCTTGACCCGCCCCTTGCGGTCGGTGCCCTTGGTTTTGTAGTCGATGATGCAGGTGTGACCAGCAATTTCGGCGACCAGATCGAGGGTACCGGCATAGCCCACGGTTTCGTTCCAGATGGTCACTTCGGTGGCCAGGGGCTTGGGGCGGTAGAGGTCCCACCACTCGTCAAAGCGGTCGGCGTAGGCCTGTTCCCCGTGGGCGATGAGGTTCTCGCGATAGCCCTCTACCTCGTGGGGCAGGCCCATGGCGCGCAAGGCTACCTGTTCCGCGTAATTGTGCACGCGATCGCCCCTGGCCGCTGCGGCGTCCCGGTAACGTTCTGAGGCTGCCGCCGCGTCCCGAATCACTGCGAACTTGAGCCCGGCTGAACTGGTGGCCCGGTAGGACCGCTGGTCTTCGAGGGCGGCCTTGGCCGCCATATAGCCGTGCCAGCCCGAGAGGTCGTTAGCCTGCTGCCCAATCACCGTGGTAATCGAGGGAACCAGTAGCTCCCCGCCGACCGTGCGCGCGTACATGCGACCGTGGTCGGTTGCTGACGCTAGCATGGGTGTGGTCACGCGGCCGTCCTGACGTCGGGAGAAAAATCGAAAAGCGCCCAGCCTTCACAGCGTATCTGGCGCTCTATCGATTATACGCACCTCTCTTCCCGGGCACGAGAGGGCGAGCGGGTTAGACCGCTTACCCTAGCTCCACTGGCGGGCACCGGCCTCAGCTGCCCCCATAGACTCAACAATCTGCTGGATACGGGCATTGGACTGCTGAGCGTAGTCTTCATCAACACAGTGGGAGGCAGGACGGCTGGGTGAGGTAATGCAGTAACGGTAGGCAGGGTTATCGACCATGGTGCTAGAAACCCAGCGGAAATCGCGCACCTGCCAGGTGCCGTCCTCCCCTCGCTCAAAAATAGGGTTGACCATAATTCCCTCGTTGTTGGCAACGTAGGAGGGTGAAAGCTCGGTGAGGTTGTTCCCCATGCCGTAGACAATCCAGGTTCCCTTGTAGTATTCGATGGGCTGTACGGCGTGGGCGTGCTGGCCCACGATCAGGTCGAACTCCCCTGAATCAACGAGAGCGTGTGCCACCTCGACCTGCTGGGCAGAGGGCTCGTGCACGTACTCATCGCCAGCGTGCATGTTGGCAATGACCAGGTCAGCGCCCTCTTCGCGGGCACGGGCAGCCTTAGCAATCATGGCTGCTGAGTCGAGCATATCGACCTGCCAGGGGTGTTCAGGAACGTAACCGTTGAGCCCGTAGGTTCCGGTGATAATTGCTACCCGGGCGCCGTTGGCGGTGGTGAAAATATCGGGCTGGGCTGCCTCTTCTTCGGTGAGAGAAGTGCCGGTAACACCCATTCCCGCTGCTTCAACCGCGCGGTAGGTTCGCTCCAGCCCCTCGGTGCCCTGGTCGTAGGAGTGGTTGGATGCCGTCATGCAGACGTCCCACCCGGTTTCAGCGGCCGCCGTCAGAATCTGGGGCGGCACGTTGAAGTTGGGGTAGCCAGAAAAGGGGCCATCCGCATCGGCGACCACTGTTTCCATCTGGCAGACCGCCAGGTCAGCACGGTCTAGGTAGGGGCGCTGTTCGCTGATGAGGGGTGTAAAGTCCAGGCCTGTGTTCCCAGCTGCCGCCGCGTCAGCCTCTGCCTGGTCCCAGAGCATATTGTGCATCAGAAAATCACCGGTAAAGAGCAGGGAGACGCAGTCCGCCTCGCCGCAGGCCCCGCCGGCGGCTGAAGCGGTCAGGGTACCCGATTCGCTGGCCTGCCCTGCATCTGCGCGTGCCACCTGCCCCTGCCCGTCCTGCTGAGCGGCGGCGTCCGCCCCGCTACTTTCCGTCGCCTGCGGGTTGGTCTCCTGCGAGCTACAACCTGCCAGGGCCAGGGTGCTCAGGCAGAGGAAGGCAAAGAGACGACGGTGCACGGTGGGGTCCTTTCAGCAGGGGTGTTACCACCACAACCCTACCTAAAGGTGCCGCAGGGCACACATTGTTACCAGATGTCTACGCCTGCCAGGGCGTAGATTGAAGCCCCGCCCTGCAACTCGATGGACGTTACCGTCGCTCCCTTCAGCTCCTTGGGCAGAGCCAGGCGGACGGTCGAGGGCATGTAGTAGCCGTCGCTATAGTCCGTTACCCGACCGGCAATGGCCGGGGTGCTGGCGGGCAGGGTCGCGGTGTGGCGCCCGCGGTCGGTGGTGATGGTGACCTGCAAGCCCTGCTGGTCGGCGGGCGCCCCGAAGGGCATGAGGTGCAGGGCCAGGGCATCGGCTGCGGGCCAGGAGCCCGTCAGGGTGGTGTGGGTAAAGGTCAGCAGCGGCACGGTGGATTCAGCCACACCAGCCTGGGGCTCGTGGCAGGCGGACGCCCCCGCGGCAGCTACCACGTTCTCGGGCAGGGTGCAGAGGGTTGAGTCCCCACTGTGGGTAAGGTCAAGAGCCGTTAGCCTGGTGGCCTCGGGGCGGTGGGTGGCCGCCAGCCAGCGGGTGGGCAGGCCAACGAGGTCTTGGGGGAAGGACGTGGGCAGGGCGGCGGACGAGGCCGGAACAACCGGCGCCAGGTCGATATCGCTCTCTGCATCCATCTGGTAGCCCTCGATAGGCATAGTAGCTGCGAACCAGCTGGTTGCTGATTCGGTGAGAACCTTCTCGTGGGTGGCGGTGTCGGGGCAGTCCATCAGGTCGCAGCCGACGCGGTCATCGACTCCCGCCGCAGATAGAGCCCGGTTCACGGACAGGTGCCCCAGCCCCTCAACACCCACCTCGTAGGCAGGGGCGATGCGCGGGGTAGCCAGGTAGCGGGTGAGCAGGCGGTTACCAGCGGTTTTGACGTCCTGGTCAAGCTCCCCGGTCAGCGACAGGTAGGGCACATCGGGCAGAGCCGGTGCAAAGGTCTCGGGGGTTTCGGTCGCGTAGTAGGGCCCGTAGGCCATGACGCTCTTGAGCGCGTCGCCGAAGACTTCTTGGGCAGCTTCAATCATGCTGGCGGAGCGCGAATGAACCAGCAGGCCGACCTGCCCCTGAGTGATATCGCCCGCGTCATCCAAGGTGATACCGGTAGCGTCGTTGGGGCTCTGGGCAGCTGATATAAGTTCGGTAACCACGGCCTTCCAGAGTTCTCGCTGGTCGTAGGCACCTTCCACATCCGACCCGATAAAGACCGGCCCTAAGTCGGGAATCAGCACGTCGTAGCCCTGGGCTGCCAGCTCATGGGCCAGGTAGTTCATGCCCCGGTCATAGCGGATCTCTTCGGTCCCGCTGGGGCAGGGGTAGGCGTAGTTTTCCCCGGTGCAGTTAGGGCCGCGCAGGTGGCTAATGACGATCAGCGGCTTGGGGCCAGCAGTGCTCCTGGATTCGGCGAAGGTGCCGCGGGCCGGGGCGGTGAAGTCCCCCACCGTCACGTTCCCTACATCTACCTGGTGGAGTTTCACGCTGTCGTCCTCAGCCCACACGCGCTCCTCAACCTGGCGGTCGGCAGGGGCGTGGGGGCCGTCCGCCCATTCCAGCTCGGTGGCGGGTGTGCCGGTGGGTGCCTGCACGGTGAGCAGCTGGTCCATGGGCACTTGGTTGGTTGCGGTCGTGGCAGGTGTACTACAGGCGGTCAGGAGCAGGACGCAGGCAGCTAGCAAGCTTGCAGCAGCGGGAATATGGCGGTGGACGGTCACGGGGGAGCATCTTCTTCGTTGAGGGTCTTTACCCTTTATTATCCCCCTTTACAGGGCCGAGCGGCAGACCCGGCGCGGCAGCTGCGAGGCTCGCGTATATACCCGCCGTTGGCTCACCGCGCAGGTTGCGGGGCCGGTAGCAGGCCAGAAGTTTGAGCAGCCGGGCTGTACGCTGACCGGTGTCTGGCTGGACGTCGATGACGGCGCACCTGCCGATACCTTCACCGGCAACTAGCTGCAGGCCGTGCAGCTCAGCCGGCACGCCGCATCCTGCCTGGAGGGTAAGCGTTTTCCCCTGCCAGCTATCTTCAATGTAGGGGGTTGAGGTTTCTACCACCAGATTGCAGCGCAGCCTGGCCGCTATCTCATCCGGGCTCGGCGGCTGTTCGGGGGTAAGCTGGCGGGCAATCTCGGCCAGGGTGGCGGTGCCGATGAGCGAGAAGGCCCCGGCGTATACCAGGTTCTGTCGGGGTGCGAAGGCCAGGGCAACAGGCTTCTCTAGGTAGGCACTGAGGGCTTCGTTGACCGGGTGGTCGTAGACCGCAAGCTGTTTCTCAGCGCCCCAGGAGGTGAAGGTGCTGGTGGCAGCCCTAGTGAGGGCGGGGACTGTGTAGCTACCTGCCCCGGGTATGTGCAGGGTGAGCTCTGCCTTTCCGTCGCGGGCGGTGAGGTCGGTGGTGATACCCATCAGGGCCGGGTGGGCGACGGTGCGAAGCACGGTGCGGTCGGCAGGTGAGACGAGGGCCCAGCGGCGGTTGTAGAGGGGGCCGGACGCGGTGATCTCGGCTGTGGTGCGCGCTTGGTGGCGGGCACCTTTGAGGGGGCTATAACCGAAGTGCGTGACGGTGAGATGCATGGTTCTAGTCTTGCACAGTGTGTTCTAATGATGCGGGGTAAGCAAAAGGCCCCCTAGCTTTAGCTAGGGAGCCTTTCTTTGTGCGCGTTAATGGATGGAGCGGCCGGGTGCGAGCGCGCGAGCACTCAAGAGGCCGCGGAATAAGCGAGCTCTGCGAGCTTGGAGAACCAGTGGCTGCTATACGCTAAAGGCTCCCTGGCCGAAGCCGGGGAGCCTTTCTTTGTGCGCGATACTGGGATCGAACCAGTGACCCCTTCCATGTCAAGGAAGTGCGCTACCGCTGCGCCAATCGCGCGTGGAGGTGAGGACGGGATTCGAACCCGCGTACACGGTTTTGCAGACCGTTGCCTAACCACTCGACCACCCCACCACACGCTCAGACCGTGGTCTGAGTTGCGAAAACGAGTTGTTTTCGAGAGAGCGGTTGACGAGACTTGAACTCGCGACATCCACCTTGGCAAGGTGGTGCTCTACCAACTGAGCTACAACCGCAACTCGAATAACTATACACAAGGGTAGGTGGTCTTTCAACCTGGCGAGACTATTGCAGGCGTACTTCTTGCCAGTCACTTATCTTGGAAAGAAGGTACCGGTCATGAGTTGCGACAACGACACTCGACTGGGTCCCCCTGAGATGGGGTATAAGTTGGTCGAGCAGGGTCATTGATAGGTGGTTGGTTGGCTCATCAAGCAGCAGGGCGTGAGGACGTTGGGCTATTATGACTGCCAAGTGGAGTCTCCTTTGCTGGCCAGCGGAAAGCTGCTCAACACGGGTGGTACGCGCTTCGCTGGTCAGTAGTCCCAGGCTTTCTAGAGTCGGCGTGTCCGGATACTCTGCGTAGGTACCTGCTTGAATGAGGCTTTGCCGATACACATCTTCTGGAGTTAGCTCCGGGTTCCATTGGGGTATCTCTTGCGACAACAGGGCCATCTTCACATCGGGCGCTACGGCCAATTTGCCATTTGTGGGGGCAAGCTCCCCTGCCAGCATAGAAATCAAGGTTGATTTACCGGTCCCGTTTCCACCGGTCACCACGATCTTTTGCCCGGTCCTTAGCGATAAGCTAACGCCCTGAGCACTGCGCCCCAGATATGCGATATCGCTAGCTTCAAGAACTAGCTTATCTTTCTGGATCCGTACCTCTGGGTACTGCAGAATACTCGGAGGCTCAGGGACTTCAATGTGATAGCTTTCCAGCTCGTTAAGACGTTGCTTAAAGGCTTTGACATGATGCGCAGCTCGTGTTGCCCGCTGATGTTTACCTGTCCCTTTGGGCGGCCGCCACCCTGTCTGCAACCTAGCTCCTGCTTCTTCCACCGCCTGTTTCAGTTCTTCTTTGCGGTTGATGTGGTCTTGATAGGCTTTCTCCCACGCAATACGATCTTTTCGTTTTCCCTTCTGCCACCCTTTGTAACCACCAGAGTAGACCTGGGGCACCCCGTGTAGTGACGGGTCAAGATCACAGAAAGTCTGCGCAACGTCAACAAGGAGTTGCCGGTCATGGCTAACTACCGCAAATCCGTTCTTTAGCTCCTGCAAAGACTGAGTCAGGAATTCAATTGATTCTCTGTCTAGGTGATTAGTCGGCTCATCAAGCAGAAGAACATCTGCCCCGGCGCCAAGAAGCACAGCAAGCCTTACTCTGTACCTTTGACCTACCGACAGGGTGCTAAGGTTTCGGGATCGGTCTGTACACGCTTTTAGTCCATGGAGCGCTTGGTCGATTTTTCTGTCAATATCCCACGCTTCCAGTGCACTGGCTTTTTCTAGCGCTTGAGCGTAGGCAGCTTCTGCGCCTTCCTGACCAAGCGCGAGCAATTCTGACGCTCTGTCGAGGTCTGCAAGTGCTGTATGTGCATGCTGAGTGGATAGTTTGATAAGGTCGCCTACAGTTTGATGGTCAACCAATGGCATATCCTGCCCAACAAAAGCGATTGTCCCCTGAGATGCCACTTCACCCAGGTCAGGGTTTTCTAGGCCTGACAGTATTTTGAGCAGGGTGCTTTTCCCTGCACCGTTCTCTCCAACGATGGCCATCTTGGTATTTGCCGATATTGTCAGGTTTAAATCTGAGAACAGTATTTTTCCGCCTCTAGTGGCAGAGATGTTTTCTGCTTTGATGTGTGCGGTGGTGGATGTTCCGCTCTGGTGAGTAACGAAGCCTAATGTTTGAGGTTCTTCGGGGTGATGTTTGTTGTTTCGCATATTCTCTACTAGTCCGTTGAGGGTACGACTATGTACCCGTTCATCTGGGGTGATGGAACGGCGGCTAAAGAGATTGAACCCTAGGTGTAAGCCGCCTTTAGCGGCGGGTCCAGGGCTTAGCGATAGCTGCTGCGAAATACATAGTGGACACTCTATCAAGTGGTGGATAGCGATGCAAAAAAGCCCCGACTCATTGAGTCGGGGCTTACGTGGAGCGGTTGACGAGACTTGAACTCGCGACATCCACCTTGGCAAGGTGGTGCTCTACCAACTGAGCTACAACCGCATATGCAATTATTTGCAATGGATTTTCATCCAGTGCGCGATACTGGGATCGAACCAGTGACCCCTTCCATGTCAAGGAAGTGCGCTACCGCTGCGCCAATCGCGCATAACACTCGCAAGGAGTGTTGCGAGCGGTTGACGAGACTTGAACTCGCGACATCCACCTTGGCAAGGTGGTGCTCTACCAACTGAGCTACAACCGCATTGTGTTTCAGTTCCGTGGGGAACCGAACCAACGAGTAAATACTTTACACTCTTTTCTAGCTCCTGCCAAATCGGAACACACCTTCACGTAAACCCTTTTTTACCGCGTGTTTTCGCGGTTTTTACCGCCACAGCCCCACCCAGCTCAAAATTTTTCTTCTATGCCCTGCACCACATCTTTGGGTACGTACACTGTAAAAAACACTTCTATTCGTCGTGGAGTTTTCATGCACCCCCAGCTTCTCACCGAACGTTTCACTTTGCGCCCCTTGCGCGAGACCGATGCAGCAACGATGGCTCAGGCCTGCCAAGACCCGGATATTATTCGCTTTTGCCTATCCGTACCCCTGAACTATACGGAAGAGACTGCCCGTGATTTCGTTGCCTACACCCATCAGGCGAGCGAGAGCGGGCATGAGCTGGTGTGGGGTATTGACGCGAGCGGGGTTTTTGCCGGTGTGGTGAGCCTGTTTAACGTCACGGGTTCTTCGGCTGAGGTCGGCTACTGGTTAGCACCGGGTAGTCGCGGTCAGGGGTTTCTGACCGAGGCCCTGGGTATGGTGGTGGGCTTTGCCCTGGACCCCCAGGGACTGGGCCTCGACCGGCTGAGTTGGAAGGCGCTTGCTGATAACGAGGCGTCCGAGCGGGTGGCTCACAGGGTTGGGTTTACGGATTTCCGTACTTTGGTGAAAAGCGAGCCGGGCCGCCCGCTTGAGGACGGCTCCACTCCCCTGCTTGATATGCGCGCCGCTGAGCTGACGCGTGACCGCTGGGCTGAGCTGGGTTTCCCCGGCTAGGCCTTATCGTCCAACATCCCCTCACGCGCCAGGGCTGTGAGGCGTGAAACCGCACGGAAGTACTTTTTCTGGTATCCGCCGGTCATCATTTCTTCTGTGAAGACCCGGTCGAAGGGTACGCCGGAGGCGATGATGGGGAGGTCTTTGTCGTAGAGGCGGTCGGCGAGGACGACGAAGCGCAGGGCGACTGCTTGTTGGGTGATGGTGGTGACGTTGCGCCAGGCGATGGCGTCGAGGCCGTCGATGAATTGGCGGTAGCGGGAGGGGTGCACGCGGGAGAGGTGGTCGATGAGGGCTTCGAAGTCGTCGATAGCGACGGTGCCAAGCCCGTCGAAACGACTATCGACCAGGGAATCGAAATCAGCATCTGCGACGGGTGCGGGGGCGGCGGGTAGGCCGCGGTGGCGGAAGTCTTCACCGTCGACGCGCAGCACGTCGAACTGGTCGGCGAGTACCTGGATTTCGCGTTTGAAGTCGGCTGCGGCGAAGCGACCTTCGCCGAGGGCGCCGGGCAGGGTGTTGGAGGTGGCGACGAGTTTGACGCCTGCTTCGGCGAGTTCGCGCATGAGACGGGACATGAGCACGGTGTCGCCGGGGTCATCGAGTTCGAATTCGTCGATGCAGACCAGCTTGTAGTTAGAGAGAGCTTCGACGGTTTTGCGGAAGGTCAGGGCGCCGACCAGGTTGGTGTATTCGACGAAGGTACCGAAGGCTTTGGGCCCTTCTACCATGTGCCAGAGGGAGGCGAGCAGGTGGGTTTTACCCACGCCGAAGCCGCCGTCGAGGTAGAGACCGGCCTTGGTGTCGTCCTTCTTCTTGCCGCCGCCGAAGAGTTTGCCAAAGAAGCCGCCCCCGCTGGTTGATCCGCCGCGGTTGATGGTTTCGCCGAAGGCGCGCAGGGCATCGACTGCTGCCTGCTGGGAGGGCTGGGCGGGGTCGGGACGGTAGGTATTGAAAGACACTTCACCGAAGCGTTCTGAGGGCCTGAACCCTGAGAGGAGTTCGTCGGCTGATACGTGGGGGGTGCGGTCGGTGAGGTGGGTGTAGGTTGCCACGTGTGGTCTTTCCCTTGGGCGCGACGGTGCGCTGGTGATTCGTACACCCACAGTCTAGTAGCTGGTGGGCAGGTTGCCCAATGTTGCGGTGGGGTTAGTGCGGGGTTGACTCTAAGCCGGTTGGCTTGTTCACAGATTTGCTGGTCAGGCTCTGGGCGGACGCCGGTGGGCGGCTTCTCGTTTTAGGCTGGTAGGTGCATACCTATTGACGTGAGTGAAAGGGATAGAGAAACGGTGGCGAAGGCGAAGAAGAAGGGGGCGGCTACGGCTGCTCTGGCTCTGTTGCAGCAGACCGGTACCGCTTTTGAGGTGCGTGAGTATGAGCATGTGGACGGTGAAACCAACTTTGGCCTGGAGGCTGCTGAAAAGCTGGGCCGCTCCCCCGAGCAGGTTTTTAAGACCCTGATGATTACCCACGAGAAGGATTTTGCGGTCTGCGTGGTGCCGGTGGGTGGCAAGCTGAACGTGAAGGCCGCTGCGGCTGCGCTGGGTTGGAAGTCTGCGAAGATGGCTGCCCCCGATGTGGCGGAGAAGCGCACCGGGTATGTGGTGGGCGGTATTTCTCCCCTGGGGCAGAAGACGGCTCACCCTACCCTGGTGGACGAAACCGCCCAGCTTTTTGACACGATTTTGGTGTCGGGAGGGCGCCGCGGCCTGGATGTGGAGCTAGCTGCCGATGACCTGGTTGCGCTGACACAGGGGGCCTACGCCGATATTGCGGCTGCTTAGCCAGCCGGTGACGGTGTCGAACCAGAGCTGCGGGTCTACGTTCCATTCCCTGGTGTGAGGGGCCTTTTCGAAGGGTACAAAGTCCACTAGGGGCGATAGCTCTGCCAGAGCCTGTGAGGGCTGGTAGGGCACATAAGTGTCATCGACCGAGTGCATGATCAGGGTGGGCACGGTAATGTCGCTTGTCCGGTGGGGCCAGGAAATCTGTTGCAGGCTGATGGGTTCTTTCAGCCCGGTGAGGGTGCTGAGGGCGGGGTGGGTGATCATCTGTACACCCAGCTGACCGATGCGCAGCGGGATCTTGTTCAGGTGCGTGTGGTACTGGATGAGCTCAAGCCAGTCCAGGGCAGGGCCGTCCAGCACCAGGGCTTGAATAGCCCGGCGGTTACGGGCCAGGTCGGCGGTCTGCATGCAGATTGACCCGCCCATAGACCACCCAAAGAGCACTACGCTGCGAGCGCCGTGGGCCAGGGCATAGTCGATGGCAACTTCGACGTCCCGCCATTCGGTGAAGCCCAGACCGTAGCGGCCGTCTTCGCTGGCGGGTGCTTCGCGGTCGTTGCGGTAGCTCATGTGCAGGCTGGTGAGGCCCAGGGCCTGGGTGGCGTCGAGGGCGCGCAGGGTTTCGGCGCGGGTTGCGCCCATGCCGTGCACCATGATGGCCCAGGTGTCGCTCGGTTCAGGGGTACCGGATTCGCCAGTTGCTTGGCCTTCCGTTATTTGCTCGCCCAGTGCCGCCCCGGGGTGTACGACCCATGCAGGGGCGGGGCCTACCGGCAGGGACAGTTCAATATCTTCAGCCCGATAGCCGGCCATAGCGGGGTCGGTGGCAACGACCCCGGTCAGGCGTCCGCGCTTTATATCTGCCATTGTGCCCCGGTAAATTTTTTCGATGCTCCGCACCACGGTCCTATCCCCCGGCAGGTAGGAGGTCAGCTCCCCCAGCAGGGCAAAGCCCGCCCCGCCCGAGAAGTAGAAGCCGTAGTGCCCCGGTGCCAGGGTACGTTCGGTGGCATCTATACGGATGCTGGTAGGCTGCTGCCCCTCGGCGATATCGGCGCTGCTGTAGCCCAGGGAGTGCACGCGGACGTCCTCAACCGGCGCTTTAGGAGGAACCACGATTTTGCGGGCGAAATGGGTGGCGATTCCTGCGGTGCCCAGGGCAGCGGCGCAGGCCAGGGTCGCTCCGGCGGCCCCGGCAACCCCCGCTACGGTAGCTAGGGTGAGGGTGCGGGCGGGTGTTGGGTGTGCGTGCTCAGTAGCCATAATGTCCAGTTTACGGGAATAAGAGCCCGCTGCGCCCGCTTATACTGGTGCACAGATACCGCCGTGATGAAAGCGAGCAAGCCATGAGTGATTCTCTGCCCGGCCTTGGTGCCATTGCCAAGAACTGGAAGGAAGTTCTGAACCCCGATGAGTACGCGGTGCTGCGCCAAGGCGGTACGGAGCGAGCTTTTACCGGTAAGTATTGGGACACCACCACCGAGGGCGTCTACGCCTGTAGGGCCTGCGGTACCGAGCTGTTCCGGTCGACCGAGAAGTTTGAGAGCCACTGCGGCTGGCCCTCTTTCTTTGAGCCGCTCGCTGCTGACCGGGTGCGCTACATCGAGGACCGCTCTTTAGGCATGGTGCGCGTTGAGGTGCGCTGTGCCGCCTGCGACTCCCACCTGGGCCACGTATTTGAGGGTGAGGGCTACGATACCCCCACCGACCTGCGCTACTGCATCAACTCAATTAGCCTGACGCTGCACGAGAAGCCGGTCGAAGGTTAGGGTTCACTGGCCCCAGCCAGCGGGGTAAAGCTGGCATAATAGGGAGGTAGTTTTCCACCGGGAGGGAGTTTTATGGTGGCGCAACCTGTAGGGGGAACAGGTTCTCAGTTTGATTTACCTGAGGGGATTAGTATCCCCGAGGTGGTGTATCTCGACGAGCCTGAGGGAGGCACGCCGAGCGTCATTAACACCGAACGCGGCCTGCACCGCGTTGCCGATATTTTGGCGGCCGAGAGCGGCCCGGTTGCTGTTGATACCGAGCGAGCTTCTGGAATTCGCTATGGTCAGCGAGCTTTTTTGGTGCAGCTCAAGCGCGGTAATTCCGGGGTGATTCTGATTGACCCCGAGAGTTTTGACGACCTCACCCTGATTAATGACGCCCTGGCCGGGGCTGAGTGGGTCTTGCATGCCGCGACCCAGGATTTGCCCTGTTTGGCGGAGATTGGCATGTACCCCGATGCCCTCTTTGATACCGAGCTGGGCGGACGCCTGGCCGGGTTTGAGCGCGTCGGGCTGGGGTACATGGTAGAGAACCTGTTGGGCTACAAGCTGGCCAAGGAGCACTCTGCCGTGGACTGGTCCCACCGCCCGCTCCCCGCCGCCTGGCTGAACTATGCCGCTTTGGACGTTGATATTCTGCTTGATCTGCGCGATGCGGTGGAAGATGAGCTGCGGGCCCAAGGCAAGCTGGCCTACGCGCTTGAGGAGTTCCGCTACGTGTGCGAGCACCCTGAGCGTGAAGAGAAGCCCGACCCCTGGCGCAAGACCAAGGGCATTCGCGATTTGAAGACCCGCCGCCAGCTCACCGCCCTGCGGAACCTCTGGTACGAGCGTGAACACCTGGCACAGAAGAAGGATGTTGCCCCCAAGCGCCTGCTACCCGACGCGTCCTTGATTACTGCCGCCCGGCTGATGCCGCGCACCGTCCCGGCTATTTTGCAGATTCCCGGCTTTCAAACCCGTGCTCTCAAGCGGGAGGCGCCGCGCTGGCTGAAGGCCCTAGCGGACGCGAAGAAGGAGGCGGAGCCCGTCCCCTTCACGACCCCGGCGTCCGGTCCCCCACCGCTGAAAGCCTGGGAGGTCAAGCGTCCTGAATCTGCCCAGCTCATTGCTGAGGCAAAGCCTGCGGTGCTCGCTGCAGGCGAGCGCATGAACATGCCGCAGGAGAACGTCCTTGCCCCCGATGTGCTGCGCCGCCTGTGCTGGGACCCGCCTGCCGGGTCGTCCGCTGAGGAACTTAGGGTAGCCCTGCTTGAACTTGGGGCACGCCAGTGGCAGATTGAACTTATAGCCCCTGACCTGGCTGATATTTTTGCCCGGGTTAGACATTCATCTACAAAGTAAGGTTCAACTATGTGCACGACCTGTGGTTGTCAGAAGGAAAACAAGGATGCCCCCACCCCCGCTGAGCAGGCCGAGGTCGGTGGGCGCGGGCTCACCCGCCGCCAGGCGGTAGCGGGAACTGCGGGTCTGGCCGCCGGTGCCGCGCTGCTGACTGCCTGCGGTTCTTCTGACGAGTCTGAGAGCCTGACCGCCAGCGACGGCCGCCCGGCGCAGGCCACCGACATGGCCGCGGTTGAGGACGTTCCCGTAGGTGGCGTCATCCAGGCCAACAACGACGGGGTAACCGTCATGATTACCCAGCCGACCGAAGGCACCTTCCACGCTTTCTCCTCGGTGTGCACCCACCAGGGCTGCCAGCTGAACGCACAGAAGGAAAAGACCATGACCTGCCCCTGCCACGCCTCAGTATTCTCGCTGGAGGACGGGTCGGTTCAAGGAGGCCCAGCAGAAACCGCCCTGCCCGAGTTCACGGTGGAGGTCAAGGACGGCAGGATCTGGGTTTCCTAAGCTAAGAGTTTTTTTGGGGGGGGGGTGAAGTAGACTCGCGTTCGCTGCCTACCCTCTTGCTGGTTCGCTAACTGGCTCGCAAGCTCGCCAGATTCGCACCGAGATTTATTTTCCTCGCGCGCTCGGAATCTCGGTGCTCATCACCAGCGATTCACGCCCCGCCTTGCGGCGGATTCCGTTCGCTCTTGTGTGCTGCATCTTCGCTTCGCTCAGATGATTCGCACCAGTTTCTTTGTCGCCTGTGGGCGGAAGCTGGTGCTCATCCGCCCACTCCATCGAGCCAGCAGCTTCGCTGCGAGTCTACTTCATCCCCTTTTAAAGAAGTCCCCCCACCCTTAACCATCACTTAGCTAGTGTGCTTCGGCTTCTCCCCTTCGGTGCGGGCGAAGGGCACCATGTTACCGGCGAGATGTGCGAGAATATCGGCGCTAATTTTCTGGGGGGTAAGCCCGACTTCTTCGAGGATTTCACCGCGTTCGGCGTGCTTGATGAATTCGGCGGGCAAGCCCAGTTCGTTGAGGGCGGTATCGATTCCGGCTGCTCGCATTTCTTGACGGATGCGGGATCCTACGCCGCCTGCCCGCACGCCGTCCTCCATGGAAACGACGATGCGGTGTTCACCGGCGAGGGTTACTACGCTGGCGGGTACGGGCATGACCCAGCGGGGGTCGATGACGGTTACGCTCACGCCCTGCTCGGCGAGTAGGTCTGCAGTATCGAGAGCGAGACGGGCAAAGGCACCGACTCCGATGATGAGCACGTCGCGCTGGCCGCTTTCGGGGTTGGGTTCGCCGTGGAGGGCAAGGACGTCCGTGCCGTCTGCCAGGCGCTCAAGGGCGGGGATGTCGGCGCCCACTGAGCCCTTGGGGTAGCGCACCACTGTGGGGGCGTCCTCGATGGCGACAGCTTCGCGGAGTTCTTCGCGCAGGGTCACAGCGTCGCGGGGTGCTGCTAGGTGCAGGCCGGGGATGAACTGCAGCAGGGCCAAATCCCACATGCCGTGGTGGGAGGCTCCGTCGGGGCCGGTGACGCCGGATCGGTCCAGCACGATGGTTACGCCGGCCTTGTGCAGGGCGACGTCCATGAGCAGCTGGTCGAAGCCGCGGTTGAGGAAGGTCGCGTAGAGGGCGATCACGGGGTGCTGGCCGCCGTAGGCCAGGCCCGCACTCATAGCGATAGCGTGCTGTTCGGCGATACCCACATCGATGACGCGGTCGGGGTGGGCAGCAGCCATAGGCTTGAGGCCGACGGGAATGAGCATAGCGCCGGTGACACCGACGATGTCGTCGCGTTCATCGGCGATGTCTTTGATTTCTTGGGCAAAGACGCTGGTCCAGGATTTTCCGAACGACTTCGCCAGGGCCTCGCCGGTGTCGGGGTCGATGACGCCGACGGCGTGGAACATGTCGTCCTTATCGCTGACGGCCGGCGCGTAGCCGTGCCCCTTTTCGGTGATGGCGTGCACGATGACGGGCCCGCCAAAGTTTTTAGCGGATTCCAGGGCCGTTTCTACGGCTTCGAGGTCGTGCCCGTCGATAGGGCCCACGTACTTCATGCCGAGATCTTCGAAGATACCGCCGGGCACCATGACGTCCTTGATGCCGGCCTTCATGCCGTGCAGGCCGCGGTAAATCATCTGGCCTACCGAGCCGCCCTTTTGAAGCTTTGTGCGGGCAGCTGCCAAGGTGCGCTCGTAACGGGAATCTAGACGCACCTTATCGAGACGGTTCTGCAGTTCGTGCTGCAGGGCAGCCAGCTGGTTGGCAAAGCCGCCAACGGTGGGGGCGTAGGAGCGGCCGTTGTCGTTGACGACGATGACGACCTTGCGGTTTTTATCCGCTGCGATGTTGTTGACCGCTTCCCAGGCCATACCGCCGGTGAGTGCACCGTCGCCAATGACGGCTACGGTGTAGCGGTTGTCCTGACCGGTGAGCTGGTAGGCGCGGGATATACCGTCTGCCCATGAAAGAGATGAGGACGCGTGCGAGGACTCAACGATATCGTGGTCAGATTCTGCGCGCTCAGGGTAACCTGCAATACCGCCCTTTTGGCGCAGGGTTTCAAAATTCTGGCGGCCAGTCACCAGCTTATGAACGTAGGACTGGTGGCCGGTATCAAAGACAATGGAATCTTGGGGGGAATTGAAGACCCGGTGGATACCTAAGGTCAGTTCGACAACACCCAGGTTGGGTCCCAGGTGCCCGCCGGTTCGCGAGACATTGTTAACGAGGAACTCACGAATCTCTTGGGCAAGCTCGGTGAGCTGCTCAGAGCTCAGAGCGTTCAGGTCGCTCGGCTCACCAATAGTTTCTAGTAGTCCCACGATTACTCCCCCGTTCACCGGCTAGCTGCGCTCCAACGTCCTTGTAGCTGTGGGCGGCAGTCACCGGTCAAAAGTCTAGTGTGTTGCAATTAAGTAACTTTACCCGCTCAGTGCTGGTTTAGCGATTCACAGTGTGGGAAGTAGCGTAGCGCTTGTGTTTCAGTTAGGTTTCATCACGCGTGGCGCTTTTCAAATGTATATACGAGCCGCTAGTATCAGTGTTCAACAGCTCATACTGTGTACTGGCACACAAATTTAGGTCACAGTGAGACTGAATCATTACCAGGCTAGTTCCCTCACTAGCCCCGCACGAATGGATTTCTTCTATGACCGCAGCAATCAACTGGGCGAACAGTATTATCTGGTCACCCGTGCTGGTATATCTCTGCCTGGCTGTTGGCGTGTACTTCACCATCCGCACCCGCCTACTCCAGATCCGCCAGATTCCCACCATGATTCGCGCGACCTTCAAGGGCGAGTCGTCTAAGGACGGCGTCTCGTCCTTCCAGGCCCTTGCCATGTCACTCGCTGGCCGCGTAGGCACCGGTAACATCGCCGGCGTTGCCACCGCCATCGCCTTCGGCGGTCCCGGCGCCGTCTTCTGGATGTGGACTGTAGCCTTCCTGGGCTCATCCACCTCCTTCATCGAGTCCACACTGGGCCAGATTTATAAGGAACGCGATAAGGTCACCGGCGAGTACCGTGGCGGCCCCGCCTACTACTTTGAAAAGGCCTACCGCCACACCAAGTACTCCGGGCTCTTCAAGGTCTACGCCTCCATCTTTGCTTTTGCTACCGTCCTTGCATGCGGCTTCTTCCTGCCGGGCGTTCAGGCTAACGGTATTGCAACCTCCATGCAGGGAGCCTTCCCCGAGGTTCACCCCTGGATGACCGCCACCGGTATCACCATCCTGCTGGCCTTCATCGTCGTTGGTGGCGTCAAGCGTATTGCAACCTTCGCCTCTGTTGTGGTTCCCTTCATGGCTATCATCTACATCGTGCTGGCCATGATCGTAGCCTTCGTCAACATCAACATGCTGGGCGACGTTATCAACCTGATCTTCTCGTCAGCGTTTGGTCTGCACGCAACCTTCGGTGCCATCATCGGTACCGCCGTTGAGTGGGGCGTCAAACGCGGCATCTACTCCAACGAAGCTGGCCAGGGCACCGGCCCCCACGCCGCTGCAGCTGCTGAGGTAAAGCACCCCGCCACCCAGGGCTTCGTACAGGCGATGGCCGTTTACATCGACACCCTCTTCGTCTGCTCCGCTACCGCCTTCCTGATTCTTTCAACCGGTATGTACCGCGTCTACGAGGGCGGCTCAGCCGACACCCCCGTGCTAGCAGAGGGCCCGGGCAACCTGGCCGAGGGCGTCACCGTTGGCCCGGCTTTCACCCAGGCTGCGTTTGACACCTTCATCCCCGGTGCTGGCCCCATCTTTATCGCGGTTTCGCTGGGCTTCTTCGCCTTCACAACCATCGTGGCCTACTACTACATGGCAGAAACCAACCTTCGCTACCTGACCCGCAACCTGCAGAACAAGACCCTGGGCAACGCCCTGCTGCGTCTGCTCCAGCTGCTGATTCTGACCGCAACCGTTATTGGCTGCGTCAGCACCGCAGGTGCCGCCTGGTCCCTGGGTGACATCGGTGTGGGTCTGATGGCCTGGCTGAACATCGTCGGTATTCTGGTTATCCAGAAACCCGCCCTGCAGGTACTCAAGGACTACGAGCAGCAGAAGAAGCAGGGTCTTGACCCCATGTTCGACCCCCGCCCCCTCGGTATTAAGAATGCTGATTTCTGGGAGACCTACTACGATGTGAAGACCGGCGCTATCCCGGTTCAGGACGCCAAGTAACCGTCTCTACGCTCTAGCATCACGTGCCCCGCACCGCCCTAGGCTGTGTGGGGCACTTCTGCGTGTAGGGTGGGGTCATGAGCACTCTTCATCCCTCCCCGCTGGACGACCAGCGTCCCACTCGGGAGCAGCTTCAAGACTTCGTTAACGGCACCCTTGACGACCGGCTGCCTGCGGCTGGCACTGCCCTCCGTCTGCTGATCGTGGGTATCAACCCCGGGCTGTGGACGTCCGCCGTCAACGCCCCCTTCGCTTTTCCCGGTAACCGCTTCTGGCCATCGCTTGATAGGGCAGGCATCGTTACCCCCAGGGTTGACGCTTCACGCGGCTTGAGCGACGAGGTTGAGGAACAGCTAGCCAGCCTGGGTATCGGCATAACCAACCTGGTTGACCGGGCAACGGCACGGGCTGACGAGCTCACAGCCCAGGAGCTGAAGGACGCCCTCCCCCGGCTAGTTGCCCTCACTCAGGTCTATAGACCGCAGGCTGTAGCGATTGCGGGCATCACAGCCTATCGAACAGCCTTCGGCGACAGAAAGGCTCAGCTGGGGCGACAAGACACCTCCCAGATTGAGGGGTGGAACCCGGCGAGCCAGCTCTGGGTCGTGCCTCAGCCAAGCGGTTTGAATGCCCACGAAAATATTGATTCCCTAGCTGATAAGTGGCGGCAGGTCTGGGACTCCACACAGCCACTCACCTAGCCACCCCGTCCTTGCCGCCACACACAAGGGACCAGATTCCTCCCCAAATCCTCATTGCCCACAGATACTTTGAACACTCATCTGGTCCCAACTCTATAGAAAACAAACAAAAAGGTCTGTGGCCCACACTGAAAAGTGGGAGCCACAGACCGTGAACCCGTTATCGCTCTAGAACTTAGGAGCCGCGGACCAGGTTACGCAGGACGTACTGCAGGATACCGCCATTGCGGTAGTAGTCGGCTTCACCGGGGGTGTCGATGCGAACTACAGCGTCGAACTCGGTGACCTTGCCGTCTTCAGCGGTGGCGGTGACCTTGAGGGTCTTGGGGGTGGTGCCCTCGTTCAGTTCGGTCAGGCCGGTGATATCGAAAGTTTCGGTACCGGTCAGGCCGAGTGATTCGTGAGATTCACCGGCGGGGAACTGCAGGGGTACAACGCCCATACCGATCAGGTTTGAACGGTGGATACGCTCGAAGGATTCAGCGATAACTGCCTTGACGCCCAGCAGGGTGGTGCCCTTAGCAGCCCAGTCACGGGATGAACCGGTGCCGTATTCCTTACCGCCCAGAACTACCAGCGGGATGCCGGCAGCCTGGTAGTTCATGGATGCATCGTAGACGGTGGACTGTTCACCGCCCTGGGTGAAGTCGCGGGTGAAGCCGCCTTCAACGCCGTCCAGAAGCTGGTTCTTGATGCGGATGTTGGCGAAGGTACCGCGAATCATGACTTCGTGGTTGCCGCGGCGGGAGCCATAGGAGTTGAAGTCCTTGCGCTCAACACCGTTTTCAATCAGGTACTTACCTGCGGGGGTGTCTGACTTGAAGGAACCGGCCGGTGAGATGTGGTCGGTGGTAACCGAGTCGCCCAGTTTAAGCAGCACGCGGGCGCCCTTGATGTCCTCAACGGGGGTGGTTTCCATGGTCATGCCCTCGAAGTAAGGGGGCTTGCGCACGTAGGTGGACTTGTCGTCCCACTCGAAGGTGGAGCCGGTGGGGGTCTCCAGGGCCTGCCAGCGCTCGTCCCCGTCGAAGATGGTGCCGTATTCCTTGGTGTACATGTCGGTATCGACTGATTCGTCGATAATCTTCTGTACTTCTGCGGGGTCGGGCCAGATGTCCTTGAGGTAGACGTCCTTGCCGTCGGCGTCGGTGCCCAGGGCGTCCTTCTCGAAGTCGAAGTCCATGGTACCGGCCAGGGCGTAGGCGATGACCAGCGGCGGTGAAGCCAGGTAGTTCATCTTGACGTCCGGTGAGATACGGCCTTCGAAGTTACGGTTACCCGAGAGAACCGCAGTAACGGAGAGGTCTTCGCTCTGGATAGCCTCTGAGATTTCGGGCTCCAGGGGGCCGGAGTTACCGATACAGGTGGCGCAACCGTAGCCGACGACGTAGAAGCCGAGCTTCTCGAGGTCAGGCAGCAGACCTGCCTTCTCGTAGTAGTCGGTGACGACCTTTGAGCCGGGGGCGATGGAGGTCTTAACCCAGGGCTTAGCGGTCAGGCCCTTGGCTGCGGCGTTGCGGGCGAGCACGCCTGCTGCCATCATGACCGAGGGGTTTGAGGTGTTGGTGCAGGAGGTAATCGAGGCGATTGACACTGCACCGTTCTTGAGCTCGAACTCGCGACCGTCTGCCATGGAGACCTGGGCTGATTTGTCGGTTTCGCCGTCCTTGGCGTAGTTCTTGATGTCTGATTCGAACTGGCTCTTGGACTCTGAGAGCAGGATGCGGTCCTGGGGACGCTTGGGGCCTGCGATGGAGGGGACCACGGTGGAGAGATCCAGTTCCAGGTACTCGGAGTATTCGACATCGACAGAGGGGTCGTGCCAGAGGCCCTGTTCCTTGGTGTAGGCCTCGACCAGGGCGACCTGCTCTTCGCTGCGGCCGGTCAGACGCAGGTACTCGAGGGTCTTCTCGTCGATGGGGAACATAGCGGCGGTGGAGCCGAATTCGGGGCTCATGTTACCGATGGTTGCACGGTTTGCCAGGGGCACCTGGCCTACGCCTTCACCGTAGAATTCAACGAACTTACCGACAACGCCGTGTTCGCGCAGCATCTCGGTGATGGTAAGGACGACGTCGGTTGCGGTGGCGCCGGAGGGGATGGAGCCCGTGAGCTTGAAGCCGACGACGCGGGGAATCAGCATTGAGACGGGCTGGCCCAGCATTGCTGCTTCAGCTTCGATGCCGCCAACGCCCCAGCCGAGTACGCCCAGGCCGTTGACCATGGTGGTGTGGGAGTCGGTACCTACGACGGTATCGGGGTAGGCGCGCAGTACGCCGCCGACTTCGCGGGCCATGATGGTGCGGGCCAGGTATTCGATGTTGACCTGGTGCACGATACCCATACCCGGGGGAACGACCTTGAAGTCGTCGAAGGCGGTCTGACCCCAGCGCAGGAACTTGTAGCGTTCGCCGTTGCGCTGGTATTCGATGTCCATGTTGCGCGTGATCGCGTCGGCGGTGCCGAAGGTATCAATCTGCACGGAGTGGTCGATGACCAGTTCGGCAGGCGCCAGGGGGTTGATCTTGGAGGGGTCGCCGCCCAATTCCTTTACAGCCTCGCGCATGGTGGCAAGGTCAACAACACAGGGTACGCCGGTGAAGTCCTGCATGATGACGCGGGCGGGGGTGAACTGGATTTCGGTGTCGGGTTCCGCTGAGGGATCCCAGTTGGCGAGTGCCTTGATGTGGCCTTCGGTGATGTTGGCACCGTCTTCGGTGCGCAGAAGGTTTTCGAGTAGAACCTTCAGGGAGTAAGGCAGCTTCTGTGAGCCTTCTACTGCCTTTAGACGGAAAATTTCATAGTCGGTTCCGTTGACGGAAAGTACGCCCTTTGAACCGAAGCTATCCACAGTGCTCATATGTGGGACTCCTCTCGACACTGTCTTGCGATTGGCTCGTGCGCCGGTGGGCACCATCGCGTCTGCGCGACGGGTGTGTGATGCTCGCTGTTGAGCCGGTGGGCACGAGGCCACTGCTTTTTAGTGTACCGCGTATCACGTTGTTCACATATTTTGAAGACGGTTCGTAAGCAAATGTTTCATCCTCCCTAGGGCAAGGACGGACGGGCACCCCAACTGGGGCGCGAATTTTCGGCTTTCGCAAGAAAAATATGCTCTTATTATGTTGCGCTCTCGTGCCAGAATAGGGGCATGATGTTTTCTTCTACGCCCTCGCGCCAAGCAGGGCCTAGGTCGATGGCGACCTCGCTCAACCTAGCCTTCCGCTGGCTTCTTATCGGTAGCGCTCTCACCTTTGCAACGATTATGTCACTGTCCTTCATATCTCCTCTGGGAGAGTGGACTCAGTTTGAATCCCTAGCAAAGGGGCTAACAGTTCTCATAGTGGTTGCTTTCTTCACCGGCCTAGCCGCCCTACTAGGTGTGGGTCTGACCGAAATACTGCGCGATTGGCCCGCTGCTCACACAGCAACTAGCAGGTTGCAGGTAAAGCCCACCCCAGGCGTCCGTCTACCTCTTACCTTTTGCGCCTTGGGGCTGCTTCTAGCAATTTACTACGGGCTACATGTCTTTTGGTGGAACCCTTTAACAGCTGCTCCTGGCTACCAGCTCAGCGAAATTTATAGCATCTTAGGGCAGGCTGGAGAGTTCAGCCTCACGGTAATACTGGTGTGGGGTCTTATCGTCGCACTGCTACTAGTGGCCCTACCCAATGTGCATGAGTGGCTGCGGGGCATGGCCTCCTATAGCACCTTGCGGGCTGTGGGATTTTGCTCTTTTGCCCTATCTGCAATCTGTTTTCTGCTGTCCTTGGGTTGGGGCTGGCACATGGGCATGGGCCTGGCTGATACCTTCATGATCGCAGGCTACGACAGCTCCCCTACCTTCATTCCATTCGGTATAGCCCTCCTAGCACTGGGGGCACTGGGAATCTACGGGCTTTTTGCCCCTGCCCGCACCCGCTAGGCTGACCAGCCTGCTTACTGGCTTTCCCAGTCCACGCGGGCAGCACTCTTGAGATAAACCGTAGGTAGGATTCACGTTCTTGCTCATCCCCGTCTACGCGGGGAGCACAGGGTTTTTCTGTTCTGATTCACGGGGGTTTCCGGCTCATCCCCGTCTACGCGGGGAGCACACGGCCACGGTCAGCTGTCCACCGGCTGAGGTCGGCTCATCCCCGTCTACGCGGGGAGCACTCGCACGCCTGATGCATGTATGAGGATAGAGCCGGCTCATCCCCGCCCTCTGGGGAGATCGCGAAGAAACGATAGAAAGCAGGAGAAATTATGGGGAGGAAGCATGATTGTTGTTATCCTCTCAAACTGTCCGCCTGCTCTACGCGGTGATTTGACCCGCTGGCTTTTAGAAATCAGTTCGGGGGTCTATGTTGGCAAGGTCAGTGCCCGAGTACGCGAGCACTTGTGGGAGCGTATTGTTTCTTCGGTACAGTCTGGTCGGGCACTTATGGTCTTCTCTACCAACACAGAGCAGGGCCTAGATTTCAAAGTACACCGGCATCAGTGGGATCCCGTTGATTTTGAGGGCGTAACCCTAATGCGTAGGCCTACGGCACCCAGCAAGCAGGTAGGGTCTAAACGTGGCTGGTCCAAGGCTAGTCGATACCGGTTGGGCCGAAAAAGGTCGTAGAACAGAATTCGGCTCATCCTGTCTCTGTGTGAGAGGCTGGTAGGTTCGGCTTTTCTGGGGCACTTGCGGGGAACACGGTAAACTGGTGGGGCAATACCTTCACCGTCTATTTGCTTTGAGGTTCCCATGGCTCGCCGCACCACCGCACACGATGACTACCCCACCGACGTCGTCGAAAATATCGTCGATATCGATGTGACCAGCGAGATGGAAACCAGCTTCCTGGAATACTCCTACTCGGTCATCTACTCCCGCGCCCTGCCCGACGCCCGCGACGGCCTCAAGCCCGTGCAGCGCCGCATCCTCTACATGATGCAGCAGATGGGCCTGCGCCCCGACAGGGGCCACGTCAAGAGCGCCCGCGTTATCGGCGAAGTCATGGGTAAGCTGCACCCCCACGGCGACGGCGCCATCTACGACGCCATGGTGCGCCTGGCTCAGCCCTTCTCTATGCGCCTGCCCGTGGTTGACGGCCACGGTAACTTCGGCTCACTGGACGACGGCCCGGCAGCCTCCCGCTACACCGAGGTCCGCATGGCACCGGCGGCCCTCGCCATGACCGCTAACCTCGACGAAGACGTCGTGGACTTCGTCCCCAACTACGACAACCAATTCATGCAGCCGGCCGTCCTACCCGCCGCCTACCCCAACCTGCTGGTCAACGGCTCAGCCGGCATCGCCGTCGGCATGGCCACCAACATGGCCCCCCACAACCTGCGCGAGGTCATCGCGGCAGCCCGCCATCTGCTCGATCACCCCGAGGCCACTCTCAAAGACATCATGAAATTCGTGCCCGGCCCCGACTTACCCTCCGGCGGCACCATCGTGGGCGCCTCCGGCATTAAGGACGCCTACGAAAAGGGGCGCGGCATCTTCAAGACCCGCGCCAAGGTCTCCATCGAACAGGTCACCGCCCGCAAACAGGGCATTGTGGTCACCGAACTGCCCTACCTGGTTGGCCCCGAAAAGGTCATCGAAAAAATCAAGGACGGCGTCAACTCCAAGAAGCTACAGGGCATCTCAGACGTCGTTGACCTGACCGACCGCAAAAACGGTCTGCGCATGGTCATAGAAATCAAAAACGGCTTCAACCCCAAGGCCGTACTCGCCGCCCTCTACAAGCACACCCCGCTAGAAGACTCCTTCGGCATTAACAACGTGGCCCTAGTGGACGGCCAGCCCCAGACCCTTGGCCTACTCGACCTGCTGCACGTCTATGTCAACCACCGCCTGGACGTCGTGCGCCGCCGCACCAACCATCGCCTAGGCAAGCGCCGCGACCGCCTGCACCTGGTCGAGGGCCTGCTGATAGCCATCGTCGATATCGACGAGGTCATTCAGATTATCCGTTCCTCCAACGAAACCGCCCAGGCTCGCGAACGCCTCATGCAGATATACGATTTGAGCGAGGTACAGGCCAACCACATTCTCGAACTGCGCCTACGCCAGCTCACCAAGTACTCCCGCATCGAGCTTGAAGCAGAACGCGATGACCTGCTGGCTGAAATCGCCTCCCTCGAAGAAATCCTCGGCTCCGACGTAAAACTCCGCGCCCTCGTCTCCGAAGAACTACAGCAGGTCGCCGACGAATACGGCACCGACCGCCGCACCAAAATCGTCACCAAGGACGAGCTGGCAGACGCGGTTGCTGCCCTCTCGGCGTCTGCTTCTAAGGCCAAGAAAGAAGCCGGCCTCTCCCTCGAAATCGCGGACGACCCCTGCTGGGTACTGCTCTCCACATCGGGCCAGCTGGGGCGCACCAGCGGCGTCAAGGGCCAACGCCCCTCCCTGCCCGACCCCGGCAAACGCATCAAACACGACGCCTACCTCTCCATCGTGCCCACCAGCGCCCGCGGCGAAATCGGCGCGGTTACCTCAGCCGGCCGTCTCATCCGCGTGCCCGTCATTGACCTACCCGTGCTCGAAGAGACAGGGGGCGCCCCCCAGCTCACCAGCGGCGTCAAAGCAGCGGACGCCATCACCCTAGCCCGCGGCGAAAAGCTCGTCGGCCTAGCCCCGCTCAACGCCGTTCTGGCCCTGGCCACCGAACGCGGCGTCGTCAAACGGGTCAACCCCGACTACCCGCTCAACGCCACCGAGTTCGACATCATGAAGCTCAAGCCCAAGGACGCCGTCATCGGCGTAGCCGTCTGCGACTCCAACGACGCCCTGCTCACCTTCATCACCGAACAGGCAAAGCTCCTCACCTTCGACGCAGCCAAAGTCCGCCCCCAAGGACGCACCGGCGGCGGCATGGTCGGCATGAAGGTAGCCGACGAGGACAAACTCATCGCCTTCGGCGTCACCGCCCCCGGCATGGACGCCCAGGTCGTCACCATCACCGATGGCGGCGAGGACGGAGCCACCGCCAAAGTCACCGCACTCACCGAATTCCCGCAAAAGGGTCGCGCAACCGGCGGCATGCGAGCCCACCGCTTCCTCAAGGGAGAAACCGCCCTCGCCCTCGCCTGGGTGGGCATCGGCCCTGCCAAGGCAGTCTCATCCGCCGGTGTTGCCCGCACCCTACCCACCGAATTCGGCCCGCGCGACGGATCCGGCGTGCTCCTGGCCCAGGGCATCGACGCAATTGGCCCCAACTACCAGGCGCTGACCTCCCCCGCACCTGTATCAGCGGTATCAGAAGAACCCGCCGCCCAGCCTGAAGCTCAAGTAGAAGCTGATGCGCCGGTGGAGGTAGAAGAAGATGCTCTCTTCTAAAGGAAGAACGTAGCGAGCGAACCTTTACTTAAATAGCAACAGCGGAACGCCAGGGGAAAGGGAGTGTTGGTGTGCCTGCCGCCCCTCTTGGGCTCGCGCTGGGGCGCTCGCCCAATTCACGCCAGCCCCGAGCCAGCAGGCACACCAACACTCCCTCCCCTGCAATCAGTTACGGGCGCGCCCGCTACTTTCCTCCACTACGTTGCATTCCGCTACACTGCTGAACGCAGCCGGGAGTTCACCTCAGCAACAACCTGCTCGGGGTTGGTAGCGGATGCCGTCACCCGGCTACCGTTGGTCAGGGTAAAGGTTACAGAGGGGCCTCCGGTCAGGTAGCCGGTGTTGCCTCCGCCCATGATTCTGAGACCGGCGCCCTGCACCAGACCGGTTTCTGGCCCCACTTCTGCCTTCTCAATCTCACTGTAGGGTAGCTCTTTCGAGAAGAACTTCATGGTGGTGATTTTGAGGGAAGTATCGAGCAGGTCAATGCGGGTGCTGCTGAAGATCATCGGAATAATAACCAGCGCTACGGCAGCTCCTACAAGCGCTGAAATGAGGAGCCCCTGGTGGGTTCCCTCCTTATCGACGGGGCCAAAGATCATAATGGGCAGTGCAACACTCAGCAGCACAAAAACTATGACCCCGCAAAGAAACACCTTGAACTTCTTAGTCAGGGGCGCAACGTAGCTGTGCTCTTGAAGAGTAGGCATGGGATTCACTCACTATCTGTCGCTCAGGCTCTAGAAATTTATTATCTAGAACACACTTTACCCCCGTGGTAAAATTTCAGACAAGATAAGGAGGTCTCCCATGCCGCAGCAAGATTCTTCGTTCACTGTAGAGAAAGCCACCCAAAAAGCAGAGCGCCGCAAGGCTTGGGCTCGCACCGAACGCAAACTGACACCTGCTAACAAGACAGAGTTTGTCATCTACTCGCTATTTACAGCTCTTGCCCTCTTGGGGTTTTCTGCTCTGCTTTCTTTCTTATTCAAATGGGCAACTCTAGAACCCTGGCATCTAGGGGCAGCCCTGGTAGGTGGCGTCTGCATCACCCTGGGCTCAGTCCATGGTCAAAAACTCCGCGATGACCTTGATCAGCAAGAAATTGACCGCCACGGTTTTACCCTTGACGACGACCGAAAAGCTACTCATGGAGCAAAGCCACTGACCTAGACGCGTTCGCGCTTTAACAATGTGCACGATACAAAGATCCGCCCCAGCACCTTCCTTTCAGAAGCGCGCTGGGGCGGGTCTTTTTGTGAAGTCTATCGAAGCTTCACCACGGTATCGCAGGCCGCGATATCTTCTGCTCGGTGGGAGACCAGGACGACCGCAGGCAACTTGGTCTTACCCTTGAGCTTCTGACCGGGGGCGCGCTTAGTACCTCGGGCGACCTCATTAATCAGAGCCACCGCAGCGGGGGCATCGAGGTGGGCGGTCGGCTCATCCATCAGCAGCAGGGGCGAATCCACCAGCAGGGTACGGGCAATCGCAATACGCTGGCGCTGGCCGCCCGACACATAAGAACCACCGGCCCCCACCAGGGTCTGCAGGCCAGCAGGCAGGGACCGCACAAACTTGCCCAGCCCTACCCGATCCAGCACCTCGTACATCTCCTTATCGGTCGGCCGCTCATCGGCGGGCCGGGCAATCGCCAGGTTATTAGCGATAGTGGACTCAAAGATATAGGCAGACTGGGGGCACCAAGCCGCGTACCCACGCAAAGACTGGGCATCAAAGGCACGACCGTTCACCCGAATCTGTCCCTGCTCAACAGGCAAGAAGCCCAGCAAAGTTGCAAGGGCAGTTGTCTTGCCCGAGCCCGAAGGGCCGGTGATCCCCAGCCACTGCCCCGACGATACAGACGCTGACAGGCCGGTAAAGATAGGCTGCTCCATATCGGGCCAGCGGGTAGCCAGCGAATCCAGCTCCAGGGTGATGGACTTATGGGCGGCACGGTTCTTAGCCCCAATACCGGGGTCCCCAAGAATATCTCGGATCTCGCCCTTACCGGCGTCCTCTCCCTCAGCCGCAGCGGCAGCGTCCACGGTCTCAAAGTTAGCGCGGGTGCGCGCAACCAGGGCAGCGAAGGCGGGCCAGCCGCGAACGGCGTCCAGGTGGGCTGCGGTGGTCTCAAACAGGCCGGTCATCATCAAAATGACGATAGCTGCGGTCGGCGCGGTAACCGCACCGGCTTCAACGGCAGGCCAAACGCTGGCAATCACAGCCAGAGCCGCGCCCCACCAGGTAACAACCATCAGGCCCTGACCCACACCGATAGCGCGGGAGCTCTTGAGGCGGGAGGCCTGGGCGTAGCCGTCCTGGCGGGAGACAGCCAGGGCAACGGTCTGGTCAAGACCGTTATTGTGCAGGTCGGTAGCGGCGTCCAGAGCTGAGACGCCCAGGCGGAGCATGGCCGAGGTTTCCCGGCGGGCAACGGCGTCCGCGCGCTCGTCCGCACGCAGCACCACTGCCGGAATCACAAAGGTAGAGATAAGAACCGCGATGACGACCGGCAGCAGGGCCTGCGGGGTAGCCCAGGCGGTCACACCCAGCACCAGTAGCATCACGATCAGGTGGGCGGCAACCGGCAGGATGACGCGCGGGATAGCGTCGCGCAGCTCGTCGATGTCGCCGACCAGGCGATCAAGGATCTTGTCGCCTCGCAGCAGGGAGCGCACCGATAGGACGGTACGGCCGGCAGCATCCCAGGCACGCACGCGCAGGGTGTTAGTCGCCCCCAGCACCAGGTTGTGGGTGCGCAGGCGCTCGGCGTAGCGGGAGGTCGCCCGGCCCAGGCCAAAAAAGCGGACGCCGGTAACAGCGACCAGCAGGTACATCATGGCCGGCTGCTCAGCGGCGCGCACGATGAGCCAGCCAGAAAGCGCAGTGAGGCTGACGGCAAAGACCACGGTGAGTACCGACAGCAGGATAGGCAGGGCCATATCGCGTTTGCGGATCCCGGTGAGCTCCCCCAGGTAGCGCAGGGTTTTCAGGACGCCCGCCGCGGCTGGCTCTACTGCCTGCTCGGTTGAGCTTGCAGCAGCCTGCACGGGGGCCGAGTCTTCAAGCTCGCCGGTGGCGACGGCGTCCGCCAGGGTCGCAAGAGCGTAGCCGCCCAGCCCATCGGCGTTCTGGGTGGTGAGCTCCCAGGTAACGCCGTGGGGCTTTGATGTTGCCTGGAGCAGGTTGTTGGTGGCGGCAGCCAGGGCGGTGTCGTGGGTGACGACAACCAGGGTTGCGCCGGTTTCCTGCAGGGCAGCTAGGGCGACGTTCACCTTGGCCGCTGAAACCGGGTCAAGGTGGGCAGTAGGTTCGTCAATCAGGACGGTGACGCGTTCTTCCTGGGCCTGTAGGGTGGCGACGCGGGCCAGGGCGCGGGCAATAGCAAGACGGCGCATCTGGCCAGCTGACAGGGCCTCCGGGGGCAAATCTGCTAGGTCAGCGAGCCCTACCGAGTGTAGGAAGGAGGTGAAGTAGTCGCGGTCCTCAGCGGTGAAAGCGACGGAATCATCGAGCAGGGTTGAGGCGTAGTTGATGCCTTCTAGGGCACCTTCGCCGCGGGTCACAGTGGCGTAGAGAGCCACTTCAGCCAGGGAGGTGGGGGCGATGAAGGTGGGTGACTGGCTAATCCAGACGGTGGAGCCGGTGCCAGATACTAGGCCGGAGACGTGAACCGGTTCGGTGGTGCCGGTGGGTACCAGGTCGTTGCGCAGGGCTCCGCCCAGTACCGAAAGCAGGGTGGTTTTGCCGCAGCCAGAAGGCCCGGTGATAGCGGTGGTGGTGCCGTGACGTAGGGTGAAGCTCACGCCGGTGAGGGTGCGGTCGCGGCCCGGGTATGCGACAGAGAGCTGGCGCACCGAGATGCGGTCGCCGCCGGG
Source organism: Rothia nasimurium (assembly GCF_035916755.1). Lineage (GTDB taxonomy): Bacteria > Actinomycetota > Actinomycetes > Actinomycetales > Micrococcaceae > Rothia. The sequence goes on along the minus strand of NZ_JAYWIX010000001.1, from coordinate 191,994 downwards.
GGCAACGGTGGCGTGGGGAATGGGCTGGTCAATGATGGCCTCGGCGCGGCGCAGGGCTGCCACGCCGTCCTCAGACTGGTGGTAGGCGGTGCCCACATCGCGCAGGGGCTGGTAGCACTCGGGGGCCAGCAGCAGGGCGAAGAGGGCGACGTCGAGCCCCAGGTTACCCTCCACCAGACGCAAACCAATCAGCACCGCTACCAGGGCTACCGAGATGGTGGTAATCAGTTCCAGAGCCAGCGATGAGAGGAAGGCCGACCGCAGGGTATACATGGTGGCCTTGCGGTAGCGCTCCCCCAAATCGCCCAGCGCCTTGGACTGGGCCCGCGAGCGCCCCAGACCCACCAGAACGGGCAGACCCTTGACCAGTTCGACGATGTGGTCTGAGAGGCGCAGTAGGTCGCGCTGGGCGCGGGCGGTGTCTTCTGCTGTGGTTCGGCCGATGAGCACCATGAAGAGGGGTATCAGCGGCAGGGTGCAGATGATGACCAGGGCTGAGACCCAGTCGTAGAAGGCGATGAAGATAAGCAGCAGGGTGGGCACTACGGCCGTGGAGACAAAGGCGGTAAGAGTCTTGGTGTAGTAGTCATCCAGGGCGTTAAGGCCGCGGGAGAGCAGGACGGCGGTGGCACCGGTGCCGTCCGGGGTGTCGATGCCGCCGGTTGCAAGGACGCGGCGGATGAGTTTGCGGCGGATGGTGGTTTTGGCACCCACCGCTGCCTGCTGGGCGTAGAAACCCAGGGACCAGTCGGCGGCTGCACGCACCAGGAGCGCAATGACGCCGGTGACCGCCAAGGACAGCAGGCCCGGCTGCATGAAGGGGGCGGCAAAGAAGATACCGGTGAGTTGGGCCTGGCCGTTACCGGCGAAGACGGCAAGCTGCTCGGCGTGGGCAGACTCGTAGGTTTTACCCTCGTAGAGCACCGCATAGGTCATGCGGGCTAGCAGGGTGATGGCGGTGCCCAGCACCGCGGCAAAGACAATGAGCGCCAGGGTTTTGAGTGCGGTGAGCACGGCAAAAACGGTGAGGTTTCTCTTGGCGTGGGGCCCCAGCGGGGGCCGCTTGCTCGTTGTGGGAGCGGTCATTCTCGATAGTGTCCTTGGTGCCGCGAACAGTTTGTTCACTATTCTAGTGGGAACTTTCCAGCCGGGCAGACGCGAGGTCTGTGACTGGGCCGTGGGTATGAGCACACCTACCCGCCCGGGTAGGCGAAAGGACGCCGGGGGCTGCTCCCAGCGTCCTTTCGTCTCTACGCCGTGAGCTAGCTGCTAGGCGTTATGAGCGCTTGCACGAGTGGCGCGGGTGGCCAGCTCGGTGGCGTCGTGGGCATCGGGGATGCTCTCAACGCGCAGGCGCTTGCGGAAGACCCAGTAGGTCCAGCTCTGGTAGACGAGCAGAATCGGGATGCCGAAGAGACCGACCCAGCTCATCACGCGCAGGGTGTACTCGGAGCTTGACGCGTTGGCGATGGTGAGGTTGTAGGCCTCATCGAGGGTTGAGGGCAGGACGTTGGGGTACAGAGCTAGGAAGATAGCCAGCACGCCGAAGGCAACGAAGACCGCAAATCCCGAGAAGGCCTTGCCTTCGCTCTTGCGGCTGGCGAAGAACCAGGCAGCAGCCAGAGCCAGCACAGCCAGGACGGTCAAAGCGTAGGAGATACCGTTGCCGGTGGTGACCTGCATGTAGACTACCCAGGCCACAACGGGGAGTACCAGCAGGGGCGAGAACTTGACCAGGGCGGACCCGGCACGGTGGCGTACCTCGCCGTCGGTTTTCAGCGCGATGAAGGCAAGACCCATAACCAGGGAAACACCGACCACGGACAGGCCGCCCATAAAGACAGCGGGAGTTAGCCAGGCGAAGGCACCGCCCACGCGGTCACCGTTTGCGTTGATGGGCAGGCCGGTGGAGGTCAAAGCCAGCAGGGCACCGACCAGGAAGGCGATGAAGAAGGAGCCCAGGGAGATAGCCAAGGTCCAGCCGGCAATCCAGCGCTCTGAATCCTTCTTACCGCGGTACTCGATAGCAACAGCGCGGAAAATCAGGGCCAGCAGGGCCAGGGTCAGCGGGATGTAGAGGGCTGAGAAGAGGGAGGCGTACCAGAGCGGGAAGGCCGCGAAAGTGGCGGCGCCACCGGTGACAACCCATACCTCGTTACCGTCCCAGACAGGGCCGATGGTGTTCAGCAGCAGGCGGCGTTCTTTCTCGTTCTTGGCGAAGATTCGGCTCATGAGCATACCTACGCCCAGGTCGAAACCGTCCAGAATGATGTACCCCACCCAGAAGAAGCCGATGACGGCGAACCAGAGAGTCGGTAGAAGAGGCTGGTCAGCAAAAAGCTCAAACATGTGTGTAAGCCCCTTTCTTAGTAGGCGAACGCGAGCACGTCGCGGTCGTTCTTCTCGTCGGTATCGTGCGGGTCTTCAACCAGCTCGGGCATAGCCGCTGCCACACCGGCCTTGACGTACTTGGCCAGCAGGTAGACCTCAACGACCATGAGCACACCGTAGACCAGACCCAGTGAAATCAGTGAGAAGAGGATCTCGTAGCCGGAGACACCGGGCGAGACAGCGGCAGCGGTGAACATCATGATGGCGGGGTTGCCATCAGGGTTGGGGGCTACGACGAAGGGCTGGCGGCCCATTTCGGTAAAGATCCAGCCAGTGGCATTAGCGCCGAAGGGGGCAAGGATACCTGCAATAGCCAGGTTGGAGATCCACTTGGCTTCGGGGACTGTGCCTTCACCCTTCTTGCGGGTCACCCACAAAACGTAGAGGAAGGAGAGGGCGCTGATGCCGCCAAAGGTGATCATGCCGCGGAAGCCGTAGTAGGTCACTTCCATGAGGGGCAGGTATTCAATCTCGGTTCCAGCCCGCTCCCCGTAGAGTTCGGGGTTATCGGGGATGGTGGTGCCGTAGGTTTCCTCGTACTGGGGCAGCAGGGTGGTGATGCCGGGGACGTCGGTGGTGAAGTTGTTGTAGGCCAGGAAGGAGAGCAGGCCGGGAATTTCAATCACTGCCTGAACCTCGTCACAGTTCTGGGCACCAGGTGATGAGAGAGAAAGGACAGAGAAGCCGGTGCCGTCGTGGCAGGCTGCCTCGGCAGCTGCCATCTTCATGGGCTGCTGCTCAATCATGAGCTGGGCCTGGTGGTGACCGGTAAAGGCAGTGCCGATGAAGGCTGCAAAGCCAACGATAGCGCCGATACGCAGGGACTTGAACCAGACGTTGAAGTCGGTCTTGTCGCGGGCACCTTCGGTAGTTTCGCCAACGATAACCTTGCCGTCTTCCCCGATGGTGTCGATGCCGTCACGGCGGCGCTTCCAGAGCTTGTACCAGGCGATACCGACCAGGAAGCCACCGGCGACCTGCAGGGCACCGAAGATAGCGTGGGGGTAGGCCACCAGGGCGGTGTTGTTGGTCAGCACAGCTAAGACGTCGGTCATGACGGGGCGGCCGTCAATCATTTCAACGCCAACAGGGTGCTGCATCCAGGAGTTAGCCACGATGATGAAGTAGGCAGAGAGCCATGAGGCTGCAACAGCGATGACCAGGCAGGCTGCGTGCACCTTGGGGGCCAGTTTGTCCCAGCCGAAGATGAAGAGGCCCAAGAAGGTGGACTCGACGAAGAAGGCCAGCAGGCCTTCCATCGCCAGAGGGGCGCCGAAGACGTCGCCCACGAAGCGGGAGTATTCGCTCCAGGCCATACCGAACTGGAATTCCTGCACAAGGCCGGTTGCAACGCCCATGATGAAGTTGATGAGGTAGAGCTTGCCCCAGAACTTGGTCATGCGCTTGTATTCGTGCTTCTTGGTTCGCACGTAGGCGATGTAGAAGCCAGCTACAACGGCACCCAGGCCCAGGGTCAGCGGAACCATCATGAAGTGGTAGACGGTGGTGATACCGAATTGCCACCGCGCTAGTTCGAGGGGATCCATTGACATCCTTGAGAGTTAAAGTGATGCACCGTCTGCGGGCTGGCATGCTGCCGTGGGCCCGGCGCAACGGTGCGGGTGTGTTTTGCTCTAGGATAGCGGGCTTGCATGAGCGTACCCTTAGGGTAGTTTTGACCTCTTCACCAGGTGATTTGACGCTTCACTAAAGGTCACTTAAACGCTAAGACTCCCGCTGACCTAGAGGATTCAGTGGGAGTCTCGATAGGTTTTTTACACCGGGCACCCAGTTAGTGACACTTTGTCTAGTCACGCCGGGGCGGGCGTCTTAGCGGGGGCCGAGCAGACCGAGCTGGGCGACGGCGTCCTTCTCTTCAACCAGCTCAGCCACAGAGGCCGCGATGCGCTGGCTGGCAAAATCTGAGTGCTGCAAACCGTGAACAATCTCATATCCACCTGATGAACACTTGACGGGGAAAGAGCTAATGAGCCCCTCGGGCACCCCGTAGGAGCCGTCGGAGGGTACCGCCATGGAGGTGCTCCGCTCCCCCGTTCCCAGCACCCAGTCACGCACGTGGGCCAGGGCGGCGTGGGCCGCGGAGGCGACGGACGAGCCACCGCGCACCGCGATAATTTCGGCTCCACGCTGGGCAACGGTGGGAATAAAGGTTTCTTCGATCCAGGTCTGGCCAAGGTTCTTGTCGGCAAGTGCGTCGATAGCGGGGCGGCCGCCGACGGTGGCGTGGAAGAGGTCGGGGTACTGACTGGCAGAGTGGTTACCCCAGATGGTGATGCCGTCGATTTCGGGCACGGTAGCACCGGTGGCGGCAGCCAGCTGGGCAACCGCCCGGTGGTGGTCAAGGCGGGTGAGGGCGGTGAAGCGTTCCAGGGGGACGTCCGGTGCGTGAGAGGCGGCAATGAGGGCGTTGGTGTTAGCCGGGTTGCCCACCACAGCTACTTTCACATCGTCAGCGGCCCGGTCGTTGATGGCCCTCCCCTGCACCGAGAAAATACCGCCGTTGGCTTCGAGCAGGTCAGCACGCTCCATGCCCTTTGTGCGGGGGCGGGAGCCAATGAGCAGGGCGATATTGGTGCCGTCGAAGCCAACGGAGGGGTCGTCGGTGATGTCGACAGATTCAAGCAGGGGGAAGGCGCAGTCGGCAAGCTCCATCGCGGTGCCCTCAGCGGCCTTGAGACCGGCCGGGATTTCGAGCAGGCGCAGGCGCATGGGAGTATCGGGGCCCAGCATTTCACCTGCCGCGATGCGGAAGAGGCTGGCATACCCGATCTGGCCAGCGGCGCCGGTAACGGTGACAGTAACAGGGTGCTTCATTGCATGTGTCATGCACAACATTTTACCCTGCCCCTGCCCTCAACACGCTTAGGCGTCGATAGCTGTGTGGTCGAGCTTGGTCGCACCGCGGATAATGAAGTCCTTACGCGGTGCCACTTCTGACCCCATCAAGAGGGTAAAGGCCCGTTCGGCAGCCTCGGCGTCCTCAACCCGCACACGACGGAGCATGCGGTGGCGGGGGTCCATGGTGGTTTCCGCCAGCTGGTCGGCGTCCATCTCGCCCAGACCCTTATAGCGCTGGATTGGTTCCTTATAGCTCTTGCCCTCAGCTTCCAACCTATCCAAGAGCTCGTGGAGCTCCTTCTCAGAATAGGTGTACACCATCTCATTAGCCTTGCCACGATTAACCACCTCAACCCGATGCAGGGGCGGCACAGCGGCGTAGACGTGGCCTGCCTCAACCAGCGGCCGCATGTAACGGTAGAAGAGGGTCAGCAGCAGGGTGCGGATGTGGGCGCCGTCCACGTCCGCGTCCGTCATCATGATGATCTTGTTGTAGCGCTTCTGCTCTAGGTCGAAGGTGCGGCCAGAACCGGCGCCAATGACCTGAATAATGGCGGCGCACTCGGCGTTCGCCAGCATGTCGGTCAGCGAGGCCTTCTGTACGTTCAGGATCTTGCCGCGAATGGGCAGAAGGGCCTGATAGGTCGATGAACGTGCCAGGCGGGCGGTACCCAGCGCTGAGTCACCCTCCACGATGAAGAGTTCGGACTTCTCCACGTCGGTGGAGCGGCAGTCCACCAGCTTGGTCGGCATCGACGAGGTTTCCAGGGCGTTCTTGCGGCGCTGGGTTTCCTTGTGAACTCGCGCCGAAATACGCGACTTCATCTCGGCAACCACCTTTTCAGAAACAGCCGCCGCCTGGGTCTTCTCGCCCCGCGCGGTGGAGTTCAGCTTGGCCGCCAGCTGCTTGGCAACCACCTTGGAGACAATCTGACGCACCGCCGGGGTACCCAGAATCTCCTTGGTCTGGCCCTCAAACTGGGGCTCGGCCAGACGCACGGTGAGTACGGCGGTCAGCCCCGCCAGCACGTCGTCCTTTTCGATCTTGTCGGTGCCAGCCTTGAACTTACGCGCATTATCGGCAATGTGCTTGCGGAAGGTCTTGAGCAGGCCCTGCTCAAAGCCGGTCTGGTGGGTGCCGCCCTTGGGGGTGGCGATGATGTTGACGAAGGTGCGCAGCTTGGTTTCGTAGCCGGTACCCCAGCGCAGGGCAACATCAACCTCACACTCGCGTTCCACTTCGGTCAACTGGGAGTGCCCCTCAGCATCGAGCACGGGGACGGTCTCGGTGAAGGTATCGGTGCCGGTGAAGCGCCAGATGTCGGTCACGGCCTGGTCATGGGCAAGGTAGTCCACGAACTCAGAAATACCGCCATCGTGCTGGAAGACCTCTTCGTGGGTCTCGAACTCGCCGGGTGTGCCGGGCAGACGGCGCTCATCGCGCACGGCAATGCGCAGGCCGGGAATGAGGAAGGCGGTCTGGCGCGCACGAGCCGCCAGGTTCTCGTAGCTGAACCGAGCGTCCGGAGTGAAAATCATGGGGTCGGCCCAGTAGCGCACGCGGGTGCCGGTAACCCCGCGCTTGGCCTTGCCCACCACCTGCAGGGCGTCGGATGAGGCTGTGAAGGGGGCATCGGGCTTGGGAGTGCGGGAGTCCTCGAAGATGCCGGGCACTCCGTGGCGGAAGCTCATCTGGTAGGTCTTACCGCCGCGGTCCACCTGTACGTCCAGGCGGGAAGAGAGCGCGTTGACGACCGAGGCACCCACACCGTGCAGACCGCCCGAGGCGTTGTAGGAGCCGCCGCCGAACTTACCGCCGGCGTGCAGCTTGGTGTAGACCACCTCAACGCCGGAGAGGCCGGTGCGGGGTTCAATGTCGGTGGGCACGCCGCGGCCGTCGTCCTGCACCTCAACTGAGCCGTCCTTGTAGAGAATGACCTGGATGGACTGGCCGAACCCTGCCAGGGCTTCGTCGACCGAGTTGTCGATGATTTCCCAGAGGCAGTGCATGAGGCCGCGCGAGTCGGTGGAGCCAATATACATGCCGGGGCGTTTGCGCACGGCTTCGAGGCCTTCGAGCACCGATAGGTTGCGGGCGGTGTAGTTGTTTGCTGCCACGAAACTCTCCTGCAGGTATGGACGGGGTGCCTATCTAGTGTAGTACACGTGTTCGGTTTGGCGGGTCTTTGGCGGCGCGGACGCCCGCGGCCGATAGGCGGGAAGGGCGGGTTTAGCGCTGTGGGCGAAAGGACGTGCGGGGCGGCCCGGTCGGTGGTTGTATGGAGGGTGAGGAAGAAAGCTTTTGAAAGGAGCCTATCGTGAGTGCAACTCTTGAGACCCGCCGCGAGCTGACCACCGCCGACCGCTGTGATGCCTGTGGCGCCCAGGCCTATGTACGTGTGGTCATGGGCTCGGGCCTTGACCTGCTCTTCTGCGGCCACCACGCCCGCGCCAAGGAAGAGGCTCTGCGTTCTGTGGTAGCTGAGTGGGACGATCAGACCGACCGCCTGAGCTAACGTCTACTCCCCGCCCCGCCGGGTAGGTACCATCTAAATCAGAAAAACCCACCAACTAGGTGGGTTTTTCTGATTTAGGTGGTCTTTTCTGATGCGTGAAAGATTCAAAGAGGTTTTGCATATCGATTTTCAACATGAAACGATGAAGGTATATTGATAATCAATATGCCTCGCTAGCAGTAAAGGACCGCATGCCATCAGAAGAAGAACACAGCATCACCTGTCACTTAGATAACCTCCTTGAAGAGCGCAACATGAGCCTGGTGGAGCTCTCGAATCAAGTGGGGGTCTCTGTTGCAAATCTTTCCATACTGAAAAATAACCGCGCCCGCGCCGTCCGATTTACCACCCTCACTGCCCTCTGCCGGGTGCTCGACTGCACCCCTGGTGACATCTTTACCTGCAAGGACGAAGGAAAAGACTCATGAAAGCTCTATCAAATTATTTTGGTCTTACAGGCGACCGCACCAGGCCCCAGCCCGCTGAATACCAGTTCTCAGTTGCGACAGTTTATACAGCTTTTGCTGTAGTATTTATTCTTTACCTTGCCTTTGTGCAGTGGCCAGAGCAGGGAATTCCCAGCTCTCTTCACCGCTACAATCCTGAGCTAGAGGGCGGTACCTACTGGGTCAGCTCCGAGGGGCTGAGTACGGGAACCCAGGTTCTGGCTTGGCTAGCTTTTGGGTGGAAGCTTCTCGTGTACCTTTGTGTAGCTGTACTTCTTCATCAAGTCGCTAAGTCTTTTTACCGTAAGGCAGATTTCACACTGAAGGCCCTGAACCGCCTTCGGGTTATCCCCGTTGTACTACTTATCGGAATGATTGGGTATTCCCTACTCACCGATTTAACTGCCCGCGGAATAGAAAAATCCGCAGGGCTCAGCAAGGTCGAGTTAGAACCGACTTTTATGTCAGATCAGGGGCTCGTAACTTTTCTCTTTATCGCCACACTGTTCTTTATTGAGGGAGCCCTACGACGGGGACTAACTCTACAAGAAGACTCAGACGGAACCATATAAGCTCAGCCGTTCCCTAGCAATTACACCTTACTGAGCACCCCAAGTACCTATCCCTAGAAGTTTCTTAGCACAAGGATGCCCCCATGCTTGAACAAACATTTCATGTCGCCGTCCCCACCGCCTTTGCTTCCGATGAAACCTTAGACACAGGAGCAACCCTAAGACATATAGAGTGGCTCATTGAACAGGGCATCGATTCCGTCATGGTCTCCGGAAGTACCGGAGAGCAGCACAGTCTTTCGATAGCTGAAAAGCTGGAGCTCCTAGCCGGATTGGGTAATCTAGCGACACCTCAAGGATTCGAACTTCTCTTTGGGGTAGCTAGCATCCGACTCAAAGAAGCTATGCAGCTGGTCAGCGAACTCCACGAAGCACCTCATATTACCGGCATGGTATTGGGCTTCCCTCCCTATATCCGCCCTACCCAGTCAGAGGCTATCTACTATGTTCGTGAGCTCGTAGGCCGAACTAGCAAACCAGTGGTGCTCTACAACAACCCAGCCCGCACCGGCTTCAATCTCTCGCTTGAAACGCTTGAAAAGCTCGCAGATATCCCGAACCTAGCAGGTATCAAAGAGGCCGCAGGGCCAGCACAGGTCAAGGCAATCAAGAAGAATCTGCCTCACCTTCCTATATATGCAGGGGGCGAAGTCAGCCTCGCTGAGAACATACAGGCAGGGTGTTCCCGAATCTCATCTATTGGCGGCAACCTCTACCCCCAAGAAGTCAGATCATGGTTCACAACTCTTCTTGAGCACCCAGATATCCCCTGTCCAGAGCCTTTACACGCCTATCTAGCAGAACTCTATAGTCACCAGGCTTTGCCTTCCCTCAAAGCTTCACTAGCTGTAACAAACCATAGTGTGGGCATCTGCCGTTCTCCCCTAGGGACAGCAAACTAACATCAGTACAGTTTCTACGATAAAAATCTCTGCTTATCAGCCCTCATCGATGCATTCAATGAGCAACTCAACTAAAACTAACAATCAAGGGTTTTGACTATAAGAAAAAACAAGATGGAATGATCATTGAAGTGGTCTTTTCCGGGAACCGCTAGACCCCGTACCGGCTAAACACCGCCACCGCTTCCACGTGGTGGGTGTTGGGGTACATATCAAAGGCTTCGACGCGTACAAGTCGCCAGCCCTCTGCGCGCAGGTAGCCGGTGTCACGCCCCAGGGCCGCCGGGTCGCAGGCAACATAGACCAGGGTGGAGGGGTTCAGATCAGACACCTGCTCCATCACGGTGCGGCCAGCGCCCTCACGAGACGGGTCGCAAATCACCACGTCAGGGGCGGCGTAGTGCCCCTTAGCCACCTCACCGCTGATCTTCTCAAGCACCCGGGCGACGTCCCCGCGTTCCACGCGCACGCGCGTCCGCTCAGACCTGTGGGTGCGTGACGGGCCTTCGTCGCCAAAGTTTTCGGACGCGTTGCTGCTGGTCACCGGGGATCCCTCAACTGACAGCACTGTGCCCCTGTCCCCCACCGCGTCAGCAGCCAGGGCGGTGAAGAAGCCTGCACCTGCGTAGAGGTCGTAGACCGTCATCCCCTTTTTCAGGCGGGCAGCTTCAAGCACCGCGTTGCCGAGCACCTCGGGGGCGGCCCGGTGGATCTGCCAGAAGCCGGTCGCGGCTACGTTCCAGTAGAAGTCCTGGGCGTAGACGGTGGCGGTTTCCAGCAGGGTGGGGTTGGCGGCACCGGCGATGACGTCAGCGGGTTTGGTGCCACGGCGGCGTCCGCTCTTTTTCTCGGGGGTGAAGACCAGGGTAATCATGCGCTCTTCCAGCGCCCCCCACAGGGCCCGGGCCTGGGCCTCAATTTCCTGAGCGACCTCTACGGGCGTAGTCCGCGATGACACGGTAAAAACCACCGCCAGCATATCGGTGGCAGCTACAGCCACATCCACCCGAGTGATACCGGCCAGCTTGAGGCGGTGCAGCTCTAGGGCCTCAATGCGCTCATCGGCCAGGGGAAAACCGGTGACGGGCACGGGGGTTGAGCTAGAGTGCGGGAACATGGCAATCTGCTGGCTTTCGCGTTCCACCGCAAAATGCACGCGGGTGCGCCAGTGCAGCCCCCGGTCGTTGCCGGGCAGGGAGTGAACGGGCAGTGAAGCCAGTAGCGGGTGATTTTCAGGTACCCCACCCAGACGCACCAACTGTTCCTTCACGATCTGCTGCTTGTAGGCCCGCTGGGTTGTTAGGTCCAGGTGCCCGTATTCCATGCCGCCGAGGGGGTGAGCGGACGCGAGCGCGTCCGCCGGTGCCCAGGGGTGGGGGCGGCGCTCCGGTGCGGGGGCCTCTACGGAGACGACATCCGCGAAGAAGAAGCGGCCCTTGGGCCCACGGCCGGTGATGCGGGCGGTAGCTCGCTCCCCCACAACTCCGTGACGGACGAAGATGACGCGATCGTTCGCCCTAGCGACGAGGGCACCGCCGTGGGCCGGACGCTCGGGGGTGAGTTCTAGGAGGTCGCCGATAGCGGGTTCGGGTGAGGTGGGGCTAGTGGTCATGGTTTCTCGCTTAGGTAGGGCATGGGGAGGCGTTAGCGGTCGATTTGCCAGGGCACGGAGGCTACAACGACGCCCGGTTCGTGGCGCAGGCGGGCTTTGAGTTTATGCACGGTGCGGCGGTGGAAGATGCCCTGCCACCAGTGGGAGACCACGTATTCGGGCAGGTAGACCACGAGCACGTCGCGGGGGGATTTTTGTCGCATCTGCTGCACGTATTCGAGCACGCTGGCGGCGGGGTTGCGGTAGGGCGAGTCTAGCACGGTCAGGTCGACGGGCAGTTCAAGGGCTTCCCAGGTATCGATGTTTTCGCGGGTGCGGGCTTCGTCCACGTTCACCACGAGAGCTTCGATGGACGAGGGGCGGGAGGCTCGTGCGTAGGCGAGGGCCCGGAGTACGGGTTTGCGTACCCGCTCAACGTAGATGAGGGCGTGGACGCGGGAGGGCAGCGCCCGGTCTGCGGCCAGTTGTTCGGGGTCGGCTGAGAGGGCTAGCTGCCGGTCTATATTGCTGTAGTGTTTGTTGGTTTTGATCATGAGCCAGGTCAGAAGAAGAATGAGCAGCACGGTGACCCAGGCACCGTGGGTGAACTTAGTAAGAATGATGACCACGAGTACGGTAACCGAGGCACCGGTGCCGATAGCGCTGATGCCGATGTCGCGCAAGAGGGTGCGGCGTTTTTTGGTATCGAGAGTGATGCGCTGGGCCCGCCAGCGGTTGCGGAGCACCGCGTACTGGGTGAGGGTCATAGCGGTAAAGACACCTACAATGTACATCTGCACCAGGGCGTGCACGTTGGGGCCGACGATAGCGACCAGCAGCATAGAGCTGGACCCCAGAGCCAGAACGCCGTTGGCGTAGAGCACGGTGGAGCTACGAGCGGAAAGATGCACCGGCAGATATTGTTTAGCGGCGATGGTGGTCGCTAGCATGGGGAAGCCGGTGAAGGCCGTCATAGCCGCCACGATGAGCACACCGATGGTGGCTGCGCCCAGCAGGACGCTGGCCAGGGGGATGCCGAAGATAGCGTCGGTGATTTGGAGCAGAGCGGGCACCTGGTGGAAGTCTTCGCCCGCGGGCTGCCCGTTAATCAGTAGCCCCTGAGCTGGGTCAAGGACGCTGACCACCCCGGTTTGCCGGGCCAGGTAGAGCACCCCCAGCAGGGACAGGGCAGACAGGCCGCCAATCACTATCAGGCTGGTGGCCGCGTTACGTTGACGCGGCGGGGCAAAGGCCTTCACGGCGTTACTAACGGTGTTCACCCCAGTCAGTGCCACAGATCCGGAGGCAAAAGCCCTCACCAACAGCAGGCCAACACCGAGATGGGTGGTCAGCACCTCTGCAGCACCATCGGCTACCACCACCGTGTAGTCAGCCGATACCGCGCGCCCGAGCTGCCCGGTGGCGTCCGCAATGAGACCGCAGGCCACGGTTACCGCCAGAAGCACTAAAAAGACGTAAGAGGGAAGGTGCGATACCCGCAGCATCACCTTGAGGCCGCGCAGGCAGATAAAGGTCACCAGAGCAATGAGGGAACAGGCAATCAGCCGCTGATGCCCCAGAAGCACCGGGGTAATCGATTCAAGGTACTGGGCAGCAGAAGACAGCGACACCGCAACCGTGAGCATAAAGTCAACCATCAGGGCCGCCCCCAGCACGATAGCGGCGGTTATCCCCAGGTTCTGGTGCACCAGGGCGAAGTCGCCGCGCTCGCCCACATGCTGGATGTTGTAGCGGTAGGCGCCCACCACAACCAGCAAAATCAGGGCAATACCCAGCCCCACCAGGGGCGAGTAGGCGAGGGCACCGTGGCCGGCCAGGAGCAGGGTCAGCAGAATTTCGTCGGGGGCATAGGCAACCGACGAGAACCCGTCCGCCCCGAAGAGGGGTAGGGCACGGCGTTTGGGCAAGTTGCCTTTCTTTGCGTGCCTGCTGGTGACGGGGGCACCAAAAATCAGGCGGGTGGCCGCGCTCCTAATATTTCTCACAGGCTCTAACCGTAGTCGGTAGAGCGGGGAAAACACAGCTATACACACCACATTTTGCTTGTGGGTAAGGACGCCCCCGCGCGGCTATGGCGCGCCGGTTGGGCGGTGGGGCCGCCGGGCGTAGACTAGAGGCAACCCTGCTGTGCGGGGTTTATGTTTGTTTCCGTCGTGGTTTCGTGAGGTGCTAAGTGCCCCATTTTGTGATTATGGGTGCTGGTCGTGTGGGCGTCATGCTGGCCCATACCCTAGAAGATGCGGGTCATTCGGTTGCTGTAATCGATCAGGATGACCGGTCTTTCCGCAGGTTGCGCAAGGATTTTGCGGGTAAGAAGGTGACCGGTGTGGGCTTTGACCGCGAGACCCTCAAGCGGGCCGGTATTGAGCACGCCTACGCTTTTGCCGCGGTGTCTTCTGGCGATAACTCCAACATTATTGCCTCCCGCGTGGCTCGTGAGACCTTTGGGGTGCAGCACGTGGTGGCCCGTATCTACGACCCCAACCGGGCTGAGTTCTACCAGCGTCTGGGTATTCCTACGGTGGCTGCGGTGCGCTGGTCGACAGACCAGGTGCTGCGCCGCATTTTGCCGGAGCAGGCTATGGCCGGTGATTTTCGTGAGGCTTCGGGCCGCCTGATGCTTGGTGAGCTGCAGTTGCACGCGGCCTGGGCTGGGCACGCCCTGACCGAGATTGAGCGAGCTGCCGGTGTGCGCGTGGCCTACCTGACCCGGTTTGGGGAGGGTATGCTCCCCACCAAGGAGACCTCCTACCAGCAGGGCGATACGGTGCACGCAATGATGCGCACCGAAGACATCAACGACATTGCCAGGGTGCTGGGTACTCCCCCGGCACGCAACGCTGAGGGGGATCTGGAATGGAAGTAATCGTTATCGGCGCTGGCTCGGTGGGCTCATCTAGCGCCCGCGAACTACTCTCCCACGGCCACACGGTCACCATTATCGACATCAAGCCCGAGGCGATTTCCCGCAGCGACATTCAGCACGCCCACTGGGTGATTGGGGACGCCTGCGAGCTGTCCGTCCTGCGCCAGGCCAAGCCCGAGAACGCAGACGTCATTGTGGCCGCCTCGGGCGACGACAAAACCAACCTGGTGGTATCGCTGCTGGCCCGCAGTGAGTTCGGGGTACCCCGCACCGTGGCCCGCGTAAATAACCCCAAGAACGAGTGGCTCTTCGACGACTCCTGGGGCGTGGACGTTGCGGTTTCTACCCCGCGCCTCATGACCGCCCTGGTGGAAGAAGCGGTAGAGGTGGGCGACGTTGTCCGTCTGCTCACCCTCAAGACCGGTAGCGCCACCCTGGTCGAATACACCGTGCCCACCGACCACCCGATTATTGGCCACACCGTCGATAACGTGCAGTGGCCCTACGAGACTACCCTTACCGCCATTCTGCGCGACGGGGTACCGATTACCCCCAGCGGCGACGACGTGATTGAGGGCGGCGACGAGCTCTTCTTCATCACCACCCCCACCGGTGAGGACGACATCCGCGCCCTCTTCAGCTAGCTCTCTTCGTGCTTATCAGCAAAAAGGACGCCGGCCCCGCCTTCTTCGCCGAAGGTGGGGCCGGCGGCGTCCTTGCGCCTGCGGCTAGAGGGCCGGAACAATCTCGTAGCGCGGGTTGTACATGAGGGGCTTCTCGCGGGTGCTCAGCATGCCCGAGACCCGAAGATAGCCGCCTGCCTCTATTCCCGGCACCTGGCGCTGACCCTGCCAAATCAGGGTCAGCACCGTACCGGGGCTCAGGGGCGGGAACTCCGGGTAGAGCACCCGGGGAGCCGCCCGGTTAACGCTAAACCGGGTGGTGAAGCCGGTCTCCTCATCCAGCACAGAAATCTGGCCGGTTGAGGTGTCTTCGGTGGTGCTCACATCGGTGGTGTCATCGAGATCTTCACCGGTCTCTGCAATGGGCATACCCGTCATGGGGTGGGTCTTAGCCGGAGGAAGGGGCTTAGACTTATCGACCAGCAGGGTCACCTCGAACCGGGGGTTAGCCCCCACATGCGACATGTGCACGCGGGTTACACGCCCGGCGGCCCTGGCGCGAAAACGCTCGGGGTACTCTTCCAGGCGGGTGACCGGCCCGGCAGCCCGCTGCTGGGTAAAGGGAGACTCAGTCTCAGGCATGGGCGCTAGCCGATTTCAGTGATTTCGGGGCCGCGGCGGGGCACCTCAACGGTGGGCTTCTTCTCAGCCTGGGCAGCCGCTGCGGCAGCGGCCTGGGCGGCAGCGGCGTCCTGAATGTTCTGGGGTACGCGCATGGGCAGCAGGTCGCGCGGGGGCATGGGGTCTGAACCGCGGTTGACCACGATGGTACGGAAGACCTCTTCAAGGGCGGTAGCACTCTCACCGGGCAGCACGGCCTTACCCGAGAAGACACCACGGACGAACCAGCGGGGCCCGTCCACGCCCACGAAACGAGCGATACGGAAGCCCTTGCGTCCGTCGGGAAGTTCAGCGGGTACGCGGGAAATCAGCTGACGCCCAAAGGGGCCATCGTTGATATCAACCTGGCCGCCCTGACGTCGTACGCTTTCAGACAGTTCCTTACGGATCTCATCCCAGATACCGCGGCTCTTAGGAGCCGCAAAAGCCTGCACCTGTAGGGTGCCTTCCCCCAGCTGCAGGGTCACCGCGATAACCTGCTGGGTCTTCTGGTCCGCCTCAAGGCGCAGGTTCAGCCCGGGGTTGCTCTTGACCAACAGGCCGCCCAGGTCAATGTAGCTAGAGCCGGTGCGCTGCTCGGTGATGTCAAAGGGGCCGTTATCACGGGTAAATTCCACAAAGGACGCAGCTGCTAACTCGTCCGCAGCGGGCTGGGGAGCCTCGCCCTGGGTAGCCTCAGCAGGTGCTTCTTCGGGAACGCTGTCGTTCCCGTTGTGCTCTACCGCATCACCAGCCGTGCCCTGTTCACGCTCAGCCGCGGCGTCCGCGCCATTCTTTTTCTTACCAAAACCAAACATAGTGCCTCCTTCGGCCCTCGCCTATCTACTGCTCTTACTGTACGCCCGTTGAACCGAACCCGGCAGTTCCGCGCTCAGTTTCGCTCAAACTCTGCACCACATTAAAAGTAGCCGGCTCAAACCGCTGAATAACCAGCTGGGCAATGCGGTCACCGCGCTGAATCTCAAAAGCCTGCTCCCGGTCGGTATTAAGCAGGCAGACCATGAGCTCACCCCGATACCCGGAATCAACGGTGCCCGGCGCGTTCACAATCGTAATGCCGTGCTTAGCAGCCAGACCCGAACGGGGGTGCACCAGACCCACATAGCCCTCGGGCAGGGCGATGGCCACACCGGTCGGCACTAGGGCCCGTTCACCCGGTTGCAGGGTGAGGTCCACGCGCGAGCGCAAATCAGCACCGGCGTCCCCGGGCTGGGCGTAGGCGGGGGGCTCAATTCCCTCATCGAGCATCTTGATATCAATCTTAAGCTGATTCATCACCCTCTTTACTGTACCGGCTTAAGTGCTCCGGTGCCGTCCACATCGGGCGCCAAAACCCCTTAGACTAGAACCTGTGCGCCGGGTTTGCCCCGGCTCATACTTCACAGTTTGTCCCTCGTCGAAGGAAGCTATGCCTGCTACCGTCCCCACCGTGCTCTACCGTGAACGTCTGGCCCCCGGAATCGGCCTGTGGATAGGTTGCCTGGGTGTTGGCCTAGCCTCCTTCCTGGTAGGCGCACCGATTAATATCACCGCTGGAATTATTGCCGGTATCGTGATGTTCCTGCTGGTCGGCGGAATACTCTACGGCAGCTCCCCCACCATCGAAATTACCGAGACAACCGTGCGCTTTGGCCGGGCCCGTATCGAGCGTGACTATGTTGGTCGGGCCTACGCCTTCCGAGGTGAAGATGCCCGCCTCGCTACCGGCCCAGCACTCGATGGCCGCGCCTACATGTGTTTCCGCGGGTGGATTACCTCAGTCATTCGTATTCAGATCACTGACCCGGCAGACCCTACCCCCTACTGGATTGCGTCCTCCCGCCACCCCGAAAAAATTGCCGCCATCCTGAATGAGGGTCTGCCCGAAGAAGACTAATAAGACGCCCAAAGACTGTTAGCACCTGGCAGACATACATCATTTCTGGCTGATACGAGGGCGGGCCCGCGTTATATAACGCGGGCCTGCCCTCGTACTTTTGAAGTTTCTTAGTCTTAGCTCTCGCACTCGATGCAGAACTTGAGGTCGCCCTCTTCGCGGGCGATCTGGGAGCGATGACGCACCAGGAAGCAGGAAGCACAGGTGAACTCATCGTCCTGTGCAGGGAGCACCACAACGTTCAGCTCTTCATTGGAGAGGTCAGCACCGGGCAGCTCAAAACTTTCGGCCGCTGCGTTTTCGTCCTCATCCACTGCACCTGACTGCATTTCTGAGGGGCGTGAACGCAGCTCCTCAAAGGACTGGTCCTTGCTCTCTTCATCCTGCTTGCGAGGTGCATCGTAATCGGTTGCCATGGTTTTCTCCGTATTAAGTGTGCGAAGGGTAGATACCCCCTCTGTCTGGTCTGGGGTACCTGCACCTCGGTCTTGGTGTCGACCAACTCTGCGCTCGTCAGGGTCTACGACTGTGTTGAGGTGACGGGTAGAATTGTTCACCATTGCCCCCGATAATGCAAGTGCAAACTTCATGTTCTCTCTCAGCGAGTCACAATGGCTCAGACAGGGCTGATACGGGAGCAGAAAAATATTTCAAGCTCTTGCTGAACTTGAGCGAAAAACCCTTGAAAAACCGGGTTTTTTCAAAACTTCTCTCCTGCCCCCAGCTACTTTAGCTTTCAAGCACAGCTTGAGCCGGTAGTCTTTCAAGTAAGTGTAAAGATTGAAGTGAGCACCCCTCTCTGCTGAGGCGGTGCCCGGCCCCATCTAAGGAGACCGAGCAGTGCGAGAACTGCGACTTGCTGGCATTCACGACGACGGTGAAAACCTCGTCCTCGAATCATCTGACGGCGCAACCTACCTCTTGCCCATCGACCAGAACCTACGGCAGAGCATTGCCCGCGCCCGCCGTATCAGCCCCCTGCGCGGCGGCAGCGCTAGCGGAGCCTTTGGCCCCCGCGATATCCAGACCCGCTTCCGCCAGGGTGCAACGGTTGAAGAGATTGCCGCAGAGTCAGGGTGGGAGCCGGAGCGCGTGCGCCGCTACGAGTGGCCCATCGTCGCTGAACGCGCCAACATCATCCAGACAGCCCGTACCGTGGTCATCTCCCCTGCCCCCGGCCAGGGTGGAACTGCTCAGAGCCTCAATCAGCACATCGAAGCTGTATCTGAACGCTTCGACTTCTCCCAAGCCCCGATGGAGTGGAGCACCTGGCAGCAGGAGTCAGGCCAGTGGACCGTGTCTGTCGATGTAGAGCTAGGCGAGGACGCCCAGGCTAACTTGCCCCGCGGCGTCATGTTCCCCGCTCGATGGAACTTCAACCCTGCCAACCAGAGTATCTACGCTTCAAACGAAGCCGCCTACTTCCTCATGGGCCGCGACCACTCCCACGATGCCCCCATTCCGGGCCCGGCCAAGCAGGCAGCGGCGCCCCAGGACGAGGCTGCAAGCGACGTTCCCGAGCAGGCTGCTCCCGCTACCGTTGGTGTTCAGGTTGCCGAGCCCCGCATCGCCCGCGTGAGCATCCCCGAGCAGAAGGAACAGAACGAGCTGCTCGACGAGCTGGCCGCCCGCCGCGGCGTCCGCTCCTTTGACCCTGCCAGCGAGCGCAAGCTAGCTGACCTGCTCGAACGTGCCCGCCGCAGCTCCCGCCCTGCCCCCGCGGCCGAGGTGCAGGCCGATCCTGCCCCTGAAACCGAAGAACCTGCTGCGCCGGTAGCCGAAGAAGCAGCCCAGCAGCAGACTGCCGCTAGCGAAAATACAGCCAGTGAAAATGCCACTAGCGAAAATACCGTAGAGCAGCAGGTACCTGAGGAGGCTACCGAGAATAGCACCGAAGCTCCGGTAGCTCTTGAGGAAGCTCCCCTGACCGCCGAGACTTCAAGTGCTCAGGGTTCCCTGCCTGATGAGCAGGGCCAGGGCACCGATGGCTCGCCCGTCGCTGTGGAGCCCCAGCGCGAAGCTGATTCCCGGCAGGCTCAGTCTCCCCTTACCGAGGGTGCAGAAGATGCCCCTGAGGCGCAGGCCGAGCAGGTAGAAGAAGAGCCTAAGGCCCAGCAGCCCAAGGCTAGCCGGGCCAAGCGCACCAGCGTACCGAGCTGGGACGACATTATCTTCGGCAACCAGCGCCGCTAAACCCGCCGCTGGCAGCGCCTGCCCAAGCCCCGCGTCCGCCCCTTTTGGGGAAGGGCGCGGGGCTTTGCTCTTACTGGTGTAAGGGCCAAGGGAGGTCGCCGATTTCACGGGTGTTTTCGTTAGAGGCACCACAGCACCAGCAAGCTTTCAGCGCGTACACTAGATACAGTAATCTCTCTTATTTTCACCGCACCAGCCCACGTCGCAACCGTTTCGCACACGGGTAAAGGGCTTAGAAACACTTGATAAGGAAAACGTGACCACGCCCCGTTCCCACCAGTCACCCAAGTCTGACGACCAGAAGCCCACCACCGACGACGCCACCGAGGCGCTACCCGCTCCTGCTCCCGAGGGCACTGCCGATGATGCGACCGAAACCCTCCCTCTGGCAAACGGCTACGAGTACGTGACTGCCGATAGCGGGAGCACCCGCACCGTGATCGACACGGACGACGATTCCCTAGCTTTTGGTCTCATGCGCAACGGGGACGTGGTTGAAAAGCTCACCCGCGAAGAACGACGGGCTGACCGGGCCGCTGAAAAAGCTGCGGCGAAAGAGGCCGAACGGGCAGAAGAAGCCCGCAGGCAGGCAGCCCTGGCCGCCGCCGCGGCCGCAGCAGCTGAACGTGACCGCCTAGCACCTCCAAGTGCAGCAGATGAGCAGGAAGACCGCAAGACCGGTTCAAAGGTCTTTTTTGTGGGATCTGCGGTTCTCACCGCCGCAGCTATCGCCCTGGTTGCTGCTTTCTTGCTCCCCCTGAACGATGATGCCTCTCGCCAAACCACGGTAGAGGTAACCCCCAGCCCCACGGTGGCAGAGGCCAGCTCGTCGGCAGCAGAGAGCTCAGCAGCGGCGCCGGTACCCAGCTTTAACACCAAGGCTCCCACCGTTACGGAGCAGGACGGCGGCACCGAAGAACCGGTAGCCCCCGGCAGCGTACTCTATGCCCCCACCCAAGAGGATCCCGTAGTCGAAGCAACCCTGGAGCCTACCCCGCTTGAATCAGCGCTAGAAACTGCCCCGCCTGAGCCCACTCTTGAAGAGACCCCGGCGGCGGAAGAAACCCTCACTCTTGAACCCACACCGGTAGCTACAACCCCGGCCGAGGTAGTAGCTCCCACCGATGCGACTCCTATCGACGAGCCCAGCCGCCCCGTTGAAACCGACTCTGCCGCCGAGACCGCCAGCGCAGCCAGCCTCTCCAACGCTCCAGCCGCTGACGGTAGCAGCCTAGCTCCCGCCCTAGCAACACCTACCAGCCCCTAGCCGCACGCGGCGGGGCGGGCGTCCGCACCGGTTCTAGCCGGTGGGTAGCATCAACAGGGGCACCTGAGTTTCCTCAAGTGTGAGAGACCCGTGCTGGCCCACCATCTGCAGGGCGTGGGGCTTGTAGTGCCGCATGTCGTAGAGGGCGATAGGTTCGCGGGCAGCCACGATAATATGGCCGATACGGCGGCGGGCCTCATCGGTTACCGGCTGGCCAAAATAGCCGGCCTCAAAGAGTTCTTCTGAGTCAAAGACCCAGGCCTGGTCGCCCCAGGCCTCAGCCCACCGGCCCAGGGCGTTCTGGCGGGCAGAAGTGCTGGTGTCTTTCAAGTAGAGCTGCACCATGCGGGGTTCGCCCGCCGTCAGCTCAATGTTATCCAGCAGAGCCGTATCGCCCGAGTAGTCGATGCGGTTCTCAGGGGCGATATCGACCATGCCGTGGTCTGCCGTCACCAACAACAGCACGTGCGGGGGCAGCCTGCGAGCCAGCGACTTCAGCGCGAGGTTAAGCTCTTCCAGCTGCTCTAGCCACTGGTCAGACCGGGTACCGAACTTGTGTCCGGCCTGGTCAATTTCCCCCCAGTAGAGGTAGACCAGGGACGGTTTACGGGAGTTCAACAGGCTAGCAGCCAGGGTGGTGCGGGCTGCGTACCCGGCTGCGTGCACGAAACGTCCGCCCCGCAGGCCAGCCTCGCTCAGACCGGTGCCCGCATATTTACTCAGCGATACTGTCGCTACATCCAGGTGGTTTTGGTAGCGTTCAAAGACCGTGGGGTGGGGCTGCCACTGATGGGGGTCGACAGCCTTGTCCCAGCCCGACAGCTGGTTCATCACGGCCCCGGTAGCCGGGTTTTTCACCTCGTACCCGGCCATGCCGTGGTAGCCCGGCGGGGTGGCTGTTCCCAGGCTGCTGAGTGAAGCCACCGTGGTCGAGGGAACGGCCGAGTGAATCGGGCCGAGTTGGGTGGCCTTTTTCAAGAAGGGGGCATAGGAGCCGTAGGAAGTCAGTAGGCTCTGCCCCAACCCGTCGACCATGACCAGGCAAACGCTGCGGTAGCGGGTAGGGTCAACCCCGGCGGCGCGCAGGCGGTCTGCCAGGCCGAGCAGGTCGTGACGTCCTGCCCCGTGCAGGGGGTGCGGGTCGGGGGTGATAGCCCCCTGGGCGACCAGGGTGCCGCAGGATTCGAAGAGATTGGCTAGGTTGTTGCCGCCGTAGCCGGGTTCGGTGGGTAGGGCGTTACCGCAGTAATCGGTCAGGACGCTCATCTTAGGCCCCTGCCTGGGCGGAGCCACCTGCCGGGGCGGCTACCTGGTTCATTGCTGCCATGTGGGCAGAGCGCAGTGCGCGGGCGAAGCTCCTAGCCTGATCGGTCGCAGCTTCCCCGTCGGCCGGGGCGCTCACACGCAGGAGCATGTCTTCTCGTGGGCCCATACCGGTGTAGCCGTGGTCGGCATCGCAGGCGGGGTCAGGGCAGTCTGCCGGTTGCACATCAAGGCGCTGGGAGCCCGTCCAGGCGATCAGCATCGATACTTCTGAGACGGGTCTACCGGCCCGGTAGTGCTGGGGCTGCGGGTAGGTGTAGCTGATGGTCAGGGTTCGAATACGGCTCACGTGCAGGGTCTCAACCGAC
This sequence comes from Rothia nasimurium, assembly GCF_035916755.1. Lineage (GTDB taxonomy): Bacteria > Actinomycetota > Actinomycetes > Actinomycetales > Micrococcaceae > Rothia. The sequence goes on along the minus strand of NZ_JAYWIX010000001.1, from coordinate 169,559 downwards.
ACGTGGGCGAGCACCTGCTGGCCGCTTTCGTCGAGGTTCTGGTCATCCAGGTGGGCGACCAGGAGCATCTGACCGGCCAGCACCAGCACCGTAATGTGGCGGTGCACCTCGTTCTGGTCAAAGTGGGTCTCGACCTGAACCAGGTGCGAGGTAGGCACCAACCCCGCCAGGGCTTCATCGACCGTATCGAGGACGAGCTCGGGGTAAAATCCTGCCTGCTGAATATCCCTGGTGAGGGCTTCGGCTGCGCTGAGGTTCATCGTCTCGTCTCTTTCTAGGGTGAATCTGGCCAGTAGGTCTACCCTCCATCTTAGGTCATGACTAGGTTACACTTAGCTGCTCATGGTTCGGCGGGCAGAGTCGGTGCGCTGTTGGGGGTTACCCAGGCGTATCTTGGCACCCACCACCGTGAGGGTCTCTTGTGAGAGCAGGACGGGGTTGAGCTCAAGGTAGGCAATCTCGGGGTGGTTGTCTTTCATCAGAGCTACCCGAGCGCAAAGATCTTCGAGCAGGTCCACCCGCACCTGGGGCAGGTCGCCGTCAGCAAAGAGCTTGACTGCGGCCTTGGGCGAGCGCACCATCTTATAGACATCCCGTTCGGTCAACGGTGGGATGCGGTGGGCCCAGTCTTCCAGCAGGCTGGTAGCATCCCCGGCCATACCGAAAGAGACCACGGGGCCAATCAGGGGGTCTTCGATGCCGGTGAGTACAGCTGTTTGACCGGCAGGAGCCTGTTTCTGCACGGTGAGGTCGAACCTGCCATAGGGTTCGAGCACGCGGTGCATTTGGGCTATTTCGCTGATAAGTTCGGCGTCGCTTTCGATGCCCAGGCGCACGCCGCCCAAATCTATGCGGTGGCGCAGGAAGTCGTCAATTGTTTTCAACACGACCGGGTAGCCGCCTGCCCGGGCAGCGGCCTCAACCGCTTCTTCTGCGGTGTCAAAGCCGTATTCGGGCAGCAGGCTAATGCCGTAGTGGGCAAGGAGTTCTTCGGTGGCAGAGGCTGGTACATCGAGTAGGTTCTCACCGCTCACCTGGGTCAGGTGCTGGGCGATATCAGCAGCCGCAGCCTTGGGGCTGACGTTCTCGGGAGTAGCCAGAACCCCGGTTTCTTTCTCCCGCCACTCCACATAGTCCATGACGCTTGCCAAAGCCAGTATAGAAGCCCCCGGGGACTCAAAGCAGGGCAGCCCTTCTTGCAGGGTGGGGGCGCTCTCCCCCGCTGCGTCGTTCTCTGCTGGGGCGGGCGTCCGCTCATCCGGGTCTTCCCAGATTCCGCGAAGGGCTGCATCAAAGCTCAGCGTGCCGGGGAAGGCAGCAACCACGGGTTTTCCGGTGCGCTTGCCTGCGCGGTAAAGGACGCGGGCAACATCCTTGGGGTCGATAGAGTCGCCGGTGAGGAAGACACCAATGGCTGCATCAATATCTGATGCTTCGAGGGCGCTGGTTGCCACGTCCTCAAGCACCTCCAGCCCGTCGATCCCGTCATCGGTGAGCCTCAGCATGGACTCGGTCACCCGCACATCGATGTTCAGGGCCTCGGATTTGTCGGCGATAATCTGCCCCAGGGCTGAGGCGTTGGAGAGGATAGCCACGCGCCGCCCAGCGGGAAGGGGCTGGGAGACCAGCACCTGGGCCACGTCGAGCACCTGGTCGAAGGTTTCGGCGCTGATGACTCCAGCCTGCTTGAACATGGCGTCCAGGGCTTCGGTGGGGGCAATGGAGGTTCGCCCCGAATGCCCGGGAGGGAGCTGCTGGCCGGTCACAGCGTTCTTGGCCACGAGTACGGGCTTGACGCGGGAGAGCCTGCGGGCGATACGGGAGAACTTTCGGGGGTTGCCGATAGATTCAAGGTAGAGGGCGCAAACGCGGGTTGCTTCGTCGTCTTCCCAGTACTGCATGATGTCGTTACCCGACACGTCGGCGCGGTTACCCGCTGAGACCAGGGACGATACACCGATGTTGCGTTTGACGGCGGTGTTAGAGAACATGGCGCCGATAGCCGAGGACTGGCTAAAGAGACCCAGGGCGCCGGGTTTGGGATCTTGGGCGCTGATGGTGGCGTCAAGGCGGACGCCAGGGTTATTGTTCAGCAGGCCGAAGGAGGCAGGACCAATGACGCGCATACCGTGGCTACGTGCCGATTTCACCAGGGCTTTTTGACGGGCGCGGCCGCGGGCCCCGTCGTCCGCGTAGCCGGAGGTGTAGATGAGGACGCCGCGGACGCCCGCCTCGCCGCAGGCTTCTACGGCTGCGGCTACCTCGGCGATGGGGACGGCGATAATAGCTAAATCTACACGGGCCGGTACTTCACCGATACTGGGGTAAATGGGCACCTCACCGGCAGGTAGCTGGTCCTCGTTGACGCCGTAGAGGGTGCCAGTGAATCCGCCTGTCACCAGGGTTTTAATGACCTTGTGGCCGTTGGCTTCCCAGCGGGGCGCTGTACCGATCACGGCAACGGTATCTGGGGCAAGGAGCTCGGCGATAGATTTGGCTTCGGCGCGGTGCTCGCGGGCTTCCATCACGCCGCGGGAGCGGTCGGTGGGGTCGATGTTGAAGTAGACCATGACCAGGCCGTCTTCAAATTCGCGGGAAATCTCGTAGCCCGCATCGGTGAAGACATTGAGCATTTTGCGGTTCTGGGGCAGGACTTCGGCGCTGAACCTGTCAATGCCGCGTTCGTTAGCAGCTGCTGCGAGGTGTTCTAGCAGGATTGACCCGATGCCGCGCCCCTGGTGGGCATCGGAAATCATGAAGGCTACTTCGGCCTCCGTGGGGTTGTGGGTGCGGTCGTAGCGGCCGATGCCGATCATTTCATCGCCCAGCATAATGACGAAGGCAACCCGGTTATTGTGGTCCACCGTGGTGAACCGGGTCAGTTCTTTGTCGCTCAGGGTGGGTTTGTGGGTGAAGAAACGCAGGTAGATAGTGCGCTCTGACTGGCCCGAGTACATTTTTTCGAGGGCTGCCCGGTCGGTGGGGACAACGGGGCGCAGGTTGGCGGTGGCTCCATCGCGCAGGACGACGTCCGCCTCCCAGTGGGCCGGGTAGATAAAGGGGATTTCGTCGGTTGTGGGGTGGGCCGGGTCAGCCGGCGTGAAACGTGGGGCCTGGCCGTCCTGCTCGTAGCGGCCTGCGGGTGCTTCTGATTCAGTCACGGGGTGCTCCTGGGCGTGCTGGGGGCGCTTTCCCCCATCATAACGCGATTGAGGTGGAGCTCACAGCGTGTGGTATTCCAGTAAGGCTTTACTTCATAATGCGCACACGAATATTAGTGTGACCGTTATCTGCCTGCACCCGGCTAACTTCAAAGAGATCTACCGCTTTAATCAAGTCCCTCAGCTTGGCTTAGCCCCAGTTACGGGGGTCAAACTCCGGGGAACGATTACGCAAAGTCACCCCAATCAAAGAGAGCTGAGCCCAGCCGTCCTCGTCCTCGCTTGCCACTATAACACTTCGCAGCAGACCCACCAAGGCTGTATCTTGGCGAAGCTGATTCGTGCTTAAACGCTGGGGCGGGGAGTCTGCTTTCTCCACATTTTCCGGAGAGAGATCCATCGCGTCAATGACCAGGGCAATATCGCTAAAGTTCTTGCCCTTGGTGAAGGTAAATTGCTGCTGGGGCTTGAGAGAGTGTTGCTGGATCTTAGCCTTCCACCCTGCAAGCTACTGGGAGCTCCAGTCCCCATAGATTCGCCGCACCGAGGTTGTGCCGTACTTCGAGAGCTCCTGGAGCACCCCTTCAATATTGTGCGGACTGACATTCTCAGCATCAATCAGAACCGCAATATGGTTATCGGGGTTGGGGTATTGTATCTCCGCTCTCCTTGGACGTGGGGCTAGTAGCTGGTATTGCTCTCGATGCAGCGGGTAATGGCTTCCTCGTCCCCGGCGTGGGTGATTTCGCAGTTCGCGGTTTCGGCCCCGTTCAGGAACCAGCTCGCCATGAAGTAGAAAAAGACCGCCACCGGAATGCAGAGAATACCCAGGGCAATGCCGCCCCAGGCCATACCGGCTGTCTGCCCGTGAAAGCGGGTGCGCGGGTTACGCTTACGAGCGCGTAAGGCTTTGATACCCAGCACAATAGCCACCACCGCAGGAATGAGAGCCAGCAGGGCAAAAACGCCAGCCATGAGCACTACGAGCCAGCTCGCTACGCCCACAGATAGAGCCATGACTGCCTGATAGTAGCCCCGTCCGCGCTTATCACGCACCATTTCTCCATAAGGGCGGCGGTGGGCGTCTGGCACCCGGTACTGGGCAGGCTCCCCCGGGGTTTCGTGGTCCAAAACAGGAGGCAGAAGGACGCCCGGGCCCGCGGATACTTGCGGCTGGGGATAAGCGGGGGGCTGACTACTCACGGCGTCCTCTTTCTTCCTAAAACGGTCGGCCCGCTACTGGGCCTTATCTTATGGTCAGCTTACCAGCACCGTCACCCCGTAATCTAGGCAATAGCCCCGCTTCTACTCACCGTACAGAGGGGAAGAAACGGGGCTGGGGCTTGCTGCTGTTCAGAGGCCTAGGCCGTAACAGCTACCTTTTTCGGAGCAATTTTGAGCAGGGCGGCGCCAATAAAACCAAGCACAACTCCCAGCCCCATGACCAGGGCTGATACGCCAAAGGAAACAACCGAGGTAAAGCAAGAATCGATACAAGCCCGGCAAGGCGTGACATGCTAGCCCTTTCAAGAAGTGGTGGATGAGTAATGTCTATTGCTGAACCACCAGCAATATTTTATAACCATGTATTATTTTATCGCTCCACACTCTCTTATTCCGCTTCACATAAAACCTCTTAATATTCATTTAAAATAGTCCATATAACCTTATTGATAAGGTGTTTTAGGCTGAATCACCTATACCAAGAGTCCCCTTTAGGGCCATATCATGCCGCAGCCATATTAGTTCGATACAGGCATCAATATCATTCAACCTACGGCCGGTAATCTGCTCAAATTTTGCAACCTTATTACGCAAAGTATTCTCGTGGATATAAAGAGCCTGGACAGCATCTCGATAGCTACGGCCAAACTCCAAAAATGCCCACACATACATCAGCAGGGCTTCACCGCCGCCGCGATCCTCCCGCAGAGGCGCCAATAACCCCTGCCCTACAACATCCCCAGCCAGGGAGTGCATACAACCGCTAGGCACCAGCCCCGACTACGCACACCAAAGTACCCCGCACCGCCCGACTCCAATGAAGTCAAGACGATACGTGCTTCTTCCAGTGATAACGCTCAGCCATCTGCACAAATCTTCGCTGGGTAGCAGATAGAGCAAGGCGGTGCACCCTCAACACAGAGGCCAGAGAAACCCCCTGCACCTTTCGGCAAGGAGCCACCTCATAGACCCCTTCACATCCACCACCCAACACTTCATCTACAGGCGCAGAACTTTTCTAGGCACATTATCGCCGCATCAAAACCCCTGCTACACTATCAACCAGCTCTTCACGCGGCACTGCCTAGTACTCCGAGAGCTCATCAACAACACCCCTTACAGCACTCACCACCAGGGCATCCTTTTCCACAACCAGCGTTCACAGCAAAACATCCAAGCCATGTAAGACATCTCACGCATATCACCATTGTAGAAAATTACACACCAGAGCAACATGTAATGAAAAAACCTACATTGCTATGATGCAAATCACATCATTACTGTTGGTGCAACGCCTACCGCACCGGGGGCATCCGCACAAACAACACCAAGAGAACCAAAGATGACAGAAGCAATCTTCAAAGCAGGAAAAGACGATGCAGCCGGTACGTCCCACACAGCAAAAGTGCAAAGCCTTTATCGGGGCCGTCGCCGGGCACCTCATCGAATGGTACGGCTACGGTGTCTACGGCTTCGTCACCTCCTATGTCGCCGAATACGGTGGCCCCGAACGTCGTGGCCTAGCAACCTCTCTGCTCATGACCGTCGCCGTCTCCGGTCTAATTCTCGGTTCTATCGTTGCCAACCGGCCTATCCTCAATACTGGGCGATGCTGCCATGCAGGAATACGGCTGGCGCATCCCCTTCATCATCGAAGGTTGCTACTTCATCTATCCCCACGGTAGAACCTAAGAAGTAACGGCAAGTCGTAAAGACACAGAAAAGGCCCTCCGCCCGGATTATCCGGGCGGAGGGCCTCAATACTGTGGAGATGCGGGGAATCGAACCCCGGTCCGATGTGGCGTCAACGGGTCTTCTCCGTGCGCAGTTTGTGAAAGCGGTGTTTTCGGCTACCTTGCTTGCGCAAACACTTACAAGGCCTAACCTAGCCGTATAAAAGTCCCACCCGGCCCTACGACAAGGACGGGCAGCAGTGGCCTTTTAAACTGATGGTAGGAGCTGAGCCAAAGGCAAGCTCAGGCTACCAGACTGCATCGCTGGGATTATTAGGCAGCGAGTGCGAAGTCAGTGCGCTTAGATTCTGCACTTATTTTTTTGCAGAGGGCGTTAACGAGATAACCCTGCATCCTCGGCACGCTTCATCCATCTCAACTCACATCGTCGAAACCGATCATCCCCATATTCTTTTATCAAAGAACGCCAAGCTAAGCGTTTTCCAGTGCTCTTTCGAGCCGCAACTCATCAGTGAAAGACACCGGCCCAATTAGCTCGGATGCACCACTCTACCAGCTGGCCCTCCATGCTGTAAAGAGCCAGCTGGCAGGTTGATTAGACGTTGCTGCTTGAGTCTGTGACCTCAAGGCCCAGCTGCTGGTTCATGCACTGCTCCATGAGAACCTCGTTCTCAGCGTAGACCATGCACTCACCGAAGGCTGAGAAAATCCAACCGAAGAACACCAGCATTACCAGAGAAATAAGAATGCCCAGGGAGCTAAATACGATGCCGGTGATAGCCAGACCCTTACCGCCGCCACCGGTCTTGGTCTTGCGCAGGGCAACGATACCAAGTACCAGGCCGACAATGCCCAGAATGCCGCCCAGAACGACCCAGCCGCTCAGGAAGGACAGGATACCCAGAATCAGCGACGTAATAGCCAGGCCCTTAGGTGCTGAGGCTGCCTGCTGGCCGTAAGCGTCATACCCGTAGGAGGGGTAGCTGGCAGGTTGCTGGCTGTAATCCGCCTGGCCGTAGCTAGGCTGAGAATAGGTAGGCTGCGAGTAGCTGGGCTGTGAGGAAGCACTGTTACCCTGCTGGCTATAGTCCCCATTTCCCTGCTCTGTAGTACCTGAGCTGTACTGCCCGGGTACGTAGTCGCCGTAGGGGTTTTCGTTGTTGTTTCCGGTGGTCATTTCTCTCCTTCGAGTAGGTTGTTAGGCTAGCCCAGGTTCTTATAGCGCATAGCGCGCTGGGCTTCGAGATTGTCCTGACGCTCACGCAGGGCCTGGCGCTTGTCGTAGTCACGCTTACCGGTGGCCAAGGCAATTTCCACCTTGGCGCGGCCCTTGCTGAAATAGAGCTTGAGGGGCACGACGGTGTAGCCGCTTTCCTTGAGCTTCTGAGCGATTTTGTTGATTTCGCTGCGGTGCATGAGCAGTTTACGGCGGCGACGGGCTGCGTGGTTGGTCCAGGATCCACGCCCGTATTCGGCGATATGGATGCCCTCGAGCCACAGCTCGTTGCCGTACATCTGGCAGAAGCCATCGGTGATTGAGGCTCCCCCATCGCGTAGGGATTTAACCTCGGTTCCCATGAGCACCAGCCCGGCTTCCCAGGTCTCTACGATGTTGTAGTTATGGCGAGCACGGCGGTTGGACGCTATGGTGTGGTTATTCGGGTCTTCTTTCGTTACTTTTTTCTTAGCCACGATTATTCTTCGTTCTTTCTTTTCTGTCGTTCTGCCGCGCGCCACCGCACGCCGGCGTCGATGAAACCGTCGAGCGCACCGTCGAATACGGCGCTGGGGTTTCCCTCTTCATAGTTGGTTCGTAGGTCTTTGACCATTTGGTAGGGGTTGAGCACATAAGAACGCATTTGGTCCCCCCAGGAGGCTTTAACGTCACCGGCAAGTTCCTTCTTTTTGGCGTCCTCTTGCTCTTTGCGGAGCAGGAGGAGGCGGGATTGCAGGACGCGCAGCGCCGCAGCCCGGTTCTGCAACTGGGACTTTTCGTTCTGCATGGAGACCACGATGCCGGTGGGGATGTGGGTCATACGGACGGCGGAGTCTGTGGTGTTCACGGACTGGCCACCGGGCCCCGATGAGCGGAAGACATCGATCTTGAGTTCAGACTCGGGGATTTCGATGTGGTCGGTCTGCTCGATGAGGGGGATAACTTCCACCGCAGCGAATGACGTCATACGTTTGCCCTGGCTATTGAAGGGGGAAATACGCACCAGGCGGTGGGTTCCCGCTTCAATCGACAGGCGCCCGAAAGCATAGGGGGCTTTGACCTCAAATGTTGCTGATTTGAGGCCGGCTTCTTCGGCGTAGGAGGTATCCATCACCGTGGTATCGAAGCCGTTTTTCTCGGCCCAGCGCAGGTACATGCGCAGAAGCATCTCGGCAAAGTCGGCGGCATCCACGCCACCGGCTCCCGCCCGGATGGTGACGACAGCGTCGCGCTGATCGTACTCACCCGAGAGCAGGGTGATTACTTCGAGCTCTGCTAGGCGCTTTTCGATAGCGTGCAGTTCGCTTTCTGCTTCGGCAAGGGTGTCGGCGTCGCCTTCTTCGTCGGCGAGTTCTACCATGACCTCAAGGTCGTCGATGGCCTGGCTTAGTTTGACGAGCTTATCGAGTTCGGCCTGTGTGTGGGAGAGCTGGGAGGTGATCTTTTGGGCGGCGTCGGGGTCGTCCCAGAGGTCGGGGGCACCGGCTGCTTCAGAGAGTTCTGCGATGGTAGCGCGCAGCTGCTCAACGTCACTGACCTCTTCGATGGAGGCGTAGGTTGAGCGCAGGGTTTTGATTTGGGCAGAAAAATCTATAGTAGCCATGACTATTAACCCTAGCTGAAAACGATGGTAAGCGCCCGGTTTTGCCCCTGTTTTGCGCTGACGGGGCAGAGCGCTTCTGTTCTAGTCTTGGGTGGTGATGACGCGCGCCCGGCCGGTAACGGTGATATCGACGCCGTCAGGTAGCACAACGGAGAGTAAGGGCGGGTGGGCCTTGGCAGAAAGGACGATCACCGCAGTGTTGTTTCCCGACGCCCCGGTTGCGGGGTTTAAGGTCAGGTGGGAGAAGTCGGTGCCGGCGCCGCTTTCTTGCAGAAAGGTGTGAGCGGACGCCTGCACCCCGGCGCTGGTGAGAGTCACCTGGGCCTGGGCCTCCCCCACCGCCGTGATGCCCTCAATGCGCTGCGCGGCGGACGTTGCCGCTTGGTCGGCTAGAGCCTGGAGGCGCTGTCTTTCAAGATAGACGGAACTTACTCCAACAACGGTGGAGGCAACTAAGAGAAGTACTAGGCACAGCCCCACGATGAGTGGGAGGACGCTGCCTCGCTCGGCCTCGCTCTCAGCGGTTTCAGGGCAGGGCACCTGCTGAAGCTGGGTCTGTCTAATCTGTGTCATGAGTAGTTCCCTCCCCAGCTCACAGCCTGAGAGGTCATGGTGGCAAGAGTCGGTGCCCCTGGCCAGGGCACCAGAGGCAGCCCGACCTCGACGGTAACATCTACCGTCATTCGCTCGCCCTGGGCGCAGACGTCCTCGCAGCTCAGCGTGGCAGTAATGGTTTCAGCCCCTAGACCAAAATCGCTAGCTGTCAAAGCGGCAACCGCTTGTACAGCAGATTGGGTGCGCTGCTCCGGTGGCAAAAACTGAATCACCTGTAGCGCATGGGCACTAGCGTTAGAAGCTGCAAAAGCAGCCGACTGCATCGAAAAGACTGATAACAGAAAATAGACCGTGGGTACCATCAGTAAGGCACCCAGTCCAATAAACTCAACAAGAGCGCTGCCCTGCTCAGGGTCATCTGCCTCTCGCATGTCTACAGCTTTATCGCTGCGTTTACCTCTGAACCACAGCATGACCGCTCACCTCCCACTGGGTAGCTGTCCCAAAGGGCCCGAGGAGGGGCACCGGGGCAACCACGGTGACCTGCACGGCGTCCGCACCCTGCCACTGGGTAACAGAGCTGCTAATCGTTGCCGAGTAATGGGAAGGCAGCACCGAATACAGCAACTCGCGGGTGCGTTCTTCTCCGTCAGCCGGTATTTTATCGAGCATGGCCCCATAGCGGGCCCCCTGAGATGCAGCGTCCTGCAGTACGTTACGGGTGAACAGCGCGAAAGCAACCTGCAAAACACCTAGAAAAAGTAAAACAACTAGGGCAGATACCATCACGAACTCCGCCGTTGCATTACCTCTCTCCTTCTCAGGGGGCACAGCTCTCATCAGCTCTCCTAGCGGTTAATCATTGCCATTGCGTTATTGAACATGTTGACGAGGGCGTCTTGGGCAACCACCAAGATAGCGGCCACGAGTATAGCGGACATCATCGTGATCATCACCCAGCCAGGCACATCCCCGCGTTCAGGGTCATCTTGGCTTGTCATAGGCGCAAAGATATTGAGAAGGGCCTTGAGGTAGGTGTCGGTCATGAACTTCTTCATGGGATTCTCCTTTGAATATGAGTGTGATAGAAGGTGCCCAAGCGGGCGGGTTTAGAAGTTAAGATTCAGTAGGGAAAGGCCAGGAAACATCGCAAACAGTACGGTGAGGGGAAGTATCAGAAAAACGACGGGGGCCATCATCCCGATTTCTTTCTTCCCGGCAGTTTCCATGAGCTCTCGTTTAGCGTTATCACGCACGTCCTGGGCCTGAGCCCGCAAGACATCTGCCAGGGGCGTACCACGTTCAATGGCAACCACCAGGCCATCCACAAAACGGGATAGGGCTGCTACCGAGGTACGCTGCGAAAAACTTTGCAAAGCGACCACGAGGGACTCACCGGAACGAGTCATCGCGAGAATAGTTTGGAATTCGCGAGAAAGCTCTCCCTGCGAACTCCGCACTACCCGTTCAAGCGACCCGATGGCAGATTCCCCAGCGGTAACAGATAGGGCCATAAGCTCTGCCAAAGCAGGAAATTCAGCCAGCATGGCTTTCTCCCGTTTTGCGATCTGCTGAGACAGCCAATAGTCGCGTGCAAGGAAGCCGGCACAGGCACCCAGAACAATCAGGAGGACTCCCGGCACGAAACTTACCGTCCCTTGGGCGAGGCCCACAGACACCAGACAAATACAGAAAATAGCTGCCAAGAGGCTCCAGAGTACCTGCTGCACCCGGTACTCTGCGGTTGTCAGATGCCCACCTAGCTGGGCAAGTCGTTTTTCGAGGGCCACCGTATCAAAGCTCGACTTACCGAGACTCCGGTACATCTTTTCAACCCACGGTGCAAGGAGGGCAGCGCTCGCCCCGTAAATACCTTCAGGTAGCGTGCTATACGGAGTGTCCGGGCGGTTCTTTTTAAGCTCCGCCGCACGAAGCTGGGGCGCTATACGGTCTGCAAAGCTCTCACGACGCTGGGTCCAGATACTCGAAAGCACCAGCCAGATTCCTGCCGCTAGGAAAAGGCCAAGGAGAAGGGAAAAGTTCACGCCAGCACCCTCTTCTCTTCCGGTAGAGCACCGATACGCATCATCAACCGGTAAGCGATGACGGTCAGGGCTAAGCCGCTCGCTAACACTAGGAAACCCGCAAAGCTGTTATAAATCCTGATTGTGCTTGGCTGAGTAGCCATCAGGCCCAGTACGACCCATGGAGCAACACAGGCAAGGCGGGCAGCATTGACCGTCCACGACTGTCGAGCCTCAAGTTCAGAGCGTGTCCTGCTATTCTCGCGGAGGAAAGTACTCAAGGTCCCCAGAAGACGACCTAAATCAGTTCCACCCACCTCACGAGTAACTTTGAGGGCCTCAATGATATTGTCCGCGGTGGGGTCACTCAAGCGGTCTTTAAGACGATTGAGGGCTGGAAGGAACTCACCGCTAGCACGGTAGTCTGAAGCAAAACTAGTAAACGCCGGACGCAGGGGCTCCGGTCCCCGATACTGAAGCTGCATGAGAGCGTCCGGAAGCGACAAACCTGCACGGATTGCTGACCGCAGGTGATCCACCGCGTCCGGCCATAAATCCCGCAGCTGAGCCTGCCGCTGAGCAGCACGATGCTTAACCACTAACCGAGGGCTAAAGAACCCAACGCCCGCAGCCAGAACAGCCAGAGGAACCAGTGAGGTCAACGCGAAGGTCAGCACCATTGCAACAAGAGCAGCTACAGCAGAAACCATATAAAACATAGCTACCGTGAACTTTTCTAAATCTGCCTGGCGCAGCAGCTGTTGTATCGCCGGGGCTTTTCGTTCTTTTTTCTCCTTAGCGGGCAGCTCCCAAAAGGACATATAGATTAAGAGAGCGCCAATACCAAACATCAGCCCGAATAAAGCACTCATGCCAGTGCCCCCTCGCAGTTGAGAAGGGTCTCAGGGGCGTAGCCAGCACGAATAAATTTCTCAGGCGAAGGCACCTCAGAAGCAACGCATACCAGCTGATCGCCTTCTCGTCTAAACAGTGTGCTAGTTTCAATCACCCCGTTTTCGACCCGGTTACCAACTGCGAGAATCTCTCGCACCTGCCGTTTGCCCCGCAGATTACGGTCGCAGTGAACCACAAGATCAAAGCAAGAAGCCACGGTGGGAACGACAAACGAACTCGATATATTATCGCCAGCCAAGAGTGGAAGGGTGCACATCTTCGTGATTGCATCGCGAGCTGAGTTAGCGTGGATAGTACAAAGGCCTGGGAGCCCGGAGTTGAGCGCAATGAGCATATCAAGAGACTCAGCTTCGCGTACCTCACCAATGATGAGGCGGTCGGGTCTCATGCGCAAAGCCTCTTTCACTAGGCGCCGGAGAGGAATCTCGCCGTGGCCTTCCAGGTTGGGCTGACGACACTGCAAATTCACAACATCGCGGAGGGGAATCTTGAGCTCAAAAATCTCCTCGCAGGTAATAACGCGCTCCCGCATGCCGATAGATGCAGATAAACAATTCAGCATGGTGGTCTTTCCCGCCTGCGTAGCTCCAGACACTAGACAATTTAGCCCGCTCGCAACAGCTGCATCTAAAAATTTTGCCGCATCTAAGCTGAGAGACCCCAGCTTAACCAAATCACTCAAACGAGTTGCTCGCGCAATAAACTTACGGATATTGATGGCCCAATGGCGGCGGGTCACATCGGGAATAGCTACATGGAGCCTAGAACCGTCCGGCAAGGAGCTATCGACAAAAGGTGTGCTCAAATCAAGTCGTCGCCCCGAGGTCTTGAGCATACGCTCTACCAGCGCACGAATCTGCTCCTCGCTCAGGGTAAGCCCGGTAAGCTCAGACTCTCCAGCACGAGCCACAAAAATCTCGTCCGGAGCGTTAATCCAGATCTCTTCAACAGAGCTATCGTCAAGATACTGCTGAATCTCGCCAAAGCCGCATACTTTGTCGAAAAGAGAGCTGATCAGGGAGTCAGCGTTCTCAAGTCGCGGTACTATGCCCCGTAGCATCTGGCGCTCGTACTCAGCGATGGCCTGCTGGATGAGCTCCTTAGCTTCCGCCTGCTGTACGAGTGGGTCGATACTGCTTCGCCGAATCAAGTCACGCACGTCTGCTTCAACCAGCTCTTCTGCTTGCGCTATAGACATCTGTCCCCCTTACGCTCCATTGCGATCAGTCGATGAATTACCAAACAAGATACAGTTGATTAGGTAAAACAATCAAACACCTCAGGGCTACCCTGTGGATAACCATGCCCTGTGCCCCCTTGCCTAGCTAACAAGATTGCAATGAAGTTGCACCTGACAAGCCATAACGCACGAAGGCTTGAGTTTTTCCACAGCGCCTTAGACCTGATACGGATAATCGTAATGTTTTGACACACAACTAGTTACTGACTAGTAACAACGTACAAAAATGCCCACAAGCTATCTAGCTTGTGGGTATTTTTGGGGCAGGCTTCCTTAGTGGGATTTTGCCCTCATGAATTCAATCGCTTCGTCAATAGGGCCATCGAACTGCTTAGAGCCGTGGTCCAGGACTACTCCGCGTTCACAGATCTTTGCCACTAAATCAAGGTCATGGCTCACCACGACCAGGGTTTTCCCCTCAGCGCTCAGATCTCGAATCTTAGCGATACATTTCTTCTGGAAAGGTTCATCACCCACAGCCAGAATCTCATCCACTAAGAAAATCTCCGGATCAGTATGAACAGCTACAGCAAAAGCCAGTCGCAGGTACATACCCGACGAGTAGAACTTAACCTCGGTATCGATAAAGTTGCCGATTTCAGAAAATTCAACAATTTCATCAAACTTTGCTTCAATCTGTTCCTTGCTCATACCAAGGATGGCAGCGTTCAAGTATACGTTGTCACGTCCAGTCAAATCGGGGTGGAAACCTGCTCCAACCTCGATAAGCCCAGCGATGCGTCCGCCGGTCAATACCCTGCCCTCATCGGGGTGCATCACACCCGAAATCAGCTTGAGCAGGGTAGATTTACCCGAACCGTTATAACCCAGTAGGGCAACGCGCTCACCTTCTCGAATGTCCAGGGAAACCCCATTGAGGGCGTTGAACTTCTCGTTCAGATCGCCCTTGCGGCCTTTCATCAGCCAGACAAAGGCCTCCTTCATCGACCGAGTATGGCGTAGCACAAAGCGCTTCACCAGAGACTCGACCTTGATGACCACAGGAGCATTATCTGCCACAGGTGGTAAATCAAACTTCTTGATATCCACGTAAATCAGAGCTCCTGGGCGAAGTTGCCCTCTAGCTTACGGAAGAGTAAGTCACCGAGGAACAGGGTCACGAGAGAAACACCCAGGGCAACAGGTACCCACAGGGTAAGAAGGTGCGGAGGAATCTGTGAGGTAGGTAGAGCCAAGGCCTCTTCAGACAGGGTAGGCATCCAGAAAGCATAGTGGAAGAGCTCAACAGCAACAGTAAGAGGGTTCATCAGATAAACAGTGATAACCCACGAGTACAAGGTATCCCGGACCATAGTCCATGAGTACAGCACTGGAGAGAACCAGGTAGCGACCATCAAGAGCATATCTACGATGTTTTCCGAGTCCCGGAAAAACACATTAGCTACACCAAAGATAAGGCCAAGTCCTGCTGAGAAAATCATAATAATAATCATGGCCACGAGTGCAGCCCCCAACTGTTTGAGGTCCGGACTCCACCCTGCAAAGAAACAAGCTATCAGAAGCACCACGATTTGAGGCAAAAAGTGAATTAAAGCTACCCAGATTGTCGAGACTGAAAAGAGTTCTCTCGGAAGATAAATCTTCTTAATAAGAGCTCCATTCACAACCATTGCCTTAGCACCGTTACTGAACCCTTCAGAGAAGAAGTTAATAACGATCATTCCAGAGAACAGATAAATAGCGTAGTTTTGCATGCCTCTTTCAAGGCCTAGGAATAGTCCCATCGCAATATAGAAAACGCCAAATTGTACCCCTGGCTTGATGTACGACCAGAGGATACCCAAGACAGATCCGCGGTAGCGAACCTGAATTTCCTTATCGACAAGTAGCCTTAGAAGGTAACGATTTTGAAAGACGTCACGGAGCCCCCTACCGCGACCAGGAGGGGAAAGAGGGTGAGTTATTTGTTTATTCATCGGGTCAGCTCAGACTCCGTATGCTTCTGGAAGGTTTTAGCCCAGGCATCATAGGATGCTACTTCGGCAGCAGCAGAGCGGTACTGGTTTCGCAAATCAGCCCAGTTTTTAAAGAGCTGTGCATGCAGTTTCGAAGCACGAGCCAAATTTTCGCGTAGCTTCTTGGGATCACGCTGATACCAGAAGACACCGGTGCCTTCTGCGTTAGTGACAAGAAGCGAATCGAACTTGGAAACAGTCCACCAACGATTCTCTGAGTAATTCAGCTGAATCTGAGGATTTGTTTTTGCCAAATCATCAACAGGCTTAAAGAGATGACGTCCCACGGTAGAAATAGTCCAAGGAATCAGCTTCTGGTAACCAGGCGAACTAAAGTTACGGCGCCCCTTGAACGGAGGTTTAGTTGTCTTAGGCTGCGGGTAGTCATCGAGGTTCGACTTGAGTTGGGCGTCCTTGAAATCCTTTACTTTACCGCGGATTATGGGTAAACGCTCACTGAGCGAAGGATGCAGGTGTGCAGGGCCAGACAGCAAGTCCTCGATAGCCATGAGACGACCTTCTTCGGTGTAGTACTGCATGGACAGAGCATGCTTAACATCTAAGAAGAGCGACTCGCGTAAAACTGATCCGCCCTTTTCAAAGGGAGAATGAATTAAAGCTGTGATGAGTCGATTACGTTCGTGGAAGTAAGCTTGCCAGCCAACGGAGTCGTCCTTATCCTGCCACGATACGTGCCACAAAGCTGCGCCTGGGAACGATACAGTCGCGATTCCTGCTTCCTTAGCGCGAAGACCGTACTCAGCGTCATCCCACTTCAAAAACAGGGGAAGGGATAGCCCAATCTTATTGATAACTTCGGTCGGGATAAGGCACATCCACCAGCCGTTATAGTCAACGTCTACACGACGATGCATCCAGTGGGTACTGCGCAGATTATTTCTACCGAGGTCGTGGCCAAGCGACATGTCTGCGTGCGGCTTATCGTAGAAGGTACGCCAGGGGTTCACAACTTCACCGAATGCGTGTAGAACCGAACGGTCGTACATATCAAACATATGACCACCCACGATAGTGGGGTTCTTACAGTAATCAGCAAAAGTGATGAGACGCAGAATCGATTCGGGCTCAACGACGACGTCGTCATCTAGTAGCATGACATAATCTGAACCATTGTTTACTGACTCAAACATGCCGCGAGCGAAGCCACCAGAACCACCCAGATTTGCCTGGTTAATGATACGGAACTTACCCGCAAGAGGAGCAACTACTTCTTCAAAGTCCGGGTGGTCCTGCACCTTCTCGGTACCCTGGTCAACAATCAGAATCTCTTTAACAGTCTCGAGAGCATCAAGATTATTGCCCAGAGAACGAATATTGTCGATGCAGTACTGTACCTTATTCATAGTTGTAATCTGTACGGTAGCTTTACCGCCAGCTTCTCCCAGGCGTGGCTGAATATCACCAAGCCAGTCGGCTTCAACCAGGGTGAGGTCGCTCTTGGTAGCAGTAAGGTCAAACCAGTACCAGCCGCCATCTCCAAAAGGAGCTAGCGTCAGGTTGAAAGTTACTGTTTCTGCGCCTTCAAGTACTTTGGCATCAACACGTTGAATTACACCGCGGGCATTCGATTTATAAACCACGACCATGCCCGCACCTTCAGTGGTGATTCTCAGGGTCACTGATTTCAAACCAGTCCACCGTCTCCAGTACGAAGCGGGGAAAGCATTGAAGTAGGTTCCAAATGAAACAGTTTTACCTGCTGCTAGGTGGGTTGAACGACGACCTAGCACATCAGAAGTGGTAGCTACAGATCCTGCTGCGTTTTCGTTTTTTAGCTCTTGCTGGGCGGCCGCCTTCTCGATGGTTTTGGCCGCGTCTCCATCCAGACGAGTGGGAAGTTGCACACCGGTTGCGCTACCGCTATCGATGTACAGAGGTATGACGTCGGTTTGGACTGCTTCTGGGAGAATTACCCGCTGAAGTGTTTTCATATCAGTCATATTTTTCACGCTCATTCTTTAGGCCTCGATTCCGCCAGATACCAGCTTTTCGCCCTTTTCGAAGTGGGGGCGGAGCTTGTTGTCGAACATGGAGAGTGCAGCACCGATAGCCATGTGCATGTCAAGGTACTTGTAGGTGCCCAGGCGTCCGCCGAAGAGCACGTTCTGCTCTCCGCCAGCGAGTTCGCGGTACTTGAGGAGCATTTCGCGGTCAGCGCCGGTGTTGATGGGGTAGTAGGGTTCGTCGCCCTTTTCTGCGAAGCGTGAGTATTCGCGGTGAATGACGGTAGCGTCCTTAGTGTAGTCGCGCTCGGGGTGGAAGTGGCGGAACTCGTGGATACGAGTAAAGGGGTAGTTGGCGTCGGGGTAGTTCATGACGGAGCAGCCCTGGAAGTCTTCGATGTCAAGGACTTCTTCTTCGAGGTCGATGGTGCGCCATGAGAGGTCACCTTCGGCGTAGTCGAAGTAGCGGTCTACGGGGCCGGTGTAAACGACGGGCACCTGGCCCAGGACCTTGGAGCGGGAGTACTCGTGGCCCTCTTCGAAGAAGTCGGTGTTGAGGTGCACCTCGATGTTGGGGTGGGCTGCCATGCGCTCAAGCCAGGCGGTGTAGCCGTCGACGGGCAGGCCTTCGTACTTATCGTTGAAGTAGCGGTTGTCGTAGTTGTAGCGCACGGGCAGGCGGGAAATGATGGACGCGGGTAGGTCAGCGGGGTCGGTCTGCCACTGCTTTGCGGTGTAGTGCTTGATGAAGGCTTCGTAGAGCGGACGCCCGATGAGGGAGATACCCTTGTCGTTCAGGTTCTTGGGGTCGGTTCCTGCGAGTTCACCGGCCTGCTCCTGGATTAAGGCCTTGGCTTCTGCCGGTGAGTAGGCAGCGTTGAAGAACTGGTTGATAGTACCCAGGTTGATGGGCATGGGGTACACGATACCGTTGTGGTTGGTGTAAACGCGGTGGGTGTAGTTGGTAAAGCCGGTGAAACGATTGACGTATTCCCAGACGCGTTCGTTAGAGGTGTGGAAGAGGTGGGCACCGTAGCGGTGAACTTCGATTCCTGTCTTCTCTTCGTTTTCGCTGTATGCGTTACCGCCGATGTGATGACGGCGGTCGAGCAGGGCTACCTTGAGGCCAAGCTGGGTAGCAGCTTGCTCTGCAATGGTGAGGCCAAAAAGGCCAGAGCCTACGACTACGAGATCAGCGTTCACTTAACATACTCCTTGTTAGGGGTTGCACAGCTATCGTGGGGAGTCTGGCAACCGTGCTCTGCTACTACAGCGTAGAAGCTTAACTTCGGTGTGTTCCTTGCGCGCAAGGTAAACACAGTTAATAACAAAAGTACCGGATATAGTCGGCTACTACCCGCTAACAGGCTGTAAAGATCGTGTGATTATTCCCCGGTCCTCCCCTGCGCTAGTGCCGTGTGAAGAGAAACCTCAACTTTTTTCGCAGAAAGACAGAAAAACAACGGTGAGAGTTTGTTTTTCCGTTTTGCGCCCTTGCAATGGCAGGTCTCCAGGACTTAGGTGGCTTTATGAAACTTTTAGTGCGCGTCCAGCAGCCACCGGCGGGATCTTACCGAACAGTGGAGTTTGATTATTCGCCCGGCACAACTGGGGTAGATATCCACCGAGAACTCTCTAATGTCTGGGGTAGCGATAATTTCAGTTGGGGTATTCAGGGGCAAGATATCAGGGAGCTTACTCCCGGTCAGCGCCCCTGGACTAGTGGCGCCCCGCTCACAGTCTTGCCCCTTGCACCTCATACAACCCTTCACCCTTGCCCAGATGAGAAGGCCCTCTTTACCTTACGTGTGGTGCACGGGCCAGATTCTCATTCTCAGTTTCCTCTATCTCGAGGTAGTTGGGACATTGGTAGGCAGGCCTCCCTGCTCACAATTGACGACCCAGCACTTGCACCGATTGAGGGCTTCCTAGAGGTGACGGCTAGCGGTGTGTATTTCTCGAATGAGGGCTCCCACCGCAAACTTGAGGTAGGGAAAAAATTTATTCTGGGTGGGAGCGTCCTTGTGCTTGACCAGTATGAGTACTGCGCTCCCCTCTTTCACGACCCGGCAGTTCAAGACATTGATGTTCCCGCCCCTAAATCTAAGCTGCTACTGGTAGCAACGATGGTTCTGCCTCTCATTGTGGGCCTTCTGATTGCCTGGTTGACCCAGCTGTGGCTTGTTCTTCTCATGGCCTGTGGATCCTCACTCCTAATGGGGCTTCACGCTTTTTCTCAGGGGCGCGAAAGATCCTCTGTGCGCTGTCAGATAACGCAGCTTGCTCGGGAAGAAGAGGAAGCTATAGCCCGCTACCGCGGGGCTGACCAGATTCATGCTGATACAGGCCTTGTGATAGGACGCGGCACCCGGCCAGTACGAATTAGAGGCAAGCAACGTGAGCTAGGGAGCCTCCCAGAAGTCCAGGGAGCCCCTTATGTCATAAGCGTAGAAGAACTCGCGCCCCTAGTCTCTGGGCTTCCCCTTTCGACCCAGCGTTTAGCCCTCTGCCAGCTCTTAGCTCAGAATCAGCCGGTCTACCTTCTTGTTCAGGAGCAGGAGGCTACTTGGTTTTTGCGGCTCATTGACCCGCTTCTTGCAGCAGCAAATGCACGCACGGTGTCTCTTGCAGAACTCAGTAGTTTAGAAACAGGTTTTTTGGTGTGCTCCTATCTGCCGCCGTCCTTACCTCCACAGCTTCTCCCCTTTCCTGTAGCCAACAAAGGGCATCATAAAGAGTCCGCAGAGCTCTTTTCTCAGTCAACGAGCTGGTACGACATCGTTTTAGACGGAATCAACGAAGAGCGTTACTGTGCTCTCCTGGCAAATTTGGGAAGAGACGCTACATCCTCTCTTCTCCAGAAAGTTAGCGTTGCAGCAACGAATACTTCTCAACTACCTGCTTATGCTCTCTCTGAGCTGCCGGAGGGTAACCAGCCGAGGAATCTATGGGCAGAAGAGATCTTCCTGTATGCGGGGCTAGCCTGTGAAAGTAACGATGATCTAAAACTCGGCCTAATGCATCATGGCCCGCATTTTCTCTGTGCAGGGACTACAGGTTCAGGCAAGTCCCAGCTTCTTCGTTCCCTGCTATGGTCTGCTGCCCTCAGCTACCCGCCTCAGCGTCTGTCCTTCGTCCTCATAGATTTCAAAGGTGGTGCAGGTTTAGGCCCTCTAACACCTCTGCCCCATTGCGTTTCGCTCATCTCTGACCTTGACGCATCTCAGCTAATGCGCACTATGAAGTTCTTACGGGCAGACCTTACCCACCGCAAGCAGGTCTGGAAGCAGCTGGGTGTCAGTTCCTATGACGATTACATCGGCCTCTGCAAAAACGCCCACACAGCGCCTGATTTTCCGGAGCTAATTATCTGCATCGATGAGTTTCGTATGCTTGTCGATGATTACCCAGACATCATGAGCGAAATGATGAAGATAGCTACGATTGGCAGGTCACTGGGTTACCACCTCGTCCTAGCTACCCAGCGCCCGCAGGGAGCGATTTCCCCCGATATCAGGGCAAATATCTCAACGGTGATGTGCCTTAGAGTAAGTTCTGCCCAGGAATCTTTCAATGTTCTAGGCTCGGAAGAAGCTTCTCATATCTCTGCTCGCTTCCCGGGGCGGGGCATTCTACGGAGTGCAGATAATGAGATGGTTGAATTTCAAGCTCCTTTGATCACGGGGCTGTACAGGCAAGAGCACCAAGGACGATGCCGAGCACGTTTTGTGCTCGATTTGACTAGTTCTCAGGAGCCCACCAGTTGTCAGGCTCTAAGCGATGCAGAACTCGATGCCACCAATACGGCTATCTACCAGACCTACCAGAATGCACATCAGCTACCGGCCTATCAGCCAATTCCGGCATCACTCTCGGCTCCTTATCATACGGATGTGCCGGAGTCTGTTGGCCCCTTTGCCTTATTGGTCGGTCAGTACGAGATAGCAGAACTAGGGTTTCAAGCCCCCTTTATCTGGTCGGCGGAGGATGGCCCGATTTTAGTGCAGGGAGGCAGTAGTGAGTGGATACCTGCGCTCCGGGCAACCCTCCTTCACGCTCTCGCTCAAGGATACGCCGTATTATGTCTTACACCGTCAGAACAGCGCGCGAGAGAGATACGCAGCTGGGGCAAGGAATACGCAGAACAGTTTGACGTCTTTACCTACCAGGATTCCAACTACCTTCAGCACCTTCTAGCCTGCTGCGCAGAAGCCCCAGGGCCGGGACAGCTTCTCATCATAGATACGCTAGAAACACTGCTAGATACACTCCAACGATACCCGGCTGCAGAAGCTCATCTGCAGCAGATTCTCAACTTGGGTGATCACCCAACAGTTCAGGTTTTCTGCACTTCAGTAACAGGTGTACGAGGTAAGTACCAGCACATCTTTGAGCACACCTTTATGACTCGAGCAACTGTTGAGAATGACCCTCTCCGTACCCACACTAGGGATTACACCCTGCCGGGCAGCGGGCAGTTTGCGATAGAAGGAAAGGTTATCTACGACGTATCAGAAGGAAAAGTACAGGCAGGAACACTTGCTTGGACAGAGCTCAGCGCTCCGCTAGCTGGCCCAAAGACCGATTCTCTGCAAGGCCCTAACCACCTGTTAAGCGGCTCCCACCGATACTGGCTTTCCTGGCGTCCGCTCCCCTTGCGTTCCCCCGTCAGCTCCCTCCCGTCAGCAGCCAAGCCCCATGCCGGCGCACTCGCCTGCGGTGTACTCAGGGACGGCTCGGTAGCTTTTACCCCGCCTTTGCGAGGTGGATTTATCAGCGTCAGCGGCCCGAGGGGATCCGGAAAAACGAGCCTGCTTAAGACCCTCGTCCAAGCTAATCCTGAGCATTTCTTCATTGTTATTTCCTCAGATGCCGGCACCGTAGCAGAAGATATCAATCAAGCTCTTGCACGGAGCGAGATCCTGGGGCTCCGCCCCATTCTGCTCATCGATGATCTTGATAAGCTCAACCACGATATACAGCAGACGATACTGGCCCAGAAAGAAAAGTTTGGGTCTGTTATCGTGACCTATACTCCCTGGCCACGGTGGAGTAGCTCACCGATTCTTGCTGCCCTCAGCGGTACCTCTACGGGTATCGTGCTTACCCCGCAAAGCTCCGCAGACATGTCCTTCTACCCGGGCGCGCCTCTCCCCCTTGACCTTAAAACTTACGGTCAGCTCCCGGCAGGGCGGGGAGTCATGATTGATCATGCAACTGTTATGGCTTTTCAGGCAGCCTTACCTGATGAACAGGCTACCGGGGTGAGGGAGCCAGATGTTCAAGAGTAGAGCGGGTGAAAAGTAGCAGGATGACAGCTCCGCTTATACCTACCGTTGCTAGCCCTACCAGGTAATCTCCGCCCAGAGTAGTTTGAACGCCGATGATGACCGCAAAGAGTTGCCAGACAAGCACGAGAGGCTGTCCAAACCTCTGGGCCCGCCATACGGCAACAGCGCCCACAGCGAGAGCCAGGGCAATAATGAAATAAAAGGAGGCAATAACTGACGCTCCCCCAATATCGGCAGAAGCGAAAGTCCCGATTAGAGCAGTGATTACTAGATACAGGGCCTGAAGGAAACTCAGACCGACCAAGATCTTCACGGGAACTGGAAGGGCTGAAACGCTGGAAGAAGCCACGTCTATCTCATTTCTCTATGTACTAAGAAAGGGTCTCCTATCTAGAATAGGCACCCGGGAGTGTCACCTCTCACCCCGGTACCCCTTTATGCACCCGCCTGTGACATTTACCTCATGCCTGTGCATAGATTTTCGCTCACAACCCCCTTGTATGACGCCCCATATCGTGGGAAAGTTATTGAGGTTCAAGTTTGGCTCCTTCTAGGAAAGGGGCCAGATTTTTTTGTTAGTTGCTGAGCTACTTTGCCTCAGCTTTAATCCGGTAACCCCTATAGGAGAGCATGCTAATGGATTGGCGTAGCCGTGCTGCTTGTCTTGAGAAAGACCCTGAACTCTTTTTCCCCGTAGGAAACACCGGGCCCGCCCTTCTTCAGATTGAAGAAGCTAAGAATGTCTGCCGCAGCTGCACTGTGATGGATACCTGCCTGCAGTGGGCTATCGAAACAGGCCAGGATTCTGGCGTGTGGGGCGGTATGAGTGAAGATGAGCGTCGCGCTATGAAGCGACGTGCTGCCCGAGCCCGCAGGGCCTCATAGTAGCAACTTCATGCAAGTGTTCTTTAGGAGAGGCGAACCGGCTTACCGGTTCGCCCCTCCTTTTTTATGTGGCTTTCCTTTAGCTACGCTATGGCTGCTTCGATTGTCACCAGTGTTCCACCTTCAGGAGCAAGACTCCAATGAATAGTGCCGTTAAGCTCGCTGGCTACCAGGGTTTTAACAATTTGAGTCCCTAGACCGGTTCCGCTGCCAGTTCCCTCTAGCTCTCTAATTTTTTCGGCGCTGATTCCGGGGCCGCTATCTTGAACCGTCACGATAATGCTGTGCTCTTGTCCCTCTGAGTAGCGATGCTGGCAACCAAGGGTCACGGTACCGGTTTCTCCAGCTAAACCGTGTTCTACCGCGTTAGCCACAACCTCATTAATAACGAGGGCAAGGGGGGTAGCGATTTGGCTGGGTAGTTTCCCGAAAGACCCCTCAATCCGGGTGACAACGTGCTGCCCTGGTGAGGCAAGCTCGGCAGCAAGCCTAAACTGTCGGCTAATGAGGTCATCGAAGTCTACATCCTGAGTTAGCCCCTGGGAGAGGGCATCGTGTACCAGCGCGATAGTGGAAACACGGCGCATCGCCTGTTCCAGGCCTTCCCTCGCTTCGGGGGTGGTCATGCGTCTCGATTGCAGGCGAAGCAGGGCTGAAACAGTTTGAAGGTTGTTTTTGACCCGGTGGTGAATTTCGCGGATAGTAGCGTCTTTCGACATCATCTCCTGTTCTCGGCGACGCAGCTCGGTGACGTCGCGGCAGAGCAGCAGAGCCCCGTAGCGTTCTTCACCCAAACGTGAAAAATGGCGCAGGGGTATGGCCCGGAAGGTAACGTTTTTGCGGTTAGCTTTGATTTCTGCACGCCAGGGCATGCGCCCGGTAAGAACCAGGGGTAGGGTTTCATCCGCCTTCTCACCGGCAGGTAGCAGGGCCCGGGTGATATCGAGTAGGCTCGCACCGAGCATATCACCTGCGTAGTTGAGACGCTTGTAGATAGACAGAGCATTAGGTGAAGCGTAGGTAACCCGTCCGTCCGTATCAAGCATGACCAAACCGTCGCTCACACGGGGATTGCCGTGGGCCGTTCCAACAGGAGCTGAGAACTCGGGCCAGGCACCGCGCGAGACCATCTGCAGAAGATGGTGGGAGACGTCGCGGTAGACCCGTTCCGCTTTCTGGCGCTTTCGGGTACCCAGGCTCTCGCGGTGGACCGACAAGAGAGCTACGGGCCTGTCATTGCGTATCAGCGGAATGAACTCGGTATCTAGGACGATATCGGTGAGGTTGTGCTCGTCATTGAGGGTCTTGGGGGTTTGACTGTTCCAGCTCGCAACCGCCCGCTCGCAGAGGGCCGGGTCGAGCTCTTTGCCGACCCAGTCGGTGTGAAAAACCGTGTGGGTGGTGGAGGGGCGAATCTGGGCGAGGTTGATGAACTCAGCGGACGCCGGCAGCGGCTGGGAAAGGGAAAAGTAGCCCTCGATGGTGTCGGCTTGGGGCGCCCAGAGCATGAGGTCGCAGTAGCCGGTATCTGCAATAATTTGCCACTCGTTGGTGAGCAGGTGGAGCCACTCAATATCGCCCGGCCCGTAAGCGCCGGTGCGCATGAGGATTTCAGTGAGTGACAAATGGGGCCTCCTGGTGGTCTGGGCAGGGTGGGTTAGGAGCGGGAGCGGCGGGTAAAGCGCCCCCAGGGCTTCTTCTTTTCTACCATGCGCTGACCCGGACGGGGCGCTAGTGACGGGGCAGGTTTTCCAATCCCTAGAGTATTTCGGCTGGTGTCGGCGAACGCCTGTAGCTGGCGGGCCAGTTCTGTCTGTGGGGCTACTTCAAGAATTGTTGTTCCTGCTAGGCGGGCTTTATCAGCGGTTACACTGTCTTCTGGTAGCTGGGCTGCTATGGGCAGGCTGGGCCCGAATCGCTCCCAGGAGTGTTCGAGGGCGGCCTGGGCGGATGGGCCTAGGGCCTCGGTGCGGACGCGGTTGAAGACAATGCTGATTCTTTCATCAAGGGCTGGCCCAAGCACCTGGCTAAGGGTGTCGTAGGCTTTGATAAGACGCGGTACACCCACAAGGTCTGCTAGGCCAAGGGCTATCAGGTGGTCAGCTCGCGCCAGGCTGGCCAGGGTTGCGTCGTTTCGTTGGGGAGTCAAACCGTCAAAGCTCAAGGCGGGGTCTTCTTCAAGGCAGAAAGAAGTATCGATAACCACCAGGTCGTATGTTGAAACCAGTGTATCGATTACAAGGTCGAGAGCGTTTGAGCGTACCTCTACCCAGCGATCTGGTCGGTTGATGCCGGTGATGATATCGAAGTAGTGGGAGCGATGCGAGACAGTGTGGGTAAGTTCTTTGAGCTGTTGCTGGGTTATGCCTCCCCGGTCTGCGTGGTGGCAGAGTTGGGCGAGGCTTGAGTAGTCATCGGTAAGGCCTAGAGCAGCCCCCACGGACGCCCCGTAGGTATCTGCGTCCACCAAGCAAAC
The DNA here is from genome assembly GCF_035916755.1 of Rothia nasimurium. Taxonomy (GTDB): domain Bacteria; phylum Actinomycetota; class Actinomycetes; order Actinomycetales; family Micrococcaceae; genus Rothia. The sequence goes on along the minus strand of NZ_JAYWIX010000001.1, from coordinate 143,335 downwards.
CGAGTAGCCTGTTTCTGCGTAGGCTGCTGCCAGGTTGATGGCCAGGGTGGTTCGTCCTGGTGAACCGTAGGGGCCCCACACCGCTACCACCTTCCCTTCTGCAGGTGAGGGGGCAGGAGCGTCCTGCTTTTCGTCACCCCTTGTGGGGTGACTTTGAGCCGGGACAGAGAGGGCAGGCTCCTCATTCTGAGCCTGGTTGGCCTGCTCACCGGTCTGCTCTGAATTCAGCAGGGTATCGACGGCCTTTTCGATCTCGCTAACGATCTCGGCGGTATCGGCTAGAGAGTCAATCAGGTGGATGCCTTCTATAGGAGGCTGGGTGCCCTGGTCATGGACAAGACACACTGCCACCTCAAGGTGGTGCAGGGATTTGACCATGGAAAGAGTGAGCTCTTCTCCCCCAGTCACGATCAGCACAGCGCGGGCAAGGCCGCTTTGGGCAAGTCCCAGCATTTCACCGATATCGTGCACGTGCCTGACCACGCTCACCTGGCCACGCTGAGATTCAATGGCTGAAACGAAACGTCCGCCCTCATCGCCAACAACAACGATAGGAACCTGCATTAGTTTCCTCCCGGTGTGTAGGCCGACGGAACCAAGCTGATGACCGCTCCCTTGCTGGTGGCGCCGAGGACCGTGGGCAGGACGTCCTGGTTTACCCACAGCTCAACAGCCGAACGTCCGGTTCCTCCAATCACAGATTCTTGGGCCGTTACAGAATGTACCTCGGCTGACTCTGCGATGACCACGGGATCACCGTACGAGTTGGCACCCTCTGTTTTGTAGGCAACCCAAATATCTACCCGATTGCCAGGAACATACTCGGCTACCGCATACTGATCAAGCAGCAGGGTAACGAGCCTGCGTCCATCGCTTACCTCGGTGGACAGCGACCGGGGTGAAAGAAGCTCCCCCGCAGCTAGCGGACGGGTAGCTACCGATCCGTCAGCAATTACTTGCTCCGCCGAAAGGTAGAGACCTGCTGATTCACCTAGCTTGACATGGGTAGTTGTCACGTTATCAGTGGTAATTTTTTCACCAATACCGATATCTTTACTGGCAACATAGTAGGGCTGAGTCTGATTGGTAGCTCGGATAAGGCCGACGACGCCCAGAACCGAGAGAAGAATAATTAGGACGCCCGCCAGCAGCTTAGGGTCGCGGAACCCCGGCTTTCTGAAACGGGGAGCAAGATTTTCTTGAGCCATCATGACACCTCTTTGAGTCAGGAAGTTTTCCTCGTTGACAGCAGTTTCCCTAATCAGAGCATCAATTTCAAAGATTGCACGTATTTTTGACCAAGGTTACGCAAAATCAAGCAAGTTATCCACAGGTCTTGCTTCTTCTATCAAGGTAATTCAAAATGCACTAAACTAAAGCAAAGGATCCCCCCCCACCTACTCCCCCGTTTCAGAAGGAACCAGACATGGTTGAACAGCGCTTTCTCACACTGACCGACGTCGGTGAAATTCTCAATATATCCCCCAGCCAAACTCGCGCCCTTGTGCGCTCAGGGGAGCTGAAGGCCATCCAGATTGGCGGCAGAAACCAGTGGCGGGTTGAAAAGAGCATGCTCGAAGCATATATCAGCGAGCGCTATGCGATGACCGAAGAAGCCATTCGGGCCGAGCAGGCCGAACGAGCCGATATCTCCTAAAACAGACTGTTTATCCCGCTACCCTGATAGCGGCAATTGAGGTGAAGAGGACGCAGCGTGGAGTTCCCCGAGTTCCACGGGTGTCCTCTTTGTGCACCTGCAGCCCCACGATTTCACAGTAGTCAGCACCAACTGCCCACACTTTACCTGCACTGGTGAGGCCGTTTCCTCCTGCATGATAAATGTGGATATCACGCTGAGCTGCGCTGAGAGCCCGCAGGGCAGACCCCAGAGTGAGCTTGCGAGATACCTCATGGGCTTCACCCACGGCCTGGTGATTTCCACCTTCCCAGTAAAGAAGGTGCGCAAGCGGAAGAATGAGGCCGCCAGCGTCCGTTTCTAGCTGAAGCCAACCCAGCCCTAAAGTCTCCAACCTCCCCCGCCAAATATCTCCGGTAGACCCGTGAATAGTCAGCAGCTGCCCAAGCTGGGCTGCCAAACGGTCAGCCACGGCAACTCGAGAAAGCTCTATCTGGCGAAGCTCGCGAGCATCCGCCTCGTAATCTCGGTGTTTTTGTGCTTCCATCTGGATTTCGTAATCGCGGAAGAGCAAATCTAGGTGTGCCATGCACTGAGGATACCCCGACAACGAAAATTTGTTGAAAAATTTGCTATAAGCCTCTTGAATCCACCGCAAAGGGAAGTAATATGATGCATAAATCATCAAACTACATCAAATGACATGATTTGAGGTGAAAGAAGTGGCATCGCGATTTTTTGCCCTATGCACAGCCAATCTGATTCCCCTCCTAGCGCTGGGCGGGGCTGGTGCCTCAGGCATGCTACTTGACTCACTTCTGAGCGAAGGGAATCAAGATCTAGGGCTCATTTCTCGTAGCCCAGGCACCTGGATGAGCCTGCTAGTCTGCGCTATCGCTGGCATGCTTTGCCTCTGCATCGCCCTCTGGTGGCTAGCTGGTTTAGTCTTCTACTACGGCGCCCTAGCTCGCGCCCGACGCTCTACCCTGCACATACAACTTCCGGCCTGGGCCCCGGGACTCCTCAAAACACTTGCGGGAGCTTCTTTAGGCCTGGGGGCTTTGGCCCCAACCCAGGCCTATGCCCTACCCTCTGAGCAAGCTATCTCGGTAACAGCAAGAGTTCACAACAGCGAGACAAACTCACCCCTATTCCCTCAGGCTTCTCAAATTGCTCACGACGTCGAGACATTATCAGCTGACTCCACCCCAGGTTCTGCTACTTCCCCCCTCTTTTCCCCAGAACAGACTCAGGGACGAGCAACAGTCACGGTTCTTCCCGTTACGACAAAGAGCTACCAGCCCATTTCACCCCTCTTCGGGGGTGCTACCCGCGTGCAGCCGGATTTTTCAGAAGACGTAGCAGCTACTACCTATACCGTAGCCCCGGGTGACTCGCTCTGGAGTATTGCAGAAGACCAACTGACTCCCGATGCCTCAGGCGCTGAAGTGCTAGCGCTCGTGCACACTATCTGGCAGCTCAACCAAAAGACCATCCCCACCCTGGACACCCTAATTTTCCCAGGTCAAACGATTACCCTACCCCGCTAGGTTTTGCAAAGGAGCACACCATGAAAACCGCTTTCCCAGAACGCGATGACCGCAAATACATCATCGTCGAAGCTACCGAATACGCCGAAAAATATGCACCCTACTTTGAAAAGGGCCAGCCAGCAGAACCCGCCGTCAGCCTCTCCTTTATCGATCAAGAAGAGCAGGCCCTTGAACAACTGGGGGTTCGCATTGGTACCGCTGCCATCGAAGTTTTCATGGGGCGCAGGCCTCAACACCATCTAGCTCCCTGGATGACAGCCGGCTGCTACCGCACCCTAGAAAAGCAGCTTGAACAGGCAAAAGCCGCCATTCGCTACCGGCAGCGTCATTACCCCCAGGCCCCTTACCCCAGCAAGCCACCTGCTGCAATCCGCCCGCGACGCATCATCGTCCAGAAGGTTACTGAGACCGCCTATGAAATGAGTTTGCTGGTGACTGACGACGTCCGCACCCGGGCCGTAGCCCTACGGGCAGAACGCAAACGGGGCAACTGGAAAATCGCTACCCTCGCCATCGCATAACTCCCAGATAGCTAGCAACTCCCACCTTCTCTTATGCTGGCCCTATCAAAAAGGCGGGTGCCCTCGAGCTAAAAGGCTCAAGGGCACCCGCCTGTACCGCACCTACAGTAGTCGGTTTTTAGTCTAGGTAGTCACGCAGAACCTGAGAACGGCTGGGGTGACGGAGCTTAGACATAGTTTTTGATTCAATCTGGCGAATGCGTTCGCGGGTAACGCCATAGACCTTGCCGATTTCGTCAAGGGTCTTGGGCTGTCCGTCGGTCATACCAAAGCGCATAGCGACCACGCCTGCTTCACGCTCAGAGAGGGTATCAAGAACCGAGTGCAGCTGCTCCTGGAGAAGGGTGAATGAGACAGCATCGGCAGGTACTACCGCTTCGGAGTCCTCAATCAGGTCGCCAAACTCGGAGTCGCCGTCCTCACCCAGAGGAGTGTGCAGGGAAATCGGCTCGCGGCCGTACTTCTGAACCTCGATGACCTTTTCGGGGGTCATGTCGAGTTCCTTGGCGAGCTCTTCAGGGGTGGGTTCGCGGCCCAGATCCTGCAGCATCTGACGCTGGACACGGGCCAGCTTGTTGATCACTTCAACCATGTGCACGGGGATGCGGATGGTACGGGCCTGGTCAGCCATTGCACGGGTGATAGCCTGACGGATCCACCAGGTTGCGTAGGTTGAGAACTTGAAGCCCTTTGAGTAGTCGAACTTCTCAACAGCTCGAATCAGACCCAGGTTACCTTCCTGAATCAGGTCGAGGAAGAGCATACCGCGGCCGGTGTAGCGCTTGGCCAGGGAGACCACCAGACGCAGGTTGGCTTCCAGCAGGTGGTTCTTGGCGCGACGGCCATCGTGAATTACCCAGCGCAGTTCCTTCTTGAGCTGCGGGTCCATATCGGGGTTCTCTTTGAGCTTGTGCTCGGCATAGAGGCCGGCCTCAATACGCATAGCCAGGTCGACTTCCTGCTCAGCGTTCAGCAGGGCAACCTTACCGATCTGCTTGAGGTAGTCCTTGACCGGGTCTGCGGTAGCACCGGGGGTAACGACGCGGACGGCGGGGGCGTCGTCCTCGTCATTGTTGGTCAGGACGAAGCCAGAGCCCTTAGCTGCTACAGCTTCGGCTTCTTTCTTCTCTTCCTTGGTGACAGAGTCTGCCTCGTCTTCGTCATCGTCTTCATCGACATCTTCGATGTCGTCGGTATCGAGGTCCTCGTCGTCCAAATCGATATCGTCGTCGGCGAAATCGTCGTCCTCGTCTTTAGCCTTGCGGCTCTTCTTGGGGGCAGCCTTCTTAGCTGCGGTCTTCTTGGGAGCTCGCTGAGGTGCGGCGCTTTCTTCGTCGTCTGCTTCTACGGCGTCTGCTGCCTCATCAGCCTTTTTTGCTTTGGCGCGAGTTGAGGTTTTTTTAGCGGTGGCTTTGGTTGCAGCGGTTTCGCTGACTGCTTTCTTGCGTGCGGCTGGTGACACAGAAAACCTTTCTGAGCTAGTTGACCGTAGCGAGTGTGATGCGGTGTTCGCGGTCAAAACACCTAAGACCCTGTCAAGTGATCGATTCGCACAACACAGTTTCCAGGGTATCTTTCGGTGGGTATAACGCCTGGGTAGGGGCTTCTATTCCCGATAGGAAGCTGTATTTTTGAGAGACACTTTGAGCGGGGTCAATAGTCAAGTATGACATGTTTTAGGTTTTCTAGCGAAGAAGGCGCGGCCGCTTATCTACTGTTCTTGGTCACGTAGGTCTCTGGGGCTCCACCGGGCAGAGTGAGCCAGGTAGGGAAAGCGCTGACGCTCAAAAGGTAATGCAGGAGTAGAGAACCCCCATCCCGGTAGGTACTGTCGATAGCCTCCAGCAGGTGGAAAGCTTCTGTAGAGTTGCCCCGCATCCAGCTCACCCACGCCTGTGCAGCAAGAAGGGAGGCTTCGGCTTTTCCCCCAGCGGAGCTTTCCAGCACGGCTGCTAAATGCCACAAGGCTTCCAGGCGCTTCCAGTCTGGCGGGGTGGGGTCTACACCAAAGAGAGTTTCAGCCATTTCCTTCAGACTGTCTTCGGTGCTATCTATCTGCTCGTTCGCACCCTGTTCAGACTGACTGAGACGATCAAGCTGGTACCGCTGCAGGGTTGACGGCAGGGGCAGAACCCTATCCCCCGCAGTTTGCCTGTTCAGCCCCAGTTCTTGGCTGCCCTGTTCTAGAGCTCTCAGAGCTGCTAGTGAGTCTTTGAGGGTGCGGCAGGCCTGAAGAATCACGAGCTGGAGGGTTGCAAAGCTATCGAAAGAAGCGATCAGAAAACCAGCTGCATCGGGAATCACCTTGGCGCGTATAGCATCGGCTAAGGTCCCAGCGTAGAGCCCCCTGCTACCCTGCGGCCCATCAAGCAGGGACGCAACGGCACCTATAGCCTGTTCCCATAGCTCTAGTTCAGCAGCAATTTGGCAGGCTTCTTGGGGGTTTTGCTCTTGTTTCTCTTCCAGGTAGAAAGCGCTATAGGCTTCCGCATTAACCTGCCAGCGTTCTTGCCCCTCAGGATCCTCAGTTCCCAGTGCCGTGCGATTCTTAAGTTCCTGGGCTTCATGTGAATCGCTCGCGACAAGCGACCCGTGGGCTACCAGTTCGCTATACAGCGGGCTGGTCAAGACCTCGTCTAGAAAACCGGCAGGAGCCAGCTGCCCTTCAGCCGGATCCACAGCCCAAAAGGCCTGCTGCCCCACCGCAAGCACATCGATTACATTCAGACCGTGAAGGGTTGCGTGGGCTGGCGCGAGCTCCGCGTAGCATTGGGCTGCTTCTAGGAAGGTTTTTTCTACCGAAACGTCTACTTCTCCGGAGGCTGCACCGTCGGCGAAAAGCAGCAAGAATACGCTGGTAATGGGGTCCCCGGTAGGGCTATAGGTGGGGAAGGCCTCGAAAATATAGGTCAGAAAGTCATCCGGCGCTACCTCAGAAACATCGGGCATATCAACACGCAGCAGGGGCCCTGCTCCCCCATTGCTCAGGGCCAAGAGCATGATGGACTTTTCAGGCCAGTAGCCTAAAAGGTGCAGGGCAAGGGCAAGGACGTCACGCTCCGAACTGAGGTAGGTAACGATAGGTTCTTCTGGGGTGTGGTGCATCTCTGTCATACCTATCAGGCTGATAGAGAAGAGTATCTAAGACGAGCCCAAGCGGGCCTGTGGATATTCTCCGCCCGCCGGGCGTCCGGCGTCCGGCCCTGTCAAAACAAATAATCAAGCCATCACGGGGCGTACGCTTCCCATAAGTCGGTGCACCCGTGACGCATCTATGACGCCCTTGAAACGGGTTTCCACAGGAAGTTTCACCGCGGGGCCGGGCTCGGGCCAGTTTAGGAGCCGGAGGGGCCTAGGCCACGGGGCCGTCACCGTCCGCATCCCGAGTGTTGTTGTCAAGCTGGGCCAAGAAGGCCTCTACCTCATCACCGATTTCATCCCGGCTAGGCACCCGGCCGGCGGCACGCTCGGAGAGGGGTAGGCTACCGAAGCCCTGGGCGACGTTCGCGTCGTAGGACTCTTCGAGGCGCTGAATCATCATCTGAATTTCAGGGCTAGCACTAGCCTGCTCGTCAATCTGTAGTTGCACATTCTCAGACAGCTCACGCAAACGGTCTGAAGGCAGGCTCAGCTTAGCGGCCAGCGACAGGTGCTCCATAGCGACAAGAGCGGTCTGGGGTAGCTCCGACTCCGACAGGTACTGCGGCACGTTCACTGCGAAACCGGCCGTTCCGATACCGGCCTCGGTCAAGCGCACCTCCAGCAGACTCGATACCGACCCGGGCACCAGAGCCTCGGGCTGGAAAGAGGAAATGCCGACCGTCAGGTCCTTACGGGACCCATGCGCCGTTACGGGGATAGGGCGGGTATGCGGCACCGGCATGGGGAAACCGGTTACAGACAGAGCCACCGATACCTCAAGACGCTGGGCAATATCAACCACATCAGCTGTAAACCGCTGCCACAGCAGATCAGGTTCAGCTCCGGTCAACAACAAGAAAGGCTTACCCAGGCGGTCTTCTACCGCGTACAGCTTGAGCTCGGGAAGCACCGGGTTGGTGTAGTGGTCTTTTTTGAAAGTGATACGGGGTTTGCGTGACCGATAGTCGTGCAGGCGGTCAGCATCAAATTCTATGACCGGCACATTATCAAGTTCATGCAGAAGCACTTCACCCAGGTGCCCTGCGGTGCCACCGGCGTCCTGGGGGTGCGAGAGGGCAATGACGAGGGGCAGACCTCTCAATCGGTCGTTTTCAAACGCTGCGGCGTGAGCTATATACAGCCGATCTTCGTGCGTCATCTTCCTAGCCCCCTTCTTCCTTCCCGTCTTCTGTGAGTCTCTATAGTACTCCAGGGTGTAGCTACTGTGTAGCCTAATGTCGCAGGTATAACGCTGGGAATATGCAGAACTATTCCTTGCAAGGCCGTAATTCTCTCCCTGGCGCCTCTGCCTGTTCGCTCTGCGGTGATTTAGCTGTAAGGGGCGTTGCGCAGATTACATTCACGAGGCTTTTAGGCCTAGGCTTATAGACGATACTGCAGTTGCCCTAGAGCGCGGCTGCCCCTCTTATATCTACTGCGAAGGGAGATTTCTGTGAGCGATTCTCACGATCTGTCATTCTCTGTAACCACCCCCGACCTTGAAGCCCTTGAGGCCGATGTGCTGGTGCTCGGTGTGTATTCCGGCAAGGAAGGCCCCTCACTGGCCGCTAACCCCCTCGACGCAGAAACCGCCGAGGGCCTTGAGGCTATTTTGGAAGATTTGGGCGTCAGCGGCGGGCAGGACGAGCTCGTTCGGCTCCCCGGCTTCGATGAGGCGGGCGCCGACGTCGTTGCCCTCATCGGCCTAGGCTCTCAGAAGGAAGATGCCGCTGCCCACCGTGTTGCCCTGCGCTACGCAGCAGGCTCAGCCGTCCGCCAGCTTGCCGGTGTAGAAACCGTAGCCCTCGCCCTGGGCGCAGAGTCTGTTGAGGAAGTAGCAGCTATCGCAGAAGGCGCCGCCTACGGCGCTTTTGCCGATACCCAGCTGCGGGCTAAGACTGCCGAATCGGTCAAGGCTCCCGTCGCCGAGGTTCTCGTTGTTACCGATGTAGCCCCCGCTGCGGCAGAAGGCGCTCTGACTCGGGCCCTCATCCTGGGTGAGGCCGTTGACCACACCCGCCGCATGGTCAATACTCCGCCTTCCCATCTCTACCCCGAAACCTTCGCAGAGCGTGCTCTTACCCGCGTAGAGGGCCTTGAAAACGTTGAAACCAAGGTCTGGGACTACGAAGAACTCGTTGCCGAAGGCTTCGGCGGCATCGCGGGTGTAGGCCAGGGTTCAGAGCGCAAGCCCCGCCTGGTTGAGGTCAAGTACACCCCCGAGAAGGCTGAAAAGACCGTTGCCATTGTGGGCAAGGGCATCACCTTCGATACCGGTGGCATTTCACTCAAGCCCGCCGGCTCCATGACCACTATGAAGTCCGACATGGCAGGTGCGGCAACCGTCCTCAACGTCGTGGCAGCAGCCTCTGAACTCAACCTGCCGGTTGTCGTGCACGGCTACCTCTGCCTGGCTGAGAACATGCCCGGCGGCAACTCCATTCGCCCCGAAGACGTGCTGACCATGCGCAGCGGTCACACCGTTGAAGTCATGAATACAGACGCCGAAGGTCGCCTGGTCATGGCAGACGGCCTGGCCCTGGCCTCCGAGGGCGAGCCCGACGTCCTTCTCGACATCGCAACCCTCACCGGTGCCCAGCTCATCGCCCTGGGCGTGCGCACCGCAGCGGTCATGGGTGACGATACCGTCCGCCAGCAGGTTGTTGAAGCAGCCACCGAAGCCGGTGAAGACTACTGGCCCATGCCTATGCCCGAGCACCTGCGCAAGAGCCTCAAGTCCCCCGTCGCCGACCTGCAGAACATCGGCTCCCGCTACGGTGGCATGCTGGTAGCCGGCCAGTTCCTCGAAGAATTCGTGGGCGAAAAGGACGGCGTAAAGATTCCCTGGGCCCACCTGGACTTCGCAGGCCCCTCCTTCAATGAGGAAGGCCCCTACGGCTTCACCCCCAAGGAAGGTACCGGCCACTCCATCGCCACCCTGATTAAGTTTATCGAGGCCTACGCCTAAACCTTACTTTCCAGGGAACTTTTACATTTGCACCCCGTTACCCGTCTTCTAGCAGGTAACGGGGTGTAATCATGCCCACCCGAGCAATAAAACACCTGCCAATAGTGGCAGGCGGACGCGTTCAAGGGATAAGCTAGAAAACGACAGTACATAAGGGGGCTTAGACCTCCGTGACCCATGCAAGGGAGCGTCAACGTGGCCGATTCGGCAACAACAGAATTCGATATCCTCATCCTCGGTGGCGGTAGCGCCGGTTACTCCGCAGCTCTGCGCGCGGTACAGCTGGGCTTCACCGTAGGTCTCATCGAAAAGAGCAACCTGGGCGGCACCTGCCTGCACACCGGTTGCATCCCCACCAAGGCTTACCTGCACGCTGCAGAACTCGCTTCCGAGGCTCAGCACGCTTCAAAGTACGGTGTAAACACCACCCTCGAGTCCATCGACATGGCTAAGGTTCGTGACTACAAGGACGGCATCGTCGCCGGCAAGTTCAAAGGCCTGACCGGCCTTCTCAAGATGAAGAAGGTCACCGTCATTGAGGGTGAAGGCAAGCTCACCGGCAAGGACACCATCACCGTCGCTGGCACTGAATACAAGGGCAAGCACATCATCCTGGCATCCGGTTCTGTCTCCAAGACCTTCGGTATCGAGATTCGTGACCGTGTGCTCACCTCCACCGAAGCCCTGCAGATGGACTACCTGCCCAAGAGCGCTATCGTTCTGGGCGGCGGCGTCATCGGCTCCGAGTTCGCCTCCATGTGGAACTCCATGGGCGTAGAGGTCACCATCATCGAGGGCCTGCCCCACCTGGTCCCCAACGAAGACCCCTCCATCATCAAGGTCGTTGAGCGCGAATTCAAGAAGCGCGGCATCAAGTCCTCCCTGGGCAAGTTCTTCAAGACCGTTGAACAGGACGCCAACGGCGCCAAGGTCACCCTTGAAGATGGCACCGTCTTCGAGGCAGACATCGTTCTCGTTGCTGTCGGCCGTGGCCCCAACACCGAGGGCTTTGGCTACGACGAGCAGGGCCTGACCATGGACCGCGGCTTCGTTATCACCAACGAGCGCCTGCACACCGGCGTTGGCAACATCTACGCTATCGGCGACATCGTCCCCGGCGTCCAGCTGGCCCACCGCGGTTACCAGCAGGGCCGCTTCGTTGCCGAAGAAATCGCAGGTCTCAACCCCCAGGTTGTTGAAGACATCAACATCCCCAAGGTCACCTTCTGCGAGCCTGAGATCGCCTCCATCGGCTACTCCCAGCCCAAGGCTGAAGAGAAGTTCGGCAAGGAAAACGTTGAGGTTGCAGAGTACAACCTGGCTGGCAACGGCAAGTCCTCCATCCTGGGCACCGGCGGTCTGGTCAAGGTCGTCCGCGAGAAGAACGGCCCCATCATCGGCGTTCACGCTGTTGGTAAGCGCATGGGCGAGCAGATTGGTGAGGCCCAGATGTGGGTTGTCTGGGAAGCCTTCCCCGAGGACGTCGCCCAGTTCATCCACGCCCACCCCACCCAGAACGAATCCCTGGGCGAGGCTGCAATGGCTCTGGCAGGCGCACCCCTGCACGGCTAAGACAAGCCCCTGTGGTAGGCGCTGATCCTAACCCTGGTTATAGGGCCAGCGCCTACCCCCTACAGATTTTTATCACTCACAAGGAGAGCACGAAGGACTATGTCCACCACCGTAGAACTGCCCGCACTGGGCGAATCCGTAACCGAGGGTACCGTTACCCGCTGGCTCGTTGAGGTTGGCGAAACCGTTGAGGTTGACCAGCCCATCGTTGAGGTTTCCACCGACAAGGTCGACACCGAGGTCCCCTCACCCGTAGCCGGTGTTGTTGAGAAGATTCTCGTTGAAGAGGACGAGGACGTCGAGGTCGGCGCTCCCCTCATCGTTATTGGCGACGGCTCCGGCACAGGCTCATCTGACGATGCCCCTGCCGCAGAAGCCCCCAAGGCTGAAGAGAAGGAAGAAGCACCCGCAGCTGAGGAAAAGAAGGAAGAGGCGCCCGCTGCCGCACCCGCGTCCTCAGGCTCAGCTTCTGGCACCGAGGTTACCCTGCCCGCCCTGGGCGAGTCCGTCACCGAAGGCACCATCACCCGCTGGCTCAAGGAAGTTGGCGAAGAAGTTGCCGTTGACGAGCCTCTCGTAGAGGTTTCCACCGACAAGGTCGACACCGAGGTCCCCTCACCCGTAGCAGGTACCCTGCTCGAAATCCGCATCCAGGAAGATGAGGACGCCGAGGTCGGCCAGGTTCTGGCTATCATCGGTGACGCTTCAGCCGCTTCTGCTCCTGCGGAAGAGAAGAAGGAAGAAGCACCTGCCGCTGAGGAAAAGACGGAAGAAGCACCCGCTGTCTCCTCAACTGACGAGGCTGCCGAGGCTCCCGCTGTTGAGCTGCCCTCCGGCGAAAACGGCGAAGCCTACGTCACTCCCCTGGTCCGTAAGCTGGCCAAGCAGGAAGGCATCGACCTGTCCACCATCAAGGGCACCGGTGTTGGCGGCCGTATCCGCAAGCAGGACGTCCTGGCTGCTGCTGAAGCTAAGAAGGGCGCTGCTCCCGTAGCATCAGCACCCGCTACTGAAGCTCCCGCAACCGCAGCTCCTGCCAAGAAGGAAGCCCCCAAGGCTGCAGCCTCCTCAAAGCGCGGCACCACCGAAAAGGCTCCCCGCATCCGCCAGACCGTTGCTAAGCGCATGGTTGAGTCACTGGCTGTTTCAGCTCAGCTGACCACCGTCCAGGAAATCGACCTGACCCGTCTGGTTGCCCTGCGCAACAAGGCTAAGGCCGGCTTCGAGGCTCGCGAGGGCACCAAGCTCACCTTCCTGCCTTTCTTCACCAAGGCAGTCACCGAGGCTCTGCAGCAGTTCCCCCAGTTCAACTCATCCATGAGCGATGACTTCAAGGAAATCACCTACCACGGTTCCGAGAACATCGGCCTGGCAGTTGACACCCCCAAGGGTCTGCTCGTTCCCGTTGTCAAGGACGCCGGCGACCTCAACATCGCAGGTATCGCAAAGAAGATCAACGACGTTGCCAAGCGCGCCCGCGACGGCCAGGTCGGCCCCGAGGAGCTGTCAGGTTCAACCTTCACCATCTCCTCCACCGGCCAGACCGGCGGTGTCTTCTTCACCCCGATCATCAACCAGCCCAACGTAGCGATCCTGGGCATCGGCTCCACCAACAAGCGTCCTGCTGTTATCCAGGATGCCGAAGGTAACGATGTTATCGCTATCCGCTCACTGGCATACTTCTCACTGACCTACGACCACCGCGTTGTAGACGGTGCAGACGCTGGCCGCTTCCTGGCCTTCCTCAAGCAGCGCCTTGAAGAAGCAGCTTTCGAAGCTGAGGTTGGTCTCTAAACCACAGGTCTTAGTTCTCTGAACTAGGCTTTCGGGTGCCCCGCTGGCAGCAGCCAGCGGGGCACTTTTCTGTCTATTAGGGAGGCTCGCGTGGTCACCCCCACACCGGTTTTAGTGGCGAACTGTCGCTAAACAAACAGGTATTACGTAGACTTGTCATCATGGCTATCGCATTTTCAATTCTTCTTTTCTTGCACATCGTTGGTGCCGCAATGGTTTTCGGCCTGTGGCTAGGCACCTTTAAGCAGGGCATCGTTCTGCCCGGTCAGTTCCACGCGGCCCTGCTGCAGGTCGTAACCGGTTTTGCTCTCTACTTCATCCAGATGTCACAGAACATGGCTCTGAACCACATGATGATTGGCATCAAGATGGTGATTGCCCTGGTTATCGCTGTAGCTGCCTTTATGGGTCAGAAGAAGTACAAGGCTGCCCGTGCCCTGGGTACCCCTGAAAACGGTAAGAACGTAGCCCTGGCCCATACTGTTGGTGGCCTGGCTCTGATCAATATCGCTATCGCTGTTTTCATGCAGTACCCCCAGATCTAATAAGGCAAGAACACCTAGGTTCTTACTCCCAGGGGCGGTGTACCGGTTTGGTGCACCGCCCCTGGTCTATATAGAGGCAGGGCTATAGATACTAGAGGGTGGACGGGTCTAGGGGAAGGGGCCGTGCCTCGGTCAGCAGGTAGGTTTCGCTTTCAAGCTGAAGGGTCAGCTCCACGCTTTGCAGCACTTTGCCATCCTGACGGTTTATACCCTGCACAGCCAGTTCCTGGTCACTACCTGTGGGACTGTAGCCGGTCGCTTGCACCGTAGCCAGGAGTCTGTAGCCGTTCTCAGTTGCCGTGATTTCGCTAATATCAACCAGCTCTGTGCTCATATCGGCTAGAGCGGCTGCACCTTCACTTGCCAGTAGCTGGCTATCGGCTTCAGCCAGGGGTGAGCCTAAAACCGCGTAAGCACCTATTTCCGCAGTTTCCCTAGAGGCAAGTACCCGGCTCCGAGTGGCTACGAGCTCTGCTGCGAGAAGAGCTACATCGCCATCGCTGGGTTCTAGGTCTATTGCCTGGTCTTGCTCGACCTCTACCTGCGGCTTCTCGCTAGCACGCTGCTGATCTATCTCTGACGGCGTAAGTGCAAGAAGAGAGCCCGCTGCCTCAGCCGCTTCCGGGGCAGCTGAATCGTGCTGGGGCTCTGATGTAAGCAGCTGGTACCCGGCTCCGGCTATAGCGAGAAAGCCTATCAGAGTAGCACCGCTCAGGGCCCAGCGTTCCCGCAGATACTGCCCTACCGGTAGTCGTCCGGGGCCTTTATCTTTCCTCCTAATACGGGCCAGCCCGCCTTGAGGCGCCTTACTCCCCCGCGATACATCGGGCAGTTTCCCGTAAATCTGACGGCGTTGTTTCACCGCCCGGCGGGGTTCTACTGGCGCAGGCTGCCTGTAGGCAGGAAGACGGGAACGCACGCTCTGGTGGACGCTGAGGTGAAGTTCGAGGGGCTCGGGGTCTGCCGCCAGTTCAATAAGTGCTAGTAGGTCAGCAAGCTGGGGCTGCTGGGCACGAGAGTCGATAGCGTCCTCAAGGGTCTGGGCCAGGGCGTCGCTGGCCTGGGGTACAGCCAGGTTCAGGGGAGCCCTCAGACGCATGGCCTTAGGCTCTTCCCCGGTGAGACAGAGCCACAGCAGGGCAGCGCAGGCTGCGATGTCGTCTGCCTGCCGACTCTTCTGTACCGCGGATGCCAGTGGGCGGGTATCGATATCGGGGGCAAAGAGCTTCAGCTCACCCCTTACGGTAATGACGCAGTGGCGGGCCGCTAGCGCAGAATAGGCGAAGCCCTGTTCGTGCAGATACCTCAGTGCCTGGGTGAGAGCCCGGGCAACTGTGGTTACCTGCCCCAGGGGCAGTTTTCCCTTGGCTCGGCAATAGTCGGCGAGAGTGCCAGCCTCGGCCGGTTCATACCAGATATGGTAGGAGTCCTGCGATGAGGTCACAGCATCGACCCTCAGCACTGCGGGGTGAGGGGTGAGGGAACACAGCCTTTCTGCGGATTTCGCACTAGCTTCTGCGTCGCCGGTAATCTGAGTCAGGGTATAGGGGCCCGCCTGCAGCTCGAGGTGGGCGGCACTTTGGTAGCCGCAATCCACGATCCAGGTACTGTGGTGGGCTCCGCTTTCAAGGCGGTAGCGCGGGGTTACATCGGGTAGGCTACCGGGTATCGGCAGGGCCTGGTCGTTTTCTGGTTCAGGCGGTGCGGACGCCCGGGTCGGCTGGGGTAGGTCTGTGGGGGTACTCATGCTTTAGCTATACACCACCTGGCAGCGCCACCGCCGGGAGTATCCACAGGGCCAGCATTTACGCTAGTCAACCGTATGAAGGTACCCTGTGGATAAAAACGTCATCTAGCGTCACAGCACCACACAGCGGGTTCAGACAACCAGAGTCTCCCTGAGTATTTTCGCCCCACCGCCAAAAGGGCTACCCTAGAAGGTATGGCACTTTTGTTTGAACGGCTCGGGCTTGCCCCCGACTATGTGGAATACACCTCCGCGCTGGACTACCAGCGCACCGTCCACGAAGAAGTCGCCACCGGCGTCCGGCAAAATACAGTCCTACTGCTAGAGCACGAAGAAGTCATTACCGCCGGTAAGCGCACCGAAGACCACGAATACCCGGCCGATAACCGCGTGCCCGTCATCAAAATTGACCGCGGTGGTAAGCTCACCTGGCACGGCCCCGGCCAGCTGGTTGGCTACCCTATCGTACAACTACCCGAGCCCATCGACGTCGTCCGCTACGTGCGGGTACTCGAAGAGGTGCTCATCAACGTCCTGACCGACCTGGGCATCACCTGCCAGCGGGTCGAGGGGCGTTCAGGCGTCTGGGTGCTAGGCGATGGCGCCCTGGTGCAAGACAAAAAAATTGCAGCTATCGGCATCCGCGTTGCAAAGAACACCACCATGCACGGCTTCTCTATCAACTGCAACAACCCCACTGATCCCTTCGGTGCCTTTATCCCCTGCGGCATCACCGATGCGGGCGTCACCACCATCAGCGAACAACTCGGCCGGAATATAAACCCCGCCGATATTGTTGACCGTGTAGAAGAAGAGCTGGCCCGTTACGCCGACCAGCTCGCCGCCGACTTCACACCGGCCCCCAGCGCATAAACCGCTCCCCGGCAGAAGCCGCCAGCACACCCACCACAGGTTTACCACCCAAAGGAGAACCCCACCTCATGAGCGCCCAGCCAGAAGGCCGCAAGCTACTTCGCGTTGAAGCCCGTAACGCAGAGGTTCCCATCGAGAAGAAGCCCTCATGGATCAAGACCAAGGCAAAGGTTGGCCCCGAATATAAAGAAATGGTTGACCTCGCCCGAGGCTCAGGTTTGCACACCGTGTGTGAAGAAGCAGGTTGCCCTAACATCTACGAGTGCTGGGAAGACCGCGAAGCAACCTACCTCATCGGCGGTTCAGAATGCACCCGCCGCTGCGACTTCTGCATGATCGACACCGGCAAGCCCGTTGCTATTGACCGCACCGAGCCCATCAAGGTAGCCCTCAACGTTAAGAAGATGGGGCTGCGTTATGCCACCGTCACCGGTGTAGCCCGTGACGATCTTGAGGACGGCGGCGCCTGGCTTTACGCCGAAACCATCCGTCAGATTCACCGCGTTTCTCCCAATACCGGTGTTGAAATTCTGATTCCCGATTTCAAGGGCAAGGAAGAGGACGTTCAGCAGGTCATCGACGCAGCCCCCGAGGTCTTCGCCCACAACCTTGAAACCGTCCCGCGTATCTTCCGTCAGATTCGCCCCGCCTTCCGCTACGAGCGCTCCCTGGACGTCATTACCCAGGGCAAGGAGGCCGGTCTGATTACCAAGTCCAACCTGATTCTGGGCATGGGTGAAACCAATGACGAGGTGTACGAGGCCCTCTGCGACCTGCACGATGCCGGTTGCGACCTGATTACCCTCACCCAGTACCTGCGCCCCGGCCCCCTCTTCCACCCCATTGAGCGCTGGGTTAAGCCTGCCGAGTTCGTTGAGCTCTCAAAGATGGCCGAAGAAATTGGCTTTGCCGGCGTGATGGCAGGCCCCATGGTGCGCTCGTCCTACCGGGCGGGTAAGCTCTGGGCCCGTGCCATGAAGAAGCAGGGACGCGAAATCCCTGAACACCTATCGCATATCGACGACTCAGGCTTTGCTATGCAGGAGGCCAGCTCCCTGGTAGCAGCAGGGGCCTAAAGGACGCTAGCCCCTAGGGTTTCAAGCGCCCACCGGTTTCACCGGTGGGCGCTTGCCGTATAGAATGGCTAAGTTAGGGCGCGTATCGCACCCGCCCGCCCAGAATCGACTCACGAAGGAAACACAGTGGCTGAATCCCGTGGCAGCACCCGCGCACAGACCCGCGAAGAAAAGAAGAAGGCTCGCGAAGAGCGCCGCGCCCAGCGCGGCCCCGGAATGTTTGCTCAGATGAAGCAGGTCTATGCCATGACCCGCGAGCAGGACCCCAACATCCCCTGGATTCTTGCTCTGGTCTTCTTTGGCACCGTCCTGGTCTTCCTGCTCATTGGCCTGCTGCTCAACAACTGGATTACCTTCCTTCTCATCGGTATCCCCCTGGGCATTCTTTTCGCCGTCATGGTGCTCTCTCGCCGGGCAGAAAAGGCAGCTTTTGCCCAGCTTGAAGGCCAGCCCGGTCGTTCCGGTGCAGCGCTCTCAACCCTGCGCCGTGGTTGGATTTTCGAGCAGCAGCCCGTAGCCGCTAACAAGTCCCAGGACGTCGTCTTCCGCGCTATTGGCCGCCCCGGCATCGTCCTGGTGACCGAAGGCCCTACCGGCCGCGTCAACGGCCTAGTCCAGAAAGAAAAGCTCAAATACGCCAAGATTGTACCGACCGTTCCCGTAACCGTCATCAACACCGGCCACGCTGACGGCCAGGTTGAACTCAAGCAGCTCACCAAGACTATGAACAAGCTGCCCAAGAAGCTCACCCAGCAGGAAATGCACCAGGTAGCTAACCGCATTGATTCGCTCTCGAAGCACAACAATATGCTGAACTCTATCCCTAAGGGCATCGACCCCATGCGTATGCGCCCCGACCGTCGGGGCATGCGCTAAGCCGCAGGTTTCTCGCAAAGAAGGGGCCCGCTCAACATCTGTTGAGCGGGCCCCTTCTTCATGCGTGCAAGCTTTTACTGCACGGGCTTCTTCTTTGAACCGCGCCACCAGTTCATGATGAAAACGTAGGCGATCAGTGCCAGGGTTATCTGCATCATGTAGCGGTCGATGGTTTCAAGAGTGGGCTGGATGCCCTCGCCGAAACGCAGTCCCAGGTAGAGGTAAAACAGCTTATTCCCCAGAGCCAGCAGGTAGATGTAGAGGCCTATAACCCAGACCTTGAGTTTACGGATACCGGCGATAGCCACCAGAATCGTCGCCGGAATCGGTGAGAAAGGGATAAAGCCCAGCAGCAGACTCAGAAAGAGGTGCTTCTCAACAAAACCCTCAAGTTTGCGCCACCACAGGGGGGTGTGGTTAGCGAACAGCCAGGTGATGAAGTCCTGCCCCCAGTGCTTCCCCATAAAGAAGTAGACCGCCATAAACTTGATGTGGCTGGTAGCAGCAGCTGCGGTGAGGGCTGCCAGCATGAGGGCAGCTCCCTGGTTCTGAGCAGCGGTAATCAGAAGCCCCAGCCCCGAACCGGTCAGCAAAGAAACCAGCCAGGGCGCGTTGACCAGCAGATTAGGTCGCAGGGGAATCATGACCATTGAGTAAATAGTCATGAAGGCGAGCAGGCTCAGCAAGACCTTGTCGATTGGCCTGGGCTGGGTCAGAAAGGACGGCAGCGCCGGGTCGTTCTCTTTCGGCGGCTCTTCGCCGGTAGGGTTCGTCATATCGTCTTTCATTTATCGAATCATCACCAAAATAGTGTGGCGGGCCCGGTCGTGCAGGCCGCGCTGGTCGGCATCCATAATGACCACGGGCAGCACCAGCATGACCATAGACTGACGGATTAGAGCGGTCAGCCAGCCAGCGGGCTTACCATCCAGTCGCTGTACCTGCATACCGAGGGCAAAATGCCCCACCGTGTGCCCCATAAAACCGACAGCAGCCACCATATAGAGCCAGAAAATAGCCAGCTGGGCAACATCAAGTACAGCGGTATTCATGCCCGGAAAAACCGTCTGCCCCAGCACAAAAAACATGCCCTCAATGAGCAGCCAGTCAATCCAGAAGGCCAGCAAACGGCGCACCGGGCGAGCGATAGCACCCCGCCCCGACCGCGGCCTGCCCATATTCTGCCCGGGGTACTCCTGGTCGGTAGGAGCCCCCTCTATCCAAGAACCTAAATCTCTTCTCGTAACCACCCAACTAACCTTACCGGCTCTCGCCCCCTTTCCGCCTAAGAAAACCGGGTGCAGGCGTCCTGCCCTCTGAGAAACCTGACCCCAAACCACCTACACTAGAAAAGGGGAACCTAGCCACCCAAACCCACGTAACACCAATGCAACTCAAACGCCGGTACGTTACACACGCGAAACAAAAGCGATACTTTAGGGCAAAAAATACGCTCTAGGCTAGAAACAACAGCGAGGGAGCCCACGCAGACGGGCACCCATGGGTCGAAAACAACTCAAGGAGAACAAACGACCATGTTCACTACCGCACAGGAAGTCCTCGACTTCATCAAGAACGAAGACATCAAGTTCGTTGACATCCGCTTCTGCGACCTGCCCGGCGTGCAGCAGCACTTCAACCTGCCCGCTAAGGCTATCGACGAAGACTTCTTCACCGTAGGCCAGATGTTCGACGGCTCCTCAATCCGCGGCTTCCAGGGCATCGCCGAATCAGACATGCAGCTGATCCCCGACGTCACCAGCTGCTATGTTGACCCCTTCCGTCTTGAGAAGACCCTGGTTGTTACCGGCTCCATCGTCAACCCCCGCACCGGCGATTCCTACCACCGCGACCCCCGCGGCGTGGCCGAACGCGCCGAGGAATACCTCAAGTCCACCGGTATCGCAGACACTGCCTTCTTTGCCTCCGAGGCAGAGTTCTTTGTCTTTGAGGACGTCCGCCACGAGGTCACCCCCCAGTCCACTTTCTTCAAGATTGACTCCGACGAGGCCTACTGGAACTCCGGACGCAAGGAAGAGGGCGGCAACCTGGGCAACAAGACCCCCCTCAAGGGTGGCTACTTCCCCGTCTCCCCCGTCGACAAGCAGGCAGACCTGCGCGACGCCATGTGCATCGCCATGGACGAGGTCGGCCTCGAGGTCGAGCGTTCCCACCACGAGGTGGGCGCTATGGGGCAGGCAGAAATCAACTACAAGTTCTCCACCCTGACCCGCGCTGCAGACGACTTGCTCAAGTTCAAGTACGTCATCAAGAACACCGCTGACCAGTGGGGCAAGACCGTCACCTTCATGCCCAAGCCCGTCTTCGGCGACAACGGCTCAGGCATGCACTGCCACCAATCCCTGTGGGCTGACGGCGAGCCTCTCTTCTACGACGAGCGCGGCTACGCAGGCCTCTCCGATGTTGCCCGCTGGTACATCGGTGGTCTGATTGAGCACTCCTCCGCTGTGCTTGCTTTCACCAACCCCACCATCAACTCCTACAAGCGTCTAGTACCCGGCTACGAAGCCCCCATCAACATGGTCTACTCCCAGGGCAACCGCTCCGCTGGTATCCGTATCCCTATCACCGGCACTAACCCCAAGGCCAAGCGCCTGGAATTCCGTGCACCGGACCCCTCCGCCAACCCCTACCTGGCTTTCGCAGCCCAGCTCATGGCTGGCCTGGACGGCATCCGCAACCGCATCGAACCCCCGGCACCCATCGACAAGGACCTCTACGAGCTGCCCGCCGAAGAAGCAGCAGACATCAAGAAGGCACCCGCCAACCTGGAAGAAGCCCTGGCTGCTCTGGAAGCAGACCACGATTTCCTGCTAGCAGGCGACGTCTTCACCGAGGACCTGATTCGTGAGTGGATCCGCTACAAGCGCGAAGCAGAAATCGCCCCCATGCTGCTGGTTCCCCACCCCCTCGAATACGAGCTCTACTACGGCGTCTAAGCCCTAGCTAGCCTAAAAGAAACTGCCCCCCGGCATCCAGAGCGGATGCCGGGGCAACTTTTAAACAGTAACTTACATATACTCTGCTTATTGTAGTGATCGACCGAAATCATTACTGTAATTTAAGCGTGATTTTCCCTACAAAGCGCTATACATATGAGCACTACCTGCCCCGGTCTAATAAATCTGTATATCATGTATATCACCAACAACTCGCTCCACACTTATCAAACCCCAAAAGGTTCATAAAATTGAGAACAAATCAATCCCCCTTATCAAATAGCCAAAGACAGCTATGGATGGATTTATTACGCGGCCTAGCAATACTCCTTATATTCCTTCAACACAGTCAAACATTCATCCCGATCGACTATCGACTAAATGTTGATGAAACGATTCTCTCGAGTATAAACTTCGCACTAAGCCCCTACCGCGTACCTCTTCTACTCATTCTCTCCGGAATCCTCCTCGAGCGCTCGCTGAAAAAGGATAAAAAAACTTACATTGAAGGTAAAATAAGACTTATACTCTATCCATTCATCATATGGACTTTTGTAGCCTACGTTGTTCGCATACCTTATGCAGGAAATTTTTTCACTATTCAAAATTTTTTTAATGGAAATCCAACCTGGTATCTCATTACTATTTTTCTGTGCTACCTTATTGCTCTCGTTCCATTCTTGAAAAACTGGCTAATAATGCCACTCATTATGCTTTCCACACTTTTTCTGCTGAAGCCAGATGAATACTCTATAGCAGCCAACCTTTGGTTCTGCTCCTTCTTCTTCATAGGATCCGCCCTATCCAGCCGGATCTCCTATATCCAGAAGAATATTCCCCTACTCGCAATCATTGCCCTTGGAGCAGTTTTCGCAGGGAGCGTCACTTATCACCTAATTCATGGATATATTGAACAAAATATCCCAACATTCATAACGACAGTTCTTGGTGCGATCTTCATCATATGGCTCGCCCCTTATCTCACTCGTTACAAAATCGCACAACCGCTTATCTGGATTGGGCAACGATCAATTATATTCTATGTAACCCATGCGCCAATCATTTTTGTCCTTGGAAGATTGATTTATCAGACAAATATTGACAACTACTACATTATATTTATCATTTTCTTCATATTTTCAATCACAACATGTTGGATTATCGCAAATAATAAAGATAAATTTATTTGGCTTTACGAAATGCCCAAGTTGAAAAAATAAATTAAATTCTCCTTAGGTGTTTGACCCGCTATCAATGATGGATATTGAGGCAAATCTCTAGACACAATTCCTAGAGTATAGGCTCAACCTAGAAATAACTCGGCCGGGTAGAAGAGCCGCTCGAAGACGTTACGGCACTGGCGGGTTGCACGTAGGTAATCGTCTTCCAGTTCACGGGCAGATCCCGGCTCATACCCGCACCAGCGGGCGATAGCCTCAAGGTCTGAGCGGGTGGTTGTCAGGGTGTCCGATGCCCGGCCGGTACGCAACACATTGAGGCCGCGAATCTTTGACGCCAGCTTCCAGGCGTTGGTGAGCAGGGTTGCATCACGTTCGTCGACCAGCCCAGCCTGCACAGCGGCGTCCAGAGCCTTGAGGGTGGAGGTGGTGCGCATGCCCTCAATCTTGTGGGCGTGCTGGAGCTGGAGCAGCTGGACCAGCCACTCCACGTCCGTCAGCCCGCCTCGCCCTAGCTTCAGCTGGCGGGTCTTATCGGCCCCGCGGGGCATGCGTTCGGTCTCAACGCGGGCTTTCATGCGGCGAATCTGAGTGACTTTTTCGGTGGGGAAGGTAGCCGGGTAGCGGTAGGGGTCAATCAGTTCAACGAAGGCAGACCCCACATACTCTGATCCAGCGAAGGGGCGGGCACGCAGTAGGGCCTGGAACTCCCAGGTATCTGCCCAGCGCTCGTAGTATTCCCTAAAGGATTCGAGCGAGCGCACCATAGCCCCGGATTTTCCTTCGGGCCTTAGGTCAGCGTCGATTTCGAGCACTTTTTCGGCGCGAATCGGCGGGGTGGTGGGTTGTTTGAGCAGGGCGACCATGCGGTTGATGAGGTCGGTGGCTTCAGTTTGAGCGGCTTTTTCGTCGGCTCCGTCGCGCGGGATGTGCACGTACATGAGGTCGGAGTCTGAGCCGTAGCCGATTTCGGCACCTCCCTGACGGCCCATGGCGATGACGGCTACGTCGGTGAGCGGGGTGCGGCCATCGATGTAGGTTTCGCGTTCGGCGATGGCAAGAGCCGACTGGACGGTGCCCCGGTCGATGTCTGATAGGCCGTGGGCTACCTCGGCATTGCTGTTGAGTCCAAGAGCTTCGCCCATGGCGAGGCGGAGGATTTCACGACGGCGCAGCATGCGGACGGCGCGGATCGCTTCGGCGGAGTCGGTGTGGCGGGTGAGCTGGGAGCGCAGTTCGCTGATGATAGCGTCTGCTTCGCGGGGTTTGAGGTCTTCTTCCTTATCGAGCCAGGCAATGGGTTCGGGGATATCTTCAAGCAGGTCGGTAATGAAACGGGAGGAAGAGAGCAGGGCGCAGAGACGTTCAGCTGCGGCCGGGGAATCTCGTAGCATACGCAGGTACCAGGGGGTACCGCCCAGGGACTCGCTGACCCGGCGGAAGCCCAGCAGGCCAGCGTCCGGGTCCACACCCTTGGCGAACCAACCCAGCAGAACTGGCATAAGGGTGCGCTGGATTTCGGCTGAGCGGCGTAGGCCCTTGGTGAGGGCTTCGATGTGGCCTATGGCGCGGCGGGGGTCCTTGTAGCCCAGGGCTGCCAGGCGGTCTTGTGCTGCCTGCGGGGTGAGGGCCACTTCGTCCTTGGAGAGGTGGGCGACGGCGGCCAGCAGGGGCCGGAAGAAGAGGCGCTCGTGCAGGGATTTGACGGCCCGCTTAATGCTGGCCCACTGTTTGAGCATCTCTTGTTCAGTGAGCTGGGTGGGTGCCAGGGGTGAGTTCATGGCCCGGGCCAGGGTGCGCCTGTCCTTTTCCTTCTCTGGCATCAGGTGGGTGCGGCGCATGTAGAGCAGCTGAATCCGGTGCTCCATCACCCGCAAGGTGGCGTAGTTATCGGCAAAGTCGTGGGCGTCCTGGCGGCCGATATAGCTGGCCTTGGCCAGGGCGGTGATGGAGTCGGTGGTGCTTTGGGTGCGGACGCTCTCATCGGTGCGACCGTGCACGAGCTGCAGAAGCTGAACGGTGAATTCTACGTCGCGTAGGCCCCCGGGGCCGAGCTTGATTTGGCGGTCGACGTCGGCGGCGGGGATGTTGTCGGTAACCCGTTGGCGCATGGCCTGTACTGACTCTACAAAGGAATCGCGGGCGGCAGATTCCCAGATGAAGGGGCGCATGGCCCTGGCCCAGCGGACGCCCAGTTCGGGGGTCCCTGCGATGGGGCGGGCTTTGAGCAGGGCTTGGAATTCCCAGTTTTCGGCCCACCGCTTGTAGTAGGTGGTGTAGGACTCCACGGTGCGCACCAGGGCGCCGTCCTTCCCTTCGGGGCGCAGGTTGGCGTCGACCTCCCAGAGGGCAGGTTCGGGGGCCGGGGCCATGATGGCCTTGGAGAGGGCCATGACCAGCTCGGTACCGATCTGGGTCAGGGTATTTTCGTCAAGGGGGGCGAAGTCTTCGGGTAGGTCAGCTAGGGGCTTGTGGGCGACAGCGTAGACCACATCGACGTCTGAAATGTAGTTGAGTTCGCGGGCACCGCATTTGCCCATGCCGATGATGGCAAGTTCTACAGCGGCTACGGTCTCTTCGCTGCGGTTCTGGGCTACTTCGGCGCGGGCAATTGCCAGGGCCCCTTCGAGGGCGGCTGCGGCCAAGTCTGCCAGAAGACGGCCAACGGTGGGCATGAACTGTACCGGTGCGAAGCTGGTGAGGTCGTAGATCGCTAGTTCAGTCAGGTGACGGCGGTAGGCAACGCGCAGGGCGGTGTAGGCTTCTTTGCCGGTGAGCTGGGCGACCGGGGCGGACGCAGCCGAATCGGCTCCCACAGCCTCAAGCAGGTCACGGCGGTAGACGGTATCGAGCGGAGCGATAGGGGTGAGGTATTCTTCGTCGGTCTCGGGCAGCAGCGAGACGGGAAAGTCTTGGCCGTCAAAAGCCGTAGGATCAATCTCTAGCAGGTCTGCGTGCTCGGGGTGGCGAACCAAGAACTCCCCCAGCGCCTCGGAGCCGCCCAGTAAGCGGTAGAGGGCTTCGGCCTCCGCCCCCCGCGCAGCTAGCTGCGCCACCTTGGGGGCGCGTTCAATGAGTCTGACCAGGGCAGGAAGCGCAATATCGGGAGAAGGGGCTAGGCGCAGACCCTCGAACAGTTTGGCGCGGTCTAGGCCTTCGAGCTCCCGGGAGTTGAGCCAGCGGGCGCTTTTAGCCGCATCGTAGAACCCCAGGGATGCCATCTCGCTCATCAGACGCACCTGGGCCTTGCGTTCTTCTTCGGCGCGGCGGGCGGCTTCTTCGGGGGTTTCGTTCTGCGGGGTCTGGGGCACCGCTGTCTCCTTAGGTATTAATTACAGCAGGCGCAACACCGCCTGTGGTGTTGCGCCTGCATACGGGCACTAGAGGATGCCGAGGTTGTTCTTGAGTTCGTAGGGGGTTACTTCGGCTCGGAAGGCGTTCCAGTCGCGGCGCTTGTTGCGCAGGAACTGGTCAAAGACCTGCTCGCCGAGGGTTTCGGCCATGAACTCTGACTCTTCGGTGCGGTGGATGGCGTCGTGGAGAGAGGACGGCAGGGCGTGGTAGCCCATGGCGCGGCGTTCTGCGCTAGTCATCGCCGAGATGTCTTCGGTGACGGCGGCACTCGGCAGCTCGTACTCGTTTTCGATACCCTTCAGACCGGCTGCCAGGATGACGGCGTAGGCCAGGTAGGGGTTGGCAGCTGAGTCGATACCGCGGTACTCCATCCGGGCTGACTGCATCTTGTTGGGCTTGTAGAGGGGAACCCGCACCAGGGCGGAGCGGTTATTGTGGCCCCAGGAGACGTAGGAGGGAGCCTCGCCGCCGCCCCATAGGCGCTTGTAGGAGTTGACGAACTGGTTGGTGACCGAGGTGAACTCGGGGGCGTGGCGCAGGACACCGGCGATAAAGTGCTTGGCGGTGCGGGAGAGCTGGTACTCGACCCCTGCCTCAAAGAAGGCGTTGGTGTCGCCCTCGAAGAGGGAGAAGTGGGTGTGCATGCCGGAGCCTGCGTGCTCGGTGAAGGGCTTGGGCATGAAGGTGGCGTAGATGCCCTGGGAGAGGGCAACTTCCTTGATGACGGTGCGGAAGCTCATGATGTTATCGGCGGTCTGCAGGGCATCGGCGTGGCGCAGGTCGATTTCGTTCTGGCCGGGGCCTGTCTCGTGGTGGGAGAACTCCACCGAGATGCCAATTTCTTCTAGGGTGGTCACTGCCTTGCGGCGGAAGTCCTGGACCACGCCGCCGGGGGTGTGGTCGAAGTAGCTTTCGGAGTCGACCGGTTCGGGGAAGCCGCTGGGGCCCAGTTCCTTTGACTTGAGCAGGTAAAACTCAATCTCGGGTGAGGTGTAGCAGGTAAAGCCCATACCCGCTGCCTTAGACAGCACGTTCTTGAGCACGCCGCGGGTATCTGAGGCGCTGGGTTCCCCGTCGGGGGTGAGAATATCGCAGAACATGCGGGAGGTCGGCTCTTCATCCCCGCGCCAGGGCAGCACCTGGAAGGTGGAGGGGTCAGGTTGTAGCAGCATATCTGACTCGTACACGCGGGACAGGCCCTCAATCGATGAACCGTCAAAACCGATACCCTCGTCAAAAGCGCTCTCAACCTCAGCCGGTGCAATAGCAACAGACTTAAGCTGGCCCACCACATCGGTAAACCAGAGGCGGACGAAACGCACGTTGCGCTCTTCGATGGTGCGCAAAACGAATTCTTGCTGACGATCCATGTAACCTATCCGTTCATGTCTAAAGGTGGCGCCCGCACCCCGGTGGGCGGGCAAACGAATCCTTAGCATCAACTCTAGAACGTAACCGCCTTACGTGCCCACCTGGCACGCTCTCAGCCCGGTAACAGTAACGTGTTTTAAACATTTCTTTCACCGACTGAGATAAAGCGGGCCTGCTCCGGTTGCGGTGCGCCTACAGGCTACTAGAGTTAAAGCATGCTCAACGAAGAAACAGCACCCTACGGGTCCTCAACCCCTGCCCCCGCCAACGCTCCTCAGGAAGGTGAGGCAAGCGTCCTCGCCGTCAAGAAAGTGCGTACCGTGCACCTGCAGCAGGCCAAGGACGCCGGTGAAAAGTTCGCCATGCTCACCAGCTACGATGCCCTGACCGCCACTATCTTCGACCGGGCCGGCATCGAACTGCTGCTCATTGGCGACTCTGCGGGCAACAATGTGCTGGGGCACGAATCAACCCTCACCATTACCGTTGACGAGATGATTCCCCTGGTCAAAGCTGTTTCTACCGCTTCCAAGCGGGCTATGGTTGTCGCTGATCTTCCCTTTGGCTCCTATGAGCAGTCCCCCGCCCAGGCGGTAGCTACCGCTGTTCGCTTCATGAAAGAGGGTGGAGCGCACGCGGTCAAGATGGAAGCCACCGCCCACCACGTAGACCACCTGCGCGCCATGGTTGCAGCGGGCATACCCGTCATGGCCCATATCGGCTTTACCCCCCAGTCTGAGCACGCCCTCGGCGGCTACCGGGTGCAGGGCCGCGACGGCGGTCAGGCCCTCAAAGACACCGCCCTGGCCCTTGAAGAAGCCGGTGCCTTCTGCCTGCTCATGGAAATGACCCGCTCCGACGTTGCCGCCGACATCGATACCTCAGTGCGCATCCCCATCATCGGTATCGGGGCGGGTGCGGACGTCAGTGGGCAGGTGCTGGTCTGGCAGGACGCCTTCGGGCTGCGGCAGGGCAAGATGGCCCGCTTCGTCAAGCAGTACGCCAACCTCTACGACACTCTGCTCGAAGGAGCAGCCGCCTACCGGGCAGACGTGCGCTCAGGCGCCTACCCGGCAGAAGAGCACCGGTTCGACAGTTAAAAATTCTGCGTTGCCAAGAGTTCGGGATGTAGCTAACCTGGGGCTCGCGCTCGCTGCGAACCCCGGGCCAGCGTTCTCAACGCTAGAAAGAAGTTCCTTCCTTACCAGGTGCCCTTGCCCTCATCCCATTCTTCGTTGCGCTTCTTCGCCTTCTCCATGGCCTGCTCTGCTTCTTCGCGGGTAGCAAAGGGGCCCCAGAGCTCGGTGATCTTTGACTGCTGCCCCTCCTCGACCTGGCCGGTGCTCAGGTTATACCAGAACTGGGTGTCGTGGGGGCCGGGGGTGTAGTCGTTCAGTGACACAGTGTCTCCTTCATCGGTCAATAGTGTTGTACGCACCACTTTATGCCCAGTTAGGCAAAAGATACAGCTTTTGGCAACGCAGCTAGCCCGGCAGGTCGGCACCCAGCCGATAAGCTAGAAGACATGTCGACATCATCTAACAGCCACAACCTCCCCGCGGAGCCGGGCAAAGCCCCCGTGGGCAACCTAACACCCGGCGTCGTAGCCCCCATGCGCCCGGTACCGGCGCACATCGTCCGCCCCGAATACGTGGGCAAGCCCGAAGCCAACGAGGGTCAGGGTTCAAACTTTTACACCCCCGAAGAGGTAGAAAAGGTGCGGGCGGCCGGCAAAATTGCCGCCGGTGCCATTGTTGAAGCTGAAAAGATTGCTGTTCCCGGCACCACCACCAACGACATTGACGTGCTAGTCCACGAATACATCTGCGACCACGGGGCCTACCCCTCCACCGTTGACTACCGCGGCTTCACTAAGAGCGTCTGCACCTCGCTGAACGAGGTCATCTGCCACGGCATCCCCGACTCCACCGTTCTTGAAGACGGCGATATTCTCAACCTCGATGTGACGGCCTATCTGCACGATATGCACGGTGACACCAACCGCACCCTGCTCGTCGGAGATGTGGACGAAGAATCCCGCCTGCTCGTCGAACGCACCGAAGAAGCCCTGAACCGCGCCATGAAGGCGGTACGCCCCGGCCGTGAAATCAACGTCATCGGGCGCGTCATCGAAAAGTACGCCGCCCGCTTCGGCTACGGCGTGGTGCGTGACTTCACCGGCCACGGCGTCGGCAGGGAATTCCACTCCGGCCTCATCATTCCCCACTACGATGCGGCCCCCGCCTACAACACTGTCATTGAAGAAGGCATGATCTTCACCATTGAACCCATGCTCACCCTGGGCACCATCGAGTGGGACATGTGGGAGGACGACTGGACCGTCGTCACCCGCGATCGCAAGCGTACCGCTCAGTTTGAACACACCATGGTGGTCACTGCCGACGGCGTTGACATCCTCACCCTGCCCTAAACACCATCACACTCAAAGGAGCGCTCATGACTGACGCAGTCACCCCCGAGGTCCCGGCACCTGCCGCAGCTGACCTGGTTATCGGTATCGATATCGGAGGCACTGGCATGAAGGGCGGTATTGTTGATATCCGCACCGGCCAGCTGGTGGGCGAGCGCTTCCGCATCCCCACCCCTCAGCCTGCTACCCCCGAGGCATGCGCTGCTGTGGCGCGAGAGATTGTTGATGAGCTTCAGGGTCGCGAGCTTGCGCCGCTGCCCGATTCAGCGGTAGGTATCGACTTCCCCGCCATCGTGAAGAACGGTGTGACTCTGTCTGCTGCGAATGTGCACGAGTCCTGGATTGGTGCTGACCTTGAGGGCATCATGAGTGAGGCCCTGGGCGGGCGGACCGTCTATGCGCTTAATGACGCAGACGCCGCCGGCCTGGCTGAGGCAACCTACGGCCAGGGCAAGGATAAGGACGGCCTGATTGCCGTCATTACCCTGGGCACTGGTATCGGCTCTGCCCTCATTATCAACGGTCAGCTGGTCCCCAACACAGAGTTGGGTCACCTTGAGATTGACGGCCACAACGCCGAATCCAAAGCGTCCGCCCGTGCCCGTGAGCGCGACGAACTCTCCTGGAAGAAGTACGGTAAGCGTCTGCGCCGCTACTTCACCCACGTTGAGATGCTGTTCTCACCGGACCTGTTCATCATCGGTGGGGGTATCTCTAAGAACCCGGAGAAGTTCATGCCCTACTTTGAGGATGAGATTCGCACGCCCATGGTGATGGCCCAGCTGCGCAATAACGCCGGCATCGTGGGTGCTGCCCTGTGGGCCGCTGGCCACCCCAGCGAGCACGAGCGCCGCGCTGCTGCCCAGGGCTAGGCCCTACTAGCTCCCCAAGATAAGGACGCCGCCTGCTCACCTCACCTGCCGCAAGGCAGATGGTGGACAGGCGGCGTCCTTTTGTCCCCTTTTTCGCTGGCGTGTGGTTTTTTCATGTTCTCTTAATGAAAGCTCCGTAAAGTTTCTTAGACAAACATTCATCGACCGGTCTTTCGCGGGGCCGGCCTCACCGAGAAACACAGTTCATGCACCACACTCACACCACCGAACCGGTGCGCGTTGTGCTCTACAGCCACGATTCACAGGGGCTGGGGCATGTGCGCCGCAATCTAGCTATTGCCCACCATATAGCTCGGACCGTACCTGAGCTGACCGGTCGCCCCGTCGCAGGTTTGCTGGTCTCTGGGCTTCCCCAGGCCAGTGTTTTCCCGCTGCCGGCAGGTTTTGACTAGGTCTTTATTCCCAGTATCCGTAAGGCTCAGGGCGAATATGCCTCACGCTCACTAGGAGCTCCCACGTCTTTGCTGGTTGAGCTGCGTTCTCAGCTGCTACATGCCTCGCTCTTGAGCTTTAACCCCGATGTTGTGATCATTGACCGGCATATTTTTGGGGTCATGCGTGAACTGCAAGAGCCGTTGGCGGCTCTTCGTGAGCGCAACCCCTTTGCGCATGTGGTGCTAGGGCTTCGCGAAGTGCTCGATGCCCCGCAGGTTGCCCATGCTGAGTGGTATAAAAACGGTGACCCTGCTGATCTTCGGTCGGTGATTGACTCTCTCTGGATTTACGGGGACCCCTCGGTGCACAACCCGGTTGAGGCGGGTGAGATACCGGAGGAGCTTGCCGATAAGGCTAAATTCACCGGCTATCTGGCTCTTGGCAGGGGTGAGGCTGAACGTCCCCAGCTACTTCAGCACACAAAACCCTTTATTCTGACCACTGCCGGTGGCGGGGAGGACGGCGCCGCCCTGCTGCAGACTCTCGTTCAGGTGCGCGTACCTGAGGGGTTTGACCACCTGGTTGTTACCGGCCCCCAGCTAGCGACCGAGACCTTTGATCATCTGGTGCAGTTAGCGGGCCCAGGTACCCGGGTTCTTCATTCTCTACCCGGGCTGAGCCACCACATCGACCAGGCAGCTGCTGTGGTGTGTATGGGCGGGTATAACACCACTAACGAGGTTCTTGCCTCAAGCACACCAGCGCTCATTGTGCCTAGAGAAACCCCGCGCACTGAGCAGCTCATTAGGGCTCAGGCTATGAGCGCCCACGGTGTAGTTGACTACTGCCGCGCTCAAGACCTGACCGTTGCCGCCGCCGAAGATTGGTTAGCGCAAGCGGTTCGTCGCCGGGTGGATCGCACCCACATTGAACGTGATGGCCTATGGCGTACCGCCACCCTTGTTGCAGAAATTGTGGTCGGTAACCACCGCCCTACCCCGGTTCAGGAGGACTCATGCCCCGCATAGGTTACGTACTCAAGGTCTACCCCAGGTTTTCTGAGACCTTTGTGGTCACCGAGATTCTGGCGCGTGAAGCTGCCGGTGAAGACCTCAGTATTTACGCTCTTCGCCCCACGACCGATACCCGTTTCCATCCCGAGCTTGCCCGTGTGCAGGCACCGGTGACCTGGATTCCGCGAGCTAGCCAGTCAGCGAAGTTTTGGGAACAAATCGCTTATTCCCTTCCCACCGCAGCTATGCGTGAGCGTTTTGGCCGCATTCTCCCCCAGCTGCTGGAGCTTTCTGCCTCAGATGTGGTGCAGGGTGTCACGTTGGCTCAGCGTATTCAGCAGGACGGCATTACCCACCTTCACGCGCACTTCGCGTCCTTGGCCGGGCGTATGGCATGGGTTGCCCACCAGCTCACCGGTATTCCCTACACGGTCACCACCCACGCCAAAGATATCTTCCACGAGTCGGTTGATATAACCTGGCTTCGCCGGATCTGCGCTGATGCCCAGCACACCATCGCCATTTCCCGCTACAACCAGCAGTACCTCAACCGAGTGCTTGAGGGTACCGGCGCTAAGGTCGTGCTGCAGTACAACGCTCTGGAGCTCGACCGCTTCCCCTACACGGTTCCCCCGCGCCCTCAGCCGGGTCACCCTCTGCAGGTCGTGGCTGTTGGCCGGCACGTCACCAAAAAGGGCTTTGCCGAGCTACTGGACGCCCTCAAGCTCACCGTCGAGCGGGGGCTGGACGTCCGCCTCACCCTCGGTGGGTCAGGCGAGCTGACCCCGGCCCTCAAGCAGCAGGTAGCTGAGCTTGAACTATGCGACAGGGTTACTTTCCCCGGCCCCCCCCTGACCCAGCAGGAGGTCCGCGAACTTCTTGCTGATGCCCACGTCTTCGCTGCCCCCTGCATCCCGGCAGCCGACGGCAACATGGACGGTCTACCCACCGTCGTCCTTGAAGCCATGGCAAGCGGCGCGCCTGTGATCGCCACCAGCGTGACCGGTCTGCCCGAGGTAGTCCACGACCGAGAAACCGGCCTGCTACTTGAACCCAAAGATATTACCGGCCTGGCAGACGCCCTAGAGGCTGTCGCAACCGGCCATATCGACACCCTGGCCCTGTCCCGGGCAGCCCGTGAGCTCATCGAGCAGTCCTTTGATAGCCGCTCCCAGGCGCAGGCTCTTGCCGCTCTGAACCAGCCCTCTGATGTAGAAGGAAAAAAATAATCATGCGTATTGCCTATGTTTGTGTAGACCCGGGTATCCCCGTCTTTGGTAGTAAAGGGGCCTCGGTGCATATTCAGGAAGTTGTGCGCGAGCTACTGTCCCGTGGCCACGAGGTCAAAATATTTGCTACCCGCAGCGGCAAGCAGATCCCCTCAGATATCGCTGATGTGCCCCTAGAGCTCTACCGCATTGAGACCAAGGACGCCGGTGAGCGCGAACGTGCCCAGCAGCAGGTTGCTTCTCAGATGGTCGCAGACCTGCAGCAGTGGGGCGCAGACTTTATCTACGAACGCTACTCCCTTTTCTCCACAGTGCTGGCTGACAGCGGCCTGCCCGGTGTACTGGAGGTCAACGCTCCCCTCATCGAGGAGCAGCAGGCCCACCGCGTGCTCATCCACGAAGATCAGGCACACGATGCCCTAGCGCGTCAGGCAAGAGCAGCTTCTGCTGTCATTTCCGTTTCTGACCAGGTACGCTCCTGGGTAGAGCAGAAAGTTCCCGGGACCCAGGTGACCACCGTGCCCAACGGTGTGAGCATCAGCCGTATTACCCCTGCCCCCGAAAGCGAACGGGGAGTCGTGGTCACCTTTGTGGGCACCCTCAAGCCCTGGCACGGCGTTTCTGATCTTATTGCGGCTGCTGCCCTTGCCAAGCAGCCCTGGAGTCTGCGCATTCTCGGTGATGGGCCAGAGCGCGAAGCCCTTGAAGCCCAGGCAGCCCAGCTTGGTCTCGATGTAGATTTCGCCGGCGCTATCGCGCCCGCAGCGATGCCCACAGCCATTGCAGGCTCAGCGATCGGTGTTGCCCCCTACCCTGCCCCCTCAGACACAAGCGAGCACTATTTCTCACCGCTCAAGGTCTATGAATACCTCGCAGCAGGTCTACCGGTGGTCGCAACCGGCATCGGTCAGATTCCTGAGACCATCGAGGGGGCAGGTACTCTGGTTCCCGGGTCAGACCCGCAGGCCCTCGCCCGCGCTATTGACGAGCTGGCAGCAAATCCGCAGCTCCGCGCAACCTACGGTGCCCGAGCCCGCGAACTTGCTGTTCAGAAGCATTCCTGGGAGCAGGCCGTCACCCGCATCATGAGCCTGGCGGGGTACTAGGATGGCTAAACGCGTACACAAAAAGGCACTGCGCCGTACCCTCGAACTCATCGGCCCCGATATTAAGCCGCAGAAAACCCTGGCAGCTGGTGGCACTCTAGCCCTGCTCCTTGAGGTTGCCTTCCGTGTGCTCGAGCCCTGGCCGCTCAAATTTGTGGTTGATGCCCTGTCGGTGAGCCTGGGTGCCCAGCAAAGCGGACCCGCCGCGTCCTGGTCCCTCATCCTCTGGTGTGGCCTTGCCCTAATTCTCATCGTGGCACTCCGTGCCTTCACCAACTACCTGGCCACTGTTGCCTTCACCCTGGTTGGCTCCCGCGCCTCAACCCTGCTACGCGCCCGGGTTTTCAACCACGTGCAAGATTTGCACCAGGGCTTCCATGCCCGCAACCGCTCAGCAGATACCGTCCAGCGTATCGTGGGAGACGTAGCTAAGCTGCAAGAGGTAGCGGTTACCGCCGGTCTACCCCTCATGGCGAACATGCTCACCTTAGTGGTCATGCTTATCGTCATGCTGGTCATTGACCCGGTGCTTTCGCTTGTCGTCGTGGTCGCCCTCATTATCTTCCCGCTGATCTCCCGCGGCACCGCCCGCAAGATTACCCAAGCCTCTCGCCGCACCCGCAAGGCAGAAGGTCAGCTGGCAAATACCGCCCAGGAATCCCTCTCCTCCATCAAGGTCGTGCAAGCATACAGCCTGCAGGAGCACATCGGCCAGCGCTTCGTGGTAGCCAACAAGAAGTCCCTGAAAGACGGGGTACGATCACGCCGGCTTGCTGCACGGCTGGAACGCGGAACCGATGTGATCGTGGGTGTGGCTACAGCCGCTGTAATGGTCGGCGGCGCCTGGCGCGTCATGGAAAATCACATGACCATCGGTGATCTGGTGCTCTTTACCACCTACCTCAAAACCACCATGAAGCCCCTGCGCGATATGGCAAAATACACCGGCAGAATCGCCCGCGCTACAGCAAGTGGCGAGCGCGTAGCTGACCTCATGGACGTGGAAAACGACCTTGCCCAGCTTGAGACTCCCGAGCCTCTGGGAGAGGTTACCGGGCGCCTGGTCTTCAATGACGTGTACACCGAGTACGAGGGTAACCCTGTGCTACGCGGTCTGAACCTGACGGTCGAGCCCGGTGAGTTTGTCGCTGTCATTGGCCCCTCAGGTGCCGGTAAGTCCACCCTGGTGTCCCTGTTGGGGCGCTCGCAGGACCCGGTGTGGGGTACCGTCAGCATCGACCAGACCACCGTTGCCACCACCGATATCGAGGAGCTTCGCGCCAACATTTCCTTGCTTCATCAGGAGGCAGTGCTCTTTACCGCCAGCATCCGTGACAACATCCGTTACGGCCGCTTTGATGCCACCGATGAGGAAATTGAGGCAGCTGCCCGCGCAGCCCATGCTGCTCCCTTCATTGAGAAGCTACCCGATGGCTACGACACCATGGTCGGTGAGCGCGGAGGTACCCTTTCGGGTGGTCAGCGTCAGCGTATCGCAATTGCCCGTGCCCTGCTGCGTGATACCCCGATTGTGGTGCTGGACGAGGCGACCACCGGCCTTGACCCCGAATCAGCAGGTCTGGTGATGGACGCTATTGAACAGCTAGTGGATGGCAAGACCACGCTGGCGGTGACCCACGATACCGAGGTTGCCCTCAGAGCAGACCGCGTGGTGTGGCTTGAGAGTGGCAAGGTGCAGCTCGATGGTTCGCCGGCAGAGCTACTCAAGACCAGCAAGGTCTTCCGCACCTGGGTTTCGGCTGGCGAGAAGGACCACAACGAGATTCGGATGGGAGGTGCCTAATGGTTGTTTCAACGACCTCTGCTGCTCTGAGCGCAGCCCTTGAGCCCGGCTGGCTCAGTGACCAGGTAGGTTACCCGGTTGAGGCCAGGTCTATGCGCATCAAGCCGGGAACCTCCCTGCTGGTAGGTTTTCGGGGCACCGGTTCTGACGGTGAGGATGCCCAGGGCTGGCTGCGCGTGATGTGGCCAGCAGGTGCGAAGAAGGCTGCCCGCCATGAGCTCAAGGCTCAGTCGCTGGGGCGCAGCGCACCTGTGCGCCCGGCTCTACCGCACCTGGCACCGGGTTTCTACCCGGTAGCAGCTCACGGAGCAAGCGCTGCCCAGGCTCGTGGCTTTGAAGCCGGTTCAGTGGTGCAGTTCGGCTCGGTTCTCACTGACCCCAAACTCATGGACGCCCTCCAGTCAACTGGAGCCCTCGAACCTCTGGCCGATGAGAACCAGACGCTCCCCCGCGTCCTGCGGTATAACCCTGCCCGCCGCCTGGTTGTGCTGCGCGGACGCCGGGTTGAGCGGGTGCTCGCCGGTGGAGGGGCCCCCGATACAACGATTCACCGTTTTGTGGGCAATCACCTGCCGGTGCCTCCTCTTCTAGCGCCTTCAGCCGATACCGGCCTACCCGCCCTCGAATATGTGGGAACTCGTGACCTCTCAGAGGCTCAGACTGAACAACAGGCTGCCGCTGCCGGGGAACTCTTTGCCCGGCTGCACGCCTGCATTCTTACCCTGCCTGCTACCCTCATGCGAGCACTGGAGAACAAGACCCCCTCTGCTGACGCTGGCAGCAGCGGGTCTCGACAGCTTTCGGTACATGCCAGAGTCTTAGAGTCTCTCGATACGAATCTAGCCAGCAGGTGCCGGAACCTGGCTCGGGCTCTTCCCCCCGTTGCCGGTGCCCTGGTCTTGCTGCACGGTGATGCCTCGCCCGACCAGGTTATTACCGACGACGGGGGTCAGCTGTGGCTGACCGATTTTGACCGCTCTCATCTTGGGCCAGCGGCTCTCGACCTGGGCTCTTATAACTGCACCAGCTCACCGCAGGCTGCCACCGCGTTTTTAGAAGGATACCGAGCCGCTGGTGGGGCAAAAATCTCACCCGAAGACCTGCTCCTGGGAAGCGCCCATGCGCTCGCCCTGCGCGCGGTTGAACCGCTGCGGCAGGCCCGCCCCACCTGGCGTGAAGACGTTGCTCACAATCTGGCACGAATCGAGAACCTGCTATGAAACACTCCCCGGCTTTTTCGCTGATGCTCGAGGCAGCAGCGGGCAACCTGCTACCGCCGGAGCATACCATCAGGCGGGCATGGCCAAGCACAGGGGGTTCGCTGACCCTTGAGATTACCGATGCATCTACCGGTGAGCTGAGGGCAGGCACGGTGGCCTCTCACGGTGAGCTCACGCTGCTCTCCCCTGCCGGTACCGACCCGAAGCTCCCCGAACTTGCCGAAGACAGCTCGGCTGCTAATGCTCAGCTACTGGTGCACAGGGCAGGTAAACGGGCAGTGGTGCGGCACCCGCAGAAAGTCTCTAAGCACCTCAAGCGCTCAAAGGTTTCCCAGGTTGCAACAGCTACTGAAGCGGTTGGTAGGTTGGCTGCTGCCAGCGGTTTTTCTGTAGCTCGGGTCGTTGCGACCGGCTCCAGCCGGGTTGACTTTTCGCTCCTGCCAGGAAAATCCTTGTTCGACTGGGCAGATCAGGGGCAGGACGCCTGGGTCAGGTTCACCGAGATCTGGCAAGAGTTCTTAGCCCTGGGAGCTCGTGCTTATCGAGGTGGCCAGGAGATCCCGGCTAAATCCGGTGGCTTCACCCCGGCAGTGCACGGTAGTGAGCAAGAAGCGCAGGTACTAGCCCAGTGGAAGCAGCAGGTCGAAAGCTTTGGGGCTTGTGCTTCCTTTGCCTCAGGCCAGCACCTGCTCGATTACATCGACCGTCTCATCGCAGACCTATCATCGGGAGCTGAGGACGGCTATGTTCTGCTGCACCGGGATCTTCACGATAAGCAACTGCTGTGGGATGGCATCTCGCTGGCCCTCATCGATCTCGATACTGCCGCCTACGGCGAAGCCGCCCTTGACCTGGGCAATCTGCTGGCCCACCTAGAGCTACGGACCATTCAGGGGATCTACTCTCGCAACTTTTCGCAGGGCGTCATCCAGCTCCTTGAATCTCTAGCTAACAATAGTGGCATCAGCCCCCAACGGCTCGATCTCTACAGGCGGGCTGCCCGCGCCCGCATCGCCTGCGTCTACAGCTTCAGGCCAAGCGCCCACCGCTGGCTAGACACCTGGGTCGACCACACGTTATTAACCCACTTCTAAACACTCAAAGGAAAACACCCCATGAAAATCTCTGTTATCGGCTGCGGCTACCTCGGCGCCGTCCATGCAGCAGCAATGGCCCACCTGGGTCACCAAACCATCGGTATCGATGTTGACCCCCACAAAATCGAAACCCTTTCAGCAGGCAAGGCCCCCTTCTTTGAGCCCGGCTTCCCCCAGCTTCTGCGTTCCTCTCTCGATGCCGGAAAGCTCAGCTTTGCCCAGGCACCGGCCAATGATGCCCTTGCCAATGTTGATGTTCACTTTATCGCTGTTGGCACTCCCCAGTCTGAGTCAGGTAAGGCAGCTAACCTCACCTTCGTGGAATCAGCCCTCGATATGATTCTTGAGGCTATTCCCGCCGAGAAGAAAGCTGCGGCTGCACCCGGGCGTCCTGCCACCGTTATCGTCGGAAAATCCACCGTGCCGGTAGGCACCGCCAGCCGCCTGGCCAAGCGCGCCGAGCAGGCGGGGGCGGTACTGCTCTGGAACCCCGAATTCTTACGCGAGGGTTTTGCGGTTCAAGATACCCTGCACCCCGACCGCCTGGTCTACGGCCTGCCCGAAGACCCACAGGCAGCCCAGACGGGGGCAGAAGCGCTCGATGCTGTCTACGCACCGCTACTGGCTGAGGGAATCCCCCACATCAAAACCAACTACCCCACCGCCGAGCTGGTCAAGGTTGCGGCAAACTCTTTCCTTGCCACCAAAATTTCCTTCATCAACGCTATGGCCGAACTCTGCGAAGCCACCGGTGGCGATGTGACCGAGCTAGCCCATGCTATTGGCTACGACGAGCGCATTGGCAACAAGTTCCTGCGCGCGGGTGTGGGCTTTGGCGGTGGATGCCTGCCCAAAGACATCCGTGCCTTCATGGCTCGAGCCGAAGAGCTAGGTGTGCAGGACGCGGTGAGCTTCCTCAGGGATATCGATGCTATTAACCAGCGCCGCCGTGACCGGGTTGTCACCGAGTCTATTAAGGCCTTCGGTGGAGAGATTGAGGGTGCCCGCATCACTGTCCTCGGCGCAGCGTTTAAGCCCAACAGTGATGACATCCGCGACTCCCCTGCCCTTGAGGTAGCCCTGCGCCTGGCGGAGGCCGGTGCAGCCGTCACCATCAGCGACCCCGAAGCCTTACCCAGTGTTGCCGCCCGCTACCCCCAGCTCATCGGGGTCAAAGACCCCGAACAAGCCCTGGAAGGTGCCCAGCTGGTACTGCTTCTGACCGAATGGCAAGACTTTGTGGAGCTCGCCCCTGCCCGCGTAGCATCGCTGGTTGAGCGCCCCCGCATTATTGACGGCCGCAACGCCCTGGATAAGGACGCCTGGCTGGCAGCGGGCTGGGACTACGCAGGCCTGGGTCGATAAGGGTACGCTGAACTAGGTCACGCCGCTGCTTACAGGAAAGCCGCCCCGCTATCGTTCCGGCCCTACGGCTGGGAGCGCAGCGGGCGGCGTCCTTTTTAACTGGGGCTAGAGCAGGGTAGGCTGCTCCCCCTCGTCCGCCCCCGCCTCGCGCAACGCTGCGATAGCGCGCTCGAAATCATCAAGCGATTCAAAGGCCTGGTAGACGCTGGCAAAGCGCAGGTAAGCCACGGTGTCGAGCTTTGACAGGGGCTCAAGAATTGAAAGACCGACTTCATGAGCATCGATCTCGGCAATGCCCTTAGCTCGAATTGCCTCTTCAACTTCCTGCGCTAGCTTAGCCAGGTCGTCCTCCCCCACGGGGCGCCCCTGGCAGGCCTTGCGCACACCCGAGACAATCTTGGACCGGTCGAAGGGCTCGGTCACGCCGCTTCGCTTAATCACCGATACAGCGGTGGTCTCCACGGTGGTGAACCGCTTGCCGCAGTTACTGCACTGGCGGCGGCGGCGAATCGCAGAGTTGTCTTCGGTGGTGCGGGAATCAACCACCTTTGAGGTGGAATTACGGCAGAAGGGGCAGTTCATGTGGTTCCTCCTAGCGTTCTTCTAGTTGGCCCTGGGTGCCGGCGAACCGGTACGCACGGTGATGGCCTCACCGTGGGCGGGAAGGTCTTCATCGTGGGCAACCGCGACAATGGCATCACTGATCTCAGCTAGAGCATCTTCGCTGTAGTTGATGAGCTGAACCGCCTTCATAAAGACAGTGGTGTTGAGCCCCGATGCGTAGGCAGCTGAACCGCCGGTGGGCAGGACGTGGTTGGACCCTGCCGCGTAATCGCCCAGGGGCACCGGCGAGTAGGGGCCGATGAAGATCGCACCGGCGTTGCGCACCCGCCCGGCCACCTCTTCTGCCTTCTCGGTGTGAATTTCAAGGTGTTCAGCGGCGTAGGCGTCGGCCACCGCGATTGAAGCTTCGAGGCTGTCGGTGAGCACCACGCCAGACTGGGGGCCGGTCAGGGCGGTGGCAACGCGCTCGCTGTACTTGGTGGCGGACGCCCGGCGGTTGATGGCCTCTTGCACGGCTACTGCGAGAGCCGGGCTATGGGTAATCAGGACGGACCCGGCGTTGGGGTCGTGTTCTGCCTGGGAGATCAGGTCAGCGGCAACGTAGTCGGGGTTGGCGGTGTCGTCGGCAATGACAGCGATTTCGGTGGTGCCGGCTTCGCCGTCCACGCCCACGACTCCTTGCAGGGCCCGCTTGGCCATGGCGACAAAGATGTTGCCGGGGCCGGTGATGGTGTCGACGGGTTCAAGGACCTCACCGGCGTCGTCCAGCCCGTAGGCCATAGCGCCAAGGGCACCGGCGCCGCCGATGGCCCAGACCTCGGTAATGCCCAGCAGCCCGGCTGCCCCGATAATGGTGGGGTGGGGCAGACCGTCAAATTCTTTCTGGGGCGGAGTGCAGAGCACAATAGAGCCAACGCCAGCTGCCTGAGCGGGCACGGTGTTCATAATGACCGATGAGGGGTAGACGGCCAGGCCGCCGGGCACGTACACGCCGGCGCGGCGCACGGGGGTCCAGCGGTTGGTGAGGACGGCCCCGGGGGCAACTTCGATGGTCTGATCGGCAGGGCGCTGGGCGGCTGCAAAAGCGCGGGTGCGTTCGATGGCGATTTCTAGGCCCTCACGCACGGCAGGGTCGAGGTTCTCTACCGCCCGGTCGATAGCGCTCTGCGGTACGCGCAGGGTGCCCTGCGCTACTCCGTCGAAACGGGCGGAGAGTTCCCGCAAATAGTCAGCCCCTCGGTCCTGCACATTCTCGAGAATTTCGTGCACGGTAGTGAGCGCCTTGCCCACGAACTCTGTGGTCTGGCGCGGGACGATGCGGCGCAGCTCAGCGTAGGAATGATTGCTGCCGCGCAGGTCGATGGTGCGCAAGGTGAAGTCTGCGCGGGCAGTGGAGTTCTGGGTGTTGTCTGTTGTGCTCACTCTTTGATTTTAACGCGGCCGTCAAGCCGCTGCGGGTTAGGCCTGGGGGTTTCCGGCTGGTGAGATTCTACTGCCTTGAGTTTTTCTGCCACGGCCTGCCAGCCGGGCGGACGCTTGCGGGCAGACAGGGACTCGACCACGGTGATGTAGGACTCGGCGATAAGCTCGGCTAGCAGCTCACCGGTCAGACCTGGATGAGGTATGAGACTGTACCAGTGGGTTTTGTTCATGTGCCAGGCCGGACGCGCCGCCGGGTGTGTTTCGATGATGGCTGCAACATCGGCCGGGTGGGCTTTGAGGTTGACCAACTGGGTGCCGTCCTTCTCAGCTAACACCATGAACCACTTGCCACCCACGCGGGCGGCTTCGGCGTCGCTGCGGGAGGTGAAGCGGTAGAGCTCGGCTGCGGGCAGGGCCAGGGCGTGCGCGGACGCCGCCTCGTAGAGGGCGCGGGAGGTGGAAAGGGGCATGAGGTTCAAGCTTAGTGGTCACTCTTCATAGTAGCCAGAGGCTCTGTTATGTCGTAGCCTTCAGCAGCCGGAGAGGGTGCAGGAGTAACTATAAGCGCACCAATAGCTAAAATTGCAACAAGGCCACGGCATATTCTCTGACTCATCTGAAACCTCATGGGGCTTATTATGGTTGACTCTCATCTAGAGTGCATTAAATGTTTTGTAGAACAAGAGCAGTTCATACAAGAGTATAAGCATAAATTGCACCTATTTGTGCCCTACAACACTTTTTTCGTAGTTCTCTTCAAGAAGACCACTCACCCCAATGAGCTCCTTGCCCTAAGACTGCCTTATCTATCCACCTGTCAGCAGATGAAACTCTTGTACTACGACCTCATCGAACCCAGCGCTCATGAAACAACACGTGATGGCAAGATATTCTGGGCAGGGACTCGAGAGGATGATATTCCGCTCTGGTCAGAAAAGACCCAGCAGAGGGTGGAGAAAATTCTTGAGGAAACACAGCGCGCCTGGATGCCGGGGCCGGTTGCCAGCTGGGAGAAGCTAGTCTCTTACCCAGGTAATTTCTAAGATGACATCGAGAAGTTCATGAAAGGTATAGAGGGTTATTCATAAGGGGGCAACCACACCCCACCCCACCAAGAAACAACAAGGCTTATTCATAAGGGGTTCCGCAGGCTCACGCTCGCTGTGAGCCTGCATCACCTTGCAAACAAGTTTCGATAAGACAGCTCAAGGAGCCTTACAGGGCAGCCTTAATTTCAGCTGCGCTCGCCGTAGGTGAGCCCACCTCAGCCAGGCCGCGCTCGGTTACCGCCAGCAGAGTGGGGTAATGGTCCACACCCAGCCCCAGCACCTGCTGCTGCTCGGCAGCGGCGCGGGCAGCGACGTCCGGATCCTGCAAAGCCGCTCGCACGGCCTCGACATCTAGCCCTAAGCGCTGGGCTGCGAAGCCGTAGGCGGCTTCACTCGAGAGGCTCAGCCCCTCACCGTAGAAGGTAGCCTGCAGGGCAGAGACAGCTTCTAGGGCGCGGTCTTCGCCTGCTACATGGCGCAGGGCCATGAGCCCGCGGGCAGCATCATCGGAGTTCATGACAGTTGACCCTTCAGCCAGCATAGCCTCGTAGCCCTAGTCGAACTCCACCCCGGTTAGTGCCGAGATGCGTGCGTTTGCCGCCAGAATATGGCCGTACTGGCCGATGGGGGCCGAACGGCCGCCGGTGAAAAGAGCACCGTGACGCACAGTTAGGTTCACCTCCGGGTCAGCCACCAACTCCCGTACGGTCGGGCCAAAGCCGTAGCACCAGCCGCAGTAGGTATCGACCACATAAATGAGTTCGTGTATGCTACTCCCCTTCAGATCCAGTACCTATGCCTACTTGCCCTGGGCTGCTGCCTCATCGGCAGAAGCAACTGTAAAGCGGGTGCCTGCGTGGGCGGGGTTCTCCAGCTCGTCGATGGCGGCAACGGCGAAGTCCTGGGTAGAGACGAACATACCGGCGGGCACGTCCTGCTCGGTGCGGTAATCACCGGTGCGGGCACCGGGGGCGATCATGGGTGAGGGGGCCAGCATGGTCCAGTTCAGACCGGACGCTGCACGGTAGTCCTCGAGCACGGCAGCGAAGGTCTTGGCTTCGGGCAGGTACTCTTCGGGGAAGTCGGGGGTTTCGAAAAGCTTGATATCGCCAGCCTGCAGGGCGCCAGCACCGCCGACGATCAGGAGGCGGCCGGTGGGGGCAGCAGCGATCAGGGCGCGGTGGGCTGCGATAGCTGCGGAGTAGTCGTCGCGGCTAGCAACGGAGATGACGGTTGCCTCGGATGAGTTGATGACCTCTACCAGGGCTTCGGTGTTGGCCAGGTCGAGGGCTGAAGTACCGGCTGAGCCGCTGCGGGTGTAGCTGGTTACCTGGTGGCCGCGGTCCTCAGCTTCTGCGACGATTGCTGAGCCGACCATACCTGCTGCACCGATTACTGAGATGTTCATGGGTTGTTCTCCTTGAAGAAGTGGTTTTTGTGTTCTGATAGTTCTATAGTATGTTTTAGAAACTAATTACCTCAACGTAACTGTTGAAAGTTTTTTAAAAAACTTTTCGAAAGGCCTACCGTGACATCATCGCCCCAGGTCAGCGCGGACGCACGCCCCGTCTCCCAGCCGGCAGCAGAGCAACTGCCGGCCAACGTCCTCGACCAGAACTGCCCCTCACGCACCGTGCTGCGCCACTTGACCGACCGGTGGACTCCCCTGATCGTCACCGTACTGGCAGACGGTGAGCCGGTACGATTCAAGGATCTCAAAAGCACCATCCAAGGGGTCTCCCCCAAAGTACTAACCGAGACCCTGCGCTCCATGGAACGTGACGGGCTACTGACCCGCCACATCACCGCCAGTGTTCCCCCGCGCGTGGACTACCAGCTCACTGACCTGGGGCTGACCACCGTTGAGCCGCTCACCGCCGTCCGCCTCTGGGCAGAAACTCATCTGGAAGAGGTGCAAGCTAACCGCGAACGCTACGACGCCGCCCAGGCTCTCTAAGAACACCCTTTAGAAAAGAATGTGCCGCCCGAATTCGAATGTAGGAGTCTTACTCCCCCGCTCGAATTCAGGCGGCACATTCAGTGCTTCTTAGCTACCTAGAGGTCCAG
Source organism: Rothia nasimurium (assembly GCF_035916755.1). Lineage (GTDB taxonomy): Bacteria > Actinomycetota > Actinomycetes > Actinomycetales > Micrococcaceae > Rothia. The sequence continues at coordinate 98,535 of NZ_JAYWIX010000001.1, read as the reverse complement.
GCAGGCCGGGCCCAGCAGCACCTTGAGGTCGCCAAAGAGGGCCGGGTTGGGGTTGACCCGCAGGTCGACGCCCAGGCGAATGAGCAGGCGCTTGGTGCGGGTGGTCATGGCGATACGGACCTCTGATTCGCCCTTATGGTTCTTCAGAATGTCGCGCAGCTGACCCAGGGTCTCCTCAGTCGCCTTGTACTCGGGAATGGCGATAGTGACCGGGCCGCCGGTGCCGTCCGCTGAAATCTCGGGGATATTCAGCTCCTGGGCACTCAGGGTCACCGACCCGTCGTCGCGGCGCTGCAGGCGCCCCTTGATGGTACAAATCAGGTCTTCGGCCAGCACACCGGCAATCGGCTCGTAGGCGCGACCAAAGAACATGACCTCGATAGAACCAGTGCGGTCTTCAATCTCGATACGGGCGTAGGGGTTGCCCGAGTTCTTCGCAATACGGCGGGAGACGCTAGTGATCATGCCCGCGATAGTTACGATCGCCCCGTCGGGCTTGATTGAATCTTCTGAGATCAGACCCTGAATGGTGGAGTCTGAGAGGGAATCTAAAGCATCTTCGAGACCACGCAGGGGGTGGTCAGAGACGTAGAGGCCCAGCATCTCGCGCTCGAAGTTGAGCTTATCGCGCTTCTCCCATTCGGGGACGTCCGGAATCTGCACAGCCAGCTCGTTCGCCGGGTTATCGTCGTCCAGCCCCAGACCGCCAAAGAGGTCGAACTGGCCAGCAGCCTCCTGACGCTTGACCGAGACGGTCGCGTCGATGGCCTCTTCGTGGATCATGGAAAGCGGACGCCGGTCGTGGCCCAGCGAGTCAAAGGCGCCAGCCTTGATGAGGGAGTCCACTGTGCGCTTGTTACAGACGACAATCGGTACCTTGGCCAGGAAGTCGTTGAAGTTCTCGTAGCGGCCCTTTTCTTCACGGGCATCGACCATGGCAGAAACCACGTTGGCACCCACGTTACGGATAGCGCCCATGCCGAAGCGGATATCGTCGCCCACAGGGGTGAAGTTCAGGGCAGACTCATTCACATCGGGCGGCAACACCGTAATCTTCATGTGGCGGCACTCGTTCAGGTACAGAGCAAGCTTGTCCTTATCATCGCCCACCGAGGTCAGCAGCGCAGCCATGTATTCCTGGGGGTAGTGGGCCTTCAGATAAGCCGTCCAGTAGGAGACCAGACCGTAGGCCGCCGTGTGGGCCTTATTGAAAGCGTAGTCAGAGAAGGGCAGCAGAATATCCCAAAGGGCCTTGACCGCCTCCTCGGAGTAGCCGTTATCGAGCATGCCCTGATGGAAGGTGGCGTACTGCTTATCCAGCTCATCCTTCTTCTTCTTACCCATAGCGCGGCGTAGAATATCCGCCTCGCCCAGGGAGTAGTTAGCCACCTTCTGGGCGATCGCCATAACCTGCTCCTGGTAGACAATCAGACCGTAGGTGGTATCGAGAATCTCCGCCAGGGGCTCTTCGAGCTCCGGGTGGATGGGGGTGACCTCCTGCAGACCGTTCTTACGCAGGGCGTAGTTGGTGTGGGAGTTCGCGCCCATGGGGCCGGGGCGGTAAAGCGCCAAGACCGCCGAAATGTGCTCAAAGTGGTCAGGCTGCATGAGCTTGAGCAGCTGGCGCATGGGCCCACCATCGAGCTGGAAGACACCCAGGGTATCACCGCGCGCCAGGAGCTTGTACGACTCGGCGTCATCCAGTTCCAGAGTTTCAAGGTCCAGATCCTCGCCGCGGTTGAGCTTAATGTTCTCAATCGCATCCGAGATAATGGTCAGGTTACGCAGGCCCAAGAAGTCCATCTTAATGAGCCCCAGCCCTTCACAGGTGGGGTAATCGAACTGAGTGATGACCTGGCCGTCCTGCTCACGGCGCATGATGGGGATAACATCAATCAGGTCGTGGCTCGACATGATGACGCCCGCCGCGTGCACACCCCACTGGCGTTTCAGGCCTTCCAGTCCCTTGGCAGTCTCAAACACCTTGGAGGCGTCCGCGTCCGACTCAATCAGGTCACGTAGCTCCTGGGCGTCGCTGTAACGCTTATCGTCCGGGTTGTAGACGTTAGCGAGCGCAATGTTCTTGCCCATCACGTCCTCGGGCATGGCCTTGGTCAGGCGCTCACCGGTGGAGAAGGGGTAGCCGAGCACGCGGGAGGAGTCTTTGAGTGCCTGCTTGGCTTTGATGGTGCCGTAGGTGACGATCATTGCCACCTTGTCTTCGCCGTACTTTTCGGTCACGTAGTGAATCACTTCAGAACGGCGGCGATCATCGAAGTCCACGTCGAAGTCGGGCATGGAGACGCGGTCGGGGTTGAGGAAGCGTTCGAAGATGAGGTCGTGTTCGAGGGGGTTGAGGTCGGTGATGCGCATGGCGTAGGCCACCATGGAGCCTGCACCGGATCCACGGCCGGGGCCGACCCGGATCCCGTTTTCCTTAGCCCAGTTGATGAAGTCAGCAACGACCAGGAAGTAGCCGGGGAAGCCCATCTGCGAGATGATGCCCACCTCGTACTCGGCCTGCTTGCGCACCTCGTCGGGCACGCCCTTGGGGAAGCGGTAGTGCAGGCCGCGCTCAACCTCTTTGACGAACCAGGATTCCTCGTTTTCCCCCTCGGGCACGGGGAAGTTTGGCATGTAGTTGGCCTTGGTGTTGAACTCCACGGAGCAGCGCTCGGCGATTTCCATGGTGTTATTGCAGGCCTCGGGGTAGTCGCGGAAGAGTTCGCGCATCTCAGCCGGTGACTTGAGGTAGAAGTTATCGGCATCAAACTTAAAGCGCTTGGGGTCCTGCAGGGTGGAGCCTGACTGCACGCACAGCAGCGCGGCGTGGGCCTTGGCGTCCTCTGCATGGGTGTAGTGCAGGTCGTTGGTGGCGACCAGGGGCAGGTTCAGTTCTTTGGCCAGCTTGAGCAGGTCGGCCATGACGTTCTTCTCGATATCAAGCCCGTGGTCCATGAGCTCGCAGTAGAAGTTTTCCTTGCCGAAGATATCGCGGAAGTCGCTGGCTGCCTGCATGGCCTCCTTGTACTGGCCAAGGCGCAGTCGGGTCTGCACTTCGCCCGAGGGGCAGCCGGTGGTGGCGATTAGCCCCTTACCGTAGGTCTGAAGCAGCTCGCGGTCCATGCGCGGCTTATAGAAGTGGCCTTCGAGTGAGGCCAGAGAGGACGCCCGGAACAGGTTGTGCATGCCCTGGGTGTTCTCTGCCCACATGGTCATATGGGTATAAGCACCACCGCCGGAGACGTCATCGCGCCCGCCCTCACCAAATTTCACACGGGTGCGGTCCTGGCGGGCGGTACCCGGGGTCAAGTAAGCCTCCACACCGATAATGGGCTTGACCCCGGCGTTGTTGGCCTTGTTCCAAAAGTCGAAGGCACCAAAGAGGAAGCCGTGGTCGGTGGTTGCCAGGGCGTTCATGCCCAGCTGCTTGGAGTGCTCAAAGAGGTCGGTGAGGCGGGCAGCGCCATCGAGCATGGAGTACTCGGTGTGCACGTGCAGGTGGGTGAAGTCGGTGTTAGCCATGCGGGTTGCGTCCTTAGCGTCGGGCTCTAGAAGTTGCCCTCACGCAGGGTGTCGAGAGCGTACTGAAGGTCAGGGGTGTAGGGGCTTTCGAATTCCACCTGCTCGCCGCTGGTGGGGTGGGTGAAGCCCAGGCGGTGGGCATGCAGCCACTGGCGGGTGAGGCCCAGGTGCGCGCTCATGGTGGGGTCTGCCCCGTAGGTCAGATCTCCCGCGCAGGGGTGGCGTAGGGCAGAGAAATGCACACGAATCTGGTGGGTGCGGCCGGTCTCAAGGTGCACCTCAACCAAGGACGCCGGCCCAAAGGCTTCGAGTACCTCGTAGTGGGTGATGGCCGGCTTGCCGTCCTCGTTGACCGCGAACTTCCACTCGCTGCCGGGGTGGCGGCCGATGGGGGCATCAATAGTGCCCTTGAGGGGGTCGGGTAGCCCCTGCACCAGGGTGTGGTAGACCTTGGTGACGGTTCGGTCCTTGAAGGCATTTTTCATGACCGAGTAGGCTCGCTCGTTCTTGGTCACAACCATCAGGCCCGATGTGCCAACGTCCAGGCGGTGCACAATACCCTGACGCTCAGCAGCACCGCTGGTAGCAATATCGATACCGGCGTGCTTCAGGGACCCGACAACCGTAGGGCCGTGCCAGCCCATCGACGGGTGGGCCGCAACACCGGTGGGCTTATCGACCACCACGATGTCGTCATCCTGGTAGACAATCGAAAAACCGTCCACCTTCTCAGCCTCAATCTGCGTTAAATCACGCGGCGGGGTGCCGGCAGCCTGCACGGTCATTCCCTCAAGCAGTTTGGACGAAGCTTTAGCCTTCACTCCCCTGCCCTTGACATCGAGAAGCTGAACCTCGCCGTCCTTAACCCAGCTACTCACCGTTGTACGCGACTGACCACTCATCTCAGCAAGCAGGGCATCAAGCCGGGTACCGGCTTGGTCGGCTCCCACCACAAATGTCAGTTCAATCTTCTGAGACACTAGACCCCCACCTCGTTCTTCTTGGCCTTTTCGGCTCGTACTTCACGCTGACCGTCCATGCGGTAGCCCAGAAAAGTCAGCAGAACAATCACCGCCATCGATACGCAGATAGCGGCATCGGCAATATTAAAAATTGCAAAATTCGGTACAGAAATATAATCGACCACGTGCCCGATGCCGAAGCCAGGTTCCCGGAAGAGGCGGTCGTGCAGGTTGCCCACAATGCCCCCTGCCAGGGTTGCCAACAGAATAACCCAGGGCAGGGTCTTAGCCCGTACCACCAGGGTCAGCGCGACCAGGGCACCCACTGTTGAAATCAGGGTGAACAGCCAGGTCGCTCCCTCGCCCATAGAGAAAGCGGCACCCGGGTTCAGGTAGTAACGCCACCAGAGCAAGCCGTCGATTACGGTGATGGTCTGCCCCACGGTCATGGTTGTCTCTACCAGGTGCTTGACCCACTGGTCAGCCCCGTACACCAAGGCAAACAGTGCCAGGGCCAACAGGGCCTTAGCTACCCCAGAAATCGTACGAACCGGCACCAAAACTGTGCCCTCCTGCTGGGTTTTAGCCACCGCACTCCCTGCCTTCAAACATCAAAAACTGCACACACCAGCTTATCGCGTTCGGCACCCAGCTGGTACCGCAGGGCAGTATCTTAAACATCTCAGGCGACCCCTCTTATCGATGAGTCGCCTGAGCATATTGAGGCTACCGCCTAAACACTAGGAAAGCCTAGGAGTTGTTGCTGAAAACCCCGTTACGCTGGCCAAACGCGCCAAAGCCCTGGGACTGTGATGCCGCTGCGGCGGGAGCGCCCTCAGCCTTGGGTTCAAGAGCGGGGGTCTCTTCGAGGGTGGTCAGCTGCTTGTTCAGGTAATCGCGCAGGGAGGTGCGGTACTGGTTCTCGAAGGAACGCAGCTTGGCAACAGAAACTTCGAGGTCACTCTTGGTCTTTTCAAGATCACCCAGAACACGGTTGGACTGTTCCTGGGCTTCTGAGACCAGCTGAGCTGCTTCTTCGCGGCCCTCGGTGATGAGGCGTTCACGCTCGCGCTTGCCCTCGAATACATAGTCATCGTGGACCTTCTGGGCCATAGCCAGCAGGCCGGTGGCGCTAGAGGGTGACAGGGTGGGCTCAGCGACGGCAGGAGCTGCGGCTGCCGCAGGGGCAGGGGTAGCAGCTGCAGCGGACTGAGAATCGACTACGATTTCGGCCTCGGCCAGGGCACCGCCCTGCTGCTGGGCAGGAGCCAGTGAAATCTTTGCCTCTGCCTCTTCGAGCTGGCGCTTGAGGCTAGCGTTTTCGGCGTTCAGGCGGCGTAGTTCAATGACGATCTCATCAAGGAAATCGTCAACCTCTTCAGGGTTGTAGCCTTCCTTGAACTTAGTCGGCTGGAAGCGCTTGTTGATTACTTCCTCAGGCGTGAGTGCCACGATCGTTCACCTCTATTTTCTAAAAAATCTTGATGCTTTGGCCCGTAGTGTTCCCGGTGCGCAGTATGTGCTGGAGTCATGCGCATGAAGCTCGAACTTTCAGCGCGCTAAAAGTTCGGGTAGTCCCCTATTTACTACAACACAAAATTACCTGGCGAAGGGGCACCGCGCAACACTATGACCCCAGTTAAGTATGAGCCACTGGTCACGTCACCACTTGAGGGGACAATCCCCAGCCCGCTGGCTGACAAGCTTTATCAGCCACCTGGCACCCCTGCGCGCAGCAGGTATATGCCCGTCCGCTTCTAAACGGAGAGGTTATAGGCCAGGTTGGTGAGCAAGGAATAGACGAACCAGAGAGCCATCAACAGAATCATGAAGCCCACATCCAGGGAGATACCGCCCAGGTTAATGGGTTTAATCAGGCGGCGGGCGGCGTTCATGGGCGGGTCAGTGACCGCATACACAAACGAAGCAACTACCAGCACTAGACCCCTGGGACGCCAGTAGCGGGCAAACATCTGCACCCAGTCGAGCACCAGGCGAATCATGAACACAACAATCAGCAGGTAGGCCGCGATGGCCAGCAGTGCAAAGAAATAGCCCACTGCGGTTTAGGCCTGGTTGAAGGGAGCGACGTCGTCGCTGTCCAGAGCTACCGGAACCTCGGTCCCCTCGGCACCAAGAACCTCAAGGTTAGCGGGGGTCAGCAGGAAGACCTTGTCGGTCACGCGCTCGATGTGGCCGTTCAGGGCAAAAGCTAGGCCGGCAGAGAAGTCAATGAGACGCTTGGCGTCGGTATCGCCCATGTCGGTGACATTCATAATCACGGGAATGTTCTCGCGGAAGGACTCACCGATAATCTTGGCGTCGTTGTAAGAGCGGGGGTGAATGGTGGTGATACGGCGCAATTCTTCGCTGCTTTCGTCGGAGAAGGAGGGGGTCAGGGCGGTTGAGGTATAGCTAGATGCCTGCTGGTGGTTACCGGGGAAGTCCCAGTCGATACTGGTGCTTTCGGCCTGCTCAAGAAGCTGGTCGTCGGCCTCGGCAACAGAAACGCTACCGGTGGTTGCTTCGGGAGCCGGACGGCTACGGGGCGTCTCAGGTGAAATACCCAGAAGGACGTCGCGGTCGGCGGTTGATGAGATATGGGCGCGCCCTTCGGCGGGAGCCAGCTCATCAGGGTAGGCGTCATACTGGTCATCAGCCTCAAAAACGGTCTCTTCGTAGATCGTTTCGGGGCGGCTCTGGGGCCGCTCTGTGCGCTGCGCTTCGTCTTCTACCTGGCCCAGGCCCAGGTAGGCCATTGCCTGGTGTAGTGTGCGAGCCATTCTTACCCTCCCTATGAGTAGCCTGTCCGCCGGTCGACGGGGCGTACAAACCTCTGTTCCTATCAACCTTTTACGGTATCAAAAAGTTGCCTGTCTTTCTCGCAGACAAGCCCAAGGAAAACCTCAGTATTCCCGGTGAATTATGGTCAGCTGCCCTAGAGGGCCGGGCGTGATCCCATAATCGAAGAGCCGATCCGCACCGAGGTAGCTCCCCAGCGTATGGCCTCAGCCAGGTCGTGACTCATACCCGCTGAGATAGTGGTGGCCTCGGGGTAGTGTTCCAGCAGTTGCTGGGAGTAGCCGTGCAGTCTCTCAAAGGCGGCTGCGGCGTCCTGGCCCAGCGGGGCAACCGCCATGAGCCCGCCCAGGGTAAGGCCCGGCAGGGAGCTGATGTGATCGGCGAGGGCTAAAATCTCGGTGGGGCCTGCTCCACCGCGCGCACCCAGGGCAGCCTGCCCGGCGGTGGCTTCAACGGTGGTATCGAGCCCTACCTGGATAAGGCAGCGCAGCCCTCCCTGCGCCAGTGCTACTGGAGCGTCCACCTCACCGTTCTCATAGCGGGCCAGGCGATTGACGTAGGCCTTAGAAAGGGCATCTGCAAGCTGGGGGCGGTCAACCGACTGCACCTCGTGTGCGTACTGCATCACAGACTTAGCCTTGTTGGTCTGCAGCTGGCCGATAAAAGACCAGCGCAGCGGGTCATCGCTGCCCGTGTAGGCGGCCAGCTCACGAGCCTTGCCAGCGGCCTCCTGGTCGCGGTTCTCACCTACAGTGCGTACACCCGCATCGTACAGGGCTGCGGCATCTGAGGCCGGGAAAAACTTAGTAACCACAATCAGCTCGGGCACGGGGGACGAGGCGGTTCGGGCTCCGCTCATATCTTCCGCGGCGTCCTGGATACGGGCCTGCACCTGGGCTAGGCGGTCGCTGAGTTCTGCACGGCGTTCGAGGCTGTAGGTCAGGGTCATATTTCCATTCCTTAGAGCGGGCATCTGGGTTACAGATGGGAGGGGTTAGGCACCTCAGTGGCCAAAGGGCCAGCTTCTACCCAGACCAGGCCAGCAATGCGCCCGGCAGGTTCCTGCCTCTGAGTATGGCCGCGGTGTGAGAAGAGGTGCTCATGTTCAAAGGTACAGGCCGCAAGGTCGCTATGCACGCGGGTTACCTGTGGCAGGGAGGCGAGGACGGCGCGGGCCCCAGCAGGTAGGTCAAGGGCGGGAGTACCCCATGAGGTGCTGGAAGAGACCTGGGGAATTAGCTCAGCAGATTCCTGCCGCATGGCCTCGGGGACCTCGTAGCAGCGTCCGCAAATAGAGGGGCCAACCCAGGCCTGAATGTTCTCGGCCCCCCTCTGCTCCATGGCCTCAACCTGGCGTTGGATTACCCCATCGAGCAGGCCCCGGCGCCCGGCGTGGGCCACGCCTAGGATCGGCTGGCCCGTTACAGCGTGCTCCCCCACAAAGACCAAGGGAATACAGTCAGCCACCATGATGGCCAGGGGCCTGCCCTCACGAGAGACGGCGGCATCTGCGACCGGTGCAATATCGAGAATCTCTTGAGGGCTAAGACCCTTCTCAGTTTCGGCAGTAAGCCGGTCTGAGACATCCGCATCGAAGACCACGGTGCCGTGCACCTGGTTGAGGTAGGTAAAGCCGCAGGACGCCCCTTCCCCCAGCAGCGCTTCTTCAAGGGTCTGCCGGTGAGCCAGGGTCTGGTCAAGGTCATCGCCCACGTGCAGGCCCAGGTTACCGGCAGCAGCCGATGTGAAGGCCACGTTGACCCGGGTGCCGCTTGCTAGAGTTACTAGCCGGTGGGAGAAAAGAGCGTCGGCCATGGGCCTTGCCTACCTTTCGAAAAGAGAGGGAAATGCTGAAGGGGGGTGAAAGCTAGGTCTAGCTTTCACCCCCTCTCAGCCTTTAGACGGGTAATTTTCCGTCTAGGGTGTGGGTCTGAAGTTTTTACTTCAGGAAGTCGGGCACATCGAGGGTGTCACGACGTGCTGACTGGGAGTCCTCAACAACGGGGGGCAGATCAACGTCGAAGCCAGCGTTGGTGGGAACGTCGTTGCCGCCCTTGTTCCAGCTGTTACCTGCTGCGGGTGCTGAGCCAAAACCAGCGCCTGCAGCGGGAGCTGCTGAAGCGCCGCCGAAGTTCTGCTGGGTACGTGCAGCCTGGTTAGCGGCGGGGTTGGTGTTGTTGGAGTTGGTTTCGGGGTTGACCGAGTCAAAGCCTGCGGCAATAACGGTCACACGAGCCTCGTCACCCAGAGCGTCGTCGATGACGGCACCGAAGATGATGTTCGCGTCGGGGTGAGCAACTTCCTGCACCAGGCGGGCAGCTTCGTTGATTTCGAAGAGGCCCAGGTCTGAACCACCCTGGATGGAGAGCAGGACGCCGTGAGCACCGTCGATGGATGCTTCCAGCAGGGGTGAGGCAATAGCCAGTTCGGCTGCCTTGACGGCGCGGTCTTCACCGGAGGCTGAGCCGATACCCATGAGAGCTGAACCTGCGCCCTGCATAACGGACTTGACGTCTGCGAAGTCGAGGTTGATCAGGCCGGGGGTGGTAATCAGGTCGGTGATGCCCTGGACACCGGAGAGCAGAACCTGGTCTGCTGACTTGAAGGCGTCGAGCATGGAGACGTTGCGGTCTGAGATGGAGAGAAGGCGGTCGTTGGGGATAACAATCAGGGTATCAACCTCGTCGCGCAGGGCGGCGATACCGGTCTCGGCCTGGTTGGAACGACGGCGGCCTTCAAAGGTGAAGGGACGGGTAACAACACCGATGGTCAGTGCCCCCAGGGAGCGGGCGATGCGGGCAACAACGGGAGCGCCACCGGTACCGGTGCCACCACCTTCACCTGCGGTTACAAAGACCATGTCGGCACCCTTAAGTACCTCTTCGATTTCCTGTTCGTGGTCTTCTGCTGCCTGACGTCCAACGTCGGGGTTAGCGCCTGCACCCAGGCCGCGGGTCAGTTCGCGACCTACATCGAGCTTGACATCGGCGTCAGACATGAGCAGAGCCTGAGCGTCGGTGTTGATCGCAATGAATTCAACGCCACGCAGACCAACCTCAATCATGCGGTTGACAGCGTTGACGCCACCGCCGCCGATACCGACGACCTTAATGACTGCCAGGTAGTTCTGGGGAGTTGCTGTATCCATGGATTCCCTACTAATTTGTGCCTTGTTTCAAACCAACTCAACCTTAGAGTGAAAGTTGAGATTGGAGTAAACCTATTGTTTCAATCAATGAAAGAGTATCAACTTCACCTTGCAATGTCGCCCTCGTTTCACCCATGACCTTATTTTTCTCAGAAAATATCAAGGTCAAGAAGGAACTTTAGGTAGAAGTTGAAACTATTTTACGGTGGGGACGAGGGGGCTTGAGATATCGTAGGTTTCTACGACCTGCTGGCTACCCACCGAGTCCATAAGCTGAACTAGAACCTTAGCTTTAAGGTCGCTATCCTCCGGGGTTCCCCAAACCACCTGCGTTCCGTCCACCATTTCTAGGGTAATGGTTGATGCAGAGTCGGCCTTAGCCTCAGACACCCGAGACAGAATCGAGGTTGGCAAGGCCGCCAGCACACCGGTTACGGTACTAAAAGCAGCCGATCCCAGAATATCCAGGCCTCCGGCAACCAGCGGAACGCCGGCGCCCTCAACCGAGGCCGCGGTGCCCAGTTGCACTCCCTCATTATCAACCAGCACGAAGCTACCCTCGTTCTCCACCACAGCCACGGGCACCCGCTCATGCAACTGCACCACCAGCTCGTGGGGAGGATTTGCCTGCAGAGTCACCCCGTAGAGCACATTCTCATTGCCGATTAGAGAAGCAACCTCAGACTCGCTAATACGGGTCATGGGAACTCCCTGGAGCTGGCTCAGCTGCTGCTGCACGGTAGCCTCATCCAGCAAAGAAGCACCCTCTACCGTAATCGTCCGGGTAGCCAGCAGGGGCGAGAAGAAAACAACCCCCACAAAAATCAGGGTAGCGAGCACCAGGGCACCTGCCCCGTAGGCCCATTTCTTCCAGCTACCGGCCGCCCGACGTTTGGGTCGCAGCTGCACGGGAGCAGAAGGCAGACTCTGAGGCTCGCTCTGCCGTTCCTCTTCCTGGGCCTGGCGCCACTGGGCGAAACGACTGTGTTCAGAGATATCCACCAGGTTATCGCCAGCCCCTGGTAGCTGGCTTACCTTAGCGGAATTCAGGCGAATACGGGGCTTCTTTTCATCGGTCACTAGAGTGCAGCACCTTCACGGGCAGAAAGCTTCTCTACCAGCACCCGCCCCAGGGCAGTCACGTCACCGGCACCAACCGTCATAATGATATCGCCGGGCAGGGCGGCTGCTACAACAGCGTCAATCGCCTGGTCGATGCTTTCGGCGTAGTGCACCTCGGAGAAACCGGCCTCGGTGATGAGATGGCTGGTTACGCCCTCCATCGGCTTCTCGCGGGCGGGGTAGATATCGAGCACGTAGCTACGGTCAGCCTGAGACAGCGACTCAGCGAACTCGGTAGCGAACTCCTTAGTGCGGGAGAAGAGATGGGGCTGGAAGATGACGTAGAGGTTATGCCCGGCAGCGACCGTACGGCCGGTTTCCAGGGCACGGTGTACCTCGGTGGGGTGATGGGCGTAGTCATCAAAGACCTTGACCCCGGCAGCTTCACCGTGCAGGGTGAAGCGGCGGTCGGTACCCGAGAAGTGGGCCAGCGCCTTCACGGCCTCTTCGGGGCTGGCGCCTGCCAGCAGGGCACAGACAAAGGACGCCGTAGCGTTGAGCTGGTTATGAATACCGGGCACCGGCAGGGTCAGGGTAATCTGCCCCGCGAACTGCTGGCCACCTACGGTGAAGTCCCAGACCAGGTTTGAGGAACAGTCGGTACCCTCGGAGGTAATACCGGTTAGGCGAACCATGGCGCCCTCCCCCTCGCCGTAGGTCACGACCTGAACACCGGCGTCCGCCGCCTTCGCGGCCAAGGTAGCCGCGCCGGCGTCATCCGCGCAGGTGACGAAAACGCCACCGGGAGCCATGGAGGCGATAAAGCGATTGAAAGCCTCAAAGACCCGCTCGTTAGTGCCGTAGAAGTCCAGGTGGTCAGGCTCGGCATTGGTAATAACCGCGATTTCGGGGCGGTAGCGCACAAAGGAGCCGTCGGATTCATCGGCTTCAGCCACGAACCAGGACTCCGGCCCAGACGCCCCCAGGTGGGCATTGGTGTTATAGCCGGCGATGGTAGAGCCGACCGCAAAAGAGGGGTCCAACCCCAGGCCGTCTAGCATCACCGAAATCATGGATGAGGTGGTGGTCTTGCCGTGGGTACCGGCGACCGCAATCACCTTCGAATCCCGCATGGTTGCGGCCAGAGCCTCAGAGCGGTGCAGCACGCGCAGGCCGTGGGCACGGGCGGCAACGAGTTCAGGGTTTTCTTCGCGGATAGCGGTTGAGATGACTACGGTGTCCGCATCCTCGATGTTCTCAGCTGCCTGGGGTACCGACACGCGGGCACCCAGTTCACGCAGGCTATCAACTGCAGCGCTCTCGGCCTGGTCAGACCCGCTCACGGTCATACCGGCGCGCAGCATCAGCCGGGCGATAGCCGACATGCCGGCCCCACCAATACCCACAAAATGCACCCGGCCCAGGTCGGCCAGGGCCGGACGCTCGGGGAAGGGAGGGTTGAGGGGAGCGGGAAGGTCGATTGAAAGATCCATTAGTGAGGTGCTCATGCGCGGGCCGCCTTCAGTACTTCGTCTGCCATGACCTGCGCGGCATCGCGGATGCCGTGCCGGTAGGACTTTTCTGCCATGTCGGTAAGTTTATCGGTGTCTGCTAGCAGGGCCGGTACATTCTGGCGGAACCAGCTAGCGGAGAAATCTGAATCGTCTACCAGCAGGGCTGCCCCGGCAGCCACCAGGGAACGGGCGTTGAGAGCCTGCTCACCGTTGCCGATAGGCAGGGGAACAAAGATAGCCGGTAGGCCCACGGCTGCGACCTCGCTGACGGTTGCCGCACCAGAGCGCACAATCATAAGGTCAGCAGCTGCGTAGACATCTTCCATGGAAGTAATGAACTCAACCTGCTGGTAGCCGGGGGCTGTGCGGGGCTGGCCGGACTCGTCCTTAACCGCCTTGTCACGACCTGTGATGTGCAGCAGCTGGTAGCCAGCCGGGCCAATCTCGTCGATGATTTCGGCAACTGCCCGGTTGAGGCTCAAGGCTCCCAGGGAGCCGCCGGTGACCACCAGGGTGGGCAGGGCCGGATCAAGGCCCAGACGCTCCCGGGCAGCACCCTGTTCAGAGGCGCGGTCGAGATCGGCGATGTTCTTGCGCATGGGCATACCCACAGTGCGAGCACCGGCGATGGGGGTATCGGGGAAGGCAGTAGCCACCAGGGCAGCCTTCTTCGCGCCCACCTTGTTGGCGAGGCCGGGTTTGGCGTTGGCCTCATGAATTACTACGGGCACACCCAGCTTGCGGGCTGCCAGGTACATGGGGGTGCACACGTAACCGCCTACGCCCACCAGCACTTCCGCCCCGGTGTCGGTCAGAATTTTCTCAGCCTGCTTGAGCGAGGCCCGGAACCGGCCGGGAAACTTGAGGGCGTCAAGGTTGGGGCGACGGGGGAAGGGAACCTTCGGGATAAAACTGATGTCGAAGCCTGCTGCCGGTACGAGCCGGGCCTCCATGCTATTTTCGGTGCCGACGGTCATGATGGTGACATCGGGCTCGCGCTCCTGGAGGGCTCGGGCGATAGCCAGCATGGGGTTGATATGCCCGGCTGTGCCTCCGCCTGCCAGCACGACAGTGGGTGCGTGGGTCATCAGGTTTCACTCCCTTGGTGTTCTGTTTCGACCCTTAGTTTACGCGGATTGGGCCACAGGCACACCTTGAGGCCCCTGGTCGTGAGCCACCTTACCCCCTTAGTGTTCCTCGGGGAGCTTGCGGGCTTTGCGGATAGTGCGCAGGCCAGCGGGCAGTTTTTGCTCCTTGGGAGCAGGGGCTTGCGGCTCGGTGGTCTGTGGCTTGGATGCGGTGGTGGGCGCAGCCGGGCGGGCAGTCTGCTGGGGTCGGCCTGCGGTGGTGCGGGTGTGAGCCTGCTGCACGCTGATAGAGGGGCGGGCCCCACTCGCCGAACTAGAGCGTCGAGCCATAGCGGCCTCAGCACTGGCTTCAGCTGACAGGGGGCTTGACCGGCGGACAGTCTGGGCGGACGGACGCGCCGTAGCTGCCGAGGGCCTCACAGTGCGTGCATTCCCCTGGGGACGTTGGGGGGCGGATGCCGCCGGTCGGGCCGGGGAGCGCCCGTCGACGAGAGCGCCCAGGCGGGTGGTGAGTTTTTCTAGGGTCCAGCCGGTGCCCTCCGGGTCTGCGGCGATGATAGCCTGCTCCCGCTCAGCGATACGGGCCAGGGCAAGGCGGCGGGCGGCGTCCTTTTGCATCTTGCTGTTGGCAATACCTGTGCGCTCCCCCACAATTGGGTTGAGCGGGGTCTGGCGGGCAAAGGCGATGAGAATACCGATGCCGGTTAGCGACGACACCAGAGCGGAGCCACCAGCAGAAATAAAGGGCAGGGGCACACCGATGACGGGCATAAGCCCTACCACCATAGCCATGTTGAGCAAGGCCTGACCTGCAATCCAGGTAATGATGCCGATGGTGGCGTAGCGGATAAAGAGGTCAGAGGAGCGCAGCAGGATACGCATAGCGCAGTAGATTAGGGCTGCGTAGAGCAGCAGGACGGCGATAGCACCAATCAGACCCAGTTCTTCACCGACCACCGCGAAAATGTAGTCGTTGTGGGCTTCAGGCAGGTAGTTGTACTTCTGGCGGGACTGGCCCAGGCCCACGCCCCAGAAGCCGCCGGTAGCGAGTGCTGCCAGGCCAGAGTTGGCCTGGTCGCAGGTGGCCTCAACGCAGTCGCGCCAGAAGGCAAAGGTGTTGAAGAGACGCTCGATGCGGTTGGGGCTGATGGCTACCATCATGATGGCGGCCAAGGTGCCCAGGCCCGCACTAATCGTCACTAGCCCGCGGGAGGGGCGGGCTGCCAGGAAGATTGCGCTGAAGAAGAGGGCGTAGATGAGCACCGTGCCCACGTCGTGGCCTGCCAGGATCAGGGTGACAATCAGGCCAAAGCCTAAGAAGGCAGGAACGAGCCCCTTGTAGGCAGTCTGGGCCAGGGTCCCGCGGTCGATGCGCCCCTGACGGGAGTAGACCGAGGCCAGCCAGAGAATCATGATGGGCTTGGCGAACTCTGAAGGCTGGATCGAGAAACCTGCGATGTTGATCCAGTTACGGTTACCGTTGACGGTGGTACCCACAAAAATTACGGCGATGAGCAGCAGGGCTGCGATTCCCAGCAGAGAGTGCACTGCCCAGGGCCGCCGGTACCAGGTGACCGGCACCAGATAGCCCACGAGCACCATTGCAACGAGACCCAGTACCGCAAACATACCCTGGGAGCGGGCCTGGCTGAAGGCACCTGCGCCCGATGAAATCTGCTCCACGCTTGAGGCAGAGAGCACCATCATCACACCAAAGAGGGTGAGCACAGTGGCGGTCACTACCAGCACAATCGGCACGTCGGTCAGCACCATAGCCCCCAGACGTACCTGGGCTTCTTCCCACTTGGCACGCCCTAGCCCCCAGACACGTCGGAAAAAGCCAGGACGCTGCGGTGACCGGGTTTCTGCTGCCAGGCTCATAGTCTTCTCGCTTCTCTTCTCTCGTGGTAGGACGCCCCGCGCCAAAGGTGCGGTTAAAGGTGAGGGAGAGTGGGAAACCAGTGGCTACCGGTTGCCTGCCCTCCACACCGATAGGTTTTAGGAGTTAATTTGGTTGACCAGGTCAGCCACCGCGTCGATGAAGGCGTTTCCGCGCTCTGCGTACGAGGTGAACTGGTCCATTGAGGCTGCTGCGGGAGCCATGAGCACGGTGTCGTTCTGTTCCGAAATCTCGTGGGCCTTGGCAACCGCCAGTTTCATAACGGCTCGTCCGTCGGTGGCATCGGCCAGCAGGGAGCTTTCGCTGATCTTGTAGACCGGCACATCCGGGGCCTGCTCAGCCAGGGCTGATACCAGGGCGGCAGTGCCGGTGCCGATCATGACCACGGCCTTGAGGCGGTCCTTGTGCTCAGCGACCAGCTCATCGTAGGTCACGCCCTTCGAGAGGCCACCGGCTACCCAAATCACGGGGTTGAAGGAGGCCAGCGAAGCATTCGCTGCGTGGGGGTTGGTGGCCTTAGAGTCGTTGACCCAGAGCACCCCGTGGGTGTTGGCCACCAGCTGGATGCGGTGGGCACCGGGCTCGTAGTTCTGCAAGCCTGCCTTGACCTGTTCGGGTTCAATACCGGCTGCGCGGGTCAGGGCAGCGGCAACCAGGGCGTTTTCTACGGTGTGCTTGGTCGGCAGCTGGCCGGTATCTGCAACTTCGGCCACTTCCAGGGCCTGGTTGCGGCGGTCATCGAGGAAGGCCCGGTCAATGAGCAGACCGTCAATCACACCCAGCATGGAAAGACCGGGAGTATCAGCCCAGAAACCGATGGCGCGAGCACCCTCGACGACGTCCGCGTCTTCGACCATCTGTACGATCTCGGGGTAGTTGGCGTTGAAGATGCAGGCTACCTGGGTGTTCTCGTAGATACGGGCTTTATCGGCCAGGTAGTTCTCGTAGCCAGCGTGCCAGTCGACGTGGTCTTCTGCCACGTTCAGCACGACAGAGGCTAAGGGCGACATGGAGTAGGTCCAGTGCAGCTGGAAGCTGGAGAGCTCCACGGCGAAGAAGTCGTAGTCGACGGGGTCACGCAGGGCATCCAGGATGGGGGTGCCGACGTTGCCCACGGCAATGGCCTTGTAGCCTGCGGTCTGCAGGATAGATTCGGTCATGCCCACGGTGGTGGTCTTGCCGTTGGTGCCGGTAATAGCCAGCCAGGGGGCGACCTTTCGTCCTTCGCGCTGGCGCAAGCGCCAGGCTAGCTCTACATCGCCCCAGATTTGAATCTTCTGGGCTACGGCATCGGCCAGAATACCGATGGTGGGGGCAAGTCCGGGTGAGGTGACCACGAGGTCGGCGGGCTGCCCCTCGACCAGGGGAAGGGCGTCCATGGCTCCGGGGCCCAGCACCGAACCGGCGGCGCCCACAATCTTGAGGGTATCTGCCTTGCCGCGGGTGATTTCGTTATCGTTACCGTCCACCACAACTACGCGGGCGCCCAGTTCAATGAGGGTGTCAGCGGCTGAGAAGCCAGAGATACCCAGGCCCGCTACGACCACGCGCAGGCCGCCCCAGTCGGATTCCCAGCTGGTCAGCGCTTCCAGGCGCTCATAGCCGTAGACGGGGTTTGCGTTACTTGCCTTCATTAGAAGACACCTCCGTTGCTCAGTAGCCAGTCACCGTAGAAGATCCCCAGGGCGATGGCCACAAACAGGCCTGCTAGGATCCAGAAGCGGATGACCACGTTGACCTCGGTCCAGCCCTTGAGCTCAAAGTGGTGCTGCAGGGGGGCCATGCGGAAGATGCGCTTACCGCCGCTCATCTTGAAGTAGCCCACCTGCAGGATGACAGAGATGGCAATCATGACGAAGAGGCCGGCAATGATGGGGAGCAACATCTGGGTGCGGGTGATGATAGCGAAAGCAGCTAACGCACCGCCCAGGCCCAGGGAACCGGTATCACCCATGAAGATGGTGGCCGGTGAGGTGTTCCACCAAAGGAAGCCGATCAGGGCGCCAATCAGGGAGGCAGCCAGCATAGCCATCTGCCCTGAATCGGGTACCTCGTAGCAGACGTTATCGAGGGAGCCGGGAGCGCACAGGTGCTGCTGCTGCCACATAGAAATCAGCAGGTAGCCGCTGAAAACCATGATGGCCGCACCGGTTGCCAGACCGTCCAGGCCGTCGGTGAGGTTTACCGCGTTGGTGGTGGCGGTAGCAATCAGGTTGGCCCAGATGATGAAGAGGATAATACCCACCACAGGCCCGGCAAAGGCCAAATCGAGCCAGGAGATATCGCGGGTGAAGGAGAGGTTGAAGGAGGCAGGTGACCAGCCGCGTTCGTCCTTAATCAGTAGGGCGCCCACAGCAAAGAGGGTACCAATCAGCCCCTGGAGCACAATCTTGCCCTTGGGGGTCAGGCCCTCGCTCTGCTTCTTCCAAATCTTCTGGAAGTCATCGATGAAGCCAACGCCCGCCATGCCCAGCATGAGGAACATTGCCAGCAGTACCGAGGCTGACGGGGCCAGGGTGGTGCCGGTGAGCAGGGCTGAGAGACCCAGCGCCAGGAAGAAGCCGAGGACGGTTGCTGCCATCATCATGACGCCGCCCATGGTGGGGGTGCCCCGCTTGGTCTGGTGTGAGGTGGGGCCGTCTTCGCGAATGAACTGGCCGAACTGCTGCTTCACCAACCATTTGGTGTAGAGCGGGGTTCCGGCGATCGAGATGATCAGGCCGAAAGCGGCAGCCAACAGGATGGAAATCATGTGGTGTCTGTGCCTTCCCGGTTATGAGTTATCTGTAGTCTTGGCGGCAGCATCGGGCTGGGCGCCACTGTCTGAGTTTAGTGCCTGAACAAAGTCACCGGCGCTTAACCAGGGCTGTGATTGCCCACTATCACCTTCATGGTGGGTGAGGTTGCCCTCATAGTCAGCAACTTTTTGGCCGAGAAGGCCCAGGCCAGCCCCGTTTGAGGACTTGAAGAGGACGATATCGCCCGGCTCTAGGGCGCCGCGCAGGACTTCGAAGGCTTCCTCGGTGTTGGCAACCCAGGTCGCCTCATTGCCCCAGGAGCCTTCCAGGTGGGCGGTGTTGTAGATGGGCTTGGCGATATCGCCTACGGCGATGAGCTTAGAAATGTTGAGGCGTACTGCCAGCTGGCCGATGCGGTCATGTTCGGTCAGGGTCTGGTCGCCCAGTTCCAGCATGGCACCGAGCACGGCCCAGGTTCGGTTGGTGGAGGGCAGACGGCCCAGCTGGGCAAGGGTCTGCAGGGCAGCGGTCATGGACTCGGGGTTGGCGTTGTAGGCATCGTTAATGACGGTCACGCCGTCGGCCCTGTCGGTACGCTGCATACGCCACTTGGAGGCTGCCCCAGCGGTGTTGAGCTGCTGGGCAATGCGGGCGGGAGCAATTCCTACCTGGTAGGCAACGGTGGCTGCCGCCAGAAGGTTGTGGACGTGGTGTTCGCCAATGAGCTGGGAGCTAATGTCGTAGGCCTGCCCGTCGGGGAAGGTCAGGGTGAAGGCGGGTTTACCTTCATCGGTGGTGGTGAGTTTGGACGCGGTGATGCGGTTTTCTGCCACGCCGGGGTTAGCGGTGTGGGTCAGCTCCGCTTCGCGCCCCTCAACGCCGAAGTAGGTGACGGGGGTGGACGCCCGGTTCAGCATACGGCGCACCCGGTAGTCGTCGATGTTCAGGCTCAGGCCCAGGCGGACGCCCTCTGCCATCTCGCCCTTGGTCGCTTCGATGTTATCGACGCCACCGAACTCACCGGCGTGGGCGGTGCCCACCTTGAGCACAACCCCGTAGTCCGGGGAAATCATGTCGGTCAGGTACTTGATGTTGCCTACCCGGTCAGCGCCCATCTCAATGACCAGATATTTGGTGTCTTCTTCGGCCCGGAAAACGGTCAGCGGCACTCCGACTTCACCGTTGAAGGAGCCGATGGGGGCTACGGTCTTGCCCTCAGCGCCAAAGATGGCTGCCAGTAGATCCTTGGTGGTGGTCTTACCCGCAGAACCGGTAATACCCACGACCGTCACGTCGCCGCACTCACGCAGGCGGGCCACGATGTAGGCGGCCAGACGGCCCATAGCCAGCACAACGTCGTCCACCAGAATAGAGGGGTAGGGCTTACCGGCGGCGTCCTGAACCTCACGTTCAACAAGAGCTAGAGAAGCCCCCTGCTCGAAGGCAGAAGGTAGGAAGTTATGGCCGTCCGTTACCTCACCGGGCTTAGCGATAAAGAGGCAGCCGGGGCCGACCTCACGGGAGTCAGTGGTAGCAGAAGTACAGGTCAGGGCAGAAGCACCGGCGGAGTCTAGGCCCAGCAGGGTACCCGCTACAGCTTCTTCAATCTCAAGCACTGAAAGTTCAATCATAGGTTTACCTTTAGGTTACTTCTGGTGGTTCTGGTAGGCCGGGAGCACACTAAAGCCGGCAGCATGAAGGGCGCGGGCGGTCTCTACCCGGTCGTCAAGGTCGATATCGGTACCGGCAACGTCCTGGGCTACCTCGTGGCCGCGGCCAGCGACCAGAATCGAGTCCTTGGGGCCGGCCAGGGCGATAGCTTCGTCAATGGCAGCGGCACGGGGCTCGATGTTAAGCACCCGGTGGGCGCGGGCACCGGCTTCAAGAGCCGCAAGAGCACCGGCCTCAACAGCCTCGCGGATGGGGGCAGGGTCTTCGCCGTGGGGGTCATCGTCGGTGACCACTACGATATCGGCGTAGGTGGCCGCAATTTTGCCCATGAGGGGGCGCTTGGTCTGGTCGCGTTCACCGGTTGCACCGAAAACGATAATGACTTTGCCGTCCCTATCTGCCGGCTCGATTGCTTCAAGCGCACGTTTCAGGGCATCGGGGTTGTGGGCGAAGTCCACCAGGGCGGTGGGTTCGGTAGAAATCAGCTGCATGCGGCCGGGGACAACGGGGGTCAGGGTCTCGGTGCGAGCCAGCGCTTCGGTAATGCGGTCGCGCTCTAGCCCGTCGCGGGCGCTCTCAAAGACCATCACGGCAGCTAAGGCAGCGTTCGAGACATTGAAGTCTGCCGGGAGTAAGGTGGCGCTGGGCAATTCAAAACCGTCGCCACGGCGCAGGGTAAAGGAGTGGCCAATACCGGAGCGCTCTACCTGCACCAGAGCCCAATCCTGGGCAGCAAGGGAGGTGAGAGCGTCCGCCCCCGGCTCATAGCCAGCACCAAAGTTGGTGAAGAGGCGCACCACCGCGCGGGCCCCCAGAGCCTGGACAGCGCGCTCTGCCATGGCAAGACCCCAGCGGTCGTCGGCGGTGATGACGGCGCGACGGGTACGGGCCGGAGTGAAGAGCTCAGCCTTGGAGTCGAAGTAGCTCTCCATGGTGCCGTGCAGGTCCAGGTGGTCCTGGGTCAGGTTGGTAAAGCCCGCAACGTCGTAGCGGATGCCATCAACCCGGCGGTAGTCCAGGGCATGCGAAGAAACTTCCATCGCTGCGCTGGTAATACCCTGCTCGCGCATGAGAGCGATCAGGGAGTGAACATGGGGGGACTCGGGGGTGGTGAGCTTGGAGGGAATAGCCTGGCCACCTGCAAGAATCTCAATAGTTCCAATCAGGCCGGTGGTGTGGCCCAGGGCCTGCATGATCGAGTTGGTCATGTAGGTGGTGGTGGTCTTGCCGTTGGTGCCGGTCACCGCAAGGAGACGGGGCGCTCCCCCGCTGCTGGGCTGGGAGGCGTAGATGCGGGCAGAGAGCGGCCCCACAGCGGCCCGTACCTGGTCGGTGGTTACAAGACCCAGCCCCTCTGGGAGCCCCAGCTCGCGCACAATCTCAAGGCCCGCTTCATCGGTCAGCAGGGCGGACGCTCCCAGCTCAACAGCTGCGGGCAGGAAGGTAGCCCCGTGCACCTTAGCTCCGCCCAGGGCAACGTAGAGGTCGCCGGGCTGCACCTCGCGAGAGTCCATGGTGATACCCGTGATGGGGCGGGCGGACGCCTGCACCAGCTGGGCCTCTAGGCCCACCTCGGCCAGCCAGTCGGCAACCTCAGCGCAGGTGCGCTCGGTAACCTGGCGGGGGCGCAGCGTCTGGGCGCTGCCCTCAAGTGCTCGGTTTTCTGTCACGGGCTTTCCCTCCAATGGGCGGTCTAAGTCAAGGTGCGCTGTGCGGCGCGAGTGCTAATAGGGTCTACTTTAGCCGTTTTCGTCGTGGCCCTCAGCGAACTTAGGGGTCTCTTGCGGCTCGGTAGTGGAGCGCGGCACATTGTAGATGTGCAGAGTTTTCTCCATAATCTCCGCAAACTGGGCCGTAGTGTTGGCCAGGCCGACAGCAGAGGCTGTGGTTGTGGGGCGGTGCATGGTCACCGAGACCAGGAAGCGAGGGTTCTCGGTAGGAGCGACCCCCACAAAAGAGGTGGTCCAGCCGTCATAGGTGCTAGAACCTTCGCCCACGTTTTCTGCGGTACCGGTCTTACCGGCAACCCGGTAGCCATTAATCTGGGCCCCCTTAGCGCCACCCTGGTAAACCACAGCTTCCATCACCTGCAAGGTCTTACGGGCTGTTTCCTCACTCACCATGCGGGTGCCTTCAGCGACCTCGCGGACTTCCTCGGTGCCGTCCGTATCAATCACAGCGTCAATAATTCGGGGCTTGAGCATAACCCCCTTATTCGCCATAGCCTGGAAAATCATGGAAGTCTGCAGGGCCGACTGGGCAACACCCTGACCAAAGAGAACCGTGTACTGCTGGCGGATATCCCAGTCTCGCCAGTCGCTGACCAGGCCTTGGGACTCACCGGTCAGCTCAATACCGGTGAACTCCCCCATGCCAAACTTCTTAAGCCAGTTGTAGCGCTGCTCCTTGGTGAGCTTACTGCCCATCATGACGGTACCGGTGTTCATCGAGTCAGCAATAATACCGGCAACGGTACGCTTCTGGGCAGGGTGCACGAAAGGGTCGGTGATGGTCTGCTGGTCAATTTCGAGCTCAGCAGGCACATCGTAGACGGTCTCAGGTTCGGCAATGCCCTCTTCAAAGACGGCAGCAGTGGTCAAAATCTTCTCGGTAGAGCCAGGCTCAAAGACCTGGGTGATAGCACGGGGAATCATATCGGCCAGCTCAAACCGCTCCGCACCGGGGTCCATGGTCGAAGAATCTGCCAGGGCCAGAATTGAGCCGTCACGCACGTCCATCACAATGGCCGTACCCCACTCAGCCTTCAACTCCTCAGCACGGGCCTTGACCACCTGCTGGGCAAAGTACTGCACGTCCTGGTTGATGGTCAGGCGCACGCTCTTACCGTCCTGGGCAGGGGTATTCTGCTCATCACCAATAGGGATACGGATGCCGTCGGCTGAAATTTCGTAGATACGTTCACCGTCAATACCGGCCAGGTGCTCCCCCATAGTGCGTTCGATACCCACCGAGTTATTCACCTGGCGGGTCTCACCGCTGGTACCGTCCACGGCTTCTTCAATAATGCTAAAGCGGCCCACCACCGAGCCACCCACCTGGCCGTTAGGGTACTTACGGTCAGACAGAATCTCACCGTAGATATAGGGAGCGCCCAGGGCATCTACCTTGTTATAGATCGCAGGAGTGACGTTCTCCTTCACGATCTTGTATTTGAGGTCGCCATCGAGCGCCGCCTTCACATCGGCGTCACTCATTTCAAGAATATCGGCCAGCTCATACACCAGCTCGGTGGGGGTCACCTCAACCGGGTCACGACTTTCCTCGGTGTAGCGTTTAAAGTTCGCCACGGCAGACTGGTCAACGGTGATGTTGTAGCGCTGCACACTGCGCGCCAGCACGTTGCCGTTGATATCGAGAATCTCCCCGCGCAGGGCCGGGATAGTCTGCTTACGGGTACGCTGGGCCTTCGCAGCGTCGGCTAGACCGTTCGGGTCAAGACCCTGCAACCAGGCAAGGCGCAGACCCACGACGCCCAGGCCACCGATACCCAGGGTACCCGCGATAAAGCCGCGCCGCCCAACGGTGCGTTTGATGCCCTGTACGGGTTCGTTCTGCTCAGTGCCGCTCATCGTCCCCTATTTCTCTTCCGCTGTGGTTCACTCTTTACTGTGGCCCGCGCGCCGCGCGGTAGGCCCGCTAGCCCATAAGGCGAACAGGTGCCCGCCACCAGGGCAGGCACCGTATCACGCGCTTGCTATTGACCGCCTGCGCTCGCCGCAGCGGACGGCTGGGCTGAGGTCTGGGCCGCGGGTGAGGCGCTGGCAGGAGCTGAGGCCTGGGCACTTGCTGAAGCGGCAGCGCTGGCTGATGCTTCTGCTGAGGCCTTGGCTTCGGCTTCTTCCTTCTTGCGCTGTTCCTCGGCTCGGGCGCTGGCTTCTTCGTAGGCCTGGGTGTCGGCCAGGGCAGGGGGTGCAATCAGGTTCTTTGTTGCAGCTTCGCCTTCAACAGCAGCCAGGGGGGTGCCGGTGATTTCACCCGTTTGCAGGTCGAGAGTGGCCTGGCTAGAGGCAGCTACCAGCCCTAACTGGCTTGCGCGGATAGCCAGGTCCTGGGGGGCCTGGTGAAATTCGATTTCCTGGGCCAGGGCCTCATTCTGCTGGATTAGGGCCTGCTCTTGAGCACGTAGCTCAACCAGGTCATACTGGCGGGAGGCCATGACGATGCTCAGCACCAGCACGGTGAGCAGGGCAACGAGCATGGCGCCCAGAGCCACGAAGACGCGCCAACGGTTGGAGGTAGCGCGCAGGGCCCGGGAGCGTGAGAGAGGACGGCGGGCGGGGGCTACTTCTTGGGGTTCGTCTCGCACCACAGACAGGCGAGGCTTGTTCAGCTGCCCGCCCTCGTCGGTTGAGGTGGGGAAACGGGGTTCCGCGCTCATCGTGTTGCCTTTGGTGTCTTGATTTTTTCTGCTGCCCTCAGTTTTGCGGACGCCGCCCGCGAGTTCTCTTCAATCTCCTGCTCGGTGGGGGGTTCAGCACCGCGGGTGATGATTTTGAGTTCGGGTTTGTGCTCCTCAAGTTCGACTGGGAAACCCTTGGGAGCACTTGAGGTAGCCCGGGCAGTGAAGGCTCGTTTGACGATTTTGTCTTCGAGGCTGTGGTAGCTCATGGCCACGCAGCGTCCGCCCAGGTTGAGGGCGTCGATTGCTGCGGGTATGGCGCGTTCTAGGGCATCGAGCTCGTGGTTGACTTCAATACGCAGGGCCTGGAAGGTGCGCTTAGCCGGGTGCCCACCCTTGCGTTGAGCTGCAACGGGGACTGCCTGCTGGATTACCTTGACCAGCTGGCCTGTGGTTTCAAAAGGGCGCTCGGCGCGGGCCGCTACGATACGGGAGGCAATGCGGGCTGCGAATTTTTCTTCACCCCACTGGCGGATGATCCGACGCAGCTCTGCTTCGTCGTAGGTGTTGACCACGATGGCGGCGGTGAGCTCTTCGGTGTTGTCCATACGCATATCGAGCGGGGCGTCGTAGGAATAGGCAAAGCCGCGCTCGCGTTCATCAAGCTGCATGGACGACACACCCAGGTCAAAGAGCACACCGTCGACCTGGGTGACGCCGGCTTCTGCCATGGCACGCGGAATCTCGTCGTACACGGCGTGCACAGGGATGAAGCGGTCGCCGAAGCGGGCCAGGCGCTCACCGGCGAGCTTGTGGGCCATGAGGTCTCGGTCGATACCGATGAGGGTGAGGTCTTCGAAGCGCTCGAGCATGGCTTCAGAATGCCCGCCCATGCCGAGGGTCCCGTCGATTACAACAGCGCCGGGTCGGGAGATTGCGGGCGCGAGGAGGTCGAGGCAGCGGTCTAGCATGACCGGCACGTGCCTGTCTTTGGCGTCCTTGCCGGGTGAGAGGTTCTCTACCTGAGTCAAGGGATGCTCCTCGTGTTGGTGGTTTTGTGGTCCGCGGTCTGTGGGGTTAGAGCATAAGCCCTGGCAGGATTTCATCATCGGTGCCAGAGAAGGCTTCTTCCTGTTCCTTCAGGTAGGCCTCCCAGGCTTCGGTGCTCCATATTTCTGCCCGTGAGCCTGCGCCGATGACCGTGAGGTCTTTTTCCAGCCCGGCGTAGTCTCTGAGGTTTTGAGGTATGGTGATTCGCCCCTGCTTATCGGGCACCTCGTCTGAGGCCCCCGACAGAAAAACGCGGATGTAGTCTCGTGCCTGCTTCGACGACAGAGGAGCTGTGCGCAGCTGCTCGTGGATGCGCTCAAACTCGGTCATGGTAAAGACGTAGAGGCAACGCTCCTGCCCGCGGGTGAGCACAAGCCCTGCTTCTAGCTGCTCGCGAAATTTCGCGGGAAGAATCAGGCGCCCCTTGGCGTCCAGACGCGGGGTGTGGGTTCCGAGGAACATGGCACCACCGCCTCTACCTGTCGTCCTTGTTCCCCTGTAGCAGGAGGGAAACTACACCAGTGTTGTTCTATCCCCTCCACTTTACTCCACTATGCCCCACCGAATGTACCAAATACGGAATTTTTACCGGGTTTTTGAGTGTTTTCACACGGAATACCGTCCTTGCAGCTCACCACCCACTCTCGGGCTTGTTCGAGACCCATCTGTGGGGGATCTTCCCGCCGCTCTATATATGACGTTTGAGGCATACAAAAACCGCCCGGCGCAGACCGGGCGGTGGATAAAAATCAGGAGGGAGAATTAGAAGCGGGAGCCACCTTGGCGCTCGTCCCACTTATCTTCGAGGTTCTGCATAAAGCGGGAGTTGCCTTTCGCTTTTGAGGGAGCTGGGTGAGCGGACGCTCCACCACCGGCAGCTTTCGCACCCTTGGGGGCGGTGGTGGCAAAGTAGACTCCGGCAGCTGCTAACACGAAGCCGAGAACGCCCAAAAGAATAATCTTGGTGGACACCCCGGCAATAATAACACCCAGGCCAACAACGGCAACGAGGGCACCAATGACGAGGTTGCGGGGGGATGAGGTAACAGCGGGAGCCACCAGGGGCTGGGGGCCGGTCATGGTTGACGTAAAGGCGGGGTCGTCGTTGAGCTGCTTTTCGAGCTGGGCCAGCAGTTCCTGTTCCCGTTCTGAAAGCGCCATGGTGTCTCCTTAGCTTGTGCGATGAGCCTGAACGCGCAGATGGGGCGAGCAGCCCATACGCGAGTGCGCGTTAGGTTGTCTACTCATCTTACCGGTAGCCCTTGGGTGCAGCCTAGACGCTCCCTGAAAATGACCTCTCATTTCATCGCTCTTTTCGGCCGCCAGGGGTGAGCAGGCTAGCGGGGAGCAGGCCCTTGGCACCAAAGCGGGCGTTGATGGTGTCCATGGCTTTTTCGGCTTCTTCCCATTCTTCGGCAAGGGAATCCTGGGTCGGCAAGGCAGCCTGGTTAGCCGCTCCGGGTGAACCCGGAGTGAAGAGTTGCATCTGCACACCGGCGTCCCGCCCTTCAAGTTTTTCTGCGCGCACGCCGAGCAGGCGTATTGACCGCCGGGAGGAGCCGTCGGCCTGTAAGACCTCGAGCTGCTTGAGGTGGGTGATAACGGCGTCAAACATGACGCGACCAGATACGGTTGCAAGGGGTAAGGGGCAGGAGCGGGTGAGGGTTTCGAAGTCCGAGTAGCGGATTTTGAGGCTGAGCGTTCGGGTTTGCCGCCCGGCAGCCCGCAGCCGTCGGGCGACGGTTAGGCAGAGGGTGTAGAGTTCTGCGGCAATCGCTTCGGCATCGATCTGGTCGGTGGTGAAGGTGTGTTCGGCTCCGATTGATTTTTCGATGCGCTCAGGGGTGACCTCGCGGCGGTCTATGCCGCGGGCTAGTTCATAGAGGTGCAGGCCTGCTGCTTGCCCACAGCGGCCCTGGAGCCAGGGCAGGTCGTATTCCCGTAGCTGGGCGACGGTATGAATGCCCAACCCCTCAAGGTAGGCGGCGCTTTTAGCTCCGACGCCCCAGAGCTTGCCAACCGGCAGAGGGTCGAGAAATTCTTGCACCCGGTGGGGCGAGACCACCCAGAGGCCGTTGGGTTTGGACCCGGCCGAAGCCATCTTGGCAACGAATTTACTCGATGAAATCCCTACGGAACTCGGTAAGCCCAGCTCGGTTTTAATGCGGTCGCGGGCCTGCTGGGCGATATCAACGGGGCTCCCCTGGGCACGGACGGCGCCGGTGAGGTCAAGGAAGGCTTCATCAACGCTCACCTGTTCTAGGCGGTCGGTGATGGCTCCCAAGATGGTCATGACCTGGGCCGAGTAGCTGCGATAGTGGGCGGACGGCTCCAGCAGCAGGGCAGCTGGGCAGAGCTGGCGGGCACGGGCCAGGGGCATGGCTGAGCGCACCCCGTAGCGGCGGGCTTCGTAGGAGGCGGAGAGGACGACCGAGCGCGGCGAATTGCGGGCAACGATGAGTGGGCACCCGCGCAGCTGGGGCCGTGTAAGAAGTTCGACATTGACGAAGAAGGCGTCCATATCGAGGTGCATGATGATGCGGGCAGGGGCGTCCGAACGCACACCCTGAGTAGTCTGCTGGCCCATCAACCCACCCCCATCTATCGAAACTATGTTCTAATCTATCCTAGCCAGTCAGGTACGTTTTGACCAGGTGCAGGCCCCTATCTACTAGACTGGTGTGCAGAGCTATCCCCAGACCCAAGGACGTCATGACCCCCCAGCCAGCCCCCGCTACCGGCCCCGACGAGTCCGCAGCCTACCTTGAGGCTCTCGAAGCCGAGATGGGCCGCTTTTTTGATACCCAGCAGGAACTTATGGCAACCGTCTCGGTTGAGACCCTGCCCCTGCTGGAGTCCGTCCGCGCCCTTTCCACCGGCGGTAAGCGTCTTCGGGCGCTGCTAGCCTACTGGGGCTACCGCGGAGCCGGTGGAACGGGAGTGACCGAGTCCATCGTTCGGGCGGGTGTGGCGATTGAACTCTTCCAGACCGCAGCCCTGATCCACGATGACATCATCGACGCTTCCGATACCCGACGGGGTGCCCCCAGCGTGCACCGCCGGTTCGAGGCCATGCACCGGGAGCTGGGCTATAAGACCAGCTCCTCATCCTTCGGTGTATCAAGTGCTATCTTGGCCGGGGACCTGTGCCTGTCGTGGTCAGAAATGGTGTTCTCGTCTATTCCTGAGCTTACCGCCGCCAGCGAGGCCCGCTTTATCTTTGATCTGATGCGCACCGAGGTCATGGCCGGCCAGTACCTCGATATTGTGGGCGAAGTCGTTCCCGAAGAAAAGCCAGAAGTTGCCCTTGAACGGGCCAAGAACGTGATTCGCTACAAGGCCGCTAAATACTCCTGCGAACATCCCATTGCCCTGGGCGGGGCCCTGGGTCTTGGTCTGAAGCACGGGGAGACCTCCGAACTGGTCACCGGCTACCGGGCCTTTGCCCTGCCCCTGGGCGAAGGTTTTCAGCTGCGCGATGACGTGCTGGGGGTCTTCGGCAAGCCCGAAACCACCGGCAAGCCTGCCGGGGACGACCTGCGAGAGGGCAAGCGCACCGTCCTCACAGCCTTTACCGCCATGAAGAGTAATGCCAATCAACGGGCCTTCCTCGAAGAATCCCTGGGCTCCCCCACCCTGGAGGCAGAAACCATCCAAGAGCTCCAGCGCCTCATGCGGGACTCCGGCGCCCTCCAGGCTGTCGAAGAGATGATTCAAGCCAAGGGGGACGAAGCCCTAGCCGCCCTTGAAGCCCTCGACCTCGAAGCGTCCGTACAGCAGGCCCTGCAGGCCATCGCGGCCAAGGCCCTGCACCGCTCCTTCTAGCGCGCCACTGTAGAGCTGATAAAACGCAGCAGGCTCACACCGGAGTGTGAGCCTGCTGTTCTCTATCTAAATCTTTAAAAGCCTTACCAGGCCAGGGCCGAGGCACGGCGGCGGATTTCGGTCTTGCGACCGTCAATCAGGGCATCGATAGGGCGGCCCGGCAGGGTCTCGTCAGCGGTGTAGAGCCAGACGATAGCTTCTTCTGCGGTGAAGCCGGCATCAGCCAGCACGCTCAGGGTGCCCTTGAGGGGCTCAAGCACACGGTCTTCGCGCATGAAGAGGGCTGGGACCTTACGGACGCCGGTTTCGGGGTCGCGCACGGCCAGCAGGGTTCCGTCAGCCAGCAGGTTGTGGACGCGGGTGACCTTGAGGTCAAGGGCTTCTGCGATATCGGGGATGGTCAGCCAGTCGCCAACCAGAGCAATTACTTCGGGTGTAGTTTTTTCATCAGTCACCTATCCATTGTGCCCCAGAAACCGGGGAATCGGTAGGCAAGCCCGCCCGAGAGCTCCCAAGGAGAGTTTTCGGCCTCTTCCCAGGGGCCGCCCGTACAATGGTGAGGATGACTGATGACTTCTCTGCTGCCCCCTGGCTGACCGGGGTGATATTCAAGGGCCATTTTGAGGTGGGCCACCTGATTGCGCGCGGTGGCATGGCCGAGGTGTACCATGCGGTTGACCTGTGGTCAGATAACCCGGTGGCTCTCAAGGTCCTACTCCCCCATCTCTCTACCGACCCCGCCCAGCAACAGAAGTTTTTTAGGGAGGGCTCGGCGCTCAAGAAGATTCAGCATGAGAACGTGGTGGGCGTCATCGACGAGGGCACCGAGCTGGTGCACGGCCAACAGGTCATGTTCCTAGTTCTGGAATACGTACACGGCTGCACCCTGGCCCAGCTCATGCAGCTACGCCCGGTTCTGTCGGTGGGCGAGATGCTCGATGTCATGATCCCTGCGGTTGAGGGCCTGTCTGAGGTGCACGCCCACTACCTGATCCACCGCGATATTAAGCCCGCCAACATTCTCTTAGAGGCCGATACAGAGGGCGTTAAGCTCTCTGACTTTGGCCTGACGCGCAGGGCCGACCAGAGCGCTACCGGCCAGCTCATGGGCACCCCCTCCTTTGTGGCTCCCGAGATCCTCGACGTTGCCTCGCCCGTCGGGCCTCCTGCCGATATTTTTGCCCTGGGCGTGATGATGTACCGCATGCTCACCGGCCGTATGCCTTTTGCCGGGGCCGATAACGACCAGCAGGTGCTCTACCACAACATGAACACCGACATTCCCTCGCTGATCCACCTGGCTGAGGGCATCTCGTCCGATATCGCGGGTGTGGTGAGCTGGTGCACCCGCCGCAACCCCCGCGACCGCCCCCAGGACGCCACCGAACTCTACCGGGCCCTGCGCGATATTGAGGCCCGCGCCAGCGACCAGGAAAAGGGCTACCGTCTAGATCAGGCAGACCAGCCCACTACCACCCTCTGGGAGGACGTCGCCGACATCGCCGAACAGTCGGGGCGGGTACGCCACGGACAGACCGCTATCACCGCCTTTGGGGCCGCCGATGACCTACTCGATGCAGGTTCTTCTGGCCCACCCAGCGAGCATGAGCAGGCTGTTCGCTCTGCCGCGGACGCCCCCGTTGAGGTCTACGCGCCCACAGACTTCCCGGGGGTTGGGCCCAAGACCGAAACCCAGGCCGTCCTCGATGCCCAGCTCTCTGAGCATGAAGCTGACCAGGACCCGGCGGTGGTCGAGCAGCCCCCTATCTCGGCCGGCTATAACCGGCAGCGGGCTGCCGCCTACCGTAGCGAGCGCGCGGACGCCGCACCCGCGTCCGCCCCGCAAGCAGCCTCGGTGCGCCCCTCCGACCCCGCCCAGTGGACCGACGCGCAGCGGCGTACCCCTGCTGAGCGCTGGCGTCCGCCCCTGTCCACCGTCGCCCTGGCCCTGCTTGTAGCCTTGGTCCTGCTGGGCTTTGTGACCGCAGGTTTTGTGGGTTGGTGGCTGGCCAGCCTGATTCTCTAGCCCCGCCCATTTCTGCCCGGCCCTAGTGCCTGCGTAGAAGCCACACAAAGAAAAAGCCGCCGTGGCCCTGCCTCTTGAAACCTGTGTTCAAGAGGCAGGGGACGGCGGCTTGCTCTGTGCCCTAAAGGCCTTGGCTTTAGCGGCGGGCCAGGTACTCAGCGACCTGGAAAGCGATTTCCAGGGACTGCTGGTGGTTCAGTCGCGGGTCACAGAGGGTCTCGTAACGGTCTGCGAAAGCTGCTTCTTCGATGGGATCAGAACCGCCTAGGCATTCAGCAACGTCGTCGCCGGTCATCTCTACGTGGATACCGCCGGGGAAAGTACCGAGAGCCTCGTGCACCTCGAAGAAGCCCTGAACCTCGTTCATGACGTCGTCGAAGCGGCGGGTCTTGTAACCGGACGGTACAGAGATGGTGTTGCCGTGCATGGGGTCGGTGACCCATACGACCTTAGCGCCTTCCTTCTGCACGCCCTCAACGATAGCGGGCAGGTTTTCGCGAATCTTGCCGGCGCCCATGCGGGTGATGAAGGTCAGGCGGCCGGGCTCGCGGTTGGGGTCCAGCTTGTCAATCAGGGCCATGGCATCGTCGGCAGTGGTGGTGGGGCCGAGCTTAACGCCGATGGGGTTGCGGACCTTGGAGAGGAAGTTGACGTGGGCATCATCCAGGCCGCGAGTACGCTCACCGATCCAGAGGAAGTGGGCGGAGGTGTCGTAGGGCAGATGGGTGCGCGAGTCGACGCGGGTCATAGCGCGCTCAAAGTCCAGTAGCAGGGCCTCGTGTCCGGTGTAGACGTCGGTGGTCTTCAGGGGGCCGAAGTCGGTGCCGCAGGCTTCCATGAACTTGATAGCGCGGTCGATTTCGCCGGCGATGGACTCGTAGCGGGCGTGGGCGGGGTTGGAGGTGAAGCCCTTGTTCCAGGAGTGCACCGAACGTAGGTCGGCAAAACCGCCCTTGGTGAAGGCGCGAATCAGGTTAAGGGTGCTGGCGCTGGTGTGGTAGCCGCGCAGCATACGGTTGGGGTCGTGCACACGGGATTCTTCGGTGAAGTCAAAGCCGTTAACCATTTCACCGCGGAAGGAAGGCAGGGTGACGCCGTCGCGGGTCTCGTCGTTCGATGAGCGGGGCTTAGAGAACTGCCCTGCCATACGGCCCATCTTAACCACGGGCATAGAGGCACCGTAGGTCAGCACAACGGCCATCTGCAGCAGAGTGCGCACGCGGCCTGAAATCTTATCGGCAGTAGCACCAGCAAAAGTTTCTGCGCAGTCACCGCCCTGCAGCAAGAAGGCTTCACCTTCAGCAACGCGAGCCAGGTCGGCGCGCATCTGGTCAACCTCACCGGCAAAAACCAGCGGAGGAACGCTGTTCAGTTCATTGATGACGGCGGTAAAGTCCGGGTGCTCAGCCCACTGGGGGTGCTGGTCGATGTGCAGGGAGCGCCACTCTTCGAGTTCGGGGAAGTCGTTCGGGGTAGGCACGGCGCCGGGGTTGGTCACGGGGTGACTCCTTTGTATGTGGTCGCTAGAGCCTAGCTGAGGGTTAGGCTCTTGTCTCTTATTCAAAAGTATTGGGGCTTGATATGGAGGGTTCAAAGCTGTGTCCACCATGTGACATACAGCTCTGAGAACAGGGGCGGACGAGCTAGGAGCGGGTTTCAAGCAGGCGGCTGGTGGCCTCGTCCGCGCTGATTCCTTCCGCCGTCATGAGCTTCTTAACGTCGGCCGCATAGACCGGGGTGATGGGGCGGCCGGTCATCTGGCTAATCCGCTCAATAACCAGGTCTGCTAGTTCCCGCTGGGCGGCCCATTCATCGTCCCGCCCCAGATAGGGAGTTACGTCGATGGGTTCACCGATGACGGTCTTCACCCGGATCGGTTTGCCGTCCTTCCGCAGGCGCAGGCGGTTGGAGCCGGGCACCTGCACATCCTCGTTACCGAACTGGGCAACGGGGATAATGGGGACGCCGGTCTCCAGGGCCAGGCGGGCCACACCAATTTTGGCGCGGTAGAGGCGAGCATCGGGGCTACGGGTCCCTTCGGGGTAGATGCCCACGAGCTTGCCCTCGCGCAGGGCAGCGACAGCAGCAGCCAGAGATTCAGCCGACTTAGCACCACCGGAGCGGTCAATGGGCAGCTGGCCCACAGAGGTGAAAAACCACTTCATCAGGCGCCCCTTAAGACCGGGAGTAGTGAAGTAGTCTGACTTAGCCAAGAAAAATACCTGACGCGGAGCCGCAAGAGGCAAGAAAATAGAGTCAATAAAAGACACGTGGTTACTTGCCAAAATAGCGCCGCTTGCTGCCGGGATATTTTCAGCCCCCACAACCTCGTGGTGATAGGCCCGCTGCAAGAAGGGCTTGAGCACGGTGCGTAGCTGCATATACATGGTGTCTCTCCTTGCGATAGAGCAATGTTAGGGGTCTCGTGGCTAGAGCAGTCAGCGAGCGGCTTTCCACTACATATTGTATGCCCGAGGGCGACCAGCTCAGAAACAGGAGTTACAAAGCCCTCCCCAACGAGGTGAAGCTATTCCCCTCAGAGCGTCACACCCCTCAAAAGTAGGGTTATCGCCAGGGGCGGGCTGTAAAATGGCCAGGAAGAACCGCGTGCCCGGCATCGTCGCCAGTGCACCTTAGCCCTCCCCCGCAGCCGGGGCCCGTTAGAGACAAGGTAACACCGTGAAAGAAATTCACTCCCCCCAGATTGTTACTGTTGATCCGGCAGTTAACATCACCGACATGGTGGAACGCCGCGCTCAGGACAGCCGCAATCCTCTGGTCTACCGGGTGCAGAAATCAACCGGCAACTGGGTTCCCGTCACCGCCAAGGACTTCCGCCGTCAGGTCATTGATCTGGCTAAGGGCCTTGTGGCAGCAGGTATTGGGGCAGGCGACGTCGTTGGCATTATGAGCCGTACCCGCTACGAGTGGACCCTGATTGACTTCGCTATCTGGTACGCGGGCGCTGTATCTGTACCCGTCTATGAGACCTCATCTCCTGCCCAGGCTGCCTGGGCTCTGTCGCACTCCGGCGCCAAGGCTGTCTTCGTTGAGAACAGCAAACTGGCAGACGTCATTGGGCAGGCTCGTGAGCTCACCGATGAGGAGCTCTCCCTCGATGCTCTCAAGGACGTCTGGGTCATCGAAGATTCGGTTCTCCCCACCCTGGTCTCCGGTGGGTCTTCTATCTCTGACGAGGATGTCGAAGAACGCCGTTCCCTCGCCAACCTCGATACCGTGGCCACCATCGTCTATACCTCCGGCACCACTGGCCGTCCCAAGGCCTGCCCGATTACCCACGGCAACTTCGTCCGCCTCTCTGCCAATACCAAACTCACCATCCCTGAGATTGCCAACGAGACCAACTCGACCCTGCTCTTCCTCCCCCTGGCCCACGTGCTGGGTCGCCTGATTCAGGTGCTGGCCTTTGACGCGGGTCTGACGGTAGGCCATGCCCCCAACATCAAGAACCTCTCCACCGACCTGGCGTCCTTCCAGCCCACCATGCTGCTGGTTGTGCCCCGCGTCTTTGAAAAGGTCTACGAGGGAGCTATCAAGAAGGCGGAAAAGGGCGGTAAGGTCAACGCCAAGCTCTTCCAGCGATCAGTGGACGTGGCTATCAAGTGGTCCCAGGCCAAGATTGCGGGCAAGATGACCCGTGCCCTTACCCTGCAGCACAGGTTCTATGACAAACTGGTCTACTCCAAGCTGCGCGACGCCATGGGCGGCAAGGTACGCTTCGCGGTATCCGGCGGCGGACGCCTGGCCCCCCACTACGGCCACTTCTACCACGCTGTGGGCATCGAGGTCGTTGAGGGCTACGGCCTGACCGAGACCACCGCTCCCCTGGCCGTTGGCCGCATCCGCAACTTTGATATCGGCAACGTGGGTACCCTGATTCCCGGTGGCTCTGCCCGTATCGCTGAGGACGGCGAACTCGAGTTCAAGGGCATCGGCCTGATCTCTGGCTACCTCAACAACCCCGAAGAGAACGCTGCGGCCTTCACCGAGGACGGCTGGTTCCGCACCGGCGACCTGGCCCGTATCGACGATGACGGCAAAATCTTTATTACCGGCCGCAAGAAGGAAATCATTGTGACCGCCGGCGGTAAGAACGTCATGCCGGTACCCGCCGAAGACCGCCTGCGCCAGTCCCCCTTCGTCTCCCAGGCCATGCTGGTGGGCGACGAGAAGCCCTTCATCTCGGCACTCATTACCCTGGACCCAGACGTCCTGCCCGATGAGCTCGAGCGCATCGGGCTGCCCCGCACCCTCTCCCTCAAGGAGGCCTCCACCAACCCCCGCGTCCGTGAGGCTATCCAGAAGTTCATCGACGACGCCAACGCCTTTGTGTCGAAGGCCGAATCTATCCGCGAGTTCCGCATCCTCGATAAGGACTTCACCGAGGCCGAGGGACACCTGACCCCCTCTATGAAGGTGCGCCGCAAACAGGTGCTGGCTGACTTCAACTCCTATGTTGAAGATATGTACAACCGTACCAAGTCCACCGTGACCGAGACCGCCGCTCACACCGCTGAGCGTGTTCAGGAGCTGCGTGCCGAGCAGACCGAAAAGTGGGATCAGTTCAAGGCTGTTCAGGCTGAAAAACTACACGAGTTCACCGAGACCCAGGGGCAGAAGCTACACGAACTGGCAGATAAGATTCAGCAGGTCGCTCCCCTACCCGGGGCTAAGGATCAGAACAACGAAGAGCAGGCTCAATAAAGCTTATTCATAAGCGGTTTCGCAGGCTCACGCTCGCTGCCGACCCTCTCGCCCGGTTCGCTTCGCTGACAAGGGCAATTCACGCCCCGCCTGACGGCGGATTCCGTTCGCTCCTGCGTGCTCGCTAACTCGCACCCGCTCACTCCATCCGAGCCAGCAGCTTCGCTGTGAGCCTGCTACACCTACCCTAATAAATAAGCAGTAGCCCCTTTATCTGCCCGTATATAGAAGAATCCCCGAGCCAATTTCAGCTCGGGGATTTTGTATTTCTATTGGAACACCTAGTCGAGCTCAAGCCCCAGCAGGGCGTTCTCTACGACCTCGGTGAGGGCCGGGTGGATCCAGTACTGGCCGCGGGCCATATCGCGGGCACTCAGGCCAAAGCTCATGGCCTGAATCAGGGGCTGAATCAGGTTGGGTGACTCCTCACCGATTAGGTGGGCTCCCAGTAGTTCGCCGGTGTCCTTGCGGGCGATGAGCTTGCAGACGCCTTCGCTATCGTCCATAGCCCAGCCGTAGGCTACGTCGCCAAACTTCTGCTCCTTGATAGTAATCTCGAACCCTTCAGCCTCAGCCTGCTCCCGTGCCTGACGTTCGGTCAGGCCAACAGCGGCAATGGGCGGGTGAGTAAAGACCGCAGCGGGAACATAGCGGTGGTCGGTGGCCCGTAGCCGGTCGGGATGCAAGATGTTCCACTGCACGGTGCGCATCTCGGCGTTAGCCACGTGCTTGAGCTGGTAGGGAGAGCTCACATCGCCCAGAGCCCAGACGCCCTTAACCGGCTGGCCACCAGAGAGCACCCGCTGGTACTCATCCACCTGCACCAGGCCCCGCTCATTCACATCAAAGTAGGTGGCAGCGTCGAGGGTATCGGAGTTCGGGGTGCGGCCCGTTGCTACCAGCACAAGGTCGGCGGGCACGGTAACCTGCTCACCAGCGTCCTCAAATATCACCGTCACAGAGCCGTTGTCGGCAGACTCGATGGCCTTCAGGGCGTGGTTGGTGCGCAGGTCCCACTGGCGGGCAGCTTCGCGGGTAAAGATCTCGGCGATGGTGTCATCGTGGCTGCGCAGCAGGCGGTCTGAGCGGATGGCCTGGGTCACCTGGGCGCCCAAACCCGAGAAGACATGAGCGAATTCAGCTGCGATAAAGCCGCCACCGATAACAACCACGCGCTCGGGAAGCTCGTCAATACGCATGACGGTGTCTGAGGTGTGTACCTGGGGCAAGTCGATACCGGGGACCTGTGGCAGGGTGACGCGGGAGCCGGTAGCCAACACTAGCTGGTCGGTGGTAAGTTCAAGGCCGGACGCCGTAACCACGCTCCGAGGCCCGGTCAGCTTCGCGTATTCCTCGTAGACATCCACGTTCTCGAGGGACTTACGCCAAGCCAGCCCGCCCTCGCTGATAGCGTCGATACGGCCAAAGATACGGTCACGAATCTGCCGCCAGGCGGTGTGCTTGTGCTCTAGCTCTACTCCCAGACGGGCAGCGTCCTTAGCGCGCACCACGGTGGAGGCCGGGTAGACGTACATCTTGGTGGGAATGCAGCCCACGTTGAGGCAGGTGCCGCCAAAGCGTCCGCCGTCGATGATGGCAATCTTCTTGCCGTCAAAGTCCTCGTTGGGCAGAGAGTTGCCGGAGCCAGATCCGATAATGATGAGGTCGTAGTGGTGGGGTGAGCTCATGGGGCTACCTTTCATGTTGGGGTATGTCTGTGGTGTTCAACGGGATAGGCTAAGATTTCATTCCCGGCTGTCAGCTCCACTGTGTGCCTGTGCTGCAGCTTCTGCGTTACCGCGGAAGTTCTTTTGCATCTGACGGAATACCAGCACGTTACCGACCACGATGTGCAGGAAGCCCAGAATCATCACATAGATGTTCCAGCCGCCCTGTGGGGCGAGCACACCCAGTAGGAGCAAGATCGCGCCAAAACCAATAATCATCAGGTGAGTTACGTTCATGTTCCCTAGCCTACAGGTAGGGACCAGATTCCTCTCAAAATCCTTGTGCACAGCACATACTTTCGTCACTTTTCTGGTCCCTACATGAGATAACAAGAGAGCGGACGCCCGCCCCGACTTACGCAAGCCGGGTGCGGGCGTCCGCCCCTTGGGTACTCCTGATACGGGGTTACTTGACGTTGACCACGATCAGCAGGTCACCACCAGCTACCTGAGAGACCTCGTTGTAGACAACGCGCTCGACGGTGCCTGAGACCGCTGAGGTGATGGATGCTTCCATCTTCATGGCCTCGATGGTAGCTACCTGGTCGCCAGCTGAGATTTCGTCGCCGGGCTTGACCGAGATAGACACGCCACCAGCGAAGGGGGCTGCGATGTGGCCGGGGTTAGAAGCGTCCGCCTTCTCAGCTTCCTTCACATTGGACTCAACGGAGGTGTCGCGGACATTGACGGTGCGCTGCTGGCCGTTCAGGGTGCAGATCACCTCGCGCATGCCCTTTTCGTCGGGTTCTGAGATAGCCTGCAGGGTTGCGATCAGGCGCACACCCTTACCCAGCGAAATCACGTGTTCGCGCTTGAACATCATGCCGTAGAGGAAGTCGCGGGTGTGCAGAATCGACAGGTCGCTGAATTCCTCGCGAGCCTTCTCAAAGTCGCGGGTGGGCCCGGCAAAGAGCAGGCGGTTGAGGGTGGCGCGGCGGGTAGCTGAGTCCCCGTTCAGGGCTTCCAGGTCTTCGGCTGACAGGTCGTTGACCGAGGGCTTGGAGAGCTTACGGCCTTCCAGGGCACGGGTACGGAAGGGCTCGGGCCAGCCAGCGGGCGGGGTACCCAGCTCGCCGTTGAGGAAGCCAATGACCGAGTCGGGGATATCGAACTTCTGCGGGTCCTTCTCGAAGTCCTCGGGTGAGACGCCCATGCCAACCAGCTGCAGGGCGAGGTCGCCAACCACCTTCGATGAGGGGGTTACCTTGACGATATGGCCCAGCATGCGGTCAGCAGCTGCGTACATGTCTTCGATATCCTCGAAGCGCTCCCCCAGCCCCAGGGCGGTTGCCTGAGCGCGCAGGTTGGAGAGCTGGCCACCGGGGATTTCGTGGGTGTAGACACGACCGGTGGGTGAGGACAGGCCCATCTCGAAGGGCTTGTAGATGGCGCGGACGGCTTCCCAGTAGGGTTCCAGCGCGCAGGCAGCTTCCAGGGTGATGGAGGGGGCGCGGTCAGTGTACTGGAGGGCGCCAACCAGGGCGGAGAAGGACGGCTGGGAGGTGGTACCTGCCATGGAGGCGGTTGCTACGTCGACGACGTCCACGCCTGCCTCAACGGCAGCCAGCAGGGTGCCGACCTGGCCACCTGCGGTGTCGTGGGTGTGCAGGTGAACCGGCAGGTCGAAGCGCTCGCGCAGGGCGGTAACCAGGCGGCGGGCGGCTTCCGGACGCAGCAGGCCGGCCATGTCCTTGATGGCAAGGATGTGGGCGCCGGCTTCTACCACCTGGTCAGCCAGGTTCAGGTAGTAGTCCAGGGTGTAGGTCTGCTCGGCAGGGTCCAGCATGTCGCCGGTGTAGCAGATAGCGACCTCAGCAACTGCGGTGCCGGTGGCACGCACGGCCTTGATAGCCGGGGTCATCTGGGAGACGTCGTTGAGGGAGTCGAAGATACGGAAGATATCGACGCCGGTCTCGGCTGCTTCCTTGACGAATGCATCGGTGACCTCGGTGGGGTACGGGGTGTAGCCCACGGTGTTGCGGCCGCGCAGCAGCATCTGGATGGGCAGGTTGGGCATGGCCGCACGCAGGTGGGCCAGGCGCTCCCAGGGATCCTCGGAGAGGAAGCGCAGGGCGACGTCGTAAGTTGCACCGCCCCAGGCTTCTACTGAGAAGAGCTCGGGGGTTACGTGGGCTACTGCGGGCGCAGCGGCTAGCAGGTCGCGGGTGCGGACGCGGGTGGCCAGCAGGGACTGGTGGGCGTCACGGAAGGTGGTGTCGGTGATCAGCACTTCCTTGGTGTCGCGTACAGCCTTGGCGAACCCTTCGGGGCCCAGTTCGAGCAGGCGCTGACGCCAGCCTGCCGGGGGCTCGTGGGTAGAAGCGTCGAAGGGTGAGCGGTAGGGCTCTTCGGTCTTATCACCGGGGAAGGCAGGTAGCTTCCAGCGGGGGTCAAGGCCCTCGATACGCTCGCCGTGGGGCTTATTCACGGTGACATTTGCCAGGTACTGCAGGGCCTTGGTGCCGCGGTCAGCTGAGGGCTTCTTGGTCAGCAGCTCGGGGTGCTCATCGATGAAGGGGGTGGAGACGTCACCAGCGCGGAAGGTGGGGTCTTCTAGCACCGCCTTGATGAAGGGGATGTTGGTTGCGACGCCGCGAATACGGAACTCGGCCAGGGCGCGAGAAGCGCGGCGGACGGCGTCCTCAAAGGTTCGGCCACGGCAGGTGAGCTTGACCAGCATGGAGTCGAAGTGGGGTGAAATCTGGGCACCGGTGTAGACGGTACCGCCGTCCAGGCGGATGCCAGAGCCACCGGCTGAGCGGTAGTAGGTAACCTTGCCAACGTCGGGGCGGAAGCCGTTCGCCGGGTCTTCGGTGGTGATGCGGGACTGCAGGGCGAAGCCGCGCACGCGCAAATCTTCCTGGCGGATGCCCAGGTCTTCCAGGGTCTCACCGGCAGCAATACGCATCTGGGACTGTACCAGGTCAACGTCGGTGACCTCTTCGGTCACGGTGTGCTCAACCTGGATACGAGGGTTCATCTCGATAAAGACGTGCTGGCCAGCGCGTTCACCGGCGGTATCGACCAGGAACTCCACGGTACCGGCGTTCACGTAGCCCAGTTCCTTGGCGAACTTGACCGCGTCGCGGAAGAGGGCCTGACGGATCTCCTCATCAAGGTTGGGGGCGGGGGCGATTTCAACGACCTTCTGGTGGCGGCGCTGCAGGGAGCAGTCACGCTCAAAGAGGTGCACGATGTTGCCCTCGCCGTCGGCCAGGATCTGCACCTCAATGTGGCGGGGGCGCAGTACTGCCTGCTCAAGGAAGACAGTGGGGTCACCGAAGGCGGTGTCGGCCTCACGCATAGCCGCTTCCATAGCGGGGCGCAGGTCTTCACGCTTCTCAACGCGACGCATACCGCGGCCACCACCACCGGCAACAGCCTTGACGAAGATGGGGAAGCCAATTTCCTCAGCCTCAGCCAGCAGCTTCTCAACGTCTGCACTGGGCTCGGTGGACTTGAGCACCGGGATGCCGGCACGGCGGGCAGCCTTCAGTGCCTCAACCTTGTTACCGGCCAGTTCCAGAACCTCCGGCGGAGGGCCAATGAAGGTGATACCGGCCTCCGCGGCGGCGCGCGCTAGATCAGGATTCTCCGAG
Organism: Rothia nasimurium; assembly: GCF_035916755.1. GTDB lineage: Bacteria > Actinomycetota > Actinomycetes > Actinomycetales > Micrococcaceae > Rothia. Next base: position 56,813 of record NZ_JAYWIX010000001.1, on the reverse strand, counting down.
AGGAAGCCGTAACCCGGGTAGATGGCATCAGCGCCGGCTTCTTTGGCGACGCGAATAATCTCCTCAACATCGAGGTAGGCACGGACGGGATGGCCCTCTTCACCAATCGGGTAGGCCTCATCGGCCTGCTGACGGTGAATGGAGTGGCGGTCTTCGTAGGGGAAGACGCCGACGGTCTTAGCGCCGAGCTCGTAGGCCGCACGGTAAGCACGGATTGCGATTTCGCCGCGGTTAGCGACCAGAATCTTTGAAAACATTTTCTTCCGTTCCGCCCCACCCAGCACAGCGGGGTGCGGTGAGGCTAAGCCACAGTTCGTGTGTGAACACCTCAAATATATCTTTAGACTTCCTAAAGCACCTGGTTTTGTCTCATTTTTTGTGATGCGGGACGTAACGAAAAGATTTTATTGTGAGCATGACTACACGCGATAGGGTGTGAGCTGTGAGCTTCCCTGACTTTCCCTAGCACCTAGCGGCAGGCCCCTGCCCTGTTGGGTAGCATAGAAGGTCAGTGTGTATCCGCCGAATTCGAGAGGCTTTCGTGGCAATGAGCAGCGTGGTAAGTATTAGCAGCCTAAAGGGCGGCGTAGGCAAAACATCGGTCGTGCTGGGGCTGGCCTCTGCCACTCAGGCCAGCGGGCTCCGCACCCTCGTCATCGACCTCGACCCCCACGGGGACGCCTCAACCGGCCTCGGCGTGAACACCGCCGAAGGCACCGACATGGGCACCATCTTGCTCGCCCCTTCGGATTATTCCCTGGCGGACGAGCTCACCCCCGCTTCGTGGGCTACCCTCGGCAGCCTGGGCAACGCCTCCCGCACCGGACTGGACGCAGGCACCTGGGTTGGGCGCGCGTCCGCCCGTCTTACCGCCCTAGAGCAGCTCGACTCAGCCACCCTGCTCCCCCGCCTGGCAGACCTCCTTGAGCCTGTGCGCGAGAGCTTTGACCTGATTCTCATCGACTGCCCGCCCACCCTGGGCCGTCTCACCGAGATGGCGTGGGCTGCCTCTGACCGGGTGTTGTCTGTCGCAGAACCCTCACTCTTCTCTGTCGCGGGCTCCGAACGCACCCTGCGCGCCATTGCCCGCTTCGAAGCCAATACCCCCTATGCCGTGGAGTCGGCCTCTATCGTGATCAATAAGGTACGCGCTGGCGACCCAGAACACGACTACCGTATCGAGGAAATGAAGGTGCTCTTTGGCGACCTGGTCGCTGAGACTATCCTGCCCGAGACGCACCTGCTCCAGCGCATTCAGGGATCCGCCTACCCCGTGCACTACTGGCCCGAAGAAGAAGCCCAGGAACTCGCCAGCGCCTTCACCGCGCTACTGGCGGGCCTGCTCGATGTAGCTACGGAATAAGACGTATAGGGGCCCAGGCTCACGCTCGCTGTGAGCCTGCGCCCCTAGACGTGACTACCCCGCCTTCGCATCTGCGAGACGGGGTAGTTTTCTATGCTGTTTAGGCGCCGGCCTTGCGGGCTCGGCGGGCCGAAAGTTCGTCGTGGAACTCGGTCTCTGCCTGGATTTCCTGGGCGGTGCTTTCGCCGGGCAGTTCACTCAGCGATACTTCCAGTTCGCGCCAGACACGGCCGATAGCAATGCCGAAGACGCCCTGGCCGGCCTGCACCAGGTCAATTACCTCAGAGGCCGAGGTGCATTCGTAGACCGAGGCACCGTCGGACATCAGGGTGATTCCGGCGAGGTCTTCAACGCCGCGGGAGCGCAGGTGGTCGACCGAGGTGCGAATCTGCTGCAGGGATACGCCGGTATCGAGCAGGCTCTTAACGATTTTGAGTACGAGCACATCGCGGAAAGAGTAAAGACGCTGGGAGCCAGAACCCTGGGCTGAGCGGACGGTGGGCTCCACCAGGTGGGTGCGGGCCCAGTAGTCGAGCTGGCGGTAAGTAATGCCTGCTGCCTTACAGGCGGTGGGGCCGCGGTAGCCCAGGTTTTCATCAACCAGAGAAACAGGGTCGTCAAAGAGGACGCCCTGCTCACCCACCGGGGAGGTGCGGGGCATGACGTCTTCAAAGCCCAGCAGGGGCTGATCCATGGGGGCAGGTACGCCTCGCAGCGCGGCGGGGGCGCTAGGTTCACCGTTGTACTGTGTCACGGTTTGAGGTTCCTTCCCTTGAACTGATCATGGACTCTCTTATCCTACCTGCCCAGTAACCCTTTTGCCGGTTAATCGGTCGGCAGGGGCACCGGCGTTTTAACGTGGTTCTGGTCATTAAGACAGACCACGTTTACCCGGTGCCCCTCGCGCAAGGTTAGGTGGGGTTAGTCGAAGCTGGGCATACTCCCGGCTACCAGGGCCATGTGTAGGCGGAGCAGCAGCTGGGCAATATCACCGGCGAGTTCGGCCGCACGGGCCTGGGACTCTTCGTCCTTACGCAGGGCCAGAGGGCCCACCGCGGTTTCAACCAGGTCGACTTCGCGGTCGGCAGCGGCCCGGAAGGCTCGCAGGTGGCGCGGGTGCAGGCCGTGGGCGGTGAGCTGGTCGCTCACCCTCGTAACAGCCAGGTCGTACTGGTCGTACTCTTCTTTGTTGTCTGCCAGCAGACCGTAGTTCATGAGCTCACGTAGCAGGGGCATATCGACCCCGGCTGCCTGGCCCAGCTCACGCAGGGTGTAGGTGCGGGCCGGTTCTGCCTCGGCTGCCGGGCGGGCACTCGGCAGCTCTTCGGCACCCGGCTGCGCGGACGCGTCCGCCCCGCTCCCCTGCCCAACGGCCGGTTTGCTGCCGGGGGAGGGTACTAGCCCCGCGTCGATGTCGGCCAGGCGCTGGCGGATCACCTTGAGCGGCAGGTACTGGTCGCGCTGCAGCTGCAGCACAAAACGCAGGCGCTCAATATCTTCTTCGGAGTACTTGCGGTAACCGGTATTGGTACGCTGCGGGCTCACCAGACCCTTATCTTCAAGAAAGCGAATCTTCGAGGCGCTAATGCCCTCAAATTCCCCTTCAAGGGCGCTGAGCACCTGACCGATGGTCTTATTTTTTGCCCCAGCAGTTTCAGCAGAGTGAGCCTGAGCCATGGTTACTGCCCCTGGCCCTGGTAGAAGGCGAAGTGGAACTTGCCGATGTAGATTTCATCGCCGTTGCGCAGGTAGGCCTCGTCCACGCGGTCCTTGTTCACGTAGGTACCGTTCAGGGAGTCAGCATCGGTCAGGATGAAGCTGCCCGCGTTGGGGATGAAGAGGGCGTGACGACGGGAGACGGTGACGTCGTCCAGGTAGATGTCTGACTGGGGGCTACGGCCTGCGATGATGGGCAGGTCAGCGCCATCTTCGTCGGTTTCGGGGTTCAGGAGGAAGCGGGCGCCCTTGAACTGGCCGTCCAGACCAATGAGGACGGCTGACCCTGCGGGCAGGGTTGCCAGCAGGTCGCGTTCTTCGGCGGTGGGGTTATGGGACTGGGATACGCCCAGGGCTACCATGGCGATGGTGCTTGTGGGCGGGTGTGCTTCATGCTGGGCCATACGGTCTCGTCCTTATGTCTTCGGGCGGCGGGGCCTACGCCCGTACTGTGCCTGTGTTCTAAACGTTATGCGTGGTGTGGTGTGATGTAAGCGGTTCAAGGTCAAGAAATGGTAAACAGTGAACCGTTCGTTTAATCTTAGCCACTTCGCCTCTATTCTGCCCGGTTCGTGCCGTGTTCTCCCACCAAATTTTCCTGTTTTTACCTAGAGCAAAAGGGCCGCCTTTCCCTGCGGAAAAGACGGCCCTTAGGCGGACTCATAGCGTGATAGCTACTGCCGGGTTTTAGGCAATTTCTGCCTCGTAGTCGGCAGCTGAGAGCAGGCCTTCGATGTCTGCGGCGTCGTTGGGGCGAACCTCGATGAGCCAACCCGCGCCATAGGGGTCTGAGTTGACGGTTTCGGGGGCATCTGCCAGGTCTTCGTTGACGGCAACGACTTCACCAGCGATGGGGGCAAAAAGGTCCGAGACGCTCTTGGTGGATTCGATTTCGCCGAAGGTTGCTTCTGCGTCGATGGTTTCGCCTACCTCGGGCAGGTCGACGTAGACGACGTCGCCCAGTTCGCTCTGTGCGTGGTCGGTAACGCCGATGCGGACGGTGCCATCAGCGGTGAGTTCGCTGACCCACTCGTGCTCTTTGGTGTACTTGAGTTCTGCAGGAACGTTGCTCATCGGAGGTGTCCTTTTCTTTTGTGGGACTTCTGTGGGAGTGCCGATCGAGGTGCGTGAAACTCGACGAGGTGAGCTCCGACGAGGGAGAAGGAGCTCTCACCTAACGATTATATGACACAGGGTACAGGTGCTGGTGGCGGGCGCCACCGAAACGGCCCGGTTTTCTCTTAAATATAAAAGGACGCCCCACCCCACTTCCCTGAGCAGGGGAAGCCGGGTGGGGCGTCCTTACCTAGTCCTCTTAGATAACACCCTCAGAGAACTTGTAGGGGTTGCCGAAGCGGTGGGCGGTGATGGAGACTGCCTGCTCGCGCACGAAGGGCAGCATCTCGATGCGGCCGGCTTCGGTGACAGGCTGGAAGTAGACCGCGATGTCGGGGCGGCCGTCGAGTGCCTCGTAGATGCTGGTGGCGTCGCTACCGATGTAGCGGATGCGGGCACCTTCGAAGGCGGTTCCCTCAAGCTGCTTTGAGGGGGTCTTTGCAATCTTTGCCAGCGAAGCACGGTAGGCGGCATCGCTCTGCTCAATCAGGGTGACACCCGCACCGCGCAGGGCACCGGCAACAGCTACCGGGATGCTCTGGCCGGTGGAGAACTCGATAGTGGCACCGGCTGCTACACCTGCTAGCAGGACGCGCAGGGCGCGGTCGCGGTCGCCGTCCTCACCCAGACGCACCTGGACGGTGGTGGGCAGGTAGCGCAGGATGTTGCGTTCAACGCCCAGCTGGCTGGGGTCGTGGCCCACACCGAACTCGGTGGCCCAGGCCTCGGCATCGGAGCTAGCCGCGCGGGCCAGCATGTCGAGGGAGCCGTCGTTGGTGGCGGTGGGCTCGCGCAGGGCAGCCAGGATGGAGCGGACGCCCGCGTGTGAGGGGGCAGTGGTGGCGGTGGACTCTGCGGTCTCCCAGTCGGAGAGGGCGACCAGGTAGTTGGGGCCACCGGCCTTGGTGCCGGAACCTACGGTTGACTTCTTCCAGCCGCCGAAGGGCTGACGCTGCACGATAGCACCGGTGATGCCGCGGTTGACGTAGAGGTTACCTGCCTGGACCTTAGAGAGCCAGAGTTCCAGCTCGCCGGAGTCGAGGGAGTGCAGGCCAGCGGTCAGACCGTAGTCGGTGGCGTTCTGCAGTTCGATAGCCTCTTCGAGGGTGGCGGCCTTCATGACGCCCAGGATGGGGCCAAAGTACTCGGTCAGGTGGTATTCGCTGCCGGGCTTGACGCCTGCGCGAACGCCGGGTGACCAGAGGCGGCCGGTCTCATCGAGCTGTTCGGGCTTGATGATCCAGGTTTCACCCTCGCCCAGGGTGGTTAGGCCTCGCTTGAGCTTGCCCTCGGGCTTCTCAATAACGGGGCCCATTTCTGATTCGATGTCCTGGGGGTGGGCAACGTGCAGGGACTTCACGGCATCAACCAGCTGGTTGTAGAAGCGCTTGGACTCCCCTACCGAACCCACCAGAATCACGGTGGAGGCCGCCGAGCATTTCTGACCGGCGTGGCCGAAGGCTGAGTAGACGACGTCCTTGACTGCCAGGTCAAGGTCGGCGTTGGGGGTGACGATGATGGAGTTCTTGCCGGAGGTCTCGCCGAAGAGGGGCAGGTCCTTACGCCAGGATCGGAACATCTCGGCGGTCTCGTAACCACCGGTCAGAATCAGGCGGTCAACGGCGGGGTGGGCAATCATCTTTGAACCGGCGTCGCGGTCGGTGACCTTGACCAGGCGCAGGGCCTCGCGGGGTACGCCAGCTTCCCACAGCACCTCAGCGATGAGAGCACCGATGCGGGCGGTGTTGGAGGCGGGCTTGAAGATAACCGCTGAACCCGCTGCCAGGGCTGAGATAACGCCACCGACGGGTATCGCGGTGGGGAAGTTCCACGGCGGGATGACCAGGGTCAGCTTGACCGGGCGGTGCTGGGCGCCGTCTACTGAGTCGAGACGCTCTGCCAGCATGGCGTAGTAGTAGGCGAAGTCAACGGCTTCTGAAACTTCAACGTCGCCCTGGTCAAGGGTCTTGCCCGCCTCATGGGCCATGATTTCCATGAAGTCGCCGCGGCGGACTGCCAGGGCTACAGCTACCTTACGCAGAATCTCGGCACGCTCTGAGGCGGGGCGGGCGCCCCAAGCCTCGCCAGCTGCCACAGTCTCGGCAACCAGGGTTTCGGCGTCCTCGGCAGAGCCCAGCTCGTTGGCGGCCAAGGTTTCGATACCGATCTGGGTGGTCTTTGAACGCTCCAGGATGGCCCGGCCCCACTCGCGGTTACCGGCCAGGGCGGGGTCGGTATCGGGGGTGTTTTCGAAAGTGCCGTCGGCGGGCTTGAAGACGTTCTCTTCGGTTTCTTCCAGACGGTTCTGGGTACGCTGCGGGGGCTGCACCTCGTCGGTGACCTCGTTCAGGGAGCGTAGGAAGCGGTTCTTCTCGCGCTCAAAGAGGGCGGGTGAAGAGTCGAGGTCGAAGACGGCGCTCATGAAGTTCTCGCTTGAGGCGTTTTCTTCCAGGCGGCGGACCAGGTAGGAGATAGCTACGTCGAACTCTTCGGGGCGCACGACGGGGGTGTAGAGCAGTAGGTGACCAACGCGCTGGCGGATGACCTCGGCTTGCTGGGAGGCCATGCCGATGAGCATTTCGAACTCGATGTCCTTTTCAACACCGCGGTCTTCGGCCAGTAGCAGAGCGAAGGCGACGTCGAAGAGGTTGTGGCCGGCAACGCCTAGGCGGATGTTCTTGGTGTGCTCGGGCTGCAGGGCGTAGTTGAGGATGCGCTTGTAGTTGGTGTCTGAGTCCTGTTTGGAGTCGCAGGTGGTCAGGGGCCAGCCGTGCACAGCGGCTTCAACCTTTTCCATGGAGAGGTTAGCGCCCTTCACCAGGCGGACCTTAATACGAGCACCGCCGGCCTCAACGCGCTGGGCGGCCCATTCCTGCAGGCGCTGCATCGCGGCCAGGGTGTCGGGCAGGTAGGCCTGGAGCACGATACCGGCTTCAAGGTTCTTCAGGTGGGGCTGGTCAAGAATCTTGGTGAAGACCTCGATAGTCATATCGAGGTCCTTGTACTCTTCCATGTCCAGGTTGATGAACTTCGGGGCGGGAGAGTTTGCAGCCAGCTCGTAGAGGGGGGTGAGGCGGCGGACGGCTTCGTCCACCACTTCCTCGAAGGCCCAGTGGGAGTGGGGGCCAGAAACGGAGGACACCTTGATGGAGACGTAGTCGACGTCGTCGCGGGCCAGCAGGCGCTTGGTTTCGGTCAGGCGGCGCTCTGCTTCGCGGTCACCAAGTACAGCTTCGCCCAGCAGGTTGATGTTGAGCTTGTTGCCGGTTGAGGTGAGGTGCTTGATAGCGGGCCCCAGTTTTTCGTCGCGGGCATCGACAATCAGGTGGCCGACCATCTGACGCAGGACGGTGCGGGCAATCGGCACGGTGGGCCAGGAAGCCTTAGCGGCCAGCTTGCCGCCCAGGCCCACGGCGCTCTTCATGTACCAGGGCAGGAAGGAGGGGACGATGGGGGCAATGCGCCCCAGGTTCTTACCGGCAACGGCCTGGTCTTCAGGGCGTACCACGCCGTCGACAAAGCCGACGGTAAATTCAAGGCCGTTGGGGTCCTTCAGGACGCCTGCCAGCTTCTCTGCTGCGGGGTCGGCGGGGATGTTCTGGGCTTCTTTGACCCAGTCGGCGACGAGCTGGACGGCCTGGTCAGCTAGCTGCTGGTAGTGGGTATCGCTAAAAGGCTGTGCCAAGGGTGGTACCTCCTGCTAGCCCGCACGAGGGCGGGGTGAACTTTGTGTCTTGTTATCCATTTCACCACCTTTGGGTGCAAGTTACACTATTAGAAAAAATGAATATTATTTAGGCAGTACATTTAGTTCTGCTAATCTGTATTCGTGACGCCATTCACCTCTCACTCAGGAGTGCCCCATGTACGATTTGCGCCGCCTGGCCATGCTGCTTGAGATTCACGAGCGCGGCACACTCGCTGCGACCGCCAAGGCCCTGCACCTGACGTCCTCTGCTATATCTCAGCAGATCACCACCCTGGAAAAAGAGGTGGGCACTCCTCTGCTACGTAAGGTGGGGCGTCGGGTGGAGCTAACCACCGAGGCTCTGATTCTGGTGGAAAGCACCCGCAATATTTTGAAGGAGCTGGACGCCGCCCGCACCCGCATCACCCTGCTGGAGGGGGTGCCTGCAGGGCAGGTGCGACTGGCGATTTTCCAGTCGGCAGCAAAAGCCCTGCTGCCGGGTGCCCTGGCCCATCTGGCAGAGCACGCCCCGCAGGTGCAGCTGCACGTGGTGCAGATTGACCCCGAAACCGGTCTCTCGCTGACCCGAAGCCGGGAGTTTGATCTTGTGATTGCGGAGTCTTACCCCCACCACTACATTCCCGAGTACCCCGAGCTCACCTCCGAGCTCTTGACCGAGGACGCCCTCAACCTGGTGGTCGCAGCCGATTCTGAGGTTGAGACTTTGGACGACGCAGCCCGCCTACCCTGGGTTTTCGAGGGTGAGCACAACACCTCCCGTATCTGGGGTATCAACCAGTGCCGGGCGGCGGGGTTTGAGCCGCAGGTGCGCTACGTGATTGATGATTTGAACACACATTTGCAGCTGGCGGCTGGCGGGGCGGCGGCTATCATGCCGTCCTTTGCCCTACCCGCTGCCGGCAAGGAGCTGAGCCGGGTGCACGGGGTGAAAGCTCTCCCCTTGCCCGGCGCCCCCTACCGCGAAATTTATGTAGCCACCCGCACCGAAAGCACAGGGCAGCCTGCCATTAGGGCAGTGAAGAACGCACTGAAGGTGGCGGTGGGACAATTACCCTAAATCCACTTCCACACACAAACTGTCAGTTTCAGCTTGGACGCACTGTTACATCTAGAGCAGCCTCTCCGCCAGGTCCGCATCCACCACTAGGTCGGTGATGGCACCGGTGGCAAGGGCGGCCCGCAGGGCAACGGCACGGTGGCGGCCAGCAGCCGCGCACACACGTCGTCCCATCTTTACCAATTCTGCAGGGGTGGGGCCCGTCGCCCGCTGATTCAGGGCAAGATCAGCCCAGGTGCCATCCTCCCGCAGCAGCACCGTACACATGTCCCCCACAATGCCCTGGCTTTGCAGCTCCCGCATCTGCTCAGCATTGAAATAGCCACCGCTATAGACGTGCGACTTGAGCTCACCACCAAAAGCACCCACCCCAAATAGGGCCACATCTGCGCTGCGCTGCACCGCCAACACGCCACGAATCGACCGTTCCCGCCACATAGCCGCCTTCGTATCAGCAAAGTCAAAGAAGGCAGGCACCGGGAAATGCACCATTTGCGCCCCGTAGGCGGACGACACCTGCCCAAGAATCGCACCCGAATACGGGATACCCGTCTGCACGGCATTGCCCGCCCCGTTCAGCTGAACCACCGTCACCCCGGTCAGAGGCCGCTTGGGCAGAAACTGGGCCACCTCGGTCACCGTGGAACCCCAGGCAACACCCAGGGTCGTTCCCGGAACAATTAGAGAATCCAAAAGGTTCGCTGTGGCTATTGCCACCCGCCTCATACGAGCCTGCTCCGTGGCATACTCAGGGGCCCTCACCACCGTTACCCGCACCCGATAGAGGTCAGTAAGACGTTTTTCAAGGGGGTCAGAACTATAGGATCTCTCGTTGAGATGAATTGTCACAACACCCGTTTCACGTGCAGTTTTGAGCAGGCGAGAAACCGTGGGGCGAGAGACTCCCAGGCGTGTAGCGATAGTGGACATAGTCAGGTGCTCCCCGTAATAAAGCTGGGCTGCCTCAACGACCTGATTCTGACTTTTGTTCACCATAATTCGATTCTAACTGAACGTTTGTTCACAGAGCTGGCGGTTATTTGCTCGCACAGTTGAAATGGTGACCAAGACATTAGCCAGGCAACCCGTCGCAAGGAAGATTCCCATGACTGCCACCTTCACCGCCCAGTCCCACCTCACCGCAGAAACCCGCACCCAGGCCCTAGCCGCCATGACCGATGAAGCGGGCGTAGACGTCCTCATCATCGGCGGCGGCGTGACCGGCGCAGGCATCGCCCTGGACGCCGCAACCCGCGGCCTATGCACCGCCATTGTTGAGGCAGGCGACTGGGCAGCTGGCACCAGCGCTTGGTCCTCCAAGCTCGTGCACGGTGGCCTGCGTTACCTCTATAACCTCGATTTCAAGCTGGTTGCCGAAGCCCTCAAGGAACGCGGCCTGCTGCTCGAACGCACCGCTCCCCACTTGGTCAAGGCTCAGCCTTTCCTCTGGCCCCTCAAGATGCCCGTGATTGAGCGTGCCTACTCCGCCGTGGGTATCGGCATGTACGACACCATGGCCTTTGCCGGTGCCGGCGGCCACCGCACCGTGCCCGCCCAGCGCCACTTCACCAAGGAAGGCACCAAGAAGGTCTTCCCCGGCATCAAGGATTCAGCCTTCACCGGCGCCATCCAGTTCTATGATGCCCGCGTGGACGACGCCCGCCTAGTCATCGACCTCGTCCGCACTGCCGCAGGCTACGGCGCCCTGGCAGCCTCCCGCACCCAGGTCACCGCTATCAACAAGGACGCCACCGGGCGAGTCACCGGCGCCCAGATCGTTGACCTTGAAACCGGCGACGAGAAGACCGTCAAGGCCACCCACATTATCAACGCAACCGGCGTGTGGACCGAAGAGTCAGAGTCCATGGCGACCAAGGACCAGGGTTTGAAGGTGCTGGCTTCTAAGGGCGTGCACATCACCGTGCCCCGTGACCGCATCAAGGCAACCAGCGGTATCTTCACCAAGACCGAAAAGTCCGTGCTCTTCATCATCCCCTGGCAGCGCTACTGGATCATCGGCACCACCGACACCCCCTACACCGAAGACCGCGAGCGCCCCGTCGCCACCAAGGCCGATATTCGCTATGTGCTCGACCAGGCGAATAAGCTGATTGCCGATGAGCTGACCGAGGCCGATATCATTAGCTCTTACGCTGGTCTGCGACCCCTGCTGCAGCCGGTGGCTAAGAAGGGTGAGAATGCTGCGTCAACCAAGGTGTCGCGTGAGCACACCGTCATGGAAATCGCCCCGGGTATGAGCGCTATTGCCGGTGGTAAGCTGACCACCTACCGTGTGATGGCCGAGGACGCCGTGGACTTTGCCCTGGGCGACCGCGCTAAGACCCTGCCTTCTGTCACCGAGAACATCAAGCTGGTCGGTGCTGAAGGTTATGAAGCTTTGGCTGCCCGCGCCGATGCGCTGGCCGCTGAGAACGGCTGGGATGCTGCCCGCGTGGAGCACCTGCTGGAGCGCTACGGCGCTGAGCTGGCCGATATTATCGCCCTCATCAAGGAAGACCCTGCCCTGGGTACTCCCCTGGCGCAGGCACCCCAGTTCCTGCGGGCCGATGTGGCCATGGCCGTGCGTGCCGAAGGTGCCCTGCACCTTGAGGACGTGCTGGTGCGCCGCGTCCGTCTGGATCTTGAGGCTACCGACCGCGGCCTGTCCGCCGCCGACGAGATTCTTGAGATTATGGCCGCTGAGCTTGGCTGGGACGAGGCCACCGTGGCCCGCGAAAAGGCGATTTACGCCGAGCGGGTTGAGGCTATCGCCGCAGCTGAAACTCATACCGAGGACGCGGACGCCGCGGCTGAGGTACTCGGGGCAACCCACGTGGCTCCCCGACGTCCTGTCACTACTCTCCACTAAAACAACCATTAATCACTAACAACCGCCGGGTGCCCGTTTCGGGCACCCGGCCCACACAGAAAATACGAGGTCAACGATGAGCTCACTACTGGTCGCTGGCGCTGACGCTAGCATCCAGGCAAGCGCCCTTATCTCAGCAGAGGGCAATGCGACCCTGCTTGGCGCTTTTGTTTCTGAAGTTATCGGTACCGGCATTCTGATTCTGCTGGGTGCTGGCGTGTGTGCCGCAGTTACCCTGCCCAAGTCAGCTGCTAAAAATACTGACTGGCTGACCATCGCCTTCGGCTGGGGCTTTGCGGTGTTCGCCGCCGTTTATATGTCTGCCCCTTCAGGTGCTCACCTCAACCCCGCTGTCACCCTGGGTCTGCTGGTTTCCGGCGGCGACTTCGCACCCGGAATCTCACCCACCATGGGCAACTTCTTCGTTTACGTAGCTGCCCAGATGATCGGTGCCTTCCTCGGTGCCTGGGGTGCCTACCTGGTCTACAAGAAGCACTTCGATGAGGCAGAGCCCGGTACCACCAAAGGTATCTTCTCTACCGCTCCTGCTATTCGTTCCTACGGTTGGAATACCGTGACCGAAGCTTTCGGTGCCTTCGTCCTGGTTGGCTTCGTACTGGCCTCCGGCAGCACCCCTTCAGGTCTAGGGCCCCTGGCAGTTGCCTTCATCGTTGTAGCCATCGGCCTCTCCCTGGGCACCCCCACCGGCTACGCTATCAACCCAGCCCGCGACCTGGCTCCCCGTATTGCCCACGCCCTCATGCCCATCAAGGGTAAGGGAGCCTCCGACTGGGCCTACGCCTGGGTTCCCGTTGTCGGTCCCCTCATCGGCGCAGCCGCAGCCGCCATCCTCGTCCCTGCTCTGCTGGTCTAAGCCGGCCCACCGGCGTCCGCGCCCTAAACTAAAAACAACCCCTTACCGCGCCAAGGACGGCGCACACACGAAAAGAGAAAAACCATGTCGCAGCTCCCCGAACGTAAGAAGTACGTGCTCTCCATCGACCAGGGCACCACCAGCTCCCGCGCCATCCTCTTCACCAAGTCCGGTGAAATCAAGAGCGTCGGCCAGCACGAACACGAGCAGATTTTCCCCAAGGCCGGCTGGGTTGAGCACAACCCCATGGAAATCTGGGAAAACGTGCGTAAGTCCGTGGGTGAAGCCCTCACCAAGGCTGAGGTCAACCACCACGAAATCGCAGCCGTCGGTATCACCAACCAGCGTGAAACCGCCGTTGTCTGGGACAAGAACACCGGTAAGCCCGTCTACAACGCCATTGTCTGGCAGGACACCCGCACCCAGAAAATCTGTGACGAGCTCGGCGGCGAAGAAGGCCCCGGCAAGTACCACGACATCGTCGGCCTCAACCTGGCTACCTACTTCTCAGGCCCCAAGGTCAAGTGGATCCTCGACAACGTCGAAGGTGCCCGCGAGAAGGCAGAAGCAGGCGACCTGCTCTTCGGCAACACCGACACCTGGGTGCTCTGGAACCTGACCGGCGGTGTAGAGGGCGGCGTGCACGTCACCGACGTGACCAACGCTTCTCGCACCCTGCTGATGAACATCAAGACCCTGGAATGGGACGAATCCATCGCCGCCGACATGGGCATTCCCATGAGCATGCTGCCCGAGATCAAGTCTTCCTCCGAAGTTTACGGCTACGGCCGCCCCAAGGGCCTGCTCAACGGCACCCCCATCTCAGGTATTCTGGGCGATCAGCAGGCAGCAACCTTCGGCCAGGCCTGTTTCGAAAAGGGCATGGCCAAGAACACCTACGGCACCGGTAACTTCATGCTTATGAACACCGGCAACAAGCCCGTCATCTCAGAAAACGGCCTGCTCACCACCGTGGCCTACAAGCTGGGCGACGCCGACCCCGTCTACGCCCTCGAAGGTTCTGTTGCTGTCTCCGGCTCCCTGATTCAGTGGCTGCGCGACAACCTCAAGATGATCGACAACGCCGCCGAGTCAGAAGAGCTGGCCACCAGCGTTGAGAACTCCGGCGGCGCCTACGTCGTCCCCGCCTTCTCCGGCCTCTTCGCACCCCACTGGAAGTCAGATGCCCGCGGTGTCATCGTTGGCCTGACCCGCTACGTCAACCGCGCCCACATCGTCCGCGCCGCCCTTGAGGCAACCGCCTTCCAGACCCGCGAAGTGCTGGACGCCATGAACGCCGATGCCGAGACTGCCGGCACCAACGTGGAACTTGAGGAGCTGCGCGTGGACGGCGGTATGACCGCCAACGAGTTCCTCATGCAGTTCCAGGCTGACCTGCTGGGCGTACCCGTCATCCGCCCCAAGGTCATTGAAACTACTGCCCTGGGTGCCGCCTACGCTGCCGGTATCGCCGTCGGCTTCTGGGAGGGCGAGCAGGACGTCATCGACAACTGGTCCGAAGACAAGCGCTGGGAACCCCAGATGGACAAGGACGAGGTCGAGCGCCAGTACCGTCTGTGGAAGAAGGCTGTCTCTAAGACCCTGGACTGGGTTGATGAGGACGTAGAAACCGCCTAAACCGGTAAGGTGAGTTAGGCTCTAGCTACGTTAAGCCCGGTGGTCCAAACCTGTTAACGGTTTGGGGTACCGGGCTTTGTCACTGTCATTGCTGGATATGCAGATGGAATGTCTAAAATTTTCCGGTCCAGCCTGGAGGAATCCCCAGACTTCTATCCTCAACCAGTGGGTTGGAGCGGAACTCGGTATGAATGAGGTGGGCAACTTTTTCTGGCCATGTTGTACCTGGAGAAACCTCTCTCAGAATGTGCGCCATAACAAGGATTGCTCCGAAGATACGTTCGCTCTGCCCTTCGGGTAGGAAAGCAAAAACTTGTTGAGTCTTTAAAGCAGCAGTTGGCGCGGGAGTGAAAGACTTGTTCCACAGCCTGCTGTGGTGGGCGCAGGTATTCCTAACGATGGTAAGTTGCTCTAGCCAACGAGCCAACGGCGAACTATTTTTCACCTTTTGTTGCTGATTTTTTGATAGTTTTGCAAGGTCGCATAACAAGCCTAGACCTTCTGCGACAGCCCTCTGGTCAGCGGAACGCAAACCATCAAACATCCGGGAAATATCAGAGAAATCTAGGACTTCTGCTAGGACCCAAAAGGGAAAATGTCCGCCGTATTCATTCTGATAGTGTTTGATTGCTTCGTTCTGCCGTCCTACACGGGCAATTCGTTTTTCAGCTGTTCTGAGCCAGTTGTCATGTTTGAAACTTGGACGAAAGTTTTCCGGTGCTTGATAAAAAGTAGGGGAAATTTTACAGAGTCTCTCCCCGACTCAAGTCCGCATAGCCACCTCAACTCGTTCTACCCCATCGTGTATGAGAGTTCGGAGCTTTCGGTCTGCTTCATAAAGTTCAACAGCGTGCGCAAAAGAAGTACCGGGCCTAAATTTGTCGTGCTGGCTGTCTCCGTGGCTAAGCCATGCGGGGTACCAGTAGGCTGAAAGCCGGTAATAGCCCACATTGGACAGCCACTGTTCAGCCAGATTATGTTCTACTTCCATACCTCGGAAACGTAACAGGGCAATTTGTTGGGCGGCCGTGGTAGCCGGTTTTAGGGATTTAGGCATATAGAACTCCCTTGTCTATGTGCTTAAAGATCCAGCCCACTCCCAAACGAAAAATCGTTGGGGCGGGCTGAACGGTTGACTTCAGACTACCATATGAAGGGCACAGGCAGAAGAATCTCTAGTCCAATATAGACGCAGAACATATGGACCTCATGCTCTGCTCACCATCTGGTTCAGGGCATTCGGGAATCTCACGAGTGCTCCCGGTTCGGTAGGCTGGGTAGGATCGGGCAGGGCGTGCCCGGCTGACCCTTATTGAGGAGGCGTACCTGCGGTGTCTGATTCCCTTTTTGCTGACGCTATGCTCCCCCGCCGTGCCCGTGAGGTCCTGCCCGGGGTGGTGCATATTCCCGGCTGGCTGACCTTGGAGCAGCAGTTATTTATGGTGCGTGAGTTTCAGCGCATAGCGCGCGATGGAATCCCCGTGCACAGCCCCGAGATTTATGGCAGGAAAATGTCGGTGGAACTCACTACGCTGGGGTGGCACTGGAGCAACTACCGCTATATGCGGGAGGCTCCCGAGTTTAAGATGGACGCCGTTCCGCCACTACCGCAGTGGATGGTGAAGGCTGGCAGGTCTGCCCTGGCGGACGTTTACCGCCCCGAGGTTGCTCCGGGCTGGCCGGGGTTGCGCGGTGATGAGCTTTCCGGATGGGCGCAGGACTACACACCGGATATGGCGCTGATTAACTACTACAGCCCGCAGGCGTCGATGGGTATGCACCAGGATAAGGAGGAGCGGTCCAGTGCGCCGGTGGTGTCCCTGTCCATCGGTGATACGGCGCTGTTCCGGGCTGGAAATACCGAGCACCGTAATAAACCCTATAGGGACTTTAGGTTGGCGTCCGGTGACCTGGTGGTGTTTGGTGGACCGAGCCGGTTTATGTTCCACGGGGTGCCGCGCATTGAGCCGGGCACCATGCCGTACGCTACTGATTTTGCGCGGGTGGGGCTGACCGAGGGCAGGTTCAATCTGACCCTGCGCTACACCGGGCTGGCGCCCCTAGAAGAGGCAGGTCTGCCGCTTGCCTAGAACCCAGCAGGAGGTAAGTCCTATGGAAGAACAGCTGGTCCGTCCGGCGTGGGCTGAGTCTGATGACCTTATGCGTACCTACTATGACACCGAGTGGGGTGTGCCCGTCACCAGCGAGCACGGCGTGTTTGAGCGGCTGTGTTTGGAGGGGTTTCAGGCGGGGTTGTCCTGGCGCACGGTGCTGGTGAAGAGGGAGGCTTTCCGGGAGCTTTTTGCTGGTTTTGAGCCAGAGGCGGTTGCCGGTTTTACGGAGGAGGATGTTGAGCGTCTTGCTGGGGACGCCCGGATTATTCGGCACCGGGGCAAGATTCGCGCGGCTATTAAGAATGCGCGGGTGACGCTGGAATTGCGGGAGCTTGCCGCTAGCGGGGCGCCGGAGTTGCAGGGGTTTGAGGTGGAGCGTGCGAGGACCAGCGGGGTTGAGCCTGCCGTTAGGCTCCTGGTGGAGCCGGGGTTGCCCGCCCTGGTGTGGGGTTTCAAGCCGCAGGTTACTCCCCTACCCCGTAACGTTTGGGAGGTACCGACCAGCGACGCGGTTTCTACCGCGCTGGCGAAGGCGCTGAAGAAGCGGGGTATCGGTTTTATGGGCCCCACCAGCGCCTATGCCCTCATGGAGGCTATCGGTATCATCGATACCCATCCGGTTGGCACCCACCGGCGGGGTATCTCAGGGATCTACCCCACCTAGCAGTGTCCCCCCTAACTGACCCGGCGGATAACCAGCACGCCATCCGCGATGGTACCGGTTTCGCCATCGGGTGAGGTAACCTGCCGGGTGACCTCATCAGCCCGGATGACCGTAAATCTGCGGTCCTGTTCTGTAAGGGCACGGGCTTCGTCAGCGGGTACGGGCAGGAAGTGCTGGCTCTGTAGGCGCGGGTCGTGATCTTTGACGAAACTGGGCAGCCCGGCGTGGGAAATTGCTATGAGTTCACCGCCCACGGTCAGCAATTCCAGTGCCTGCTTAAAGATTCCTACACGGTCAAGGTCGGTGAAGTGGGATTGCAGGAAGCTGGAAACAATGAGGTCGAAGCTTTGCCCGGTTCCCCAGTCGGTGAGGTCGGCGGCGATAAAGGTTACCTGTACCCCGGCTTTCTGGGCAGCTGCTGTGGCGCGTTCTACGGCGACGTCGGAGAGGTCAATGCCTGTTGCCGTCCAGCCTTGCTGGGCTAGCCAGATGACGTCGCCGCCTTCGCCGCTGCCCAGGTCGAGGACGCTGGTGGGCTGGCGGTCGCCAATGAGGTCGATGAGGGTGGGGTTGGGTTTGCCGGACCACCGCTGTTCTTTCTCCAGGTAGATGTTGTTCCAGGAGTCGCGGTGGCTGGCGCTGGTTTCTGCGTTGGGGGTAGCGGGCCGAGCCGACGGGGTGCGTTGGTGGGCAGTGTTGCTGTGGGTCATGGCTACCAGCTTACTACTGTTGAGAATCGTTATCATGTGTTTTATCTGCGGGCTCAAGCTGGTCGCACGCATGGAGTTGAGCAAGTTCCCCATCCGTCTGACCGGGTATTCTAGGTATAAGAGTGAGCACCATGTGAGGACCCATCATGACCTACCACGCGCATACTTCTACTCCTTTGGGTGAGATGATTTTGGCGTCTGACGGCGAGGCGCTGACGGGTGCCTGGTTTACCGGGCAGGCGCATATGCCGGGTGATGATGAGCTGGGTAGGCGTGTTGAAGTGACGGACTGTGAGGTGCTCACACAGGCGCAGGCTGAGCTTTTGGAGTATTTTGCCGGTGAGCGTACTGTCTTTGAGGTTCCATTGGCGCCGGACGGTACGGATTTTCAGTTGGCGGTGTGGGCGGCGCTGCGTGATATTCCTTTCGGGTATACCACCACCTATGGCGCTATTTCTAGGATAGTGGGGCCTGGCGCGCCCGCGCAGGCGGTGGGCCAGGCTGTGGGCCGCAACCGTATCGCTCTTTTCATCCCCTGCCACAGAGTGGTGGCGGCGGACGGCAAACTCACCGGGTATGCTGGCGGGCTGGACCGCAAGGATTACCTGTTGACCCTTGAGGAGCCGACGGCGGAGGAAGAGGGCAGACTCTTCTGAACCTTCCGCCCCCCTGCCTGTTGGTGTTTCAGTCCTGTAGCCCCTCCCCCGAAGAAAGACCATGAATCTCTCCCAGTACGCCGCCAAGATGTTGAGTGTTCCGCTGTCTGAGCTTCCACTCAATCACGTGGATCTCTGCCTCATCAACGAGTTGGCGTATTTGCCGATGGATGAGGTGGCGGAGCACCACAGGGGTTTTGCGCGGGGTATTAGTGCAGCGCAGATTTTGCAGGAGTTTCAGGCAGAGCCTAGTTTGCGGGCTAACTGGTTTTTGGTGACGAGTAACCGGGTGAATCTGTTGAAGCTGGTTGCGTCTTCACCGCGTTTTGCGGGCCTGCGGTTCTTTGATTATGAGGCGCGGCTTGATGTAGCTGAGCAGGTTCAGTTTGCGGCGTTGACGGCGGTGTTGCCGGGGGTGTTCCGGCAGGTGATTTTCCGGGGTACTGATGATTCGTTAGTGGGTTGGAAGGAAGATTTTAGGCTCGCCCTGCGCCCAGCGATTGCGGCGCAGACCCTGGCGAGCGCATATCTTGAGGCTAACCTGGCGCAGGAGGCGAAGACTCCCATTTACGTTACTGGTCATTCCAAGGGTGGGAACCTGGCGATATATGCGGCGAGTACCGTGAGTAAGACGGCGCGTACCCGGATCAGTGAGGTGCTGGCTTTTGACGCGCCGGGGTTCTCCCCTGCCTTTTTGGAGACGGAGGGCTACCGGGCAGCCCTCCTCAAACTCACGGAGTACATTCCGCAGGATTCGATGGTGGGCAGATGCATGAGTCGGGCTGGCACGCCCACGGTGGTGCACAGCGGGGCGGTTGGGCTGATTCAGCATTCCATTTTTACCTGGCATACAGATAGTGAGGGCGGCTTCATCACCGAAGAGGCGCCATCACTCACCAGCGACCGTATGGACCGGGTGACGGACGCCTGGGTCGAGCAGCATAGCCCCGAGGACATCGAGGCGGTAATCGATACCCTCTTTGATCTGGCGCTGGGTGAGGGGTACACCAGTCTGCTTGATATTGGGCAGAACCTGGTGCCTTTCATTCAGGTGATGAAAGCTAAGACCGCTGAACTAGAGCCCGATACTGCCACCCGGGTTCAGGGTATCCTCGATGATTTTTTGGTGCTCTGGCGGGCTGATAAGGCGGAGCAGAAAGAATTGAATAAAAAGGAGGCACCCGCCAGGTTGAGTGATTTTCTCAACCTGCCAGGTGCCGTCCCCTCGCTCACCACACATGCTTTGGTGGAGCGGGCAAGAGAGCTACCTAGGCAGCTACCGAGACGCGCACACCGGTCTTAGGGCGGGTCAGCAGCTGGGTCATGCTGAAGGTGGTGTCCTCGGCGTCTTCAGAGATAGTGACATTATCTGCAGAGAGCGCTGCGATGGTGGAAGACAGCGCCGCTACTGCGATCTTTTCACCGGGGCAACGGTGACCGGTGAGCACATCGCCGCCACCCTGGGGAATGAACCCCTTGATCGCTTCGTACTCGGGCTGGTCGAGGAAGCGCTGCGGGTCGAAGCTGGTGGCGTTCTTCCAGAGCTGGGGCGAAGTGTTGGTGCCCAGAATATCCAGCAGGACGCGCTGTCCCTTCTGAATCGGGCAACCCGAAAGTTCTGTATCTTCCTTGACCATGGCGGGGAGCATGGGAACGAAGGGGTACTTGCGGCGGGTTTCCTGGGCGAAAGCAACGGCTTCAGGGATGTTGACCAGGCGACCGTCGGCGTCCTCAACAGCCTTCTTGACCTTGGCAGCCCACTCGGGGTTCTCGACCATAGCGACGGCTGCGAAAGCGGCGAAGCGGGAGACAGCCACGGTGGGGCGGGTAAGGTTCTGCAGCTCGATACCGGCCAGCTTTGCGGTGACCAGCTCGCCCTTTTCGTCGCGTAGGTCAGCCATGTGGCGTACTACAGAATCAGGGTCAACGGTCAGTTCGCCGGAGCGGACCTTTTCGATGAGCTCTTCTGCCCAGGCGTCCAGCTTCTTGCGGTCGATCCAGGACAGCACGTTCTGCTTGAGCTCACCGAAGGTGTCAAGCAGGTGGCTCATCTGGGTAGCGCGCTTGTTGAGCTCGCGGTCGGACGCGGGCACCCCGGCCCAGCGGAAGGCGGCACGGCCGTAGGCAACAGCAACATCGTCGTAGATGTTACCGGGGTTGGTTTTCCAACGTTCGATAAGAGCCTTCATTTCTTCTTCAACGAAGTCCTTGAAAGCGTCGACGCGCTCGTCGGCGTAGGCCATTTCAGCCATCTTAGCCTTACGAACTTTGTGGGCTTCACCGTCGAGGGTGTGAACGGCGCCTTCGCCGAAGAGGGGCCCCTGGATTGCTGCGGGCATGGCACCTCCACGGCTGATCTTGGACTCGTCGTAGAAGAAGTCCACGGCTTCTTCGCCGCGAATCAGGGTTGCGGTGCCACCCAGAGCGGGGAAAGTGACGGGGCAGTGCGACTCTGCGGGCACCCCGGCCTTGCGGCGCTGGTGCGACATAAAGAGGTAGCCCTTTTTGATGAAGCTGGGCAGCTGGTCATTCAATAGGTTTTTTACGGGTGTGATGCTCATACCAACAGTTTACTTTCTTTCAGCGGGTATTTAGACCAGTTGGTCAGGCGAGTTGGCTTCCACTTTGCCCGGGGTGAGAAAAGGACGCCCGCCCCGGCTCCCCTGACGCAAGCAGGAGAAGGTGGGGCGGGCGTCCTTATCTAATACCGTCTGAAGCCGCGAGCTTTAGGCGGGCATAATCAGCGAAAGTACGTAGACCCAGACACAGAGGATAACCAGCAGAGCCAGCGAGTACTTGATAGCTGCGTTGGTGATCTTTGATTCCTGGCCAGACATGTTCACCGAAGCAGCGGCAATTGCAATCGACTGGGGCGAAACAACCTTTGCCATCACACCACCGGCGGTGTTAGCTGCAACCAGAAGGCCAGAGTTGGCGCCAATCTGGCTTGCGGTGGTGGCCTGCAGGCCGGCGAAGAGGGTGTTGTTATTGACCACGGAGCCGGTCACGAAGACGCCAATCCAGCCGATGATGGGTGAGAAGAGGGGGAAGATAGAACCGACAGCTGCTAGGGCCAGAGCCAGGGCGGAAGACATACCACCGAAGTTCATCACGTTAGCAACAGCCATGACCAGGCAGATGAGCAGAATGGGCTGCCAGAGCTGCTTCCAGGCGCCGCCGAATTCTTCGAAGGCAGCCTTCCAGCTGATGTTGGAGATAGCGATGGTGATCAGGGCGGCGAAGAGGATAGCAGTGCCTGATGCGCCGAAGATGGTCCAGTTCCAAACTGCCTTCATGGCGGTTTCTTCTGCCACGATGGGAGCAACCTGGGAAATCTGACCGTGTAGGGCGGGCATCTGGACGGGGATGGTGGTCCAGTTGAGGGCACCCGCTGCGCTGGTTTCGGTCTTAGCCTTGACCAGGCCCTTAATGAGCGGGGTCGACCAGAGCAGAATCATGATGGAGAGGATGATGAAGGGGCTCCAGGCCTTGACGACGCCAGAGAAGGTGAAGCCACTGGGGCTCTTCTCAAGCTCCTCCAAGGAGGGGGCACCGGGTTCGCGGTAGATATGGGCGGGCTGCCACTTCATCATGGTGACGGCCAGCAGGATCAGACCGAGCAGGTAGGGCAGAATATCGACCAGTTCGGGGCCGATGGCCATCAGGACGCCTGCCTGGGCAGCGGAGACAACCACACCTAGGCCCAGGGCAACCAGGCCGGTTTCTTTGAGACCGCGGATGCCATCCAGCATCATGACCAGCAGGACGGGAATGAAGATGGTGATAATCTGCAGGACCCAGACCATCATGGAGTTCAGTTCAGCCTGGGGTACGCCGGAGACGGTGGAGCCGGTGAGGACGGGGATGCCGATAGCGCCGTAGGCACCGGAGGCAACGTTGGAGACCAGGGCTAGAAGACAGGCCTTGATGGGCTCAAAACCAAGGGTTACCAGCAGGGCTGCACAGATAGCAATCGGAATACCGAAGCCTGCGGCGCCTTCGAGGAAGCCACCGAAGCAGAATGCAATCAGGAGTACCTGGATACGCTGGTCAGCTGAAACTGCGGAAACCGAACCGCGAATCACTTCGAAGTTACCGGCGCGGACGGTGATGCGATACAGCCAAACGGCCATGAGCACAATCCAGCCGATGGGCCACATACCAGAGAGGAATCCGTAGCCGATAGCTGAGAGGGAGGACGCAAAGGGCATGCCGAAGACGAGGACGGCCAGTGCCACGGCTGAGGCCAGGGAGACGAGGGCTGCGTGCAGGCCCTTCATTTTCAGGACGGTGAGCCCCAGGAGGAAGGCGAGGATTGGCACTGCTGCCACGAGGGCTGAGAGTGCCTGGTTGTTCAGTGGGTCGTAGACCTGCTGCCACATGAGTATGGGTTCCTTCGCTGCGGAGGTGTGTTCCGCGGTTGGCTTTGTGTGCTGTTTGCACTTTTCTACCTCCTAAATTACCACCAATTCACACACAAAACTCACGAAAAACCAACCCTGCACAGGGGTATCTGTAAAGGTCAAGAATGACCTAAGTATGCCTGTCTAAGATGCATACCTGCATCGGAAGGTATATTTTCACATCTTACCTAGTCAAAAGCATCTTAACCTTCTGCCCAACATGTGTCACCCCACTTAAAAACACCCCCACCCTAACACCGTGGACTTCCTTACACCGGCAACAGTTTCCATCCCGATAACCACACCGCTTAAGCAAAAACCCACAGACTCACACATACCCGCCGAAGAAGTAGCAAAAAAAATTAACCGTCCCGCTACATAATTTTTGAATCGCGGCTTTAAATTTTGTACAGGTTAAGACCCTAGAATGGTGTGAGGCGGCTCCATGATTCACATCACCACACATCTGCTATTAGCATTCCCCAAGGACTCTCATGCCTGTTTTCCGACGCCTATCACACCACCGTGCGGTGTTGTCACAGCTGTCTATGCCGAAGGCGGCCTGCGCGGTTCGAGGGGCTGCTACCCTCGCTAGCTTCGAACGACAGCAGTCGAAAATCGTTCAGGCTATCAACAAGATCGATACCTCCGTGCTCTCCCCGGAAGAAATCGAGAACACTCTAGCCACCGGTCACGATAACCGCGATATCGCCCTCAACAAGCTGGTTGAAGCGCTCAATAAGGACGCCGGCTACGAAAAGTGGGCGGCTGTTGCTTTACCCAGTGCTCTGCCCGCCAGCGAGGACGTCATTCACACCGCCTTCATCTACCAGCCCGCTGAGGTTAAGCCGATCGGTGAGTCTGCCATACTTGACGATGCAGCTTTCTCTAATGCCCGCCAGCCCCTGGCCCAGGCTCTGGTGAACTTCACTGCGGCCCAGGGGGGAACGGCACGGTACCGACAACATCATGCTGCTGGGTGACTTCAACTCCTACACTCAGGAGGACCCCATGCAGGTGCTCTACTCTGCCGGTTACACTAACCTGGGTGAGAAGTACGATGCTGGCCATACCTACCTTTACGGCGGTCGCGTTGATTCGCTCGATCATATTCTGGCTCTCTCCCCCCGCTGGTCGGTATGAATCTGACTCCCGCGCCGATTTCTTTTGTTGATGTTACCGAAGCCGATATTTTCTACCGTGAAATCATGTGGCTGGCTCAGCAGCGCATCACGACCGGCTGGGCAGACGGTACCTTCCGCCCCTACGGGCCTATTAAGCGCGATGCCATGGCGGCCTTCATTTACCGCTACGCTTACAACAAGTAGCAGTTGCCTTACACCTACCTGTGAATGCTAATAGATAGCAGTACGACCGCCTGCTCCGACTACTTCGGGGCAGGCGGTTCTTTATAGTTTGATGCGGTAGCGCTGTGTGTTCGGTTGTTCTGCCACATCGGTGAGGGTTCGCTCCAGGCTGGTGATGCGGATGCCCGGGGCGAGCACGGTGGTATCGGTAGGCAGGTGCAGCTCCCCGTGGTGCACGGTGTAGTCTTTGGCGCGGGTACGGTGGTAGCAGTAGACGTGCACCGTCTCGGGCAGGCTTTCTAGGGGCAGCCCATGGAGCAGGGCGGCTGTCTGGTGGGAGAAGATAATTCCGGGGTAGGACGCCGCCAGGGCCAGCACCCGGGCCAGGTAAACTTCTTCCGGCGTGAGGCTATCCCAGTCGGTGCGGTGCAGGTAGAAACCGCGTGCTACCCGCCGGTAGAGCCCCCTCGCTATTGCGGCCTCAAGCCGGTAACGGCTAGGGTAGCGGACGGTGAGTTGCTGGCAGGTGAGTAGTTTCTGGTTGAGTTCTTCTAGCTGAGTCATGCCACTAGGCTAGAAAACCAGGGGCTGACCAGTACAGGCAGGGGCAGCCTGTGGATAACCTTGCAAGCACCCCACCCCCATGTTTTCCAGGCAAACCCGGGGTGCGGGCGTCCGCACCTCCCCGAAAACGGTGCAGCCGTGACGCGACTATGACGCCCGGCAAGCGATATCCACAGGGCAGCTTCACCGGCTAGCTCCGCTTTTCAGGCAAGAAAAAAGCTCCGGCCACTAGGTTTTACCCTAGTGGCCGGAGCCTTATCTGTCGGGTTGACAGGATTTGAACCTGCGACCCCTTGACCCCCAGTCAAGTGCGCTACCAAGCTGCGCCACAACCCGATTGCCTCTCGTGAACTTTGCCGTTCCCTTGAGCACTCGTATAACTATACACACCTCTTTGAGAGAGTGCAAAATCGAAAACCAGGTTTTTAGGGCTTTTTTGGAGCGTTTTAGGTCACACTTCAACTAGGCCGGTGTTAGCGGCGTCCGCCCTTACCTGACTTACCGCTCTGGCGCTCCCCCAGGCTACGACGCTCACGCACGCGCATGGTGATGTCGATGGGGGTGCCGGTGAAGTCGAAGGTTTCACGCAGGCGGCGGGCGATGAAGCGGCGGTAGCCGGGATCGAGGAAGCCGGTGGTGAAGAGAACGAACTTGGGCGGGCGGGAGGACACCTGGGTGCCGAAGAGGATACGGGGCTGCTTACCGCCACGCAGGGGGTGGGGGTGGGCTGCCACGATTTCGCCCAGGAAGGCGTTCAGGCGGCCGGTGGGGATGCGGGAGTCCCAGGATTCCAGGGAGTGTTCCAGGGCGGGAACCAGCTTGTCCTTGTGCCAGCCGGTCTTCGCTGAGATGTTGACGCGAGGCGCCCACTTCACGTGAGCCAGGTCGCGCTCAATCTCGCGTTCGAGCATTTCGCGGCGGTCTTCGTCGAGGGTGTCCCACTTGTTGAAGGCCAGAACCATCGCACGGCCGGCGTCCACAGCCATCTGCACGATACGGACGTCCTGCTCGCTCAGGGGCTCAGAAACATCCAGGAGTACCACAGCGACCTCGGCACGTTCAATAGCGGTCTGGGTACGCAGGGAGGCATAGAAGTCTGCGCCCTTGGCCATGTGCTGGCGGCGGCGGATACCTGCGGTATCAACAAAGCGCCAGGGGCGGCCACCCAGTTCGACGATTTCATCCACGGGGTCGCGGGTAGTGCCCGCCAGGTCGTTGACCACGGCGCGTTCTTCACCTGCCAGCTTGTTGAGCAGGGAGGACTTACCCACATTGGGGCGGCCGATCAGGGCGATACGGCGGGGGCCACCCAGGGCTTCGGGCTCGGCGTACTGGGAGTGCTCGGGCATAACCTCGAGCAGGGCATCGAGCAGGTCGGCCAGGCCGCGGCCGTGCAGACCAGAGACCGGGTAGGGCTGACCCATACCCAGTGACCAGAGGGCGTGGACTTCGGGTTCCTGGTGGGCATCGTCAATCTTGTTGGCGATTAGCAGGATGGGCTTGTCGATACGACGCAGCATACGCACAATCGCCTCGTCGGTTGCGGAGATACCGACCAGAGCGTCAACGACCAGCAGCACGACGTCCGCGTGGGCTACAGCGATTTCAGCCTGGGCAGCTACCTGGGCGTCGATACCCTTAGCGTCGGCTTCCCAACCGCCGGTATCGACCAGGGTGAAGTCCTTACCTGCCCATTCGGCCTTGTAGGAGACGCGGTCGCGGGTCACGCCGGGCTTATCTTCAACCACGGCTTCGCGGCGGCCCAGGATTCGGTTGATGATGGTGGACTTACCGACATTGGGGCGGCCGACGATGGCGACCACGGGGTCAGCTTCACGGTTGTCGTCCTCGTCAGTGTCGTAGCCCCAGGATGCCAGAAGCGCGCGGTCTTCTTCGTCCAAGTCGTAGTCTTCCAGGCCAGCGAGCAGGGCTTCTGCGCGCTGGTTGGCGGTTTCGTCGTCAATTTCGGCCAGGCGGTCCGATACGTCATCGTCGCCGCCACCGAGGAACTTGACCTCGTAGTCGTCGTGGGGGGTGAGTTCGTCGCTCATGGGCGATACCTCCTGTGGTGGTTTCCGGCGGGTGCCGGTGCGTTGGTAGATAAGTTTAGTTCACGGTGGGGCGGACGCCTACGCGGCCTACCGGTTAGCGCTTGAGTTGGCCTTCGACGGCTTCGATGACCGCTGCGATGGTTTCTTCAAAGTTGAGCTCTGATGAGTCGACCAGGGCTACGCCTTCGGCTGCTTCGGTAAAACTGGTGACCTTGGAGTCTTTAGCGTCGCGGGCTGAGACCTGGGCTGCGAGCTGCTCGGAGTTCTGGGTACCGCCCAGTTGCAGGCCTCGGCGGGCAAGGCGCACTTCTTCGCTGGCGGTGAGCAGGACGCGGGCGTCGGCATCGGGGGCAACGACGGTGGTGATATCGCGTCCTTCTGCCACCATGCCGGTCTTGGCGCGGGCGATGAAGTCCCGCTGCAGGTCGATGAGAATCTGGCGGACCTCCATATTCGAGGCAACTGCAGAGACCGCCTCAGAGATGCGGGGTTCGCGGATAGCCTCGCGCACGTCCACTCCCCCAACTTCGATGACCTCTTCGTCGGGGCTGGTGCCCTGCACGTAGGGGAAGCTGCGGGCAGCAGAAACTAAGGCTGCGGCGTCCGCGGTGTCTACCCGAGTATCTAGACAGTACCAGGTCAGGGCGCGGTACATAGCGCCGGTGTCCAGGTATTCGAGCCCGTAGTGGCGGGCCACGGCCTTAGAGACCGAGGACTTGCCGGAGCCAGAAGGGCCGTCAATGGCAATCACGATCTTGTCAGACATAGTTTTCTTCCTTACTTGACGACCTTCCAGCCGCGGCTGGTGAGGTCTTCGATGAGTTTTTCGTGTTCGTTGGGGTTGACCGAAATTTCGGCCATACCCACCTGGGCACCGGGTGAGTGCTCTAGGCGCAGGTCCTCCAGGTTGACGCCGAGTTCGCCGATTTCAACCAGCAGGCGAGCCAGGGTGCCGGGGGTATCGTCCACCAGCACGGTCAGCTGGGCAAAGGCGGACGGTGAGCCGCCGTGCTTGCCGGGTATGCGGGCCACGCCCGAGTTACCCTCGCTCATCAGCTGGGCGATATCAAGGCGGGCTCCGGCTGCGGTGGGGGCTTCCAGGGTGCTGATGAGGCGCTCTAGGTCCTCGCGCACCCCGTAAAGGGTTTGTACGACGGGCTTCGCGTTTGCCGAAAGAATCTGCACCCACAGCCCGGGGTCTGAGGCCGCGATACGGGTGGTATCGCGCAGTCCCTGCCCGGCCAGGCCGAGCGCATAGAGGGGAGTGTCCTGCAGGCGGGAGGCCAGCAGAGAGCTCATTACCTGGGGAACGTGGGAAATCAGGGCGACGGTACGGTCGTGCTCTTCCACATCCATATGGGTGATAGTTGAGCCCAGTTCAGTTGCTAGCTGCTGGGCGACCTTCACCAGTTCGGGGCGCACCGTCTCGTGGTTGCACAGCACCCAGGGGCGGGCGGAAAACAACTCGCCACGGGCGGCCACGGGTCCAGACTTTTCACGCCCGGCCATGGGGTGGGTGCCCAGGTAGCGGCTCACATCGGCCCCTGCTTCCCGCACCGCGCTCAAGATACCCGACTTCACCGAGGCTATGTCGATGACAAAGGACGCCGGGTAGTCGGCGAGCGCGCGCACCACCAGGTCGGCGGTGACGTCCGGGGGTGCCGCCACGACGACCAGCTGGGGGGCAAGTTCCAGCTGGTCGGGAGCGTCCTGCCCCTCTTTCCCCTGCCATTCGTGGGCTAGGGCCCGCAGGGAGGTGCCGGCACCGATATCTTCGGCGACGGCTTCGGTGGTGGGTGAGATATCGGAGATGTAGACCGTGTAGCCGCGGTGGCTCAGGCCCAGCCCGATGGAGGCACCCAGCAGGCCCGCGCCAATCACCAGGACGGGGCCGTGCAGGTGGGAGTCGTAGACGGTGGGTGAACCGCTCATTACATGCCTACCGAGGCCAGCAGCTTACC
This sequence comes from Rothia nasimurium, assembly GCF_035916755.1. Lineage (GTDB taxonomy): Bacteria > Actinomycetota > Actinomycetes > Actinomycetales > Micrococcaceae > Rothia. The sequence goes on along the minus strand of NZ_JAYWIX010000001.1, from coordinate 28,041 downwards.
GATTTCGACCTTGGACAGGTTGCGGACGGTGCCCTGCTTCTGGGAGCCGATGTGAATGGGGCCCATTTCGACACGCACGAGCTTCTCGACGGGGTAGCCGACGTGCTCGAACATGCGGCGGATGATGCGGTTCTTGCCGGAGTGGATGGTGACCTCAACGAGAACGTGGCCGGGGGTTGAGTCAACCAGCTTGAACTCGTCAACGCGGGTGACGCCGTCCTCCAGGCGCAGGCCCTTCTTCATGGCTGCACCGATGCCGGGTTCCATGGGGCCGGGTACCTGCACCAGGTAGGTCTTGGGTACTTCGTAGGAGGGGTGGGTCAGACGGTTGGCCAGTTCACCGTCGTTGGTCAGCAGCAACAGGCCTTCGGTTTCAACGTCCAGGCGGCCCACGTGGAAGACGCGTTCGGTCATGGATGAGCGCAGGAAGTTGGAGATGTTGGGGCGGCCGTCGGGGTCGTCCATGGCTGAGACGACGCCGGCGGGCTTGTTCAGCACCATGTAGACCAGCTTGTCGTTGGTCTGGATGGTCATGCCGTCGACCTGGATGGTGACCTGGTCGGGGTTAACGCGTACGCCAAGTTCGGTCACGAGGACGTCGTTGACGGTCACGCGGCCCTCTTCAATCATTTCTTCGCAGACGCGGCGGGAGGCCACACCGGCGGAGGCCATGATTTTCTGCAGGCGGACGCCCTCGTGGTCGTAGAAGGGGTAGTGGTCGACGGGGGCGTTCTTGGGGCGGCGCGGACGGTGGGGGCCAAAGTTCTTGGAGCCGCGGTTAGCGGGGCGGAACTCGCCCATTTCCTTAGCGAAGGGCTGGCCTGAGCGGAACTTGGGGCCCTTACCGGTACCGGCCTTGCGGGGGCCGCCGGGGGCGCCGGGCTTAGCGCCCTTGTTACCGGCGAAACCTGAACGGCCGGAGCCGCCCTTACCTGCTCCGCCCTTGCCAGCGCCGGCAAAACCCTTGCCGCCGCGTCCGGCACCTGCTTTGCCTGCTCCGGGTCGGCCGCCGTGTCCTGCGTTACCTCGTGAATTGTTTCCGTATGCCATATCTTTTATCTCTTTCCTCTGTGTCGTAGTTTCTGGTGATGCCGCAGCTAGCGTGTGCGTTAGCTGGGGTCATCCAAGTCTAGGGTGGTGGTGCTGCCCACCTCGTGGGGGTCGGGTAGGTAGGGGGCCAGGGCGGGAAGCTCGTCAAGGGAGTTCAGCCCCAGCTTTTCCAGCAGGGTGTCGGTGGTGATGTACTGGGTGGCCCCGGTTTCATCGGGAACGGTCTCGGTAATGAGGCCGCGCTGTAGGAGGTTGCGCACCGCCGCGTCTGCCGAGACCCCGCGCACCTGGGCGATATAGGCCCTGGTGGCCGGTTGCTGATAGGCAATGACGGCCAGGGTTTCGAGGGCTGCCTTGGTGAGTTTGACGGTTTGGGAGCCCACCACGAACCGGCTGACCCAGGGTGAAAAATCAGCCCGGGAGTAGAGCCGCCAGCCACCTGCCACCTGGCGGAGCTCAAAGCCGCGGGGCTCGTGGGTGCCGGTGGCGTCGTCGTAGCCGTCGTAGTCGCGCATCAGCTCGTCGAGGGCGGTTTCAATGGCCCGCTCTGAGACAATTAGGGCCGCCGCGAACTCGCGGACGCTCACCGGCACATCGGCTACCGCTAGGATCGCCTCGATAGCGGCTTTCACACCGCCGGGCTGGAGCTCAACTCGGTTGAGTTCGTGGGCGGACGCCGCCACCTGCGAGGTGGCTTTCGCTGGCTTGGTAGCGGGTTGGGGTGCTACTGGGGAGGTTTCTTCTGGTGCTGGCTCCGGTTCAGCCTCCCAGCTGCCGGAGAGCAGAATCTTGAGGTCTTCGTCGGTGTAGTCGGGGTTCCCGCTCATTCTGTCTCTCCTTCCCGGTTGGTGGATGCTGGGCTTTCAAGTCGCAGGGTTATGGGGCCCAGGGCTTGGCTCTGTTCTACGGCGAGTTTGCCCTCTTTATAGAGTTCTAGCACCGCAAGAAAGCGGACGGCCACGACTTCGCGGCTGGCGGCGTCCGCGCAGGCCTCGGCGAAGCTCAACTGCCCACCGCTCTCCCCAAGCTTGGCCAGTAGCGTCGCTTCTTCGGCTGCGATGGTGGTGGCCGGGGTGTAGATGTGGCCGGTGTCGATATGCTCGGGGTCCGGCTCGATATCGGGGTCTTCGTGCAGGCGCAGGGCGCGGGCGGCTATCTCAGCAAATGCCTGCGGGGTCAGGTCAAAGACCAGCTCGGGTAGTACCTTGGTGAAGGCCGGTTCGAGGGCTACGGTGCGGGAAAAGCGCTGGTTTTCTGCGGTGAAGCGCTCTTCGAGCACACTTGCCACCTCGCGGTAGGCCCGGTACTGAAGCAGGCGGGCAAAGAGCAGGTCGCGGGCTTCAAGCAGGTCGGGGTTGGCGGCAAGAGCTTTGTCGCTGCGCGGGAGCAGTCGCGCTGTTTTGAGTTCGAGCAGGGTGGAAGCGGTGACGAGGAAGTCGCTTGCGGTATTGAGGGCGGCGTCGCTGCCGTCTTCAAGCAGGGGGCGGATGTAGGTGAGAAATTCGTCGGTGACTTCGGCCAGGGCGATATCGGTGATGTCGAGTTTGCGGCGGGAAATCAGGCTGAGCAGCAGGTCGAAGGGGCCTTCGAAGTTGCTCAGGGTGAGCGTAAAGGGCGCGGGGGCGCTCTCGGTAAGTGTGTTCGGTACCGTCACGGCAGCGAGTCTCCTGTGGGTCTTTGAACCAGGATTGGCGGCTTCTCATGAGCCGTTCTTTTACTGTGTTTTAACCATTGTGCCCGCCTGCCCCGAGGTTCTTCAAGGGCAGACGGGCAAAAGTAGCCTAGAGCATAGGGTCAGACGCGCTTAAGGGGCGCCGCCGCGGGAGATCAGCTCGCGGGCCAGCTGACGGTAGGCCTCAGCACCGGGGTGGTTAGAGGCGTACGACAGGATGGGCTCTGCCGATACGGAGGCATCGGGGAATTTGACGGTGCGCTTGATGACGGTGTCGAAGACCTTGTCGCCAAAGGCATCGACGATACGGGCTAGTACCTCTTTTGAGTGCAGAGTGCGGGAGTCGAACATGGTGGCCAGCACGCCGTCGATTTCGAGCTTGGGGTTCAGGCGGTCCTGTACCTTTTCGATGGAATCTACTAGCAGGGCTACCGCGCGCAGGGCGAAGAACTCGCAGATGAGCGGGATGATGACGCCGTGGCTGGCGGTCAGGGCGTTGACGGTGAGCAGGCCCAGGGAGGGCTGGCAGTCAATCAGGATCACGTCGTAGTCGTTTTCGACCTTGCGCAGGGCGCTGGCGAGCACCTGCTCGCGGGCGACTTCGTTGACCAGCTGCACCTCGGCTGCGGAGAGGTCGATGTTGGCGGGTAGCAGGTCGATGTTCTCAAACTCGGTGCCCTGGATAACCTCGCGGATATCGACCTTGCGGTCCATCATGACGTTGTAGACGGTGAGGTCGAGTTCGTGGGGGTTGGCGCCGAAACCGGCGGACAGCGCACCCTGGGGGTCGAAGTCGACGAGCAGGACGCGGCGTCCGGCTTCTGCGAGCGCTGCACCGAGGTTGATGGTGGAGGTGGTTTTTCCGACGCCGCCCTTTTGATTGACCATGGAGATGATGCGGGCGGGCCCGTGGGTGGAGAGGGGGGCGGGGTCGGGGTAGATGCGCAGGGGGCGGCCGGTGGGGCCGAGCTGCTCAGCGCCGGTTTCAGTCACTGTATTTCACCTTTGGTTGGGTTCAAGACTTTTACCTACCAGTTTAGCCGGTGGGTGCAAGTCATCACCTTCTAGTCCATCTCGACGACGATTTTGCCGGGGCCGCCCTTGCCTGCTGCGAGCAGGTCGAGGGCTTCTTCCAGGCTGTCAAAGGGCAGGGTCTGGGCCACCAGGGGCTTGATAGCGCCGGATTCAATGGCGGGAGTGAAAGCTTTGAGCTGTTCGCCGCTGGCCCGCATGAAGAGGAACTTATAGGTCATACCGAGCTTCTTAGCAGCTGCCCGCTCTTTCCGGCTCAGCAGCCACATGACCGGCTTGAGTGCTTTCTTGCCGAGCTGGGTGGCGAAGTCGGCGTCGGGTGCCCCAACCACGGTCACCAGGGTGCTGCCGGGAGCCAGCACCTTCATGGAGCGGGTAGTTTCACCCTTACCCAGGGTATCGAGTACGATGTCGTAGCCCGAGATGTGCTCTTCATAGTTCTGGGTGCGGTAGTCGATGACCGCATCGGAGCCCAGGGTCTTTGCCAGCTCGACGTTCTTGGTGCTGACGGTGGTGGCGACGGTTGCGCCCAGGTGCTTGGCAACCTGAATGGCGATGGAGCCCAGTCCGCCGGTTCCGCCCTGAATGAAGACCTTATCGCCGGGCTTGACGGGGGCCTTTTCGGTGAAGGCCTGAATAGCGGTGAGCAACACAAGGGGCAGGCCAGCAGCTTCGGCGTAGGTCAGGTTGGCAGGCATGGGGGCGACCTGGGCAGCGTCTACAGCGACCTGCTCTGCGAAGCCACCAATGGCGTCAATGGGCAGGCGGGTAAAGACCTTATCCCCCACTGCGTAGCCGGTAACGCCGCTACCGATGGCAAGGACATCCCCGGCGACTTCCTGACCCAAGATGACGGGTAGCTGATAGGGCAACAGGCGCTTCAAGTCACCGCGGGCGATCATGGAGTCGAGCGGGTTAAGGCCTGCGGCGCGGACCCCAATAAGCACCTGGCCGGGCCCGGCGACGGGGGCGGGGACGTCCGCCCACTCAGTAGTGCCACCGTTGGCGTAGGAGGTGAGGGTAAATGCCTTCATGGTGTTCTCTTTCTGATGAGTGATGTTTTTAGGTTTATGCCTTGGATCGGGCAGCTAGGTAGCTGGCCCTGATATCTTCGATGACCTCATCCAGGGTGATTCCTGCCAACTGGTTAGTCATGGCCTGTTCGGCACGGGCGGCGATGGGGTCGAGCACAGCGTTGATGTGCCCCCCTACCGGGCATTCCGGGTTGGCGTTTTGATGGGTGTCAATGTGGATGTTGGGGTTAACGGCTCTGTAGATATCGAGCAGAGTCATTTCGGTTTTTGGCTTACCGAGCTGGTAGTCAAAACTGCCGGGGATGCGGTCGAGTAGGTCTGCTTTTTTGAGCAGGGAAATGATTTTGCGGATGTAGCTGGCATTGGTGCCCGCGCTGGTTGCTATGGCTTCGGAGGTGAGTTTGTCGTCGGTTTCCGAGAGCATGACCAGGGTGTGTATGGCGACCGAGAATTTGGTATCCACAGAACATCCTTTTTGTATTTGTTTTAGGAACAGATACAAATATAGGGCGTGAATCGACACACATCAAATCTTCCCCATCTAACGGGCAGTCAGCGCCCCAAAGAAGACCGCGCCTACCAGCAACATCAGGCTATAGACAGCAGTTCGGTTGGCGTTCTTAATCCTTGTAAGCAGCCCGGTGACAGTATGAGCAAAACCCGGGAAACGGTCCCAGTTTGCCTCGAGTAGCAGGTAGGGTCCAACCAGTCCAACTGTAAAGACGAGATAGGCCAGCACCCATTCAACCGCACTGTGGCTTACCGACGCGAGCAGGCGGCCCACCATATACATCGTTGCCATCGAATTCAGGCCGATAGCCAAATTCAAAAAGCCTTCCAGCGCAGCTTTCCGCGGTGAGAGGTGGGAGTTTTTAACCTTATGTGCTCTTTTGGGGCGGTTTCTACGTACCCAGAACAGGGCAGCCGAAAGTGCAAGCAGCAGGGCAGCGCCGGCGTCAATGCTCTTGCGCACGAGTATTTTGCTCGCATCGCTGTGAACCAGCTGTATCAGGCTTTCTGGATCGACGAAGCGAAAAAGCACAACGAGCGTGGTGGCCCCTGCAACAATCCCACCGCTAATCCAGCGGACGATATGCATTTTGCTGGGGTCGTTGACGAGCGCCAGAAAGGTAATGCTGTAGAGCGAGGGGCTAAAGCCCATCATGAGTCCCAGCCCGAGCAGTGCAGGCGCAGCAGCGAGCAGGGTTGTCATGGCTACCAGTATGACACGGGCAATCAGCCCTACCAGGCTAATCAAGAGGCTTATTCATAAGGAGAGGTGAAGCATGCTAACAGCAAAGCTACTGGCTCGGATGAAGTGAGCGAGTGCGAGCGCGCGAGCACACAAGAGCGAACGAAATCCGCCGCAAGGCGGGGCGCGAGAGTCAGGCTTACGCCTATTCCGCCCGCAAATTATTTTCCTCGCGCGCTCGGAATCTGCTGGGCTCCATCCAGTGTGAGCCTGCGGAACCTCCTATGAATAAGCCTCTATACATGAATTAGCTACGCAACACCTTAGCGATATCGTCCAGTACGCTCATATCTTCGATAGTGGAGGGCACGGTGTGCTGCTCGCCGTCGGCAATCTGGCGCATGGTCTTTCGCAGGATCTTGCCGGAGCGGGTCTTGGGCAGGCCGTCCACAATCTTGACGTCCTTGAAGTCAGCTACCGCACCGATGTCATTACGCACGCTGGCAATAAGCTCAGCAGCCAGCTGCTCTTCGGTGATGTCGGCACCGGCCTTGAGCACCACGTAGCCGGCGGGCCGCTGGCCCTTGAGCTGGTCAGCCACACCAATCACAGCACACTCAGCGACAGCCGGGTGGCCGGCGAGCACCTGCTCCATAGCACCGGTTGAGAGGCGGTGGCCCGATACGTTGATGACGTCGTCTGTGCGCCCCATGACGAAGACGTAGCCGTCCTCATCAATGTAGCCGGAGTCGCCGGTGGTGTAGTAGCCGGGGAAGGCATCAAGGTAGGAGGAAATGTAGCGGTCATCGTTCCCCCAGAGGGTAGGCAGGGTGCCCGGGGGCAGGGGCAGTTTGATGGCAAGGTTGCCCTCTTCTCCGGGACCGACCGGCTCGCCAAACGGGTCGAGCACTTGCAGGTTGTAACCGGGTGAGGGAACAGAGGGTGAGCCGGGCTTCAGCGGCAGGGTTTCCAGACCCCGGGGGTTAGCGGCAATAGCCCAGCCGGTTTCGGTCTGCCACCAGTTATCAATGACGGGAACCCCCAGCTTTTCGGTGGCCCAGTGGTAGGTTTCGGGGTCTAGGCGTTCACCGGCGACGAAGAGCAGCTGTAGGGAGGAAATATCGTAGCCACCGAGTAGCTCAGCTTCAGGGTCAGCCTTGCGGATGGCTCGCAGGGCGGTGGGAGCGGTGAAGAGGGACTTGGCACCGGATTCCTGGATAACGCGCCAGAAGGCACCGGCGTCCGGAGTACCAACAGGCTTACCCTCATACAGAACGGTGGTTGCCCCGGCCAGCAGGGGGCCGTAGACAATATAGGAGTGGCCAACAACCCAGCCCACATCCGAGGCACACCACATCACTTCGCCAGGGCCCACGTTGTAAATATTTTTCATGGTCCAGGTCAACGCCACAGCGTGACCACCGTTATCGCGTACCACACCCTTGGGCGAGCCTGTGGTGCCGGAGGTGTAGAGGATGTAAAGCGGATCGGCTGCCTTCACATCGACCGGTGCGTGAGGCTCAGCGGCATTAACAGCCTGCCCCCAGTCCAGCCAGGTAACGCCGGTGGAGTTCTCTTCAGCCCGGCGCACCGCATCAGATACCGAGTTCTCAAAACCCTCACGCTCGAAGACCAGCACGGTCGCAGGCTTGGTCTGCGATAGCTCAATAGCCTTTTCTACGGCGGGAATGTATTCGATACGGCGCTTGGGTTCCACACCGCCAGAGGCGGTCAGGACGACGGTGGGCGAGCAGTCATTGATACGGCTCGCTAGTTCGTTGGGGGCAAAGCCGCCGAAGACCACCGAGTGCACGGCGCCAAGGCGGGCAACCGCCAGCATGGCCATGGCAGCCTGGGGAATCATGGGCATATAGATGAGCACGCGGTCGCCTTTTTCGACCCCGGCGGATGCGAGCGCCCCGGCAATTTTTTCTACCTCACCTTTGAGTTCCGAGTAGGTGATGTTCTGGCGGGTGCCGAGCATGGCTGAATCGTAGGTGATGGCGGTACGATCGCCGTGGCCGGCTTCTACGTGGCGGTCCACTGCGTTGTAGCAGGTATTGAGAGTGCCGTCGGGGAACCAGCGGTAGAGGGGCGCAGCATCGCTATCGAGGGCGCGGCTTGGTTCGGTAGACCAGGTGATGGCCTGCGCCTGTTCCAACCAGAACTCTTCCTGGTTTTCGATACTACGGGTGTAAGTGTCAGCGTATGTTGCCATGTGGGGTGCTCCTTTGCGGACGCCGGTGGTGGGTTGTCATGAGGGAGTGACTCCAACCTAGTGCGAGGGGTCACATTTGGCAAGGTTTTGTATACAGAAATTTGTGAAACTAGTGAAAATGACACATTATTTCCTGCACAGTCCGAAAATTTTCCCCTTTTTGTATACAAACCTCGGGTCTGTGTTTTAGAGTGGTCACAACCGCGATTTTCAGTGCAACACATCACAAAACTGTGAAAGGAGAGAGCGAATGAGAGCTAGTGAACTGGCCTATCAGAGCCTGCGCAGCGACATCATGGAGGGAATGCTCGCTCCCGGTTCTGTGATTGCAGAGGTAGAACAGTCAGAGCGCCTGGGGGTCTCTCGCACCCCCGTCCGCGAAGCTATATCCCGCCTTCTCGCCGAGGGTCTTGCCGAACCGGCACCGGGCCGAGGCGTCATCGTTGCACCGATTTCTCTAGCGAATGTGTACGCCCTCTTTGAACTCCGCACCTCGCTCGACAGCACGGCGGCAGCACTTGCGGCACGTCGAGGCGATTCCAAGGTCTTCAAAGAGCTGGCACGAGCCTTTGAAGAGGCATCGTTCGCCCTGCACCGCGGAGAAGCCTCGCTGGCGGAATACTACTCCCTGGTGGATAAACTCGATACCGCAATCGACGCGGCAGCCAACAACCGCTACCTGCACCAAGCACAGACGTCCTTGCGTACCCAGCTCACCCGCATCCGCAAGCTTTCCAAGGCCAACCCCATCCGGCTAGAGCAGGCGGCTGAGGAGCACGCCCAGATTGCCCGCTGTATCGCCTCCGGCGACCCACAGCTTGCTGAAGCCGCTACCCGTCTGCACTTGGCCAACGCGCTCTACGCCATCGAAGAGGCCGCAGCCTCCCAGAGCCAGCACAGTCTTTTCAACCATCCAGAACCAACAGCCTAAGAAACCCTCACCGGCGCTGCTGCCGGTAGGAACAACGTGAAAGGAAACATCAGTGACCAAGCTACACTCCGTTCGAGTTTATAAGTCCGAAGAAAACCTGCCCCGCGAAGACCAGCTCGCCTACAAGCTCGCCCAGGTAGCCACCGACCCCGTTGAGGTGCTCCCCGAGGTCGAAGAGATGGTCATCAACCGCATCATCGACAACGCCTCCGTCGCTATCGCTTCCCTCAACCGCGGCCCCATCATCTCCGCCCGCGACCAGGCCCTTACCCACGCCCACTCCCCCAACGGCAAGGGCGCAGCCATCTTCGGCGTCCCCACCAGCACCAAGGTCTCCCCCGAATGGGCAGCCTGGGCCAACGGCGTGGCAGTGCGAGAACTCGACTACCACGACACCTTCCTGGCCGCCGAATACTCCCACCCCGGCGACAACATTCCCCCAATTCTGGCAGTAGCCCAGCACGTGGGCTCCACCGGCCGCGACCTGATTCGCGGTATCGCTACCGGCTACGAGGTCCAGGTCGACCTGGTCAAGGCCATCTGCCTGCACAAGCACAAGATTGACCACGTCGCCCACATCGGCCCGTCCGCCTCCGCTGGCATCGGCACCCTGCTGGGCCTGGGCACCGAAACCATCTTCCAGGCCATCGGTCAGGGCCTGCACACCACCACCGCAACCCGCCAGTCCCGCAAGGGTGAAATCTCCACCTGGAAGGCCCACGCCCCCGCCTTTGCAGGCAAGATGGCAGTTGAAGCGGTTGACCGCGCTATGCGCGGCCAGACCTCCCCTGTGCCGATCTACGAGGGTGAGGACGGCGTCATCGCCTGGATGCTGGACGGCCCCGACGCCCACTACGAGGTACCCCTGCCCGAGCCCGGCGAACCTAAGCGAGCCATCCTCGACACCTACACCAAGGAGCACTCCGCTGAGTACCAGGCCCAGGCATGGATCGACCTGGCTCGCAAACTGAACCGCGAGCACCCCGAGTTCGCCAACCCCGAGAACATCGAGTCGATTGTTCTGCACACCTCCCACCACACCCACTACGTCATCGGCTCTGGCGCCAACGACCCCCAGAAATACGACCCCACCGCCACCCGAGAGACCCTGGACCACTCCATCCCCTACATCTTCACCGTTATGCTGCAGGACGGCGAGTGGGATCACGTCGGCTCCTACGCTCCCGAGCGTGCCCAGCGCGAAGACACCGTAGCCCTCTGGCACAAGGTCACCACCGCCGAGGACGCCGAGTGGACCCGCCGCTACCACTCCAACGACCCCGCAGAAAAGGCCTTCGGTGGCCGCGTTGAAATCAAGCTGGCTAACGGCGAGACCTTCAGCGAAGAAATCGCGGTAGCTGACGCCCACCCCCTCGGCGCCCGTCCTTTCGCTCGCGAAGACTACATCGGCAAGTTCCGCAAGCTGGCCGAAGGCAAGGTCTCTGAAGAAGAGCAGGACCGCTTCATCGAGGCAGCCGAGAACCTGGCCAACCTGGGTGCAGGGGAGCTGGATGCCCTCAACATCACCGCCTCCATCGACCTTGAAACCGGCAAGAAGGGTATCTTCTAATGCTGTACGCTTCAAAGACCGCTGCCCAAAAGCGCAAGGACCTGCGCGAGATGCTGGCTAGCGACCAGATCCGCCAGTTCCCCGGCACCTACACCCCTATCTCAGCCCGCCTAATCGAGGAGAAAGGCTTTGACGGTATCTACATCTCGGGTGCGGTGCTCGCCAACGAGCTGGGTTTTCCGGACGTCGGCCTCACCACCCTCTCCGAGGTAGCCCAGCGCGCAGGGCAGATTGCCCGCATCACCAATCTGCCCGCTATTGTGGATGCCGACACCGGCTTTGGTGAGCCCATGAACGTGGCCCGTACCATCCAGGAGTTCGAGGAGTACGGGCTGGCTGGTTGCCATATTGAGGACCAGTTCAACCCCAAGCGCTGCGGCCACCTGGACAACAAGAACATGGTTGACCTTGAAACCGCAACCAAGCGCATCAAGGCTGCGGCTGAGGCCCGCCGGGATAAGAACTTCCTGATTATGGCCCGCACCGATCTGCGCGGCACCTCATCCCTTGAGGAAACCATCAACCGCATCAATGCTCTGGTCGATGCCGGCGCCGATGCGATTTTCCCTGAGGCCATGAAGAATCTGGATGAGTTCAAGGCTGTCTGCGACGCTGTGGACGTGCCGGTTCTTGCCAACATGACCGAGTTCGGCAAGAGCGAGCTCTACACCAAGGAACAGCTAGCTGAAGCGGGTATCTCAATGATTATCTACCCCGTCACCCTGCTGCGCTCATCGCTGGGAGCCATGGAACGCGTCCTTGAAACCATCGAGTCCGATGGTACCCAAGAGGCCTACGTGGACCAGATGTTCACCCGCTCACGCCTCTACGACCTGGTCGACTACGAAGCCTACAACCAGTTCGACACCGGCATCTTCAACTTCGAGGTTCCCGGTAAGTTCGAAGCCTAAACGCACAAGGAGAAACAGACATGAGCGACAACGACGTCAAAAAAGGTCTGGCCGGTGTAGTTGCTGACTACACCGCCATCTCAAAGGTCAACGCAGAAACCAACTCCCTGCTCTACCGGGGCTACCCGGTGCAGGAACTGGCGACCGTCCCCTTTGAAAAGGTAGCCCTGCTGCTCTGGAACGGGGAGCTGCCCACCGACGAAGAGCTGGCAGAGTTCACCGCTTTCGAGCGAGCCCACCGGGCTCTGCCCGACGCCCTCAAGGCAGTCATCGACGCCCTGCCCACCGACTGCCACCCCATGGATGTCTGCCGCACAGCAACCTCCTTCCTGGGCGCAGCCGACCCCAAGAGCGAGGATCTCGCCCCCGAGACCGAACTGCTCAAGGCCAAGGAACTGTTCGCGGTCATGCCGGCTGTGGTCTGCTACGACCAGCGCCGCCGCCGGGGCCAGGGCATCATCGCCCCGCGCGAAGACCTGGACTACTGCGATAACTTCCTCTACATGGCCTTCGGCGAAGTCCCGGCCCCCGAGGTCAAGACCGCCTTCAACGTCTCCATGGTCATGTACGCCGAGCACTCCTTCAACGCCTCAACCTTCACCGCCCGCGTCATCACCTCCTCCCTCTCAGACCTGCACTCAGCCGTCACCGGTGCTATCGGTGCCCTCAAGGGCCCCCTGCACGGGGGTGCCAACGAGGCAGTGCAGCACACCTTCGATGAAATCGGTGTGATTGAGGGTGAGTCCCAGGCGGACGCTAAGGCTCGTGCAAAGGCATGGATGGAGGCCGCCTTGGCAGAAAAGAAGAAGATTATGGGCTTCGGCCACCGGGTCTATAAGAACGGTGACTCCCGTGTGCCCACCATGCAGAAGTCCTTCTTCGACATGGTCGAATACTACGGACGTCAGGACATCATCGGTCTCTACCAGGGGCTGGCTGAAGCAATGGATGAGGCTAAGGGAATCAAGCCTAACCTGGATTATCCCGCTGGCCCCACCTACCACCTGATGGGCTTTGATACCCCCACCTTCACCCCCATCTTCGTGGCTTCCCGCATCACCGGCTGGACCGCCCACATCCTGGAGCAGCGCGCAGCAAACTCACTAATCCGCCCGCTCTCTGCCTACAACGGTGTGAACGAGCGCCACCTGAGCTAAGGTACATCCTCTTAGCGTAGAGAAAGGCCGGCTGGTTCAGAGATTTCTTGTCTCTGAATCAGTCGGCTTTATCTGTGACCGTCAAGGCCCCTAACCGAAGCGAAACTAGCGGGCGCGGGGATGGCTGGCGGCAAAAACCTCGCGTAGGGTATCGGCGGTGACCTTGGTATAGACCTGGGTCGTGGTCACTGAGGCATGCCCCAGAAGTTCCTGCACCACGCGAATATCGGCCCCGCCCTCAAGCAGGTGGGTTGCGAAGGAGTGGCGCAGGGTATGCGGAGAAATCTCAGCCCGAATTTTCGCCCGTTCAGCGTGGTTTTTAAGGATAAGGTAGGCCCCCTGCCGGGTGATACGCCCACCCCTCGCGTTGAGAAAGAGGGCAGCGTTTCCCTTGCCCCGGGAGGCGAGCGCCGGGCGTCCGCGCACTAGGTAGTCTTCGATGGCTCGGGCAGCGTAGGAGCCAACCGGCACGACTCTCTCCTTGTTGCCTTTACCGAAGAGTCTCACGACAGCGGGCAGCTGGGGGTTTTCTTCTGTGGGGTTTCGGTCGATGACTAGATCATCAATGTCCACGGTGATAGCTTCACTGATGCGGGCACCCGTGGAGTAGAGGAATTCGAGCAGGGCCCTATCGCGCAGCCCTGCGGGGGTGGCGGGGTCGGGGCTTTCAAGCAGGCGGCTAATGTCGGCCAGGGGTAGGGCCTTGGGCAGACGGGCAGCGGGAGTGGGCGGACGGACGGTCGCAGCAGGATCTGTGGGCGTGGTGCCTTCGCGGTACCAGAAAGAGTGGGCACCGCGTACGCCGCTGATGATACGGGCGACCGATTTCGCTGCGAGGCCTGATCCCCCGTCCTTGCCCGGGGCAGAGCAGTGGGCGGCGAAGTCGCGCACGTGTTTTTTGGTGATGGTGCGGGGGGCGATGACGCCGGCGCTGGCGAGGTAGTCGCGGTAGCGGGTGAGGTCGCGGCGGTAGGCTGCCTGGGTGTTAGCGGCTAGGCCTCGTTCGATGGCCAGGTGGTTGAGGTAGGCCTCGATGGCGGTCTCGAGCGGGGTGGGTTGGGGGTTCATGCGGCGGGGTCGGTGATGCTACCGCGCGTGTTGGGGTCGCGGAGGTAGGGGTGAGCGGGCCAGGGGTCTTCAGGGTCAGTGAGGGTGCTGAAGCCCGTGAGGGAGGCGGCGTGGGCGGCGAGGACGCCCATGATGGTGCTGGGTGAGTGGATGCGGGAGGCGAGGATTGCTTGGACGACTTCGTCGAGGTCGAACCAGCGGGCTACGATTTCGGCTTCTTCGCCTTCACGTTCTTGGCGGTCTGCTGCGTCTAGTTCGCTGATTCCGCGGGCGAGGTAGACGCGGTTGGCTTCGGTGGAGCAGCCGGGTGAGTTGTGGTATTCCATGAGGCGGTGCCAGGTGGTGGCGGTGAGGAAGGTTTCTTCGGCGAGTTCACGTTGGGCGGCGAGGAGGGGGGATTCACCTTCGACGTCGAGCATGCCGGCGGGGATTTCCCAGAGGTTCATGCCGACGGGTTGGCGGTATTGGTTAATGAGGAGTACCTGGTTTTTGTCGTTGAGGACGACGATGGCGACGGCACCGGGGTGGGTGATGTAGTCGCGGCCCATAGCGGGGCCGTCGGGGGTGAGGGAGAAGTCATCGCGGACAACGTCCCAGATGAAGCCTTGGAATTTGGTGGTGCGGTTTTGGAGGTAGCGGGGGTTGACGATGTCAGCCAGCTGGGTTTGGTGTTGGGCTTCGGCTGCGGCGTCAATACGGGGTGCTGTGCCGTCTTTGCGGTCTACGGTCTGCTTCATGCGGATTCTCCTGGGCGGTGTTCTTGGCTCTGGTCTTGTGTTTCCAAGCCTAGTACAAGGTCTTACCGTCCAGGAATATACAGGGCGACACCCGCTCCCCTGTTGGGGTGCGGGTGTCGTCTACTTGTGGTGGTGGCTAGGTTTAGCCGTTGGAGCCTGGTGCACCGGAGGGCGGAGTCATGCCGTTGGGGGCTTCGCCTGAAGGTGCTCCCCCTGCCGGTGCGCCTGCACCGCCGCCCATGCCGGAGGTTGCGTTCTGTTCTACGCTGCCGCCGTAGTCATTGCTGGGGTCGCGGTAGATGGAGTGGACGTGGCCCCAGCCGGTGGTGATGTCGCCTTCTACGTCAGCGCCCGCGGAGGCGCCCTGACCGGAGAATTCCAGGTAGACGTTGGGGCCGGAGATGAGGAAGTAGATACCGCCCTCGATGGAGGTGTCGTATTCGGTGGCACCGGACCAGGCGATGTAGGTGTCGTCGATGGTTGCCAGGATGTCAGCTTTCTGGGCTTCCCAGGTTTCCTCGTCTGCCATGCCAGCGTAGTTCTTGATGAGTTCGAGCAGTAGTTCCTTCTGCTCGTCGGTCAGTTCGGAACCTGCCAGGCCGGTGCCGGTGGAGAAGTCGCAGGTGTCGCCGGGGGCGCAGGTGAGGTTGGCGACGCTTTCGCTCTGGTAGACGGTGGAAAGCTGTTCTTCGGTGAGGGAGTTGTAGAAGGCGAAGGTGTCGGTGTAGATGGCGTCCATGGTGGTGATGGTTTCGCCGTTTTCGTTGGTGTAGCTGTAGGGCTGGGAGCCGAGGTGGGTGGGGGCGAAGGTGATGGACTGGGTTTCGCCGTTGAGGTCTACGTTGAGGCCGAGGTGGTGGCCGCCGAATTGGAGGCTCCAGGTGCCGTCTACGGTGGGTTCGCCAAAGAAGGCGATGTAGTACTGACCGAGGGAGTCTTCGGTGGTGTTGGAGTAGTCGAGCAGGTACTGGTCGCCGTTCATGATATTGACGGCGAGTTCGTAGGCTTCTTCGTTGAGGACGCCTTCGAGGACGGCGAGGGCGGCTTCTTTTTGTTCATCTGTGAGGTCGTGCAGGTTGATGCCGGCGCGGTCGACGAAGGTGACGGGGAAGTTGCTCCAGGAGGTGGATTTGGTGGAGTCGTTGTAGTCGTAGACGAGGGCTTCTTTTTGTTCGTCGGTGAGCAGATCCATGAAGGCTTGGGCGGCATCTGCTGCGCTGGTGAGGGTTCCGGCGGTGGTGCCTGTAGTGGTTGCGGTGCTTGCTAAGCTTGAAGCGGTAGCGGTTGAGCCGGTGGTTGCTTCTGTGCTGGTGCTAGTGGTGGCGCTGGCTGAGATGTCGGTGCCGGTGGTGGCGCCGCAGCCGGTGAGCAGCAGGGTGGTGAGGAGGAGGCCTGCGCCTGCGGTGCGGTAGGCGGTGGAGGCTTTGGTGATGATGTTCTGCTTAGTCATGTTTCTAGTATTGGGGCGGCTCCTATGGTGGGGTTTTGTTCTTGCTGTGTTTTAGCTGTGCGAGCTTTTGCAGACGTTTTTCAGCTCTGATATGGGGTTTTAGGTTAGGTGTGAGTGCTGTGGTGTTGCTCCGCTATCAGCTGAGGGGTTTGGGGGCCTCTTCGACACACTGTGGGAAGGGCTCCCCTCCCGGGGTCTTGACGTGCGGCTGTTTAGAGTTGCCCTGCGTCTGCGAGCAGTTCACGGGCGTGTTCCTGGGCGGCAGCGGATTGGTCGTGGCCAGAGAGCATGCGGGCGAGTTCTACCACGCGTTCGTCGGGTGTGAGAACCTGCACTCTAGAGAGGGACCCGTCATCGTTTTTGCGTACCAGGATGTGCTGGTCAGCGAAGGCCGCAACCTGGGGCAGGTGGGTGACCACCAGCACCTGAACATTCTTAGCGAGCATGGCCAGGCGGCGGCCGATTTCGATGGCTGCCTTACCGCCGACGCCGGAGTCCACCTCGTCAAAGATGAAGGTGGGCACGGGGTCTACTTCAGAAAGCACCACTTCAAGGGCCAGCATGACGCGGGAGAGCTCACCACCCGAGGCGCCCTTGCCCAGGGGGCGGGGCACTGCCTGGGCGTGGGGAGCTAGCATGAAGGTCACCACGTCCTTGCCAAAGCGGTTAAATTTCTCGGTTTCTTCCACCTCAACCACCAGCGAGGCGTTGGGCATGGCCAGGGCTGAGAGTTCCTCGCTGACGGAAGCAGCCAGTTTGCGGGCTGCCTTGGTGCGCAGGTCGGTGAGCTCCGCTGCCTGCTCCCCCAGAGTCTCGCGCAACTGGCGCAGCTCAGCTTCCAGGGCCTCCTGGCGGGCAGGGTCGTCTGAGAGGGTTTCCAGACGGGCCCGAGATTCTTCTGCCCAGGCCAGCACCTCGGCAATATCAGCCCCGTACTTACGGGTCAGGCTCTTGAGCTGAGCCCGGCGGTGCTCGACCTCAGCCAGGCGCTCAGGCCCCTCGGTATCTAGCCCCGAGGTGTAGGCCGAGATTTCTTCGGCAATATCGGTCACATGAATCAGGGCGTCGTTGAGGCGCCCCGCGAGAGCTGCCAGGTCGGCGTCCGCATCTGCTTCTGCTGCCAAGGCGGTGCGGGCGGCATCGAGCAACCCCAGCACATTGGGCTCGTCCGCGTCCCCGTATTCGGTTCCAGACAGAGCAACGGACGCCGTCGCCGCAGCTAGACGCAGGGACTCAACGTTGGCCAGTTTTTGGCTTTCTACCCGCAGGGCCTCATCTTCGCCCTCGGCAGGTTGCACCGAATCGATTTCTGCCAGAGCCCCCTGCAGGGTCTGGGCTTCCAGAGCGCGGGCGCGGGTGTTTTCGCGGACATCGCGCAGCTCCCCGGCGGCCTGGCGATAACGTTCGTAGTTGACGGTGTAGGCCGCCAAAAGCTTTTCAAGTTTTTTCCCGGCGTAGGAGTCCAAAGCGTGACGCTGTTCGGCGGCGTCCTTGAGGCGCAGCTGGTCAGACTGGCCGTGCACCGCAACCAGGGTATGGCCGATATCTGCCAGGGTACCGATAGGGGCAGAGACCCCGCCCACGTGGGCGCGGGAACGACCGGCGGCACTGACGGTGCGGGCCAGAAGCAGCTCGGCAGAACCACCGTCGAGCTCCTCAACCGAACCACCGGCGTCCTCGGCTAGGGTGAGCGCCCGGTGCCCCTGAGGCAGGCGGATAACGGCTTCAGCCAGGGCGTTCTTAGCGCCGTTGCGCACGCTCGAAGCATCGGAGCGAGCGCCCAGCAGCATGCCCAGAGCCGTCACGACCATAGTTTTACCGGCACCCGTCTCACCGGTCAGCACCGAGAAGCCGGGTTCAAGGGGCAGACGGGCATCGGTAATAACACCCAGATCGCGCAGGTGGATTTCTTCAATCACGTGGGAAAACTTTCTTGACGAGGTTAGTCGTTACGGATAACGGTCAGGGCGCTGGTTGCAGGCCCGGGGGTGTGGGGGCCGCGCCAGCCCGCAATAGGTAGCTCGAACTTTTTGACCAGGCGCTCTGAGAAGGGGGCCGGGTGCATACGGGCCAAGCGGACGGGCTTAGACGAGCGGGTTACCTCGACGCGGGCCCCGGGAGGCAGGTCGCGGGTACGGCGCCCATCGCACCAGAGCACACCTTCTGCCCCGTTAGTGGAAATCAGTTCTACCGCCATCATCGAAGTCGGTGCGGTGACCAGGGGGCGGGCAAAAAGAGCGTGGGCTGAGAGAGGTACCATCAGCATAGCCTCAACACTGGGCCAGACAACCGGGCCCCCGCCCGAAAATGCGTAGGCAGTTGATCCGGTGGGGGTTGCCAGCACCACGCCGTCACAGCCAAAGGACGAGAGCGGGCGCCGGTCGACCTCAATGACTACCTCAATCATCTTTTCGCGGTTGCCCTTTTCGACGCTGGCCTCGTTGAGGGCCCAGGTTTCAAGAATTTTCTGGCTGCCGTCCCAGACCTTCACGTCGATTGCCATGCGCTCTTCAACCGTGTAGTCGCCCGAGACCACCCGCTCAACGGTTTCGGTCAGGTCGAACTCTTCGGCCTCTGCAAGAAAC
This sequence comes from Rothia nasimurium, assembly GCF_035916755.1. GTDB lineage: Bacteria > Actinomycetota > Actinomycetes > Actinomycetales > Micrococcaceae > Rothia. The sequence goes on along the minus strand of NZ_JAYWIX010000001.1, from coordinate 9,434 downwards.
CCTACGTGGCCAAGGTTGACGCCGATGAGGGGTATCTGGGTGTGGCGAATCATCTCAGCGGCGCGCAGAATCGACCCGTCACCACCCAGCACCACACCCAGTTCAATATCTTTGAGGGCAACCGACTCATGGGCCACAGCTACCGGCACGGGGTTCTCCCATTTTTCGGTCAGGGCTTCCAGGTCAGCGCGGTTCATCACGGGCACCAGGCCAGCCCGGTGCAACTGCGTGCAGGTAGCACGAGCAGCGTTGCGAGCCTCAAGACGGCCGGTATGGGCGAAGACAAGAATATTGCGTTCCCCCGGCGTCTTGGTCTGCTGAGGTATGAGAGCGGTGTCAGGTGTTTCGTTCACACTTTTAGGCTAGCTGACCGTGAGCAGTTTTGCTGTTTTTCTGGGCCCAACACACCTTAATTTTTCGAATATTTATTCGATTTAAGATGCGCTGGGGGTGGCAGCTTCATTCTCTGTGGGCTTATGGCACCAAAGGAAAAACTCCACGTTGCCGTCCTGCCCCGGCAGGGGGCTTTCCTTCTCCCCCAGCACGAGCAGCCCGGCGTCCTGCGCTGCTGCGCGGACGGACGCCAAGGCGTCCGCTCTCGCCTCGGGGTCGGTCACCACCCCGCCCTTGCCGATACGGGCCGGGCCCACCTCAAACTGGGGTTTGACCATGAGCAGCAGATCCCCACCTGCGGCCGTTGCCCGAGCCAGTGGCTCAACGACCTTGGTGAGGGAGATAAAGCTTAGGTCTGAGACCGTAAGGGCTACCTGTCCGCCGATGTCATCGGGGCTCATGTGCCGCACGTTCATGCCCTCATACACATCAACGGCTGGGTGGTTCCGGATCTGCTTGACCAGCTGGTCATGCCCTACATCGACCGCTGCAACGCGGCTGGCACCCCGGCGCAAGAGCACGTCGGTAAACCCGCCGGTAGAGGCGCCTGCGTCCAGGCAGAATTTACCGGCAACGGTGATCTCGGGGAAGGCGTCCAGAGCGCCAGCTAGCTTGTGCCCGGCGCGGCTCACGTACTCGGTCAGCTCGCTGCGGCGGACGCGGACGCGGTCCCCCTCCTTAAGCTTTTGGGCTGGCTTCGTCACGGTACGGCCGTTCACGCTGATGTGCCCGCCCTCAACCATCTTGGCTGCCAGCGTGCGGGAGCGGGCAATCTTTGCCTGCACCATGTACTGGTCCAGTCGCATTCTCTTCCTTCCCGCTCCGTGCTCGGCTCTAGCGGCTTGAATCTAGGTCTTCTTTGAGCGCGGACGCCAGCTGCCCCAGTCTCTCTATCCGTTCGGTGGCGTCCAGAGCCAGGGCAGCGGTCAGAGCTTCCTCGAATTCGGGGTCTAGCTCCTCGGTTTCCTCAGCCGGGGAATCCGCCCCAGCCTGGCCCTGGGGCTCCTGCCCGCGCTCGTCCGCTCCCCTAGCCACGGTGGACCTTGGCGGGAGCGACCGGAGCGGACGCATCGGGGTGGGCAGCCCACCAGGCTGCGCAGGCCACACGCCAGCTATCAATCTCGCTGCCCTCACCTGTGATGGTGAGTTCGGTGTCGGTTGCCTCAGCAGACCAGCCTGCGCCCCGAGCGCTCATACCGGTTGCTGTTGTCTGCACCTGAATCTGGGGGTATGCCTCAAAGAAACCCGAGAGGTCTTCCAGAATGTAGGTGGGGCGCTCCATCGGAATCGCAGCCAGGATGCTCTGGTAGGTCTCTACCCCGGTCATCACCACGGCGGTCGCCATGGCTGCCCGGTTACCGCCCTGGATATCGGTATCCAGGCGGTCGCCCACCACCACGGGGCGCTGAGAGTTCAGCTTCTGGGCGGCGGTGACGAAAATAGGCGACTCCGGCTTACCCGCCACCTGCGGGGTGCGCCCGGTAGCCGTCGCCACAGCCCCCACCAGGGTGCCGTTACCGGGGGCGATGCCGCGTTCCTTAGGGATCGTAAAGTCGGTGTTGGAAGCAACCCATAGAACCTTCTCATCAGCCAGGGTATAGGCGGCTTCGGCGAGGTCTTCCCACACAATCTTGGGGTTGAATCCCTGAGCAACCGCAACCGGCTCATCAGCCTGGCTATCGACGGGGGTTAGCCCGGCAGCCGCCACGCAATCGGCCAGAGCCTGTGCCCCGGTAATCAGCACCTTAGCCCCGGCAGGGAGCTGGGCCTTCAGCAGCTCAGCCGCAGCCTGGGCTGAGCTAATCACGTGGTCAGCGTCGGTGTTGACGCCGAGCGCCACCAGATGATCGGCAACGGCCTGGACGCTGCGCGAAGCATTGTTGGTCACGAAGGCTACCGGTACCCCGGCGTCCTGGGCCCTGTTCAGAGCCTCCGGGGCACCTTCAATAGCGAAGGGCCCCGCGTACACTACACCGTCAAGGTCAGAGAGAATAGCATCGTGGGCTGCCAGTAGCATTAGTCGCGGCCCTCCTCAGCAGCTTCAGCAGACAGCTCGAAGAGGGCTTCTTCCTCTACCTGGTCTTCGCTCACTACGGTTTCAGTGGTCGTCAGGGTTTCGTCGACCTCAAAAAGGGCACCGTCTTCGTTTGCTTCAGACTCTTCTGCGGTTATTGCATCGGCAGCCTCAGTCTCGGTGGCTTCAGCAGCCGGTGCCTGAGCTTCAGCAGCTTCAAGGTCAACGGAGGGCTCTTCGGGTTCAAGTAGGTCCTGCTCAGTGAAGATATCGAAGATTTCAGGTTCGACGAAGTCCCCCTGGCCTAGAGCGGCTTCGGTCATCAGGGCGAGGCGGGCCCAGCGGGCTGCTTCCTTGCTGCGTCCGTCCTGCTTCAGCAGTTCAGCGTAGGTATTGAAGAGGCGGGGTGAGTAGTCGAAACCGCGCTTGGGGTTCAGCTCAGGAATCTCAAGGGCCTTCAGAGCCTTCTTCAGATCGCCCTGGTCGCTGTAGACACCGGAGACAACGATAGCGACCTCAGAGCGGACGGCCGCAGGTACCTCTTCGTTCTTCGCTTCTTCAGCCAGGGTCAGAGCCTTTTCGATACGCCCCAGGGCACGCTCGCAGTCTACGAGCAGTGCCAGGTGCTCGTTGGAGCCCGAGATACGACGGTGAGTACGCAGCTCACGCAGGGCCAGTTCAAAGTCCTCTGCAGCGTAGGCTGCGATACCGACAACTTCGCGGACGACGCCGATTCGGCCTGCGCGCTTTGAGGCAGCAACAGCGTGTTCTAGTGCGAAGTCGGGGTCAATGTCGAGGTAACGGCCGACCATGACCAGGTGCTTGGCTACGGTATCTGCGTTCTGGGCTTCTAGCTGGCGCAGGGCACGCAGGGTCCAGTTTTCAAGTTCCTTGCCGGTGACGTCGGTGTCGATCTCAGGTGCATTCTTTGATGGACGGTAGTCACCGCTGGGGTTCTTTACCTCAGCAGTAAAGTTACGGTCTTTGCGCTCCCCCTGGAAGCCGCGCTTATTCTGGTCGCGGTCGAAGTTCTTGCGGGGGCCATTGCCCTTACGGTCGAAGGAGCGTTCGCCGCGACCATTGCCGTTGTTTTTACGGTTGGAGCGGTCGCTGCGGTAGGGGCGTGAGGAGTTACGGTCGTTGTTCTTCTTGTAGCCACCGCGGTTTTTATCTGAGTGGTTACGTGAGTATTCAGCCAAGTGAGCTCCTCTATGGTGTTTATGGTGGGGTTAGGGCGCTGTTCTGCCCTGATTTTTTCGCTAGGTTCTAGTCTAGCTGGCTTGTGGTACCTTGCGTAGGGGCTGCCTGGTCTTACCGGTGCGTTTTCAGGCACACAGCTCCACGCTGGCCCATCGCTTTAAAAGAAAAAGGGCTCGGAGCGATAGCTCCGAGCCATAAACAGGAAGAGCCTGAGCTGTATAGCTCAGGCTCTTCCTGTATCCCAATCAAAAACCGGCAGTAACCTACTCTCCCACACCGTCACCAGTGCAGTACCATCGGCGCAAAGAGCCTTAACTTCCGGGTTCGGGATGGAACCGGGTGTTTCCCTCTCGCTATAACCACCGTAAACCAACGATGACCACCCCACCAAACAAAGCAAGGGGCAGCAATAACAAACCCAACAAGGCTGTTATCTCAAAACCATACAGTGGACACAAACAAACAAAACTCAGTCAAAAAGTGTAAGCCTTCGGACTATTAGTACCAGTCAACTCCACGGGCATTCCCCGCGTCCATACCTGGCCTATCAACCCCATCATCTATAGGGATCCTCACACAACAAACGTTGCCAGGAAATCTCATCTCGAAACAGGCTTCCCGCTTAGATGCTTTCAGCGGTTATCCCTCCCGAACGTAGCCAATCAGCCATGCACCTGGCGGTACAACTGACATACCAGAGGTTCGTCCGTCCCGGTCCTCTCGTACTAAGGACAGCCTTTCTCAAATTTCCAACGCGCGCAGCGGATAGGGACCGAACTGTCTCACGACGTTCTGAACCCAGCTCGCGTACCGCTTTAATGGGCGAACAGCCCAACCCTTGGGACCAACTCCAGCCCCAGGATGCGACGAGCCGACATCGAGGTGCCAAACCATGCCGTCGATATGGACTCTTGGGCAAGATCAGCCTGTTATCCCCGAGGTACCTTTTATCCGTTGAGCGACGGCCGTTCCACAACGTACCGCCGGATCACTAGTCCCGACTTTCGTCCCTGCTCGACCTGCCAGTCTCACAGTCAAGCTCCCTTGTGCACTTACACTCAACACCTGATTGCCAACCAGGCTGAGGGAACCTTTGGGCGCCTCCGTTACTCTTTGGGAGGCAACCGCCCCAGTTAAACTACCCATCAGGCACTGTCCCTGACCCGGATCACGGGCCGAAGTTAGACATCCAGAGCGACCAGAGTGGTATTTCAACAACGACTCCACAAACACTAGCGTGCCTGCTTCACAGTCTCCCACCTATCCTACACAAGCCACACCGAACACCAATACCAAACTATAGTAAAGGTCACGGGGTCTTTCCGTCCTGCTGCGCGAAACGAGCATCTTTACTCGTACTGCAATTTCGCCGAGTTCATGGTTGAGACAGTAGGGAAGTCGTTACTCCATTCGTGCAGGTCGGAACTTACCCGACAAGGAATTTCGCTACCTTAGGATGGTTATAGTTACCACCGCCGTTTACTGGGGCTTAAATTCTCAGCTTCGCCACAAAATGGCTAACCAATCCTCTTAACCTTCCAGCACCGGGCAGGAGTCAGTCCGTATACATCGTCTTACGACTTCGCACGGACCTGTGTTTTTGATAAACAGTCGCTTCCCCCAATTCTCTGCGACCCATACACGCTCACGGCCGCACGGACCGGTCACGCTCAAGGCTCCCCTTCTCCCGAAGTTACGGGGACATTTTGCCGAGTTCCTTAACCATGATTCTCTCGATCGCCTTAGTATTCTCTACCTGATCACCTGTGTCGGTTTCGGGTACGGGCGGCTAAAACCTCACGTCGATGCTTTTCTCGGCAGCATAGGATCACCAAATCCCCCACAACAGGGTCCCATCACGTCTCAGGCCAACACCGGCGCATTTAACAACCGGATACCCTACACGCTTAGACCACGACAACCATCGCGTGGCTTGGCTACCTTCCTGCGTCACACCTGTTAATACGTTTACCTCCAAAAATCGGGTCCTGCAGTCCACCATAAGCCCCCCACCACAAACGGCAGGGTTACAAACAGCTTCTCACAGTTAGCATCAAAATATCAGTATGGGCGGTTTTTCGCCGGTACGGGAATATCAACCCGTTATCCATCGACTACGCCTGTCGGCCTCGCCTTAGGCCCCGACTAACCCAGGGCAGATTAGCTTGACCCTGGAACCCTTGATCATCCGGCGCACGGGTTTCTCACCCGTGATTCGCTACTCATGCCTGCATTCTCACTCGCATACCCTCCACCACTGGTTTACACCGCAGCTTCACCGGATACACGACGCTCCCCTACCCAACCAGCAAAAAACTGATTGCCATAACTTCGGTGGTGTACTTGAGCCCCGCTACATTATCGGCGCAGAATCACTTGACCAGTGAGCTATTACGCACTCTTTCAAGGGTGGCTGCTTCTAAGCCAACCTCCTGGTTGTCTAAGCAACTCCACATCCTTTCCCACTTAGTACACGCTTAGGGACCTTAGTTGATGGTCTGGGCTGTTTCCCTCTCGACAATGAAGCTTATCCCCCACTGTCTCACTGCTACGCTCTCACTTACCGGCATTCGGAGTTTAGCTGACGTCAGTAACCCTGTGGGGCCCATCGGCCATCCAGTAGCTCTACCTCCGGCAAGAAACACGCAACGCTGCACCTAAATGCATTTCGGGGAGAACCAGCTATCACAGAGTTTGATTGGCCTTTCACCCCTATCCACAGCTCATCCCCTCCATTTTCAACTGAAGTGGGTTCGGTCCTCCACGACGTCTTACCGTCGCTTCAACCTGGCCATGGATAGATCACTCCGCTTCGGGTCTAGATCCTGCCACTCAAACGCCCTATTCAGACTCGCTTTCGCTACGGCTTCCCCACACGGGTTAACCTCGCGACAGAACACTAACTCGCAGGCTCATTCTTCAAAAGGCACGCTGTCACCCCACAAGGCTCCAACGGCTTGTAAGCACACGGTTTCAGGTACTATTTCACTCCCCTCCCGGGGTACTTTTCACCATTCCCTCACGGTACTGATTCACTATCGGTCACTAGAAAGTATTTAGACTTACCAGGTGGTCCTGGCAGATTCACACGAGATTCCACGAGCCCCGTGCTACTCGGGTGGCACACACGCGGTCTAACACATTACGATTACAGGACTCTCACCCTCTCCGGTCGCCCATCCCAAGGCGTTCACCTACATGCTAGAACATCACGTCAACAGCCGGTTGAAACTGTTATGCGTACTCCCACAACCCCCATGATGCAACCCTCAACCGGTATCACACACCACAGGTTTAGTCTCTTCCGCTTTCGCTCGCCACTACTCACAGAATCATTAGTTATTTTCTCTTCCTGAGGGTACTGAGATGTTTCACTTCCCCCCGTTCCCTCCAACCAGCCTATACATTCAACTGGTGGTAACAAACCATGATGGCTTGCTGGGTTTCCCCATTCGGACATCCTGGGATCAACGCCCTGTTATCGGCTCCCCCAGGCTTTTCGCAGATTCACACGTCCTTCATCGGCTTCTAGTGCCAAGGCATCCACCGTGTGCCCTTAATAACTTACACACAGATAAAATCAAAGATAATAAAACCTTGACTAACTAAGTACAAAATCAAAAGTATCAAAGAAACCCAATCACTAGAGATTGAGAAATCTTCATTACATTCGAAGATGCTCGCGTCCACTATACAGTTCTCAAACAACAACCCGATACCACTCAAGGCAACCAGGAAAAACCTGACCACTACTCTCATGCCGGGAACCTGAGAGCAACAAACCACGCATGGCTTGTTACCTCAAAACCCAAAAGCGCACCAGCATCACACCATTCCTATCAGCACCCACCAAAGGGCACCTGAACCAACATTCCACCCATGAGCAAACCACCCAAACGACACTCGCGTCCAGCGTGGCTCAACCAAAATTGTTGAAGCTCCTTAGAAAGGAGGTGATCCAGCCGCACCTTCCGGTACGGCTACCTTGTTACGACTTAGTCCCAATCGCCAATCCCACCTTCGACGACTCCCTCCCACAAGGGGTTAGGCCATCGGCTTCGGGTGTTACCAACTTTCGTGACTTGACGGGCGGTGTGTACAAGGCCCGGGAACGTATTCACCGCAGCGTTGCTGATCTGCGATTACTAGCGACTCCGACTTCATGGGGTCGAGTTGCAGACCCCAATCCGAACTGAGACCGGCTTTTTGGGATTAGCTCAACCTCACAGTATCGCAACCCTTTGTACCGGCCATTGTAGCATGCGTGAAGCCCAAGACATAAGGGGCATGATGATTTGACGTCATCCCCACCTTCCTCCGAGTTGACCCCGGCAGTCTCCTATGAGTCCCCACCATTACGTGCTGGCAACATAGAACGAGGGTTGCGCTCGTTGCGGGACTTAACCCAACATCTCACGACACGAGCTGACGACAACCATGCACCACCTGTATACCAGCCCCAAAGGGAAACTCTATCTCTAGAGCGGTCCAGTATATGTCAAGCCTTGGTAAGGTTCTTCGCGTTGCATCGAATTAATCCGCATGCTCCGCCGCTTGTGCGGGCCCCCGTCAATTTCTTTGAGTTTTAGCCTTGCGGCCGTACTCCCCAGGCGGGGCACTTAATGCGTTAGCTACGGCGCGGAAAACGTGGAATGCCCCCCACACCTAGTGCCCAACGTTTACGGCATGGACTACCAGGGTATCTAATCCTGTTTGCTCCCCATGCTTTCGCTTCTCAGCGTCAGTTACAGCCCAGAGACCTGCCTTCGCCATTGGTGTTCCTCCTGATATCTGCGCATTTCACCGCTACACCAGGAATTCCAGTCTCCCCTACTGCACTCTAGTTAGCCCGTACCCACTGCAAACCCGGGGTTAAGCCCCGGGCTTTCACAGCAGACGCGACAAACCGCCTACAAGCTCTTTACGCCCAATAATTCCGGACAACGCTCGCGCCCTACGTATTACCGCGGCTGCTGGCACGTAGTTAGCCGGCGCTTCTTCTGCAGGTACCGTCACTTTCGCTTCTTCCCTGCTGAAAGAGGTTTACAACCCGAAGGCCGTCATCCCTCACGCGGCGTCGCTGCATCAGGCTTGCGCCCATTGTGCAATATTCCCCACTGCTGCCTCCCGTAGGAGTCTGGGCCGTGTCTCAGTCCCAGTGTGGCCGGTCACCCTCTCAGGCCGGCTACCCGTCGTCGCCTTGGTGAGCCGTTACCTCACCAACAAGCTGATAGGCCGTGAGCCCATCTAAAACCAGTACATATCCCTTTCCACCAGCATCCCATGCGGGAACTGGTCGTATCCGGTATTAGACCTCGTTTCCAAGGCTTATCCCAGAGTTAAAGGCAGGTTACTCACGTATTACTCACCCGTTCGCCACTAATCCAACCCTGCAAGCAGGGCCTTCATCGTTCGACTTGCATGTGTTAAGCACGCCGCCAGCGTTCGTCCTGAGCCAGAATCAAACTCTCCGTTAGAAAAATGAAGTAGTTGATGATCCTGGTCTCTGATTGTTAGCGAACCATTCACCACGGGGTGGTGTGGTTCGAGCTGACGAATCTGAAACCATGTGATTATCAAATTCAGTGAGAAACCAAGGGGTTTCTCACGTCTTGTATAAATATTTGGTATCAGTTCAACTTCCGCACTACCTGGTGTTCATGGTGAACACTAGTGTGTAGTGTGGACGATAAGAATGTTATGTATAACATTGGTACGCTATTGAGTTTTCAAGCAACAAACCGCATTCTCAACCCTAGCCAGTGGAACTGGCCGGTGTTTCGTATCGGTCATTCTCAAGTTTTTGTGTCACCCGTTTGGGCAACTC